>JBNKZZ010000023.1:0-3153 GCA_050301895.1 Ensifer sp. | reverse complement strand
AGAAAACGGGCAACCTGCGTGCCGTCCAACTGTTGTTGGGGCACACGAAGATGGACAGCACGGTTCGGTATTTGGGCGTCGAGCTTGAAGATGCGCTGGCTATCGCGGAAAGCATCGAAATCTGAAGGTTTGGGCCGCCTTCACGGACGGCCCGGAGCTGCCGTTCAGCTTGCATTGATCATGCTGCGGTTTGGCCCGCCATTGCGGTCATTAGAGAATCTTGCAGCATTTCAGGAAGACGAACGTCGGGAACGCGGGACTTTGCTGCCGTAGGAAATCGCCGTCCGAAGGTCAGATTTCAGATTTCAACACCCAATCTTGTGCTTTGATTTCAAGGGTTTCATCTTTCAAATAGAAATGAAAATGCTTTGCCCCGACGCCTTCCATCTTAATCCAAGGCGTAGAGTTCATGTTGTCTCGGACGTTGCCTGATATCTCGTAGAACTCACCCCATTCTGGCGCAAGCCCACTGAAGCGGCACTGGCCTGAATACCAGCCTTCGTCGTTTACTGACGTCACGCGATATTTGGAGCAGTTTACGAAGCTGACAGAGATTTCGGGGATGTTCTCATATTGGCGATAGGTGTAAGGATTTGGTTTCATGCGGGCAATCAACTCATCTCCGCGCTCTTCAAGCCTGAGACTCACATCATTCGGATGAGCGTTCCAGTCTTCATTCAGTCGGATGAACTTGGGGAGGTCGTCAGTCTTGAAATGCCATGGCAAATCCGCTTTTGGTTTCCAAGTTACCCAAAGACGGTTTGGATGCCTTGCTAAGGGTTTCAATTCCTCCGTTGGCTCGTTGACCAATACGGCGATACTGCCAAGGCCAATCAGCGGCCAGCCTGTCAGGCAGCTTCGCATCCGCTGTCTATCAACTTGTGCAATCGACAAGTTACGATCTGCCACCTGAAGCACATCCCCAATCTCGGGAACGTGGGTAAGTTGATCAAGCATAAGAACCGACTGAGGTTGCCCAGAACCATCGGTGGGAAGGCTGAATATGTCGGTCAGACGACCCTTCGGTTGGTGCATCCTCGGCCCCATAGAAATTTCCACTGACAACGACGAAGAAAGACAGTTTGTCGATTTTTTCGTCATAGCAGACCTTTGTGCGCCGCGCAGCATCGGTCAAAAAGGGCTCAGAGCCGGACTTGCGGCGGCGCGGCACGCAAAACTTGACCTTGCAGGCTGCGACGCGACCAACCGGATGACCGCTCCCAGCCAATCCCCGACTATCCCTATGGCTTTGTTCAAGACTGGTCAGCGGTCTCGCATTGGGAAAATGCTGCAACCATCTTGAGGTGTTGATCAAGGCTGAGCACCGAAATCACGGCTCGCACGTCAAAAGCAGTCATTGAAACAGGCTTCTTGAGCGGCAGCACAACTCGCGACCCGGTCATCGCCGAGGCGGAAATGCCGCGCGATGCACCAATGGCTGGTTTGGCCACGCTGCGATGCGGTGTTAAACCAAAGTGCGAGAATCCACGCTGGGCCGAAACTGGATGTTCAGCGCGAAACTCTGTTCTTCTGGGCGAAGAAATCAGCTTTCCATTCAAGGCCCACCGCGATGTTTTGAACGCGGTGGACCAGTTTTTTGCGGGGCGCAGATCAGACGAAAGGCTATCAAAATCAGGCGTTTGCGAAATCGCAAACCCGCCCCATGACTAACCAACCGGATGAGCCTGACCCTCTTGGATCAAGCCGTCAGCTGACCCGACTCATTTGACGACGGACAAGTCCCAACAATATCAGCCATGTGCAATATTGATCTGATCGCTGATATAGCTCGACAGTGCGTAGACAGTTTCGGACGGGTTGTAGCCGATTGACGTGGGCAAGAGGCTCGCATCGGTGATGTAGAGGTTCTTCACGTCATGGGTTTCGCCGCTCGGGGACACCACCGTGGTGGCCGGGTCGGCCCCCATGCGGCAGGTGCCCTGTGGGTGGAACGACACATAGGGGAACTGGGCACTGTCATTGGCCAGCCCATCCATGATGGCATCCACCTGATCGTCGCTGTCGATCACGGTTGAAAAGGCGGTGGGCACCAGTACCTGTTTGGCCCCGGCGGCGAAGAGGATATGGGCGTTGGTTTTCAAGCCCTGCTTCATCGCCTCGAAATCCGCATCATCCACCGTGTAGTTGATCGACTTCACCCCGTTTTCCCATGTCACCTCGCCCACATTCTGATCGTGGATCAGGGTGATCAGGCGGATCCGGTTGCGGTATTTCTCCATGAACGAGACATAGGGTTTGCCGGCGCCCGGGTTCTGGCTGGAACCGGCGAAAACCGGTTGTTCCAACGCGTTGAGGAGCAGATAGCCGCCATCTTCGGGCAGGGTGAACTTGTCCATGTAGAGCGAATGGGTGGCGCCGTGGAAATCGTCGACTTTCTGCTCAAACTCGGCGGTGAGTGAAATCGTCGGGTGGCAGGCGAAGTTCTGACCGACCTGCCCCGAGGAATTGGCGATGCCAGAACGCAGCAGCAGGATCGGCGTTTGCACCGGCCCAGCGGCGAGCACGACGATCGGCGCATCGACCTGAAGATCGGCTTTCTTTTCGCCGGTATTGGGGTCCACCACCTCGGCCCGGATGCCGCTGGCCACACCGTTCGCGGCCAGCACTTCGACGGCACGGGTATCGGCATAGATCTCGGCCCCATAAGCCTGCGCCCAGGGCAGATAGGTGACCAACATGCTTTGCTTGCGGTCGCCCTTGCAGGCGGCGAAGCAATAGCCGGTGAGGGCGCAATCCTTCACATTGCGCTTGGCGATGCCACGCGGCAGGTCCAGCGCATCCATGCCTTCGCCGATCAATTCGCCGCCCGGGCTGGTTTCCCATTCCTCGTTTGGGGTGATCGACAGATTGGCTTCGATGGTTTCGAAATAGGGGGTCAGCACCTCGGTGGTGAGGTTGGTGAGGCCAAATTTCTCGCCCCAGAGCTTGAGGTAATAATCCGGGGTGCGGAAGCAGAGCGCGGCGTTCACGACCGTGGAGCCGCCGACGCAATTGCCCTGCAACACGGTGATGTCGCCGGTGGTATTGGTCTGGCCGCCGTGATCGGCATACATCGTGCCCAGCGTCACCGCGTGCATTTCGGTGAATTGCTCGGAAGGCACATAGCGCCCGGCTTCCAGCACAATCACCTTC
>JBNKZZ010000022.1:0-104060 GCA_050301895.1 Ensifer sp. | reverse complement strand
GATATTGTTGCGGCGGCAGGTGCGTTCCAGCGCGTTGTGCACGACATCAGCGTAAGGCTTCCAGTCCTGCATCACCTCGTCGAAGCGATAACCCTGGAAGTTGTTGATGAATTCGACCATCTGCGGTTCATCCAGAAGGTGGCCGTAGAGGTCGCGTGCGGCCCCGGCCATCTCGAAGTTGATGAGCGTCCCGTGGGTGTCGAAGGTCACATATTTCGGGCGAAAGTTGGCCATGGTTGAAACTCCTGCAAGTCTGTTGTTCTGACTAAACATAGCGGCGCGCCTTTGGCAGAATGTGCCGCAATACATTGCCTTCCAGCAGAAGGTGCTCAAGTTTGAGGAAATCGCAGCAGGACTTTTCAAACGCCTTTTCAAGCCCACGCCCCCCCCGGCTTAGGGGCGCGCAACCGTGGGGCCTTCTGGGTTAAAGCTCATCTTGAAATGAATGTTCCCCGCCGGTTTCAGTCATGAAACCAACGGGGAACATATCTCAGTGCATCGTCACGTTACCGAATTGGCTTATGCGTCTTGCGGACACGTGTGAATTAAGGGAAATCTTGAATCAGCTTTCTGCGTAGGCGCTATGCCGTATTACCCCAAGGCAGCTAGCACGGCCTGGGTGATCGTATCTGTCTGGTCCTTACCCGGAACCGTTCCCACGCCTTTTGCGGTAGCGGTCTCGATGGCCTTCATCACCGCGCGCGCGGCATCTCCCTCGCCCAGATGGTCAAGCATCATAGCACCCGACCAGATCGCAGCGATCGGGTTGGCAGTGCCAAGATGTGCGATGTCAGGGGCCGAGCCGTGGACTGGCTCAAACATTGAAGGCGCGTTTCGATCAGGGTTGATATTGGCCGATGCGGCAAAGCCCAACCCGCCCTGAATAGCTGCCCCCAGATCAGTGAGGATATCACCGAAGAGGTTGGAGGCAACAACGACGTCAAGGCTGTCGGGTGCCATGACCATGCGCGCGGCGATGGCGTCGATATGGTATTGCGTCACCTCGACATCGGGGTAATCTGCTGCCACTTCGCGCGTGACCTCATCCCAGAACACCATCGAATGCTTCTGCGCGTTGGACTTGGTGACCGAAGCGAGCTTCTTGCGCCGCGCACGGGCCTGTTCGAACCCGAATCGCAGGATCCGTTCCACCCCTGTGCGGGTGAATATGGATGTTTCCACCGCGACTTCGTCCGCCGTGCCCTGATGTACACGCCCACCGGCACCGGAATATTCGCCCTCTGTGTTTTCACGGATGCACAGGATATCGAAACCCTCCGCGCGCAGAGGCCCCTGGACCCCCGGCAGTAACCGGTGCGGACGGATGTTGGCATATTGCGTGAACTGCTTGCGGATCGGCAGCAAAAGCCCGTGCAGCGAGACAGAATCGGGCACCTCCGCAGGCCATCCCACTGCACCAAGCAGGATCGCATCGAAAGATCGAAGCGTCTCAATCCCGTCTTCGGGCATCATCGCTCCTGTCTCACGGTAGTACTCACAGGACCAGGGGAAGTCTGTTCCCTCAAGAGTGAAACCACCCTGCTTTGCTGCTGCTTGCAACACCTGCCATGCCGCTTGGGTAACGGCCTTGCCGATACCGTCACCGGGGATTAGTGCAATCCTGTGGCTTTTCATGGGAAACTCCTTGAGTACGTCCTGCGCGGTGCGCGCGGGAGTTGGGTCAGTCGTTCACGACGACATAGATTTTGCGAACGGTTTCAATCGTGCGCCAGATACCAACAAAACCGGGCTTCATCACAAAGCTGTCACCTGCGCGAAAGGTCTTGGTCTCGCCGCCTTGCTCTTCAATCTCAATCACGCCCGAAAGAATGTGGCAGAACTCAAAAGTCGTACCCTTGATAGAATGGGTCACGCCGGGTGTCGCCTCCCAAACGCCGGTCAGAACCTTGTCGTTCTTCGAGGCGTCCTGTCCCCAGGTCTTGAAGGCGGGATTGCCGGAAATCAGCCGCTCCGGCAGGGGCAGTGCTTCTTTTGGTGTGAAGGTGGGGTTGGGGTCGATGGTTTGCAAAAGGGACATTTTATTTTCCTGTCAGTAGCCAAGGTTTCGATCGAAAAGGCCGATCAGTTCTTAACCGGCGCGGTGGCGTCGGATATTTTCCGCAACCGATTGCGCAGCCGTATTCGGCTGGGTCACAGAGGCGATATGCGGGGTGATCATCATTTGGGGATGTGACCAGAGCGGGTTGATCGAGCGTGGGTCCCGCCCGATATGCAAGAGCCGTGAACTGCGCTGTGCTGGAATTGAACTGGAATGCCACGCCCCCCCCCGCCGTCACGCCACCAGCCGAGCGCCCAGATCGGCGATCATGCGCTGGCAGGCTGCAAGCTCGCCGGTCTCAATAAATTCGTCCGGGCGGTGCGCGCGCCCGATCTCGCCCGGGCCGCAGATGATCGCATCGATCCCGGCTTGCTGAAACAGCCCTGCCTCTGTGCCGTAACTGACCGCGTTAAGCGGGGCCTGTCCGGTGAGTTGCGAAAGCAGCGACGCAAGGCTGCTGTTATGCGCCGTAGCCAGCGCTGGATAGGAACTCAGCGCCTGCCAAGTCACCTCGAAACCGCTTTCACGGAGAGCCATGAGTCTAGCCTTGACCGGCTCCAGCAGCGAGGCGGGTGACACGCCGGGCACAGCGCGCGCTTCGATATCAGCGGTGCAGCGATCCGGGATGATGTTGACCGACTGACCGCCTGCGATGACACCGATTTGTAGCGTGGAATACGGGGGAGCGAACGTGTCGTCGAAAGGTCCATTGGTGAGGGATTGACCGTGGGCCACAGCGTGGGTGATGACGTCGGCCATGGCATGCACGGCGTTCAACCCAAGATCAGGGCGCGAGGAATGGCCGGAGCGCCCAGTCACTTCCATTCGCGCGGCCATCTTCCCTTTGTGGGCCAGTACCGGCTGCATTCCGCTTGGCTCGCCGATAATTGCCCCGAGCGGGGCTTCGCAGAGTTTCGGCAGGGCAGCCAGCATATGTGGTACACCCCGACATCCGGCCTCTTCGTCATAGGAAAAAACAAGGTGGATGGGCTGCGCCAGAGGCTTTGCAGCGAGATCCGGCAATGCTGCCAGGGCGCAGGCCAGATACCCTTTCATGTCCGTTGTGCCCCGACCATAGAGACGGTTGCCCACGCGGCGCAGCACAAACGGGTCCGAACTCCATTCCGGCTCGCCCGCCGGCACGACATCCATATGTCCCGAGAGCACATAGCCGCGTTGCTGGCGCGGGCCAATGCTCGCAAAAAGGTTGGACCGGTCGCCTTCGGGTCCGGGGAGAATGGTCACCTCGGCTCCGGCGGCCCGGCAGTATCCTGCAATCCAGTCGACAATCGCCCCATTCGGGGTGCCTACCACAGAAGGAAATGCAACCAGCTTCGCGAGAATTTCTTCCGCGTTCATCTCGACCTCTCCACTGTTTCGGTATGGCGTTGCATATAAGCCTACCGTCCGATTGGAGCATTCGATGCTGAATCAGTTCATGCTTTGGCTGAAAATTGTGAAATGGCACGTTCAGCTGATGAAAAGTGCTGAGTGGAACAGCGTTGCGCATTATTCGGCGATGACCCCGTGTTATTGCGCCGATGATCCCTCAGATCGGCGGGTGATAGACACTGGCATAGCTTCAAGCTGACGCATCAATGACAGTTGTAACAAAATAGACTGTTCCGACACCAATTTGATCTCGATGTCAGGTCCGGTGACGACCTCAACCAGAATTTCCATGTAAATTTGAGCAACTGACCTGCCCATGCACATGTGTATTGGCGGTTGCGATGGCCCGCCCGCCCGCAATGCCCGGCTCTCCATCTTCCAGACACTTTCCGCCTGAAGAGAGGCAACATCCTTAATAGATAGACTTAACCATAATTTAACATGATGAATCTATTGCTAAATCAGTTTTGAGTGCTTTTGGAGTCCGGGTGTTGACAGCCGACCAATCCGAGATCGCGCGAAACAGGTTTTTGCAAAACCTGACGCGCTTTTTGAGAAGTCATGGCATTGAGCATGCGCGGGCTCTTTTCTTCTATTCCATTGTCGTGAATTTGTGCGCGCTCGCGCCTTCGTTTCATATGATGCAGGTCTATGACCGTGTGCTTTCTTCCCATTCGGAAAGCACGTTGGTGGCCATCACTGTCATTGTGCTTTTTGTTCTCTCTGTCTTCGTTGTTGGTGAAACGATACGCGGCAAGGTCGCTCAAAGGCTGGCCGCTGCCTATGCCGTTTCGGTTTCACGCAAACTCTTTGCACGGATGGGTGACCCAACAGCAGCCTATAGCGCGTCCTCGTACCTCCGGGACTTTGCGTCTGCCCGGCAGTTTCTTTCTTCGCGCGTTTTTGTTGGTCTTTTTGATCTTCCTTTCGTTCCTTTCTACCTGATGCTTTTGTTTTTCGTTCATCCGACAATCTGCCTCCTGACTGTTGGCGGCCTGGTCGTCATGGCTGCTGCCGGGTACGCCAATTTCAAGCTGACGGCGATTGGGCGGGAGGCGAGCCGCAAAAGGGAAGGTGAGGCGGTTGGTTTTGCCCAAAGCGCGTTTTCCCGTGCCGGGGAGGTGCGTTCCCTCGGCATGGTGCCCAACCTGTTGACCATGTGGGGCGAGCGTATGGCCGAAGCCCTCGTTGCAGCAGAGGAAGCGACCAGTGTGTCTTCTGCGCTCTATGCGCTGAGTAAGGGTATTCGCCAATCCATCCAGGTGATTACCATGGCCTGGGGGGCATTTCTTGTGCTTGAGGGCAATATGTCTGGCGGCCTGATTTTCCTGGCATCCATGATTTCCGGTCGCGCGCTGGCCCCGATTGAACAGGCTATCGGTGGGTGGGAAACCATTGTGCGGTCGATTGAGGCTTTCAACAATGTGGAAGAATTGACCGGAGCAGACAAGGGGCTGCAACGCAGGCCTGATCTGCCGGAACCTGAGGGTCGCCTGCAGGCGCGGAACCTTGTTTTTCGGGATTACGGCCGTCGAGCGGTGTTGGCGGGTGCTTCCATTGAGGCGAAACCGGGCGAGGTGGTTATTGTTGATGGCGAGCCGGGCGCGGGTAAGTCTGTACTGATCTCCATTCTGGCCGGTGCACGCCCGCCCGAACACGGCGTTGTGACGCTGGACGGCGCGCCACGTGAGCGCTGGCCGCAAGGCCAGTGGGGGCGTTCAATGGGCTATTGTGGCGAGGAAGCCGGGCTTCTCACCGGCACCATTGCACAGAATATTTCACGCTTCGATCCTGCGGCCAACCTTGAGGAGGTCTATCGCGTGTCGATGCTTCTCGGCCTGCACGATCTCGTCATGGAACTTCCTCAGGGCTATCAGACCGTAATTTCCAATTCGGCTGATCATATTCCGGCCAGCGCGCGCAAACAGATCGCACTGGCGCGGGCGCTTTATGGAAGCCCGAAAGTCATTCTGCTGGATCAGCCCACAACCTTTCTGGATCAACGGCGCGAGGGCGCTTTGTTGAACGCGCTGGCCGAAGCGCAATCCAATAACGCCACGATTGTGATGGCGACGGCATCTGCGATGATGATGCGCATTGCCACGAGAGCCGTCACCGTCAAGGACGGGGTGATCGTTGCGTCGGAGTTGCGCCAGAAGGGGCGCGTGATCAAAAATGCGACGTCGCAAGGGTCCACGCGGCCCGTATCGGAGGTGGCGACATGAGCGCAGGAGCACCAAGCGAGGACGACCCTCTCGCGCTTGTGGTGACCTCTGCGCGCGGCGCAACGGGATCATCGGGAAAATTCATTCTTTTCGTCCTCGTGATTTTGGTGGCTTGGGCGACGTTTGTGCCGCTTGGGTCCGCTGTTATTGCGTCTGCGACCCTGGCTTCAAGCGGGCATAACCAGCTGCTGCAACATGTTCGCGGTGGAACGGTTGAAGGTATTTTTGCGCAGGAAGGCGATCTCGTTGAAGAGGGGCAGATTGTGGTGAAACTTGATCCAGCGCTGGATCAGGCAAATCTGACCCGACTGAAGGCCCGGCATGCGGTTCTCACCGCATTGCGCAAACGACTGGAAGCGGAAAAGGCCGGGGGACTTGCCCAGGCAGGGCTCAATCTTGATGGGCCGGAAATTTCGCTCATGACCTTGCGCGGCAGCAAGGCGTTTGATTTCACAGAGACTTCCAGTCTTGTCGACACGACAATTGCGAAGACCTTGAATGCCGAGCAGGCACGTCAATTCGAAAAGGGGCGGCTTGCCATAGGCGCTCAGTTGAAGGGCCTAGCGGACAGAGCCGATGGTCAACGCCAGCGTTACAAATCGCTTCAGGAGCAAATCCGCAATGCCGAGCGGCGCACGCAAATGCTGCAAAAACAGCTGGATGACGCAGAGCTTCTGGTGAAGGCCGGTCACATTTCCCGCAATCAGGTTTGGGAGGTTGAAACCCGCCTGCTGGATTCCCAAAGCAACCTGTCAGAACTGCATGCGCAAATGGCGGCTGCGGGAAGCGAGATCAGTGAATCGGAAGCCGAAATGGATCGCGTGCGTATGGCCGATGGCGTGGAAACATCACGGGCGCTGACGGAAGTTTTGGCGGAGCTGGAGCAGATCAGCGATGAGCTGAAGGCCGCGGAAACTGCGACGGATAATGCCGCGCTGCGTGCGCCAGTGCGTGGCTATGTGGTTCGTCTGGCTGCCAAAACCATTGGCGGCGTTATCGGACCTGGAGAGGTCTTGGCTGAGATTGTTCCAGCAGATGCAGCTCTGGAGGTGAAGGCACGCGTCCCACTTGACAAGATTTCTGCTGTGCAGGTCGGGCAGAGTGCAGAACTGAAGGTGAGCACGCTCAATCCAAGGGCGCATGATCCCATCAAAGCCACGGTCAGCTATGTGGCGGCCGATGCAAGTCACGATGAACAAACCGGCGAACGCTTCTTCGAGGTTCATGCAAGCCTGGACGATAATGCCACCGATGCGCTGGATGTGTCGCTTCTGCCTGGCATGAGCGGCGAGCTCTTCATCGAGGGCGAGACGCGCACTTTTGCGACCTATATGCTGCAGCCTATTCTGGATAGCCTGGCGCATACCTTCAGGGAAGTGCACTAGATGCGTCGCGCAAGTCGTCTTTTTTGCAGCATTGTTTCCGCCAGCCTGACCTGTGGGCTGGCGCTTGGCAGCCAGGCAAAAGCTGGCGATGGTTGGGACGTGCGTGTTTCTGCTTCTGAGCCTGCCACCGTTGAATCCTTTGAATTGCGGGCGGGCCTGCAAGCCTATTCCAGCAACGAGACAGGCTTGCGTGGTGCGCTTGAAACCACTGTCGCGCGCAATCCTTCACTGCACGCGGCGCTGCGGGATGTGACTGCTGCGGATCGTGACGTCTGGGCTGCATTGCTCAAATACACGCCAGTCATTACGGGTAGCGTGCAATCCAATGCCTATTCCGACCCTGGCTCCACGTCGCTGAATTTCAACAACCGCGACAGCTATGTGGCGATCACTGCCTCGCTTCCGATTTGGACAAGCGGTGGTCGCTACTATGGTGTTAAGGCGGCGCGAAGCAGGCGAGAGGCAATTGCCTACGATGCTATGGCGGTTCGCGATCAGGCGACCATGAGCCTGATTGAGTCCTGGACGCAGGCCGTGGCTGCCATGCAGGACAGGGATCTGGCCAAGCGTTCAATCCAGCGTTTCCAGAGATTGAAGAGTGCGGTTACCGCTCGCCAGAAGGCCGGGTTTGCCAGTGCCTTCGACATTTCCCAGATTGAAGCAGACATTGCGGCCGCGCGCCAAGCGCTGATTTCAATTGAAGGTACGATTGAAAAACTGGGCGAGAAATTGCAGCGCAATGCTGGACGAAAACCGGCACGTGGTGCGAAATTCAGTCGTTTTGGCCGCTATCTGGACCGTGGCGAGGATGCCTTTATCGAAAGCGCTCATCGCAACAATCCGCAGCTGCGGGCGGCTTCATCGCAGTACCGCTCCGAGGTTTATTCCACCCGCTCCTCGATGAGCCGCTTCCTGCCCTCTGTCAATCTTTCCGGCGAGTACCGCCACTATCTGAGCCGTGCTTCAGGAAGCAGTGGCAATGAGGGGTGGAGTGTCGGTGTACAGCTCAAAGTTCCGCTTTTGGACCTGTCCTCCGTGGCGATGTCTGCTGCGCAGGATGCACGCGCTGATGCTGCGCTTTATCGCGAGGCCGCCACCCTCAACGATGTTGAAGAACAGATTAGCGGTCTATGGAGCGACTACAAGACGACCGTGAAGATGCGGGCCGAGACGGAACGCGAAGCTGCTGCGCGCAGGAAAAGCGCGAATTCCACGCTGAGCCGCTTTGAGAAGGGCTTCGGTACGCTGGAAGAGGCGATCAGCGCGGAGACAGCGTTGCTAACCGCTGAGCGCACCATTTTGCAGCTTTCCGTCCGAGAAACCATAACGGCAGCCCAGCTTCTTCTGTCTGCGGGAATGTTCAAACCGGAAATGCTTTCCGAGCAATAAAAACCGGCTCCCACACTGTCACAGCGCGGGAACCGGTTCGCAAGAAGCATGCAGCCCAGATTAGCTGCCGTGGTTTACCAGATCATCCGTTGGTGCCCAGGTTTCATCCCCAAGGAACCATACCCCGGCGATGTTCTTGAGCACATCTTCACCGTAGGTCTGGTGGATGGCGGTGATTGTTCCATCTGGATTCTCGCTGAACTGATAGTCCGCACGATGCCCATCAAAATTGACCTGGTTATAATTCCCACCGGCACCGTCATAGGTATCATTGCCAAGACCACCTCGGAAGAAGTCATTGCCATTGCCACCGTTGAAGGTATCGTCGCCTGCAGTGCCGTCAAAATAGCCGCCATTGTTGCCGGCATTGATCACCTCGCCAGGTTGACCATTGGTGGGCAGGGGTGGGGCCAGATCGTCAAGTGCGTACCACTTCGACTCGCCGGAGAACCAAAGGCCGTCGATATTCGTCAATGTATCGGTACCTTCTGCCAGGCTTGAAACAGTGACCGAGCCGTCGGCGTTCCGGGTGAATGTGTAATCTGCAGAGGAGCCGCTGTAGTCGACCTGGTTGTAGTTGCCACCATCGCCGTCATAGAGGTCATCGCCCTGTCCGCCGTTGAAGACGTCATTTCCGTTGCCACCATTGAATGTGTCGTCGCCATCAGTGCCGTTGAAGTAGCCGCCCTCATCGCCTGCGTTGATTACAATGCCGCTTGATGCTTTGTCATCGTCAAGGATGCTGGCCGTTGCGCTCAGGTCAGTTCCAGTCGCGCCAACGGGGTTGGAAAGCGTGACGGTTACGGCCTCATCACCGTCGACATCATTGTCGCCGACAAATGAAAGCGACAGTTCAACGGAGGTTTCGCCTGCGGGTATGGTTATTGTTGACGGGCCGGTCGCGCCGCCAGAAATGCCCACATCGGCGACCACATCGCTTTGTGAGGCGTGATCCAGCGTGATGGTGTAGACCAGCGTGCCTTGGTCACCGGCGTCGCCCTCGGTCACATCTGCAGGCGCAGAAATCGAGAGAGCTGGAAGCGTGTCCGCGTCGTGAGCGAGATTATCAATCACAAGATTGCGCACCTCGCCAACCATGGTGGCGTCGCGAGACCAGTTGGAATCGCCGATGTAGTTTTGCGTGCGCTCGACATCGGCCGGAACTGCGCCCTGACCTTCCGCAACGAGATCGCCATCCTTCCACATACGCATGTAACCAGTGTCATCGACTGACACTTTCCACTCTGCGAGGACCCCTTCTTCAATCGCGTCTTGAGCTGTGATGGCGTAGCGCACACCTTCGACATAAATTTCAAAACGCATGTCGTCGGTGTTGGCCGCCTGACCAAGCCAGATATTGTCCTTGGCCGGGCCATTGCCGAAGTCGAAGACACGCTGCCAGTTGCCGGCACCAAGATCATCAAACCGCGCCTCAACCGTCAGGTCGAATGCACCATCGATTTGCTCTTCTTCAATATTGTTGTCAGCAGGTGGTTCGGTCGCGGTGTTGTCGATTACGAGATTGCGAACCTCGCCAACCAGGGAAGCGTCGGCATCCCAGTTGGAGTCACCGATATAATTTTGAGCTCGATCAACGTCTGCTGGAACTGCGCCCTGGCCTTCGGCGACGAGATCGCCATCCTTCCACATACGCATGTAGCCGTTGTTATCAACTGAGACTTTCCACTCGGCGATTACACCCTCTTCAATCGCGTCTTGAGCCGTGATGGCGTGGCGCACACCGTCGACGTAAATTTCAAAACGCATGTCGTCAGTGTTGGCCGCCTGACCAAGCCAGATATTGTCCTTGGCCGGGCCATTGCCGAAGTCGAAGACACGCTGCCAGTTGCCTGCGCCAAGATCATCAAACCGTGCTTCAACCGTCAGGTCGAATGCGCCGTCAATCTGTTCCTCTTCGATGGCGTAATATGATGTGACGTCATCATCGATGATCGTTGCAGAGGCCGATATTTGATCCCGATTGATCTCGGCATTGGTGACGGACGTAATGTTGATCGTCACCAGTTCATCAAGCTCGCTGATATTATCGCCTGAATAGCTGAAGTTGGCGATGATGGATGTTTCTCCCGCCGGGATCGTCACGGTTTCCTCGCCGGTTGCGCTTCCCAAGAGGTCGAACTTCACCGTCACGTCCTCGTCGGAAACACGGTTGATCGAGAACTCGAAACTCACGGTTCCGGTTTCGCCAGTGTCACCTTCGTTGACGTTGCCAATTGCGGAGACGTGAAGGGACGGCTTCTGATCAGGATCCCCGATCTGATTTTCGATTTCAAGATTGCGGACTTCGCCGACAAGACGGTGGTCTGTTGCCCAGTTGGAGTCCCCAATATAGTTTTGTTTGCGATCAACGTCGGTCGGCACGGCCCCTTGCCCCTCGGCCACGAGTACGCCGTCTTTCAACAAGCGCATATAGCCGGTGTCATCAACAGAAACCTTCCATTCTGCACGTTCACCTTCAACGATGGTGTCTTTGGCGGTGATGCCGTAGGCTTTCCCGTCAACAAACACTTCAAAACGCATATCGTCGGTGTTTGCCACCTGACCAAGCCAGATATTGTCGCTGGCTGCACCGTTGCCGAAATCGAATACGCGCTGCCAATCGCCCGCGGCCAGATCATCAAAACGGGCCTCAACAGTCAGGTCGAATGCACCGTTGATCTGCTCATGGTCGATCCCGTAATAGGAAAGCGTTGTCTGCTCGAGAGGATCGGTGTCGACGATTTCAGCCATATCAACGCCGATGATCGAGGCAACAGATGGTACACCTGCATCGTCCACAAGGTAGGTCATCCATACGCCAGGACCCATAATGTTTGCGTTCGGCGTGGTAACCTCAATCGTCGTTGCGTCGATAATTGTAAAGTCCAGCTTCACGAAGCGGATATCGGTATTGCGCGCATGGGTCATTGCACCCGAGCGGATTGCCGAAATCATGGAAATGTCGGATGTGTCATCAACCGTAATGGTAAATGTGCTACCTGCTTCAATGTTTTTCGGTGCACTGGTGATATCTGGACGTTCTGCCAGATTACCGTCGCTATCATACAGATAGTCCGGGTTGAAGAATTCAACATTGGTGTTGATTTGCGGACCTGGAGCGCCACCGCCGCCAGACCAGATGGAGCCGTCCGGAAGAAGCAATCCGGAAGAGTGATAAAGGCGTGCCATCGCCTGATCATCCATCTGTTCCAGAGAGTTGTCTGAAGGATCCCAAATCGTTGGGGTGTAGACCGCGTTGGTCAGACCATTGCCCTGATCGGTATCGTCACCATATGGTGTTGATCCACCAACAATAATAACGCGTCCATCAGGCAGGGTAATCATCGCGGCATTGGTGCGCGCATTTTCCAAGGTTGCGACCTTGGTGAACACAGGGGCGGTCGAAAGGTCGGAAATATCCGCCGTGTAGATGCCGCCATCGTCACCGACGATTGCGATCTTGTCGACGTCATACATGGTTCCGGTATTGAGCTTGTAGGATTCAAAACCGGTTTTGCCGATCTTCTCAACTGAACCTTCACCATCGGTGGAAAGTCGGTATATGTCATCGCCATAGGCTTCCACGACGATGATTTCGCCATGGCTGTTTTGCCATGTATGGGGGTACCACCAGCTTTCATAAAGCGAGCCGTCACCACCGAAAAGGTCGGGCATTTCCGCGCCGGTCAACTGACGGAAAGTTCCGGTTTCTCCGTCGTAAACCTCGGGTATGGTGGAGCCCATATAGTCTTTGTCACGGCCACCAAGAATCAGAATATCACCGTTGGCCAGCGTGATGTTGGTGGGATACCAACGCGCATATTCCATCGGTTCCGCTTTTGTCATGGTCTCGGTTTTGTAGTCAAAGACCGTAACGGAATCGATGCCTGAAATGCCGCCGCCGCCATTGCGGTTGCCATCACCACCAAAGATAATGACATTTCCGGTCTCCGGGTCGATCGCCATATTGGAGCAGAAAACATTGGTAGCTGTTGTGTTTTCCAGCACTTTTTCCACACCCGTCGTGGGGTCGAAAATGCTGTAGACAAAGTCGCCACCTTGAGCACCGGCTTCTGTAGAACCAAATGAAAGGACCTTGCCATCTGGCAGGACGATTGAGTGGATCGGAATGATGGTGAGAGCGACAACGTTGCTCCACTCACCATCGCCTTCCTTGTCCGTTTCTGAGATCGTAATGGCACCGCGTTCGCCCGCATTGTGCTCATCCGTCGGGCGCAGCAGGCCGCACAAACAGGCCGATTCACCGGTCACCGCACAAGGACTTTCCGGGTTTGCAGGATTAAGCTCAGCAATATTTCCGTAGTTGGCAATCTTGAGGTCGCTGATCGCGCCATCCAGGTTTTCGCCAATTTCGGCGACCGGACGATCCACATCGACAGGAACGACGCCAACACCTTGGGCAATGACCTCGGTATCAGTGGAAATTCGCATAATTCCATCGGGATCGACACCAATACGCCAGGTGGATATTTCACCTTCAACAATCGCATTGTGAGCTATGGCGCGATACTGCACACCGTTCTGTTCGACAACAAACTCGAGATCCGTCCCGTTCCCGAGTTGACCAAACCAGATTTTGCTCGAACCGTCCGCGCTTGAATAGTCAACGATTTTTTGATCGGAGCCACCGGAAAGGTTGTCAAAACGGACATCAACTGCCAGCGCAAAAGCGCCATTGATTTGTTCATTGTCGATTGCGGTAACTGTTGCCATGCGTCTTTATCCTTTTGCCGAGCCGCGAAAAGTCTTTTGCGATTGGAGTTGATTTGTTGGGGCTAGGTTCTCAGGCCAGCGCTGGCGCTGCAGCACCAGACGTGTTTTCGTTCATGCGAAGAACGAGAGCACCGCCAAGCATTGCCAGACCTGTCATTGCAACAGGGCACCCCCAGCAATGCGCGCCGTTGCTCAAACTCCAGACAATAAAGTCGAGTGAAAGGCTGGAGGCGCAAATAGCACCGTCCACGAACATGTGGGCAGCGGCTTTGCCAAGCCCAAGGACAAGTGCCACAAATCCAGCCATGCCAACGGCGTTTATGAACTGCATGCGAGCTTCCTTAGCAGAAAGATTCATCTGGTTTTTCTCCCGAGAATTTCCCAAGTTCACAGTCCATATGTCACATAATGTAACAAAACAGGGCGCATAAACTCGGAACATAGGCCTATTTGCTCGTTATTTTTCAGAGCTAAATATACATTCCCCTAATATATTTGATAAAATACACGGGAATTCATTATTTGGATCTTTTAATACAATTAACCATTAATGATTGCTTATCGGCTTTCGAAGCTTCTTAGTGAAAGACGTGCAGCGGCATAGTTACGTTGATTTCTGGCATCTTGCTGGGGTGAGATGCCTTATCGTCACTTGAGCGTTATCCGATTGACACGGTGGCGGCAGGAGGCGTTCCATTTGAACGTGACAGTGCGCATTAACATCGCGCGCTCAAGCTATCTGTTGATTTATTAGACCGATTAGTCTAATAAATAAGAATGAGCACGCCAAACCTTGCTATAACTCGCCCTCGAGGTAAGCCGCGCGGCCGACCAAAGGTCGACCCGAATGACTCTGAAACGCGCCAGCGCCTGATCCGCGCCGGGCTGGAGTGTTTGACGGAGAAGGGCTATCGCGCGGTTGCCATCGATGAAATCCTTGCCGTTGCCGGGGTGCCCAAGGGCAGCTTTTACCACCATTTTTCCAGCAAGGCGGACTTCGGTCTCCATTTGGTAGAGGCCTATGGCACCTATTTCGCAGGTCTGCTGGACCGCTGCCTCCTGAACGAAACTCTTAAGCCGATTGATCGCCTGCGCGCCTTTACGCAACATGCTGAAGACAGCATGGCCCGCTTTGACTTTCAAAGGGGGTGCCTTGTTGGCAATCTCGGACAGGAGATGGCGACGCTTCCCGCATCATTCCGCGAAAGATTGGTTGATGTCCTGATAGATTGGCAGCGCCGCACAACGGTCTGCCTTGACGCCGCCAAGGACTGCGGCGAACTCAACGACGCAACCGATACTGAAGCCCTTGCCACCTTCTTCTGGACAGGATGGGAGGGCGCCGTTCTTCGCGCAAAGATGGAACGCAAAGCCGAACCACTGCGCCAGTTTACCCAAACCTTTTTCCAGATGATCGAAACATATTGAGGAGATCCCAATGTTCAAAGCTATCCTGATTGATAAGACCGAAGACCGTCAGAGCGCGTCTGTGAGCCAGATAGAAGAAAGTCGGCTTCCTGAAGGCAATGTAACTGTCGACATTGCATGGTCGACACTCAACTACAAGGATGCACTTGCCATCACTGGGCATGCCCCGGTCGTGCGCTCCTTCCCCATGGTGCCGGGAATTGATTTCTCGGGCATCGTCAGCGAGAGCAGTGATCCTGCATTTAAACCCGGTGACCGCGTTGTTCTCAACGGGTGGGGCGTCGGCGAAGGGCACTGGGGTGGTCTGGCGGGTAAGGCTCGCGTAAATGGCAATTGGCTCATTCCACTGCCTGAGGCCATCAGCCTGAAACAGGCAATGGCTGTTGGGACAGCCGGTTACACGGCGATGCTCTGTGTAATGGCGCTGGCAAAACACGGAATTACCCCGGATATGGGCGAAATTGCCGTCACCGGTGCTGCTGGCGGTGTCGGCAGCGTCGCAACTGCGTTGCTGTCTGCCAGGGGGTACGAAGTCGGGGCCGTTACTGGCCGCGCCTCTGAGGCGGACTATCTAAAGGGTCTCGGTGCCACAAATATTATCGACCGTGAAGAACTCTCCGGCAAGCCAAGGCCGCTCGCCAAGGAACGTTGGGCTGGCGCGATCGACGTCGCTGGTGGCGCGGTGCTCGCCAATCTGCTGGCCTCCATGCGTTATCGGGGTGTGGTCGCGGCCTGTGGCCTTGCCGCCGGCATGGACCTCCCGGCAACAGTTGCACCGTTTATTCTGCGCGGCGTCACGCTGGCCGGTATCGACAGCGTCATGTGCCCGAAAGAAGAACGGTTGGAAGCCTGGAATCATCTGGCAGCAGAACTGGACTTCGGGAAACTTGAGTCCATGATGATCGAGTTGCCGCTCGAAGAAGTCGTTGATACTGCCCCCCGGTTCCTCGAAGGTAAAATTCGAGGTCGAGTTGTTGTGCCGATTGCACCTGATCTCGGGTAAGCAAGTCTGGAGCCAGGGCAAAGTAGCATCAATATTTTTTCACGGCCTTCTTATCGGAGGCCGTGAAAAGCAGATCAAACTATCAGGTAGGCACTTAGGCCTTCACGTTCTGGGTCTGCTCGCCAAGGCCCTCGATGCCAAGGCGCATAACTTCGCCGCCCTTCAAATATGTTGGCGGCTTTTGTCCCATGCCAACACCAGGCGGGGTGCCGGTGGAGATCACGTCGCCCGGCTGCAAGCTCATGAAGCGTGACAGGTAGGAGATGAGGAAGGGTACCTTGTAGACCATGGTCTTGGTGGACCCATTCTGATAACGCTTGCCATCCACTTCCAACCACATTTTCAAATTGTCGAAGTCGCTCACTTCATCGGGCGTCACCAGCCACGGGCCAATGGGGCCGAATGTGTCGCAGCCTTTGCCCTTGTCCCATGTGCCGGAACGTTCGATCTGATATTCGCGCTCGGAGATGTCGTTGATCACGCAGAAGCCCGCCACATGGCTCATAGCGTCGGCCTCGTCGATATAGGAGCCACCCTTGCCAATCACCACACCAAGTTCCACTTCCCAGTCGGTCTTCACTGAACCGCGCGGGATCTGCACGTCGTCGTCCGGGCCGATGACCGCGGAAGTCCACTTGTTGAAAACCACTGGTTCCGGCGGAACATCCATGCCGGATTCAGCGGCGTGGTCAGCATAATTGAGGCCAATGCAGATAAATTTGCCGATCTTGCCAACGCAGGCACCAAGGCGCAGGTCCTTCTGTGCGTCACCGGTCACAACCGGCAGGCTGGCAACATCAATGCCTTTCAGCTTTTCGATTGATGCGGGCGACAGTGCCTCACCGTCAATGTCGGCGATGACGCCGGAAAGATCGCGCACTTTGCCGTCAGCATCCAGAAGCCCGGGCTTTTCCTGACCCGCAGGGCCGTAGCGAAGAAGTTTCATGGGTGTTTCCTTTCAAGCAGTTTCTGGGCAATGCCCGGATCGTCAGTTTGAAAATCGCGCCGATCTGCAAACTCACAATCCCTGTCGAGTTCAAAGAAGAAGGCCCGGGGCGCAACGCCCCGGACCCTCATACCATCCCGGGAGGATTAATCGTAGAGTACAGCAGCGATTTCCGGAGCATCGATGTTGGACTTGTCGTACCAGTAGAAGCCGGAGTCGATGTTAGCCGGTACTTCTTCGCCCTTCACAGCGGCAACTGCGGCCTTGACGGTTTCGTAACCGATACCAACCGGGTTCTGCGTGATCGCACCAGCCATAGTGCCGTCCATGATCGCAGCCTTCTGGCCCTTGCCGGAGTCGTAACCGATGATGACAATCTTGCCAACATTACCGGTTTCCTTGACGCCGTTCACAACGCCCAGAGCAGAACCTTCGTTTGCACCGAAGATGCCCTTGATGTCAGGGTTTGCAGCGATGATCGACTTGGTGATTTCCGTAGACTGAAGCTGGTCGCCAGCGCCATACTGAATATCAACGATTTCGATATTCGGATAAGCTTCCTTGACCCGGTTTACGAAGCCATCACGACGGTCGATACCGGTGCGAGATGTCTGGTCGTGAACAACGAGAGCAACCTTGCCTTCGCCGCCAATCAGCTCAGCCATCTTGTCAGCTGCAACACCGGCAGCCGCCGCGTTGTCGGTGGAGATGGTGGTGACCGGAATGTCGCTGTCAACGCCGGAGTCAAAAGCGATAATCGGGATATTTTCTTCCTGAGCTTTGCGCAGAAGCGGAATTGCTGCTTGCGTGTCGAGGGCGGCAAAGCCGATAGCTGCCGGGTGCTTTGCAAGTGCTGCAGAAAGCATGTCGATCTGCTTGTCAACCTGAGCTTCTGTGTCGGGACCTTCGAATGTCACGTCTACACCCAGCTCTGCAGCGGCCTTATCAGAGCCGGCCTTCACAGCCTGCCAGAACTGGTGCTGGAAGCCCTTGGAAATGATAGGAATATAGAGCTTGTCGTCAGCTTTCGCCACGCCGGCAGCAGCAACGATTGAAACAGCGCCAACGACGCCCATTAGAGTACGCCTTGTGAACATTTTGATCCTCCTCAGGTTTTTGGGTTCACTGTAGTTTGTAGAAGGGGTGATCCTCTAACCCCTTTACGCTCAAACCGGCTAATGCCGGCATTCATGCCCGGTTCCGTCTGATCATGTCGGCGTAAACCGCCGCAATGATAATGGAACCGGTAACAACGGTTTGCCACTCCTGCGGAATTGACAGGATGCGCAGACCGTTAAGAAGAACGGACATGATCAAGGCACCGATGACGGTCCCCAAGATCGTGCCACGGCCACCAGAAAGTGACGTGCCGCCGATGACCACGGCCGCGATTGCCTCCAGTTCGTAGCCCTGTCCGAGTGCGGGCTGTGCGGAATTGAGGCGAGATGCAATGACCAGACCAGCGATGCCGCAGATTGCCCCGGAGAGGGCATAGATTGCCATTTTCCAGGCATCGACATTGACGCCGGAAAGGCGTGCGGCCTCTTCATTGGAGCCCAGCGCAAAGCAGTAGCGACCGAGCACTGTGCGACCCAGAATGTAGGATGCGATACCAGCGACGATGAACAGGATAATCACACCATTTGGTATGGGCAGGCTCGGGAAAATGTCACCGACAAACGATCCGGTGGAAATCATCGGAAAAGATGGTGTGTCGTTGAAATAGATCGGGCGCGTACCGGACATTACCAGTGAGAGTCCTTTGAGGATGAGCATCATACCCAGCGTTGCAATGAACGGAGGGACTTTCATCTTCGCAATGATTGTGCCGGAAGTAAGTCCGCAGCATGCACCAATGCCGATTGCGGCCAATACGCCGACCGGCAGAGGCATTCCCCAATAGGTCAACACAACGCCTGCAATGACGGCAGTAAATGTCATCAACGTCCCCACGGAGAGGTCGATGCCGCCAGTGATGATAACCAGCGTTGCCGCGACCGCCAGAATGCCGTTGACACTGGTTGCCTGCAAAATTGCGAGGATATTTGACGTTTGCATGAAGTTTGGCGACGCGATTGAGAACGCCACAAGGAGCACGATAAGGGACGCAAATGCCCAAATTTTCTGCTGTGCGCCAGAGAAACGGCCACCCGCCTCTTTTTGTGTCGTAGCCATTGCCTGAACAGTTGATGTTTGCGGATCGCTCATCCCGCCCTCCTAGCGCTCAAAGATTCATGCTCTGTGACCATACTTTCGCGCAGGGTCGCCAGATGCATTATCTCTTCTTGGTTGGTGTCTGCACCGCCCGGCAGAATGCCTGTCAGTCGGCCTTCGCACATGACCGCGATGCGATGCGAAAGTCTCAAAACCTCGGGCAATTCCGAGCTAATAACGATGACGGCCTTACCTTCAGCTGCAAGGCTTTTCAGCAGGTCGTAAATTTCTGATTTTGCACCAACATCGATTCCGCGTGTGGGTTCATCGAATATCAGGATGTCGCAATCGCGCAGCAGCCACTTTGCGATAACCACTTTCTGCTGGTTGCCGCCGGAAAGAAGCCGCACTTCCTGTTTGTCAGATGGAGTTCGCACACCCAGCTTTTTGATGTAACCGACAGCCGTATCTTGCATGGACTTTTCGTCAAGCTGGCCAAATTTGCCGGTGTACTTCTTCAAAGTTGCAAGGGTGATATTGGCCCGGACATCCATGCCAAGCGCCAGCCCAAAATGTTTACGGTCTTCTGAGAGGTAGCCGATACCGGCGTTCACAGCATCGTTGGGCGTCTTGATATTGACCTTGTTGCCATGGACGTAGATCTCGCCGGAATCGAGCGGGTCTGCGCCAAAAATCGCACGTGAAACTTCTGTGCGACCAGCCCCCATGAGGCCGGCAAAACCTAAGATTTCGCCCTTGCGCAACGAAAAGCTGACATCCCGGATCTCTCTTCCTCGGGTAAGTCCGCGCACTTCCAGGGCAACTTCGTTGGCGGAGGTATCGGGAACCTGCAGGGCGACGTCCGTGACTTCTCGTCCCACCATCATCGAAATGATCTTGCTCACCGGCGTATCGGCAGCAGAGACGGTGCCAACATATTCGCCGTCGCGCATCACTGTCACACGGTCTGCAATGCGTTTCAGTTCATCCATTTTGTGGCTGATATAGATGATGCCAACGCCTTCTTCTTTCAATTGCCCTATGATTTCAAATAGGTCAGCAATTTCGGCGTCGTTCAGCGCGGCTGTTGGCTCATCCATGATCAAGATGCGGGAATTGAATGACAAAGCCTTGGCAATCTCGATCATCTGCTGTTTGGCAATCGTCATCGTCTCCACGACCGCCTGAGGATCGAGTGCAAGGTTCATTTGCCTGAATATGTCTGCAGCCTGCCGGTTCAAGGCCTTTTCATCCAGCCGCCCGAAGGATAGGCGCGGTTCGCGACCAATGAAGATATTCTGCGCGGCGGTCAGATGGTTCATCAGGGACAATTCCTGGTGAATAATCCCGATACCCTCTGCCTGAGCTGCACGCGGTCCGTCCATGCGGACCGGCTTGCCGGCAACCAAAATCTCCCCCTCATCGGCCTGATAAATGCCCGAGAGAATTTTCATCAACGTGGATTTGCCTGCGCCGTTTTCTCCCATCAGCGCATGAACTTCACCGGCTTTGAGGTCGAAGCTCACATTCTTGAGTGCGTGGACACCTGGAAAGCGTTTATCGATCGCTTTCATTTGTACAATTGTGTTCATTTGCCCCTCCCTTTTTGCCCGATGTTCAAATGGTCACGCCGCCATCCACGAGCATGGATTGGCCAGTGACAAACCGGCTTTCATCGGAAAGCAGGTAGACGACAATCGGTGTTATGTCGTCGACCGTAGCGAGGCGCCCCATAGGCTGACGCGCGATGAAGTCTTTTTCCGCCTGGATCGGATCATCGAATGCGGCAATGCGGTCGCGAAGTGATGGCGTGTCGACTGTGCCAGGGCAAAGCGCGTTGCAGCGTACCCCTTGCTTCACAAAGTCGGCAGCAATTGCTTTGGTCAGGCCGATCACAGCGGCCTTGGTCGCGCCGTAGGCGGTACGATTGGCGAAGCCTTTGATAGAGGATGCCATTGAGGCCATGTTGAGGATTGAAACCGTGCCGGTTTCCTCGGCGCGCTCCAGCATGCCGGGCAGAAATGCACGGATCAATCGCATCATGGAAGTCACATTCAGGTCAAAGGAAAAGGCCCAGTCCTTGTCGGAAATATCCATGACCGTGCCGTGATGCACAAAGCCGGCGCAATTGAAGATGCCATCCAGCTTTTGCAATTCGCCGGGCAGTGCTGCAACCGCATCTGCATCCAGCACGTTTAACACGCGTGTCTCAATGGCGCTGTTTTCGGCAGCCAGCGAAGCCAGCGTTTCCTCGTTGATGTCCGTTGCGATAACTTTTGCGCCTTCAGCCGCAAGCGCCAGCGCCGAAGCGCGGCCAATGCCTTGACCTGCGGCGGTCACCAAAATTGTTTTACCCTCAAGTCGCATTTTCTTCTCCCGCCAGTTTTGACGCCTACATCACTGCGCCGATCTGCCAGGGCACAAATTCCGCCCCGCCAAATCCCAGCTCTTCGCTTTTTGTTTCTTCGCCCGAGGCAACGCGGATGATAAGCTCGAATAGCTCCTCACCTTTTGCCTCTATGCTCACGCCACCGGTGACGATGTCGCCGCAGTTGAGATCCATGTCGTCTGACATGCGCTCATACATTTCCGAATTTGTCGCCAGCTTGATGCAGGGAACAGGCTTGTAGCCCGAGACCGACCCGCGACCGGTTGTAAACACAATCAGGTTGGCGCCTGATGCGGTCTGACCTGTGACAGAGCACGGGTCAAAACCAGGGCTGTCCATAAAGACAAAGCCGTTGCGGTCGATCAGCTCACCAAATTTGTAAACACCACGCAAAGGTGCCGTACCGCCCTTGGCCACTGCGCCGAGCGACTTTTCCAATATGGTGGTCAGGCCGCCGCGCTTGTTGCCGGGTGACGGGTTGTTGTCCATCTCGCCGCCGTTACGGGCGGTATAGTCTTCCCACCAGCGCACACGCTCGATCAGTTTTTCGCCAATTTCGACACTTTCCGCGCGACGCGTCAACAAATGTTCCGCACCATAAATTTCCGAGGTTTCGGAAAGGATGGTTGTGCCGCCATGGCGCACAAGGAGGTCGGACGCGTAGCCCAGCGCCGGGTTTGCGGTAATGCCGGAATAGCCGTCCGATCCTCCGCATTGCATGCCAATTGTAATCTCGGAAATCGGCTGGGGCGTGCGTGTTATCTGATTGGCGACCGTCGCCACGCTGCGCAGTGCTTCCAAGCCGCGCTCAATGGTCTTCTTCGTTCCGCCCTGCTGCTGGATCGTCATATATTGCAGGGCGTCGTCGCCGCGCAATTTGCGTCCTTTCATCAGCTCCGGCACCTGCATCACTTCGCAACCGAGACCCAACAGCAAAATGCCACCGAAATTCGGATTGCGGGCATAGCCAGACAGCGTGCGGAATAGCGTCTCATAGCCCTCGCCTGAACCGGACATGCCGCAGCCTGTGGAATGTACGATCGGAACGATGCCGTCTACATTGGGGAACTCGTCCAGAAAGCCATTTTTCTCTGCAGCTTCCGCAATGAATTTCGCCACCGAGCCGGAACAATTCACCGTGGTCAGGATGCCAATATAGTTGCGCGTGCCCACTTTGCCGTCAGCACGTTTGTAGCCCATGAATGTGCGGGCCTCGTCGATGTCAGGCAGAGATTGCGCGTTCGCGGCAAAGTCATAATCCTGTGTGTGATCGCCCATGCCCAGATTGTGCGAATGGATATGTGCCCCTTTGGCGATGTCTTCTTTCGCTTCGCCAATGATTTGACCATAGCGATACACATGCTCGCCTTTTGCTATCGGGCGAATTGCAATTTTGTGGGCGCGGGGAACTGCCACAGGAAGCGGCACATCAAGATATTCGATCTGATCGCCGGCAGCCAGGTCACACAACGCGATGACGACATTGTCATCTTTTTGCAAGCGAAGTGCTTTCGCGAGTGCGGCCATATTGAAAGTCCCTCCCAAACTCATCCACTTCGATGAGGATTGATGTAGATGTATCTTGACTTTGGTGGCTTGTCAACTAACATGGTAGTTGGCAAGGAGGAAATATGGAACCGGCTTTTGAAGTGGAAACGTTGGGTCTGACCAGCATCACAGATTTGTCTGGTGCGTTGTCTCAACGCGTCTATCTGATCTTGCAGGAGGCAATCCTCACCTTAGGGCTTCCGCCCGGCGCTCTTCTGCGAAAGAGTAGCATATGCAAAGAGTTGGGCGTTTCCCGTCAGCCTGTTTCCGAGGCGATTGCACGCCTTGCTGCCGATGGGCTAGTGGATGTGATCCCGCAATCAGGCACACGCGTTACACCTTTTTCTGTTGATGAATTGCACGAGGCCGCCTTTCTACGTGAAGCCCTTGAACGGGCGGCGGCTGCCAAAGTGGCGGTGGAGCATACGCCAGACCAACTGGCACGGCTGACACGCAATGTGCGCCTTCAGCAACTCCTTTTGGAAGATGGTGATCACACAGGATTTTATAATGCAGACGAAGAGTTTCATGCTCTGTTGATGGAATTTACGGGTTATCCAGGGCTTGCCGCCACAGTCGGTACCATTTCACTGAAGTTGAAAAGGCTACGTATTCTGCTGTTGCCCGAAACGGGTCGTTCCAAATGTGCCCTGGAGGAGCACCAGGCAATTTTGGCGGCAGTCCGGGCCAGGGATGCAGATGCTGCGCAGGCCGCGATGAGCTTCCATCTTTCCCAATTACCGAACCGCTTCGCGCCGCTTGCGACGCAGTATCCGCAATATTTCAAATCGCGCTAACACTAGCGTCCAAGAATTGTGTCTTATGAAAACATCAGAGAAAATATCGCTGAACAGCAGGACGAAGAAACCCGTGGAACTGACCCGGATGGGCTTTGGTTCGGCACCATTGGGTAACCTCTTCCGCAAGGTGGAAGAGGTGGATGCCCAGGCAGCTCTGCTGGCTGCCTATGAGGCGGGAATACGCTATTTTGATACAGCACCCCAATATGGTCTCGGGCGCGCAGAAGAGCGTGTTGGTCGGGGCATTGAGGCAATGGGGCGCGACAACTTGGTGTTTTCGACCAAAGTGGGTCGTCTGCTTTATGATTGCGAGCCGGAAGAGGTGACGCCGGAAGCATTTGTCGATGTGCCGCAGCGCCGTATTGTTTTCGACTACACCTATGACGGTGTCATGAAGAGCTATGAGGACAGCAAACGGCGCATGGGCGTGGATAGCGCCGATATTTTGTTGGTGCATGACGTTTGTGTTTTCTCTCAAGGGTCACAAGAAGCCAGTGACGCGAAAGTGCGCGAGCTTTTTGACGGGGGCGGCTATCGCGCGCTTGTGGAGCTGCGTGAGGCGGGTGAGATTTCCGCCATCGGTGCGGGTGTCAATGAATGGCAGGTCTGCGAGAAGCTGCTGGGCCTTGGCGACTTTGACTGTTTCCTGCTGGCCGGTCGTTACACGCTTCTGGAACAGGAATCCCTCGACACCTTCCTGCCGCTGTGTGAGCAGCGCGATGTGGGCATCATTCTCGGTGGGCCTTACAATTCGGGTATTCTGGCCACGGGTGCGGTGGAGGGGGCTATGTATAATTATGCGCTCGCGCCGCAGGATATTCTCGACCGTGTCGCCAAAATCGAAAAAGTTTGCGTGGCCCACAATGTTCCGCTCGCTGCGGCTGCGCTGCAGTTTGTCTTTGGCCATTCTTCCGTCAAGACAGTCATCCCCGGCGGCGTGAGCGCCAACGAGGTCAATGCCAATATTGGATTGCTGGAATCGGATATACCATCCAGTCTGTGGTCGGATTTGAAATCAGAAAAACTGGTGCGCAGCGACGCACCTCTGCCAGGGGAAGGCTGACATGCTACGCAATATTCCATCCATTCTTTCGCCCGAGCTACTTTATGCGCTGCGCGCTATGGGCCACGGTGACGAAATCGTAATTGCTGATGCCAATTTCCCAGGCTCCAGCTCCGGTCCGGAGTGTGTTCGCCTTGATGGTATTTCGGCGACCGACGTTCTGGAAGCCGTGCTGAGCGTGATGCCGCTCGACACATTCGTGAGTGACCCTGCAATCACCATGCAAGTGGTGGGTGACGCAGACGCCATTCCGCCCGCTGTTGCCGATTTCCAGAAGATCATCGACAAGGTGGCTGATAATCCGGCCAGAATCTCCACGCTGGAGCGCTTCGATTTTTATGATCGTGCGTCGGAGGCGTTTGTTGTCGTACAGACGGGCGAGACCCGTCTCTATGGCAATATCATCCTCAAAAAGGGTGTCATCGGTTCGTAAGGGGATCGCCATGAAGATCGACGCACATCAACATTTCTGGACGCTTGCTCGCACCGATTATGGCTGGCTGACGCCAGCGGTCGGGTCGATCTATCGTGACTTTCAGCCTGCCGACCTTGCACCGCTTCTGGATCATGCAGGCATAGAGGGCACCATATTGGTGCAGGCGGCACCAACGGCTGCTGAATCTGAATATATGCTGTCACTGGCAGATGCTCATGACTTCATAAAGGGTGTTGTCGGCTGGGTGGATTTTGAAGGCGAGGATGCGAGTGGCGAAATCGCCCGTCTTGCGGCCCATCCCAAATTTGTTGGTCTGCGCCCGATGATCCAGGATATTGCCGATGACAACTGGATGCTGAAGCCTGAGCTGGATGCCGCCTTCCGCGCGTTGATTGAGGCGGATCTTACCTTCGATGCTCTAACCTTCCCGCGTCATTTGAAAAACCTGAAAGCGCTGCTGGCCCGCTACACGGATATGCGGGTGGTGATTGACCACGCATCCAAGCCGCAAATTGCCAATGGCGAATTTGACGACTGGGCCGCAGACATGGCGGAGCTTGCCAGTTCCACTGCCGCTTATTGCAAAATGTCAGGCTTGGTGACTGAGGCTGCCCCCAATTGGGAGCTTGAAGATATCAAGCCCTATGTCGACCACCTCATCGCTACCTTTGGCCCGGAACGGCTGATCTGGGGCAGCGACTGGCCGGTCTGCACGCTCGCCTCATCCTATGAGAGGTGGGTTGAAACCAGCGAAGCCCTATTGGCAAATATTTCGCCCGCCGAAAGGGACGCCATTTTGGGTGGCAACGCCAAGCAGGCTTACAGGCTCTGACAATGGTCTTTTGCTTATCCTTTGCGCAGGCTGGCTGATAGCATCAGGGTTTGTCTGGCAGAGTGAAGATGCTTTTGGCAGGCCGCTTCGATTTTTGCCATGTCCCGACTTTTCAGAGCGTCAATATATGCAAGATGCTCATGGATCGCGGCTTCGTTTCTCTCAGCCTCGTCGTGTTTATTCCATTGATAATGATAATGGAAAATGAGCGTCATGACGTCATAGAAACTGTCGACGAACCGATTGGGCGACGCTGAGTTGATCAGCAGGTGAAATCGGCTGTCCAGCTCGGAAAAGTCGTGAAACCGCGTTTTGATGTTGGCCAGCAACGCGGTATGTTCTTTGTGTATGTCGGCGAGTTCCCGCCAGATCGGGGCATCCTTTGGCAAGGTGGCGAAGTGTCGGGCCGAACGCAATTCGAACATTTCGCGCACTTCAAAAAGCTCCTCTGCGAATTCGCTGGTGAACCCTTTGAAAATCCAGCCGGTATTGCTGCGCTTTTCCAACAGGCCAAACCGCTGGAAACGGTTTAGAAACTCCCGGATGACAGTGGTCGCTACGTCGAATTTGCGGGCGAGTTCCAACTCGCTGACAATGGTGCCAGGTCGCGTGTCGTCCAACAACATCCACTGCATGAATTTGGCTTCCACGTGAACGGACTGCGGAACTGTCTCTTCTTCGGGAAAGGGCACCGCGGCTGCGCTTTTCCCTTTCAGCTTGCGGCGCGGCAACTCAGAGCTCAACCAGCCGCTTTCAGCAAATGACGCCAGCACTTTTCGCACCGTTGTCCGGCTCACCTGCAAGCGCGCGCCAAGTTCCTTTTCGGAGGGCAGTTCGTCTCCATCAGCAAACTCCGAAAGCAGATTGATCATATCGTTGAATGCCCGCTTGAAGACAGTGTCGTCCCGCATGCTGCTTCCTCAATCTGTGCGCCGTGTCCGCCCGTTGCGATCGACTAGGACTGCGCTTTTTCAACTATGCTCTTCAGGCGCGGCATTTCCGATGAATTTCGCTTGTCGGCCCAATCAATGAGAGCACTGATGCGCCGTTCAATTTTCTGCTGATGATTGCCTGCAATTTCGGACAGGCGGTGATCGAGAAATGGATTTTTGAACCTTTCCACGGTGACTTCAATATATCTTTCAGCCTCGGCCCGCATGCCCCGACTGGCAAAACACGGCAACACCTCGTTTTCCCATATGTCTGCAAGCGCTTTTCCATCCGGACCGTGAATGACTTCGCGCACCAGAGCATTGGCCGGCGAGCCAGCATTGCGCCAAAACTCGGCAAGCACAGTGTGCCCGAGATTGAGAATATGCAGCTTCAGTCGAGCCACTGTTTCGAGGTCGTCGACAACCTGCATGCATGGATGAGGGCAGGGTGCGTCGACGCCGGGAGCCTTCTCGATAGCCCAGAGGGCATAAGGCTCAGCAACAGCGCCAGCGGGTTCAAGCGGCTCGGATACAATACGGTCAACCAGGCTGTTGGCGAAGGGCAGGCCGTTCAGCCATGCAAGAAGGGGTTCGCTTGCACGCTGCTGTTTGGCTATTTCAAGAACGCGCGCCTTCAGAACGTTTCCGTTGTTCGAAATGAGTTCAGTCGGCATGATTAACACAGGGCCTGCGCCTGCGTGAAAACGCCCGGCCAAAAGATGGTAAAGCTTGGCGGGATAACTCATGTCTTGGCTGGCGGTTGCCTCGGTGTCAGCGGGGCGCGGTAGAAAGCCGTTATCTGCCGTGTTGGAGATGATGATATTTGCCTCGTTAGCGGCGGCCTGCACGGCAGTCCAATTTGTCGCGGTCGAAAGCGTGCGCTTGACGGATGTGACGGTGCGGACCTCATCAATTTCACGACCGTCTACAAGGCCACGAATGTGCACAGGGTAGCCCGCCGGATTTGCCAGAGCTTCCAGGCGCTTTTGCCGTGTAGGGTCGCCGGAGGATTGAACGACAGTGACGTGCCTGGGCTTTGTTGATTCTGAGAAAAAGAGATCTGCGTGAGCCTGAAGAAACCGGCTGGTGCCGAATTGCAGAATGTCCGTCACGGTTTCAAACCTTTATAATTGCCTTGATCACATTGTCCCGGTCACGCGACCATTCAGGCAAATTCTGAACGGCATCTTCGAAACTGGTTCTGTGTGTGGCCAGCGCCTCAATCGGCACTTTGTTATCGCGGATCGAGGCCATGACATGCTCGAAATCGGCCTTCAGGGCATTTCGGCTGGCAAGCATTGTAGTCTCACGCTTGTGAAACTCAGGATCAGGAAAGCAGAGATCATCCTTGACCACCGAGAGCAGCGTATAGGTTCCCCCGTGCGCCAGCCATTTCAACCCCGCGTTCATGGCATTGATATTGCCGGTCGCGTCAAAAACGGTCTCATAGGTCACTGTCGGCATATTTTCCGGCAAATGGGCGGCTATGCCACCAACAGCGTTTTTCGCCAGGTCCAATCGTTTGGCAGAGGTGTCCGTCAAAGTGACATTGGCTCCGGCAATCCTGGCGAATATTGCTGCCGCTATTCCAATCGGGCCTGCACCGACAACAAGAACAGAGGAATTCGCGGAGATTCGCGACCGGGCAACACCATGCGCTCCAATCGCCAGAAATTCGACCATGGCAGCGGCTTCTTCCGTTAGGCCGTCTGCCCGATAGACGTTGCCTTCCGGCACCACGATTTCCTCGCACATGCCGCCATCGGCGTGAACGCCAAGGACGGCTATCTGCTCGCAGCAATTCGGTTTTCCCACGCTGCAGGCGTGGCAATTTCCGCAGGTTATGTAAGGATTTACGACTACCAGGTCATCGCTGGCAATTCGCCCGTCGGAAGAAGGGTTTAAGGCGTAGCCAGAAAGCTCGTGACCCATGACCCGCGGATAGCTTAGAAACGGCTGCTTCCCACCATAGATATGGTAATCCGTTCCACAAATTCCGACATTTGCTATCCGAATACGTACAAATCCCTCTCGGTCCGACGGACGTTCGCGTTCGGTAAGCTCGAGTTTTCCGGGTTCAACACATAGGAGCGCTTTCATAACTTCTCTTGTGCCTCCTTGGGCTTGTTGATTCTTTTCGGTTCTTTATCTATTAAAAACATAGAAGGCCGTCAATTGAATATGCTGTGGCTGGCCTGGACGAACGTGCGCGGCTTGTCTGAAATTCAGGGTCTGGTCTTGACCGCATGAAGCCGATCAGAATGGGCTTACGCGGAGAATGTCAGCCAAAATGACCTTGAAAAAAGGCCATCCGGGCGTGATACCCGAATGGCCAATTTGTCGCTCAAAGGTTGAACAAATCTGATTTAGGCAATTGCCTTGGCGACAAGCACGGCAATCATCGCGATTATCGCGGGGCTGCCCTGTGTCAAAAGAATTTTCTTCGAGGCTGAATATGCGCCGTAGAGCGCTGCAACGATTACGCAACCGAGGAAAAACACCTGCAACTGAAACGCAAAGCCCTGATCAGGATGGACAATGCTCCAGATGAGACCCGCTGCAAGAAAGCCGTTATAGAGGCCCTGGTTTGCGCCAAGAACCTTGGTTTCCTCGGCTCGTTCAGCGGTCATGCCGAATGTTTTCAGCCCTTGCGGTTTGGTCCAGAGAACCATTTCCAGATACATAATGTAGACATGAAGAAGGGCGACGAGCCCGGTCAAAATGGCAGCAACCAAAGGCATTCTGCTCTCTCCGTTTTTTTGATGTGGCTGGGTTGCATTGTAAATGCAAGATTAAGCGCCAGCCAATACCATATGACGGTATATTGTAAATGCTGTTTTCCCGTGGGGGCAGAGGCTGGAGAGTGCATCATCAAGCTGCATTAATCGTGAGGAATACCGTTTGCAGGTGATGATGCAGTTGCCCCATAGAGCAAGGCTCCGGATCGGTCGAGCCGATCCGACGAGTGTCTGGACGGGCTTCCGATCCGGTTTTGATGCCTTTGAGAAAGGCCAGGCTCACTGCTGGATGCTAGCGAGACCTGCCTCGAACGCGTCCACCATCTCATCCACATGGGCCATCTCAAGGATGAAGGGCGGGGAGATAATGAATGTATCACCCAGGTTTCGGATGATCACACCCTTTTCCTTGCAGTAATTGGAGACCCGTGTTCCTAGCTGGAGGGAGATGTCGAAAGGTTTATTTGTGTTTGGATCGGCAAGTTCTACGGCGATCATCAGGCCCAGACCACGCACGTCCCCGATAATATTGTGACGGCTTTGAACATCCTTCAAACGCTCGAGGAAGTAGGCACCCACCCGCCCGGCGTTTTCTGTCAGATTTTCATCCTCGATGATCTTCAGATTGGCGATGGCCGCCGCGCAGGCCAGTGGGTGACCAGCATAGGTATTCCCGTGATGGAAGGCCTTGGCGCTAAATGGGGTGGTGTCGCTCGTCACAAAGGCATCGGCCACCTTTGCGTTCATCATTGTTGCGCCGAGTGGCACATAGCCGCTATTGATGCCCTTGGCGAAGTTCATGATGTCCGGCTTGACGCCCCAGTGACGGCTACCCATCATCGACCCCAGTCGGCCAAAACCGGTCACCACCTCGTCCGCAATGAGCAGGACGTCGTATTTGTCGCAGATTTCGCGCACCAGCGGCCAATAGTTTTCTGGCGGCACAATCACGCCACCAGCGCCTTGAACCGGTTCGGCAATGAATGCCGCGACTGTATCGGGCCCTTGATATAGAATCTCACGCTCCAGAAGTTCAGCGCAGAGTCTGCCAAGAGCCTGATGATCATCCGTAAAGGGGTTCCGGTAAAGGTGTGGTGTTTCCACCTGCACGAAGCCGGGCAGGAGCGGTTCGTAAAACACGCGATTGGGGGTAATGCCATTTGCTGACAAAGCGCCAAGGGTCACGCCATGATATGCGCGCTTGAGCGAGATGATTTTCATCTTTGTCGGCATTCCGCGGTGATGCCAATACTGCCGGACGAGTTTGAACGAAGTCTCCGCGGCTTCCGATCCCCCCGAGGAAAAGAAGGCACGTACCATCCCCTCAGGCTCAGTGATACGGCACAAGAGTTCTGCCAGTTCCACGGACGGCGTGTTCGTTGTGCCACCAAAGAGGGTGTAATAGCTGAGGCGATCAAGCTGCGCCTTAATAGCATCCTTGATCTCGCGACGACCATGGCCGACATTGACGTTCCAAAGTCCGGCCTGACCGTCGATATAGCGCTTGCCGCTTGCGTCGATGATATATACACCGTCGCCGCCCTCTATAGACATTGGAGGATTTTCGGCCAGGTGAGCTGCATTCGAAAAGGGGTAAAGTATGCTGTCTGCCAGCCTGTTATTGCTCTGTGTTGTGCCTTCAACCATGTCAAACCTCCAAGTATACCTTCATGCAAGGCCAGTCGAGTTGTCGGCAAACACCAGGCTTCACCTGACTTGATCGGTCAGGTTGATTGCTTAGTGTCTGCCGGATTCAATAAGCTTATCCCGGGTCGAACTCTACGAGTTCAAGTGATGCTGTTTCACTTCAGTGTCCACTGTCGCCGTAGCCCGGAGGAGTAACAAACCCGCCAAAGGCCTCGTCACACAATGCGGCGAAACGCAATGTCTGGTAGTCGCCGAAAGCGGGACCAATGCACTGTACCCCGGCGGGCATGCCACGGACCATTTCCGGCAGGGGACGGACGGTTGCTGGCAGGTGAGCCAATGTTGCGACACCTGGCCAGTAGAGGTTCTCCATGTATGGGAAATTTTCTCCGGCAACGTCGAGAACCCGGTCCATCTGGGGTACAGGTCCATGGCCATCTTCTGTCTGATGGGCAAAAGCGACCGTCATGGCGACGGGGCAAAGGAAAATGTCGAAGCTCTTAAACCAGTCTGCCCAAATGGCTTTGACCTTGTTCTGCTGGTCGACCATCAAGGAATATTCAGCCAAACTGCTGCGCGTTGCGCGTGCCACGCGATCAGGGAGACTGCCCTTCGGATGGCGGCTTGCAGCACGTTCGTAGGCTTCAAGCTCGACCTCGGGAACTGACGAACCAATCACGGCAAAAAGTGCCGAGATATAGAGATCTTCATAATGCTCCACGGGTGGTGCTTGCTTCAAGCGTGTAACAGTCGCACCCTGCTTTTCAAGTTCATTCGCGAAGTTCTCAATCGCCTGCGCATAGGCTGGGTCGACAGGAAACCAATCTGTGCAAACCGCTACGCGAAATTCTGACAGTTTTGTTTGTGGAGGTCGGGGAAGATCAAGCTTCCACGCGCTGCCCGAGGGCGCGCCTGCAAGAATGTTCATGCCCAGTTCCAGATCGGCGGCGTTGCGTGCCATCGGACCGTTAACCGCCAGGGCCTCGAATGGGTGTGTTCCTGGGAACGGCGGAACATGCCCGACGCCGGACACAACGTCATAGGTTGGCTTGTGGCCCCAAACCCCGCAGTAATGCGACGGCAGGCGAATGGAGCCACCAATATCGCTGCCGATTTCAAGGGCGGTGAAACCGCAGGCAAGGGCTGCCGCTGAACCGCCAGACGACCCGCCAACGGTTCTTTCCAGATTCCACGGATTGCGGGTGACGCCATAAATAGGATTGTAGGTTTGATGGTCCGCCGTTGCGAGCGGCACATTTGTCTTGCCCCAGATGATTGCACCCTCTGCCTTCGCACGAGCTGCGACATCTGAATCTGTACGCGAAACATAGTCTGCGAGGTCAGGTATACCGGCATTTGTGTGAAATCCCTCAACTTCGAAGGATTCCTTGATGGTCATCGGTAGACCGGCCAATGCACCACCTGTAGACTTGCCGTCATCAAACGCCTTGGCAGCAGCACGTGCCTCGTCAATGTGGGTTTCGATGATAGCATTTGTCTCCCCGTCCAGCTCCGATTGTCTCTTCACCATAAGGTCGAGGAGTTCAAGAGAACCGATCTTGCGGGATTTCAAAGCTGAAACCGTTTCTTCGGCAGACCAATAATAGGGCTCTGACTGATGGCTCATCAGGTGTTTCCTCTTGTCAAGCGTGTGTAGAATGTTGTGAGACCGGGCCAAATGCCCTGAGGCTGGAGCAGCAGTACCGCGATGGACATGATGCCCATGATGATCCAGTACTGATCACCGCTGTATCCAGCTGCAGTCATGAACTCGCGAAGGCCGATGAACAAAGCCACACCAATTGCGGGACCCGTCAACGTGCCAAGCCCGCCGACAACAACGATGAACATCAACTCCACGGCCCATTTGGCCTGGAATGCGTCGAGCGGGGTCAAGAACAGGATGGTTGAATAGTACAATGCGGCAGCGGTGGCGATGCCTGCACCGGTCAGGGTGAAGAGCGCGAGATGGAGCCGCCGGACGTTGATGCCCGTGGCTTCCGCGCCGGTTTCGTTGTCACGCACCGCAAGCACTGCAAGTCCGAGTCTGCTCCGCAAGAACACACGCAGGGCCACGATAAGAACAACGGAGGCAAAAAGGGCAACGCCAACAGCAACCTTTTCAGGATACCCCTGCATCATCTCACCACCGGGACGAAGAACGAGTCCACTTGATGCCCCGAGCGATGGGGTTTTGAGAACAAACTGGAAGACGATTTCGGCAGCGACCCAGGTTCCGATTGCAAAATAGGCGTGTTTCAAATGAAAGACGAGCATGCCAAGCGGTATTGCCAGAACGCTCACAATGATTGGCACGATTACCATGACAGCCCACACGGGGATCATGGTGTTGTTGGCGATGAGGTAGAGCGTGTAGCCGCCCAATCCCACGAACAACTGCGGTCCGAAAGAGACCTGACCGGCATAACCAGCAGCCAGATTCCACATTTGGGCCATTACGAAAAGCACCAGTATCTCACAGACAAGGAACTGCATGCCTGAGTCGAGAAACATGCTCGCTGCGATGGCGACGACAGCACCAATGGCCAAGGCTACAAATTCGATTTTTTTCATCACTGAAGCTTCCCGGTCTTGGCACGGATTAAGAGGGCTGCAAAAAAGACAAGGTGCACATAAAACAGTCCTGCACTGTTGTCGGCCCAGGTACTGATGACCTGCGTCATCCCGAGTAGAAGCCCGGCCAGCAGGACGCCCCTGATGGAACCCAGCCCGCCCAGCACAACCACTTCGAAGGCAATGAGAAGGCTATCGAGACCGGAGTATGGGGAAATGCTGGATCGCATGGCAAGCAGTACGCCGGCGATTGCGGCCAAACCAGCGGACAGAGCCGCGACAATAATGTGGGTACGCTTGACCCGTGCACCGACGAGGGCAGCGATATCCGGCATATCGGAAACGGCCCTGATCTCCCGGCCCAGCCGCGTGCGGAAAATAAGTATCGCCAGAAGCAGGAAGGACGTCATCGCGATGCCAAGGGACACCAGCGGCAGCACGCCAAGCGTCACACCTGCGATGGTGAAATTGGCCTGCGCCAGGCTTCCCACGGAAAGCCCGCGAAGATCCGCACCGGCAAATTCAGCAAGGCTGTCACGCAGCACAACTGCAAGTCCGAAGGTCACCAGCATGGCGACAATTTCGTTGCGATGGGCCATTGCGCGCTCGACAATCAGCCATTGCAAGACTGCGCCCAGCAAAGCACAAGCCAGAAATGCCAGCAGCAGAACGATAGGAAATGGCAGGTTCGGAAAGAGCGTGATTGCACCAATTGCCGCGAAGGCACCGTAGGTGATGTATTCGCCATGCGCCAGCTGGAGGACTTTCAAAATACCGTAATTGAGCGCCAGTCCGGCGCCAATCATCGCGTATAGCCCGCCAAGGGTCAGCCCTTGAAAGATGAGAACCGTGATTTGCGGTGCGGTCATGTGCGCCCCCCGAAATAAGCTTCATGCAGAGCCGCCGCCGTCATCCCGTCGGCAGGCCCGTAATGTGTGACTGTTCCCTTGAAAAAGCATGCAACAGAGTTGGCAATGCTGCAGACCCGCGAGATGTCCTGATCGACGATCACGAGGGTCACGCCTTCTTTTCGCACGACGTCCAAAGCGTCATAAACTTCGCGCACAACCGCTGGGGAGAGACCCAGCGAAATCTCGTCAAACATCAGAATTTGAGGATTGGCGGCAAGCGCGCGGCCGATTGCGACCATCTGCTGTTGGCCGCCGGAAAGTTCGCGCGGCCAAGCATTGCGCCTTTCCTTGAGCACTGGAAACAGTCGCTCAATGGCTTCAAGGCTCCATGGTCCGGAACGCGCGGTTTGTCCAATGAGGAGGTTTTCCCTCACAGTGAGGCTATCGAAGAGAAGTCGGCCTTCAGGCACAAGTGCCAAGCCTAACTCGGAAGATTGCCGGGGTGCGCCCGCTTTGAGTGGCGTACCGTTGATATTCACGGTGCCCTGCCAGTTGTCGACCAGGCCACACAGGATCTTGAGAAAGGTCGACTTTCCTGCACCGTTAGCGCCAACGAGAGCCAGCGTTTCTCCGGTTTTCAAGGATAGCGATATATCGTTTAAGGCGCGAAATTGGCCGAAACTGGCGGCAACATGCGCAACATCTAGAGCAAGTTTCAAATCACGTCCCCATGTATGTGCTTTGAAGAATTTCGGAGGCCCATACTTCGTCGAACGGGCCGTCGAGTAGCTTGCCACCTTTGTCCATGACGACGATGCGAGAGCAAACGCCCTGAAGCGCAAATGGAATGTGTTCAACCCAGACTATCGCGCGGTTCGGCTGAAGACGCAGGATAACTTCCTTGATCGAGGCGATTTCCGGCTCGGTAAGTCCAGCCGCCACTTCATCCAACAGGAGAACTCTCGGCTTGCTGGCAACTGCCTTTGCCAGTTCCAGTCGTTTGCGGTCGAGCAAGCCAAGCGATCCGGCTTGCTTGCTTGCCTGGTCGTGGAGACCCGACATTTCAAGCACTTCGTCGATCCACTCTGTGGCGGCGTCACCAGAAAGCCCGGCCCCGAAGAAAACGGGCAATGAGACGTTTTCGCGGACATTCAGCCTCGAAAAGGTCTTTGGAATTTGCGCTGCACGCGCAATACCGGCGCGAACCCTGGCGAAAAGCGGTAGAGCGTTTACGTCTTTGCCATCCATCAGAATTCTGCCTGAAGACGGGCGCAAGTCTCCCGTCAGCAGGGAGAGAAGTGTGGTTTTACCGGCCCCATTGGGGCCGATAAGTCCGATACTTTCACCGACATTCAATGTCAGGTCCACATTGTCGACTGCTAGGACCGAACCGAATTGCCGTGACACTTTTTCAGTCGCTAAGATTGCCATGGCAGCCACGTCTCACGCGCCGCCTAGCGGTACCATTTCTGCCTCGATCGGGGCAGCAGGCAGAGCTGAGTTGCTGACGATCTTGAGGTCGTAGGGATATTTGCCCGTGCCTTTGCGCCACTGCCCACCGGCGAGGCCAGTGATAGCAACGCTCTTAATGGGGCTTTCAGCGAAATTCACCGGACCAATGACCGTTTCAGATTTCAGGTTTGCAATGGCATTGGCCACAGCGTCCGGGTCGAGCGGGTCGTTGGAGTTCTTGAGTGCGGCCAGACCGACTTCCCAAAGAGCATGGCCGTAACCCAAAGGCTGCGTCCACTGACGGTTGGCCTCTTCTTCCCATTGGGCAGCAAGTTCTTCAGCGCTTTGACCGGTGATGGAAGAGGAGTAGGGGAACTTTGGTGACCACCAGACTTCTGTCGCCATGCCATCGCCCATCGTTCCGAGCGCTTCCACGCCGGAGGGGAACAGGAAGGCGGCAGCCATCGCGCAAACCTTAGGCGAGAGACCTGCCTGCTGAACTTGATTCCAGAAAGGAATGAAATGGTTCGGGTACATGAAGCCAGTGAGAATATCGGGCTTGGCCGCCGAAAATTGTGCAACGGCATTTGAAAAGTCGTTCGCCGAAATCGGGAATGGACCGGCAGCCGTTTCTTCAAAGCCCGCGCCTGCCAGCATCGGCGGAAGACCGAGTTCGGGATCCATGAATGCCTGGCCTGGCTCGTTGTCGAGGTAAAGTGTCCCGACCTTCTTGTTGGTTTCCACTTTCCCCATGAGGGACACGAATGTTTCAAGTATCGTGTCCGAACCGGCAAAGAAATGGAACGTGTAAGGGAAGCCCTTGTCAGGCACGCCGCCGCGCGGGAAGAACCAGCCCTGCCACGGAACCATTGTCGAGATCGTGGGGACCTTTCTGCTATCGGCGAGTTCGCCTATTGCCAAGGCACCATCACCGTCCTGCGCCAGCACAAGATTGCAGCGTTCACGAAGTGCAAGCTCGGTGGCAATGGACGACGAGCGATTGGGGTCGGACTGGTTGTCACGAATGACAAGTTCGACGTCATATTTCTTGCCGCCGACCTCCAGCCCATTGGCCAGATGCTGCTTCATCTTGTCCAGCGTCCAGCTTTCCGTTTCGCCAAAAGCGGCGCGGATGCCCGACAAACTGCCAACATACCCGATCTTGATGGTTGAACCAGCGCTGCGCGCAATTGAAGGGGCAAACAATCCTGTTGCTGCGGTCGTAGCGCCAATTTTCAACAGTGTACGACGCGATACGGATGCTTTTTCAGTAAGAAAAGTCATTGATAATCTCCCAGTTTGTGGCTGCCTTACGGAGCTATTTTTAATGTGACCACTGGTAACATGGTGGCAAATAGAATAGCATTCGTCAACTGGGTATTCGTCGATTTTCTAAAACTGTATATGCTCTTGCAATTGCACCTTGCCCTATGAGATTGATGCGCTTTGTAAAGATGAACGAAAGAAAGAAGTGAATTGAATGGCCGACGGGCCCAAAATCATGAAGAAAAAAGGCTATCATCACAACGACTTACGTAATGCGATTGTGAAGACGTCCTTGAAGTTTCTTAGTAAGCGCAAGGGGCCGTACTTCTCGCTGCGGGAAATTGCGAACGAGCTTGGCGTGACTCACGTCTCGGTCTATCGGCACTTTTCGGGAAAGCGTGCCCTCATCGATAATTTGACCGCAGAAGGCTTTAGAGAGCTTCGGCGCTATCAGATAAATGAGATCGAAAAGGTGCCCTCCGATTCGATGAGTCAGTTGAACGCCCTTGGCACCGCATATATTCTGTTTGCAAAAGAAAACCCGGGCTTTTTTGCACTAATGTTTGGGCAGGACCGGGAGGATGAAACACCGGAAAGCGGGCGTGAGAAATACAACGCCGAGGCACTCTCCACGTTGGTCGAAGTGATCGAACGGTGCCAAGAAGAGGGCATCATTATACCCGGTGATCCACGACGACTGGCGCTTTATCTCACCTTGGCCCCCCATGGCTACCTTAGCTATTCGCCCGACGATATTGCGTTTATTTCGCCATCCGGCGACGTTCGCGAGGCCGAGGTGTTGGCCGAACTGTCGGTCATATCGGTGATGACCAATCCGCCTTCTCCGGAAGAAGTTTCCCGACTGTATTTCCAGCGCCAGCCTGACAGCTAATGCGATGCAGTCGGGCGATCATGCCCGATTGCTGAAGCAGGATGGTCAAAGGATCGTGAGAAGTGCAACGTGACAACAGCGCCTGCATTATTTCCGGCTGCGTGATGGTTTTTGCCCTCTGTTTAGGCTGAGCGATGTGAGGCAAACCTGCAAATGTCTGCGGTTGTGCGGGCGCGGCGCGATGTCTCGTTACCTGTTTGTCGTTATCCAGCTGCGGCTCGCATGAGCAGAATTCCAATTTTGTGATCACATTATTGCTCATATTGATGAGTTTTCGGGGTATTTCAGTCCAAATTTCAGAAAGAATGTGATTGTGACTGTGCCGCTTCGTTGGATCTTACTCCGAGTGTTTTTCAAAAAGAAACATATATTATGATGAAATATCAATAATATATTAGATATTACCCTCTTCGATTTCTGCTCTTTTGAAGGTGGCTTGCAATTCTGCAAGGTTTATAATATTTGTGATCACGAAATAACGCAGATTTCTGACGGACACACGAAGCCGTCCCGGTCTCTGTCGGTCGCAAGGCATCAAGCGCGAGCACTTCATATGGGCGAAAAATATCAAGATTTGAGCGAAACCTCCGAGAGCTTTGCTGCGTCTGAGCCAACGATGCAAGATAGAGCCTATCAGGCACTTCGCAACGCGCTCATTGTTGGAAAGTTGCCGCCTGGAAAGGGCATCAGCCTTCGGGCGATGGCGGCAGACTTTGGTGTTGGTGTCACGCCGATGCGTGCGGCAATTGCCAGGCTTTCGGCAGAAAACGCGCTTGCTGTTCGCGACACGCGACGCGTTTCAATTCCGGAAATGACAATGGCGCGTTTCGATCAGCTTATGCAGGCGCGACTGCTTCTGGAACCCACCTGCGCGATCCGCGCGCTCAATGAGATCGATGAAGCGACCCTTGCCCGCATTCGTGAACATGATGAGCGTATGAACGCCAGTTATCAGAGTGGTGACGAGGAACTCTACATGGCAGCGAACTACGCGTTTCACTTCGAAATTTACCGCGCCGGAAATTCGGAAGTGCTCACGCACCTTCTGGAGAGTGTCTGGATGCAGTTCGGTCCTTTCATGCGCAAGATCTACGGCGTGGTCGGGACGACACAGCTCAGCGACAAACATGAGATCGCGATCAACGCTATCGAGCGGCGCGATGTCACGCGTCTGAAGCTCGCAATCGAGGCCGATATTCTCGACGGGATGGATTTACTCGGAAAATCCATCTTCAAGCAGGAAACAGGCACGGTTCCGCATTCCAGCAGCAAACCAAGAGTGCGTTCAGCGAAAACCAGCGGGTAAGCCCGATCATCGTAAGGGAGAATATAGATGGCATCCTCAGCTTCGGCGACTGCGAGCAATCGGATTGCGCGGCCTGCTCTAGAAACACTTCTTGCAGCAGAAAATGCCCGTTACCGTGACGACCGCCCGCTATCAGCAGCGCGCGCATCAACCAGCACCAAGGGTGGCTTTTCCGGCGGCGTGCCAATGCATTGGATGCGCGACTGGCCGCAGCTTTTCCCCATGGTTATTGACACGGCGCAGGGCAATAGGCTGCGTGACATTGACGGCAATGATATTGTTGATTTCTGCCTCGGCGACACGGGTGCGATGTTCGGCCATTCGCCGGTGCCGGTGATGCAGGCTATGCGGCGGCAGGAAAGCCGCGGGCTCACATATATGCTGCCTTCAGCCGATGTCGACCGCGTGGGCGAACTCCTGCAGGAGCGTTTCGGCTTGCCTTGTTGGCAGATGGCAGTGACGGCGAGCGATGCCAACCGTTTTGCTCTACGTGCCGCGCGCACAGCAACGGGGCGCAAGCGTATTCTCGTTTTCGATGGTTGCTACCATGGTACCGCTGAAGACACGCTGGTGGATCTCGTCGGCGGCAAAACAGTGGCGCGTCGCAGCCTGCTCGGGCAAGTGCAGGACACGAGCCTGACAACGGTGATGATCCCCTTCAATGACCGGGCTGCCCTGATGGACGAGTTGTCGAAGAACGACATAGCCTGCGTCATCGCTGAACCGGTTATGACCAATTGCGGTATGATTCTCCCGGAGGATGGGTTCTGGGATTTCCTTCGTGAGGAGACCCGTAAGGTTGGCACGCTGCTGCTGCTTGATGAAACCCACACTATATCCACCGGCCCCGGCGGATATGCTCGTGCGCATCATCTGGAGCCAGATCTATTTGTCGTTGGCAAGCCGGTAGCTGGCGGGGTTCCCGCTGCTGTCTGGGGCATGACGCAAGCAATAAATGATCGTCTTTTTGCTGCACGTCCCGAATCCGAGCATGGTCATTCGGGCATCGGAACGACACTTGCCGGCAATGCTCTGCAACTGGCCTGCATGCGCGCAACGCTGGAAGAACTGATGACGCCGCAAAACTACGAGCGGATGCTGGCGGGCGCTGAACGTCTGGAAGCTGGTATCAAGTCATTGATTGAGCAACACGCACTGCCGTGGCACACGGCCCGTGTAGGCGCGCGGCTTGAAGTTGTTTTCAGTCCTGCCCCGGTTACCAATGCTGCAGAAGCGCGCGCGGCTGCAGATGAAACGCTGGAAAGCGTGCTGCATGTCGCACTCCTCAATCGTGGCTTCCTGCTCACCCCGTTCCACAACATGATGCTCGTCGGCCCAGACATGACTGACGAAGACATTGCAGCTTTCCTTGCCGCTTTCGGTGAGGTTTTGAACCTTTTGCCGCTGGAGGCAGCACTATGAGAAAGATTGAAGCACCCGCACGACCCAAAGCGCCGGACCTGCGTGCATCAGAGGCGGAATTGCAGGCCTTCTTAAAGGCGCATCCAGAGATAGAGGCCTTTGATCTTATGCTGTTCGACCCCAACGGGATCGCGCGTGGCAAAACGGTCCGTCGCCATGAAATTGAAAGCATTTGGGAGGGTGGCCGCAATCTGCCGGGCTCGATCCTGGGGCTGGATGTTACCGGCGAGGATGTGGATGAGACTGGTCTCGTCTGGGCGGATGGTGACGCCGATCGGTGTGGCTGGCCGTTGCCGGGCACGCTTGCCCCGTCGCTGTGGACAGACCCGCCGCGCGGACAATTCCGCGTCGCGCTGCATGAGATGGATGGCAGCCCCGTTTGGGCAGACCCTCGCCATGTGTTGCAACGTCAGATCGACAAACTCGCCGCGCGAGGACTCAATACGATTGCGGCGTTTGAGCTGGAATTCTACCTGATTGATGCAGAGCAGGCGGGTGACGCGCCGCAGCCTGCAAGAATGCCACTTACGGGCACACGCCCCTTCGGGACCAATGTCTATTGCGTCGAAGAACTTGACCGGCTGGAACCTTTCAGCCGCGATCTCTACCGGGCTGCCGAAGCGCAGGGCTTGCCGGTTGAAACGCTGATTTCGGAGTATGCGCCCGGCCAGTTCGAGCTGACGCTGCATCACGGCGATGTCATGCAGGCGGCGGAGAATCTGCTGGCGCTGAAGCATCTTCTGCGCGGAGTCGCACGTCGCCATGGCATGCAGGCCTGCTTCATGGCAAAGCCCTTTGCCGACCGCGTGGGTTCCGGCATGCATCTGCATGCAAGCATTTGCGACAGCGATGGCCGCAACCTCTTCGCCGACCGCGATGGTCAATTGTCGCCAGACCTGTTGGCTGCAATCGGCGGCCTTCTCGATACGGTTTCGGAAAGCATGCTGGTCATGGCGCCACATCATAATTCCTGGCTTCGCTTCACGGCCCGCAGCTATGCGCCGACAACGCCAAACTGGGGTATCAACAATCGTGGCGTCGCCGTTCGCGTGCCTGCAGGCTCCCCCGGCGGGCGGCATTTGGAGCAGCGTCTCGCGGGTGTGGACGCCAATCCCTTCCTTGTAGCCGCAGTAACACTTGCCGCGATGCTGCGGGGCATCGATAGCCAACGCGACCCGGGTCCAGCAGCTGAAGGCAATGGTGTGGAGGCTGGTGACGCACCCGCTTTGCCGCGCAATTGGTCAGATGCAATCCAGGTTGCAGAAGACTCGATGTTCCTGAAGGACGTGCTCGGCGAAACGATGCATCGCGTCTTTGTGGCGATCAAGCGTGCGGAAGCAGCCCGCTTTGCGGCCTATGTTTCGCCGCTTGACTACCAGTTGTATCTCGACACGGTGTGATTGCGGAAAGAAGGCCCTTGTTGCGATTTTTTCGGCCAGCCAGATGCGGGTTTGGGAGGGGAAATGCGTGTGGCATTATTGCCTCCCATAAACCGATCCGGCGATGGAGTTTGATCTTACAACACAGTGAGACAGGCTCTGTCTGATCAGTCGGTGGCAATCAATCTCTGGGCCGACACAATGAGATTGTCGAGAACTCTCAGGATCTGCACCCTGTCACGCGTTGCCAGCCATTGGTTGAAAGCGCCGACGAGGCCTGTGTAGATGAAATTCGCAAGGTCCTTGATCTGTTCAGAGCTGCAACGTTCGGCATCGGTGGCTGTCTGAAGCGTGTCTTCATACAGAGACAGGAATTCGTGATCCTTGTCGCTTGCAAGTGTGGCAGCGCGCGGATGGCGTAGCAGATAAAGGGTCATCTCCTGCAGAGCCAATTGTTCGTCTGGTGCCTTTTCAATCTCTTCCCAGATAAAATAGAGCAATTCCGGTATGCGCTCGTGAAGTGTTTGCGGCTTCATGAACCGGGTCGCCAACACTTCGCGGTAGTTTGCAACCAGCTGCCCCATGGCAAGAAAGAATATCTCTTCCTTGTCATTGAAGTGGTAGTGCAGTGTGGCGAGGTTGACGCCCGCGGCTTCTGCAATTTTGCGCGTTGTCGCGTTGTAAAGCCCTTCCGAAATCATGACTTTGAGTGCGGCTTCTATTATGAGCGCGCGCTTTCCGTCGCTATTCGGTCGGGCGATTCGTGACTTTGTCAGTGAAGCTTTCATGGGCCTCATCTTCATTGTAAAGGTGGATTAATCAAGCCCATTTGGGGTCGATTGGAGTAATTGGCCCAATGTGCCGCGCTAGCGCTTCGGCGGTTGATAGACAACGTTCTTCGCGGTGCCAAGCGCTAACGAGCTGTACGCCTGCCGGCACGCCATTGACCATGCCTGCCGGTGCCGAGATTGCGGGCAACGCCAGACCGGCAATCGCCGAGAGTGGACGGAAAGCGGCCAATATCTTGGCCATGATCTCGGCATTCTCAAGGTCATGGTTGTGCGGGAAGGTGGGCTGGAACGCGGTCGGCATCAGAACGACGGGGTATTGTGCCAGAAGATTGGCCCACTCGCGCTGGATTGCAAAGCGCCGTTGCCATGCCTCTATGACCTCCAGGGGCGAAAGAACGGGCAACGCACCGGCCGTATGGTGGAATGCAGTTTCGAAGTCCTTGCCGCCAAGACCGAACATGACCTCGCGAATGGGGCTTGGGCACTCCGCATAGAGCATAGACATCCAGAGCTCGGCCATTTCGGCAAGGTTTGGAAGCTCTACCTCTTCAATTGCATAACCTTCTGTCGCAAGCCACGAGGCGGCCTGTCTTACCAGCGCTGACATGGCAGGATCGACGCCCTCTGCCGTTGTACCTGCATAGACAGCTACACGGCAGGGGGCGGCGTCTTCCACGCTTGGGAGGCGGAGAGGTGTATTGCGCGGGTCGCGGTGGTCCGGGCGCTCAAGGGCTGCCAGACCCAATCGCAGGTCAGCGACAGATCGTGCCATAAGTCCTTCGGTTGCGCCTGCCTGGAGGCAAAGCGTTGGTTCGACCTGGGAAGATGGATTGTGGCCAGGAAGTCTGCCAACCGTGGGCTTGAACCCATAAATGCCAGTGACGCTGGCGGGCAGGCGAAGGGAGCCTGCGACATCGTTTCCATGGGCGATGGACCCTATCCCAATGGCCGAGGCGACCGCTGCACCACCGCTTGAGCCGCCAGGCGTCAACGATGCGTCCCACGGGTTTAGTGTTTTTCCGTGAAGTTCGTTGTCGGTGAACCATCGATAGCAGAAGGCAGGTACATTGGTGCGGCCAACAATGATGGCCCCCGCATGCCGCAAATTGGCCACGGGCGAACTGTCTGCTGCCGCGATTGCATCTTTGGCAGCGACAAGGCCAACAGTGGTTGCACGTCCGGCGGTATCAACATTGATCTTGACCGTGACCGGCACGCCATGGAGTGGACCAACAGCATCGCCACGGTGCAAAGCTATGTCGGCTTCATTCGCTGCAGCGATTGCTTCCTCCGACATATCGTCCACCACCGCGTTAACGGCTGGATTGACTGCCTGCATACGCGCAATGACGGCTTCAGTTGCCTCTCTGCTTGAGATTTCTCCAGCCTTAATTGCAGCGGCAGTACGTGCCGCGTCCCATGCCCAGATTTCTCCGTTCTGACTCATGAATTCCTCCCGTCTTGCTATGCGGCCGCCTCCTCCGGCGTACCGTCAAAAAGTGGTGCTGTGCAGATTCGAAGCGACAGCCAGTTGACGAATGACTAATCTAATCATATGATTTGGTCAATTGACTAGATTGTCAATTATGAATTTGGCTTTCGTTTCGGGAGGAGAAACATGAAACCCATTAATGCGAAAAATGCGTCCAACGGTCCGGCAGCATCACGCCGCGACGTTTTGAAATTCGGCGCTCTAGGGGCAGCAACTGCGGCCTTCTCTCTGCACTTTCCAGCAGTCAACGCGGCTGACGGTGACGTCATTCGGATTGGATGGGTTGCAGCAATGTCCGGCCCCGGCGCGCTCTTTGGCGAGCCGGTAGACTTCATCAAGGCTCAGATGGAGAAGCTTTTCTCCGGCGGCATGCAAATCGGTGCCAAGACCTATTCGGTTGAAATCCTGCTGCGCGACAGTCAGAGTTCGATCAACGTGGCAACGCAGGTCACTATTGAACTCATGACCCGGGAAAAGGTCGACCTCATCGTAGCATCGGAGGCTCTCGCAGCGATCGGTGCGGGCAAAATGGCGAGCGTTACCCAGACACCTATCGTCTCCAGCATTCTGCCTTCTGATGCCATTCTCGGCATTCGTGGCGGCCCGGACGGTTACAGCAACAACGGCAACCCCTGGACCTTCCATTTCTGTTTCACGACAACAGATATCAGCGATGCATATGTCGGCATGTGGGCACCCGTCAGGGATAAGCTTAATGACAAGGTCGGTGTCAGCTTTGTCGACCAGCCTGCGGCACGTGGCTTTGCGGATGCAGACCATGGCCTGCCTGCCACTTTGAAACAGAACAATTTTGATATCGTCTTCGGCGGTATGTTCAAGATGGAGACACAGGATTTCTCCAATCAGGTGGCGACTTTCCAGCAGGGCGACGCGCAAATAATGTCTGGCTTCATGTTTGCGAACCATTTTGCCGCGATGTGGCGCAATGCAGCCCAGTCGGGCTACAAACCCGAAATCGCAACAGTGGCCGGTGCCTTCCTGTTCCCAGGTGGCGTTGAAGCATTGGGCGATCGTGGCGATGGCATGTCGACGGAAATCTGGTGGTCACCCAAGTTGCCATACAGCTCTTCGCTGACCGGGCAGAGCGCAAAGGATATGGCCGCAGAATGGGAAACGACGACCGGCAAGCAATGGACTGCTGTTCTGGGTTACACCCATGCGATTTGGGAGGTAGCGCTGGCAGGCCTGAAGGCAGCCGGAGATCCCAAGGACAAGAAGGCTTTGCAGGCGGCTTTGACCAAGGTTAACCTCGATACAGTGGTCGGCAAGGTTGACTTTGCATCGAGCGAAATCCCCGGTCTCACCAAGACACCGCTTGTGGCCGGCCAATGGCGCAAGACCAATGGCGGCAAGTTCAACTATGATCTTGTGGTCACTTACAAGGGATCAGACTCGCCCTTCGAAGTAGAAGACGAGTTCAAGCTTCTCTCCGAATTGGGCTGATCCGGGCTGAGCAAAAACTGAGGAACGCGCGGGCAATCGAGGACGGGACTGGGTGAAGTTGTTTTCACACCAGTACGTGGCCCGGGCGTTTCTTTGGCCGAGGAGGAGCGGGATATGTTGGAAGCAGAAGGCCTCTGCAAGTCGTATGGCGCAAAGGCGGTTGTCGACAAGGTTAGTTTTTCGGTTGGTATCGGCGAGTGTCTGGGCGTTATCGGTCCCAACGGCGCGGGCAAGACAACACTGTTTAATGCACTGGACGGAACTGCAGCCATCGATCGCGGTACAGTTCGGCTTGATGGCCGTGACGTCTCACGTATGACGCAATACGAACGCGCACGGCGGGGACTTGGTCGCGCTTATCAGGTGCCGCGCACCTTTGTCGGTCTGTCCGTTTTCGAAAACGTACTTGCAGGTATCATGCACGGACCAAAATTGCGTGGTGTCGAGGCGGGCCGCGAGGCAATTCAAATCCTTGAAACCGTCGGCCTGGCAGAAAAGGCAAATATGCCAGCGGGCGCTCTGCCGCTTCTTGACCGCAAACGGTTGGAGCTGGCCAAGGCGATGAGTGTTGGCAGCAAGGTTATCCTTCTCGATGAAATCGCGGGTGGACTTACGGAAGATGAGGTTCACGAGATCGTCAAGATTGTTGGAACCTTGAAGCAGGATCGCGCGGTGATCTGGATTGAGCATATCGCACATGCATTGATGGCGGTCGCATCCCGCATCATGGTGCTCAATTTCGGCGAGAAGGTCGCCGATGGCGATCCTTCGATAGTGATGTCATCGCGTTTGGTACAGGAAATCTATCTCGGGATATCGGTCGATGACGTTGCTTGAACTTGAACATGTGGATGTCTTTTACAGGGACTTGCAGGCGACATTCGATGTATCGCTGAGTGTCGACGAAGGCGAGACAGTCGCAATTATCGGCGCCAACGGGGCTGGAAAATCCACCCTTCTGCGCGCGATGATCGGTCTCACCCAATGCCGCAACGGACGCATTATGCTGGCCGGTGAAGACGTGACCCGGCTGCGGTGTGATGTTCTTGCCCGGCGCGGTGTCGCGCTGGTGCCGGAAGGGCGGCGACTTTTTTCATCACTGACGGTGGAGGAGAATTTGCTTCTTGCCACTGCGCGTGCACGCAAAGGGCCGTGGAGCCTTGATCGGGTATACGAACTTTTCCCGATCATGCAGGAATTTCGTCGGCATCTGGCCTCGGACATCTCCGGCGGGCAGCAGCAGATGGTTGCGATATCACGCGCGCTGCTAACCAATCCTCGCATTCTGCTTTGTGACGAACTCTCGCTTGGCCTTGCGCCAAAGGTAGTTTCCGAGATTTACGCGTGTTTCAAGGGAATCCGTGAGGCTGGCGTGTCAATTGTCATCGTTGAACAGGACACAGTGCGTGCACGATCTGCGTCCGACCGGCTTTACTGCCTGTTGAAGGGGAAGGTGCAGCTTGCCGCGCGGTCTGACACCGTGACGGCAGAGGCGATCAAAAACGCCTATTTCGGAGAGGGTCACGCATGACAATCCTACCCACTATTCTCAACGGGCTCATGGTTGGTGGTCTTTATGGCCTCTTTGGTCTTGGGTTGGCTTTTGCATTCGGAATCATGCGCATTGTCAATATCGCTCACGGCGAATTCATCGTGCTTGGTGCCTATATCGGGGCGTCGCTGCTATCGGTTGCGCAAATCCCACTGCCACTTGTTATCGTGCTCGTGGGCACCGTTACCTTTGGGCTTGGCTGGCTTTTGCAAACGGCCATGCTGAACCGCATGATCGGTCCCAATCCTGTGCCAGCGATGGTCGCGACGATGGGGATTTCGATCATCATTCGCAATGCTCTGGTTGAATGGTACGGTGCCGATATACGCGCCATTGATATTGGGCCCATACAGGACCAGGGGGTATCGATCTTCGGCGCATCAATCGGCGTGTTGCCGATCATCATATTCTGCACCGCTGTTGTGCTTTTCGTGCTGATGCATCTGCTCTTGACCCGAACGACGCTTGGTCGTGCGTTTCGCGCAGCTGCCGACGACTATGAGATTCTTGAGACGCTGGGCTTCAACAGAAAGCGCATCTATGCGGTTGCCATGGGGCTTGCGGTGACGCTTTCGGCCATTGCCGGACTGCTGCTTGCGATCCGCGGTTCCTACTCACCCTACAGCGGTGTCGAACGGCTGCTGATCTCCTTTGAAGTGGTGATCATCGGTGGAATCGGCTCGCTGCGCGGTAGCTTTCTGGCGGGTCTCTTCCTCGGGGTCGTTCAACTCATCGGCCTGCGGATCAACCCCAATTCCGGGCCGCTTTTTGGCCATCTTGCATTCTTTCTCATCTTGTTGGCCAAGCAGGCAGAATTGCCAGCTCTTTTGTTCAGGAGGCGGACATGAACGGTGCAGCTTTGAGCCGTAGCAGAGGCCTAATCGGGGGTATTCTCCTGGTGGGGGCTCTCGCCGCCAGTGCAATTTTGCTGCCGATTGATCGTCGGCTGCCGATGGAAATTTGCCTTGTTCTCGCCATGGCGCAGGGGTGGAACCTGCTTTGCGGTTACACCGGGCTTGTTTCCTTTGGCCACCAGGCGTTTATTGGCGTCGGTGCCTACACGCTTTTCCTGGTCGTTAACATGATGGGCATTTCGCCTTTCATTGGCCTTGGTTTCAGCGCGCTTGTGTCTGCAGTGGTGGCGGCTCTTATTGCGCTACTTTTGAAAGGTTCGCGCGATGCCTATTTTTCAATTGGTATCTGGGTTCTAGCTGACTGCCTGCGTTTGCTGGTGGGCCAATGGGATTGGGTGGGGTCGTCTCAAGGCCTCGTGCTCGACGCTCCCGATATTGATCCCTCGACCTTCGGTGATACGGTCTTCTGGCTGGCATTGGCACTGGTGGTGCTGACACAATTTGTCATCTTTGGCCTGTTGCGTACCCGCTTTGGGCTGGGACTTATGGCGATCCGCGATAATGAGACGGCGGCGGCAAGTGTCGGCATTGCACCAGGTCAATCACGTATCATCGCCTTTGTTATGTCTGCGGTGATCTGCGCAGTTGCGGGCGCGATCTACTATATGTCCGTGCTCTATGTGGATCCGACGGGCGCTTTCGATATCGACTGGCAGATCCGCATTCTCTTCATCGTCATTGTCGGCGGTGTGGGCACATTGGAAGGGCCGCTGGTTGGCACGCTCGTCTATTTTGTGTTGAGAGAGCTTTTGCAGGATAATGGCGGTCTGTTTCTGATCGTCCAGGGCGCAATCGCGGCGTTGACGATGTTGTTTGCTCCGCAGGGCCTTTGGGGTCTCGTGCAGGCTCGCAGCGGTCGGCAACTCTTCCCGACGAAATGGGTGGTCCAAAGAAGCAATAATTAGAAGCGGGCGGGCAAAGGGCAACATCACACCATCGTTGAAGACGATTTTGGTGGGTTCCATTATGTTTGCCGCATTTATGCTGGGCCGACAGCAGAGTGGCCAGTCGAGCGCTTTGGCCCCAGTCGTCAGCGCCCGACTCTTTCGACTGGGAATATTTCAAAACGTAAAAATCGCAGTAAGACGGAGGTGTCATTCCCTGAAACTGCAGATACAAAGGTTGCAATGCGGCCAATGCGCGATTTAGAACCGCAGCCTAAGGCCCCACCTGACGCCCGACGGGATGTCAGATATGTGGAAGAATGAAGGAGAATTGCACCTTGGCGACCAAACCAGCTTTTGTCATGGGCCACCCGATCGGTCATTCACGTTCTCCCTTGATGCACGGATACTGGCTTAACAAATACGGCATTGACGGGACTTATGAAAAACTGGATGTGGCCCCGCTTGACCTGGAGGATTTCTTCGCACGGTTCAAGGATGCCGGATGGGTCGGTGGTAACGTCACTGTGCCGCACAAACTGGCTGTCATACCCCATCTTGCGCGAATAGATGATGTGGCTGAGGCGATGGGTGCCGTCAACACGATCTGGTGGGACAATGGTGAACTCGTAGGTGGTAACAGCGATTCGATTGGTCTTATGGGCAATATCGACGAACTGGCACCCGGTTGGGACGAAAATGCATCACAGGCCGTTGTGCTGGGCGCTGGGGGCGCAACCCGCGCGGCGGTATATGGTCTGCTCAAGCGCGGATTGAAAGTGGCGATTTGCAATCGAACCGTTTCCAAGGCGGAAGACCTGGCGGCGCATTTCGGCGCAGGCGTTTCGGCGCACGGAATGGATGCCCTGGACGATCTCCTCCCGGAGGCGGATCTGCTTGTCAATACAACAAGTCTGGGAATGGTCGGTCAGCCGCCATTGGAAATAGACTTGTCGCATCTCAAGGACGGTGCTGTGGTCAACGACGTCATCTATGCACCGTTGGAAACCGAACTTCTGAAAAATGCCAAGGCCAGGGGGCACCGCACGGTCGACGGCCTGGGCATGCTTTTGCACCAAGGCGTTGTGGGTTTCAGACACTGGTTCGGGGTGACGCCGGAAATCACGCCGGAACTCCGACAGATATTGATTGACGACATACTGGCGAAAACACCGGGCGCATAAGGCGCGGGCAGGCTCGGATGTTCGTTTGAATTCCGATGCCTGCATGTAAACCGCGAGAGCGTTGGTGACGCTGGTGCTTGCCCCAATTCGCAGCATAGTCCTGCGCCCTGGCAGCGCATGGCATTTCGTGGCCGGCTTGGCTGCTTCGCACCTATTGCTGACGGGGGCGGCGCGCGTCACTCATGGCTGTCTTCAAGTTCACCTCCCAGTCTTGCAGGTTTTCCTTGATCAGGCGGGAGTATTCGCTGTCGTCTGCATGCGGATCTTCGCTTTGCATGAAGGCCTCAGCAGTCTCAAGCATTCTCCTGCGATCATGTGTTTCAAACACATGGGTGAGTTCATCGGCTTCCTCGCGGGAGTGTCCGAGCGCCTCGAATGTGGAGCGCGCTGCACGGATTGAGCTGTCATAGGTCTCCCTGATGATATCGCGACAACCCGCAGACCAAAGGTCATAAACATGCCACCGGTCTATTGCCCGGGCTATGACATGCACATTCGGATAGTGCTCTCGCACGTAGCGCGCAAGCTCGGTGGCCGCCTCCTTGTTGTCGATGGCGATCACGAAAACTCTAGCGTCTTCGATACCTGCGGCATGTAGCAAATCGGGTCGGGTGGCATCGCCGTAATAGACGCTAAGGCCGAAGCGTCGAAGCATCTTGAGCTGTTCATTGCTGTAATCAACAACGGTTGTTTCATAATCAGCAGCCCGCAATGCGCGGTTGACGATGCCTCCAAATCTTCCGTGTCCGGCAATGATGATGCCCGACCCATGCGATATCTCATCGGCCTCGCGTTCTTGCTGGCGAGAATAGCGCGGTGCAATCAGCTTGTCGTAGAGGATGAATAGCGCAGGTGTCAGCAGCATCGACAATGCGATGACAAGTAGGAGCAGGTCGGCAATTTCGGAGGGAACGACTGCATTGACGACCGTAAAGGAGACAAGCACGAATCCGAATTCGCCTGCTTGAGACAGCCCCAGCGAGAACAGCCACTTGTCGCCACCGTCAAGCGTGAAGAGCCGACCAATTCCCAACATGACAACGCACTTGAGCAAAATCAGACCGAGAGTCAGGGCGAAGATCAACATAAGATTTTCACTTAGGAGGGCGAAATCGATGCTGGCCCCTACCGTGATAAAGAAGACACCGAGGAAAATTCCCTTGAAGGGGGCGATGTCACTTTCCAACTCGTGCCGATATTCGCTGTTGGCCATCACAACACCCGCAAGGAACGTGCCTAGCGCAGGTGACAGTCCAACCATTGTCATCAGAAGAGCAATACCGACAACCAACATGAGCGCCGTGCTGACGAAAAGTTCACGCAGGCGGGCTCGCGCGATGTAGCGGAATATTGGTCCGGTCAGATATCGGCCTGCGAGAACAACAAGACCGATGGCCGCAAGTGTGACCAACGCTGTTTGCCAGCCAGGCAATCCTTCGACAAGATTGAGACTAAGCGCGGAGGCGTCATGTCCACCACCGTGATTTTCCTTATGGCTGAGGACATTGCTCAATTCAGGTAGCGCCAGCAGGGGGATTAGTGCAAGCATCGGAATAACCGCTATGTCCTGAAACAGGAGGACCGCGAAGCTCGCTTGACCGCCATCGCTGCGCATTAAGCCCTTCTCGTTGAGTGTCTGGGTCACGATGGCGGTTGACGAAAGCGCAAAGATCAATCCGATTGTAAGAGCGATGGTCCAATACTGCCCCAGCGCCATGGCTATCCCCATGACTGCGAGAGCAGTGACGCCAAGTTGCAGCCCGCCCATGAGGAATATTTTTGTGCGCATGGCCCACAACACTTTGGGCTGCATTTCGAGGCCGATCAGGAACAACATCATAACGACGCCGAACTCGGTGAAATGCTGCAAGGCGGCAACGTCAACGCCAGCCCAGTGCAAGACCGGCCCGATGGCAATTCCCGCGATCAGGTAGCCAAGAACAGAGCCAAGTCCGAAACGCGAGGCCAGAGGCACGGCGATCATTCCAGCCAGAAAAAGCGTGAATGTGATGAACATGAACTCAGCGGTCATGGCGTCTCCCCATTGTCGTTATCGGCTACGTCTCTTTGGGACGCTAGGCTCATTCCAATTTGCGCAGGCACATTTTGCAATAGCTTTTATGCAGGCGCGCTTCAGATTCATACTGAAATTGTTACCGGTTACCAAAGGGTGGTCGGGCGGTCGCAAATGCCAGGCGGGGCACCAACGCCAGCACCACCCGCCAAAACCTCATCCTGATTGGAACTATGTCTTTGACGAGATAGCTGGAGAACGTCGCTGGGCTCCAGTCGTTTGAGGCACCGCGTAATTGCCTGCGGCGATGCCCTGCGTCACTCGGCGCGAATCTCGCCCATGACCAAGCCTGTCGTTGGCGTCTGCTGCGCGTAACGCGGCCGATTGAATATCTTGTAGAGCGGGTTGTCGCATTCCGGGTTTGAATAGAGCGTATTGGAATCCCAATATCCGTCTTCAATGAAGTGAAGATGCGGGGTCATGGTGCGCAGAAAATAATACATCAAATGCAGGTGGGGACGGGCGGCCAATTGCCCCATGATCAATGCATTGTAAAACGGGCTGACGCCGTTCTTGCCGATAATATGGACGGCGTCGCCGACGCGACGGTGGTCGCGCCAATGCGAGACATATTCCTTGAACGGCAGATAGATCTTGTTTTCGTCCGGCTGAACATTCCACTGGTCAAAGGGCTTGCGGAAATCAAGATCGAAGCGGCCTACAATCAGGGCGTCAAATTCGTCTTTGCCGAACGTATATTTCAAGCCGTCCTTGAAGGTTTCGGCCTGCGTGCTCCCTTCCTGTTTCAACAGGACAACTTCACAGGGCTGGAATTTTTCCACGATCTCGGCCAATGCAGGGCTGTCGTAGGTGACCAGATAGAGCTTGGCGTCGGGGCTGATCTTACGCACCGGCTCGATGAGATTTTCCAACAGGGAGTCGGCGTTTTTGCGACCGTCCATTGCAATGCCATAACGATCGGCTTCCAGATAGTTGAAGCCCCGCAACATGATTGAAAGACGCATTCCAAAACTCCCGTTTTAGTTATAATGCGGCCCCAGGCAACGCCGCCGAATCATCGCAAATTCCTCGCCAAAGGCTAGTTTTGCAGGGACTCCTTGTCCAGAAGCGCGACGAGTTTTGGTGTGCATTGCGACTTACATCGAAAGCTTAGGGCAAGGCTCGACCTCAGAAACGTGCTGCCAGGTGCGCTTCATCCCTGCGGGTTGCTTCATATTCATCCGGTGTGCCACTGAAAACGATCTCGTCATCGCCTATCACATCATAACTCACCACCAAGCCATCATCGATCATGCGCTGATAGATGGGGGCCACATAGAGTTCCGCCATCTGCGGGGCGGCGGCTTCTTTGTGAAAGTAAGTGTCATAGAGCGTGCCAGAGCGAAAATAATACATGCCTGTGCAGCAATTATCAGAGATACGGCGTTTCTCGACCACTTCCACAGCACGTCCAGGCTCATCCGTTGAGCCGCGAACAAAGGACCAGTGGTCACCCTCGCCCTTGAAGCACTCAAGCCAACCATCGCTTTGTTGAAGTCTCTCGGACTTTCCAAATCGAGGGCGGATCGTGTCAATATTGAAGATTGTGATGGGTTCCTCGGCCGCGACCCCGGCTTGTTCTAACCCCAGAAAAACGGTTTCGGCCTGTCCTTTGGTCATGCGATCCAATGTTGCAAGGCGGAGTTTCTTTATCCCAAGTGCCGCTGCGCGGTCAGCAATGAAGTCTCCCACGCCGGGTTGATCAAGGTGGATGATGAGAAACTGCTCGTCGTCGAAATAGGCGTTAAATCCCATTAGTGACCAGTCAAGCAGTGGCCTGTCAGCCAGTGGCAACATCCATTTCGGTCGGTCGTAGCCTGCCTTGGTGAACCGACTGCTCATGCCAGCCATGGGAATGACGATCATTGGGCTTGCTCCAGCTTGCCGTAGAGGCGCAGCGCGTTGGCCAGAAATGCTTTCTGTCTGTCCGGTCGGTCCGCATGAAGCGGCAGCATGGACAAGAACAGATGAATGGTCAGCGCCAATATGCCCTTGCTGGCCGTCGATTGCCCTTCGATAGCGTGTTCCCTGGCGATATACTCGACAAACTCGCTGGCACCGTATTTGGGAATATCAAACTCAACGTCGTAGCCAGATTTGGCACTGTGGTGATAACGCCCGGCGAGAATGAGATCATAGCCTTGAATTGAATGATTGAGTTTGGCCAAGTCGTAGCGCACATCGCCATAGATTGAATTGACCTTGTCTTCCACGCCGCCACGCGGATCAATGACCTTGACGGTCTCCTGGCGGAAATCGAAAAAGACATTGGGGAAGCAGAAGTCGCCATGCATGACACCGGGCAATGGCGTTGTGGATGCGATCAGCTCTCCGGTTTCTGCGACAATCCTGGTCAGTGAGGGCAATTGTCTGCCGTTCAGCTTCCATTCCTGATAGAGCTTAGTTCCGCTTTCCTTCGCCCATTTCTCCAATCTCTGCGTGGTCTTGCCGGTTGCAAGCTTGCCAATGACATCGCCTTGCTGCGTCGCCAATGCTTCATTGCTGGATGAGCGACATGCGGTGAGAAAGTCGAAAGCACCCGCCATAATGCGTTCCCACGCCGCTGGTTTGAGCGTACCGAAAACGAAGAGCTCGTGCAAGGTTGGATTGAACTCATAGCCGATCCAGTAGCCGGTATCTTCCTTGCCCAGGAATGCAGGCGTGTAGAGACGCATCATGGGTGGAATGGAGGAAAACCAATCAGCCTCGGCATGGAGTTTCTCAAATTTCTCACCGGTCTTGAAGACTGTGCGCCTGGACATGTTGAGTGCATTGAATGAACGCGCGATGCTGATTTGCGTTCGTGCACGGTAAAATGTCTGCAGGTGACCAAAATCCAGCCAGCCACTCATGGTGACCGGGGTCAATGGCAAGGTTTCCGCATAGAGATCAAGTGCGGCAATGAACTGGCCGCGCTTGATGGTGATGCAACGGATAAGGTTGGTGGCACTGGAGAAGGAAAACCAGCCCGAGAGGATCAATCCGTCTTCCGTCGCGTCAGCTTCACCCATGCGACCCCAGTCATAGACGCTGGGAGCCTGTGCGACACCGATTGAATCGGGCGCTGACGGCAGGTCCTTGGTGAACATCGTGTCACCGTGCAGGATGTAAATTTGGTCAGTGGCCCCCGCAACGGTCAGCGCGTAGGAAACACTTTCCCCCAAAGACAGACCATCTGGAATGGCGAGCACTTCAACGGCATTTTCTGTGAGCCAGTCTGCCTCCCAACTGTTGAGCTTGAAGCTTTCGGGAAGCGTCAGGATGATGCGGGAGGCGACCTTCTTCAGCAATTCCACTTGTCGCTGAAACAGGCGGTGATGTCCGAACGGCAGTAGAGATGGCGGCATATGGCCATATTCAGCCGAAAGCTCGGAATCGACATAGGCCGCCGATGTGATGACGGCGATTTTCTCCGCGCCACTCACGAGGCAGGCTTTCCAAGGTCGAGCATTTCCGAAATCTGTTCGTAGCTCAGATTGACGAATTCGTTCGGTCGGATTGCCTTATCGTCGACGTAAAACCCGTCATGTCCGCACCACGGCTTGCCAACGTGAATCTCGTCATATGGCACGTCATGAGCGTTTAGCCACTCAATCACGATCGGCAATGTTTTGGCATTTATGCGGCCAATACTGTTTTCGTGGCTACGCATATTGCGTGCTGTTGCGATGATAATCTCAAAGCCCTGCGTCTTGTAATGTCGGATTTGTTCAACGACTGCGGTGTTGGGTTTCTTGTCGCGATAACTCGTGGCAGGATCGTCGATAGTCAGAGTTCCGTCTAGATCAATTACAAGCCGCTTCATAAATGGCGCCACCGAATCGGATTTTGAATGGGAAGGCTATTTTATGTGTGCGGGTTTCGGCAATCGCAGTCAAGGCGAGGCTGGGTGCGGCGCTTGATCATCAACGGTTGATTGACGCAATATTGCGAGTGCTTAGGCTTTTGGAGCAATAGCACCGCGTATGCCGATCACGTGTGACGCCAGTTGGTGGCCTGCCTGCAGCGCATCCGCTTCAGATGCCCCGGTTAGAATTGAGGCCAGGTAGGCCGCGTTGAAACTGTCGCCCGCTGCTGTCGTATCAACGACGTTTTCAGCTTGGGCGAAATTGCCCGCCACAGCGACCGGGGAAATCGCGAGGGGCCCGTCACCACCTCGCTTGAGCGCGCCACGGCTGAGGCCATAGCCGCGCAAACGCGCAAGCACTGCAGACGCATCTGCATCACCAAAAAGCGCCATCTCATCATCCAGAGAGGGTAGTGCAATGTCGGTGGCGCGCCATGCGGCCTCGATGGTCCTTCGGGCGGTCTCAGCATCTTCCCAAAGGCGTGGGCGATAGTTGGAATCGAAGACGACCGTTGCTTCGGATTGGCGTAAATGTTCAAGCAACGTCTCGCGGCGCTCAGCGGGCAAGATGGCAAGTGTTATGCCACTCAGATAGATGACATCGGCACCTGCAAGCGGAGCGAAACTATCTTCAAAGAGGGTCCGGGCAGCGGATTGATCCCGCCAGTAGGAAAAACTGCGTTCGCCATTGGCATCAACAGCGATGGAGTAAATGCCGGGCAGGCGGGTTGCGTGGCGTGTTATGCGCGAGGTTCCAACACCTTCCGCTTCAATGAAGGCGGCCATCTTGTCGGAAAGCGCGTCGCGCCCAAGCACCGTGACATAATCGACATTGCCAGCAGCACCCAACTCCCGTGCGAGATAGATCGCCGTGTTCAGCGTATCACCCGCAAAGCCAATCTGGCTTTCGCGATTGTCGACATTAAGCTCCACCATGGCTTCGCCAACGCAGGCGATGGTCAGTTTTTTCGATTCAGTCATTTCATAATCCATGTGAAAGCGCGCGGATCACACCGCGCAACTCGGCCAATCCGCGCAATCGACCTATAAGTGGGTAGCCAGGTGCCGTGGCCCTGCCAATATCAGGACCCAATTCATGGCCATGATCCGGGCGCAGCGGAATGCTGTGGTCAGCACGACCGTCTTGTCGGCGGCGCTTTTCCTCGGCAAGCAGAACCTTGATGACTGCAACCATATCAGTATCACCATCAAGATGGGCGGCCTCCTCAAACGATCCATCCGCATCCCTTTTTACATTACGCAGATGGGCAAAGTGAATGCGATCAGCAAAGCGTTCTGCGATTGCAGGAATATCGTTTGCGGGGTTGGCGCCCAACGAGCCGCAGCAAAGCGTCAGCCCGTTGGCGGGGCTGTCAATCGTGTTGAGTATCCAGGCGATATCATCTTCGTCGGATACGATGCGTGGCAAGCCCAAAATATCCCGAGGTGGATCGTCAGGGTGCACGCACATGCGAATGCCAAGTTCTTCCGCCGTTGGTATGACTTCCAACAGAAACCGACGATGATTCTCCCGGATTTCATTGGGACCGATGCCCTCATAGAGCGCCAGCTGTTGCCGCAGACCTTCAATATCATAGCGATCAAATGCGCCGGGCAACCCGGACATGATAGCCTGAAGCAGCGCGTCTCGATCTGCCTCACTGGAGGCTTCGTACCATTGCTTTGCCCGTTCCAACACGTCCGCCGGATAGTCGTTTCGAGCAGCTTCACGTCCAAGCATATATATCTCGAAGGCGGCCATACGATAGGCCTCGAAACGCAGACAAGTGCCACCGCGTTCCAACGGGTGATTTAAGTCTGTTCGGGTCCAGTCCAGAACCGGCATGAAGTTGTAGCAAATTGCGGTCACGCCTTCTGCGGCCAGATTGGCCATGGACTGGCGATAGTTGGCGAAAAGCTTCCGGAGATCACCATCGCCGCGTTTGATATTCTCGTGAATTGGCAGGCTTTCGACGACGACCCAATCAAAACCGGCTTTGTTTATCAGGTCGCGACGCGCGGCGATTGCCGTCCGCGACCACACTTCCCCATAGGGAATTTCATGCAGCGCATTCACGATGCCAGTCGCACCCGTTTGCGCTATCTCCGGCAGTGTGATGATGTCGAATTCGGGGCCGTACCAGCGCCAGCTTTCAATCATCGAAGTACCTCTTCTACGGCTCTGCGAGCACCAAGGACGGTCGGTTTCTAATGGGCTTCGCGCAGTGGGTCTTTAACATCAATCGCATTGCCCGTTTCATCTATACCGCCGACATAGCGCGTCCACGCAGCAACTGCCAGTATGTGACCAGGTAATGCGTGATTGGCTGCCAGGTTTTTTGGCCAAAAGAGAGTTCGTCTCCAATGAGAAAGAAAAAGCCCGCTCAATGAGCGGGCTATTGTTATTTTCCAAAGTGGCGCAAGTCCTCCGGCAGCAGATCTGCCGGTATGTTTTGGTAACTCACCGGGCGCAGGAAGCGGCGGATGGATAGAGTTCCGACCGAAGTCGCACCAAAATTGGTGGATGCAGGATATGGTCCGCCATGCACCATCGCTTCGCAAACCTCGACGCCCGTTGGGAAGCCATTTGCGAGCACGCGGCCGGCCTTTCGCTCAAGAACAGGCATTAGTTTGCGACCAAGGTCTGCATCACCGCTTTCCATATGTAATGTGGCGGTTAGCTGGCCGCTCAAGCTGAGAGCAACCGTCTGCATTTCCGCTTCATCTTCCACAATAACGATGATGCCCAGTGGACCAAAGACTTCTTCGGCGAGAACTTCATTGGCAAGCCAGTCCCTGCCGGTGGTCTGGTAGAGATATGGTGTCGCATTGCGCAAGTCACAGGTGGAGGTGAGGATTTCCCTCACGCCCGCCGTTGCGGCGACCTTGTCCCGCCCGGCGCGATAGGCATTCGCAATACCGTCGGTCAGCATGGTTTGGGCAGGAGTTGCTTCAACGGCTGCAACAGCAGCTTCGACAAATGCATCCGTCGCTTCACCCTTGATAGCAATCAGCATGCCTGGATTGGTGCAAAACTGACCAGCGCCCATGGTTAGCGATCCGGCCCAACCCGTTGCAATCGCTGCGCCGCGCATCTTGAGCGCTTCGGGAAGGAGGAACATCGGATTCACCGATCCCAATTCCCCGAAGAAGGGAATTGGTTCCGGGCGTGCGACGCACAGATCGAAGAGCGCACGGCCGCCAGCGAGTGAACCGGTAAAGCCAACCGCCTTGATGAGCGGATGCGTGACCAGAGCGCTGCCAATCTCATTGCCAGTACCCTGAACCAGGGAAAATACGCAAGGGTGCATGCCGCACTTCTTGATGGCTGCATTGATGGCTTCTGCAATGATCTCGCCGGTGCCCGGATGCGCAGGGTGACCTTTGACAACCACAGGGCAACCGGCTGCCAGTGCCGCGGCGGTATCGCCGCCTGCTGTCGAGAATGCCAGTGGGAAGTTGGACGCACCAAAGACTGCGACCGGGCCAACGGGACGCTCGATTAAGCGAATGTCAGGGCGCGGCAAAGGCTGACGATCAGGCAGAGCTGCATCGTGGCGGCGATCCAGATAGTCTCCCATTTCAATATGGCTCGCAAACAGGCGAAGCTGACCGGTGGTGCGGCCACGTTCGCCTTGAAGGCGAGCTTCTGGGAGGCCGGTTTCCTGCGTTCCGATTTCGGTGATTTCGTCGCCACGTGCTTCAATTTCATCGGCAATCGCGTTGATGAAGGCGGCACGTTCTGCACGGCTGGAATAGCCGAACGACCAGAAGGCTTCCTCTGCAGCTTTCGCTGCGCGGTCAACAAGGTCAACTGTACCCTGGCTGAATTCGTGGGACTTCCCGTGGGCAGGTTGCGAAGTGAAACTCGAAACGCCTGCTATCCATTCACCTGCGATCAGGTGCTTGCCGCGTGGTTGATAAGCCATTTTGGTTCCCTTTCCTATTTGCCCCAAGTCAGCGCAATGACATCGAGCTCTTTGGAGAGTTGCAAAAGCCTCTCTTCGGTGCGACCCGACATGGGCTTCAGGGGATGGCGGACATAGTCGGATTTGATGACGCCACCTGCCTTCATGACCGTTTTTGCTGCACGCAGGCCGCATTGACGGTTTTCGTGATTGATGAGCGGGAGGCAGAGCTTCCACTGTTCCAGGGCTGCTTCAATGTTGCCCGCACGGTATTCAGTGACGATCGGGCGAATTTTCTCCGGCTGCAGGGCAGACGTCATTGTTCCAGTGCAGCCAGCATCGAGGTCCGCCAGCAGCGTGACAGCCTCTTCACCATCAAATGGGCCAACAATGTGGTCACCGCCTGCATCAATCAGCGCTGCCAGCTTGTCGGCAGCAAAGGGTGTTTCGATCTTGAAATAGGATACATTCTCGATCTCGGCAGCCATGCGTGTCAGCAGCGGTACGGAGAGGGAGACGCCGGAAAGCGGCGCATCCTGCACCATGATCGGGATCGATATGGCATTGGAAACGGCCTGAAAATGCTCGAAAACACCGGCTTCTGCAGGCACCAAACCGACACCATGATAAGGCGGCATCATCATCACCATGGACGCGCCCAGAGCCTCAGCTGCCTTGGCCCTCTCCACCACAATTCCGGTATAAAAATGACTGATCGTGACGATCACGGGGACACGACCGGCCACATGCTCAAGGCTGATCTTCATGAGAAGCGCGCGCTCCTCGTCCGACAGCAGGAATTGTTCGGAATAATTTGCCAAAATGCATATGGCGTCTACGCCTTGATCAATCATGCAGTCCAGCACGCGGCGCATGCCTTCCTCGTCCACACGACCATCAGCATGGAATGGAGTGGGGGCAACGGGCAAAATCCCGGTCAGGGGCTTTATCATCATGTTCTCCAGATATCGCCTTGTTGTGGCATTACCAGTCAAAGGCTTCGACAGTCTCGCGACGGCCAAGTGTGAAGGCATCGGCAACATGGCGCATGGGTGCCAGATCCATGTCAATGCCGTTCGCTCTTATCAAATGCATCATGTTGGCATAGAGGCGGGGATATTCTCCCGACAGGGCTTCTTCCCCCGTTGATGGCAGCGCGGTGCCATCAACCGTCATATGCGCTCCACCGTCCGTCAATGTCAGGACGCCTGCATCGGTTTTGACCTCAATCGTCCATGTTTGGTGGCCTTCCTGTCGCCAGTCGAAAACGGCGCTCACGTCTGCACCTTCTGGATGATAGAAGGTGAGATCAGCCGCTATAGGCGTTTGGCAATTGGCCGGAAATTTCAAGGTTGCTGAAGTCAGGTGAATAGGCGTGGGCAGAATTTCCGTAACAATCGAAAGTGCATTGATGCCAGGATCAAAGACGCCTAATCCGCCGGGTTCAAAAATCCAATCCTGGCCTGGATGCCAACGACGGACATCCTCCTTCCAGGTTACGGCAAGGCGCTTCAGCCTTTTATCCGCAAGCCATGCCTTGGCATGAGCCACCATATCGGCTTCGCGAGAGTGCCAGGTCGCGTAAAGAGACAGACCCTTCTTGCGGGCAAGTGCTTCCAGCGCATGGCATTCGGACAATGATGCGCCGGGCGGCTTTTCCAACATCACATGGCGACCGGCTTCCAAGGCCTTTACCGCGTATGCAAAACGGGGCACGGGCGGCAGAGCCAGAGAGACAACGGGGATATCCGGGTGGGCCTCCAGCATTGTCTCTATATCTGTGAAGGCTTCAACGCCATCCACCTTGCCATGGCGAGAGACGGTTGCTGCCAGCTCCCAATCCCGACTGGCCGCGATTGCTGGCACGTGCTGATCGACGGCAATCTTACCGATGCCAACAAGTGCAATTCTGGTAACCATCAGTGCGAATCCCTGCCAACAGGCGCACCGCGGCAGCCTTTTAGGAAATCGAGGTCAGCGCCAGTGTCAGCCCCCATGACGTGGGTTTGATGTAGCCAGGCATAGCCTGACGTCGGGCCATCTGCGGCAGGTTTCCAATCTGCCAGGCGCGCTTTCAGCTCCTCGTCGGAAATATCCAGATGCAGGCGTCGCGCTTCGACATCCAGTTCAATCATGTCGCCATCGCGAACCACTGCCAGTGGTCCGCCGGCAGCAGCTTCCGGCGAGGTATGAAGGACAACCGTGCCATAGGCCGTGCCAGACATGCGCGCATCGGAAATGCGCACCATATCGGTGATGCCCTTTTTGAGAACCTTTGGCGGCAGGCCCATATTACCTACCTCTGCCATGCCGGGATAACCCTTTGGCCCACAGTTTTTCATGACCATGACGCAATTCTCGTCAATGTCGAGAGCGTCGTCGTTGATTTTGGACTTGTAGTCGTCAATGTTTTCAAAGACGACCGCGCGGCCGCGATGTTTCATGAGGTGCGGCGATGCTGCCGAGGGCTTGAGAACCGCGCCATTGGGGGCCAGATTTCCGCGCAAAACTGCTATTCCGCCATGCTCTGTCAATGGCTTGTCGGCGGGCAGGATTACATCCTCGTTGTGATTGATAACATCTTTCACCTCGTCCCAAATGGGGCCGCCGGACACGGTGAGAGCGTCTTTATGCAGCAATCCTGCCTCGCCAAGTCGCTTGATGACCACTGGCAACCCGCCAGCATAGAAGAACTCTTCCATGAGGTATTTGCCCGATGGCATGAGATTAACGATTGTCGATACATCGCGCCCGCAACGGTCCCAGTCATCCAATGTCAGATCAATGCCGACGCGACCGGCAATCGCCAGAAGGTGAACGACGGCGTTGGTCGAGCCGCCAATGGCACCATTGGTGCGTATGGCGTTTTCGAAATTCTTCTTGGTCAAAATACCCGAGGGCTTGAGGTCTTCCTTGACCATTTCAACAATCCGCATGCCAGACATATGCGCCATCATCCGGCGACGGCTATCGACCGCCGGAATTGCTGCGTTGCCGGAAAGCGTCATGCCGAGCGATTCCATCATGGAAGCCATGGTGGACGCTGTGCCCATCGTGTTGCATGAACCCGCCGAGCGCGACATTGACGCTTCAGCTTCTGCAAATTCGGCCTGTGTCATCTCTCCAGCTTTGACCGCCTCGGAGAATTTCCACAAATGTGTGCCTGAGCCTACACGCTCGTTACGATAGTAGCCGTTTAGCATGGGGCCGCCGGACACCATAATGGCAGGTAGATCGCAGCTCGCCGCACCCATCAGAAGGGATGGGGTCGTCTTGTCGCAACCGACCAGCAGGACAACGCCGTCCATGGGCTGGCCACGTATTGCCTCTTCCACGGCCATAGCGGCCAGATTGCGGAACATCATGGCAGTGGGGCGAAACGCACTTTCCGAGGCCGAGAAAACGGGCACTTCCACCGGAAAGCCTCCAGCTTCGTAAATGCCGAATTTGACCTTCTCCGCCAAGTCGCGCAGATGCGCGTTGCACGGGGTCAGCTCAGACCACGTATTGAGAATTCCGATGACGGGACGTCCGTCAAATAGATGGTGTGGCAGACCCTGGTTTTTCATCCAGCCGCGATGATAGATCTGGTCACGACCGTTTCCGCCGAACCATTCCTGAGAGCGCAGCTTGCGGGGCCATTTTGCCGGTTTGAAAGTCATTTCATGCCTCGACTATTGATTGGGTCAGCGCCCTAATCAACCCTGTTTCTGCTTGTTGTAGACATCGAAGATGACCGCGGCCAAGAGCACCAGACCCTTGATCATCTGCTGGAAATCAATGCCGATGCCCATGATGGACATACCATTGTTCAAAATACCCATCAGGAACGCGCCAACCACTGCGCCGATAATGGTGCCAACGCCACCGGACATAGAAGCGCCACCAATGAAGACGGCTGCGATCACGTCAAGTTCCAGCGCAAACCCTGCCTTTGGTGTTGCCGTGTTAAGGCGCGCCGCGAAGACCAGGCCTGCCGCTGCGGCCAAGACACCCATATTGGTGAATGCCAGGAAGGTCAGGCGTTCGGTGTTGATGCCCGACAACTTGGCCGCCTTGGCGTTTCCACCAAGTGCATAGACGCGACGACCAATGACCGTTGATGTGGTCAGGAACGCATAGATGATTGTCAATACGCCCATGGTGATCAGCACGTTGGGCAGACCGCGGAAGGTGGAAAGCTTGAATGTTATGAAGACAAGGGCTGCTGCAACGATAACATTGCGGGCGATGAAGAAGCTGAATGGCTCGTCTTCAATGCCATAAGTCTTGTTTCGTGCCCGCTGGCTCGACCCCATCCAGAAAATGCTGGCCGCTGTTGCAATGCCGGCAAAGAGTGCGAGTGAGTTGACCTTGCGTACGTCAAAAATACCGGCCAGGAACTCGCCAATGCCAGCTGGGAAAATGTCGGGAATGAAACCGGTGGCGAGTATCTGAAATTCGCGCGGGAAGGGGCCTACTGATTGGCCTTCAAGGAGCCAAAGCGAGAGTCCACGAAAAACCAGCATGCCCGCCAAGGTGACGATGAAAGACGGGATGCGCCAATAGGCGACCCAGTAGCCTTGAGCGGCACCAATCAGGCCGCCAACCACCAGGCTGACGATGATGGTCGCATAAACAGAGACATCGTAATTGACGATCATGACCGCCGCCAACGCGCCAACGAAGCCCATGACGGAACCAACCGAAAGGTCGATATTGCCGGAAACAATGACCACCAGCATGCCGAGTGCCATGATAATGATGTAGCTGTTTTGCAGCAGCAGATTGGTAACGTTGACGGCCTTCAGCAATGTGCCGTCAGTAACCACCTGAAAAAACGCCATAACGACAATCAGTGCCAGAAGAAGTCCGTATTCGCGCAAGTGCGATGCCAGATAGGCGGCGGTGCTCTTTCCGGAAGCGTCTGTATTGCTGGTGGTTTGGTCAATATTGGCCGAATCCATGACGTCAATTCCTATTCGTTCACAATGAGCGACATGATACGCTCCTGACTGGCTTCAGCGGCGGTCAGTTCCCCAACCAATGCGCCCTCGCTCATGACATAGATACGATCGCACATACCCAGAAGTTCGGGCATCTCCGATGAGATCATGACAACGCCTTTGCCCTGGGACGCCAGTTCATTGATGATGGTGTAGATTTCATATTTGGCACCGACATCGATACCACGCGTTGGCTCGTCGAGTATCAACACCTCGGGGGCTGTGAAAAGCCACTTGGCAAGCACGACCTTCTGCTGGTTACCACCAGAAAGGTTCACGACTTTCTGGAAGACCGACGGGGTACGGGTGCCAAGCGCCTCACGGTACTGTTCTGCAACACGCGTTTCTTCATTGCGGTTCAATACCCCGCTTGAGGAAACGGCTTCCAAATTGGCAAGTGTTGTATTGAAGCGGATCGGCTCGTCGAGGATCAGACCCAATGACTTGCGGTCCTCTGTTACATAGGAAATACCCGCTTTGATGGCCTTCTGAACGTCGGAGACGTCTATGGTCTCACCCTTCAGCTTGACGGAACCGGTGATGTTGCGGCCGTAGGAACGGCCAAAGATGGACATTGCAAGTTCGGTTCGACCCGAACCCATCAGTCCAGCAATACCAACCACCTCACCTGCGCGAACATTGAAGCTCGCATTCTTGATGACGCGGCGTTCAGCGTGCTCGGGATGCCAGACGTTCCAATCGTTGACGTCCAACAGAATTTCGCCGGGGGTGCGTGCATGTTCGGGGAAGCGATGCGTCATGTCACGACCAACCATGTCACGCACGATTTCGTCTTCGCTCAAGCCTGCTTTCGCATCAAGCGTGGAAACGGTGGTGCCGTCGCGAATGACGGTCACAGTGTCGGCGACATAGCGCACTTCGCCCAATTTGTGGGAAATGATGATGCAAGTCACGCCCTGTGACTTTAGCTCCAGCATGAGATCGAGCAGCTTGCGGCTGTCATTTTCCTGCAGCGCGGCTGTCGGCTCATCGAGAATAAGCAGCTTTACGTCTTTTGAGAGCGCCTTGGCAATTTCGACAAGCTGCTGCTTGCCGACGCCGATTTTGTCGACCAGTTTCGTTGGCGCTTCTTTCAGCCCCACCTTGGCCAGCAGTTCTTCAGTGCGTCGGTTGGTCTCACGCCAATCGATGACGCTTCTTGTCGCGCGCTCATTGCCCAGGAATATGTTCTCGGCAATGGAGAGCTGCGGAACCAGCGCCAGTTCCTGATGGATAATGATAATACCGCGATCTTCACTATCGCGAATGTCGCGGAAATGGGCCGGTTCGCCGCCATAGACAATTTCGCCGTCGAAACTGCCATGGGGATAAACGCCCGAGAGAACCTTCATCAAGGTCGATTTACCAGCGCCGTTCTCACCGCAAATTGCGTGGATCTCGCCTTCGCGCACTTTGAGATCGACCCGGTCAAGCGCCTTGACGCCCGGAAATTCCTTGGTGATCTGACGCATTTCGAGAAGCGTTGACATGGATGAATTTACTCGACTTGGAAGCTATTGAAACGATGCCCGCCGTCATGCTGACAGGCGGGCATCAAGGACTTGGGTGATCTTACTTGATCTGGTCCATTGTGTAATAGCCAGAACCAATCAGGATGCTTTCCCAGTTGCTGGCATCAACCGATACCGGCTCCAGCAGGTAGGAAGGCACAACTTTCACGCCGTTGTCGTATGTGGACGTGTCGTTGATTTCCGGCTCACCACCGCCGAGCAGCGCGTCAACCATACCAACGGTTACACGTGCCAGTTCGCGGGTGTCCTTGAATACGGTGGAGTACTGCTCACCAGCAAGAATGGACTTCACAGAAGGAACTTCTGCGTCCTGACCGGATACGATCGGCATTTTCATGTCGCCCGAACCGTAGCCGACGCCCTTAAGCGAAGACAGAATGCCGATGGACAGACCATCGTAAGGGGAAAGCACGCCGTTGACCTGCTTGTCTGTGTAGTAAGCTGAAAGGAGGTTATCCATGCGTGCCTGAGCAACCGCACCGTCCCACCGCAGCGTACCAACCTTGTCCATGCCCATCTGACCAGAAACGATGTTGACCGTTCCTGCGTCGATCAGGGGCTGAAGCACACTCATAGCGCCGTTGTAGAAGAAGTAAGCGTTGTTATCGTCCGGCGAACCGCCGAAGAGTTCAACATTGTACGGGCCTTCGCCGAAACGTTCCTTCAGACCGTTAACCAGCGATGTTGCCTGCTGCACGCCAACCTTGAAGTTGTCGAAAGTGGCATAATAGTCAACGTTTCCGCTGTCTCGGATGAGGCGGTCATAGGCGATAACCTTGATGCCTGCCGCTGCAGCATTTTCCAGAGCGTTGGAAAGTGTTGTGCCGTCGATGGCAGCAATCACGAGAACATCAACACCCTTGGTGATCATGTTTTCGATCTGTGCGAGCTGGTTCGGAATATCGTCCTCAGCATATTGCAGGTCAGCCTCGTAACCGGCAGCGGTGAATTGCTCCACCATGGCTTTGCCGTCGGAAATCCAACGGGCAGATGACTTGGTCGGCATGGCAATGCCGATAGAGCCTTTGTCGGCGGCGAAAGTCGGAGCCGCAATAAGTCCAATGCCGAGTGCTACTGACGCGACAGCAGAGATCAATTTCTTCATCTTTTCCTCCCTAGAGAAACAGGGTTTGGCCACTACTGATGCCGAACCCTGCAAGGACCAACTTAATCCTTTGCCTAGGGTAGATAAGTCGTGACATGACTTTCAAATGCATATATTGGCGAATTGCATATCAAAGTTGGTAAGTGGTCTTCTCAATGCAGCATCTGCAAAATCGACTTCAATTGCGTGATTATCGCCTCATTCATGCTATTTATGAAACTGGACAGTTGGCCTTGGCCGCGGACAGGTTGTCTATGACCCAGCCTGCCGCCTCGCGTCTTCTGGCGGGCATTGAGCGTCAGGCAGGCACCAAGCTGTTTCGGCGTCATCCAAAGGGAATGCGTGCAACGCCGACAGGCGATGTATTGGCGCAGGGCGCAATCGCCATTCTCAACAGTGTAGAGCAAACACTGAGTGACGCGGCCGCAGTTGCAAGCGGAAAAGCGGGTAGCGTGCGCCTCGGTTCGGTGACTGGTGGAGCGGTGGCATTTGTGGTGCCGGCAATTCAAAAGCTAAGAGAGATAGCGAGTGGCGCAGATATCTATGTTGACGTTGCGCCATCTCGCACACTCGTGGAGCGGTTGATTGCGGGTGAATTCGATTTTGTTTTGGCGCGCCTTCCCTCCGATGTGAACCAACGTCAGTTTTCTGTTCGCAGCGGGCGCCCTGAAGCTATCCGCTTCCTGGTGAGAGACGGACATCCGCTTGCGAAAGAGAAGGATTTGCCAATATCCGCTTTGGCCGATTTCGAGTGGGTGCTTCAGCCCCCCAACACACCACTCCGCCAGGCTGTTGACGAGGCATTCATCGGGGGCGGGCTTCAGCCACCAGGCGAAACAGTAATTACAACATCGCTCCTCATGATGCTTGCATATCTCTCTTCGTCTGATGCTATTGCACCAGTGGCCACGGAGGTGTCCGAGCTTTTTGGTTCAGAGGCTTTTGGCGGTCGGGTTGCCTCACTTCACATGGCGGGCGGCGATTTGCGCGTGGTGCCCTATCACCTGATTTCCAGGCGAAACTATCTGATGAACCCGCTGGCCAGCCATCTGCACGACTATATTTTTGAGTTGCTCTCTGGTCCGAGATGACGTCGCCCTTGAGGGGCAGAAACGCTGTTTGGTATGGAATGTATCATTTGCGGTCAGAAATTTGGCGATATATGATCCCAAAATGACCAAGAAAGATGCCCGATACCTCGCCGCCAATATACCCGGCTTCCTTATCAGAAGTCTGGCGGTGACGGTTGCAGATCATGGTCTTGCGCCTGCGCGCCTTCTCGTAGGTCTCGGTCTTACAATTGATGACTTGGCGGATCCGTCATGTCGCGTGTCTTTCCGGCAGGGGCGTGAGGCAATTCTGCGCGCCATGAACGCGACCAAGGGTCTGGCACTTGGACTTGAAACTGGCATGCGTGAGAAAATTACGTCTGTCGGGCTTGTCGGCTATGCTATGTTAACTGCGGCTTCTGTGGGTGATGCGGTGCGCCTGGGTCTTGAGCTGCAAAAAGATACCGGCAGTATGCTGGAGTTTGATGAACGGCACGGGGATGAGGGTATCACTGTTACGGCGGCAAGCCGGTTTCATGACCCGGACATCTATGTATTTTTGGTCGAAGAGGCCTTTGCGAGCTTCATGGGCATTGCCACTGAACTGGCGGGGCCGGAATTTCGGCCATTGCGTGTGGATTTTTCTTATCCTGAACCAGCATACCGCGACGTCTATGAACGCGTATTCGATTGCGAGATTAGATTTGGGCAGCTGGAGAATGCTTTTATCTATGATCCTGTCTGGTATGCAAAGCCACTTGATACGGCTGATCCTTTCAGCCATCGCCAATTGCTGGATTTTCTGGCCTACAACGCCTCCCGATCACGTGAGGCGGCGGAAATCATCGCATCCGTGGAACGTGTTCTGCGCCAGCGTCTGGATGCGCCTGTTTCGGTTGCAATGCTGGCGCGGGAGCTTGGCATGAGTGAACGCACTTTGCGGCGGCGGTTGGCGGATAGCGGTGTATCTTTTCAGTCGCTCCTCGATGGGCAGCGCAAAAATCGGGCGCTTGAATTACTGTCCAATCCGCAAACGACCGTTGAACAGATCGCTTATGCTGTGGGCTTCACGGACGCGCACAACTTTCGCCGAGCGTTTCGACGCTGGACAGGAAAGACCCCTGGCGCTGTGAGGTCCGAAATTTCCAAAAATTGGCCGAAATAGACCCTATGTTGGTCAGTTCCCACGCTTCAAACTTGTCGGCGCTGCTCTATTGTTTCCTCATGGGAGGCCCGGTTTCAGGCAGATAGCGGGTGAAGACAAGGGGTGGTATGATCAATTCCGGTCAATATATTCTGTCGATCGACCTCGGCACATCCGGCTGCAAAGTGGGTGTGGTCTCGCTTGATGGCCATGTCGCAGGATGGGCGTTTCGGTCGGTCCAACTGAAGGTCGTTGGCCAGATCGGCGCAGAACAAAGTCCGGAAGACTGGTGGCAGGCTTTTATCGAGGCTGCTCGTGAAGCGCTCGCGGTCTCCGGTGTTGGTGCCAAAGAAATTGTCGGCATTTGCTCGTCCACGCAAGGCGAGGGAACCGTTGCGGTGGATCGCGACGGCAAGCCGCTGATGAACGCTGTGATCTGGCTCGATATGCGCGGTGCACGCTATTTGAAAAAAGAGATGCGCGGCGCTCTCAAGGTTGCCGGTTATGATGCCGTGAAGCTGCAAAAGTGGCTCAGGCTGTGCGGTGGCGCGCCAGCGCTGTCCGGCAAAGACCCCGCGGGGCACATGCTCTTCATTCGCGAGGCGCACCCGGAAGTTTACGCCAAAACCTACAAGTTTTTGAACGTTCTCGATTTCTTCAATCTGCGCCTCACGGGGAGGTTTTGTGCAACGCAGGATTCCATTTTAACGTCATGGGTGACAGACAATCGCTCGCTGTCCAACATACGCTATGATGACGGGCTGATTGCAGCGAGCGGCATTGATTACGACAAATTTCCCGAGCTGGTGCGCTGCACCGATGTCATAGGCACTTTGCGCGGTGAGGTGGCAGAGGCGCTGGGTCTGTCTGCTTCAACCCCGGTAATTGCAGGTGCCATTGACAATACGGCGGCGGCTATCGGTGCGGGCACCTACGCAGATTTCGATGCGCATCTCTATATGGGTTCGTCGTCGTGGATTGCGGCCCATGTGCCCTTCAAGAAGACCAATGTCTTCGATCAGATCACGTCGATCCCCTGCGCATTGCCTGACAAATATTTGATGATGGCGATGCAATCGAGTGGGGCGGCCAACATCGCCTTTCTCAAGGATCGCATCGTCTTTCACAAAGATGGGCTCATCGACGCTGAGCCTTCGGTCGATACCTATCAGGTGCTTGACGAAATCGCTGCGCGGATGCCGCCAGGGGCCGATGGCGCGATGTATCTGCCATGGCTTTTTGGTGAGCGATCACCAGTTGACGATCGGTCGTTGCGTGCGGGCATCTTCAATCTCAGCATGGAACATAATCGCGAGACGCTGGTGCGTGCGGTTTTTGAAGGGGTGGCTCTCAACACGCGCTGGATGATGAAGCCTGTTCACAGGTTCCTCGGGCGGCGTGTTGAAGCGCTGACGATGATAGGTGGCGGTGCCATGTCGAATGCCTGGTGCCAGATTTTCGCCGATACGCTGAATGTGACAATCCGCCAGCCGGATAACCCCATGCAGGCCAATGCACGCGGCGCGGCCTTTATCGGTGCCGTCGGCCTGGAGCTGATGGGCTTTGACGAAGTGCCCGAACGGGTGGCCATCGACAAGGTCTATGAGCCGATTGCGGCCAATCGAGGTCTGTATGACGAGCGCTTCGGCGTCTTCCTGGAATTACACAAGCGGCTTGCTCCGCTTTATCAAAAACTGAATGGATCGAAGGGCAAGCAGAATGGCTAGCTTTATCTCAGAGCGGCAAGAGATCGTGACGATGTGCCGCCAACTATCCGATAGCGGCTATCTGGCCGGAACGGGCGGCAATATTGGTGTGCGGGTAGATGACAATCTGATAGCGGTCACACCATCGGCGACTGATTATCACGAGATGGAAGCCGAGGATATTGTGCTTTTGAAGCTCGACACGCTGGACATTGTCGAGGGTGACAAAACCCCGACAATCGAAAAGGTGCTCCATGCGAATATGCTGAGCGCCTATCCGGAGCGTCGAGCCAGCGTGCATACCCATCAGCCGATTGCCAGCGCTGTTGCGCTCCTGCATGAAAAGCTGAACTGGCCAACGGACGAAGACAGCCAAATATTGGGCTCATATATCGGGCTGATCCCCTATCGTCCCTCAGGCACGGGTATGCTGGCCAAAACGTTCAAGAAGTCCCTGAAACCCGGAATTTATGCCTACTTGCTGGCAAACCACGGTGCAATCAGCGCTGCTGCCGATCTCATGACCGCAGCTGCCATGATCCGCAAGATGGAAGCTGCTGCTGCAATTTCGCTGCGCGCGCGCATATCTGGCCGCGCCAATCTCGACCATCATCTCAAAGCGTTCATTACAGAGACGCTGAACAAAGCCGAAGCCAAGGGAGCTTGACCCCATGAACGCCATTCCTTCAAACACCGAAGCACAGAATTATTCGATCAGTCAGTGGCCGGACTATGACGACACTATGGGCCGCCTGCAGGCGCTTTTGAAGCAACCGGTGCGCGGCATTGCCAAAGAGAATATGGGCAAAGTGCTTGGATATTTCGAGGACAATTGCAAAACTTCGAAAGCATGGTCAGAACGCGCCAAGGAGGTTATTCCCGGTGGCGTTCAGCACAACCTTGCCTTCAATTATCCCTTTCCGATTGCCGCCACAAAGGTAGACGGTGCCTATATGTGGGACGCGGATGACAACCGTTATATCGACTTCCTGCAGGCGGGCGGTCCAACCATTCTTGGTTCGAATTACCAGCCGGTGCGGGAGAAAGTTCATGCACTTCTGGACGATTGCGGCCCGGTGACTGGCCTGCTGCACGAATACGAAATCAAACTCGCGGAGATCATCAGGCTACATATGCCGAATATTGAGATGTTCCGCATGTTGGGCTCAGGCACAGAAGCTGTCATGGGCGCGATCCGTCTGGCGCGTACCTACACGAAGAAGAAATGGATCATCAAAGTTGGTGGCGGCTACCATGGCTGGTCAGACCAGATGGTCTATGGCATGCGTGTGCCTGGCACCGGGCGTCGAGAGGCGCATGGCATTCCGCGTTCTGCCACGTCCCATACGCAGGAAGTTTTCCCCAACGAGCTTGGCACATTGCGTCGCAAGCTGATGCTCAACCGCGTGCGTGGCGGCACAGCCGCTGTCATCGTGGAGCCGTTGGGGCCGGAAAGCGGTACGCGCCCGGCGCGGCTCGAATATAATCGTGAAGTGCGCAAGCTCTGCGATGAGTTTGGCGCGCTCCTGATTTTCGATGAAGTGGTGACGGGCTTCCGCGTTGGTATGGGCGGCGCACAGGGCTTCTTCAACGTCAAACCTGATCTCACTGTGTTTGGCAAGGCGATCACCGGCGGCTATCCAATGGCTGGCGGCATTGGTGGCTCGAAGGAAATCATGATGACATTGGCTGGCGGACTATCGACCAACGTCAAACGCGCTTTTGTGGGTGGTACCCTGTCGGCAAATCCACTGTCCTGTGTCGCTGGATATTATGCTATCGAAGAAATGGCCAAGACCAATGCGCCGGTGATTGCGGGTCGTGCAGGCGACCGGCTGACAAAGGGTCTGAAAGAGATCATCGACCGGTTGGGTCTACCCTATGTGGTCTATAATATGGGTTCTATTGTCCACCTGCAGACCTCTGCTGTGCTGCTTCTTTCCATGCGCAATCCGATTAAGCTGATGCGCGAGGCCAACTCTCGCAAGCACATTATGGAAGAGATGGGAGCTGCCTATCTGGCGCATGGTATTCTGACATTGGCAGGCAGCCGAATTTACACCTCGATGGCCGATACAGATGAGGTGATTGATGATGCGCTCAATCGCTTCGAAGATGTGTTCAAACTGGTTTGATGTCATGAGTGAAAGCAGGCGGAATATAGAGGAATCTCTGATTGAGGCGGCTAACCGTCTTGTCGCCAAGGGATTTGTGATGCCGGGTGATACGCTCTCTCAGCGGATCCCTGAGCTAGAGAGCTTTGTCAGCGTGACGATCGCTGCGGAAGGCGCGGATCATAGTCTCACCTGGACCGGCATGGCAGAACCGGCAGATAATCTGCATCATCGCATTTATGCGCTTCGACCGGACGTTGGGGCGATTATTTGCGGGCAGCTTCCCTGGACAAGTTCGTTGGCCCGTCTCGGTGTGTCCATGCCAGCGGTTTTTGATGAGCAGGTCCGTCATCTGGGGGTGGAGGCGAAATTGGTGGGCGCTGGTGGCAACAGTGACGGTCTTTCGGCCGCACTTGCCAATGGAGCAAACGCCTATTGCCTGGATGATAGTGCGCTATGTTTCGGCATGGGGCTGGAGCGCCTGTTGATGAATGTCGAAATTCTGGAGAAGTGCGCCGAGAGTTTTGTTCTGGCACGTGCCGCCTCAGTTAAGGTCAAGCGCGTCCCGTGGCTCATTCGATACATAGCCAACGGTCGATTGAAAAAAGACCGGGCAGATGCCGCAGCGAGGCATTTGCGCGGCGAACGTTCGATTATGAAAGCAGGCTATTAGTTAACCACGTCAATCTGGTTTAACGCTCGCAGAAACTTGCCGCGGGCGTATGTTTTGGACGGTTATGCACCGCCTCGAAAACGCACTTGCCATTTCTCAAATTTCTGACAAAGTTAGTGTACGAACGAATTCGCGCTACTTGCGTTTTGGTCCCGTTGGCCTTTAAGGATTTTCGTCTGGCGTCGCGCGGAATATGTTCCCGCGTCAATGGTCAATTCGCTGATGAGGAATGAATATGAATGTTCATGATCCAGTGCTTTCGCCGGCAGAGGAACTGCGTGCGAACGTATCTGTTCCCTTTGAGCAGGCACAGGCGATGCCAAAGAGTGTGTATACTTCTCAAGCGTTTCTCGCTCAGGAGCTGGAGCACATTTTTGCGGCAGAGTGGCTATGCGCCGGGCGGGCGGACGCGCTGCCAAATCCGGGTGACTATCTGACCATGGAAATTGCCGGCGAACCGGTGATCGTGTTGCGTGATCGTGATGGCGCGCTGCGGGCGCTTTCCAATGTCTGTCGCCATCGCATGTCCACCTTGCTGGAAGGGCGCGGGACGGTTCGATCTATTGTTTGTCCCTACCACGCATGGACCTACAATCTGGATGGCAGCCTTCGCGGTGCGCCCGCAATGACGCTCAACGAAGGCTTCTGCAAAGAGAATGTCTCACTGCCGACAATCCGGTGCACTGACTGGAATGGCTGGATTTTTGTAACCCTGAACCCGGATGCACCAGAGCCGCGCGAGCGGCTGCAAGCGGTCGACGACCTGGTGGGTTATCTGGAAATGGGCAACTATGTTGAGAGCTTTCGCGAAGAGCATCGCTGGAATACCAATTGGAAGGTGCTCGGCGAGAATTTCATGGAGAGCTACCATTTGCCGGTCTGTCACTCCGGCACAATTGGTGGTTTTGTATCGCTGGAAAAGATGAATTGCCCCGAGGGGCATGATGCCTTCAACTATCATTGGATATTGAAAAAAGATGATGCGCCGCTCACGGTGGCTCATCCAGACAATACGACACTCGTCGGCGAGGAGCGGGTCAAGACATGGCTCTTGTCGATCTATCCCGCGCTCTTCATCACGCTCACACCAGGTTATTTCTGGTATCTGTCCCTGCATCCAGATGGGCCGGACCATGTGAAAATACTCTATGGTGGCGGGATGCATGCGGATTACGCCAACGACCCGGAGGCGCAAAGCCACTTTGATACATTGAAGGCACTTCTCGACGAGGTGAATGAAGAAGATCGTGGTTGCACGGAGCGCGTCTACAAGGGTATTTGTGGCAAGCTTTCAGCCCCAGGCTCTCTATCGCATCTGGAGCGGCCTAATTTTGAATTCGCACGCTATATTTCGTCCAGAGTATCGGACTAAGGACCCCAGGTCCTGACTCTGTGGCACCGCGAGCATATGTCACAAACGACCTGCATGGTTGGTTGGTGTCCGCATTGGTGCTTGCCCAAGTGTAACTGCCCCTGTTAGTAGTCCCGCAGTCGATCAGAAGATGTGATGGGAACGATGGCGGCGAATACTGGCAATCCAGACGAATACAATCTTGACGAACAGATTGGTTTTATACTCCGCCTTGCACAGCAACGTCATGCCGCCTTGTTTGTCGATTGCTTTGAAAACGATGTGACCCCCACTCAATGGGCTTTGATTGCCAAGCTTCATGAAGTTGGAGAGAGTTCGCAAAATCATCTCGGTCGTATGACGGCGATGGATGTTGCAACGATCCAGGGTGTGGTTGATCGCCTGAAGAAGCGCACAATTGTCGTCAGCCGTCCCGATGATAACGACAAGCGACGCGTTGTGCTTTCTCTTTCGGATGACGGGAAAGCGCTCTACAGGCAGCATCTTGAGCATGCGCATAAAGTAAGCGAACAAACGCTGGCGCCGCTTGATGGCGAGGAGCGCACGCAGCTTCTGTCGTTGCTGAAAAAACTCACCTGATCGGCTGGCATTTTTGTTTGAGCGCTCGCGATTTTGGGCAATCTTCTCTAGGCTGAAACCACATGCATGTGAGGTGCCTTTGAAACGTATCGCTGCTCTCGTATCCCTGTTTTTTGTGGCGGCAACGCCAGCCCTGGCCCACGGTACGGGCGAAGGTTTCGTGTTGCTCCTGCCTGCCCGCTACTATCTGTTCGGCGCTGCGCTGGCCGTGGCAGCGTCCTTTCTGCTTTTGACATTCTTGCCGCGGGACCTCGCGGAGCGGTTGCTCGCAGCCCGCATTAAGCTGCTGACACTTCCAGTGGCACCAGGCCCTTTCATCAGTCTGCTCTCCGCCGTGTTTCTGGCGGCCATGCTTTACTTTGGCTACAATGGGACACGTGATCCTCTGGCCAACGGGCTACCAGTGTTTATCTGGGTTGTCTGGTGGATCGCCTTCACGCTTGTGCAGGTCTTGACCGGCGATCTCTGGGGCATGTTCAACCCATGGAGTGGTGTCATTGCACTTCTGGAGAAGTTGCCCGGCGGTGCAATCGTACACACTGGGCGGTGGCGTCTTCCCACACAATTTGGCTACTCAATCGCGATGATCCAGTTCTTTGGATTTGCATGGTTCGAACTGGTGGATCTGGCTCCATATGATCCGGAGCGGCTTGCCATTGTCGTTCTTCTGTTCTGGCTGTTCAATTTTGTCGGCATACTGGCCTTTGGCGTTGACGAATGGCGGTTTCGTGCAGAACCGTTTTCCATCTTTTTCCGCTTGTTGGGTGCGCTCAGCCCGCTTGGGCGACAACCAGAAAACGATGGAAAGAGCGTTTCGATTTTTCTCGGCCTGCCGGGGCGCGGTCTTGCAACCGAAAAACCATTGAGCCTCAGCGGCAGCCTTTTCGTGTTGCTCACTCTGTCGACAGTTTCTTTCGATGGTCTTTCGCACACGTTCTTCTGGGTTAGTGGTGTTTTGGGCATCAATCCGCTGGAGTTTCCAGGTCGCAGCGCCGTTGTCTGGCAGTCGACAGCAGGGCTTGTTGTGGCATTCATCGTGCTATCTGCGCTGTTTTACGGCTGCGTTCTGGCGGGGCTGTGGTTGACTGGAAGCCGAGAGCGATTTGGAGAGGCCGCCGGGCGTCTCACATACAGCGTCATTCCGATCTCGTTTGCCTTTCATGCTGCGCATTACTTCACCTACCTGCTGGTGGAAGGCCAATATGCGCTGATTGCAGCATCTGATCCCTTCGGCAAAGGCTGGAATCTGTTTGGCACAATCGATCACAAGGTCACGACTTCGTTCTTCTATGTTTACGAGAGCGTGCTGGTGATCTGGAATATTCAAACCGTGCTGATTGTCATCGGGCATATGGCCGGGATCGTCATTGCGCACCTGATTGCATTCGATCTCTTCAAATCAAACCGTCAGGCCATGCGCAGCCAGTTGTTTCTGGCGGCTCTAATGGTGTTCTATACTGTCTTTGGCCTTTGGCTGCTGGCAACGCCCAATGCGGGATAGGCATGGGCATAAAGGGTTCTAGACGCCAACATATTTCTGCAGAAGTGCGGGATCGGCGTTGATTTCATCAACGGTGGCAATTTGCTGCACAGCACCGTGATCCATGAAGGCCACGTGGTCTGCTACCGGCAACACGGCATCAACCCGCTGTTCGACCATGAGGATGGCAACACCCTCTTCGCGCAGTTTCTGCACCACGTCCCGAATGGCAGCGATCATCGAGGGCATGAGTCCCTCCGTGGGTTCGTCCAGCATCATGACTGAGGGCTGAATGCAGAGCGCACGGGCGATTGCCAGCATCGTCTGTTCACCGCCCGACAATGTGCCGGAGACCTGATTGAAACGTTCGCGCAGAACCGGAAAGTAACTCAACGCATGCTCGAGCGCCGCCTTGCCTGTGCCACGGGTCAGAAGGCCAATTTCCAGATTTTCGCGGATCGTCAATTCGCTGAAAAGGCGCCGCCCCTGCGGCACATAGCCAATGCCGCGCCGGGGGATTTCATGCGCGGGCAGGCCAAACAGGTCTTCGCCATTCAGCATCAATTGCCCTTTGGCAGGTTTCACAATGCCCATGATTGATTTGAGAGCGGTGGTTTTCCCCGCACCATTGCGGCCCAGAAGACAGGTGATTTTGCCCGGCTCAATATTGATGGAGAAGTCGCGCAGCGCCTGGCTTTCGCCGTAGAAGGCATCAAAGGAAATAACGTCCATACTTAACCCTCTCCACGGCCAAGATAGGCATCCTGGACGGCTTTGTTCGCTCGGATTTCCGCTGGCGATCCTTCAGCCAGAATTCGTCCCTGATTAAGAACCGTAATGCGCTCGGCAAGTTGCATGACAACACCCATGTTATGTTCGATCAGCAGGATTGTGGTGTCCTGCGCAATCGCTTTCACCAGATCACAGAAGCCTGCCACTTCGCTGTCCGAAAGCCCCTGGGTGGGTTCATCCAGGATCAGCAGTTCCGGTTTCAGCGACAGGCCCATGCCGACTTCCAGAAGGCGTTGATGACCGTAGGCTAGTTCGCCAGCGACCTTGTCAGCCATTGAGGTCAAGCCGATGAGGTCCAGCACACGTGCGGTTTCTGACGCAATATCTTTGTTGGTGTATTTTGCGCCTGTGCGGCGGTTGGAAAGGCGGCTTTGAACCGCAATCGCCACATTCTCACGAACGGGCAGTTCCTTGTAGATATTGGTGATCTGGAACGTATAGGCGATGCCCATGCGCACGCGCCTATAGGCGGGGAGGGCAGTTATATTCTGACCTTCGAAGAAGACCATACCATCGGTTGCCTCCTGCTTCCCGCTGAGCAGGCTGACAAAGGTTGATTTTCCAGCACCATTAGGGCCGATGATCGCGCGGATTTCACCCTTGTTGAGCGTGAAGTCGATACCGTCAACGGCCTTGATGCCACCGAAATGACACTTCAGGTCTTTGGTCTGGAGAAAGGTCACGTCAGCCATTTCAACCACCTTTCTCTAACTGCACCCAACAGCCCTTTTGGGAACCAAAGGGTCAACGCAATAAGAATGAAGCCGATCACTAGGAAATAGGCGCTTGTGACTTCGCTCAGCCGATCAATAAGTACGGTCATCAAGACCGTGCCAAGCAAGGGGCCGAGCAGTGTTCCCGCTCCACCCAGAAGTGTGAATAGCAATGCCTCGATGGAATATTGGATTCCGGTGAATGTGGAGCCGATATAGCCAAAAAGCAGCGCGTAGGCCGCGCCCGCCATGCCAGCAATAGTGCCGGAAAGAACGAAGGAAAAAAGCTTGGCGGACAGCACGTTGTAGCCGAGCATTTCCGTCCTGGCCTCGTTTTCGCGGATTGCGCGGAAGATACGGCCAAACCGGCCTTCGACGAGCGAGAAGCTGATGGCAAGCGTGAGAAGCAAGAGTACAAAGGCGATATTGTACCGCGTCACGGCGTCGGCAAGGTCAACTATGTAATCCCCAACGGTAAAGCTGCGCGACGCCTGGGCCAGGGTAAGCCCCTGATCACCGCCTGTATAGACGTTGAAATAGAGAACCAGCAGCAGACCAACCTGCGCCAGCATCAAGGTCAGGATCATGAAGGAATCGCGCACGGTTCTAAGCGCAAGAATGCCAATGGCAATAGCGACGATCATACTGACCAGTATACCTGCCAGGAACGCGGCGGGAACTGGCCAGTTGAAGTGATAAACCAGAAGACCGGCACCATAGACGCCGGTGCCGAAGAAAAGCGCGTGGCCAAGGCTCAGGAGTCCAGTGTAGCCAAACAGAATGTTGAACCCCATCGCGAATACGGCGAGCAGCATCATGCGCGTAAAGGTGAGCACCAGATAGTCACTGGCGAAAAACTGCATTGCGAAGATGAAGGCAAGAACGACCAGATGAAGTGCAAGGCTTTTTTTCATATCCATTGGCATCATCTCCCGGCCTTCGCAAACAAGCCGTTGGGGCGGAAAACCAGAACAAGTGCGACCAGAAGGGTGGAGACAATTTTGGCCAATGTTGGGGAAAAGAAGACCGACAGAATGCCGTCGCTCAACCCGATCAGTATGGCTGCGATGATGGTGCCTTGAATGCTACCGAGGCCGCCGATGATGACGACGGTGAATGACAGCAGCAACGGGTCGAGACCCATCAGATAATGCGCCTGCTGAATGGGGACCACGAGAACGGCGGCAACAGCAGCCAAAGCAGCACCGATTGCAAAGACGAAGGAATAGACTTTCTCAACGGGTATGCCGAAAGCAAGAGCAGTTTCACTGTCAAACTGAGTGGCGCGCATCAGAAGGCCCCATTTGGTGCGCTTGAGTGCAAACCAGATCAAACCCAATATCACGGCGGCGGCGGCGATGACGAAGAGTTTGTAGCTGGAATAGCCAAACCAGGGCAGGCGAATTGTGTAATAAAAAGGCGGATCGACAGGCCGGGCGTCCGGTCCATATGTCATCAACGCTGTTTGCTGGATAACGTAAAGAAGGCCGATTGTGGCAACGATGGTTGCTTCCGGGTTGTAGTTCAGTCGACGCAAAATTGTTCGGTCCGCGGTCCAGGCAATTGTTCCCACCACAAGCGGGCTAATGATCATTGCGGCACCAAATGCGATCGCCGGATGGCCCGGAATGAGCGAGGTAACGAACCATGCCAGCACAGCGCCAAGCATATAGAACTCGCCATGGGCAACGTTGACGACGCGCATGACGCCGAAAACCAGCGACAGGCCAACCGCAGTCAGCACCAGGACCGAGGCCTGCACCAGGCCTTCCAGAACGGCGAGAAAGAAAAAGGGACCAAAACCCATCAGACACATCCTTGACAACAGCAGGTGCGATAATCGCTCCACCGTTTCAAATCGGGGTATACCCTGAAAAGGAGAAGACGGCCGCTCATCTCAGGGATGCGCGGCCGAAAGCTTCGTTAGAGCGACATCTTCGTATAGTCGACGTCAGACTCATACATGCCATCCTCGATGGATGTTGTATGAACAACCTTTAGCTTGCTGTCTGTGACCTGCGAGATGTTTTGAACACCGAAGGCCTGGTGGGTCTTGGCATCCAGTACCTTCTTGCCCTGCGGGTGTTCATTGCTCTCATCCATCGTGCCGATATTTTCGAGGGCTTCGATGAAGGCTTCCTTCTGCTCAGGCCCCTTGTAGTCAGCAGCTTCCATGGCCTTTTTGATAACGAACATGGTTTCCCAGACTGAGAACATATGCGAGTAGGTCGAAACGTCCTTTGCATCGCTGGTGCTGGCACCATTGGCATCAACACCAACCTGTTCGCGGAAGTATTTGTCGAATTCGGTCTGGTTGTCCTGCGCATGGCGCGGGTTGGCTTCCCAGAAATAGGAACCTTCCAGGAAGGAGAGTTGTGTTGCTGCAATGTCGACAGCCTCAACGGAATCGATGAAGCCGAATATGGCCGGATGATTTGAGCCGAAGAATTCACCCAGTTCCTTCACAAAAGTCAGCACGCCTGGACCGACCATGACGTGATAGAGAACTTCCGTTGCCGGATCGATCTGGGGGAAATAGCGTGAGAACGATGTCTCCGTCGGCGGAACCGGGATGAGCTTGACGACTTCGCCACCCTGCGCAGCCATGGCTTCGGAGAAGAAGTCACGGTGGTTATAACCGAAAGCGTAGTCGGGGAAGATCATGGTGACCTTCTTGCCGAGGTTGGAGGAAATCCAGGGAGCCATGGATGCAACCTGCGACTTCACGTCCGTTATGCCCGGCTGGAATGCGTAGCGACTGAAGCCGCCCGCTGCCAACTGGTTGGTTTCGGAGCACATCAGGTAGGGCATTTTAAGCTCGCCGGCGCGCGGTGCCGCCGCAGCAACAACATGGCTGAAGAGCTGACCAAAAACAGCGTCGACCTTGTGCTCGGTGGCGAATTTCTCCACCACCTCGGTGCCACGCTTGGGGTCGGTACCGTCATCTTCAATGATGAGTTCCACCGGCATACCATTGATGCCGCCAGCTTCGTTTATCACCTTGAGGGCTGCTGCGGCTGTGCGCTCGTACCAGCGGCCATAGGATGCGCCGATGCCGGTGCGGTGAATTGGTGCGCCAAGCTTGATTGTCTCTCCAGCATTGGCAAGTCCGTGACGCAGTACAGCAGGTGACATGATCAGCGACGTACCTGCGGCGATGCCTTTGAGGGCAGTACGCCGGGTGACATTCATACCGGCTTTGAAACTTGAATCCTTCATGAAACTTCCCCTTCTGAAAGAAAAAATATCTCTACGCTCCGCCGTGATATTGACGGGCGAGTAGTTTTCGCACTCGTTATAGCTGGAAGCGTTCTTTGCGCTACATTAATCTTTATTTGCGTACTAACGAAATGCTTGATTTTCCTGAATAATCAGGAAAAAAATCGCTGTTTTTATTTGCATGCGATTGATTAATTCAGGCGCCTCCTCCCCCGGGCCATGGGTTACCTTTGGCTGGCTGCAGCTTGCGGGAACCCTTCAGGACATGATCGTTCTGTTTTGCCTGGATTCCGTTCAAGGCGTCTTCCAGTGGCATGACAAAATCCATGTGCCCACCAAGGGCGCGATAGTCTTCAGCCCGCATCGTAAACTCAATTGGGGCAACAATTGCGGGCGTCGGCACGTAGCCGAAGGAATTCTTCGGCATGCGGGTCACATCCACCATGAAGGTGATGCCACCACCTGGCCATACGAAGACCGGCGCGCCGCCGCTGGTGACATTGGTGATTGCTGCTTGAACTGAGCGGGTGAGGCCGATTGGGTTTTCAGTTGTTCCGGCGCGCAAGGATCCACCAGCGCCTGCCATGAAGAGAACGGACGTCATGGCCGGTTCGCAGTTTTCCGCGATGCGCTCGGCCGAAGGTTTCAGGCGTTCAGGCATATCCTTTTCGACGGGTTCAAGCGCCTCGTTCAATTCGTAATAGGCGGCATGCTCACCTGTTGTTGAAATCATCAGGATCGACAGGCCGGTCCAGGCCTTTTGCGGATTGAATTTGCCAAGGATTGCAAGGGGATCGTCCAGGTCTGTACCACCCCAACCGGTGCCGGGTTCAGCGACTTGAAAATAGCGCCCTGGTGTGGAGCGGCGGCCATTAATTTTGACGCCGGTTTCAGGCCAGCCGATAACCTTGCCTGCCTGGTGCTCCGACATGACACCTGTGATGTGGTCGTCCACGACGATCACTTCATCCACGAGGCCTTTCCACTGTGCGGCAAACATGCCAACTGTGGCAGAGCCGCAGCCAACGCGCATCACGGCTTCGGGCATACCGTTCACAATTGGCGGTTTGCCGGCTTCTACAATCAATGAAGCACCTTCATCTATGGACATTTCCACCGGCTCGCCATTGCAAAGCCGCATAAGCGCGTCGCAGGTAACGCGGCCCTCTTTTTTGGAACCGCCGGTCAGATGGTTCACACCACCAATAGAGATCATCTGGCTGCCATATTCGGCGGTTGTCACATGGCCAATCTGCTCACCGTCGACACGGACCGCGGCGCATTCGTGACCCAAATGCCGATCGGTGTCGATTTTCACCTTGGCTCCGCAATAGCTGAAAATGCCCTCGGTAACGACGGTGATCATGTCAACGCCGCCTGCCTTGGATGAGACAATGAATGGGGCAGGCTTATAGTCGGGGTAAGTGGTTCCCGCGCCAACGGCGGTGATGAAGCGATCCTGGCCGCCGCCTATTACTTCGTTTTCGCCACTGGAAAGAAAGGGAACGACCTCGCCGCCTTCGTCAATCCGATGTTCAAGAACGGTGAGTGGATCAAGGCGAACCAGCACGCCGCCTTCATTGGCGTAGCGGTCGCAGGCACCGGAGCGTCCATCCGCGATGTAGCACATCACGGGACAGGCGTCGCAGCGGATTTTGTCGGCGGAAACAACGGGTGCCATTGGCCTATTCCTCGAAAATCATTCGTATACAAATATTAATTTGTAAACCTGTCAAGCGCCGTGCCTGTCTTTTGTCAAAGATCGCGCGGATTGCAACTTGTCGCATTCGTTGGTCAACAATGCCCGTTCGACCGCGAAAATGGCGGGTGCATTGTTGGCGTCGCCAAGTACGCTAAGCACTGGTCTCAGCGCAACCCGTCCATTCCCTCGACTTGCGCGTGCTCAAGCCCGCCAACACGTGGAGACGGACGTCCTGTCATCGCCACAGCCACGGCGACTGCAATCTCGTTTGCGCGGGGTGCGTCGTTGATTTCAACGGTCATGCCATCGAAGTGTGAGCGCACATAGGCCGCATCCTTGTGCCCCAGCGGAATGTCCAGCGAGTGACCCGGCGCACCCATCTTCTTGGAGGAAGGGACCAGTGCAGCGCCGTGGTCAACCGCTTTGCGCAGTGGCGCACCCAGCCTAGGGTGGAGGATGGCTGCCGCATGTTCCAGTTCGCCCCCTTCACCAACCATGGCTGCCTTGCCGTAGCTTTGGATATTGTCAGGCATGCAGTCGAGTGCGGCTACGCATTTTTGTCCCAGCAAACCGCCCAGTTCTTCGCCGATCTCCATCAGATCACTCAGGTCAGCGCTAAAGCGTCCGGCATAGGGATTGGTGATAACTGCGACGCAGGCTGCGCGTCGGGATGGGGGATCGATTGTTATCCCCATTTCCAGCCGCACTTCATCGGTTATGGTGACGAGTTTGCGGATTTGCGCTTTCATCGAAGCCCGTCCTCGCCTTTGATCTCGGAGGCTTTCAGGCCGCCGACCCGGGCGTGGATGCGCGGCCCAGTCGTCATCACAAGAGCGAGCATGATTTCATCAGCTTTGGGCGCATCATTGAGCCCAACTTCCATGGCGTCGAAATGCGAGCGGACATAGGAAGCATTGCAGTGGGTTACGGGAACATCGAGCCGGGTTCCTGGGCCACCGATCTTCTTTGTCGAGGGCACGATGGCATTGGAGGTCGGCAGGATTTCCCGCATCGAATAGCCGCCGGGTACGTGCCAAAGCGCACCATGCTCCAACTCGCCGCTCGCGCCGACAATGGCGCCCTTGCCGTAGCCTTCAACGACGCTTGCATCACCACCCAGTGCCTTGACCAGGTCGGCGGCCATTTCAACACCCAGCGGCTTCAGCTCATCCATGAAGAAGGCGATATCCTCGACATAGCGTCCTGCAAAAGGGTTCTTGATGACGGCAAGCGCTGCGGCGCGACGCAGTGGCACCTCTGCCCGCGGGCCGCCCTCATGGAAGATTTCCTCAACAATGATGGCTTTCTTTCTAACGACTGGCTTGGTCATAATCCGTGCTCCCCAATTGCTTTCGCGTGTATGCCATCCAGTGGCATCGCTATTCTGTGTCCATTTAGTGCCAAATAGGCGGAATAAAAAAGCGCTTTTGCATGGTATTGGCTCGCAGCCTCGCGGCCTGCACTCAGGGCCTTTCGACATTCACTGTCCGTCAATGGCGCAACATCGGTTGTCACACGTCTGGTGCCGAGATCGCTGTCCGGCTGTATCTCAGCAGCAGATTGCCGTGTGATTTTGGATGATCCGTGCAAGTCGACCTGATTTGCAATCATGGTTGCCGCTGCATCGGCCATGGCAGCATTTGTGGCCAGAACGGTGACTGCATCTGCGATGCCGAATGAAAATGAACGTCCGCGCCAGCCACTGGTAGCCACGCCGCCTATGCCGTCGTTCGCGCCCACTTCAATGGTGCCACCTGAGATACCCGTTGCCGGATTGTCGCAAATGCCAATCCGAAACGTGGCATTGGTAACATGGAGTGCGATGTCGCCGCCATTGTTCACATAGGCGCGATCAAGGTCATTGCCAGCAAGCATTGCGGCGAGAATGTAATCTGCAACGCTACCGGCGACTGCGGCCATGGGCGTTATGAATTCATCTGCATAAGGGGTTGTTGCTTGCCACATATGCTGCGCAACACGCCCTTCCGGTTTCTTGCTGACGGGTGCGCGCAAAAGCTCCAATTCATCAACAAGGTCATACAGTAGAGGCGCAAAGGCATCTCGGGCCTGATCATAGGCGCGGCGAATATTCGCTTCCGTGCCAAGGGCCTCAATAATCAGGTCAATTGGTCCATGCTGCAAATGCAGCCGTCTACCATCCGCCAGCAAAGCTGCTGCCGGGCCGGGCATTGCTATCCTTTTTGTGGTTTCTGGAGCCATTCTGTCTCGTCCAAAATCATTCGCATACAAATAGTTATTCGCATGCCTGTCAAGATGAATGGGGTTTACAGGTCGGCCAAAGGTAACGAATGTCAAATCGCTGCTTGACGAGATTTGAAACGCTCAATAGCATGTTCGTATGCGAATGAATTTTGCGTGTGTGAGCAGCACATCGGATGGTCACGTTGTCTTGCCAGTTTTCCAATTGTTGCCCACGATCCCGATATCTCAGTCTCTTGTGGAGTGAATGAATGGACGGTCGGCAAAGTCAGGTGGCGGGCATCGATGTCGGTGGAACTTTCACAGACCTGGTCTTGTTCGACGCTGCACATCGCACTGTACGGCTGGCAAAAACACCCACGACGCTGGACAATCAAGCGGGCGGCGTGCTGAACGCGTTGGACGCCGCAAACGCAGATATTGCAGCGCTTGATCTGATTGTTCACGGGACGACGACGACGACCAATGCCGTGCTGGAGCGCAATCTCTGCCGCACCGGACTGATAACGACCGAAGGTTTTCGCGACATCCTGGAATTGGGGCGTCGCACCCGTCCTCAGGCCTATGGCATGAAAGGTGAGTTCAAGCCTATTATCCCGCGCGACCTTCGTCTGGAAGTTCCTGAGCGCATGGATGCAGGCGGGCAGGTTGTTGTGCCGCTGGATGAAAAAGCGCTGCGGGCAGCAATCATGAAGTTGGTCGACAGCGGTTGCGAAGCGCTTGTCATCCATTTCCTGCATTCCTATGCCAACCCTGCGCATGAGCTGCGCGCTGCGGAAATAGCGGCCGATATTTGGCCAAATGGCAATATTACCATCGGTCATGCGCTGCTTTCCGAAAGCCGAGAATATGAGCGGGGCGTTACTGCTGCGGTTAACGCGTCTGTGCAGCCTTTGTTGCGTCGTTATGTCGAGCGTCTGGCTGACACGCTTGCAGAGCGTGGCTATGCGCATGATGTGTTGGTGATGAACGGCAATGGCGGCATGGTGTCGGCGCGTCATGTGGCCAATGAAGCGGCAAAAACGGTTATGTCCGGTCCTGCATCCGGGGTGATGGCGGCGGCCTATACCGGCAGGCGGGCCAATATCAAGGATCTCATTACGTATGATATGGGCGGCACGTCCACCGACGTGGCATTGATACGCAATGCAGAGCCTGCGGTTTCCAGCGAGATCGAAGTTGAATATGCCATGCCGATCCATGTCCCGATGGTGGATGTGCGCACTGTTGGCGCGGGTGGCGGTTCTATTGCGCGGGTCACCGAGGCGGGTTTGTTGGCTGTTGGCCCGGAAAGCGCGGGCGCTACACCGGGTCCGATCTGCTATGGGCGCGGTGGTCAGGAACCGACAATTTCCGATGCCAATATGCTGCTCGGGCGGCTTAATCCGGCGCGTTTGAACGCGGTTCCAGGCGGGATGACGATTGCCGATATAGAGGCAATCTTCGCTGAGAAGCTGGGCAAGCCGTTGGGCCTTAGCGCCATTGAGGCGGCTGCCGCCGTGATCCGCATTGCCAATGCCAAGATGGCGGATGCTGTACGCATGGTGTCCGTCAGTCTCGGCGAAGACCCGCGTGACTTCGCACTTTTTGCCTTTGGTGGCGCGGGGCCGCTGCACGCAACTGCCATTGCGCGCGAGCTTGGTATTCCCAAAGTGCTGACACCCTCACGCCCTGGTATCACCAATGCGCTAGGCTGTGTTGTCGCGGACCTTCGCCACGACTTTGTTAATACGGTCAATAGGCCGCTCCATGCGCTGAACATTGATGTCGTGCACTCGCTCTTCGCTCAACAATCAGAAGATGGGCGGCGGCTTATCGGCAAGGAGAATGTATCTCTGAGCGGAATTGAGGAAATATATTCGGCGGATATGCAGTTCATTGGCCAGACGCATCTGCTGCGTGTGCCGCTGCCGGGGCCGAAGCCAACTCTTGAGGAGCTTCAAACGCGGTTTGAAGAGGCCTACTTCACGCGCTTCCAAGTGGAATTGCCAGAAATTCGCGCCAATCTGGTCAACGTTAATACGTCGGTGATCGGACGGCGACCGGAGATAGATCTTTCATTGTTGATAGATCCGGCCGAGCGCAAGGCGAGACTTGAGGATGCGCAGACAGGCACCCGAAAAGTCTGGTTTGATGGATGGTTGGAAACGCCGCTTTATTGGCGTGATTTTCTGCCGCCCGAAGCTGTGATTGACGGCCCGGCAATCATCGAGCAAATGGATACCACGATCATCATTGAACCGGGTGACCGCGCGGAGCAGGATCATGACGGCAATCTCATCATTTTGATTGGAGGTGCGGCATGACGATTGATCCCATCACACTCACCGTCATCCAGTCAGGGCTGCAGCAGGTTTGCGATGAAATGGACCTGACCTTTTCGCGTGCCGCCTTTTCGCCGGTAATCGCCGAGGCTAATGATCGCTCTGACGGTATCTATTCTGCGGTTGATGGCTCGTTGATTGCCCAAGGCGCAACCGGCCTGCCGGTTTTTGTCGGCACGATGCAATATTCAACCAGGACGCTGATTGAGATGATTGCTGCGGGCAAAGTGGCAGCGCCCAAGCCCGGCGACATCTACATCGTCAATGATCCCTATCTTGGCGGAACACATTTGATGGATGTGCGCTTTGCCATGCCGGTCTATCGTGACGGCGAAATCTTCTGCTGGCTCTCCAATACCGGCCATTGGCCGGATACGGGCGGGGCTGTTCCCGGTGGGTTTTCTGCGTCTGCAACTTCCGTTGAGCAGGAAGGCCTTCGCCTTCCCCCGGTCCGCCTTTTCAAGCAGGGCAAGCTGGACGAGGAGATCTACTCCATCATCTGCTCCAACATTCGTGTGGCCGAGCAACGTATTGGTGATGTGAAGGCACAGGCAGCAGCGCTTTTGGTGGGTGAACAGCGGCTTGCGCGCATTCTGGATCGCTATGGCGACGAGACGGTGAAAGCGGCAATCAGCGAATTGCGGGTTCGCGCTGCCGAACAGATGCGTGCCAATGCGCGCCTGATCCCGGATGGAGTTTATCAGTCTGTTGCCTTTGTGGATAGCGACGGCGTTGTCAACGAACCACTGGAGATCCGCCTGAAAATCACTGCGAAAGATGGTGAGCTGGAGTTTGATTTTGCAGGGTCATCGAAGCCGTGTATGGGGCCGATGAATTCGGTGCTGGCGACGACCTTGTCGTCTGTTTACCTGGCTATGCGGCATATCTTCCCCGATGTGCCGATCAGCGCCGGGGCGTTTGAGCCACTCAAGGTTATCCGCCCGGAGGGTACGTTCCTGGATGCCCAATATCCGCGACCCGTTTCGGGTTGCGCGGCTGAGGTCAGTCAGCGCATTGCGGAAGCCGTGTTCGCCGCCCTGGTTGAAGCTTTGCCTGATCGGGTAACGGCGGCCCCCGCTGGTTCTTCCGGCAATTTTGCACTTGGCGGACATGATCCTGCGCGTGATCGCGGCTATGTGATGTATCAGATTTCCGGTGGCGGTTATGGTGGCAATTGTGACCATGATGGTCTTGCCAATGGTTGCTCAACCATCGGCATTTCCAAAGCGCCGCCTGTGGAAATCATGGAGCAGCAATATCCCGTTCTCTATAAGCGCTATGCGCTGCGTGAAGGTTCCGGTGGTGCAGGCAGACATCGCGGTGGTTTCGGGCTGGATTACGAGGTTGAGGTCCGGCGCGGCGAGGCAACGGCAAGCTTTGTAATGGATCATGGGCGTTTTGGTCCACCGGGTGCGCTGGGTGGCAAGGATGGCAAACCAAATACTGTCACCGTCTGGCAAAATGGAAAGGCGTTTGTGCCGGAGCATCTTTCCAAGGCGCAAGACATACCGCTCAAAGCCGGCGATCGTGTGCGGGTTGGTACGCCGGGTGGTGGTGGCTATGGCGACCCATTTGTCCGTGACCCGTTGCTTGTGGCGGAAGATGTGCGGTTGGAGCGATATTCAGCGGCTGAGGCGGAAGCGCTTTTCGGCGTGGCATTTGATATTGACGGAAAGATTGATAAGGGGCGAACGGCGCACTTGCGAGCGACAGGATCAACGGGCTAGCCTCTTGATAAAGCCGAACGCAGGGAACTGGGGGACACGCGGACATGGCAGAAAAGGTGACAATCAATGTCAATGGCGTGGATGCCGACATCTGCGCTGCTGCTGCCACGCCGCTTCTCCATATCCTGCGCAATGACCTGGAACTAAATGGCCCGAAATATGGCTGTGGTCTTGCCGAATGTGGTGCATGCGCAGTGCTGGCCGACGGCAAGCCTGTGCGATCCTGTGTCGTACCCTTGGCAGCGGTTGGTAAAGCCAAAATTGTGACATTGGAAGGCTTGGGCACGCCTGAGGCTCCCCATCCAGTGCAGCAGGCCTTCGTCGATCACGCGGCCGCGCAGTGTGGCTATTGCCTGAATGGCATGATCATCGCCATTGCCGGCCTTCTCAATCAGAAGGTTGAGCCGGATGAGAGTGACCTCAAAGAGGCGCTACGCCATCACCTCTGCCGTTGCGGTACACATCTGGAGATACTGGAGGCTGCTCGCTCTGCAATTGCCGAACGTCGTTCGGAGGTTGGTGCATGAGCAGAGGCCGCGATCAGACAAAGGCGGAATGGCTTGACCGACCGGAGGGCCTGCTCGTTTTCCAATCGCAGCAAGGTGCATTGGAAGACGGCGACTTATTCCTGGCGTTAAAGGAAGATGGCACGGTCACCGGCTTTTGTGGTCATGTCGACCTCGGGACCGGCATCCGTACCGCACTTGCGCAGATCGTCGCTGAAGAATTGGACGTCCCTTTCGAAGCAGTGCGCATGGTGCTGGGCACCACGACAGTTGCGCCTGACCAGGGGCCAACAATCGCAAGTGAGACGATTCAGATTTCTGCTGTACCGTTGCGCGCCGCGGCGGCAAGCGCACGGCACTTTCTGCTTTCGCGCCTGGCTGCAGAACACGATCTTTCGCCCGATGATCTTGTGGTTGAAGACGGAATCATCCGGCCGACGAACGGCGAGAATTGGTCGGAGACCTATGCCAGCCTTCTCGCAGGTGAGAAATTCCTTATCGGTATCGACGCTTCTGCGCCGTTGAAGGCGGTAGGTGAATACCGCATTGTCGGGCAATCTGCACCGCGTATTGATGTGCCGCTGAAAGCCTTCGGTCATTGGACCTATGTTCATGATGTGCGGCTGCCCGGCATGCTGCACGGGCGTGTTATTCGCCCACCCTATGCGGGCTATGATTTTGGCGAGCATATTTCGAAGAGCCTCATTTCGATTGATGAGACATCAGTCGCCGATATTGAAGGCCTGGTTGATATTGTCACCATTGGCGATTTTGTGGGCGTTGTTGCCGAGCGTGAAGAGCAGGCAATCAGGATTGCCGAGAAGCTGAAGATTGTTTGGCGCGAACCACCTGAGCAACCTGATTTGAACGCTCCGGAAGAGGCCATTCGCGACAATCCGTCATCGCGACGCATTCTTGCGCAAAAGGGCAATGTCGACAGCGCGTTGGAGGATGCCGAGACAACCATTGCGGCAACCTATATCTGGCCTTACCAGATGCATGGCTCTATCGGTCCTTCCTGTGCGGTTGCTGAATTTACCGACGGCAAGCTGACGGTTTGGTCGGGCACGCAAAATCCACATGTCTTGCAGCGCGACATCGCCTTGCTGATGGAAATGCACATCGATGATGTGCAGGTGGAACGATTGGAGGCGGCAGGCTGCTATGGTCGCAATAGTGCGGACGATGTAACGGGTGATGCGGCGGTGCTGGCGCGTGCTGTGGGGCGACCGGTTCGCGTTCAGCTCACGCGTGAACAGGAGCATGCCTGGGAACCAAAAGGGGCTGCTCAGGTTATCGATGTTCGCGGCGGGATCGACAATGACGGCGGTCTGGCGGGGTATCAGTTTGACACGCGCTATCCATCCAACGCGGCACCACTTCTAACCAGTTTGCTGACGGGGCGTGTGCCTGCAATCCCGATTACCTTCGAAATGGGTGATCGGACCGCTGTGCCGCCCTATAGTTTCCCGAATTTGAGTGTCTCGGTTCACGATATGCCGCAGCTGGCGCGTGCCGCATGGCTGCGTGGTGTCTCGGCTATGCCGAACAGTTTTGCCCACGAATCTTTCATTGATGAACTGGCATCCGCTGCCGGTGTGGATCCGGTGGAATATCGGCTGCGCTATCTGACCGATCAGCGTGCAATTGACCTTGTGCGCGCCGTCACTGACAGGGCTGGTTGGGTGCCTCACAGCAAAACCGGTCAGATGGGGTCTGAAGGCGATATCGCCTATGGTCGCGGCTTCGCCTATGCGGTCTATGTGCACGGCAAATTTCCCGGCACAGCCGCGGCATGGGCTGCTTGGGTGGCGGAAGTTGCCGTTAACAAAAAGACCGGCGAAATAGGCATCAATCGTGTGGTCGCCGGTCAGGATAGCGGCCTGATGATCAACCCCGAAGGTGTGAAGCATCAGATTCACGGCAACGTCGTGCAATCCGTTAGCCGCGTGCTGAAGGAGAGCGTCGAGTTTTCTCCCACTGCGGTTACCAGCAATGATTGGGGAACCTATCCGATCCTGCAATTTCCTGAAGTGCCGGATGTGGACGTGTTGCTGGTGCCAAGGCCTGATGAACCGCCGCTGGGCGTCGGCGAGTCGGCGTCCGTGCCAAGCGCAGCCGCCATAGCCAATGCGGTCTATGATGCAATTGGCATTCGCTTTCGAGAGTTGCCTTTGACGCCGGAGCGGGTTCTGGAAGCGCTGGAAGGCAAACAGGCGAAAGACGCACCACTGCCAGTTCAAAAGAAGACCAGGGCATGGCTGGCGGGCCTTTCAGGGATCAGTTTGGGTTCGCTCGCGGTGGGTGCACTTGCGCTGCTGTCGCCCATCAAACCTGCCATTGCGCCTATTGTCCCGCCAGATATGGGCGTCTTTTCGCAGGCGACGATTGAGCGTGGGCGACTGGTAGCGGCAGCGGGAGCCTGCAATGTGTGTCACACGGGGCCAGATGGAATGGCCTTCGCCGGCGGACGGGCTTTCGAAACGCCCTATGGTGAGGTCTTTGCCGCCAATATCACGCCGCACGAGGCCAATGGTATTGGGCGCTGGTCCTATCCAGCCTTCGAGCGTGCCATGCGCCAAGGGATCAGCCGTGATGGAAAGCATCTCTTTCCGGCGCATCCCTACACATCATTTGCGGGTGCGAGTGATGCCGACATGCAGGCGCTTTATGCCTATCTCATGACGCAGCCGACGTCGGCCAACAAGCCGCAAATGGCGTCCTTGTCGTTTCCCTTTTCACAGCGTTGGTTGATGTCGGCCTGGAATGGCATGTTCCATGATGCCACGCCATTCAAGGCTGATACATCGCAAACTGAAAGCTGGAACCGCGGTGCCTATCTGGTCGAAACTCTGGGGCATTGTTCCGCCTGCCACAGTCCCCGCAATGCGCTGCAAGGCGAGATGAAAGGTGCGCAGCACTTGGCCGGGGGCTTTGCCGATGGCTGGGAAGCGCATTCTCTGGTGGCAAAAGGCAACAGCCCCGTCGCTTGGACTAAGAATTCGCTCTATTCCTATCTCCGCTATGGTCATTCTGATGAACATGGAGGCGCTGCCGGGCCGATGGCCGAGGTGGTCAAGTCACTCGCTGCGCTGCCGGACACAGACATAGAGGCCATGGCCACTTATCTGGTGAGCTATGGGACCCCCTCGAGCAATGTTTCAGCCAAAGCCGAGGCCGTTGTCGAGGCTTCACTTGATGCGCGGCAGGGCGCTGCCATCGCTGCTCCGCGCGGTGCGCGTATATTCGAGGGCGCATGTGCAAGCTGCCACGGCGAAAAGTCGGACCTGACGTCATTGGCGCTGAACACCAACCTGCATAGCGACAACCCGGACAACGTTATTCAATCTATCCTGCGGGGGCATGAGGCACCCGCCATAATGGCTATGACAACAGGCAGAGCAGGGGCCAGCCTCCAGTCCATGCCCGCGTTTGGGAAGACATACACCGATAGTCAGATCGCTGAATTGGTGAATTATCTGCGCGTCCGGTTCGCGCCTGGCAAAGCCCCCTGGCAGGACATAGAAGCGACAATAGCGCGTTTGCGTGCGTATTGAATTTGGAACCGGGCAGGCGCAACTTGGGGCGACACCATTCATTCTATGAATGATCCAAGGGCAAATTAGGGTTGTTTCATGCGTTGTTCAATCGTTTATGACATATGTTCGAGAATGCCCTATGTTGGCAGTGAACCGCAGGGGCGGTAGACGAACACATATTCAGGCACCTTTCTGATGAGCAAAAAAACAGCACCGCTGGCAGGCCTCAAAGTTGTTGAACTGGCGCGCATTCTGGCAGGCCCGTGGATTGGCCAGACATTGGCGGATCTGGGGGCAGAGGTCATCAAAGTCGAAAGCCCCAAAGGTGACGATACGCGTCAATGGGGCCCTCCCTTTATTGATCGTGACGATGGCAAGGGCGGTACCGAGCGCGTCGCGGCCTATTTTCACGCGGCCAACCGGGGCAAGCGTTCAGTCGTATGTGACTTCGAAAACAGCCAGGAGCTGGAGAAGCTGAAAGCCCTGATTGATGAAGCTGACGTCTTGATCGAGAATTTCAAAGTTGGCGGTTTGAAAAAATACGGTCTGGATTACGCCAGTCTCGCAAGTCGCAATCCACGTCTGGTATATGCATCCATCACCGGCTTTGGGCAGGCCGGGCCGCGTGCTTCAACCCCGGGGTATGACTTTCTCATTCAGGGCATGTGCGGGATTATGGATCTGACGGGCGATCCGCAGGGCGAACCGCAGAAGGTTGGCGTTGCCTGGATCGATATTTTCACGGGCCTTTACGGTGTTGTCGGTGTTCAGGCGGCGCTGGCCGAACGTGAGAAATCCGGCGTCGGCCAGCAGGTGGATTTGTCGCTGCTGGATACAGGCGTTGCTGTGCTTGCCAATCAGGCGATGAATTATCTGGTGTCGGGCAATTCTCCAACGCGTCTCGGCAATGCACATCCCAATATCGTGCCCTACCAGGTCTTCCCGTGTGCAGATGGGCATCTGATCATCGCCTGCGGCAACGACCGCCAGTTTGCCGCTCTTTGTGATCTTCTGGATCTGAACGAATTGGCGACTGATGCGGCCTATGCGACAAACCCGGCACGCGTCGCCAATCGCGACAAGCTTGCCGAACTGCTGAGCGCGCGCACGCGTATCCGAAACAGGGTTGATCTGATCGCGTCCCTGGAAGCGGCGGGCGTGCCGGGCGGGCCAATTAACACGGTGGCGGAGGCGATAAACGATCCGCAGATCGTGTCGCGCGGCCTTCGTATCGATCCGGAAGGTTTGCCCGGGCTTCGGACACCAGTTTCGTTTTCCCGTTCACAGCTTTCGCTGGATAAGGCAGGTCCTCTCCTGGGCGGCGATGAATGGTCCTTCGAAAAATAGGCCGCCCCGCTATTTGCGCGGCGGCACGTTCCGCTGGATAATCCGGCGTCTATTGCTCCGTAAAGGCCCGGTCCGAGATACTGCGCAGTGGTTTCAACAGATAGCTGAGAACCGACTTTTTCTGCAATACGATATCTGCAATGACGGGCATGCCTGGCGCCAACTGCATATGCGACGCGCCACTGCCCATGTGATCTGTCTTGAATGCCAGACGCACGCGATAGAAGAGGGTGCCATCCTGTTCGCTACGAATGCTGGTTGCGGAAATGTCGCTGACAGTTGTGTCAATTGCACCAAAGCGCGTGTAGTCGAATGCCAGCACTTTCATCCGGGCATCCATGCCCTTTGAAATGAAGCCCACCCGGTCACCTGGTATCTTGATCTCGGCAAAGAGCTCGCCGGAATCGGGAACGATCTCGGCGACCAGGCTGCCTGGTACGATAACTTGCCCCTGGCTCTTGATTTCCAACCGGTTGACGACACCGTTTGAAGGTGCGCGGATAATCTGATTGGCCAAGCGGTCCTTCAACTGGGTCACGGTTGCTTCCATCTCCTGGGCCTCGGCTTCCTTGGCTGCAATCACTGTGGCGGCTTCACGGCGGAACTCGGCACGCAGTTCCTGATACTTTGCCTTCGATGCCGCGATGTTGGAAAGCGTTCCCTGGTACTTGGTCTGCAATTGCAGCAGGTTGCTCTCAATATCGATCTTCTCAGACCGTATCTTGTTGAGTTCCTGTTTGCTGACGGCACCAATTTGGAAGGCGGATTGAAAATCCGTCAAACGATCCCGCACCAGGTCCAGTTTTTCTTCTTCCTTCTTTTGCTGCAGAAGCAGCTTTTCGGCAGATGCTTCATCTGCGGAGATGGCAGCTGTGATGACGTTCAATTGTGCCTGGCGATAGTTGTCATCCTCTGCGATGGCGGTGACCTCGGTTGTCTTTTCTGCCAAGCCACCACGCAGGGTCAGTTCAGCCGTGAAGTTCAATCCCTTTTCGGAGATGCTCCATTTTTGTAGGGCCAGCTCTTCGCGCACTGCAGACAGGCGTGCTCTGGCCTTCTCAAGTTCGGCCTTCAGTGCCACTGGATCCAGCGAAACGATGGGGTCGCCAGCCTGGACACGGTCACCTTCCTTGGCATAGATCTTTAGTACACGGCCGCCCTCGAGATGTTCTACCGTCTGGACGAAGCCTACAGGCAAAATCTCGCCTGTTCCGGTGGAGACCTCGTGAATTGGCGTGAACGAAATCAAGCCAATGAAGATCGCGAAACCCACCGCAGCGACCATAATGATAAGACGGTTGATGCGCATATCGTGGTATTCATCGATAAGCGCGCCGGACGTCAGGTTTGCATCGGCGTTGGCGAGTACTTCGTCAACCGAACGGCGCATGCCGGTGATTCTTTTCAAAAGGGAGGAAATCATGCGGCCTCCCTTGATTTCGGTGGTTCAAAGCTGACGATCGCTCCACGGTCGAGTGTCAACACGCGATCAGCAAGCCGAATGTGGCTTGGGCGGTGGCTTACCATAATAATGGTCATTTTGTTGCGGCGACGATCAAGGGCGTTGAGGAACGCGGTATCGAGCTCGTAGTCAAGCGATTTGGCGGGTTCGTCGAGCAACAAAATCTGTGGGCCTTGCAATAGCGCTTGGGCGATGGAAATGGCCTGTTGCACACCACCGGACATGTTTTCGCGGCGGGCGTGGTCCAGCACAGTGTTGATACCTTTTGGCATGCTGGCAATTATGTTCTCGAGGCCCATTTCCCGGCAGACGTCTTCCAGTTCCTCGTCTGTAGCTTGAGGAGCGGCCAAACGCAGATTCTGCGCCAGCGTTCCATGGAAGAGAACCGGCTTTTGCGGAACATAGCCGATGGCGGAACGCAGATCAGCGTCCGGTATCTGCCGGATGTTGATCGTATCGATCATGATATTGCCAACCTGTGGGCGATGCAGGTCCAATATCAGGCGCAAAATGCTGGATTTTCCGGAACCTGAGGCCCCTTCGATCGCGACGAATTCGCCCGGTTTGATCGAGAAATTCAAACCTTGCAAGGTAGTCAGCGCAGAATTTTGATAGCGGAAGCTGACGCGATCAAAGGTGATCTGACCTTTGAAATCAAGCCCAATTTTGGGTCCGTTTGATGGCTTTACGGATGGCAGGCGCATCATGCGATCAATCTGATGGGCGGTCTGCCCCATATCGCTGATGTGGGTCAGCATAACGAATAGCTGCTGAATGGGTGCGAGCACGCGCCACATCAAGATCATTGCACTGATTAGGGCACCGGTGGTCATTTGTTCGTTCATGACCAGAATTGCGCCCAGTACCGCAGTTGCTCCACCAGCGACTGGTACTGCTGCTGCGGCGCTAGCCACCAGAAAACGCTGCGCGAGACTGGACTTGCGTTTTGCATTAGCAGCCTTGGCGACCTTCTGTTGCAACCGCTCCAGCCAGATGTCCTCACATCCCATGGCGCGGATATTGCGCAGGTTGGACACTGTTTCGAGTACCGACTGGTAATGTTCGCGCTTCAGCTTGGACGCAAGCTGGGCCTGACGACGTACAGGGCCGACCAACAGCCCTCCCATAATTGCGTAGACCGCAGCTAGCGCGACCGGGATGAAGCCGAGATAGCCACCGATTGCAAACAGGCACGCGATGAAAACCAATAGAAACGGAATTTCCAAGACTATGGCCGCAAAGGGACCGGCGAACAGGTCTCGCAGGGTTTCAAACTGGCGAAGCCGACCAATCTGGTCGCCAATCGGTGTGTTTGCCAGCATGGGCACGGGCAGTGAGATCAGCTTGGCGAAGATTGTCGTGCCAAGCAGATATTCAATGCGTCCGGACACGCGACCAATCAACTTGGCTTTCACACCACGGAAATAGAGTTCTAGACCAGCAGTCAGCAGCACGCCCGCACCAAGACCGAGCAATGTGTCCAAGGCTCCTGCAGGGATGACCTTGTCGAAAATTGTCATGACCGCGAAGGACAGGATCAACACCGAGCTGTTGATGAATGCCGTGAGCAATAGCAGTTGGCGAATTTCCGGAAGGAAGCGGTTGAGGGTGCGCCTCAGCCAGCTTTCCGTGTCAAGCTTCGTCACGTCTTCGCTTTCGGGCGCAAAGGATATGACGCGGCGGCGTTTGCTTCTATCAAGCGGCAGCTCTGTGTCTGTTATCGGATCGTGAACGATGAGCTGATTGTTCTCGCCGGCAAGCAGAACAACGAGCCGTTTGCCGTCTACGGCGATAGCAGGCAGTTGAGCGGAAGAAAGGCGGCGCACGGAGACATGGCGAACAGTTCCCTGATAGCCAAGACGTGCCAGGGTCTCCTGCAGCTCCACAATGGTGAACTGTTGCGGGAAATGGGGCACCGCCCGTGCAAAATGCTTGACCGAAATGTCCCAGTGGAGCGCCTGCAGAAGTGAAATCAGCGCCATCGGTGCGTCGCCTTTCACCGGCAGTCCGCCATATTGGCCAGACAAGAACTCGGTGCGGAGCTTTTCAAATGCAGATTTGCGTTCTTCAATCGACGTTGACCAAGTGCGCAATGTCAAATCGAGGTCCGACTGCAGTTTGCGCGCACCTATGTCGCCACTGTTTGCAGCATCGGGGGAATTGATCTGTGGATTTATGTTACTCATGATGCCGCGGCCCTTTCGGGTGAAGCAGCAGCAGGTTTGTTCTCAACGAGGTTCAAAACACCGTTTTCGATACGATAGCGGCGATCGGCCAGCGCGAAATATGAGGGACGCTGGGTAACCAGAATGACTGACACCTTGCCTCTCAGGCTGGCGAGATAATCTTTCAATTTGTTATCGCCGTCCATGTCGAGATTGGCATTCGCCTCATCAAAGAGAACAATGTCGGGGTTGCCTACCAACGCGCCAACGAGCGGTATTCGCTCAGTTACCGAGGTTGGAAGGCCGGATTCCAGACCATGCCCAACCTTGGTCATCAATCCGTCCTGGTGGTGCGCAAAATAGGAAGCGAGACCCAATTGCGCTGAAATCTGGATCGCCTCGGGCAGGAATTTCTCGGGATCGAAACGGGTCATGTTTTCCAGAACATTGCCTTCCAGCATTTTTGGTGCTGGAGGAAGATAGGCAATTCGATCGCGAACCGATGCCAGGCGATAGTCGGTGATTGCGTTACCGTTGATGCGAACCTCGCCGGCGTCAGGCGTGACAAAGCCCATGATCAGCCAAAGAAGCGTCGAGCGACCACACCCGACATTGCCTTCCAATGTAATGATCTCGCCACGTTGAAGTGTAAGATTCAATTTGTTGAACAAGGGGGCGTCGCTGCCCTCCTGCTTCAAGGTGATGTCGCTGAGCTCAATTCTTTCGATGGCTTCACATATGGTTTCGCCCTCAACGCGAAAGGGGGTGGTCAACACCTTGGCGATTTCGCGTTCGACACGGATCACATCTTCATCCACCGAGCGCATCGCCTCAAACTTCATGATGGGCTGTACAATCCGCGTTCCAAGCAGAATGACTGCAGCCAGTGCACCAATGGAAATTGACTGATTGATTGCAAGTATGGAACCTACGGAGGCGATGATGAAAGGGGTCACCTGTCCCACTGAGCCTGTTACAGACTGGGCGAAGTTGCTTCGTGCTGTGGACTCGGCGGCAATTGCGGCGCTCGAACCCATCAGGCGTTCATAGCGGCGCTCCATGAAGCCTTCCAGATTGAAGCTCTTGATCATTTCGATGCCGCCAAGCACTTCCAGCAGGAAGGAGAAGCGGCGGCTGTCCAGCAGCTTTTTCTGCGCAGACAGCTCCGGCAGCCCCTCACGTGTTACCCGGTTTGCGATAATGGAGAGGCCGACAATGAGCAAAACAACGATTGCCAACTGGTAGGAGATAATCGCAGTGGTGAGCAGGAAGAGTACGGTAAAGGGCAGATCCAGAATAACCATGGCAGCCTCGCCGTGGCGAAACTCCCTCAGTCTGTCGACACTGGCGATACGATCGACATAGGCCCCCGGCGTTTCCTTCTCGACAGCTTTGAGGTCCGCTTTCAGCAAACGCTCGAAGAGCCGGACTTGCACATCGCGCTCAAATGCATCGCCGGCAAGTGCCATGAGGCGCGCGCGGGCGGAGCGGACGACCATTTCGGCAATGATAGCGATTGTGGCACCGAGAGCCAGAACTGCCAACGACTCAACACCCTGTCGCGGAATAATGCGATCGTAGATTTGGAGCATGAGGATTGGCAGTGCCAGGGAGAAGAAATTGGCCATGATGGAGGCCGTCATGAGGTACGGGTCGACCGACATCTTCGGCAAAAATCGAAATTTTCGCATACGACAACCCACACCCTATACAATTACGCTACTGCGCCACCGCTTGAAAATATTGGTTTATGGTAAAGGAAGCATTAATTGAAAGATGCAGCTAAAATAGTATCTGGTTCCCCAGATGCCCACTCATATTTCAATTTTGTATAATATTATCAATTGGATGGTGTGGCGTTAGTTCGCGGCCCTGTAGCCGCCGCCCAATGCAATATTTAGCATGATATAGTTCAATGATGCGTCGTGCACCGCGCTTGCCAGACTCTGTCGCGCGGAGGAAAGAGAACGCTGGCTGTCGAGCACCGTCAGCATCGTTCCCAAGCCTCTTTTGTAGCTGGCGTTTGAAAGCTTCACGGCATCTTCATAGCTTCTGACCTGTGACGTCAGCGAAGATATGGTTCGTTGGTCGCGATTATAGGCGACGAGCGCGTTCTCTGTTTCCTCGATGGCGTTCAGCACAGTTTGCTTCCAAACCAGATAGGCGTTGTGTGCCTTGGATTCTGCGCTTTTGACGTTTGCGCGCAGACGCCCGCCTTCGAAAATCGGAAGGTTGATCACCGGACCGAAAGACCAGGTGTTCAATCTGGTGGTCGCAGAACTGGAAATTATGGCTGTCGGCGAAATTGTTCCTGAGAGCTGAAGGCTCGGATAGAGCTGTGCTTCGGCCACGCCGATGTTGGCAACGGCGGCGGCCAGCTCGTATTCAGCCTTGCGTATGTCCGGTCTGTTGCGGATGAGATCTGCAGGGATGCCGAGCTTCACCATGTCATGTGCGACAGGCTGAGGTGCGGCTTTGTCCATTGTTGCGATCAGAGTGGCCGCCGGAAGCCCCAAGAGCGTTGACATGCGATGTACGGCCTTGCGGTAGTTGATTTCCAGCGCAGGTATGTCCGATTTGGTCGCGTTGACCTGACCTTCCGCCTGCACAACATCCAATCTGGATGCAGCGCCTGCCTGCATGCGGGCTCGTGTCAGTCTCAGTGTTTCATGTCGTGACTTCAGGTCGGTTTGAGCCAGAGTCATCAGCCTTTGATAATATCGAGCAGCGACATAGTGACTGACAAGATCGGAAATCAGCGTCAGTCTGGCAACGTCAGCCCCCGCATAAGCCGCATCAAGCGAGGCTCGCGCGCTTTCGCGGCTACGCCTGTACTGGCCAAACAGATCGATTACCCAGGATGCGCTGACGCCACCCTGATAGGTGCGGTAGATCCCGGACGTGTCCTGTTTGGCTGTACCGCTGGCGCTGGCATTGATACTGGGAAACAGCCCGGCGCTCGATGCGGTCACATTTTGGCGAGCTTGCTCAATCGTCTGCAACGCCTGCAAAACGTTGAGGTTTTGGGAAAGCCCTTTCTGAACAAGTTGGTTCAGGAGATCATCGGAAAATGTGTACCACCACGCGGCGTTGGTGACATCGCCGTTGCTTCCATAATTACCCTCTGAGTAGTTTAAGGGCAGGTTCGCGTGTGGCGAACGCATGTTTGGACCTACGGCGCATCCGGCAAGCACAAGCCCTGTGGCAAGCGAAGCCAAAATTTTCCAGGTGCGGCGCATTTCCGGTTCTCTGTGCAATTGGGAAGACACGTGTTCTTCAGCAATTGGTAAAGATAAATGGTTAACGGATTGCCACTAGATATGCCTCGGACCCTGAAGTTTGTATCATGTGCAGGTTCATCAAGATGCAAATTGCCTTGGCGTTTTGATCGTTTTTACACTTACCAGTTGACCTGTTCCATATCGCTGAAGTGCACCACATCCCCATTGTCAAAGGTGATCGTGCCCCAGGAATCGTCACTCAAGGTAAGGCTCTCGCCATTTTGAGCGCCGATTGTGCCGCTGGTTACTTCCATGGTCCAGCCGTTGCCGGTTACCGTGTTGCCATCGATTGTGACTGCGCCGTCCATTCCAACCAGGCTGATGCTGTCTGTCCAGCCGCCTCCGTAGGAACCCCAGATGGTGTCATTGCCGTCACCGGCCTGTATCAAAAAGTCATCGTTACCGGCCCCAGCATAGAGTTGGTCGTCGCCAGTGCCGCCGCGAATTACGTCATCACCGTCGCCTCCGTAGATGATGTCGTTACCGGACCCGCCATGGATTTCATCATTGCCGACGTCACCGGTGATGTAGTCGTTACCTTCATCACCATAAATCAGGTCGTTGTCATCTCCACCGTAAATGTGGTCTGCTCCTGCACCACCGTGAAGCTCGTCGGCTCCAAGGCCATCGGCAATCAAGTCGTCGCCAGCTCCAGCATAGATAGTGTCATTGCCGTCGCCGCCGCCTAGATTGTCTGCATCGGCGCTGCCGAAAATCGTATCGTCAGCCACCGTACCCCAATTGGTAACGCTGCCAGATGTGTCTGATGCCCCATTGTCCGGCGTGTCTTCAATATATGACAGGACGTTCGTCTGGTCGTAGGTGCCGTCCGCGAAGGAGAAGTTCTCCACATTTGTAACCGTGTCGGTGCCATCGTTCATCGGTCCGGCGCGATTGTCGACGATGGTGTAGACACCACCTGTTTCTGTAATCGTATAGTCAGACCAGTTACCGGTGTAGATGACAGCATCT
>JBNKZZ010000021.1:0-206739 GCA_050301895.1 Ensifer sp. | reverse complement strand
GTTGGCTGGGATAGAAACGCATGAGGGAATTCCATTCATCAGCGTCATTGGGTTGGCTACATACCCAGCCGTTGGCTGGGATAGAAACTTGCTGTCGAATGCTTCTGCGGCGTCACAAGCGTTGGCTACATACCCGGCCGTTGGCTGGGATAGAAACCTTGAGGGTCTTGAGGGCTGGCAGCAGGCTTTGTTGGCTACATACCCAGCCGTTGGCTGGGATAGAAACCCATCTGTCTGCAGGCTGTAGTGGCGGATACTGGTTGGCCACATACCCAGCCGTTGGCTGGGATAGAAACTTGCCCAGTTTTCACGCTCAGCATAGGGTTGGAAGTTGGCTACATACCCAGCCGGTGGCTGGGATAGAAACCCAGCCTGGAAGCCGCCCTGCGCACCGCCCTGGTTGGCTACATACCCAGTCGTTGGCTGGGATAGAAACACAGGATCTGATACAGGCTGCCAAGGGCTTATGTTGGCTACATACCCAGCCACTGGCTGGGATAGAAACGTGGACCAAAGGAGTTTCGCTCATATTGTAAGTTGGCCGCATACCCAGCCGCTGGCTGGGCTTGCTAGTAGTCTATTTCAAAGGGCCGGTAGGTCTCGCCTTTTTCGTGGTGTCGTGCAAGCGCATGAGCCTGTTTTATCATCAACCGGCGGAAGCTGGCGCGCTTTGTTTTGGGTGGCCATGTTATTGTTGCCTGAGCACGGGTCTCATATGCGCGGATCAACGCCTGACTTCCGACGTTCTTCATCCGCCAGTGCCCGGACTGATGCGAAAACATATCTGCACGTAAAATGCGACGATTTGTGACGTAGACAAACAGCCCTTCCACAAAGTGCCCGCGAAATTCTTCCATCAGGTCATAAACACAGGCATCACGATTATCGTCCAGACTGTGGAGCGCACCAAAGCCCGGATGCAGCCCTGTTGCCAGCACCGCCATGCTGATATCTCTATGCAGAAGCCAGGCGAGAAAATTCAATGCGATGTTGGCCGGATTAGGCTGCTCCCGCTCGCGCTTTGAAAATTTGAAATCCCGATGCGCCAGCGCCGAAACAGCTTTCCAGTATGCCGCTGTTCCAGTGCCCTCATAGCCCATTGCCATTTCCACGCTTTTTGCATGGCGGATGCGGCTGGTGTCACCGCGCCCTATCAAACTTGTCAGGCTGGCGATTGCCTTGATTGCCGTGGCGGGCATTGTGTCTCGTTCGCGGCCCAATTTGCGTAAAAGCCCGCGCTGATTGCGCAGGCGACCTTCAACAAAGATGCGCGCCAGAGCCAGACGTTTGGTTTCGTCCAGCGTCGTTGCTGCCTGGGCTGCATGGCGACGTGCCCGGGGTGCAAGTGTCGGGGCCAGCGTGCCCTTTGTTGCACCATGCCCGTCGACAAAACACACTACAGTGCCTGTGGCCAGCGCATGGTCAAGCGCGGTTTGCGTTGCTTCTGCTTCCGGGCCGATGTCAATGCGATCAATCTGCTGGTGTGGCACCGCAAGAATCTCGCGCCATTCGGCTTCAGTGCCATGCATGCTATTCTCGCGATGCTGCAGTTCCTCCACCGCAAATGCCTCGTTGCGGATAGAAAGACGGCGACCGGATTGCATGATGTAGAGGTTGCGGAAGCCAGCAACAAGGCCACCATCCTCCTGCCTTTTTTGAACTTCGGCTTGTGTCTCTTTCTGCTCTTGTTCAGCGGCATCCTCTCGTGCCAACTGTGCCATTAGTTTCACTGCATCAAAGAGATCAGCTTCCTCGGGCGCTGTTTTTAATGCCATGGAACGAATGAACAAGTGACCCAGAAATTTGAAGCCCTGATTGAAGTCAGTAACACGCGTTTTCTCACGGTTCAGCTTCAAGCCATGGCTGGCCAGCAAGTGCGCAATATCATCCATTGCTGCATCTGCCCCCTTGGGAGAACGGGCCAGAACCACAAAATCATCGGCGAAGCGAACGATGCGCGCCCCTTTTTTGTCAAACGCTTCATCCAGTCGATCAAGGTAGAGATTGGCAAGCAACGGAGAAAGAGGAGAACCTTGGGCGACGCCGCGCCCCTGAGGCGCCGCTTGAGACAGCCACAGTGCAATCAGCTCGCTCAAGGGGCCGTGTTCCATACTTTCGGTCAGGCGTGAAAGCAGTGCATCATGGGGAATGCAGTCGAAATAATCGTCGATATCCGCATCCACAACATGGGTCAGCCCGCTGCGCTGAAGCGATTGTATGCGGGCTACTGCCTGATAGATCGACCGACCCGGACGATACCCGAAGCTTGTTTCTTCAAATTCCTCCTCCATATAGGGAACAAGCAAATTGGTCACTGCGGTTTGCACGATCCGGTCTCGTACGCAGGGAATATTCAGCCGTCTCTTTTCACCAGATCGTTTGGGAATATCCACCTGCCGCAAAAGGCCAGGCTGATAGCGCCCCTCTTTTAGCTCATGACTTAAAACGCCCAGCAGCATTTCAGCGCGGGCAGCAAAATCATAGACACTCACGCCATCGCCACCTGCCGCACCAGCATTGCGCCAAACCTTGCTCCAGGCTTCTCGCAGCGTTTCTCGCTCGCAGAGCTGCAGAAACAGCTCTGCGTCAGGAATGAGTGTTGCTCTCGGGCCTTTTGTGCTATTTTTCTTTGACATTTGCCTTGGAAATATCATATTTTTATGTACTATCAAATAGTTATTTCATAGTCATGAAATTAGGTTCATATTTTGTTCTTTTGGCGACTCGGTAAATCAGTTTGCCTTGGAAAAAAGCTTCTTTTCCTGAAACTTGACAATAGGCTGAAGGTGGGTAGGCTAGCCACATACCCAGCCGCTGGCTGGGATAGAAACCCAGTTCCGGCCACTGACGGGTCATCACCAAGGCTAGCCACATACCCAGCCGCTGGCTGGGATAGAAACTCATCGCATTCAGCACCTCTTCTCGTCCATTGGCTAGCCACATACCCAGCCGCTGGCTGGGATAGAAACTCAAGCGATACAGTGAACTTGCGAAGGTCTGCAAGCTAGCCACATACCCAGCCGCTGGCTGGGATAGAAACAGGCGAACTGGTACAGCGCCACCACGTCGAGAGCTAGCCACATACCCAGCCGCTGGCTGGGATAGAAACGTCTTCATTTTTGGGGAGAGATCGGCCTTCAGCTAGCCACATACCCAGCCGCTGGCTGGGATAGAAACGCGGTTTTGTATTGTATGATCACCGAGTAGGCTAGCCACATACCCAGCCGCTGGCTGGGATAGAAACTGATACAGCTCGTTCTTCGCCCGCTCATAAGCTAGCCACATACCCAGCCGCTGGCTGGGATAGAAACAAGCGCCCGCAAAGCCCTTGCTTGGTCGCCTTCAGCTAGCCACATACCCAGCCGCTGGCTGGGATAGAAACACCATCTTGAATTCGCCGTCACGTGTCGAAAGCTAGCCACATACCCAGCCGCTGGCTGGGATAGAAACGCGTGCAAAGTCAATTTTGACTTTGCTTGGCTGAAGGGCGGGCTAGCCACATACCCAGCCGCTGGCTGGGATAGAAACAAGAACGAGCCATAGTGTATTTGGCAGGATGAGCTAGCCACGTACCCAGCCGCTGGCTGGGATAGAAACGTTCACAAACATCCGAAACGCGCCGGTAAACGCTAGCCACATACCCAGCCGCTGGCTGGGATAGAAACAGTTTGGGTGCTCTTCCGCCCAGCGCATGACACCGCTAGCCACATACCCAGCCGCTGGCTGGGTATGTGGAGGAGCGTCCGGCATTTCCGGTGGCGCATTACCTTGTCTCCCGCCCTAACCGTTGGTGGAACAAGAGCGAGGCCAAGAAAACGATCTAGTGAAGCATTCGCTGCGGCAGATATGGATGTTCCTACTTTAAAGTGGCTGCAGTAATCGGGCGCGGGCTGGTTTGTCCGGATCGAGGCGTATCTCAGCTGCCACCTGCCAGCCTGACATTTGTATCATAAAAACAAACCTCACCGCCAGTTGGGCCAGTCGTCACATAGCTGAATTTCAGAGGCCTGTTCAGTGTCAGTACTGCGGCGGCTACAGAGAAAGGCTTTTGTCCTGGGGTCGCATCAATGCAGATATTTCTGTCAAGCGTATCGTTATATGCCATTCCAGAGGTTCTCTTGCCCACAAACGCAGCGAGGTCATCTCGCTCGCCGATCATTTCAACCCCGCGCCGCAAGCCTTCATAGACATATTCGTAATTTTCATAGCTGCGCGGGATACCTGTTCCGCTTCCATCAAACGTCTGAAAAGGTTCGTCTGGTCTCCCCTTTGTTGCAATGCGTACAATCGAAATATCCTTTTGGACCGATTTGAAGGCATGACTCATATATTTGCCAAATCTGTCGAACTGGTCCTCGCTGGGGTCCAGTACATATATGGCCCTGAGCGCGTCCTTGTGGTGCCACGCGCTCCGCAGGTTTTGTTGCCACAAATTGCCAACAACAGCTTCATGATCATTTCTCTGACACGCGTCCAAGAAAACGCCTCCAACTGCCGCGACGTTTTCGACGCCCAGCTTGTCGATCTCCTTAGTTAGGTCATCAATATTGACACCTCGCAGCGGCGAATATCCCATAATCAAGAATGGTAGCGATGGGTGATCGCTTCTTGTGGCCGAAACTTTAACACCAACTATGCGGCCAGCTTGTTCGGTTGTCTTTTTGGCAAAAACAATGAATACGACACACAGAAGCCAAAAAAGGAAGATATACCCCAGAAAAGCCCCTGGTCCGGTTGGCAATATCGGGTTTAAAATTCCTTCAATCAGTATTTGTCCAAGTAAGCTTAGTGTGAGAGAGCTGCCTATAACAAGAAAAACCATGTAGTAAAATGTACGGTTGGCGCGGATATTTCCCATTACAGTTCTCTCCTCACATGAAATTTCTCTAAAACTGCGCCAAAAGCCTTCATATTATCGGCACTTAAATTATCTCCACGTCGGTCCTCTGGTATATCCATAGTCAAGTGGAAATAATTTCCGCCACGGGCGATAACTCCGGCGGCCAGATTCACCGGCAATGTGCCCATTACAATGTCACCTGCCTGAATATTCTCTACATTCAAATGGGGCACAAACTCAGCTTCAATGCCCTGATGTTTGGCCCATTCAACAGCACCGGAATGGCGTGAGACGAAATAGGTGGTCATTTGTTGTCATATTCTGCCCATGATGCGGCCAGGAAGGACGTTTCATCCTTATCCGTTACAACTGGTGCACTGCCATCCCGCTTTGATGCCTCGAAGTCACCATTGGCGTGGAGAGCGGAAATCACGCGAACCTCTTCGTCGAGGTAGCTCACGACGTGTCCTATTGTTGGCATCCAAGCGGCTTTTTGTTCCGCTTCGCGGGCTTGTGCTTCCTTTTCTGCGCGCTGGCGGCTTTCTTCTTGTTCTTGCCGCATGCGCTGTTCTTTCGCTTGTGCTCCCTTTTTCTCCTCGTCGAGCCTCTGCGGCGTTTTCATCACGCCAAATCCAATTGCGGTTTTGGCACCCGCACCGATCCATTCCAGCGCATTTTTCAGAAGTTTAAACGCTGTATCGAGATCACTTGCCCCGGCGGCAGTCCGGGGTGCCAGAGCAAACTGAAAGCTTGCGCCTTCTTTCACCGAGAGAAATGGAATAGGATTGGGGCTGACCCAATCGGCGGGAGGGTGCTTTCCCGGCTCTGTTGTAATCCGCCACTGGCCTGTATGTGGCGTGATGATTTCCGCCGTCAACTCGACTGAACCGACAGGCAACGCATCAAAAAAGATGATAGAACCTGCGGAAGCCGCGCGGATCTCCTGTCGGGAGATGACTTTGCCCTCAGCATCCCTTTCTTCTTCATATATCGGACCGCCGAACAAATGGCATATCTCGTCAATATGCGCGTCATAGTCTTCTTCGGTTTTTAACGTCGCACACCAGTGCTGCGCCCATGCGCGGACCATGCCTTTGATAGATGAGCCCGGCAGGTAAGGAACACCCAGAGTGTGGTGAAACAAAAAGCCATTTTCAATCGGGTTGGAAAGCCCCATACCCGTGACGAAAGGGCCAGTGGTTTGGAAAGTTTCAACCTTGCCTTTGAGTTTTATAGCGATTTCTTTCAAACGCGTTGCATGCGAAGAAGCGTCGACTGTTTCTCCAGTAAACTTCTTGATCCAGCCCAACTTATTCCCCGGCTCAATTTTCCCGCCTATCTGTTCTGGCCAACAGTCGAAAAACTTGTCGAAGTGAAGACCCGCATTGCTCCCTTCGGCGTCGGGATTGCATTTCCTTTCGACAAGCTTGGGAAGGGGTAATGTCATTCCTCTCCCTCCTTCACATCCTCAAGGAAAGCATTGGCGAATTTTTTCAGCCATTCCAGATATTCCATCACTTCGGCCTGCGCGCGGATATAGTCTGCCTCGCTCTTGCTGGTGATCGCAGCAAATAAGGCCTTTGCCCCGGCATCGTTGCGCTGGCCGTTCACCATTTCCTTGTAGGGACTGTGCTCCCAGCCATTACCCAGCCATGCCAGCAGATGCTCGAACAGCTTTTCATGACCTTTAAGTTTCTTGCCCGCCCGCTCCATCGCTAACGCCTGGCCCAACCCGCTGCGAATGATGTTGGCAGGGAGGCCATTCACATAGGATTTGTAGCGGCCGTAAATCTCTTTGGCGGATTTCTGTAATTGTGCCTGTTCACCCAGCATGGCCTGTATCTGCTTTAGCGCATGGGCCGCACGTCTTTGTGCAAGATTGCGATAGCCGGAAGTTACTGTCGGGGCTGGCTGCTGCTGCCTAATCGTTGATGCGTCCATCATCGGCTTTTGTTTCTCTGGCTGAGCGGCACTGCGAGCGCCGCGTATTTCCTGCAGCGCAGGTTTATGACGTCCATGCCCCCTGTTCCCTCTAGGCGGTCTGTTCATTATTGCCTCCCTGTTGCATAGAAGGCCCCTTGAAATCGGACATCCTGAACCAACCCTGACCGACGGTTTCATTGCCCCCCACCTGGATATAGGGAGCGTCAGCCAGTTTGGCGGCCACATCGCTTACCGCACCGGGCTTGCGCTGACCAAGAAGCACATACATGACGGTGTCTGGCGCAAGGGACTCCTCGTGCCAAAGCGCGCCGCTCTTGACTATCTTGTTTTCATCGAGCGCATTGCGCGTCATGATCGGCAGTGCGTAGCGCGCAAACCACGTGAAATCCGTGTCAGACAGAACGACGAGCCGTGCGGCAAGCTGGTCTTTCAGGTCATCGCCTACGATCTTCTCGATCTCTGAAGCGATACCGGATGGCACAGCGCCCTTTCTTTCAAACTCGCGCTCTTCCAGCCCCAGCCATGATTCATCTGCTCCTGCGCCGAGATATTTGCCCGGTTCAACAAGTGCCGACAAATTGACGCATGAAACTCCAGCGCGTTTGCAATCGCGCTCGAAACGCTTGAGAAGCGCTGGACAAGTCACCCATTTATAGGCATCCGAAAGGCAACGAACGGGCAGAAGCAAGAGCCTCGCATCCGAGCAAAGCAACGAACCTGCATAAAGGTCGGAACCGTTGTCTTCAATTGAAGGGCCAAAAAGCTCGTTAATGTTTGCCTTGTCTTTTTTCTCAGGCTTGTCAGCATCAATGCCAGCCTGTTCGCTTGCCCAGACCCGGAAAGCACCCTTGACGCCTGATCCAGGAATAAACGGATAGTGCGTCGTCTGCTCTCGCGCCACCGGCAAGTCCAGCGCGCCCGTGGATTGACCTACACCTGCATGAATATGCGTTTCCGCCACCAGCGAAATGATCGCGGCTTTTTTGTCTGCACTCATTTTTTGCTTCCTTGCCATGCGCCAATCAGATACTGGCCAAAACCCCACTTATTGCCGATGCCAATGCCGCCGACCAGCTTGGCCCAATCCGGCTGTTCGGTTTCCGCTAGCTGCATAAAAAACACCGATCCCGCAGGGATTGAATGGCGAAGCGGTATTGGTCCAGGTGGCTTGGTTTTGGAATCCCACCCGCCGATGGAAACCGGCTTGCCAAGGCAAGCACTCACCAATGTTCCCGGCAGATTTTCAAGCGGCTGGCCCGGCTTGGGTTGAGTATCCAGAACCAGCGGCGAAAGCAGAACAATGCAATAACGCCCATTTTGAGTTTTTGTCGAAACGGGCAGGTTCCATCTGGTCTGCACTGGCGCGATTTGGGCCATGCGATGCTCACCGGCAAGCGGCCGCAGCATTTCCGGCAAGGCATCATTCCAACCCGACATTTCAATACCAAGCTTCACGTCATCTGCCAGACGCACATGACTGGCCATATAGAGCTGGCTCTTGATCGTGGCACGTGTTTCGCTATCCAGTCCCACGCCTACGCGTGGTTCGACGGCCCAAAGCCTGGAAGTTTTGACCAGCTGATCTGCCGCTGGAGGCTTGCCTGCCAATATCTCTGTCATACCTGCAAGTGTCACCCAACGATCCTCAATCGGCTTAATGCCTTTGAGGGCATACGGTACAACGGGCAAGCGAACGCGGCCCAGATCACAGTCCCTTTCTGGTCCCGGTGCAAGAAAACCGAGCTTCTTGCGGCCCTGCTCCTCCCCTTCAACAAGGTGAAGCGGAACCGGAAACAGCGGCTCGTCACCTTTCAGCAGCACAGGCGGACCGAAAGACAGCGGTCCAAGGGTGATATCTTTGCGCCAGTCTGTGCCATATCCCAGTTTTTCTTTAACCCAATCTCCTGCAAGGGGTCCCTGCCAGAGCGCCGCACGCACCGCTCCGACAAGTGTTGGCGGAAACGGCGGAAACACGCTGACGGCCCGGCTCGCCCCGTCATCGGACTGGTTAAAAGGGCGGCCATCGCGAAAGATCAGGCTATCAACAGCTTCAAAGCTCAATTGCACGGATTTACTCATCGGTTTTGGCCTCCGCGCCGGATCGCCCTGCCAATGCCCAACGACCTTGTTCCGACATGAAGCGTGCAACCAGCACACCGTCAAAATTGTAACCTTGCGTGGAGATCATCTGGCCATTTTCGTGCTTGAGAGGTTTGCCGATATTCTCGACAAGCCGCACCCCAGCTTCAATTTCATCAGGTGTGAGCTTTCCCTTGCCCGGCTGCCTCTTGTATTCAGCCGTCAAGATTGCTTTCATGAAAGTTCCGCCGGCAAATTCAACAGGGAAATCGCTTTCCCGCTCGCCATCTCCGGTGTCGAAAAGCGGCGCGTAACGTTCCTGCACATTGTAGAAAAAGCTGGATGAATAGTCGCGCCGATCGCGTGCTACCTGCTCCAGTGCGTCAATGGGACCTGTATGCCAGCAGGAAACCCAGTCATAGGCAATGCCCCCAGGCTTCATGACCGTGATTGCAAGACTGTCGCGCCCGTTCTGATCCTTGGCAATATTGTCGAGATAATGATGGGCTTTATCCAGCACAGCGCGCAGCGGAATTTTGTATTGTGCAAAAATGATAGCGCCGGAAAGGGTGAAAGCATTCGCTCTGGCACCTGCCTCCTTTTTCGCGTTAACCGCCTTTTCAAAGGCCAGCCGGTATTCGTTGCGCATCCGGCGCGCAGCCTCTATTGCCGTATCGACCGGTAAAACCGCCAATACATCATCGCCACCTGCATAGATAAGCGCACCATTGGCGGTGTTCTTTTCGTCCTCTTCGGGATCGAAATAGTCTTTTACCGATTGTGTAAAGGTGGCAAGACCCGACTTGACGGTTTCAGGATATTGGCTGACCATCGCGCCGATACGGTCGCCATCCATCAGGAGAAGAGCGTAAAACTCGCTGGGATGCGCCTTGGGAGTGATTTCGTCTCCCTCCAGCTTTAGTGTATCTTCAAGCGCTTTTGTCAGCGATCCATAGGTCTTCAGAAGCTCCGATTTGCCTGATACTGCTTTATTTTGAAAGCCCTCGTCATCCCAGGTTTTTATCCCGTCTCTATGCAACAAATGTCCGTCGAGGGAAAAGAACCCTTCATTAGGCAAATGGAACAGTTCAGTATCGATTTCGCCCCGATAGGAATCGTCAAGCACCTTTTTCACCGTGTCAAAGTAGCTTTTTCGCTTGTCTGTCAAACCAGCATCGGCAACCATTTTCAGCCATGGCACAGCAGCGACGTAGCTGACAGAGGGCCAGTTGACGACGTTGACCTTGTCGCCGCCCGGCTTCCAGCCAATGACATCTTTCACATTATCGAGAAGCGGAAACAGGCGCTTGATCAGCGCAATCGAGCAAAGCCTCTCACTTTTGCCGATGTTGAGTTCACCAAGCCTGCGGTCACCATCGGGATGGTTATACTTGGCTTCTCGCAATACGTTATAAAATTCGCTTTGCTTATCCTTCGAATTCAAACGTGAATAGCCCGAAATCTCCTGATAGCGCCCCATAAGAATGCACAGGTCACCTTTTTCCTCTTCCCCGCTGAATTCACTGCGCCAGTTCTTGCGTTCATCCAGCCATTGGCTGTCGCTCCTGTCGGCTGGTTCTTCGCCAACCACCCAGTTCATCTGCCAGAATGCGCCAATCTGGCGTTTCCAGATATCCTCTGTGCCATCACCCTTGGCAGCCACAACGTCGACAAATTGTTTCCAGACAGCTTGTTCCAGCTCGTCCCAAGCCGTCTTAATCGCCTGCGTGCAGATCTGCGCCGGGTCACCCTTCACACTGGTCACATCGGCTTTGAACCGATTTGGTAGTGAACCAATATAGGGAGAAGTTGCGGGTCTCTGTCCGCTGCGGTGTGTTTTGATGGCTTCAAAAAGATCATCACCTTTAACTTCAGGAAAAATGATCTTGCCGCCAGCCTCTCCAAGCGCGGCCATTGCCTGACCGGACAGCCACGAAAGCAAAAATGACCCTGCCCATAGATCACGCGTCCGACGCGCATCAGCTATGAAACCTTGTACTGGCCCAAGAGTAAAATGAAGGGCTTTTGTCATGGCCATACCTTCGTCGCGGGGAAATATGGACCTTCGGAGGACTTGCTCCCGTCAGGTTTTTGTCCGTTGAGGTAGTGCAGAATAATCGGCAATCCGGACACTATAAAATTGTAATCAACGTCTGTCTTTTCTATTTTTGAATTCGGCTTTCTCCAAACTGCAGCTGTCTGTGTAGGCAAAAATTGCACAGGAAACACGCTGGCTACGCCCACACACTCACCGTTTCCAAGACGCTGAACATGAAAAAATAGCGGGCTAGCACGACGATCAAGTTCCGCAACCACATCATCTCGTTTGGTGTTGCTTGCCGTGATGCCAAGATATTTTGAGTAATTGTGTGGCAAACCAAAAGCCGCCCGGTCAGCGATGCGATTTGGAACGCCATTGTTCTCACGGTACCAATCATGATCATTTTGAAATTTTTTTTCACCATTCCCACGCCAGCCCCGGTAACGATGGAAACCGGAACCAAGCTCGTCGAGAACATCAAGAGCATTAACCTTCATACTCTTGCCAATCCGAATGTCGGTTTCTGGCGCAAAAGTCGTGAGTGGAAAATCCGTCCCACACGTCCCTGTTTCGGAAATAATTCCCCGAAGCGCTTCCTTGTAGGAATTGACATCCGTCGGACACTGCCAAACTCCGTGTTCTGAGCTACCATCAGGATTCGAGGCTTCCATCGAAATCAACGAAACACTGCCCCAACCCCGTCGTACCCGCGAGCCCAACCCACCAAGCAGACCGAAAAGCTTCAAAGCATTAATAAGTTGCTCAGCGCCGCCGTCGTTGACTGTTCGTCGAAATACTAATTCTATTGTAAACGTAAGTTTTGATGCACTCGAGAAACAGGAGCGCTCCAATTCACCTGCTTTTTTTTCTGGTTTGCCTTCTTTTGCTTTTGCGTAAAAGGCATTGATAAGCCCATAACCAAGGTAGCGGGCACCTTCACCGACAACTTCGCTACTGGCCTGTAAACCTGACCCAGTTTTTGCAAGTACAACTCCCGGCTTGAGGATATCTTTCTCGCTAGGCTCGCTAATCACTCGTAGCAAAAAGGCTCCCTGCCCATTGCGCCCGCCAAACAGTCTTTGTTCTTTTTCTTGAAGGCTCTTAAGGGCGGCATCGTGGTTTTTGTTTGCCACTTCACCGGCATAATTCAACGCCCTCCACCAAAAGGCAAGAGCACCTTTTATGCTGGACTCGCGAATCCGTGTGGCCTGTTGGTCTGCTCCACCAAGAAACATAGGTGTAACAATCTCAAATTCAGCTCTAAGACGTTTTAACTTCATTCGAAACTCCACCTGAGGTTGCTCAACGCTAGCATGATGATTAGCCAATGCCAACAGCGTTATTCCTAGCGATTACGCATTCTTGCAATAGTTAAAATAGGTGTGCGAGTGCAGTTGATTTGTCTTCTGCAGTGATTACGTTTTTACAGTTCACCTCAATGGACTTCACGGAGGCGCTGGAGAAGTGCGGAAATAGCACCTCATTGGATGGCAAAGGTGCTTGGTGGTTCAGTGCCTTCGTTGACCGGCTCTGGTGTGCAGCACATACTTGAAGTCTTCCGTGACGTTGGCTTTGTCCATAGCGGCCTCCTTACCTCGCCTTTAGGGAAGAAGGTGTAAGCAAATCTAAGGGGTGCTCAGGGTTGATAACCATCCTTGTCCACACTGCCACAGAATTCTGTACCTAAGCCGGAAATTATTTCCGTCCCTACCTCTTCCACTTGTCTACGTCATGGCACAACAAAACCCCGGCCATATACCGGGGTTTGACGAACGTGGCTATTGGAAGGTTCCTGGGCGAGCCATCAGGGCTGCACTGTGTTTCCTGCAGGTTTGTCAGCCAGTGTTTCAATCACGGCTGCAGCTGCATCTGACAGGATGGCCCGGTTGACGGGTTTCGGCGGCTTCGAAATGGTTGTTGTAACCTTGCGATTTGATCGACCTTTGGCTGGCGCCGTGATTGCTGCCTCAACAGCCTCTTCCACAACCGGCTTCTCGTTCGGCTGAACTACAGGCTGGTCGTTCTCTCTAGCGTCAGCGGAAACCCTATTGGCAACCTCACCGTTCCAGGATGGTGATTTATCTCTCGACGTGATCCAGGAGAGGATTGGAACAACTTTCACTTCCAGCCACGGACGCAGTTCGGTCGCAACGGGCCACTTGTCAGTTTTGCCCAGGTCCTGCAGAAGACTTGCGGCCTGGTGCCAATATGACGTCTGCGGAAACGCCTGATACGTCAATGCGCTTGCGTTGTCGTCTGGAGCGCTCAGCATAAACGTCAGGCTTTCCAGATATTGGGATGCCTGACGTGCACGCACGACGACCTGATTCATCAGCTCCTTCTTCTGAATCCGTTTGTCGCCGACCGCACCGGCAAGCGCTTCCTGCATTTCATGACAGGCCTTGACGAAGAGACGCATGGTTTCATTCTGCTTCATTGTCATGAGTGTCTTCAGCCCGGCAAGGCCACCGACATCGTAGGGATTGGCATCAGCGGATTGATCGTCCGACGCATTGGCCCTCAATATCGCATTAACATCGCTAGCTTTCAGCCGACCATGTTCTTTTGCGAAGGCTATTGCCTCGCTGATCTGATCCGGCTCTGCTGAGCTGAGTTTGCCAAGCACCGTCGCCCCGATGCCTAACTCAACGAGCGTTTTCTTATAAGGTGTCAGATCGCGGGCCACCGCACGGTAGAGGCGTCCGTTGCGCGCTGAGAAGGCACAGCGTTTATCTAGCCATTTGTTGAACTGGCCATCTGGAAGCAGCGCTGCGGCGCGCTCCAAATGCTCGCCCAACGCAAAAGTTTGCTCTGTCGAACGGCGCGTGATGCCAAGAAGCTCAGATGCCGCTGCCTCCAATTTGACGCGCACATCTGAGTCTATTTCGAGAACATCGTAGATGTCTCGATCTTTATTCAATTTTTCAGCTTCATTTTCCATTTTGTAATCCTTTTTTGGAAAGTGTTAAATTCATTTATAATTTAAAATGAATACTAATATTGTCATTTATATTTTAAATACTGTCACTCAACTTCTACTTTTAACCTTCAGGAGACGGGCTAAATGTGAAGCGCCACGGGAAAATGACCATTGATTTTGTTGAGATATTTCAAACACTAGGACGCGCGGAAAAAAAATTTGAATGGGTTTTTCCCTACTTCGCGCAAATGCAACCAACGCGATAGATCAATAATACGGCTGCGCTATATTTCCACTCAAAGAGGCCAGTCGCTCATGGCCCGCCAAGACACGATCATTTTGGATGCAAGATGGCGACAGGACCAAAGACCCGGCTCTTTCCCTGATTCATCTGCAAACGGCGTTTGACGAAGTAATGGGGGGAATGGTCGACAAATGATGCAAACGATGTTTGCCGAGATGGTGGCAAGAGGGGCCGGGATCGACGGATTTGAAGATCGGGGGCGGCAGATCATATGACGTGGTTGCACTGCCAAATCCAATCAGCTGTCATCACCTTCCTGTATAATCTGGAGGAGATGTGGCTTCCGCTGGAAAGCCCAACCTTCCTTGACATATTTATCCGTCAGCATTGCCAGAACGTCTTCGCATGCCTTTTCGTCGAAACCCTGCTCTACTAGCCTGGTGATCAGCATATCTTCAATCCAGTTCTGACCCGAAGGATCGCCAGTTTTCTTGGTTTGCTTGTCCATGGATACGATTAGCCAGTGAAACGCGATCCGCGCAAAATCATCTCGATTGGGTCGCCTCTGTTTCTTCTGCTTAGCTCGGTAATCGGCCTGACGTTTTCGCTGCTTCTCCAGCCGTTCGGCTTTTGTTTCTCGCATTCATGACTCCGTACAAACTCAATGCATGGGGTCCATATGCGGAGAAGGTCTGGATATTTCAACTGCAGCAAGAATGAATTGGCGCTTTGAACAATCAACGAGATATGCCGGTTATCGCCCAAACGCCGTTTGCGTTTGAATCGCGGACATTCAGTTTTGAATCGAATGTGTTCGAGACGGCTGGAAACAACTCAACCTGTGAAGTCGGTCGATTTGACTGCAGGTTTCTCCAGGTTCAGTTCACAACGCCGTTTGCCATTGAATCGAAGGTATCGAATTCTGAATCACCTTCGACGGTTTTTGAATCGGCGCCCTCCAAATCTGAATCGGCGTTGGAGAATGTATTTTAAATTGCCTGCACCTTATTTTACCTTGCACGCATGGCATTTCAGGTTTTTGGTAGTGTTTTTTGACGTTTCAGCAAGGGATTTTAGGTTTTCCAACCTGTCTTTTGGCAAAAAGCATCCTAATCCGTGGGGTTTTATGCACTTTTGGGGTCTTATTGTTGACATCGCGGGCAATAGCGCCGCGATGCCAACATAGGATTTCATTTGCTGTTGATGCCGGTTAGCTGGCTTCCAGAAGCTGAAGCCCAACATTGCTGGAATCCTGCCGTTCCAAGTTCTCGACGGTCATTGCTGTCAGTTTGCCCGTTTTAAACAGTTCATCTGCAAGCCGTTCGAGGAAAGCCCGTTCTGCTTTTAGCATTGATTTGGCCCTTGCAAATTGCTCGGTGAGGACCTGGTCAATGCGTCCACGCAGGTTTGGGTCAGATCGTCGGAGGGCTTCCAGTTCCTTGATGGATTTCACCTGACTGAAGCGTAACGTACCTCCCATCCCGGCTTGTGTTTCCATAATTGTCGCCAGTCTCGTTGCAAGCGCCAGATCAGAACCATCATCAAGACCAGCGCCATCGCATGCCTGTCCCAGAACGAGCTCTTCAGCAGCCATACCAGCGAGCATCAATGCGATGCGGTCCAGATAGTAAGTCCTGTCACGGCGTTCGACTGGATCGATATCGAAGGAAGCCTGGCCTCCGATATGGGATGCACCACCAACAACGATGTGATCTGCTAATACCGTCCCAAGGTATCTTCCCGTTCCAAGCCGCCAACCAACAAGCGTGTGACCAGCCTCATGGACCGCATTCGCATACCGGTGATTGGCATCCAACTTCAAGACAGCCGGAAGAGATGCGTCGATATCGTGGATGCTTAGTGGTCTGCCTCGCCGTCTGGCAAGACGCCTAGCATCGCGCACGGCTTTGGTCAGATCGGCTCCGGTCATGCCTTCGGTCCTTGATTTCAAGGCGGCGATTTCTTCCTTGGCAATCATTCCATCCAGCTGTTGCTTCAAAATATGGATTCTGTCTTTTCCATTGGGCAATGGTATGGCAACCTGCCTGTCCAATCTGCCAGAACGCAAGATGGCCGGATCGATGTCTTCAAGTTTGTTTGTGGCACCAATCACGACGACACCTTCACGGCCTTCCAACCCGTCGAGATGTTCCAGGAAGGCATTGACCACTTGGATCGAGTAGCTTCGATTGTCATGATCGAAGCTGTCACGATCACCAAAACTGTCCAACTCGTCGACAAACAGGATCACCGGTGCCAGTTTCTTTGCATCTGCAAAATCAAGCCGCATGGCTTTTAAGAGATCACCCAAATGTCCTGTTGACTGCCAACGTCCGAGTGATGTCGCCAGCAGTGGCACATCACATTGCTTTGCAAGAGCCTTGGCAAAGACGGTTTTACCAACGCCGGGCGGGCCAGAAAGGACAATACCTCTATCGACATCATTCCAGCCGATTTTGCCAGTTTTCCAATCATGGAGGTCTTGGGCAAGCTCAAGCCCCCAGGCCTTGGCTTCTCCGTAGCCGTGCATTTGCGATAGTGGTGGCGTATCCTCATGCTGTTTTGACGGTGTTGAGGCGGGCAAAGCCTCTTTCGTTTCCGCATCAGCGAGACGCTTGAGAATGGAAGCCGCAGATCGGCCTGGCCTTAAGGCTGCCCAGACTTTTGGAAGCGGGTATTGGAGGATTGCACTGGCTTCATCTTCACTCAGCTTGAGACCATAAAACAGCTTGGCGCCCGCGATCAGATCGGCTGGTTGAACCGGCGTGAGATCAATCACCGCATCCGTTGCCAATTCGACAAGCACCGGCAGATTATCTCGCTTCTCAGAGATGAGAAGCGCACGTTTCTTGTCTCTCAATTCCTCTTCATATTCACGTGCGATCTTTTCTGCTTTCTGATCGGCGGTTGCGACAACAAAGCCAAAATCTGCTTGTCTGAAGCCTCCATAACGAACTTCAACAAACCCGTCATGAACCGGACGCCGATAGTCGTCAGGATCATAGCCGTCCGGTACGATCAAAATGACAAAACTTGATCCGCCAGCAACGAACGGGCGATGCGATTTCAAGGCACGTTTGATGGTACAGAAGAACACAAAACTACGGATGTGCTTGAACTGTTTCCTGAGCGCGTGCGATTTGATTTTCTCGTGCATGAGAATTTCCTTGTCTGCGGTCTTGCCGCATAGGCATGCGTCATCCTTCCCGTCACCTCTGTGAACAGGGATTGGACAGCATCCAAAACTGTTGGGAGTTATCCTTTCCGCTCAGCATCGGATGAGCGAGCGGAAAGGAAAGAACGGCAATCCGGCTTAATGAACCGGAGACATGTCGGGCCGGAACAGTCCGACGGTGACCGTCTGTGTCGGGCGCGCTTTGCGAGGCCGTCCACGACGGCGCTTTGGTTTGGCTTTCAACTCAACCGTTGCCTTATTCTGCAAACCGTCCATCACTTCAGGGCGGAAATGATTTCCGCTCAGTTCAGCGGTAGAGATCGCTGACGACCGCACATTTCGGCTCATGGTCATGAACATGGACTCAACAGCCTGTTTCCACTCTCGGGCAATATCCTTACGGAACGCCGCTATCGCCGATTGGGCGATTGTTCCAGCATTCCCAAGCCCCAACAATTCATCAAGGCGCGACAGTGGCCAGATGCCGTCCGTTGCATCCGTTTCGGTCTTTGATCCATCGATGATGCCAATGGATACCCTGTTCACAGCCAACCGGTCGTGCTCACGCCAGAGAATATCGGGCAGCACCAGGCCAGCGGCTTGCATGCGTGTCTTCAGGTCATTCAATTTGCCGCCGATCACATAGCTGGTCACTGACCGTTTAACATCAATCACAATGGCTTCGGATGTTGACCGATTAGCTAATATCAGGTCAGGAAAGTAAGCACGTTTCGACCGGTTCTCCGGGTCAAGAGATAACGCTTGAACCTTCGACGTGTCATTGCGCTCAATGATCGCCAATGCGGCATCAGTGACGGGCAGCTTCATGCCGGTCAACACGGTCAAATCGGAATTGCGCCTTGCCAAAGCGATCACCACAGCTTCCAGCAATCGTCCTTCCTCGGTGGAGATATTGTGTCCCAAAGTCTCCAAGGCTTCCGCACCGCCAGAGGCAGCAAGTCCGGTAATGGTGGTTTCCATCGTCTTTTCGACGGCAATTTTTACCAGCTCAAAAACATCACCCGGCAGTGGCGCCAACCCGGACACGTCAAATCCTTCGACCCAAGGGCCGTTCATTACATTATTCATCATGGTAAATTCCTTGTTCTAAAACTTAATAGACCGAAACGGCGGCAAGACCAGCATCCGCAGCAAACGGAGCCAAACCAGAGCGGTGGCAGCGTAGCGACAGCCGACCAACAGGTCGGTCACCAGCATTCACGCGGTCAGTTTCAAACAAGGGGAGACGTGCGGGGATTGCTCCGCACAAGCATTCAAAGTTATGGGTCATGTAGCCCGATTCCTTCTCAACAAGGTTTGAGGGTTAGGCTCTCGTTCAGTGGTACCAACACTGGCGGGAGCCGACTATTACGCGTTATTGCGTAGATCGAATATAGGCCTTATGTCGTTATTATTGCAATGTGCCAGTTTTGCAAAAGGTGAATATGGTTAACGTGATGTTAAACCCTATCTATTCTTGAAGACATTTCCATTTTTCTATTTCAGAAGTTGAGGCGTACTATTTCGATTTGCGTCCTCTCGTGCGCTCGGCAAGCCAAAGCTTGTCGAAATCTAACTTTTCAAAGCCTGAAAAGTCGACCTTTTCATGAAGCTTCAATGATGCAAATTTCTGCGCCACGGGCTCTGTAAGATGCTTATAGCCGTACATGTCGTGATCATCAGTTCCAATCTGATGCCCCACCTGCAGTTTGCGGTCACGCTTATCGATGCCGATTTCTCTGGCATCTGAGATCGTGCCAGCACGCAAAGAGTGGAAGGATTCCGTTCTTGAAGACTTGATACCGGCCCTATCAAAAAGACGTCTCATATATTGTGACGCAGTCTTACTTGAATCAGCCTTTTTCATAAGCTGGGGAAAGAGGAAGTTGTCCCCTTTCTTTTGAGCCCATTCAACAAAGCCGATCTGGTTCAAAAAATCATGGAGAACAAAAAAGGTGCTGCTTGCTTCGTTTTTCACCGGGACACGTGTCCATCGGTTTTCTTTCAGGACAATTCCAGAAGTTTGCGCAATCCAAACTCCGTCATATTTTTCCCGGATATCAATACCTTTCAAGTGCACCAAAAGCCCGAGCCTTCGACCTGTCAAATAGCCTAGCAAAGGCAGCATTGCCTCATCTATGAAGTCGGATTTTGTATGAAGTCGGATTTTGTGCATTTATCGAAGAGCCGTTGAATCTGCTTCATTGAAAGCGGTTCGTAGGGTTGAGACTCTGGAGAGATTGTGGGGAAGATCAGGCGAATTTTGTGCATTGGGTTCGCATAATCGTGATTTGTTGAACCGTAGCCAAAAACCGATCTCACTGCAGCCAGGTAGCCTTCTTTCAAAGTTTTCTCAGCGATTGGCCTCAAGTGAAAATCGCGATTCATCTCGATAATTTCGCGAGCAGAAAGACCTTCTGGCCGTTCCTTGACGTCTGCGGGCCAATGCTGCATCAAATTAATGAACGCTTGGAGGTCCGTTGGTGTATACGTATCAATTGGATGGTCGCCTATCAGCTCAAGGAAATAGCCCAAGCGTAACTCCGCTGTGTTCAAATCCTTGTTCGTTGGCGATGTCGCGTCTTCACGTGCTCCCAAATATTCACCGGCAACGATGCTGAAGAGAGGCTTGGATGAGGCTGGGCGCTCGACATACCGTCGATCCTGGTCAACCGAAGAAGCAGATGTTCGTTTGATGCGTTTGATCTGACCAGGGGCAGCTTCGACTGGCTGTTTCGATGTTTCCGCCGCCTTCTTGGAAAACGCTCTCAGGTCTTCATTATATTTGGCGGTCTGCCTCTTTATGAGAATGTCAGCGTTGTCGGCCAGAAGCTCGTCATATTGCTCGCCACGGTCTTTGGCTCCTGTTTCTTTGGTGATGCGAACGATGTCTTTTATAAAGGAGTGTCCACGCGCTTCCTCCGCCGTTGGTTCGCGTGGTGGCTGCTTCATTCTTTCCAGCGCTGATGTCATGTACTCATTAAAGAGTGACAGCTTGTGTTCTGCCACTTGCTCTGGTGGCTGATCGGAACCGAAATCGACTGCGAAGAATGTGTCGAAGAAATTTTCACCGTTTTCCATGGACCGATCATACTCACTAAACAAAGACCGAGCTGTGGATGCCAAGTGATCTGCAAACGTGCGTGCAGAACGATAAGACATCACGCCTATTGTCATACGTAGAGTCCGGACAGGCATTTCGCCAGTGATGTGTTTTGGAATTCTGATCTGGAAGACCCAAGACGCCCCGACCCTGACCATATACCGGCCAGGCGACGAACGTCTTTTCCCGGTTTTAGGTGTCTTTGGAGGGGCTGATTTGAGCGCAACCACGTTCGATTGATTTGATACATGGCTTGATACATTTTGCTTCGAATACACGTTTCGAACTCCGTATTGAGCCGAACGAGCCAAAAATCAGTAATGAAAAGAAACGCTTAAAAAGAATCGGAGATTGGGGTCCGATTAAATGGCGGAGAGGAAGGGATTCGAACCCTCGATACCCTTCCGGGTATACTCCCTTAGCAGGGGAGCGCCTTCGACCACTCGGCCACCTCTCCATCAATATTCGCGCTGATAAAGAAAACCGCTTCTATAATCAACTGCAATTCTCACTTTTTTGCACCGTCCGGGTCCAAAGACGAGGCCACGTTGGAATCAGCAGCCTCTCCTAATGTCTGAGCCGCTGCTCGGTTGTTCAGAGAATCGCATCGTCGGCAATCATGCGTGGTGATTCCACGGTGCTGTGTCGATTTATATATAGAGAGGACTCAAGATGGCCCCCGAGACTGCCCAACTTCGGTACATATATAACAATGCTTGAACTGCCTGCCTCGCGACAGCGTCTCACAGCCCCCCGGAAATGCGGGGAACTGTGGATCTCTGAGGGGCAATTATACACAGCGGGACAGCCGAGCTTCGTAAATGATTTGTTTACCAAGTCATTGGTGTTAAAGGTCTTTTTGTTAACTAGTTGTTAAGTTCCTGGGCGGCCAAACACCCATTTCGTGACTTTTTCGCAACAGGGGGAGGCGAAGAACTGGAAATTGGCAGAAGAAAACGCAGTTGATCGTTGCGTACGGCGAGCGGGCGAGTATGTTCACCCTCGGAAGCAAGGGCGGAAACGCTCACCTTCTTTTGCAAACGCTGGGGATGGGGCAGGGAATACTGACCATCAGTAAAAACCCAGACCCAACAAAACTTTGACTGGAGGTCACAAATGAAGATCAAGAGCCTTCTTCTCGGCTCCGCTGCAGCTCTCGCAGCAGTTTCCGGCGCACAGGCTGCAGACGCAATCGTCGCTGCCGCTCCGGAGCCCATGGAATATGTTCGCGTATGCGACGCTTTCGGCACCGGCTACTTCTACATCCCCGGCACCGAAACCTGCCTCAAGGTTGGCGGTTCTGTTCGTTACCAGGTTAACTGGGGCGGCGCTGCCAACACATGGAGCCACTACTCACGTTTCCGTCTTGAAGTTTCTGCAAAGAACGACTCTGATTACGGTACAGTTTATTCTTGGTTGCGCATCCAGGGCTCGCACACCGACAACGTCAACGCTTACGGCGCTAACTACTATGCCGGCATCCAGGGCGACATGATCGGCCTCGAATTCGGTTCGCACGATGACTTCTGGACACGCTTCTTCGGCTACGGCATCATCACCGATGCTGGCGGCGACTATGGCTACCGTGCAAACCAGTACCTCGCTCTGACAGCTAACTTCGGTGCAGCTTCTGCTTACTTGGCAGCTGACTGGGATGCTGCTGCAGCAAGCAACTTCATGCCTGACGTTTCTGCTGGTGTTAAGGCTTCCTTCGGCGACTACTCTGCTGGTCTCGGTGTAGGCTACGACTCTTCGCTGGCTTCTTACGCTGTTAAGGGCGTAGTACGCGGCTCCATCTCTCCGGTTAACTTCGGTATCATGGGTCTGTATGCTAACAACGCTGCAAACGCTTACTGGGCACACAACGGCTGGTCCGTTATCGTTGGTGTTGGTGCAGCTGTAACCGAATCTGTATCGGTTGGCGCACACTACCAGTACTTCTCTGACGGTACTGCTTGGAACATCACTGGTGATGTTGCTTGGGCGGTCACAGACGGTTTCGCAGTATTGGTTGAAGGTTCCTACAACCAGGGCGGCACAAAGTCTGCATTCCTCCGTCTGGAGCGCTCTTTCTAATCCAATCTGGATTTGAAAACGGAAAACCCGGCCATTGGTCGGGTTTTTTGTGTTTGGCGTTGTCGATTGTGAACGGTGACGGCGTCGTTTGTCGCGGACTTTGGTCAGTCAGCCTTCAAGAAAGCTAAGAATAGCATCGGCAATACCATTTGTGTGCAGAAGCGGGGCGTGACCTTGTCCCGCCACCAACAATGCAGTCATTTTGGGATTGCGCACCTGCATTTCTGTAAAGGTTGTTTCTTCCAGAAGTATCGAGTTCTTGCCGCGAATGGCCATGAGAGGCCTTTGGCTCAGCGCTTCAAATTGCGTCCACATGTCGGGCAATGGCTGGGAGAGGTCCAACTCTGCGAAGGCTTGCGCAATCGCCGGGTCATAGTCAGACCAGATTTGACCGTCGATTTCGCGGAATGTTGCGAAGGCCAAATCCTTCCAGTCTTGTTCATCTACTGCCGTGAAGGCCTTGCCATGAATGAGCTTCAGAGCCTCGGTGCAGAATTCCCAAGAGGGAAGGGGCTTTCGAGGTGCCAGATAGGCCTTTATGAGCCTCAGTCCCTCCAATCCGATTTCCGGCCCGACATCATTCAATATGATCTTGTTCAACACTGCCGGTTGCGTTGCAGACATTAGGTGCAGGATCAGCCCTCCACGCGAGGTGCCAACAAAATCGGCGTTGGTAATGCCTAAGGAACCGCAAACCGCCAGCACGTCACCAGCCTCATGAATGAGATCATAATTGCTTTTGTCTGTATCCCAGTCAGAAAGTCCCCGCCCGCGTGTGTCAATTGCTATGACACGACGTGGTGCAGTCGGGTGGCGTGAAAGGAATACCGCAAGCTGGTGGAAATCGCGACTATTACGTGTCAGGCCTGCCAGGCAGATGAGCGGCGCGCGCTCTGCGGCATCGTCACTACCGTCATTGTAATCTCGATAATAAATCCTCAAGCCATCGGTGCCGATGGTGATGCCTTTCTCAAAACCTTCATTATATGCTTGTGGCATTGCCCGTATTCCTCCCTTTGCGGAGCCCTGCTCCTAACGCAATGGCATGGGCTTCAGGTCCAGAAGCATACGGTATGATGTCAGGTTTTCCACCACCCTTTGCACATAATTGCGGGTCTCAGGGTAGGGAATCAGCTCCACCCAATCAATTATGTCATCTTGTGACATGCGGCGGGGATCACCAAAGCGGCGCAACCATTCGCGCACTTTATTTGGCCCAGCATTATAGGCTGCGAATGTAAGAATGTGGGATCCACCAAAGCGACTGACCTGACCTTTGGCGTAGTTCACGCCCAGTACAATGTTGAAGGTTGTGTCGCTCGTGAGCCGGTCCTGCGCGAATGCCAAATTCAGATCCTTGGCGACTTCACGGGCGGTAGCCGGCACAAGCTGCATGAGGCCAAGCGCGTTAGATGCCGAACGGGCGGCGGCGTTGAAGCCACTCTCCTGGCGTGCGATTGCCAGCGCCAGCGCTCTCTCCTCAGGATCTTTCAAGGCCCCATCGGGAACTGCGCTTAAAGGGAAGGCCAGCGGGAAGGGGGCGTCACCTCGATTGTAGGCGTCTTTGCCGATAGCCAGAGCCAATGACGCGTCATGGTTGCGTGTGGCTCTGTCCGTCAGATAGGCAAGCAATGTCGGCGAATGGGTTTCCCGCGCAATTTCTTTCATCAGGCCCGCCGCAGTTTCCTTGTATCCAAAGCGCTCCAGTAATTTGACCGCGCGCATGGGCGGGGAACTGGCTGTATGATGCATGTCTGCAGTGGTCGGGTACGCGGGAACCTTGGTAACTGCTGCCATTCTGACGTGCTCAGCGGCGAGCTGTCCATAAAATGTTCCGCCAAATGATGCAGCCTTTTCAAAGATTTCAGTTGCCTGTGGCAGTGCTTGCTTTTCCTGCGCACGCGCCAGCCAATAATATCCTCTGGATTGCGAAATCGGGGTATTGGCCTGCGCAATCAATTTTTCAAAATGTGGTCCTGCTGCTTGCGGGTCGCCAAGACCGCGCAATGCATACCAGCCTGCGTGAAACTCTGCGTCCAAAAGACTTTCGCCGTCCAAGGGACCATGCGCCGCCACGAGTGCATAGGCACGCTTCACATCTCCGCGCTCATATAGACCACGACTGATGATCCTGCGTTCGTTCCACCATTCGTCCGGGTGAAGGGTCGTTTTGCTGTCGCGATCAAACAACTCCAGGAGACTGGCCGCTTCCGCGAACTTCTCCTTGTGGCGCAACGCCAGTATCTCGATGAAAGTGAGCGCCGGATCATCGCTAAATGCTTTGGCGGCCTGTTCTCTCAGCTTGTCAGCATTCTTCTTGTCTCGAATGGTTGCGGACCACGCGTCGAAAAGCACCTCTGCGGAGGCGAGTTTTGCAAATCGGCTCGCTTGCTTGATGCGATCCCGATAGAGCAAATATTTCATCCGGGCACGGTGGTCATCCTGTTTCAGAACAGTCGGAAAATACTTGATTATCTCATCTTCCAGCCACCGGTTTAATGCGTGCGACGTCCATAGCGGCAATATCAGATTGCGCGCCGCGTCCTCAGCGTTTTGAGCATTGAAAGCGCGCGCCAAAATGATGATCCCTTCCGGGGTTTGCGGGGGCATGCTTTGGAATGCTGCGTGAATCGCCTCGGCAGATGGGTTTTCCCGGTAAAGAGCACGTTCATATTGGTTGCGCAGGTTTTCGCCGACCGGCCAAAGAGCAAGCTCCCGCCGACTTGCCTCATATTCAGCGGACGGTGTTGTGCGGGAAGGGCGCGCGGTGATCGCGTAGCTCAGCGTGTCACGATACAGAGAACCACGCGGCAAGCCATTGCGTGCCGTTATCGCTGCTGCGATGTTGTCTCTTTCGAGGGCCTGCATGCCATTTGAAAAGGTCAGCGCATCGGGAAACGAGAGACGGCTGCTTCTGGGGTGGCGCGATAGCGGTACCGGCTCGTTGTTGGATGCTGGCATTGTTAGCTTGTTCGGCAATGTATTTGTCAGGACGTGATCAAGGGCCAGCCACCCGGCCAGTATACCAACCAGAATAAATAGAACAGGAAGGATACGTCGCGATGCCGCCATTGCGTTTTCGGCCTTCCAAGTCAGGGAAAACTAATCTAAAAGCCGGTTCTGAAACCTTTGCCGTTGCTGCATCCAGCCAGCGTGGTGTTTACATATAGTGAGAATGCGGCCAAAGCGTGAGCCGCCGTTGAGGAGTAAGCCGATGTTCAAGGGATCAATGCCCGCCCTGGTAACCCCGTTCGCGCAGGATGGCACCCTCGACAAAAAAGCGTTCGTTGAGCATGTTGAGTGGCAGATCGCTGAAGGCTCAACAGGTCTGGTGCCCGTTGGTACAACAGGCGAGTCGCCGACCCTCAGCCATGATGAACACAAGAACGTGGTGGAGCTGTGCGTGAAGACAGCCGCAGGCCGTGTTCCGGTTATTGCCGGTGCGGGTTCCAACAACACGATTGAGGCGATTGATCTTGCTCAGCATGCGGAAGCTGCTGGTGCGAACGCCGTTCTTGTTGTGACACCTTATTATAACAAGCCGACCCAGAAGGGGTTGATTGCGCATTTTTCGGCGATTGCAGAAGCTATTTCGATCCCGATCATCATCTACAATATTCCCCCTCGCTCTGTAATTGACATGAGTGTGGAAACGATGGCGCAGTTGGCAAAGACGCATTCTAATATCGTCGGCGTCAAGGACGCGACAGGCAAGCTGGAACGCGTGTCGGAACAACGCGCAGCGTGCGGCAAGGATTTTGTTCAGCTCTCTGGCGAAGACGCTACAGCACTGGGCTTCAATGCGCATGGTGGCGTTGGATGTATTTCTGTGACAGCCAACGTGGCACCGCGTCTTTGCGCCGAGTTCCAGGCTTTGACCGCAAAAGGCGATTTTGCAGGTGCGCTGGCAATGCAGGACCGCCTCATGCCGCTCCACAAAGCATTGTTCATTGAACCCGGTGTCATGGGCGCAAAATACGCACTTCACCGCCTCGGTCGCATGGGCGACACGGTGCGTTCGCCACTGACTTCGCCTGTGGAAGCTTCAACTGCAGCAGCCATTGATGCGGCTCTCAAACATGCGGGGCTTTTGAGCTAATGGCTCCAAAGGGCTCGCAGAGGAAGGTCAATCGCGTCGTTGCGGAAAACCGCAAGGCACGCTTCAACTATGAGATCATAGACACATTTGAGGCGGGGCTGGCGCTGACCGGAACCGAGGTAAAGTCGCTGCGCGAGGGCAAGGCGAATATTGCCGAGTCATATGCGTCAGATGAAGATGGTGAGATTTGGCTCATTAATTCCTACTTGCCGGAATATTTGCAGGGCAATCGTTTCAATCACGATACCCGCCGCCGTCGCAAGCTGTTGCTGTCCAAGCGAGAGATTGGCCGCCTTCGTGCGGCAGTCAACCGCGAAGGCATGACGCTGGTTCCTCTGAAGGTCTATTTCAGCGATAGAGGTCGCGCAAAGCTGGAGCTGGCGCTTGCCAAGGGCAAGAAGCTGCATGACAAGCGCGAGACGCAAAAAGAGCGCGATTGGAACCGCCAGAAGAGCCGATTGTTGAAAGATAATGGCTAAGGGCTAATCGCGCCTCTCAGAACTGCTTGTAGTAGTCCGACAAAATGTCGCCGTCATCCTCGCCATCTGGCAATTGAGAAATCTCGCCGCTGTCCAAAGCGTCGAGGATGCGTCGCAGCTTTATCAAATCTTCATCGTCGCTATCGCCTTTTCGGCGTTTGAGTGATTTGGGGAAATGACTGGCAGATTCCGAGTTCAAAAGCGTGTCGGTGTCGGTTATCTCGGTTGAGATTTCCAGGCTTTCCGCCGAATTCTTGATCTGGGTGGCAACGGGAATGGCGTCACCAAATTTGGGGTTCTGCCGTGACATTCAGACATCCTCAGTTTGCACAACGGCAATATTATGAGGCGCTCGTGTTTATAGCAGGCAAAGATACTTGGTTAAGGCTTGGTTAGGACTGATGGCAGCCATCAGCTCACGACGAGGTTAGTTTCTGCTGCATGAAAAAGCCGGGGAGGTCCCCGGCTGAACTGATCAAAACTCAATGAGAATGCAGGCGGTAATGATCCGCTCAATCGTCGTAGTTGTCGTCAGGCAGGCGTTGAGGCCGCTCGGATGCTTCACGGCCAACTTCCGCCTTGAGGCTAACCAAATCAATGAAATTGTCGGCCTGGCGACGCATGTCATCTGCAATCATCGGCGGCTGGGTTGCCATCGTGGATACGACAGACACCTTGCGGCCTTTGCGCTGCAGCGCCTCCACCAGTGTTGTGAAATCACCGTCACCGGAGAATATCACAAAGTGGTCAACGGTATCGGCCTGTTCCATTGCATCAATGGCAAGCTCAATATCCATGTTGCCTTTGACCTTGCGGCGACCAGCGGAGTCGGTGAACTCCTTGGCAGGCTTTGTGACGACCTTGTAGCCGTTGTAGTCCAGCCAGTCGATCAATGGGCGGATGGATGAATACTCCTGATCTTCAATCAGGGCGGTGTAATAATATGCTCTCAAGAGATAGCCGCGCTTCTGAAAAGCCTTGAGCAGCTTTCTGTAATCGATATCAAATCCAAGGCTTTTGGAAGCCGCATACAAGTTTGCGCCATCTATGAAGAGTGCAATTTTCTCTCTCGAATCAAACATCCCGTATCCCGTTTATGCAACTCTCAATCTAGCGTAAAAGTTGCCAAACTGAAAATTACACCATTGTTCTTCATTTGTCATTTCATATGGAAGTTGACCTGCCAATTCGCACGCGTTCCGTATGGTAACGTGTGCGGCCCTGATTTATTTTCGATCCGGTGTGGAAAGCGAGTTTGTTCCCATATGTTTTTTCTTCTGCAGTTCTCAATATGTTGCAGTTTGTCATTCACATTAAAGCAGACGCATGTTTTTTCTATGCCATAAGTGCATTTTGCAAGGAAAAACTTGAATTTGGTCACTAATGTATGTATCGCATGCACAATTCACAGCCGTAAGAACAACTTAAAAGGACAGGCAATGGCCCGCGTCACAGTCGAAGATTGCATTGATAAAGTGGATAACAGGTTTGAGCTAGTCTTGCTTGCCAGCCACCGTGCGCGTCAGATTTCTCAGGGCGGCTCAATCACCATTGATCGCGACAACGACAAGAACCCTGTTGTGGCTCTGCGCGAGATTGCAGATGAAACGCTTTCGCCGGAAGATCTGAAGGAAGACCTTATTCATTCACTTCAGAAGCATGTTGAGATTGACGAACCTGAAATGGCTCCAGAGTCAGTTCCGGTTTCTGCAGAGGCCGATGCTGGCTTTGAGACCGCAGCCGACGACCAACCGGAAGCCATCTCCTTCGACCGTATGACGGAAGAAGACCTGCTGGCAGGTATTGAAGGTCTCGTGCCGCCGGAAAAAAGCGACGACTATTGATATTCAAACATCATTCCACCATGATGTTTGAGTTCTGATGTTTTGAAGAGCGCCATTCCTTTGCATGGCGCTCTTTGGATTTCTATCCCCCGCCGGAGTTGTCTCGCATGATGCGGCAGTACGAGCTCGTTGAGCGCGTTCAGAAATACAAGCCTGATGCCGATGAGGCACTTTTGAACAAGGCGTATGTCTATGCGATGCAGAAGCATGGACAGCAGAAGCGGGCGAGTGGGGATCCCTACTTTTCCCATCCCCTCGAGGTCGCGGCGATCCTGACGGAGATGCGCCTGGACGAGTCAACGATTGCGGTCGCCTTGCTGCATGACACAATCGAAGACACGACAGCGACCCGCGCGGAAATTGATGAGCTATTTGGCGAAGACATTGGCTCGCTGGTCGAGGGGCTCACAAAAATCAAGAAACTGGAACTGGTTTCCAAAAAGGCCAAGCAGGCCGAAAACCTGCGCAAGCTCCTTCTTGCCATTTCCGACGATCTGCGTGTGCTTCTGGTTAAGCTGGCCGACCGGCTGCATAACATGCGCACACTCGATCATATGCGTGAGGACAAGCGTCGTCGCATATCCGAAGAGACGATGGACATCTATGCGCCCCTGGCCGGTCGCATGGGTATGCAGAGCGTGCGTGAGGAGCTGGAAGAACTATCCTTCCGCCACCTCAACCCGGAGGCGTGGAAAACAGTTACGGAGCGCTTGGCCGAGCTGTCTCACAGCAACGAAGGCCTGGTTGAAAACATCGAGATGGAACTTAAAGATCTTCTCGCTGCCAATGGACTGATCGACGTGCAGGTCAAAGGTCGCCAGAAAAAACCGTATTCCGTCTTCCGCAAGATGCAGTCCAAGTCGCTGTCTTTCGAACAGCTTTCTGATGTCTATGGCTTCCGTATCATCGTTAGCGATGTGTCTTCCTGTTACCGCGCCCTTGGTATTGTTCACACCCGCTGGCGCGTGGTGCCGGGTCGGTTCAAAGACTACATATCAACGCCGAAGCAAAACGATTATCGATCTATCCATACGACAATTGTCGGTCCGGCGCGCCAACGTATTGAACTGCAGATACGCACGCAGCGCATGAATGAGATTGCCGAATTGGGCATCGCCGCGCATTCCCTCTACAAAGATGGAGTCAAAGGCCAGGAAAATGACGGGTTGGCGCGAGAGTCGACCGCATATCGCTGGCTGCGGCAGACGATTGAGGCACTCTCCATTGGTGACAATCCGGAGGAGTTTCTGGAGCACACCAAGCTCGAGCTCTTCCACGATCAGGTCTTCTGTTTTTCGCCAAAAGGCAAGCTGATTGCATTGCCGCGCGGTGCAACGCCGATCGATTTTGCCTATGCGGTTCACACCGACATTGGCGACACATGTGTTGGTGCCAAGATCAACGGTCGCATCATGCCACTTGTGACGCGGCTGAGTAATGGTGACGAGGTGGAAATTATTCGCTCCGGCGTGCAGGTGCCGCCAGCCGCCTGGGAAGAGATCGTGGTGACGGGCAAGGCTCGTGCTGCCATTCGTCGCGCCACGCGTGCAGCTATTCGGAAGCAGTATTCCGGTCTCGGGCAGCGAATTCTCGACCGCACGTTCCAGCGCGCCGGCAAGATATTCGCGCGGGACCTGCTGAAAGCCTCCCTGTTCCGTCTGGGCCACAAGGAAGTGGACGATGTGATCGCCGCTGTTGGGCGCGGGGAGCTTTCGTCGCTGGATGTTCTGCGCGCGCTTTATCCTGACTATCAGGACGAGCGCGTTACAGTAAAACAGAATGCAGATGAGGGCTGGTTTGCAGTCAATAGCGCGTCTGGCATGGTTTTCAGAGTGCCGAGTCAATCGGCAAATACAAGCGATGAGGGCGTTCAGCCTGCAATTCCGCTTCGCGGTCTGGCACCGAACACTATGGTGCGGTTCTCCACGGGCGGTGCGGTACCCGGAGACCGTATTGTTGGCATCATTGATGGCGAGGCCTCTCTGACGATCTACCCGATTCAGTCGCCTGCCTTGCAAAAGTTTGAGGATGAGCCAGAGCATTGGATTGATGTGCGCTGGGATTTGGACGTCGCCAACAAGTCGCGCTTTGCTGCGCGTATCATTCTCAACGGCATCAATGAACCTGGCACGCTGGCAACAGTTGCCAAGAACATTGCGACGATGGATGTGAATATCCAAACGCTGACAATGACGCGTGTGGCGGCGGATTTCACAGAAATGCAGTTGGATGTCGAAGTCTGGGATTTGCGACAGCTCAACCAGTTGCTGACGCAGCTCAAGGAACTGGAGTGCATTGCAACAGTGCGTCGCGTTTACGAATAAGATGCGCTAAATCAGTCGCTTGTTAAGTTGCTATGCTAAAAACGCATGGCTGACGTCTTTTCTTTGTATTGGTAAATTGTGCGTTGCAGCACTATCTTCAGGTCAACAAGAACTTGAAGAAGCAAAGAGGACATCAAGATGTTCGGCAAACTGAAAAAAGTAGCAGCAGCTTTCCACATTCCTACCCAGCGTGAGCGCGAAATTGCATACCTCAATGGCTCTGCAAACGTCTACGATCTGGAACACCGTATGCGTCGCATCGACCGCGGCGACTTCCGCAACAGCGGTTTCTAATGTCTGTTGACAGCTTGGGCTCGCGTGACTTTTCCGCTGAGCCCTGGCTTAAGAACCTCCGGTTTTGAACAAAAGCGCGTAACCTGACGCGCTTTTTGTTTTGCAGTCATGCTGCGGGTCCCTATATATCCTCCTACACTGACTTGGGCACAAATTCTGTCCGCAATGAGAGGGTAGCCATGATAATTGGTATTGGCAGCGACCTGATAGATATTCGCCGCGTTGAGCAGACGCTTGAGCGCTTTGGTGAGCGCTTTACCAATCGATGCTTTACCGAAATCGAAAAGGCCAAGTCAGATCGTCGCAAAGAGCGGGCGGCCTCCTATGCCAAGCGGTTTGCAGCCAAAGAGGCCTGTTCAAAGGCACTGGGAACCGGTCTGGCACAAGGTGTGTTCTGGAAGGACATGGGTGTCGCCAACCTGCCAGGCGGTAAGCCCACAATGGCCCTGACTGGTGGTGCGGCAAAAAGATTAGAGGCTATGATGCCGGAAAATCACGTGCCTGCCATTCATTTGACAATTACTGATGATTTTCCACTCGCACAGGCCTTCGTTATCATCGAAGCGCTGCCCCAAACCACAGGATAGACGCTCAACTATTGCCGCTGAGCATGGAAGCGTTTAGACAGAGCCGATAATTTTCGCCGCGATGGTGAATTGAGACTTCAAGATCAAGGAAGACAGAGTGTCTGAGAGCCAAAAAAAAGAGGGTTTCTGGGAAACCGTTTCAGTCATCATTCAGGCCCTTTTGCTGGCAGTTGTTATTCGCACATTGCTGTTTCAGCCTTTCACAATCCCGTCCGGGTCTATGATGCCGACGCTGCTGGTTGGTGACTATATTTTTGTCAACAAGTTCGCCTACGGCTATTCGCACTATTCGCTGCCATTCTCACCCGACCTTTTTGAGGGTCGTATTTGGGCGTCACAGCCCAAGCGTGGCGATATCGTTGTTTTCCGTTTTCCGCCAAATCCGAGCATTGATTACATCAAGCGCATGGTTGGTCTTCCGGGTGACAAGATTCAGGTTCGTGACGGCGTCCTCTATGTGAACGACGTCGCTGTCCAGCGTGAGAAAGATGGCACTTTCGATTCTGATTATGCCAAGGATCCGGCGCAGAATATTCCTGTGTTCCGTGAAACGCTGGACAACGGCGTTTCTTTTGACACGCTGGATGAAGTGTCAAACGGACTGGGTGATAATACCCGCGTGTTCACTGTCCCTGAAGGCCACTATTTCATGATGGGTGACAATCGCGACAACTCCGCCGATAGCCGTTTTGATGTTGGCTTTGTGCCGGAGGAAAATCTCGTCGGTCGCGCGTCCATCATTTTCTTCTCGCTCGGCAACAACACCAAGTTCTCCGAGGTTTGGAAGTGGCCCTTTAACATGCGCTGGGATCGCATGTTCAAGAGCGTGGACTGACCTGGATGCCTCACCAGCCGCTTTCAAAGTCCGAACAGCAGTCTCTGGAGCAGGCAGTCGGTCATGTTTTCAAGAACAAGGACCGCCTGGATCGTGCAATGACGCACTCCAGTGCACGCACAACCGGTGGCAAGGACTACGAGCGTCTGGAATTTCTGGGCGACCGGGTGTTGGGGCTCTGTGTGGCGGAGCTGCTTTACGATACTTACGGCAACGCGGATGAAGGCGAACTTTCAGTGCGCCTCAATCAGCTTGTGAGCGCAACGACTTGCGCGGAGATTTCTGACGAGCTGAGTTTGCATCAGTTTATTCGTACCGGCGCGGATGTGAAGAAGATCACCGGCAAGCGAATGCTAAATGTGCGCGCGGACGTGGTGGAAGCGCTGATTGCCGCTCTCTATCTGGATGGCGGACTTGAGGTGGCGCGAAATTTCATCGTGACCCACTGGAAGGATCGCGCGGCGAGTGCCGAGAGTGCACGTCGCGACGCCAAGACCGAGTTGCAGGAATGGGCGCATGCAAGGTTTAATGTAACGCCCGCATATCAGATTTTGGACCGTTCCGGTCCTGATCACGACCCGCGTTTTGTCGTACGGGTGGATGTGAAAGGCGTCGCGCCAGCCGAAGGCAACGGGCGCTCAAAGAGAATTGCTGAGCAGGAGGCCGCCTCCAGGCTTCTGCAGCGTGAAGGTGTTTGGACATAAATGAACGAAGAAATTGAAACTGCAGACACCGATTTGGCGTCAACGAGATCCGGTTTTGTGGCGCTGATTGGTGCGACAAATGCCGGCAAGTCGACGCTCGTCAATCGGCTGGTGGGCGCGAAGGTGTCCATCGTAAGCCATAAGGTGCAGACCACGCGCGCGATCATTCGCGGTATTGCGATTGAGGATCGAACGCAGATTGTGTTTATGGACACGCCCGGCATTTTCAAGCCGCGCCGCAGGCTGGACCGCGCAATGGTCACCACCGCATGGGGTGGTGCCAGGGATGCCGACGTTATATTGCTGCTGATTGATAGCGAGCGCGGCATCACTGACGACATCCAGAAGATACTGGAAGGCCTGAAGGAAGTGCGCCAGACAAAGGTTCTGGCGTTGAACAAAATCGATCGTGTGAAACGCGATACGCTGCTGCAATTGGCTTCGGCTGCAAACGAAATCGTGGAATTCGACCAGACCTTCATGATTTCGGCGACCGACGGATCTGGTTGCGAAGATTTGATGGCTTATCTTGCAAATGAGCTTCCAGAGGGGCCTTGGTATTATCCTGAAGACCAGATTTCGGATTTGCCAATGCGTCAGCTTGCGGCCGAAATCACCCGCGAAAAGTTGTTCCTTCGTCTCCATCAGGAGCTTCCCTATTCCTCACATGTCGAGACGGAAAAGTGGGAAGAGCGCAAGGACGGCTCCGTGCGCATCGAGCAGGTGATCTATGTCGAGCGCGATAGCCAGAAGAAGATAGCCCTCGGCAAGGGCGGCGAGGCCATCAAGGCGATCTCCATGGCATCCCGCAAGGAAATTTCGGAAATCCTTGAACAGCCCGTGCACCTGTTTCTCTTCGTCAAAGTGCGTGGCAATTGGGGCGACGACCCCGAGCGATACCGCGAGATGGGGCTGGATTTCTCGAAGTAGGCGGAAGCGCCTGCTCAGGCCCCGCAACACTTCTTGTATTTCTTACCGGAGCCGCAGGAACACGGGTCGTTGCGGCCGATGCTGGCGGCGTTGGCCTTTGGCTCTTGCTTGCGGTCGTAATAATACCAGCGACCATCCAGTTTCTGGAAGACAGATGTTTCGCTTGCCGAAATGGTTTCCCCGTTCTGGCGAATGTGAAACGTGAAGCTTACAATTCCTGTTTCGTCACCCTCAAGACCGGCCTTCCGATTCGTTATTTCAAGGCCAAGCCATTCGCTCGTTTTGGCCCAGATTGCCGCCTCCAGAAGGTTGAACGCCTGGGCTGCAGGGCCTGCATTGGTTTTTTCAACGTAAGCAACATTCCCCGTGGCGTAGGCGGAATAGCGCGAGCGCATAAGCGCCTTAGCGGTGGGGGCAGGTATCCCTTTGTGATAGGGTTCACAGCAGGCGGAAAACGGTTTTCGGGAACCGCAGGGGCAGGGTTGCATGGGCGTGGCCTCGTCTCGACGAATGCTCTGTCATAGACGAAGGCTGCAGGACATCCAAGGCCGTCCGCTCAGTTCATCAGAAACGCCAGCTGTCGATCAGTGCGGGCAGGTGTAATTTTCAGAATGCTCGCTCTGACGGTTTCCTGATCTGTGAATAGGGCTAATTCGGATTGGCTTTTCGGCGCGTCGGTCCCTATATCGATGGCAGATATTGCATGCCCTCAAGGAACCATTCATGTCGCAAATCGAAGCCCAGGTTGCCGCTCGCATCGCTCACATTATTGCAACGGAAATCAACGCGCGGCCAGAGCAGGTGAAAGCTGCTGTTGGCCTGCTGGATGAGGGCGCAACCGTGCCCTTCGTTGCACGCTATCGAAAAGAAGTCACTGGCGGGCTGGACGATACCCAGTTGCGCAATCTTTCCGAACGGCTGACTTACCTGCGTGAGCTTGAAGCGCGGCGCACTTCGATCTCCGAGAGCATCACGGGCCAGGGCAAGATGACGGATGAGCTTGCCGCATCACTTGCCAAAGCTGTGACGAAGGCCGAGCTGGAAGACATCTATCTGCCTTACAAACCCAAGCGCCGCACTCGCGCGGAAATCGCCCGTGAACGTGGGCTTGCGCCGCTGGCCGAGGCGATTTGGGCCGACCGCAAGGCGGATCCTGCTGTTTTGGCGCAAAGCTACGTGACTGGAGATGTGGCCGATGTGAAGGCGGCACTTGAAGGTGCGCGCGATATTGTCGCCGAGGGCATGGCAGAAAACGCGACCCTAATTGGTCGGTTGCGCAATTATATGAAGGAAAATGCCTTCATGCGTGCCCGCGTTGTGGACGGCAAGCAGGAAGCAGGCGCGAAATTTTCCGACTACTTCGAGCACAATGAACGCTGGGCCAATATTCCGTCGCACCGCGCGTTGGCCATGTTGCGCGGCTGGAATGAAGAAGTTCTCTCTCTGACAATTGACGTCGATGCTGACGATCCGGCGCCCATCAAGCCAGCGCATCGCACGATCGCTGCTGAGTATCAGATTGGCGCCGAAGGCGCGGGCAATAAGTGGCTGATGGATGTGGCCGGGTGGTGCTGGCGTGTGAAGCTTTCTTCCTCACTCTCGCTTGATTTGATGCGCGAAATCCGCGAACGGGCAGAGGAAGAGGCAATTCGTGTTTTCGCGCGTAACCTGAAAGACCTGCTTCTGGCCGCACCGGCGGGAGGTAAGGCAACGTTGGGGCTTGATCCGGGCATCCGTACAGGCGTCAAGGTTGCCGCGGTTGACGCAACCGGAAAACTTCTGGAGACAGCAACCATCTACCCCTTCCAGCCGCGCAATGATGTTGCTGGATCGCTCGCAACATTGGCCAGTCTCGTTCGCAAGCATAATATCGAGCTGATTGCCATTGGTAACGGCACTGCAAGCCGCGAGACAGAAAAGCTGGCCGCTGAGCTGATTTCCAATCTGCCGGGCACAAAGCCGCAAAAGGTGGTCGTGTCAGAGGCCGGTGCTTCAGTCTATTCAGCATCAGAGACTGCTGCCAAGGAGTTCCCCGACCTCGACGTATCGCTGCGTGGGGCAGTATCCATCGCGCGCCGTCTTCAAGATCCCCTGGCGGAGTTGGTGAAGATCGAGCCGAAATCCATTGGTGTTGGGCAGTACCAGCATGATGTTGATCAAGGGCATCTGGCCCGCTCGCTTGATGCCGTTGTGGAAGATGCGGTGAATGCCGTCGGCGTTGATCTCAACACCGCGTCCGTTCCGCTTCTTTCACGTGTTTCCGGGCTTGGCCCGGCCACTGCTGAGGCCATCGTGCTTCATCGCAATGAGGTAGGTGCATTCAGAACGCGCAAAGAATTGTTGAAAGTCGCGCGTCTTGGTCAGCGCACATTCGAGCAATGTGCCGGCTTCTTGCGCATTCCAAATGGTGACGAACCGCTGGATGCATCTTCGGTCCACCCGGAAGCCTATGGTGTGGCCAAGAAGATCGTGGCAGCGTGCGGGCGTGATCTGCGTACGTTGATGGGTGATAGCGCGTCGCTGAAAAGGCTTGATCCAAAGGTCTTTGTTGATGAGCGTTTTGGCCTGCCGACTGTGAAGGACATCATATCGGAACTGGAAAAGCCGGGCCGCGATCCACGTCCGGAATTCAAGACGGCCACTTTTGCAGATGGCGTCGAGGAAATCACCGACCTCAAGCCGGGAATGCAGCTGGAGGGAACCGTTACCAATGTCGCCGCCTTTGGTGCTTTCGTGGATATTGGCGTCCATCAGGACGGTCTCGTCCACGTCTCGCAGCTTGCCGACCGCTTTGTGAAAGATCCAAACGAGGTCGTAAAGGTGGGCGATGTGGTGAAGGTACGCGTCACAGAAGTTGACGTGAAGCGCAAACGCATTGGCCTGTCTATGCGCAAAGACGGCGGTGGGGAGCCTGACAATCGCGAGAATCCGCGCGGTGATCGCACATCCCGTCCAGGCAATCGCCCGATGAATGCAAAGCCAACGAATGAGGCGCAGGGCGCACTCGCAGCCAAACTGGCGGAGGCCATGCGCCGGAAGTAGCGTCGCCAAAATGAAACTGCCAGGAGACGGCTCCTGGCAGTTCATCAGGTCTTTGAATATGAAGGCCCCGAAATTTAAACCGGGAGTGCTCAAAATTCGGATAATACACCGTCACATCGAGATAATAATTCTCGACACGAGCCGCCTAGTCAGTGAGACCATACAGCTAAATACAATCTATACACGAAAAAACAGTCTATTAGTGTAACATTTTTGGAATAAAACCAAATTCATCCGGTCGCGCATGTTCCGATATTGTCGGGACGTAGCCAGAGTCTGGAGGTCGCGCGTCGGAATGCCTCACTAATGAGGCTCAGTTTTCCAACCTGATAGTTGATATACTCATCGACAAAGCCGCTGGATATCCAGAAGGTTGATGAACCGCGTTTTCCTGTCCAGCCGATACAGCCGTTATCTTCCGCAATGCGCATACGGCGCGACAGGTGGGCCTTGGTTATGCGCAGCGGCTGGGCGATCTCATCGAAAGATTGCAAGGTTGTCAGCATCCGCCCCGTTTCGTCTTCCGGGTCGGATATGCTGGAGAACATCCGGTCCATAATAAGGCCGCCGTCAGTCATCCATGTAAAGAGCGAGATCGTGCCTTTGCTGGGGCGGAAATGTGGGGAATTGAGTACGGTGTCGGAAATGACAGGATGGATGAACTCCAGAGCCTCCGGTCTCTCCGCCAGTATTGCCGCGCGTGATTTTCCGTCAACGCTGTCAATTGCGTTGAGATGAATGGAAAGCCAGACTTCAATCATTTTCCGGGCATAGTCGGACATATGAACTGGCTTGGTGCGCTTGTCGGAAATCCCGTTGCCATGGGATGCCAGGCCGTATTGCAGCATTTCCTGCAGAAAACTATTTGCCGTGTTGCGACTGCTGATTTTGTGCTGAGCTGCCGCTGCCATAAAATGGGTTAGCAATATCCCCTGATTACGGCTCCGAAACACCATCGAGGCGCCCAATTGGGCAAGCATGAAACGTTGCTGTGTGCCGAAGATCGAAGCGGCTTTTGGTTCGGCTCTTTCGACATCAAGAAACGCCCGGGCCTGATTTCGAAGTATGGCCATGAGTTGTGGATGGGAACGGATGTTGTCGACTGCCAGCATGCGATACTCGGATTATTACATCAAATAAGTCAATTAATTCCCGCAATCTCTTTGGTGGACACGGCGGATCGCAAAAGTTGTAGAGCGCTCCATCTACATTATGAATTAATGTTATCTAATAAAGCAATAGTTTGCCAACCAGTATCGCTATCTATCCAACCATGATTGCTGCGGATATAAGCCAACCATGCAGTGGACCGATGAAGCCGTGATTCTTGGAACCCGCAGGCATGGCGAGAATTCCGCCATAGCTGAAGTGATGACGCTCGCGCATGGGCGGCACATGGGACTGGTCCGATCTGGGCGGTCGCGAACGATGCAGCCGGTATTGCAGCCGGGCAATTTGGTTGAGGTGAACTGGCGGGCGAGGCTTGAAGAGCATCTGGGTGAGTTCAAAATCGAACCGTTGAAGTCCCGCGCCGCAGCGCTGATGGAAAATGCGGTTTCCGTCTATGGTGTTCAAGCCATGGCAGCGCTTTTGCGCCTTTTGCCCGAGCGAGATCCGCACGCCAATCTTTATCAGATGCTCAATGTAATTCTGGATCACTTTGGGGTGCCGGTGGATGCGGGGGAGCTCTACATACGCTTTGAAATTGCGATGCTGAATGAATTGGGCTTTGGACTTGATCTGACAGCATGCGCGGCGACAGGCGTGCGTGAAGAACTTGTCTATGTATCACCAAAATCGGGTCGGGCAGTCAGTCGTCAAGCTGGAGAGCCTTGGGCAGACAAGATGCTCAAGCTACCGCAATTCTTAGGCGGCGAGACAAATGAAGCCGCGTCTGCAGAGAGTATTGAAGACGCCTTCGCCTTGACAGGCTATTTTCTGGAGCGCCATGTCTATGAGCCTCGTGGCGTGAAAATGCCGGATGCGCGGGCAGGTCTGCGTGACTCGGTTTTGAAATCATTTCGCAACGCGGTTCAGGAGGGGGAGAAATCGTGAGCATAGAGATTTACGAAGGCGTTGAAGTGCCAGCCATCGGAACAGTGCCATTGGCGGCATTGGAACGAGATGGCGGATTGAAGGTACTGCAGGACATGTTGGCCGGAGAGCTTCCTGCGCCGCCTATTTCCCAGAGCCTTCACTTTATTTTGTCCGAGGTTGAATTAGGTCGCGCCGTGTTCAAGGGAAAGCCAATGCGCGAGCACGTAAACCCGTTGGGCAGCGTACATGGCGGCTGGGTTGCAACAATTATGGACTCCGCGCTTGCCTGCGCGGTGATGAGCACATTGAAACCGGGGGAGGCCTATACGACCGCCGAGTTCAAAATCAATCTCGTGCGGCCTTTGATGCCGGGAATGGGCGAGGTGTTCTGCGAAGGCAAGCTGGTTCATCGCGGCCGTACGCTGGGCACATCCGAGGCATACTTGCGGGATAGTAGCGGTAAATTGCTGGCGCATGGCACCGAGACCTGTGCAATTTTCCCTATTGAAAACTTGCGCGCAGGTTGAATGTTTGTGCTCGCTGCTTCGTATCGTGCTTGACGTCAGACAACTGGCGGTATCAATCTGGCGTTCCTCAATCGGGTATATCGCCCTAATGCATCCATGGAAGGTGAGCCTGTGCTCTCAGCATTGAGTTTTTTGGCCGCTATTATTGCCCTGTATCTGTACCGGCGATCTGCGCAACGTATCTCCCAACTGGAGCAGAAAGTGGCAGAATTATCTGCCCGACTGGTGGCGGGTGATGCTGCGCCTGAAACGGAAGTTTCTCAAGAAGGCCCTGAAGCTGCGCAGCCATGGGGCCCACCGGTTGCTCCTGCTTTGGTGGAGGCCGCGGTCGTTGACGAACCCGTAGCCGCAGAAGAGGCACCGGCGACGATGCCTGAACCGCTCCAGATCGAAGACGCGGCAGAGCCTGCGCCTCGGCAACGCGAGAGCCTTGAGAGCATGATCGGTGCCCGCTGGCCTGTGTGGGCGGGCGGTGTTGCGCTGGCTCTGGGCGGTGTATTTTTGGTCAAGTACTCAGTTGAAAACGGCTTGATTAGTCCAGCTGTGCGGCTTTCAATGAGTGGTGTATTCGGTCTTGCTTTGCTGATCATTGGCGAATTTGTGCGTCGCCGGGCCAGTATGTTGAAACTGCCTGCATTGAAGAATGCCATGGTGCCAGGCATTTTGACCGCTGCCGGTGCATTGACCCTTTTTGGCGCTACATATGCGGCCTACGCCATCTACAGTTATGTTGGCCCATCCACGGCATTTGCCATACTGGCGATTGTCTCCCTGGCCACTGTCGCCTTGTCACTCCTGCACGGTCAGGCGCTTGCAGGGCTTGGCCTTGTTGCGTCCATGGTCACGCCTGCGCTCATCCAAAGCGATGACCCAAGCGTATGGGCATTATTCATCTATCTCACTTTTGCATGGGCGGCGACTATTGCAGCGTCGCGCATTCGCGATTGGAATATTGTGCCCTCATTGGCCAACCTGTTTACACTTGGTTGGGTCATGCTGCTCGCGGCAGATGGAAGTGATTTCGATCTCACGGCAATTGTCATGAATCAGCTGGTGATGATTGCGGGGATCGCTCTTTTCTGGCCCGGCAAAGCGAGCAAAGACGATGCTGAGGAGAAAGAGGAGGCGCAGTCCCTGCCGTTGCGCTGGCTTCATGCGGCATTCGCCAACTTCAGCCATGTCGGTATCAAATTCACAAGTGCGCTGACTGCTCTGGCATCAGCAATGGGCCTGCTTCTGGTCTACAGCGATTCCGGGGCTTGGAACCCGGGCGCTGTCCACTTTGCCGGCATTATCGCGGCTCTGGCGGTTGCAGGTGCCTGGTGGCGGGCGGGCATTATAGCCACGGCATTTGCTGCCATTGGCGCAGGGCTTGGCGCGGCCTTTCTGGTGTTTGTGCAAGCTTCCATCGATGGCGAAGCACTGCTCACCGCAATGGCTGTTCTTTTCGCGGCCTCGGGCGCGCTGGCCTTTCGTCGACACATGCGGTCGTTTCAGGCTTACGTACTATTCTGGGGCTTTGTCATGTGGGCAGTTCCGCTGGGACTGCTGGTTGGTGCGTTTTACAAGTACGGCGCCTTTGGCATTGATTTCAAATATGGCGTGATGGCGCTCGTATTCGCGTTCTATTATCTCGCTGGCGCCGAATGGATCCATCGAACCCGACCCGAGGGTGCCTGGACCAACAGCATTATCAATGTTCTTGCCGCAGGTTCCTACATGGCCGTGATCATTGCTGTTCACGCCTTCACAGACACAGTCGTCACCACCATTCTGATTGCAGTAGTTGGCATGCTCTATCTCCTGGGCACTCGCAAACGCGCGTGGTTGGCGTTGCCGTGGATGCTGGGGTTGTCAGGCGTTATCATCCTCGCACGCATCGGATGGCAGCCCAGTTTGGTTGGCGATCTTTCCCTGTCGCGCACACCATTTTTCAATCAACTGCTTCCAGGCTACGGTATTCCTGCGGTATTGATGGCGCTTGGTGCCTACGCGCTGAAAAACTGGCCGGACGCACGCATTCGCAATTTCCTGCAGGCACTCGCAAGCCTTCTTATGTTGATGACGGCTGCCATTTTGACCCGCCATGCGCTGAATGGCGGCGTTTTGAATGCGGGAGCGCCAAGCCTTGCCGAGCAGTCGATCTATACGCTGCTATCCGTGGGTGGTTCGGCGGTTCTGATGACGCTCGACATGAAAGCGCCTAGTCCGGTGTTCCGATGGGGCTCTATGATTGTCGGTGGCATTTCCATGCTGTCGGCGCTCGCGGCACATATGTTCACCCTCAATCCCTTTTTCAGCGGTGAGATGACCGGCGCATATCCGTTCTTCAATCTGCTGCTGCTTGGTTATCTCATGCCATCAGCCGCGTTTTTCGGTCTGGCCTTCTATGCGCGCGAAAAACGGCCATTGCTCTATGTGCGCGGGCTTTCTGTCGCCGGTGCGCTGTTGGCGTTTCTGTGGGTGACTCTGTCGGTTCGCCGCTATTGGCAGGGTGCTGGAATTGCTGACTGGAAGGGGTTCTTGCAAAGCGAGATGTACACCTATTCGGTAGTCTGGCTTGCATTGGGCGTGTTGCTGCTGGTTGTCGGCTCTCGCTACAATGCAAAAGCACTGCGCCTGGCGTCCGCAGTCCTCGTGTTGGTCGCAGTTTTGAAGGTGTTCCTGATCGACATGTCCAACCTTGAAGGCATTTTGCGGGCACTTTCGTTCATTGGGCTTGGCGGCGTGCTGATCGGTATTGGTCTTTTCTATCAGCGCAGCTTGCGACGAGAAGTGGTTGAGGATCCCGGGTTGTCCGCAGAAGGTGATGCCGCTAAGCCTGAGGCATGAATGTATCTGTCGAGGAATCACCCGTGAATGATTTTTCAGCGGCTTTCGCACCGTATGAAAATCTGGCCAGAGAGCTGATACCCTTTGCCTGTGACAGCAATGATGGTTCTCATGACCTCGCGCATATATTGCGCGTTTTCAAAAACGCCATGCGCATTCAGGCGCAAGAGGGTGGCGATGGAGACGTGCTGGCAGCCGCCACACTGCTGCATGATTGCGTTTCGGTGGAGAAGAATTCACCGCTTCGCTCGCAGGCTTCGCGACTGGCGGCTGAAAAGGCCTCTGGCATTCTGGTTGCTTTGGGGTGGGATGCTGCACGCATTCAGGCCGTTAGCCATGCGGTTCTCACCCACAGCTTTTCCGCCAATATTGCGCCGGAGACAATTGAGGCCAAAACGCTGCAGGATGCGGATCGACTGGATGCAATCGGTGCTATTGGAATTGCGCGGTGCTTCTATATTGGCGGGCGCATGAATTCCGGTCTCCATCATGTGGGCGATGCCGCTGGAGAAGCCCGCGAGCTGGACGACAAGGCTTATGCCATTGATCATTTTCCGATCAAGCTGTTCAAATTGGCCGACGGGTTTCAAACCGAAACCGGCCAGCGTATGGCGCAGAAGCGGCACCAGCGTCTGGTGGAATTCCGTGATCAGTTTTTGGAAGAAATAGGGTGACACGAGATGAAGGTTGAAAGCCTGCACATTTATCCGGTGAAAAGCATGCGTGGCATTCCCATGCCCAAGGTGCTGGCAACGACCTCGGGGCTGCTGGGCGATCGCCGCTTCATGGTGGTTGATGCCGAGGGAAAATTTGTGACGCAGCGCAATTGCCAGGCGCTGGCGCAAATCCAGCCTTTGCCGCAAATGGCCTACCTGCTTTTGCGCCGTGGCGCAGAAGAGATCCTGGTGGTGCCGCCGGATGCACCACGAATGAAGGTCAACATTTGGGACTCTGATGTTGATGTCGCGGTCGCTGCCGACAGTGTAAACGCCAAGCTTTCAGACTGGCTGGCGCGCGAGGTGAAATTGGTCTTCTTCGATCATGGCAGTACCCGCCTTTCCAGCGAAGAATGGGCGGGGGAGGGCGTTCCTGTTGGTTTCGCCGATGGCTTTGGCTATCTCGTAACCACAACTGCATCGCTGAGAGAGGTCAATGCGCACCTGGAGGCGACGGGCAAAGCTCCGGTCGGTATGGAGCGTTTTCGCCCCAATATTGTCATTGAATGCGATGAGCCGTGGGTGGAAGACAAATGGGCCGCAATCGAGATTAACGGAGTGCGCCTGGATATGGTGAAACCCTGTGTGCGCTGTGTAATGACGACGCAGGACCAGTGTACCGGTGAGCGAGGGCTGGCAGATCCGTTGCCCGCTCTTAGTCACCTGCGGTTCTCCACCGACAAACGTGTGCCCGGACCAGTGTTTGGCTGGAATGCAGTTGCACGCGGCGAGGGCGCGCTTGAGGCAGGCATGGCAGTGAATGTCATTGAAAAACGTTCGCAGGGGTGGACCTACAAAGCGCGGTAGGTCTGCCTTGCGCACATCTATCAAACTTATTGTCAGACCAATTCAATAATTTGCATTTGCCAGTTTGCAGGTATCATCTACCTTCCGTGGCAAAGGAGTCACCACATGCATACCTCAGACAAGTCCTCACGGGCGTGGATCGTCATTACCGCAGGTTCACTCATCCTGCTTCTGTCCATGGGGCCGCGGTCTGCGATGGGGTTCTTCCAAATCCCGCTTCTTGCTGACACTGGCTGGGGGCGGTCTGATTTCGGTCTTGCCATGGCGCTGCAAAACCTGGCCTGGGGGATTGGTCAGCCCTTCTTTGGCGGCCTTGCCGACCGTTATGGCACGGCACGTGTTCTGGTTCTAGCTGGCATCGTCTATGCGGCAGGCCTTGTGCTGATGAGCTGGACGTCCAGCATCATGTGGCTGAACCTTGGCGGCGGCATGTTGACCGGTCTCGGCGTCGCCGCAGCGTCTTTCTCCATCGTTTTGTCGGCCTTTTCGCGGGTGGTCAGCGAAGAGCGCCGGTCGATGGCTTTCGGCATTGGAACCGCAGCCGGGTCGGCTGGCACTTTTGTCTTCGCCCCTTTGACCCAAGGGTTGATTTCCTATTTCGATTGGCAGCACGCGCTCGTCATTATGGGCGGCTTGATGCTGGCGATACCTCTATTGGGCATCGTTTTGCGTGGCAATGCTGGCAATGGCCAGGCAGGCGAGGCCAATGCATACCAGCAATCTGTCTTGGAGGTTATTCGCGAGGCATTCGCCCACAAGAGCTACGTATTGCTCTTTTTCGGATTTTTCGTCTGCGGATTTCAGGTCGCTTTCATCACGGCGCACTTCCCGGCCTATCTGGGGGATATCGGGATTGATGTGTCCTATGCTGTGATCGCGATAACTCTCATTGGCCTTTTCAATATCATCGGTTCGCTTTCTGCCGGTTTCGCCGGACAGCGCCGCTCCAAGGCACGGTTGCTTTCGTTTATTTATCTTGGACGTTCCATTGCGGTTACCGCATTCTTGTTGCTGCCCCAAACGCCGACGAGCGTCATCATCTTTTCAATTGTCATGGGTCTTCTGTGGCTTTCCACAGTGCCGCCAACAAACGGTCTCGTCGTTGTCATGTTCGGGACACGAAACCTTGGTTTACTGTCGGGCGTGGTGTTCTTCTCGCACCAGATTGGTTCGTTCCTGGGTGTGTGGCTTGGTGGTTTTCTCTACGACCGGTTCGGCTCATTCGACGAGGTCTGGTGGCTCGGCGTTGCACTGGGAATCTTTGCTGCAATTGTGCACTGGCCGATTCGAGAAGTATCCGCTATTAAGCCTGCGGTTGCATAAGAAATCTCGCAAGTGCGAAGATACTTGCTGCGCCGCAATGTAGGAAATGCCGCGATATTGGTGTATATTTCTGTCATTTGTTAGTATTTGGGATTCGTTTTGTCGTGAAGCTGCAACATTTGAGTGCTGTAAAAAATATATTCCAATAAACGGTGGGTCAGCGTTGACGTGGCGCGATTGCGTACCTATTTTATGCGATGCAAGTCGTAGGTGGTAAAGCTTTTTGGGTTGAGGAGACTTTCTCGAAGCTACCGCCTGTCAGGAGTGAGGAGAAACTGATGTTCAGAGGTTTGAAAAATCATGCTGCTCAGACTTGGCAACTCTCCCGTATGTCCATTCTCGCTGAGCGATATTGTCGCCAGATCAGCCGAATGTGACGCGCCAGCATCGCGTTAGACCAATCAAACGGATTTCTGGAATTGTGCAGCTGCAAGCTGCGGGAGTAATTTATGAGCAAGACAGTTGTTGAGCACCAAGGGGTGCCTGTTGGCATAGCGGTACCTGACGGGGACGCCGTCAAATTCATCGCAGTGAAGTTTCCCGTCATTGATCTTGATGGAACACGTTATGAGAATGTCGAGGCTGTTCGCGCGGCGGTCAGTCGGCATATCGAGCGCGGCCCGGTGGAGGCCGCGTAAATCGAGGAAAATTGCTGCTACGGAATCGGCGGGGCCTTGGTCCCGCTTTTTATTTGCCATGCACAAGATGCCTATTTTTTCACCCACATGAAGAATTGCATTTTTTCTTGCCATTCGTATTTGCGGTGATAATTTCACGCCATGAACACTGAAAATATTTCGGCTGATGCCGCGTTCCTCGATCAGTTTTCGCCCGGACTTCGCGAAGGGCTGGAAGTTTTTATCGGTTCCATTTACCCCGAGCATGATACCCGAAAGTTGGTTTATGATGTCGTCCGAGCTTTTTGGCCGGATGAGTTGAGATCGCGCAGGCGCGGCCGCTCACTCAATAACCCGCTTTGGAATGAGAAGGACGCCTATGTCATCACCTATGGCGGCACGCTAATTGATGGCGAGCACAAGCCGCTCGACATTTTGAATGATTTTCTGCAACGCTACCTCAAGGGTACCATCAACGGCGTACATATCCTGCCCTATTTTCCCTTCACATCGGACGATGGCTTCGCAGTCACCGATTATCGCGCGGTGAATGGCTTACTGGGGGATTGGGAAGATATCACGCGCATTTCGCAAGATTTTCGTCTGATGTCAGACTTGGTGTTGAACCATTGTTCCAGCCAGTCGACCTGGTTCAACGAATATCTTCAGGGCCATGAGCCCTATGACAAGTTTTTCATGGAAGCTTCGCCGGATGAGGATTTGAGCCAGGTGGTGCGGCCGCGCGCTCACCCATTGTTGCGCGAGGTGGAAACTGCCAACGGCACAAAGCATGTCTGGTGCACATTCAGCCACGATCAGGTGGATTTCGACTTTTCAAACCCGGAAGTGTTGCTGGAATTTCTCCGCATTATGCGATTCCACATCGATCGCGGCGTGCGAACAATTCGGCTGGATGCTGTGGCCTTCACCTGGAAGGAGATCGGCACAAGCTGCATCCATCTCCGGCAGACCCACGAGATCATCAGGCTGATGCGGCTCTTGGCGGACTATGCGGAAGAACCCGTCGTTCTGATCACCGAGACTAACGTTCCCAATGTTGAAAACCTGTCCTATTTCGGCAATCGCAACGAGGCGCATGCGATTTATAATTTCTCGCTGCCGCCATTGGTGTTGCATGGACTGCTGAATGGAACCTCACGCTATCTGAACGCCTGGCAAATGGCGATGCCCCCGGCGCAGCTTGGCTGCTCCTATTTCAACTTCACCGCATCGCATGATGGAATAGGTCTGCGCCCGGCGGAGGGGCTGATCCCGGATGAGGATCTGACCGCCATGATCGAAACTGTGAAGGGCTTCGGCGGGCTGGTGAGCATGCGTAGACTGCCGGATGGCGGTCAAAAACCCTACGAACTCAACGTTTCGCTCTATGATGCGATGAAGGGAACCGTGCGTGGGGAGGACGAGCATAACAGCGCCCGCTTCCTCTGTTCTCAGGCGATAGCGCTGGCGCTGGAAGGCATTCCGGCCCTCTATATTCATTCGCTGCTTGCTACCGAGAATGACTATTCGGGCGTTGAGAAGCGGGGCTATAACCGCGCCATCAATCGGCACCAATGGAACTACCCTGATCTGATTGCCGCCCTGGCGGACCCGGAAAGTCGCCACGCTAAGATATTTGCCGAGTTGACGAGAATCATCAGGATTCGCACGGCGCAACGCGCGTTTCATCCCAATGCCACACAGTTTACCCTGCAGCTGGGTGAGCAGCTATTCGGCTTTTGGCGCCAGAGCATGGATCGGTCGCAGTCAATCTTCGCAATTCATAACATGACAGACGAAGAGGTCGTTATCCCGGCCATGTCGCTCAATCTGATTGGTGGCGATGAATGGGTTGATCTTCTATCGGGTGATGCTGTGCGCGAGTTCTCAAACGACATTGTTTTTGCACCCTATCAATGCCGCTGGATTTCCAACCATTTCTAGAACTCAAAGCTGAAGGGTGCTTCGTCTACGAAATCGGCGCCTCGTCCAATATTGCTGACGGCTTCGAGGAGACGGTCACCGCGTCCCAGCAGTTTGTCGCCGAGGGCGACAATGCGCAAGTTGGGGCTGGCCTGCGGCGACGCTTTGCGTAAGCTCAACGCAAGCGCCTCTTCGTCCAACTCGGGTTTGACAGCAAGAGCTGCCACTAGTGCAGCTGCTGGTGAGCGCGAGACCCCGAACCAGCAATGAACCAGCAGCGGGGCCGTTTGATCCCAGCTGCGCGCAAATTCGATGATGCGCTGGACGTGCACTTCTTCCGGCGTCACCAGTCCGTCGCCTGCTGCAACCACATCATTGACTGCAAGATTTAGATGTCTGTCCTTGGCAATGACGGCAGGGCGATGAAAGTCATGCCCCTCAGCCAGTAGGGAAATCATCTCGCGCGCCTTCATGCGCACCGCAACTTCAGCGATTTGGGACAGAGGAGAGACAGCTATTATTGGCATTGTCACACCGCCCGCATGGCCTGAATGGCCTCAAAACGCGCGACAAAGAGCGCCTGCGCCTCAGTGACCGGCAGCGGATCGATCAGCAGCATATCGACGGTAATGCCGCGCGGCTGACCGAATATCTTGCGCGCTTCTTCATCGGCAAAGCCTGCAAGTTGGGTCGCCTCGAAGAATGCCGAAATTGTGTCGGCTTTCTTGATGGCGGCCTTCAGTTCTCTGGAAGGGTGGGCGGGAAGTCCAAATGCCAAATGGATGGCGGCTTCCAACCGCTTTTCGACGGCCTTGTAGCCGCCGCCAACAACCGCCTTGAAAGGCGATATCATGTCGCCGATCACATATTCGGGTGCATCGTGAAGCAACGCGACCAGCAATTCGTCTGCGCTGGCAGATTTGTTGTTGCGACGGAAAATCTCTTCCACCACGAGTGAATGCTGGGCGACCGAAAATGCATGCTGACCGTAGGTCTGCCCGTTCCATCGGGCAACGCGCGCGAGTCCATGGGCAATATCGGCAACTTCAACATCCAGCGGTGAAGGGTCGAGAAGATCCAGGCGTCTGCCGGAAAGCATGCGCTGCCAGGCGCGCGGTTCCTTCGCAGCCATTATCAGTCCTCGCTTGGCTCAGTTGGAAATTCAAGGCCGGACCACGCAGGCAGCATGAGTTCCACAGGGGTTTCATTGGCCAATATCGTGGCACCGGAGGCGATTGCAGCACCAGCGCGGTCAATCCGCACGATGGCGAGCGCGCGGTTGCCATCGACCGTACCAACAACGCCGATCTGCTTGCCGTTGCAGGTGATTGTGGTGCCTTCTTCGCTGAGTGCCACTTTGGCCGATAGCTGAATGGGTCTGCGCCGTGCTGTCCCACGATGTTTCATCCGGGAAACAACTTCCTGGCCCACAAAGCACCCTTTCTTGAAAGAAACGCCGCCATTGACGTCCATCAAGATGTCATGGGGAAAGGCGTCAGAAAGTGCGAAATCCCGACATGGCTCAACGACGCAGGCTTCGATGCGTAATGCATCATATGCGCTCGCATCGCCCTCGCTGTGTTTTCCGGGAAGGCGGGCAACGGCGATGCCAGCCGTGGCAAAGCGCGCATCGCGTGGTGCGCCCGTGGGCGCGTCCTCACCCGCAAAAACGCTCACGCCCATGTGCTCAACAGCACCAATTTCGACCGCGCGGCGCAGCTTGTACATCGTCAGCCGCTTCGCAAAGCCGTCGGCCTGATCAGCAGAGATTTCGATGAGAAAACCATCAGGCAGGCGGCTGATGAGGAAATAGAAGAGAATTTTGCCCTGCGGCGTTAACAGGGCCGAAGGCATTGCGATACCATCGCCAAGTGCCTCAATGTCGGTAGTTACAAGCCCTTGTAAAAAGTCGCTCGCGTCCGCGCCGGTTACGCGCAGAAAGCTCTGATCTGGAAGAAACGCGGATTGCATCATGACCCTGTCCCGTAAAACTCGATGGAGAGGTAGGGCGTTTCACCAGCCGGGGCAAGGTGTGTTTCGCATTCAGTTGCCTGCCAGAAAGAATTTCCAGCGACCTTCGGCGGTGATGCCAATGCGATAGAAGTTGTATCCGCCATATTCCAGCATGTCGGCGTAATCTCCAGCCGTCACGATGCGCATCAGGTCCACCTTTTCGGGCGGCGTCAGATCATTGATCGGTCGCTCGGCGAAATACGGCCAGACATAGGTTTCGTTGGGTGTGTTTGCGTCAACAACGGCATGAGCGGTTGACAGCACATCCAGCATAATGGCCAGGATTTCCATGCCATCGACATCACCCGACATGTTGCGAAGCGCAACCGCAAGGTCATTGCCGGAATCATCCGGCCCAATATCGGTTTGGTCAGGTCCGGGGTTCATCAGTGTCGCAACGCGATCAAGGTCGCCGGCAGCTGCTGCCTCGATGATGAGCGTCCGCATGCGCGCAACAGCATCGGGAAGTTCGCCGTTATTGTGGTCAAAATCAGCCGTTGCGCTTGTCGGTTGTTTTTCTGAAATCAGAGGTTCGGGAAGCGGCAGGCCTTTTTCAACGACTGGCGTTTCATCGCCGGTCTGCGCATCGTCCGCCTGCTGTTCTTCATCTGGCGCAGTTTGTTGCAGTTCGCTGAGCGCCCACGCTGGGCTGGAGTAGATGCCACCAGACACGGCAATAGCAACGCCCGTCGCAGCGGATGCGACAGTTGAAAGCCAGATTCGTCTCAAATCAGCTTTGTTCATTGGGCTAACCCTCGGACTATTGAATGGTCCGTTCAGGTGAAAACTCACCCGCCAGCATACGCTCCCGAAGGCTTTCCAGCAGGGCTTCAGCGCCGCCCTCGCCATGAATGCGGATCGTTTCCCTCATCGCAAGTGCAAGCGCTGCGTCAGCAATGATCTCAGGCTCAATGCCATCCGCCATGCCGTCCGCCCAGGCTTCGTTCTGATATTCCAGGGCGACTTGCATCTTCTCCTGGACAATCATGTCGTCGATTTCGTTGAAACTGTGATCCATATTTACATCCCTGCCAGTGCAGCCTGCTAAATTCTTACCGCACTGTTAACGACTTTAACAGGCTTTTCCCAAAACGGCACGGGGGGATGAAAAAACAGGTGAATTAATCGTTAATTTCCGTATCGCGCTGTAATTTCCCCAGCAAGTGTTGCTCCTTCAGCACGGTATTTCTCTGCAACAGCACGCAGCTGCGGGCTGCACTCGTTGTTCAGCGCTGCAAAAGTGCGATATCCGCGATTAAAAGCGGCTGTGAGCTTTGCTTTGCGCTCTGGCTCATTGCCTGCTTCCTCCGCCAATAGGCCATCCATCAGACCACGCCATTCCGGTTCACCGTCTTCGATGCAGAGGTTTCGCAAGAAGTGTAGAGCGCCCAGAATTTCTGAAAGGCGCAACAGGCGGTCATCGTAAGGGGCAGGCTTGGAAACAGAAGGTGCCGTCTCTGTGGCCTCCTGCGCCGCGACATTGGTTCCGGCCAGCAATGCGACAAATACGGCAACGGCAAGGGCTGGCTTGAACATGCGTTGATTGGCCTTGAAAAGGTGACGGAAGTTTTCTCTTTTCATTTATTAGGTGCCAGCGAAGAATTTCTCAAGTCGTAGAAGACAATCACGCACACTCTCCGGCACGGGAAGCTCTGCGATTTCCGCCGGGGTGAACCATTCGGCCTCCAGCGCGTCATCACTGGCGGTTGGTTCCGCAGCATAATCAAAGTCCACAATGTAAACTGATAGAAAATAGTGCCAACCTTCGCTCGGCAGGTCATATTGCGCAAAAAGGCGTGGATTTCGCGCAGCAATGCCCGTTTCCTCCTGCAACTCGCGCAGGGCAGCGCTTTCCGGTGCCTCATCGGGCTCGCAACGACCACCCGGAAACGCATATTGAAGCTCGGCAGGTGGTGCGCCACGCTTGACGAGAAGATAACGCCCGTCGCGGCGCAATACGGCGGAGGCGGCTGGGTGAGGTCGTGATTCCATAGGTACTATGTTGACCTGTGGCGAAGAACGGTGACAAGCTGTAATTCATGTGTGGACGATTTGCCCTGACCGGAACAGCTGACGATCTGCTGGAATTCTTCTCAATTGCACTTATTGAGGATTTTCCGGCCCGATTTAACATTGCGCCCACCCAGCCGATTATCATCATCACGGAAGGCGAAACGCCGGAGCCCGGCTCCAACATGCCGAGCAGGAAGGCCATGCTGGTACGCTGGGGATTTATCCCCGGGTGGGTGAAAGATCCTCGGGATTTTCCGTTGCTCATCAATGCCCGTTCTGAAACGGCGATAGGCAAGGCCTCGTTTCGCGCCGCCATGCGCCACAGACGTGTGCTCATACCTGCATCGGGGTTTTATGAGTGGCACAGACCGCCGAAGGGAAGCGGGGAAAAGTCCCAGGCATACTGGGTTAAACCAAAGCATGGGCGCATTGTTGCTTTTGCAGGGTTGATGGAAACCTGGTCGTCTGCCGATGGCTCCGAAGTTGATACTGCGGCAATCCTGACCTGCGAGGCCAATCCCGCGTTTTCAGCGATACACCACCGCATGCCCGTGGTCATTCAACCGGAAGATTTTGAACGTTGGCTGGATTGCAAGAGCCAAGAGCCGCGCGATGTCGCAGATCTGATGCGCGCGCCGGACGAGGGCTTTTTTGATGCAATTGCGGTCTCGGACTTGGTGAACAAAGTCAACAACACCGGGCCGGAAGTTCAATCTCCGGCGCCAATAACGCAATCCCCCGCCAAGTCCCCGAAGGCTGAGGACCCAAAAGCGCCCAGCGGCCAAATGAGCTTGTTTTAGCAGTTCCAAAATTGCGGCTTGCTCACTGTCCGCCGCATTGGGAAAAGGTCAGTCCATAAACTCGGTTGTCTGAGCCTTTTTCTTCGGCTTTTCCTTGATCGCTTCAATATGATCGCTTGCCAGCTCGGCGGCGGCCTGAACTGCCTTGATTCCCAGCGGGTGGTATTGGTCTTCCAGATGAACCTGCTGAGGCTCTTTCTTGGCGTTCATTTCAGTCTCCTTCCGGATCCTGGCGAAGCAAAATTGTCTCGCTGGACCCCTTCACTCAATTAACACCGGACATGAAACGCGCTCTCGCTCGTCCGGTCAAGTAAAAGGCTAAAACGATGAAGTTTATCAATCCTTGACATAGCGCAAATTGGTAAACCTCGCGGGAAATAAAAAAGAAGCCGCCGGAACGGGTCCCGGCGGCAATCTATTCAAAGGCTCAGTGTGACACTGTGCAGATCGTTAACCTGCCTTTGCGGGCTTCGGCTTGATTGAATTGTTCTTATTTGCACACATCATTGCGGCGGCAAGAACGGCCTTGATGCCGACTGGGCGGTAGCGTTCTTCCAACTGAACCTGTGTGGCTTTTTGAGCATCGCTCATGGGTGTTTCCTCGATTCCCGTTTATTTATGGGCGCGGCATGTGCTGGCCAAATGAGGCAGATTGAGGGCGGTAGCGATGAATGTACATTTGACGTGGCAAAAACCTTGACGTGCCACAAGCAAAGCGCGATAAGGCAAAACATGAAAACGCGCATCTGCATTATTTGCCGGAACATTATTCGCTAGCGATACCGCTGGCCTGGCCGTTTTCGTCTCAAGCATCCCAAGAGCTCAAAACGCCCCGGCCAGCCGGGCAATGACATTTGGGAGCTATGAATGGCTGAAACGCCGGAACTGAAATTCTACAACACGCTAAACCGCGCCAAGGAGGTATTCGTGCCGTCCGAGGCTGATAATGTGCGAATGTATGTTTGCGGTCCCACCGTTTACGACTATGCCCATATCGGTAATGCGCGTCCGGCAATCGTTTTTGATGTGCTCTATCGCTTGCTGCGCCAAACCTACGGCGCGGACCATGTGACGTATGTGCGAAACATCACCGATGTTGACGACAAGATCAACGCGCGTGCGCTGCGCGACTTTCCCGATCTGCCGCTCAATGATGCGATCCGCAAGGTGACGGAAAAAACCGAGACGCAATACAAGGCAGATGTTGCCGCACTCGGCTGCCTTGAGCCGACTGTGCAGCCGCGGGCAACTGAGAATATTAGCCAGATGGTCGAGATCATTCAGTCACTTTTGGCGCGGGGCAATGCCTACATTGCCGTCGGCGGGGAGGGGCGCGAGGTGCTCTTTTCAGTCCCATCCATGGATGATTATGGTCAGCTTTCCAAGCGCAAGCAGGAAGACCAGCAGGCTGGCGCGCGCATAGCGGTTGAGGGTCACAAGAAAAACCCGTCCGACTTCGTTCTGTGGAAAGAATCTGCGGAAAATGAACCAGGCTGGAGTGCCGAGTTCAATGTTGATGGGGAGACGATCACCATCCATGGCCGTCCTGGTTGGCACATTGAATGCTCGGCCATGTCGAAGCGTTATCTGGGCGAAACTTTCGACATTCATGGTGGTGGGCTGGACCTGATCTTCCCGCATCATGAAAACGAGATCGCCCAGTCGCGTTGTGCCCATGGCACTGATGTTATGGCCAAAGTCTGGATGCACAACGGCTTCCTGCAGGTGGAAGGCAAGAAGATGTCCAAATCCGAGGGCAACTTCATCACCATCCACGAGCTGCTGGAAACCGAGAAATTCGGCGGCCGCAAATGGCCGGGCGAAGTGTTGCGCCTTGCCATGCTGATGACCCATTACCGCGAGCCGATTGATTTTAGCGTGAAGCGCCTGGAGGAGGCTGAGCGCCTGATTGCAAAATGGCCGACCGATGGGGATGCCTCAGGTCCGGTTCACGCGTCAGTCGTTGAGGCATTGTCCGATGATCTCAACACGGTTGCCGCCATTCAGGCCCTGCACAGTCTAGCGTCAACAGATCCCGCCGCCTTTGCTGCGAGTGCCGACCTGCTGGGCGTCTTGCCGAAAAAGGCGGAAGTTTCGGACGCTTTGGCTGAAGGCGTCGATGCGATCATTCAGATGCGTCTGGAAATGATCAAGGCAAAGAACTGGGCGGAGGCCGACAGAATCCGCGATGATCTGGTGGCCAAGGGTATTCAGCTCAAGGATGGCAAGGACCCGGAAACGGGCGAACGGGTAACAACATGGGAAGTGAAAAGATGAACACGCCCAATCCCAACATGAAGATGCCAAAATGGCTTTTCTACGGGCTGATTGCCAAAGGCGTTCTTGTGGTGGCGATCACAGCCGGGGTGCTCTGGTGGGCAGGGGTGTTTGGATGACCGGCAAACGGGCCTATTCCGGCGGCTGCCAATGTGGTGCAGTGCGCTATCATGTGGAAGGTGCGCTTGAAGGCGCCCATCTCTGCCACTGTCGTATGTGCCAGAAGGCCGTTGGCAACTATTTCATGCCGCTTGCAAGTGCAAAGAATGAGGAATTCTCGGTCACGCGCGGCACGCCAAAGTGGTTTCACTCCTCGGATCCGGTCAAACGCGGATTTTGTGAAAATTGCGGAACACCACTATTTTTCAAAACCATCGGGTCGCCAACAATTGCGATTGCTCTTGGCAGCCTTGACGACCCGTCCTCTGTGGTGCCCGAACATAATGATGGCATCGTGTCGCGGGTGGCATTCTTTGCGCATTTGGTGGAGTTGCCGAGCGATGAGATTGACCGCCCCGATCTTGCTGGTGGGCTGAACGCCGTGACTTCCACCAATCACCAACATCCGGATCATGACACTGATCACTGGCCAAAGGCATCAACATGAGTGATTTGCGCACGCTTTACCCCGAAATCGAGCCGTTCGAGACGGGCTTTCTCGACACAGGTGACGGCCACAGTGTCTATTGGGAGCGTATCGGCACAAAGGGCGCAAAGCCTGCGGTCTTCCTGCATGGTGGCCCTGGTGGCGGCTGCGGCCCGGCCCATCGCCGCCTATTTGATCCGGCCCGCTACGACGTCATCCTGTTCGACCAGCGCGGCTGCGGACGCTCCGCACCCTTTGCAAGCCTTGAAAACAACACGACTTGGCATCTGGTTGAGGACATTGAACGCCTGCGCCAGATGGTCGGCGTTGAAAAATGGCAGGTCTTCGGCGGCTCCTGGGGATCGACCTTGGCACTGGCTTATGCCGAAACGCATGCCGATCATGTCAGTGAACTGATCCTGCGCGGTGTCTACATGCTCACCAAGGACGAACTCGACTGGTACTACCAGCGCGGCGTCTCCGAAATGTTTCCTGAAAAATGGGAGCGCTTTATTGCGCCAATCCCGGAGGCCGAGCGCGACGACCTGATGGCCGCTTATCGCAGACGCCTGATTGGCGATGACAAGGACGAACAGATCAGGTGCGCGATGGCATGGAGCACGTGGGAGGGCGAAACAATCACGCTCCTTCCGGAACCTTCCACATCCGACCCGTTTAAAAATGATGATTTTGCGCTCGCCTTTGCGCGCATTGAAAATCACTTCTTCACGCATTCAGGATGGTTGGAAGAAGGTCAATTGCTGCGCGATGCGCATAAGCTTCAAGACATTGATGGTGTCATCATTCATGGACGCTATGACATGCCGTGCCCTGCCAAATACGCCTATCAGCTTTCAAAGGCCTGGCCGCGCGCGGATTTTCACCTGATTGAGGGGGCAGGGCATGCCTTTTCGGAACCCGGCATACTTGATCAACTGATCAGGGCCACTGACAAATACGCGAAAAACGCTTAATGAGCCGCAACCTGGCGGGATGGAAATGAGAATGACCAAGGAACGCATCTATCTTTTCGACACGACATTGCGCGATGGAGCCCAGACTCCCGGCATTGATTTCTCTGTTGAAGACAAGATTGCCATTGCCAAGATGCTCGATGATTTCGGCCTCGACTATGTTGAGGGCGGCTACCCTGGTGCGAACCCCACCGACACGGCTTTCTTTTCCGCCAAGCGCACGAGCGCATCATCCTTCGTCGCATTTGGTATGACCAAACGTGCCGGCGTTTCTGTTTCCAATGATCCGGGTCTCGCAGAGCTGTTGCAATCGAAATCCGACGCTATCTGCTACGTCGCAAAAAGCTGGGACTACCATGTGAAGGTGGCGCTCGGCTGCACAAACGAGGAAAACCTCGAAAGCATCGCTGACTCTGTGAAGGCCGCCATCGGTGCTGGCAAGGAAGCGATGGTCGACTGTGAGCACTTCTTTGATGGATACAAGGCTAATCCGGATTACGCTCTGGCTTGCGCAAAGACGGCTTATGAAGCAGGGGCCCGCTGGGTGGTGCTATGTGATACCAATGGCGGAACCCAGCCAACAGAAATTCGCGAGATCATCGCCAAGGTCATCGCAGCTGGCGTTCCCGGTGATCACCTCGGCATCCACGCCCATAACGATACCGGACAGGCCGTCGCCAATTCGCTAGCTGCCATCGAGGCAGGCGTGCGTCAGGTGCAGGGCACGCTGAATGGCATCGGCGAGCGCTGCGGCAACGCCAATATGGTCACGATCATCCCGACGCTGATCCTGAAAGATGCCTACAATACCCGCTTCGAAACCGGCATCGATACAGCCCAGCTTGACGGTCTCACCAAGCTTTCGCGCACGTTTGATGAGCTGTTGAACCGGTCGCCAGACACACAGCTTCCCTATGTGGGATCATCTGCTTTCGCGACAAAGGCAGGCATCCATGCTTCGGCTCTGCTGAAAGATCCGAAAACATACGAGCATGTGGAACCGGAATCTGTTGGCAACATGCGCAAGGTCATGGTGTCCGATCAGGGTGGCAAGTCCAACTTCATTAACGCGCTCAAGCGCCGTGGCATCGAGGTTGGAAAAAACGATCCCCGCCTTGATACGCTCATTTCCATCGTCAAGGACCGTGAGGCACAGGGCTATGCCTATGAGGCAGCCGATGCGAGCTTCGAAATTCTTGCTCTCAAGACGCTCGGCTCGGTGCCGGAATTCTTCAAGGTTGAAAGCTTCCGCGTCATGGTGGAGCGTCGCTTTGATGCAAATGGCAACCTGAAAACCGTTTCTGAAGCTGTTGTTAAAGTGAATGTCGACGGCAAGGATGTCATGTCCGTTGCCGAAGGGCATGGCCCGGTTAATGCATTGGACGTTGCATTCCGCAAAGATTTGGGTAGCTACCAGCCGGAAATCGAGGACCTTGAACTGGTGGACTACAAGGTGCGCATCCTCAACGGCGGCACCGAGGCTATCACGCGTGTACTGATCGAATCGGCCGATGATACCGGTCGTCGCTGGTGGACTGTCGGCGTATCGGATAATATCATTGATGCCTCGTTCCAGGCATTGATGGATTCGATTATCTACAAGCTGATGAAGAATCGCGGGCAGGCTGGCCTTGTGGCTGCGGAGTAGTTGATGGCGCAAGAATCGGGTGGAATTCCTACGATAGGCTGGATAGTTCTGCTGGGAGTTGCATTCCTTGTAGGGGCGGCTGTCTCCGCCTGGTTCTATTTTGGCACCGATATTCTTCTGACCTACATGCAGGCCGGCTTGTCCAGCTGCCTCTAGGGGCCTGAACTCCTACCTCGAATAACGTGATCGATTGTTCAAGAAAATGAATTGGCCGATCTCTTGGCGACAGAGTAAGTGCATCTTTTAAGCAGACCGAGATTGCCCACATGACAACAGTTGAAAACGCCAGTGCCCCCAAAAACGAAGACACGCTGGAGGGCTTCCTCTTTGCGCTCACTGCATACCTCATGTGGGGTTTTCTACCGTTTTTCATGAAGGGGATTTCCTTCATTTCACCCGATGAGGTCGTCGCACACCGTGTCGTCTGGTCCGTGCCGATTGCGGGGCTATTGCTGCTGGTTCTTGGACGAACCGGCGACCTGAAAGCGGCTTTCAAATCTCCGCGCACCATTGCCATGGCAACACTCACCGCAGGCCTGATCACTGTCAATTGGGGTGTTTATGTTTGGGCGGTTGGCTCGGGCAGGGCGCTGGAAACAGCGCTCGGCTACTACATCAACCCGCTATTCTCAGTATTTCTGGCATCACTCTTGCTGCGCGAACGTCTGTCACGCGGGCAATGGATCGCCATCGGGTTCGCGGTCATAGCGGTTGTCATCCTCACAATCGATGCAGGCGGGCTGCCGTGGGTATCACTGGCGCTCACATTCTCCTGGGGCTTCTATGCATTTTTCCGCAAGACGCTGCCGGTCGGTCCCAACCAGGGGTTCTTCCTGGAAGTCGCGATTTTGTCGGTGCCTGCCATTCCCTACATCATCTATTTGCAGGCAACAGGTCAGGGGCATTTTGGCACGACACGGTTCCTGGACGTTGTGTGGCTTATGTCTTGCGGCATCGTCACGGCAGTGCCGTTGCTGATGTATGCCAATGGTGCCAAAAAGCTGAGGCTTTCGACCATCGGCATCATGCAATATATCGCGCCGACAATGATCTTCGTGATTGCAGTATTCTTTTTTGACGAGCCCTTCAGCTTTTACAAGCTCATCGCATTTTGCTTCATCTGGGCTGCGCTGGTCATCTACTCCGCACCAATGCTGCGAAATGTCTATCGCAACATGAAGGCGCGGTAGACACGTCACATCCGGGCGATAATGCCGGTATCGGCTTCCGCCTCTTTGGCGGCCGCCTGTATTGCCGGAACGATGTCTTCCACGCGGTCGATCACCAGTGGCTGTACCAGATGGGCTGTGTGTATGAAGCCCGCATCTCGCATATGGCCAATAAGCTCCAGCATCGGGTTCCAGAAGCCGTTGATATTGGCAAAGACCATTGGCTTTTTGTGGCGACCAAGCTGCGCCCAGGTCATGATTTCGACGATCTCTTCCAGCGTGCCTATGCCGCCGGGAAGCGTCACAAATGCATCGGACTCTTCAAACATACGGTGCTTGCGCTGATGCATGTTCTCGGTCACGACGAGTTCGGTCAGCGAGGACAATTCATGTTTGGACGCCTCTTTGTCCATCAAGAATTCAGGGATGATGCCCAGCACTTTGCCGCCATGCGACATGACGCCCGAAGCGACCGCGCCCATGATGCCTCTGGTACCGCCACCATAAACCAGACGCATGTTGTTTTCAGCCAGCGAACGCCCCAGGTCTCTGCCAGCCTTCATGAAGGCGGGGTCACGCCCTGGCTGCGAGCCGCAATAAACACAGATATTTCGAATCGAAGTTTTTGTATCGCTCATAAGACGAAAAGAACCCCGCATTTCTACTCCGTCAAGAAGATACAACACATTTTTGCGCCCAAAGGCCGGTGAGAGGTCGCATTCAGCTTGTTTCATGCGCCATTAATCGTTAGCAATTCCAGTGGAGAAGCTCGTAATTGCGTGGATAGTCCGGTCGCGTTGCGGGCAGTCTGGAGAAAGTGGAAATGATGAAAAACCGAGCTGGCTGGGTGGCCCTTCTCGTTCTTGCGATCGCAACCTTGCTGATGATCTTCGTTGTCATGCCAAGCCTGAAAAAAGGCGATGGACCAAAGGATGCTCTCGACAAGCTGGCGAAGGGCGCAGGTGAGGTGGTTGAAACCGCCAAGGAAGCAGCCGGCACTTTGACCGACAAGGCTGGCCGCACCTTGCAGGAAAGTGGTGACTCTCTCCAGAAAATGGAACGGCTGAAATCAGAAGCGGATGCAGCAGCAGCTGCATTGCAGGCGCTATTTGCTGATGGTCGGATACCGAGCCAGGAAGAAATCGCGGAAGCCAAGGCAAAAGCCGAGGCAGCGTTGCAGGCGCTGGCTGATGTGGAAGTGCCGGAGGGCGCTGGCGGAACACTCGGTAACGTCGCCGGTGAGATGCGCGAAAAAGCGGCCAAGGCGTTGGATCTTGTAAAGTCCATGCCGGAAGATGCCTCCGGTGCCGCAGATGCCTTGGCAAGCCTTGGCAAAATTCTGGGCGTTCAAAGTAGCATTGAAGCGGCGGGTGAGCCAGGCAGCGAATCCGGTTCTGACGCGGCTCAAGCATCAGGCGGCAGCGAACCAGCTTTTGACATTCTGCGTGTTGAAAAGGACGGATCTACCGTTATTGCAGGTCGCGCGCTTTCTGGCGCGAAGGTTTCTATCGTCGACGGCGACACTGTGATTGCTTCCTCTGTCGCAGGTCCCGAGGGCGATTTCGCTGTCGTGCTCGACCAGCCGCTTGGTGCCGGTGAGCACGAGCTGAAAATTCGCACAATGGGTGAAGGTGGAGAAATGGCGGACTCGCCGGAAGTAGCAACAGTGGTTGTTCCTGGTGAAGCTGGCGGCGAAGTTCTGGCCATGGTTACGAAGCCGGGCGAGGCTAGCCGTATTATGACGATGCCGGAAGCAAAAGCCGGCGAAGCTGCGGTTGAAGTTGCTGAAGCCGATGCCGCAACAAAGTCGGTTGGAGCGGAAGACACAGCATCGCAGGCAGCGTCGACGGACAGCGGCGAACAGGCAGATGGTTCCGCAGATGCGACGGCAGGTAACGCCGTTGCCGGTGGGCAGAGCATTGTGCCTGACTTGCCCACAGCATCGGGCGCGCTCGTGGGCGCAGCTCCCAATTTTGCTTCACCTGCTGCTTCTCAGGCAAGCGCGGATGCAACTGGCGCGGACACTCCAGCAGGCAACGAGGCAGGAGAGGCGCAGGTCACTGCGGTTTCTTCGGCTGAAGTTCATGTGAGTGCAGTTGAACTGGAAGGGGCCAAGATGTTTGTCGCAGGCTCCGCGAAGCCCGGCACATTGGTTCGTATCTACGCCGACGATAAACTGTTGGGCGAAGAGACTGCCGGATCCGAAGGACGTTTCCTGGTCGAAGGCGAACTCGCGCTTGAAGTTGGCAGCCACATCATCCGCGCGGATGCTGTCGATGCCGCCAGCGGCAAGGTTATTGTCCGTGCGTCAGTACCATTTGAACGTCCGGAAGGCGAAAGCGTGGCCGCGGTTGCTGGTGCAGGCGAAGCCGGCGCATCGGCAGCAGTCGCTCCGGCCAGCCAGCTCGCACAGTTGAAGGAAGAAGTGGCAAAGGCATTTATCTTGCTCAAAGGCCTGTTTGCCGATGGCAAACAGCCGGGGGCGGATGAAGTGGCCGCTGCGCGTTCGGCTGCAGAAATCTCACTGAATGCGCTTGCGGCCTATAAGCCTGCTGGCAACGCGCCGGATATGGCAGAAGCAGCAAAGGCGGCGGAAAGTGCAGCGACAGCTCTCAAGGTGTTGAAGGAAACGCCGAGCGATGCGGCGGCACTTGCATCTGCCATTCCCGCGTTGGAAACGGCGGCGTCTGACGCATCTGCTTCCAGTCTGTCGGGCACGGACGTTGCGGTACAGTCAAGCGAGGCTGAGGCGGGGCAGGTGGCTGCTGAAGCGGCTGGTGCAAGCACGGCGGAGGCTGGCACAATGGACGTTGCCGGAGTTGCAGAAGGAACCGAAGCAGCTGAGCCGAAAACAGTTGAGCAGACGCCTCTGCAGCAGAGCAAGTCTTCTGTCATCATTCGCCAAGGTGATACGCTGTGGCAGATTTCTCGCCGCATCTACGGCAAGGGCATTCGCTATACGACAATCTATCTGGCCAACCAGGATGACATCGTGAATCCGAATCAGATCAACCCTGGTCAGATATTTGAGGTGCCGGAAGAGATGCTGCAGTCAGATACGGAAGCCGAACAGACCAATCGGCAGTATGCAAAATAGTAGGAATTGCTCCATTAATTGGGCGGTGGCCATTGCACCACCGCCCACCTGACCCTATCTGGTGGAAGCGGCGCTCAAACGCCGCTTTCTTTCATTTGTGGGGGCATGAAGCATGACAGAGGCGAAGAAGACCGTTTCTGCGGATAATACATTCGACACAATCCGCAATCTTTGGCCATATATGTGGCCATCGGAACGGCCTGATCTGAAAATGCGCGTGGTCTGGGCAACGCTGTTCCTGCTTGTCTCGAAAGTTATTTTGCTCGCGGTTCCCTACTTCTTCAAATGGGCGACGGACGCGCTAAACGGCAAGTCGAGCGCGCCTGGCTTTCTGCCGGAGTTTTTGCTTGGCGCGGTTATGCTGGTGTTGGCCTATAATGCCGCACGCCTTCTGCAATGGGGATTGAACCAGTTGCGTGACGCGCTGTTTGCCAGTGTGGGGCAATATGCGGTCCGCCAATTGGCCTATCGTACCTTCGTGCACATGCATCGCCTGTCGCTGCGCTTCCATCTGGAGCGTCGCACGGGTGGATTGTCGCGGATTATCGAACGCGGCACCAAAGGCATCGAAACCATCGTTCGGTTCACCATTTTGAACACGGCACCCACGCTGATCGAGTTTATCCTGACCGCGATTGTTTTCTGGTGGGGCTATGGCTTCTCGTATCTTGGACTGACTGCGCTGACGGTATGGTTCTACGTGTGGTTCACCATCCGCGCCAGCGATTGGCGGATCAATATTCGCCGTTCCATGAACGAGTCGGACACCGACGCCAACACAAAGGCGATCGACTCTCTGCTCAACTTCGAGACGGTGAAGTATTTTGGCAATGAGGAGCTGGAAGCCAAGCGATTTGATGCTTCCATGGCCGGTTACGAGAAGTCTGCGACACAAGTCTGGACATCCCTTGGCTGGCTGAACTTCGGTCAGGCTGCCATCTTCGGTGTTGGTACAGCGATCATGATGGTGCTGTCGGCCCGTTCGGTGCTTAATGGCACGCAATCGATTGGTGATTTTGTTTTCATCAACGCACTGCTGATGCAGCTTTCCATCCCGCTCAACTTCATTGGTTTCGTTTATCGTGAAATCCGCCAGGGTTTGACCGACATCGAACAGATGTTCCATTTGCTCGACGTCGATGCCGAAGTTCAGGACGCCCCGGACGCGGTAGACCTCGACGTCAAACAGGGCGAGATCGAGTTCGAAAACGTTCATTTCGCCTATGACCCGGCAAGACCCATTCTCAAGGGCGTGTCATTCAGGGTGCCTGCAGGCAAAACAGTTGCTGTCGTGGGGCCGTCAGGTGCGGGTAAGTCCACGCTCTCGCGTTTGCTCTACCGTTTCTATGACATCCAGGAAGGGTCCGTGCGCATCGATGGCAAAGACGTGCGCAGTGTGACACAGGCAAGCCTGCGTGCAGCCATTGGAATGGTGCCCCAGGACACGGTGCTCTTCAATGACTCTATCTCCTACAACATCCGCTATGGACGTCCGTCTGCAACGAGAGCAGAGGTGGAAGCCGCCGCTGAGGTAGCGCAGATTGGTGACTTTGTACGGTCTCTGCCAGAGGGTTTCGACACGATGGTGGGTGAGCGCGGCCTCAAGCTCTCCGGTGGTGAGAAGCAGCGTGTTGCCATTGCACGCACCATTCTCAAGGCACCGCCGATCCTGATGCTGGATGAAGCGACTTCCGCATTGGATACGCATACCGAACAGGAAATTCAGGGCGCGCTGGACAAGATTTCAGAAAACAGAACAACGCTCGTGATTGCCCACCGGCTTTCAACGGTCATCGGTGCTGACGAAATCATCGTGTTGAAAGATGGCGAAATCGCCGAACGCGGAACGCATCACGCGCTTCTGGAGGCCAAGGGGCTTTACGAGCAGATGTGGAATCGCCAGCGCGAGGCGACGCAGGCCGAGGAACAGCTGAAGAAGGTGCGTGAGAGCGACGATCTGGGCATCGTCATGCGCCTTGATCCCGCACGCTGAAAACGGTGCATGAAGCGAGCCGACGACCTTCCGCCATTGCACGGCGAGGGTATTTGGGGGTAAACAGGCGTTCCTGAATGGAGGCATGAAAATGAGTTTGTTTGATACGGTTCGCAATACTATCGTTCCGGTTCACAAAGAGGGCTATCCCTTTGTCGCGGTGTTCTTTGTTGCCTCCATCATTCTGGGCTGGCTCTGGGATCCACTATTCTGGATCGGCTTGGTGCTCACGCTTTGGTGCGCCTACTTCTTCCGCGATCCTGAGCGCGTGACGCCTCAGGACGAGGAGTTGGTGATCTCTCCGGCTGATGGGCGCGTTTCCTCCGTTGGTATGGTCACGCCGCCTGCAGAACTGGATCTGGGCGACAAGCCTATGATGCGCATCTCGGTGTTCATGAACGTGTTCAATTGCCACGTGAACCGTGCACCTATGCGCGGTCGTATTCGCAACGTGGTCTATCGCGAAGGCGAATTCCTCAATGCTGAGTTGGACAAGGCCAGCGAAGACAATGAGCGTAACGGCCTGGTGATTGAGACAGCGCAGGGTGATATCGGCGTCGTGCAGATAGCAGGTCTGGTTGCGCGCCGCATCGTGTGCTGGTCACAGGCAGATGAATCGCTGGAGGCTGGCGAGCGCTTTGGTCTTATCCGGTTTGGTTCGCGTCTCGACGTATTTCTACCCGAAGGTGTGTCGCCGCGCGTAAGCGTTGGCCAAACGGCAATCGCCGGTGAAACGGTTCTGGCCGAATTCAACACGGAGCGCGGCCCCGTAATCAGCCGCAGAACCTGATCGGGAAGGCAAGCGAGATGGGTGAAGTTCAAGACGAGGAAAATGGTTCTCGCGTGGACGAGGGGCGAGGTCCGCGTCTCAAGGAAATTCCTGTTCGCCTGATTGTGCCTAACCTTATTACGGTTCTGGCAATTTGTGCCGGTTTGACCGGCATTCGTTTTGCGATTGAGTTTCGCTATGAACTCGCCGTGCAAATGGTCCTGATTGCGGCATTCCTGGACGGCGTCGATGGGCGCGTTGCCCGCATGATGCGCGCCTCGTCAAAGTTTGGCGAGCAGATGGATTCGCTTGCCGACATTATCAATTTCGGTGTCGCGCCCGCGCTTGTGCTCTATATCTTCGTGTTGGATCAGCTGCGCTCGGTCGGTTGGATTGCGGCTATGGTTTTCGCCATAGCAGCGGGTCTTCGGTTGGCACGCTTCAATGTCATGGCGGATCGACAGGTAAAGGCACCCTGGCAGTCAGAATTCTTCGTTGGTGTTCCTGCACCCGCAGGCGCATTTCTAGTGCTGTTGCCGGTTTATTTCAGCTTTTTGGGGGTTCTTCCCACGCGAAATATCGCTTGGTTTGCCGCAATATACACGCTGCTCATCGCGTGGCTGCTGATCAGCCGTGTGCCTGTGTGGTCTGGAAAAACCGGATTGCGAATTCCGCGCAGCTCCAGCCTTCTGGTTATAATGGGCGTTGTTTTGCTCGTCGCAATCTTGATGGTCTATCCGTGGCAGACACTCATCGTCCTGGTTGCGCTCTATCTCCTCTGCTTGCCCATCAGTGCACGTGCCTGGCAGAAGAAATATGGTCATGGTGCCTTCTCAGCACCCGAAGAAGAAGACATTCAGTTTCTCTGAGCGGTCTTTTTTAGAATTTCCAGACTGAATGTCGCGCCTTCATCGGGTAGCGACTACGAGCTTTATGGCGCAGTGTTAGAACGCTGGTGAAAGCTTGTTCGCCCGTGCCCCTTCTGATTGAAACAATTTTTCCGGCGGACGTGTCGGGTAGATCCCTCATGTGTAACCGCGTGGAGTGCGCAGCGGTTTACGAATAACCAGAAGCAAAAAAGCCGCCCGATTATCGGGCAGCTTTTCTCAATGCAATCAGTCTGACGCTGAGTTTACTCAGGCATTCTGTAATCAACGAAGCGTTTGTCACGCGCGATAAACAACTTGCCGGTCTCGGTCAGTTCCGGCATGGCAAGCGGCAGGATCGCTTCGGCAACAGTTGAGGGATGCGGGACGGTTTCCGGGTCTTCTCCCGGCATGGCAAGTGCACGCATTGCGGTACGTGTCGCGCCGGGATCGACTGAATTGATGCGCAATGCCGAGTTCACCTGTTCGCCGGCCCATGTGCGGGCCAGTGCTTCAACAGCGGCCTTGGATGCTGAATATGCACCCCAGAACGGACGGCACTTATGTGCCGCGCCCGATGAAAGAATGATTGCGCGACCGGCATCAGAGCGGACGAGCAGTGGCTCGACTGAGCGGATCAAGCGCCAGGTCGCTGTCACATTGATTTTCATGACCTTTTCAAAGACCTTGGCTTCGATATGGCCGATTGGCGAAATGACACCCAGAATACCGGCATTGGCGACCAGAACATCCAGCTTGCCCCAGCGCTCGAAAATGGCGGCGCCAAGCCCATCAATGGCGTTCATGTCTTCCAAATCGAATGGCACCAGCGTCGTGGATCCGCCTTCGCTCTGAATAGCATCGTCCAGCTCTTCCAGACCGCCAGAAGTGCGCGCACAAGCGATGATATGTGCGCCTTTTTTTGCGAGCTCGAGAGCCGTGAAATAGCCAATCCCGCGGGAAGCGCCGGTAACCAGCGCGACTTTGCCTTCAAGAGGTTTGCTCATGGGATCACCCGTGTCTTGCCAGCAGAGAAAGCTTGCGCACATTCGCAACACCTTCCTGGTCTGTCAGGCGTGTCGGGTAGTCATTGGAGAAACACGCGTCACAGAATTGAGGGCATTCCTTGTTGCGTGCGCCAACGTCAACCGCGCGGTAGAGGCCATCAAGAGAAAGGAAGGAAAGTGAATCCACCTTGATGAAATCCGCCATCTCCTCAACCGACATGCGAGAGGCCAGCAGTTTGGCTTTTTCAGGAGTATCCACGCCATAGAAGCATGGTGAAATGGTTGGCGGAGAGGCAATGCGCATATGCACTTCCTTCGCCCCTGCGTCGCGTACAAGCTGAACGATCTTCTGTGACGTGGTGCCGCGCACAATGCTGTCATCAACCAGGATGACGCGCTTGCCCTCAATCATCTTGCGATTGGGGTTATGCTTCAGCTTAACGCCCATGTGGCGAATGGACTGTGTTGGCTGAATGAATGTTCGGCCAACATAGTGGTTTCGGATGATGCCAAGCTCAAACGGAATGCCTGATTCCTGGCTATAGCCGATCGCGGCAGGTACGCCAGAATCTGGTACCGGTACAATAATGTCGGCATCAACGGGGTTTTCACGCGCCAGTTCTTCGCCAATCTTCTTGCGTGCCGCATAAACGTTGCGACCTTCCAGATTGGAATCCGGACGCGCAAAGTAGACATATTCAAAGATGCAGAAACGGGATGCCGGTTCATCAAACGGGAAGTGGCTGGTGATACCCTTGCCGGTAATCTCGACGACTTCACCCGGCTTGATGTCGCGCACATAGCGTGCGCCAAGAATGTCGAGTGCGCAGGTCTCAGACGCCAGAATGTAGGCACCATCCAGATCACCCAGCACGAGCGGGCGGATGCCAAGCGGATCGCGTGCACCAACCATTTTCTTTTCAGAAAGGCCAACAAGCGAGTAGGCACCTTCAACCTGCTTGAGCGCATCGATGAAGCGATTGAGGAAACCGGTCTCCTGGCTCATGGCAATGAGGTGGAGAAAGGTTTCAGTGTCTGACGTTGACGAGAAAATCGCGCCGCGCTTCTGCAGGGCTTTTTGTACGGTCAGAGCATTGGTCAGATTGCCATTATGGGCGATGGCAAAACCACCACCTTCATATTCGGCAAACAAGGGCTGCACATTGCGCAAGCCCTCGCCACCCGCTGTGGAATAGCGTGTGTGGCCGATAGCGCGGCTGCCTGGCAGTCGAGCCAGAACGGATGGTTTAGTGAAGGTATCGCCAATCAGACCGACATGGCGTTCAACGGAAAACTGATCATCGTCATAGGAAACAATGCCTGCCGCCTCTTGGCCGCGGTGCTGCAATGCATGCAGCCCCAAGGTGACAAAAGAAGCAGCGTCATCCTTGCCGTAAATACCGAAGACGCCGCATTCATCGCGAAATGCATCCGCTTCGTGTTCGTCTTCACTCACGGTTGTTGTCATGTCGGTCATATCGCTTGTCTCGCTTCCGCTCGATGTTGTCAGTTTGCCGGTGCTTCTTCTGCTGGCGCTTCGTCGTCGCCTGCAGACGGTAGAGAGCCCTTGAAACGCTTGACTATGCTTGCGTCCACATCTTCCGGCAGAAGCGAAATCAGCTTTGCACCCAAATTGTCGATCAACGGCTTGGACTTCGCACTGTTAATCCATTCAGGACGCTGCGGCGGGTCAACAAGCCAGTTGAAGAACATCATCGCAACGACGACGATTAGCAGCCCGCGTGCCACACCGAAGATGAAGCCGAGTGTTCTGTCGAGTGCACCGATGCGGCTGTCGATAATGAAATCGGCAATCTTCATGGTGATCAGCGAGATAATGATAAGGGCAACCAGAAAGACAACACCCGCCGAAGCCACCGCAGCGATGTCATCTGAGCTGGTGTATTTCTTGGCATAGGGCACCAGAAGTCCGTACAGCTTGTAGGCCGCGTAGGCCGCACCGCCCCAGCTTGCAACTGAGAGAACTTCACGAGAAAAGCCACGTACCATGGCCAGGATTGCCGAAAAAAGGGCAACGCCAAGGACGATACCGTCTAGAATCGTAATGGGCATCAATCAAAACTCCAGAACTCCGCACTGCCGCAGAGTGTGTTTCAAGACAATTCAGCCGTACCAGTTGGCAGCGGCTATTGCCAATCTTCATTCTTTTCCTGCACCACCTTGCCACCGGCAGCCGCGATACGCGCCACCAGATCGGGCAGAGAGGAAATCCCCGTCCACTGTCCGCCTGTACCTTTCGGCATTTCCGGACTTGAATCTGGCAACACCGCTTGCGTAAAGCCCAACTTCTCGGCTTCTTTGAGGCGTTGGGCCGTTTGCGCGACAGGTCGCACTGCACCGGACAGGCTTACTTCGCCGAAATAGACGCAATCGGCGGGAAGGGCAATACCGGCAAGTGATGAAACAAGCGCAGAAGCAACTGCCATATCCGCTGCAGGCTCGGAAATACGGTATCCGCCAGCGATATTGAGGTAAACGTCGTGCTGACTGAAGCGAACACCGCAATGCGCTTCAAGCACGGCTAGGATCATCGAGAGGCGAGACGAGTCCCAACCCACGACAGCGCGGCGCGGGGTTCCGAGCGAGGAGGGGGCTACAAGCGCCTGCACTTCCACCAGAACCGGGCGCGTACCTTCCATGCCTGCAAAAACCGCTGCTCCGGGCGACTTTTCATTGCGCTCGCCGAGGAAAAGTTCAGACGGGTTGGAAACCTCGCGCAGCCCCTTGTCTGACATTTCGAAAACGCCAATTTCGTCAGTTGGACCAAAGCGGTTCTTCACGGTGCGCAAAATGCGATAATGATGGCCGCGGTCGCCTTCAAAATAGAGAACCGCATCCACCATATGCTCCACCACACGAGGACCGGCAATTTGTCCGTCTTTCGTGACATGGCCGACGAGCACGATGGCCGCACCTGTCTGCTTGGCAAAGCGGATCATGGCCTGCGCGCCGACACGCACCTGCGTCACGGTGCCTGGTGCGGAATCTGCAGTGTCGCTCCACAATGTCTGGATGGAGTCGATAATAACGAGATCAGGACGCTTTGGCCCGTCGGCAAGCGTGGCCAGAATGTCTTCCACATTGGTTTCCGCAGCCAGGAGAACGTCTGTCTTGTCCGCGTCCAGACGCTGAGCGCGCAGCCGGATCTGTGCCACAGCTTCCTCGCCGGAAACATAGAGAACGCGCTGCCCCAGGCGCGAAAGTGCCGCGGCTGCCTGCATCAGCATGGTGGACTTGCCAATGCCGGGATCGCCACCAACGAGAACTGCGGAGCCACGAACAAAGCCGCCACCGGTTACACGATCCAGCTCGGAAATGCCGGTCGGGATGCGAGGAGCCTCTTCAATCTCGCCAGAAAGCGAGGTGAGGGCGACGGCGCGCCCTTTTTTCGGCACCTTGCCAGGGCCACCGCCAATGCCGCCACTGGGGTCTTCCTCGATGATGGTATTCCACTCGCCGCAGCCGTCACATTTCCCTGCCCAGCGCGTGTGCACGGTGCCGCAGTTCTGGCAGATGAATTGAGTGCGTGTTTTGGCCATCAACAATGTCCGGATTGGGGGTCGCCCCTGTCAATAGCCGCACAGGCAGCCAATAGCAACGCCGCGCCGCGCCGCCGGTCAAATTCCACAGAAAATGCCACAAATGTTTGTTTGCAGAACAATGTTCATCATTGTACATTGTTGCAGGCGAGTGAGGAATAACAAGTGGGAGAGAATTCATGCCAGTCGAAACAAGTTACCGGATATGTCCGCTTTGCGAAGCGTGTTGTGGGCTGGAAATCACCCATGAAGACGGAAAGGTGAAGTCCGTTCGCGGTGCGTCAGAAGATGGCTTTTCCAACGGGTATATCTGTCCCAAGGGCGTTGCGCTGGCAGACTTGCATGACGATCCCGATCGCCTGCGTAAACCGCTTGTTAAGCGCGACGGCGTGTTTGTGGAAGTGGAATGGGATGAGGCTTTTGAGGAAATTGAGAAAGGCCTTCTGCCGATTTATGAAGCGCACGGCCCTTCCGCTTTTGGAACGGTGCTGGGCAATCCGGTTGCGCACCGCCATGGATTGGCGCTTTACATCCTGCGACTGGTTCGCCAGATCGGCTCCCACAACACCTTTTCCGCCTCAACCGTGGACCAGATGCCCAAACACCGCTCATCCGGTGCCATGTATGGTGGCTGGCTGACAATTCCGGTGCCGGATATCACCCGAACCGATCTGCTGGTGGTTCTGGGCGGCAATCCGATTGTCTCCAACGGCAGTTTGTGGACTGTGCCGGATTTTCGGGGCAAGGCGCGCGCATTGAGAGAGCGCGGTGGTCGGCTTGTGACGATTGATCCCCGGCGCACGGAAACCGCAAAGATCTCAGACGAGCATCATTTCATCCGGCCGGGCGGTGATGTGTATCTGCTGCTGGGTATAGCGAGCGCCTTGTTTGAAGAAGGGCTTGTGAAACCTGGCCGTATCTCGCAATGGCTGAGCGGACTGGAAGAACTGGAGGCCGCTGTTGCACCGTTCACTGCGGAGGCGATGGCGCCAAAATGCGGCATTGACGCTGGCACAATTCGCAAGCTGGCACGTGATCTGGCTGGCGCAGAAAAAGCAGCGCTATATGGGCGCATTGGCACCTGTCTGCAAACCTTTGCGACGCTGAACAGTTGGCTCGTTGACGTTATCAACATCCTGACGGGTAATATGGACGAGCCCGGGGGCATGATGTTCCCCAAGGCTCCGGCCTTTGCCGCCAATACAAAAGGCAAGCCAGGCATCGGGCGCGGCGTGAAGACGGGTCGTCGTTTTTCCAAGGTTTCGCAGGCACCCGAGGTCATGGGCGAATTTCCGATCTCAACGCTGGCCGAAGAGATCTCGGAGGCAGGCGAGGGGCGCATTCGTGCCTTGATATCAGCGGCCGCCAATCCAGTGCTTTCCTCGCCCAATGGCGGCAAATTGGAAGCCGCTCTGGAAGAACTCGATTTCATGGTGAGCTTCGACATCTACCTGAATGAAACGACGCGCCACGCAAACGTTATTTTGCCGTCGCCCTCGGCATTGGAAGACAGCCATTGGGATGTGAGCTTTCACCAGCTCGCGTGGCGCAATTATGCGCGCTATTGCGGCCCGGTCTTCGACCACCCCGAGACAATGTTGCCGGAGTGGCAGACGATCATGCGTGTTGTGGGGATGTTCAAAGGACTTGGTCCCAACTGCGACGTTCATGCCCTCGACGACGAGATGACCCGCGCAGATGTGGAAAAGGTTGCCGGTCCCATGACGGATGCTGTGATGAATGCAGTTTCGACCTATACGGGACCAGACAGGCAGGTGGAGCTGGAACTGCGCGGCGGCCCGTACGGCGATGGTTTCGGACAGAGACCAGATGGGCTGACGCTCGCGAAGCTGAAGGCCGCTACCTATGGTGTAGACCTTGGCCTTCATGAACCGCGAATTCCGGAAATCCTGCGAACGCCAAGCGGCAAAATAGAACTCGCACCTGCGGAATTCATTGCAGACCTGGTGCGTGTTGAAAAAGACGCCGGGAGGCAGGATGCGCCATTCACACTCATTGGCAGGCGCGATGTGCGCACCAACAATAGCTGGATGCATAACCTGCCAACACTTGCCAAGGGGCCAAACCGTTGCAAACTTTTGGTCAATCCCGCAGATGGTGAAAAGCTTGCGCTGACAAGTGGTTCAATTGCAGAAATATCAGCCAATGGCGCAACGCTCTACGCGCCGGTGGAGCTAACTGACGACATGATGCCGGGCGTTGTGTCGCTTCCACATGGCTGGGGACATGATCACAAAGGCGCAAGACTGTCGGTCGCTGAGCGCAATCCGGGCGTCAACATCAATGCCCTGATTGGCAGCGACGAGCGTGATCCCCTTTCGGGTAATTCGGTGTTGAATGGTGTCGCGGTCAGCGTAAGGGCGGCAGATCAGCAAGGTGTGGCAGCGGCAGAATAGCTTGCCGCTCTACACATAATCCCGCTGGTAGCGATTGCCGAGGCTTGTCAGAAGCTCGTAGCCAATCGTGCCAGCGGATATGGCCGCCTCTTCGAGCGGAATATTCTCGCCGAACAGCTCGACATAATCGCCGACCCGAAGTTCATTTTCCGGAATATCGGTGACGTCGAATATGGAGAGATCCATTGTGATGCGCCCGATGAGAGGCACACGCTGACCACAAACGAAGCCGTCTGCCCCCTTGGGTTCGGTGGTTCGCAATGGCACGCCAGCACCTGACATGGCGCGGTGCCAGCCGTCAGCATAACCAGCCGCAACAATGGCCAGGCGACTGTCGCGGGGCAATGTATGCGTTGCGCCATAGGAAACAGTTTTTCCGGCATTGGCTTTGCGCAGCTGCACAATGCGCGCCTGCGCAGTCACCACCGGAAGGGTGGGCGGGGCTGTCTCGTTTCCAGTAGAACCGCCGTAAAGGGCGATGCCCGGGCGGGTCATATCGAAGTGAAAATCGGGTCCCAGATGGATACCGGCAGAGTTCGCAAGGCTTGAGTCGGTTCCCTCAAACGCCTCAGCGACTTTTTGAAATGCAGCGAGTTGTGCATTATTCATCGGGTTGCCCGGCTCGTCGGCACACGCCAGATGGCTCATGATGTGGACAGGCGCAAAGCTGGCTGGTCGTGTTGGATCATTGGCCAGTTCCAGCGCTTCTTCCACGCTCAGGCCCAGCCTGTTCATGCCCGTGTCGATAGCCAATGCACAGGGGTGATCGCCAAATTCTGCGACCGCGCTCATCCAGTTTCCGAGCTGGTCCAGTGAGGCTAGGACGGGCACGAGATCGTATTCGAAGAACTGCTTCTCCACGCCTGGCCACGCACCGGCCAGTACGAAAATTCGTGCATCTGGCGCAAATTGCCTTGCCAACATGCCTTCATCGGCATTGGCGACGAAAAAGTCGTGGCAGCCGTGATGATAAAGGGCAGCGGTGACCTCTTCAATGCCGAGGCCATAGGCATCTGCCTTCACAACAGCGGAGGCGCGCGCATTGCCGGAACGCAAATTGAGCGTGCGCCAATTCTCCACAAGATTACCGAGATTGATCGTCAGGCGCGCCGGTGCAGCGTCAAACGGTGTAAAGTGCAGGTCGTCGATTTCATCATCGTTCATGCGGTCGCTTTTACTTTGAAGCGGTCGCGCTGACAACGGCAAGGTGGCGTGGGCGAGGCAGAATGTCGCGTCGCTGCTGATCTAGCGCTTGCCGTACGCAACAGCTGCTTTTCGCTCCAGGTGTTTGGAGTATTTGGAGAGCGGAAAGCAAATTGCAAAATAGATCAGCGCCACCATGCCGTAGACAGTAAAGGGCTGAAACGTGGCATTTGTGACAATCGTTCCGGCTTTGGACAGTTCCACAAAGCCAATGATGGAAGTCAGCGCTGTACCTTTAACCACCTGCACCGAAAAGCCAGCTGTTGGAGGAATGGCAATTTTGAGCGCCTGCGGCAGGATGATGAAGCGCATTTGCTGCACGAAATTGAGCGAGAGGCTGCATCCGGCCTCCCACTGGCCTTTTGGAATCGCTTCCACGCATCCGCGCCATATTTCGGCGAGAAATGCCGCGGTCCACAGCGTCAATGCTATGGCTGCCGCGAACCAGGCAGGTACATCAATGCCAAATAGCCCCATACCAAAGAATGCAAGAAAGAGCTGCATGAGCAGTGGCGTGCCTTGAAAAAGCTCGACATATCCGCGCGCGAAAATTTGCGCCGGTTTGAAGCGGGCAATTCTCAAAAAGAGCACGAGGAGTGCAACGACGCCGCCGCCAACGAATGAAACAGCGGAGAGCAGCAGTGTCCAACGGGCGGCCAGTAGCAAATTGCGCAATATGTCCCACAGGGTGAAATCCGTCATCGTGCATCTCCCACGGGGAAAATCGTCCGGCCAGCCATGTTGAGAACCCAGCGCAACAGAATAGCAAACACAAGATAGAAGGCCGTCGACAACATGTAGGCTTCAAAAGCGCGGAAGGTGCGCGACTGGATGAAGTTTGCGGCGAATGTCAGATCTTCTGCTGCGATTTGCGAGACAACCGCTGAGCCAAGCATAACAATGACAATCTGTGAGGAAAGCGCCGGCCATATCCGCTGTAGAGCCGGGACCAACACAACGTGCCGAAATATTTGAAGGGGGCGAAGTGCAAGCGCTCTTCCGGCCTCGAACTGGCCGTCCGGCGTGGCTTCGATACCGGCGCGAATAATTTCGCAGCTATAGGCCCCAAGGTTGATGGTCATTGCCAAAAGTGCGGCCTGAATTTCCGTCAGCCTGACGCCTATGGAGGGTAAGCCGAAGAAAATGAAGAAGAGCTGGATCATGAAGGGTGTGTTGCGGATCAGCTCCACATAGATGATGACCGGCGGCCTTGCCCATTTGGGCCCGAGTGCCCGGACCCACGCAAAAACAATACCCACGGAAACACCCAACAGCGTGCCAACAACCGTGAGTTCAACAGAGATCGCAATACCTTTGAGGATGACCGGGTAATACTCAGCAATCCAGCCGAAGTCGAATTTGTAATTCAATGCAAGCGCCTCGTTGAAAATTAAGGTGGCCGCCGCCAAGCCTGGGAGGCAAAAGAAGAGACGGCGGCGGCCTTTGGCTGTTTAGAGGTCTGCCGGGAGAGGAATGCCAAGCCATTTTTCCGAAATGGCCGTCAGCGAACCATCGGTTTTGGCAGCTGCGATTATGTCGTTTACAGCGCTCATCAGGGCGGGTTCTTCTTTGGCGAGGCCCACATAGCAAGGCGAATTCTTGATAAGGAATTTCGGCTCAGGCTTCTTGGGTGGATTCTTCTCAATGATTGCAGCGGCAACGACATTGCCCGTGGCAACCGCGTCGACCTGCCCGGAAAGGAATGCGGAGATCGTGCCGTTGTTGTCCTCATAGCGCTTGATCGTTGCGTCTTTGGGCGCGATCTTGGTCAATTCCAGATCTTCAATTGAACCCCGTGTTACAGCAACCGTTTTGCCGGAGAGGTCCGCAGCTGACGAGATTTCAACATCTGCAGGTGCAAATACGCCGTTGTAGAACGGTGCGTAGGGTGCGGAAAAGTCGATAACTTTTTCGCGGTCGGGGTTTTTGCCAAGGCTGGATATGATCAGGTCGACCTTGCTGGTCTGAATGTAGGGAATGCGGTTTGCGCTTGTAACAGGAACCAGTTCCACCTTCACGCCAAGCTTCTCAGCAATGAGACCCGCCATATCAATGTCGTAGCCCTGCGGGGCCATATCTGCGCCAACACTGCCAAATGGTGGAAAATCCTGCGGGACAGCAACGCGCAGCGTGCCGCTGGACTTAATGCTCTCCAACGCGTCAGCCAGTGCCGGTGCTGGTGCGAAAAAGGTTGTTGCGGTAAATGCCGCTGCTGAAATGATGCCTGCGAGGAAAGTTCTGCGTTTCATTGAAAGCTCCCTGTTTTTGATAACAATCAGGAAGCAACAGGCATGCCAGTTCAAAAAGAACGTTAGAAATCAATAAACACGAGGGTGAACTTCTGAAAGGATTTTTCAGAAGTTCAGAAAATGGGCAGCTGCGTGCGACGCATTGCAGATTTGCACATGTATTGGGCTGTGCGCAAAATCTAAGCGATTAATGCTCTTCATATTGCATGAAGCTTGAATCGGCGAGGTCCGCAAAGCGTGTGAACTCGGCCTGGAAGGCGAGCTTTACCGTACCAGTGGGGCCGTGACGCTGCTTGGCGATAATAACGTCCGCCGTGCCCTTCACCTTGTCCATTTGCGCTTCCCATTCCGCATATTTCGGATCGTCGGGGTCACGCGGTTCCGAGTTCTTCACATAATATTCCTCACGGAACACGAAGAGCACCACGTCGGCGTCCTGCTCGATTGAGCCGGATTCGCGAAGGTCGGAGAGCTGTGGGCGCTTGTCATCACGGCTCTCCACCTGACGGGAGAGCTGTGAAAGCGCGACAATCGGTACGTTCAGTTCCTTGCCCAGTGCTTTCAGGCCCGTGGTGATCTCGGTCACCTCCTGTACGCGGTTTTCACCGGCCTTCTTGGAGCCTGTCATCAGCTGAACGTAGTCGACCACCAGAACATCAAGGCCACGCTGACGTTTCAGACGACGCGCGCGTGCCGCAAGCTGGGCGATGGAAATACCACCGGTCTGGTCGATGTAGAGCGGCACTTTCTGCATCATCTGGCTGCAGGCAACCAGCTTTTCAAAATCGGCCTCGGTGATGTCGCCTCGGCGGATCTTGGACGACGAGACTTCTGTCTGCTCGGAGATAATACGTGTTGCGAGCTGTTCGGATGACATTTCGAGTGAGTAGAAGCCGACAACGCCGCCTTCCTTTGCCTCGAATGAACCATCCGGCTTGACCTCTTGCTGGTAGGCCGCGGCAATGTTGAAAGCGATGTTGGTGGCAAGCGAGGTCTTGCCCATACCCGGACGACCCGCAAGGATGATCAAGTCAGAGCGCTGCAACCCGCCCATCTTTGCATCCAGCGACTGAAGGCCAGTGGAAATGCCTGACAGATGACCATCGCGTTCATAGGCGGCGCCGGCCATGTCGATGGCCAGGGCCACGGCATCGTTAAATGACTGAAAACCGCCATCGTAGCGTCCCGTTTCGGCGAGTTCGAAAAGGCGGCGCTCCGTCTCTTCGATCTGCTTTTGCGGCGGGCTGTCCAGCGGCGCATCATAGGCCACATTGACCACGTCTTCGCCAATGGAAATCAACGCACGGCGCAGGGCCAGATCGTAGATCGCGCGGCCATAGTCTTCCGTGTTGATGATGGAGACGGCCTCAGCTGCCAGTCGCGCCAGATATTGTGCGACTGTCATGTTTGCGCCGACCTTTTCGTCAGCAGGCAGGAAGGTCTTGATGGTTACGGGGTTTGCCGTTTTACCCATGCGGATGATGTCACCGGCGACTTCAAAAATCTTGCGGTGCAACGGTTCGTGGAAGTGCACGGGCTTCAGAAAGTCTGAAACACGGTAGAAGGCATCGTTGTTGACAAGGATCGCGCCCAGAAGTGCCTGCTCGGCCTCCACGTTATTGGGGGCCTCGCGATACTTCACAGTCTCGCTTTCAACTACATTCAGGTTTCTTGCCGCCTCGTTCATCGTACAATCCGCATCGCTCTTGGTTTATGATGTCTTAACAAGTTCATTGCGCAAAGTCTCACCTCACGCGTTGAAAAGCGTCGCTTGACCACGGCATCCACAGGCACGCTGCAATGGTGGATAAGTTACGCTTTCTCGTTGACACAAAAATCGGACAAGGAGGAACCTTAGCCGATTCTGGTGTCTGTCAAAAAGGGGAGAGATGCCTATTCGGCAGCTATGCGATGAATGCTGTCGCCCTCCATCGACGCAATATTGCGCTCGTTGTCCAGCATATAGTCTCGTGTGGCGGGCAGGGCGCTGCGCTTCTTGACCAGTTGAAACTGGAACACATTCAGACCCAGATAGCGAAATGCAGCTTCGGAGGAGGCCAGATAGAAATCCCACATACGGCAAAATGCTTCGTCATAGAGTTCGGCTGCCTTATCCCAGTTTGCGTGGAAACGTTTCGACCAGTCGCGCAGCGTGTCAGCATAGTGATTGCGCAACACTTCCACGTCGGCAAGCATTAGCCCGGACCGCTCAATGGCAGGCAGGACCTCAGACATGGCGGGGATATAGCCGCCGGGGAAGATATATTTCGAGATAAACGGATTTGTCGCCGATGGCGGGTTGGCCTGTCCAATTGTGTGCATCAGCATGACGCCGTCATCGTCCAGCAAATCGTAGGCCTTGGCGAAATATTCGTCGAAACCTTTGCGTCCGACATGTTCGAACATGCCAACAGATACAATGCGGTCAAATTTGCGGTCGATTTGCCGATAGTCACGCAGATGGAATTGCGCCCGGCTCTCAAGGCCTGCGTTCCTTGCGCGCTCGTTGGCAATGGCGAGCTGTTCGTCTGACAGGGTTACACCCGTCACGTCAGCGTCAAATGTCTTTGCCAGATAAAGTCCCATGCCACCCCAGCCGCAGCCAATGTCGAGAACTGACATGCCCGGTCGTGTGAAATAGAGCTTCGAGGCAATGTGCCGTTTCTTGGCCAGCTGTGCCTCCTCCAAAGATGTGTCGGCTGTCGGGTAATAGCCACAGGAATACTGCCGGTCTTCATCCAGAAAGAGGTCGTAAAGCGCACCGGACAGGTCATAGTGATGTTGAACATTGGATCGCGAACGCAAGAGGTTGTTACCGCGATCAACGAGGTAGGCGAAGTCCCGCATTGCAAGTGCAAAGCGCGCAAAACCATTCCGCGTCTCCACACTGCCCTCCATATTGGAAACCATTAATTCGAGCAGTTGATAGATGGAACCTTCATGCAGCTTCAGCGTTCCCTGCATGTAGCATTCGCCCAGCTTGAGGGCGGGATCGAAGAGCAGGCCGTTTTCTGTCTTCCTGTCGGAGAATTCAACATGCACCTGCGGCGCGGATCCGTCGCCAAAACGATGCTGTTCGCCAGAAGCAGCTGTGACTATGAGCGTACCTTGACGCACGTTATTGCGAAGGAATGCACTGAGTAAACGATTCATGTTCCACCTCAACTCCGTCAGGTTGCCTGTCTGCCGAGAAGGAAAATGATTTATCGTGGTCGTCGTTCGCCCGCAGGCGGCAATGCATGAATACACCGGTCAAGCCGGTCGATTGAAACGGACGCACGCAATCGTTCAACGGCATTGAGCTTCATGATGACAAAGACTTGGCCGCGAATCAATTTATTTATGAACGAAACATTAATTAGCACTACCGAAGCAAAGCGGGCGCCGGAATAACCGACGCCCGCCATAAGTGCTTTCGCACTGAATGCGTGAAAAAGATTATGCGTCTTTTTCTTCTTCGGATTCCGCTGCAGCCGGTGCTTCGTCTTCATCGTCGTAGTCAGCGTCAGGGTTGAAGAAATCTTCCGGCTTCAGAGCATCTTCGTCAACGCCGTAGATTGCTTCTGCGGAGGTGAGGTCTTCACCCTTTGCCTGACGTTCAGCTTCGTCAGCAGAACGGGCAACGTTGAGTTCGATAGAGACTTCAACTTCGGAATGCAGGTGCAGCGTAACATTGTGAAGGCCAATAGCCTTGATCGGTGTGTTCAGCTCAACCTGGTTGCGGCCGATTGTGAAGCCTTCGTCGCCGAGGATTTCAACAACATCGCGTGCAGCAACTGAACCGTAGAGCTGGCCGGTTTCACCAGCAGAGCGAACAACAACAAAAGACTTGCCGTTGAGCTTCTCAGCAACGCTGGAAGCTTCGTTCTTGCGCTCAAGGTTACGTGCTTCAAGGACAGTGCGTTCAGCGTCGAAACGAGCCTTGTTGGCTTCGTTGGCGCGCAGTGCGCGACCCTGCGGCAGAAGATAGTTACGTGCGTAACCGTCCTTGACCTTAACAACTTCGCCCATTTGGCCGAGCTTTGCGATGCGCTCAAGAAGAATAACGTCCATTGTATTTTCCTTTCAGATTTCAGTGGTTGTCAGAGTTGGAGTGGTCCTCGGGTGTCAGGGCGACTGCGCGACGCGAGTCGACGATCCCGAGGGCAATGAAGAGAACTGCGGAGGCAAAAATGGTAATATATGCCAGCCATAGCGCCGGAGTGCGCCACGGTTTGCCCCGCGTCATGAGGTGGAAGGAGGCGAGGCCCGACAGCAGAAATCCGCCGCCAAACGCGCCACAAAATGCAGCGCCCGCAATTGATGCTGGGCCACCGATGAAAAGCAGGGCGATGCCAAGCGCAAACGGCAGAATGCCCAAGCGATGCATACGCAATGCCGACGGCATATCTTCACGGGGCCGCAGGCTGCGTGTCGAAATGCGCACAATCAGGGCCGAGAAGTAATAGGAGGCGAAGATTGTGATGACACTCATCAGCCCCTGCATGATGGGCAGGAGGTAGTAGTAGAAACCGGCAGCACGCTGAATTTCTTCAGGTGTCAGATCAAGTTCCGGACTGTTGGCAGACATGGAGACCCATGCCTGCTTGACGAGTTCAGTGGTGGTCTCAAGATCGTAGCCGCTGTAGAGCAGCAACACGCACTGCATGACGGCGGTCAGACCCGACAGATGCAGCAGCATGTCAGACAACGGATACCATGCGGTCACATTGTCCGGGCCGCCGATTTCGGACGCCGGGCGGGCCAGATTGGCCTGATAGGCCATCCAGGCAACCGGAATTTGCGGCAGGATAAGAATGGTAAAGGCAAAGCCGGGTGCGACGAGTGCACCAAGAGTCAGGAAACTAGCGACAAGGCTGGCGAGCGAGGCAGCAACACCAAAGCTCAAGCCTGCGATGAATACCGGAATACCAGCAAGAATCAGAAACAGGGTGGAAAAGGAAAGATGGTTCATCGCCGCCAGCACAAGAAGTGCTGAGGTGAAGCCGGCCAGAGCGCCGGTCAGCAATGATGACCATTTCGTTTTCATATCTCGCTGTCCTGCTCATGCGGCAGTTAGGGGCGTAATCTCTCGGCCCCAACATGGGTTTTTCAGGTTCCGATCCGTGCCCAACACGGAAGGGAGGGGATGAAGGCCAAAAAAGCCTTCATCCAGAGTCTTGTTTCTTACTCAGAGTCAAACATGTGACGCTGAGTCAACGTCGTCTGATTAGGAGACAACGTAGGGCAGCAGGCCCAGGAAACGAGCGCGCTTGATCGCACGAGCCAGTTCACGCTGCTTCTTCTGGGAAACGGCAGTGATGCGGGACGGAACGATTTTGCCGCGCTCAGAAATGTAACGCTGCAGAAGACGCACGTCCTTGTAATCGATCTTCGGAGCGTTAGCGCCAGAGAAAGGGCAGGTCTTGCGACGGCGGTGGAACGGACGGCGTGCCGGAGTGGAAAGAACGTCAGCCATTGATAAATCTCCTTCTATTCCGGATTAACGACGTGGGCCGCGGTCAGGGCGGTCGCCATCACGACGCGGACGATCGTCACGGTCGCGCTTCTGCATCATTGCAGACGGGCCTTCTTCGTGGGCTTCAACAGAAACCGTCATGTAGCGAAGGACGTCTTCGTTGATGCGCATCTGGCGTTCCATTTCGTGAACAGCCGGAGCCGGAGCATCGATGTCCATCAGAACGTAGTGAGCCTTGCGGTTCTTCTTGATGCGGTAGGTGAGGGACTTCAGGCCCCAGTTCTCAACGCGACCAACTTTGCCGCCATTTTCTTCCAGAACGCCCTTGAGCTGTTCTACAAGGCTTTCAACCTGCTGGGCAGAAACGTCCTGCCGAGCAAGGAATACGTGTTCGTAAAGAGCCATAAACTTGCCTTTCTTGCTTCAAACTAAAACCCGGTATCCGGCGCCAAGCCTCAACGACTGATCAGGTGGCCAAAGGCCGCAAGAAAAGCGTTTCGAGATACGGTCGAGAGCGGAGACACGGGAGGCCGGAAACCTTCTGTTTCCATGACGGACGCGTTTACGCCCGGCCCTCCGTTCAGCCACCAGCCATAAGACCGGGTCTAAACAAGTCGGGCTTATACAGGTTTTTGAGTGGAGTGCAAGGGCCTGGCAGTGGGACTGGTCCGATCTTAACCAGACTTGGCCAGGTATCTGCACTACGCAATCATGATTTTGCCGCTTCCAACGCACTTTCAGATTTGCAGCTTACGATCGCCGGTGCCTCGTGAATGAGGTCGTCATTCGTGACCGCGTGAACCATGAAAAGGGCAAAGTCTGTGCGGCGCGTGCGATTGCTGGCCAGTATTGCGTCTCCCACGTGACGGCTCCAGACGGGCAAGCCCTCGCTGGCACCTTCTTCAAGGTCGCTGCCACGCACGACCGTCCATTTGCGGTCGCTTGCAAAAATGAGGTCGGTGGCGCGTACCTGATCATCAATGTCGGCAAAACGGAAGAGGCGTGCCAGGGGACTGAAGATCGCCAGTAGCAGCTTCAATTTCCAGGAATAGACGTCCTTGCCATCTTTGCTAATGTGCCAGCCGCAGGAAAAGATGAGCCGCGCATCCGGTTCAGCAAAATCGAGGACAGCTTTGGCCGTGCCGCTGGAATAGTCATTCACGCCAAATGGCGCGAGAACCGTCAGCACGCCATCACAATTGGCGACAGCCTTGCTGACGACCTCACGGTCATCCGTGCGTCCTGGGAATATCTTGATGCGGTCGCCAAAGCGTTCAAGTTTCTTCACGCTCTCGGGGCGGCAGACCCCCTGAACTTCCATGCCAGCGGCAAGTGCGTGCTCGACCATATATTGTCCCAGCTTTCCGGAAATGCCGATGATGCAGATTTTCATCCTGTCGTCCTCTTGGTTTTTGTCGTGGAATTCTGTAATTCATTTAACTTACGCTGTAAGTTTATTGACTGCGATATAGACTTACGATGTAAGTTTTGCAAGCGCCTGGCGAAATTTTTTCGATTCGTATGTGCCGGGCTTTGGTGAAGTGATGAAAAACGAAGATACAAGATCAGGTCGTCCGCGTCTCACGCGTGAGCGCATCGTTGATGAGGCGCTTGAGCAAGCCACGCGGGACGGGCTCGAAAAGCTTTCCATGCGGCGGGTCGCGCAGGCATTGGATGTAGAGGCCATGTCTCTCTACAATCACATTCGCAACAAGGAGGATCTGCTGGATGCTCTGGTGGAGCGTGTTGTGTCGGAATTTACTTTGCCGGACGAAGCAGGGCAATGGCGTGAGCAAATGCGCCTTCGTGCGGTGGGCGCGCATCGGGTGCTCATGCGCTATCCTTGGGCTTCACTGCTGATTGTCTCGCGCGTCAATGCGGGGTCGGCCATGCTGGGCTATGTCAATGCGACGTTGGGCACGCTGACTGCTGCAGGCTTTTCCATTCAGATGGCGGATCGCGCTTGGAATGCGCTCGACAGCCATATTTATGGTTTCACCCTGCAGGCCCTGCGGTTCCCGTTCAAACCGGAGGAATATCAGCAGGCGGCAAGACAATATATCGGCATGATCCCGCGCGATCAGCTGCCGCACATGTACGCATTGACGCTGGAGGTGGCGGAAGGTCGCCACTTTGGAGAACAGGATTTCGAATTTGGCCTGAACCTCATTCTGGACGGCCTGGAATTGCTGCTGACCAAGGGGCAGGAATAGTGCCCGCCCCACACTGCGGTGCTAAAGCCCCATGATTGTCAGCATCGCGAAAGTCGCGAAGAGCACAAAGTGCGCCATTCCTTCGATCGCGTTGGTTTCGCCGTCAGAGAAGTTGATGGCCGCGACAACAATGGTGATTGCTGTCATCACAGTTTGAACTGGCGTCATCGCCATGATGATATGATGGTCCGTAAACAGCGACAGCGCTTCCATGACAGGCACTGTCAAAATGACGGTTGAAAGCGACGCACCCATAGCAATGTTGACGACAATCTGCATGCGATTGGCCATAGAGGCACGCAGGGCAGTCATGACTTCCGGTGCTGCCGACATTCCCGCAACGAGCACGGCAATCAGGCCAAGCGGTGCGCCAGTGCCTTCAAGGCCTGTATTGAGGAGCGGTGTCATGGTTTCCGCCATCACGCCGACCAGCACGATGCCAATAGCAAGGCCTGCGACCGAACCGCTGACGCTGCCTTCCAATGTGTGCTCATGTTCCTCACGCACAACGCCTTGGCCGCGCGGGTGGACATAGGAAAAGAAATAGCTGTGCTGACCGACCTGCATACGCAGAAAGAGCGTGTAGAGGGTCACCATCGCGGCAATCGTAAATATGGAATAGGTGACGTGGTGTGCTTCGGGAATAAACTCCGGCACGATCATGGAGATACCCATGGCGGTGAGAATCATCACCGCGTATGTGCGACCGGAATCATCATTATAGGGCTGTTCGCCATGGCGCAGCCCGCCCAAAAGGGCCGCCAGACCAATCATGCCGTTGATGTCGATCATCACTGCTGCGTAAATCGTGTCGCGCACGAGCGTTGGCTCGCTTTCGCCCGACTGCATGATGATCGCGAGAATTACGACCTCCACCAGCACAGCAGCAATAGTGAGGATCATCGAACCATAGGGGTCGCCAACACGGGCAGCCAAAACTTCCGCGTGGTGCGCTATGCGGGTTGATACCAACACCATCGCCACCACCAGTATGGCGGTTGTCGCAAGCGCTGCCGTCTGTCCGGCATGAGCGATGCTGTGCTCCATGGCGTAAACGACAATTGCCACCACTGCGGCGGCGATCATGGTGAGTTCGTTTTTGATAATTTTCAGCATGGCTGTTTTATGGATGAGTCTCGCATCTCAGGCAATTCTCAATTTGTCGAACGCGGCGGGTCCATTGCGGGCAGAGTGGCTCACACGCTGGTCAAGAAAGGGAGCGCGAATCCGACACTGATCCCCGCAGTCGAAATATGAGTGATGTTGGGCGAGGCAGCCGCAGAATTGCCGGTCGGAAAACCGAGTTCGGCCTAATTTATTGCGTCAGGCTTCATCGCAGGTGAGGCTGCATGGCACTGTTCGACGTCAAAACTCTATTCGAGGCTTTTCAGCGCCTCGGCAGCACCGGCATCGGCATCAGCCGCTGGCGAGATCACCAAAGAACCCTTGTCGGCATCATAGGTCACGGATGCATTTTCAGCATCTTCCATTTCAACCGTGATGGAACCGCCATCGAGGAAAGAAATGGTCACAGAGTTGCCGTTGGTTTCCCATGTGGCATCGGCAACATCCTGCCTGCTGGTGCCATCCTCAGAGAAGAAGTTGATCTCAACCGGACCATTGGAGGTGATTGTGTCGTTACCGTCACCCTCAAAATAGTAGTACTGCGCGTTCCGATCGCCATTATTGGTGATATTAACGGTATCGTTTCCAGATCCGCCCGTCACCAACTCGATTCGGTCGGCCTCAATATTGATCGTATCGTTGCCGTAGCCGCCATTGACGAAGGCAACCATGCCGTCAGATTCAATGTTGATTGTGTCGTTGCCGTCTCCGCCAGCGATAAGTCCAACATTACCGCCCGCGTCGATATCGATTGTATCGTTACCTTCGCCGCCAAATACGCCCACTGTCGCGCCTTTGGACGCGACCTCAATGGTATCATTGCCAGCGCCGCTGCCAATGCCGTAGGCGCGCGCTGCAACAACTGAAATGTCGTCGTTACCGCTGTCAGTGCGGACACCGTTCACATTGCCATCGGTGGCGATATCGACAGAGGTGTCGCCATTCGACTGCATGATGATCGACATGATGGAGTCGATCGCGCGCGAAGCAGCCCCGGCCTCGTGGTGTGAAGAAATGTTCGCTGAAGCAGAGTGGTGGCCATGCCCGTTTCGTTGCGAAACAGAAGCGGATTGAAACAAGTCGACAGTATAATCCTTACTGAAGCTTGCACTTATTCTTGATGAAACGCCGATCATAATGACCTCCGATAATTGACGTCCCGCAGCCCAGTTTCCAGGTCCGGTCATGACGCCCTGCACGTCTTCAATCTGAAATGTAGAAAATTATGGTTAACAATCAGTTAATGACAACAATTCCTGCCTTAAGATATTGGGCGGTGTTGTTGAGATGGAGTATTGATTGCTCCATTACACGAAAGAGACTGGTGGACTTGTTTGAGTGTGGTTGCGGGACGCATTATGGCCCCAGAGAGTTCCACAACATGCCCCACCTGTGGCAGGCGTTGTCTCACATGCGTCTTTTCGTCTCCAGCCCGCCACGATCAATGTCACGACCTGCTTGAAATGTGCAGCTCAGAACAGTTGCGTTATTTGGGCAAAACTTCGGATCCGGTGAAATTTGATGAATCGAATTGCGGGAACGTTAACCGCTGACCGTGTAGTATTGACACATCGAAGCTCCAAATTGAGGAGATTAATATGAGCAGTATTCTTGCCGAAATTGGTGTATTGCTTTTTGGCCTTGGCGTGTTTTTCGCAGGCACTGCCTTGCTGCTTTGGAGCATTCGCAATAATTTTCAGACAAAGCGTAAGGCCGTGGACGAGGAAGATGATTTGGCGCCCGCGCCCAAAGCATCGAAACCCGGCGGCTTGGCATCGCTCAAGAAGTGATTGATCAGGTGTTGCTGCCGACGGCGAGGGTCAAAACGCCGTCGGTCACCCCCAATGTGTAATCTGCGGCATCCTGGCCTTCAGCCAGTGTGATTTCGATTTTGTCGCCATTGAGACCGGACACGCTGAGTTTGTTGCCTTCAGCGGCGATCTCAAGATCTGATGCCACATATCCAAACGTAAAGCGAACATTGAGAGCACCGTCGGTTTTAATCGTATCGCTGCCATCACCCAGCGCGAAATCGTAGGATGCCGCACGCTCGCCCGTATTGGTTATGGTGATTGTGTCGTCGCCGGTGCCGCCGGAAAGGGCAATGCGTTCACCTTCAGCGATAATCGTGTCGTTGCCCGCGCCGCCCAGAATATCCATAATAGTCTGAGCGCTGATGCGAAGCGTATCGTCGCCTTCGCCGCCTTCAACGCCTTTGACGAAATTGCCCGTGAAATTGATCGTGTCGTCGCCTTCGCCGCCCGCAACGTCCATCGCCGTGTCAGCGGTCATATTCAGCGTGTCGTTGCCGTCGCCCGCATCAATGTTGCTTATGGAGCCGGATTTCACCGTGACAGTGTCGTCACCACCGCCTGTATCAACGTTAAAGAGACTGCTGGACTTGAAGGTCAGTTCATCGCCTTCAGATGTACCTGAGGCCGATGTTATGTGACCGGCGGTTTCTTCCACCTGTGGGGTATCCGTACCGTCGGCGCTTTCGCCCAGTCCGGTAATGATCTCGGTAATTCTGGCAAGAGCTCTTTGGGATGTACTGGAATAGCCGTCAAATTCGCCTTGCGAATTGTAGGCGCTTTGCGTGTTGGAAAGGGACGACGACGTATTGAGCGCGCTGCTTTTGGTGAAAAGCTGCGAGGCATATTGGGTCGAATAGGCATTCGTAAAGAACGAATTGATCGCGGTCATCGCCTTGGTCTCATACGCAATACATGGGTGGACGGGCTAAGTTGTCCAGCATTGTATGATAGACGAGACGGGTTAAGCTTTTGTTGATTTTTTCCTTCAAAGGCGTGCTGCCGACGACGCCGTCAGAACAACAGCGCAATGTAGGCAACATAGCTGGTCACAAGTAGTGCGCCAATGATCCGTCCGATAGGTCGCCCAACTATGAGCAGCGCCGTGAACACTGCGGAGGCGGCAACCATGACCGGAACGTCAATTGTGGGAAAGTGTGGTCCCACTGCAACCGGTGAGATCGCTGCTGTCGTTCCCAAGATGCCGAGAATATTGAAAATATTAGAGCCAATCACGTTGCCTATCGCCACGTCCGGGTTGCGCCGATAGGCGGCGATCGCAGCTGTTGCAAGCTCCGGAAGGCTGGTGCCGATAGCGACAATCGTCAGGCCGATGACGGCTTCGGAGATGCCAAACTCGCGTGCCAGCGACGACGCACCACGAACGAGCAGTTCCGCTCCGATCAACAATATGACGAGGCCTCCGGCGACCTGGCCGAGTGAAAGCTTCAGCGGTTCGACTGGCTCAAGAACTTCCTCTGAAATACTCCCGTTGCCCTCAGCGCGGCCTTGGCGGTAAGACCACGTCAAATAGAGTGTCAGGAAACCCAGCATGACAGCACCGGCCATGCGGCCAATCTCATCATATTGCACGAGCAATAATGTGAGCAGCGACACGGCGGCCATAACCATCACATTACGTGGTGCGCTCCCATCCCATTTTTTCATCGGATAGATTAGCGCGCCGGTGCCGATGATGAGGAGGATGTTGGCAGTGGAAGAGCCAACAACATTGCCAAGTGCTATGTCGGGAGAACCCGTCAGTGCCGCGCGTACGGATACCAAAAGCTCCGGCATGGAGGTGCCAAAGCCCACGATCACAAGCGACACCAGCAAGGTGGGCATGCCCAACATCTTGGCCAGGGATACCGAGCCTTTCAGAAGCCATTCAGCGCCAAAGTAGAGCGCGACAAGGCCGCCGAGAATGAAAACATAGTCCATGCAAGTGCTCGCTTGTTGTTGGTTCGCGCCATTACTTATGTATCAGATTTTCAATTGCCAGTGGCGCAATCAATATGGTGCCGGGTACCGGCGGTGTATCTCTGCAATTCTCTCCAGCGCGCTTTCCGATAGCGAAACCTCGCTCGAGGCAATGTTGGATTTGAGCTGTGCGACACTGGTCGCCCCAATGATCACGGAAGTCATGAACGGACGTGACAGGCAAAAAGCGAGTGCCAGCTGCTCAGGCGGCAGCCCTTCATCCTTTGCAATCTGGATATATGCAGCTGTTGGCTCTTTCCAATAGTCTCGGCTCAAACGACCACCGAGATCCTTGTTGAAAGACGCGCGGGAACCCGCCGGCACAGCGCCATCCGAATATTTCCCGGTGAGGATACCAGCGGACAAGGGCGTGTACGCCAGCAATCCAACCTTGGTGTGATGGGCGATTTCCGCCAGATCGGTGTCGAATTTTCGATCCAGCAGGTTGTATTCATTCTGAACCGACTGAAGCATCGGCAGGCCGTGTTCGCGCGCCATTTGAAGCATGGTCATTATGCCCCATGCGCTGTCATTCGACGTGCCTATCTCGCGAATTTTGCCAGCTTTGCGATGCACGTTCAGCCGTTCAAGGATGGCGTGAAGGCTATCAATTTCCTTCTGCGTATCCTGGTTTGAGGGGTCGTAACCCCAATTGTTGCGAAATGCATAGGTTCCGCGGTTTGGCCAATGAAGCTGATAGAGATCAACATGGTCGGTACCCAGCCGTTGAAGGCTCATTTCCAGCGCGCGGTCTATCTCCTCCGGGGAGATGAATGCACCGTCGCGAATATGACGGACACCTTTCCCAGCCACTTTGGTGGCCAGCACGATCTGATCGCGCTTGCCTGTTTTCTTGAGCCACGAACCAATGAAACGCTCGGTATCGCCCTGCGTCTCTGGGCTTTGAGGGGTGGTGGGGTAGAGTTCGGCCGTGTCCCAGAAGTTCACGCCCAGTTCCAGCGCGACGTCCATTTGCTCGTGCGCTTCGGCTTCGCTATTTTGAGAGCCCCAGGTCATGGTGCCCAGGCAAATTTCTGAAACTTTGATGCCGCTTCGTCCAAGCTCGTGATATTTCATTGATATAAGATTCCCTGTTGTGCATCGCAAAGATAAGTAGCCCGCGCGGAAGTGCAAGGTGTGGAGAGGCTATCGGCCTTGAACAATTGCCTAATTGCCGTGCGCGTCAACTTGACTCGGCTTGCAAAGATGTGAATGGAAGGGAAAAGGCAAGAAAACAAGGAAACATCCATGGCAATTGCATTCACCTTTCCGGGGCAGGGCAGCCAATCGGTTGGTATGGGCAAGGATCTCGCAGAGGCGTTCCCTGAGGCCCGGGCCGTATTTGATGAGGTCGACGAGGCGCTTGGTGAAAAGCTCTCCACTATCATGTGGGAAGGCCCGGAAGATACACTGACGCTAACGGCAAACGCGCAGCCCGCCCTGATGGCGGTGTCTATTGCCGCAATCCGCGTCATGGAGGCGCGCGGCCTGAACCTCAAGGAAAAGGTGGCATATGTCGCTGGCCATTCGCTGGGCGAATATTCTGCACTTTGTGCTGCTGGCACGTTTTCTTTGGGCGATACGGCACGTCTGCTGCGCATTCGCGGCAATGCCATGCAGGCAGCGGTTCCCGCTGGCAAAGGTGCAATGGCGGCAATTATTGGTCTGGAGCATGGCGACGTGGAGGCCGTTTGTGCTGAGGCGTCTGACGCGGGTGCTTGCCAGATCGCCAACGACAATGGCGGTGGTCAGCTGGTGATTTCCGGCGAGAAGGCGGCTGTTGAAAAGGCTGCTGAACTGGCAACGGCAAAGGGTGCCAAGCGCGCCATCATGCTGCCGGTGTCTGCACCATTCCATTCCAGTCTCATGGGGCCTGCGGCTGACGCTATGGCCGAAGCATTGGCGACGGTGGCAAAGAATAATCCGGTCGTTCCAGTGGTGGCCAATGTGCGCGCAGCACCTGTTTCCGATGCGGCATTGATCGCGGATCTGCTGGTTGAGCAAGTGACAGGCCAGGTGCGCTGGCGTGAAACTGTTGAGTGGTTCGGTTCCAACGGGGTCGACACACTCTACGAAATTGGCTCTGGAAAAGTGCTGACTGGACTGGTGCGCCGCATTGATCGCAATATCACCGGCGTCGCGGTCAACACGCCTGATGATATCGCCAAGGCGCTGGAAGCGCTTTAATCACATTACGAGGAAGAGACTATGTTTGATCTGACTGGCCGCAAGGCACTCATCACTGGCGCGACTGGCGGTATCGGCGAAGAGATCGCACGCGCGCTGCATGCGCAAGGTGCAATTGTTGGTCTTCACGGCACGCGTGTTGAAAAGCTTGAGGCGCTTGCGTCAGAGCTTGGTGATCGCGTTCATATCTTCCCGGCCAATCTGTCGGATCGCGATGAAGTGAAGGCGCTCGGGCAGAAGGCGGAAGAAGTGCTGGAAGGCGTGGACATTCTCGTCAACAACGCTGGCATCACCAAGGATGGCCTCTTTGTTCGCATGTCGGATGCCGATTGGGATGCGGTTTTGGAGGTTAACCTGACGTCGGTTTTCCGTCTGACGCGCGAATTGGCTCACCCTATGATGCGCCGTCGCAGTGGCCGTATCATCAACATTACGTCTGTTGTTGGCGTGACAGGCAATCCCGGCCAGGCGAATTATTGCGCCTCCAAAGCCGGTATGATTGGCTTTTCAAAGTCTTTGGCGCAGGAAATCGCGACGCGCAATGTTACGGTCAACTGCGTGGCACCCGGCTTCATTGAAAGCGCCATGACCGAAAAGCTGAACGACAAGCAGAAAGACGCCATTATGGGCGCTATTCCCATGCGCCGCATGGGGCAGGGAGCAGAAATCGCATCTGCAGTCACATACCTTGCTTCGCAAGAGGCTGGTTACATCACCGGCCAGACGATTCACGTCAATGGCGGCATGGCGATGATCTGATATGGGTGGCCGCCTTCGGGCGGCCGCATGTCAGGCGATTCCGGTGGCGTAGGACCTAAACCGATTTGAATTGCCTGTTGAAGGGGCGTTTGGGGGCAGATTCAGGCTTTGCCTTCGCTCCAAACCGTGCTAATCGGGCGAAGACTGAGAGCAGTCAGCCGGATCAGACGGGGATGCAAGAGCGCGATCCCCCGGTTTATTCTTGCTCCGGGATTGAGCGCTTGCCGCGAATGCCTTATATGGACCGCGGTTTCAACGAAACAGGGTGCGAGGCTGCACTCCGAAAATGACAAAGGTCGAGGATAGCGACATGAGCGATATCGCAGAACGCGTAAAGAAAATTGTGGTAGACCATCTCGGCGTAGACGCCGAAAAGGTGGCTGAAGGTGCAAGCTTCATTGACGATCTTGGCGCCGACTCTCTCGACACTGTCGAACTGGTTATGGCTTTCGAAGAAGAATTCGGCGTTGAAATCCCTGACGATGCTGCTGATTCCATCATGACTGTCGGCGATGCCGTCAAGTTCATCGAGAAGGCACAGGCCTAATTCTTCGGCCAATTTAGAATGCCTGGGCGGTAAAATGCCCGTTTGGGTCCGGTTTGCCGGACCCTTTTTGCATTGAAGTGCTGGCGTTGCTCAGCATTGAACAGTATTTTGCTTCCATTGATCCGACAGGGAGGTTGGTAATGAGGCGTGTTGTTATAACCGGGCTGGGTATGGTTACGCCGCTCGGCTGTGGTGTTGAAGAAAACTGGAAGAACCTGTTGGCCGGCAAGAACGGCGCAATTCAGGTGACTGACTTCGAAACCGAAGATCTCCCCGCGCGGATTGCGTGCCGTCTTCCCTTTGGTGATGGCACCAATGGCACATTTAATGCCGATGACTGGATGGAGCCGAAAGAGCAGCGAAAGGTTGATCCGTTCATCGTCTATGCGATGGCCGCTGCAGACATGGCACTCAATGATGCGGACTGGCATCCTGAAACCGACGAGGATCAGATTGCCTCTGGCACTTTGATCGGTTCTGGTATCGGCGGCATTGAGGGTATTGTAGAGGCTGGCTATACGCTGCGCGACCGCGGTCCGCGCCGTATCTCTCCGTTCTTCATTCCGGGCCGCTTGATCAACCTGGCTTCTGGTCAGGTTTCCATCCGCCACAAACTCCGTGGCCCCAACCATTCAGTGGTAACGGCTTGCTCCACTGGTGCGCATGCTATTGGTGATGCATCGCGCCTTATCATGTTGGGTGATGCTGATGTGATGGTGGCCGGTGGTGCTGAGTCGCCAATCAGCCGCATCTCTCTGGCAGGTTTTGCTGCCTGCAAGGCGCTGTCGACATCCTATAATGATGAGCCGCAGCGCGCATCGCGTCCCTATGATCGTGACCGCGACGGTTTCGTTATGGGCGAAGGCGCTGGCATTGTGGTGCTTGAAGAGCTGGAACATGCGCTTGCGCGTGGTGCCAAGATCTATGCCGAAGTTGTCGGATACGGTCTGTCTGGCGATGCGTATCACATTACCGCACCGTCAGAAACCGGCGAGGGTGCCTATCGCTGCATGCAGATGGCGCTGAAACGCGCTGGCCTGACGCCTGCTGACATTGACTATATCAATGCGCATGGCACATCGACTATGGCCGACACGATTGAGCTTGGTGCTGTTGAACGCCTGCTTGGCGATGCGGCGTCCACTGCATCCATGTCGTCCACAAAGTCGGCAACTGGCCACCTGTTGGGTGCCGCTGGTGCAATTGAAGCGATTTACTCTACCCTGGCAATTCGCGACAATATTGTGCCTCCGACACTGAACCTCGATAATCCGGATGTTGAAACCGCGATTGACCTGGCTCCCCACAAGGCACGTGAACGCAAGGTCGATGTGGCGCTGTCGAATTCATTCGGCTTTGGCGGCACCAATGCATCGTTGGTGCTGAAGCGCTACGTGGGCTGATTGCAGGGCGCGTCCTGTTTTTGCCTCATTGAGGATTAAAGAGAATACACGGACGCATAATGCGTTGTGCTGGCTCGTTAATAAGAAATAGCCGGGTTCCAACTGTGGACCCGGCGCTGTTGTCTTGAAAACAGCTTTATATGAACCGGCCAAACGTTTAGAACGATTCTGTTATTGGCTTTGGGCGGCTGAAACATTCGAGGTTGCGCGTGAGTGATTTGAACAACAACGACGAACGTGGTGCACCGAATGGTGTTTCTTCGTCCCGGCCAATTATTCCCGTTTCAGCAAAGGAGGCGTTGAAGCCAGTGCCAGCTCCCGCACCGCCGCCGCCGACAGGCCGTTCAAAGAAAGCCCGCAGTCAGGTCGTTGTCTTTTTGAACTTCGTCATGACGAGCATTGTGTTTGTTACATTGGCAGCCGTTGGCGTCGCATATTACGCATTGTCGGAATATTCCAAGCCCGGTCCATTGCAGGTTAACAAGGATTTTCTGGTCAAGCCCGGCTGGGGTATCAACGACATTGCGTTTAGCCTGGAGCGCAATGGCATCGTCACCGATTCTCGCGTCTTTCAATATGTGACACGCACAATGATGAAGGGCGGCAAGACGATGAAGGCCGGCGAGTATGAAGTCAAAGCCGGTTCGTCAATGAAAGACGTTGCAGAGCTGCTCGAATCGGGGAAGTCCATTCTCTATTCTGTAACTGTGCCTGAGGGGTTGACTGTACGGCAGATATTTGATCGCCTTGCGGCAGAAGACGTCCTCGTGGGCGATCTTCCCGATGAACTGCCGCCAGAAGGCAGTCTGCGTCCCGAGACCTACAAGTTCACGCGCGGCACAACGCGCCAGGAGATCGTTGCGCAGATGAAAAACGCGCAATCGCGCCTCGTGGAGCAGATCTGGTCCAAGCGCACACCCGGCCTTCCAATCAAGACGGTTGAAGAATTCGTAACGCTTGCATCCATCGTGGAGAAAGAGACTGGCCGATCTGATGAACGTTCACGCGTGGCCGCGGTTTTCATCAACCGGCTGAATAAGGGCATGCGCATTCAATCGGACCCGACAGTGATATATGGTCTTTTTGGCGGGGAGGGGAAACCTGCTGACCGGCCCATCTATCAGTCTGATTTGAAAAAGGAAACGCCGTTCAATACCTACATTATTGACGGCCTGCCACCCTCGCCGATCGCAAATCCGGGCCGCGCCTCTCTTGAGGCTGTGGTGAACCCTTCCAAGACGGCCGACCTCTATTTTGTTGCTGATGGAACCGGCGGGCACGTGTTTGCCAAAACCCTTGAGGAACACAATGCCAATGTCAAACGTTGGCGCAAAATCGAGGCAGAGCGCGCGGCGGATCAACCCGCCAATTGATCTGCAAGGCAGGCGTGTAGCATAACTTCAAGGAATCGGGTTAAACATCTACCGGGCGCAATCTGCGTCCCGTAGGTGTGCGCCTGTGGCAATGAAGGGGACGATGATGGCGCTTCAATCAATGACCGGTTTTGCCCGCACAGAAGGTGAGAGCGGCAGGTACAGCTGGGTGTGGGAAATCCGCTCGGTCAATGGCAAGGGGCTGGATATGCGCCTGCGCCTGCCACCTGGCTTTGAGCACCTGGAAACCGAAGTTCGTAAAATCCTCTCCGCCCGCTTTACGCGCGGCAATATGCAGGTGAGTTTGAACGTCTCGACAAGAGAAGAAAAGGTTGAGGCCGTTGTCAATGAAGATGCGCTCAACGCGATCCTTGACTTGAAGAACCGACTGGCCGGGCAGGTTGATGACAAGCCATTGAGCTTCGATACGTTGCTGCTCATGCGTGGGGTTGTTGATTTTCGCCAGAGCGAAGAAAGCGCCGATGCGATCAAAGAACGCGATACGGATATATTGATAGGCCTCGAAGATGCGGTGCAGGCCATGCTTGAATCACGCCGTAAGGAAGGCGGAGCGCTGAAAACGGTGCTCATGGGGCAGCTCGAAACGCTGCGTGATCTGGTGGCGCAGATCGAAAAGGATCCATCACGTTCCAGCGCGGAAATTGCGGCGCGCCTGCAAAGCCAATTGGAAGCATTGCTGGGCGAAACGTCCAAATTGGATGAGACCCGCTTGCATGCCGAGGCCGCACTTCTCGCCACCAAAGCCGATATTCGTGAAGAATTGGACCGTTTGAAAGCACATGTGATCGCAGGGCGCGAGCTTCTGGACGCTGGCAAACCGGTTGGCAGAAAGCTTGACTTTCTGGCACAGGAGTTTAACCGCGAGACCAACACAATATGTTCAAAATCCAACGCGATTGCAGTCACGACGATTGGCCTTGAAATGAAGGTGGTGATTGATCAATTCCGCGAGCAAGTTCAAAATCTGGAGTAGGGAATGCCCGAAAACAAAAAGCCGGTGGTGAAGATTGCGCGCCGTGGTCTGATGGTTGTTATTTCATCGCCATCGGGTGCGGGTAAGTCTTCGATTTCGCGCGTATTGTTGGAGCAGGACCGCCAGATTGGTTTGTCCGTAAGTGTTACGACCAGGCCGCGCCGCGGCAGCGAGATTGACGGTGTGCACTATCACTTCAAATCCGTCAGGGATTTTGAAAGGCTGCGCGACACAGATTCACTTCTGGAATGGGCCGAAGTCCACGGCAATTTCTACGGGACGCCGCGTGAAGAGGTGGAAGAGGCCATGGCCACCGGGCGTGACATGCTTTTCGACATCGATTGGCAAGGGGCGTTGCAACTTCAGGAAAAAATGCGCGGTGATGTCGTCTCGATCTTCATTCTGCCACCCAGCATCGCCGAACTTCGGTCCCGTCTGCACCGCCGGGCTGAGGACTCCGAAGATGTTATCGCCACTCGGCTGGCCAACTCAAAGGCCGAAATCGAGCATTGGCGCGAATATGACTATGTTGTCGTGAATGATGATTTGGATCGCGCATATGCAGCGGTGAAGTCGATTGTCGAGGCAGAGCGCCTGCGCCGCGACCGGCGTCCAGGCCTATTTGATTTCGTCTCAGATCTCTTGGCTGAATAAGATCAGATCAGGTTTGCGAGGCGGCAAAATTCGTCAACGCTCAGTGTTTCCGCGCGGCGCTGCGGATCTATATCCGCTTTTTGCAGAAGTGCTTCGCCGCCGAGAGACTTGAGGCTTTGGCGCAGCATTTTACGGCGCTGCCCGAAAGCTGCCTCTGTCACCCTGCCAAGCTTTTTGGCGTCGCAAGGGATTGGTTCGTTTCGCGGCACCAGATGCACAACTGTTGATGTTACCTTTGGCGGCGGCGTAAATGCCTGAGGGGGAACATCGAACGCCATGCGTGCCTCGGTACGCCATCCTGCCAATACCGCCAATCGCCCGTAGTGATTGTCACCCGGTTTGGCGGTGATGCGTTGACCAACTTCCTTTTGAAACATCAAAGTCAGCGACTGCCAGAACGGTGGCCAAGGCTCGATCAATAGCCAATTGAGCAGCAGTTGCGTGCCGACATTATAGGGTAGATTTGCAATAATGGCTGTTGGACCATCAGCAAGCCTGGAAAAATCCACCTTCAGCGCATCGCCTTCAATAACATCGAAACGACCTGGATAATGCGCCGAGATTTCAGCCAATGCGGGCAGACAGCGTGCGTCGCGTTCAACGGAAATCAGCTTCTTTGCACCAAGTGAGAGGATGGCACGGGTGAGCCCGCCCGGACCGGGGCCAACCTCGAACACTGTAACATCGTTGAGATCGCCCGCTGTGCGCGCAATCTTTTGCGTCAGGTTAAGGTCGAGAAGGAAATTCTGCCCGAGAGATTTCTTTGCATCCAGGCCATGGGTTGAAATGACCTCGGCCAGCTTCGGCAAACCGTCAATTGCGCTCATTCAAGATTGCTCCGAATAGGATGCCATTTGCTCTGCCATCTTGAGAGCCGCGATCAGGCTGTCAGGCCGTGCCTTGCCACTACCTGCAATGCCAAAGGCGGTGCCGTGGTCAGGCGATGTACGAATGAATGGCAAACCGAGCGTGACGTTCACGCCGTCGTCGAAGCTGAGCGTTTTTGCCGGTATCAATGCCTGATCGTGGTACATGCAAATGGCGACGTCATAATCTGCGCGCGCGCGTTCATGAAACATGGTGTCAGCGGGCAGGGGGCCGAATGCGTTAATACCCTCGGCGCAAAGTGCCTCGATTGCAGGGCGTATTACGAGATCGTCTTCCTTGCCAAGTGCGCCATCCTCGCCCGCATGCGGGTTGAGGCCGGATAGCGCCAGGCGCGGTCTTGCCAGTCCGAAATGGCGCTTCATATCATGGTGGACAATGCGGCAGGTCTCTTCGATCAATGCCTGCGTTAGCGCGGCGGGAACATGCGAAAGCGGGATATGGATCGTCACCGGCACGGTGCGCAGTTGAGGCCCCGCGATCATCATCACCGGGCGCGGCGGCTGGCCGTTCGGGTTTGCCAAGGCTGCGAGAAATTCAGTGTGCCCCGGAAACGCAAAGCCTGCATCGTAGAGAACGGATTTGGCAATGGGGCAGGTGACAACGGCAGAAGCGCGGTCTGCCTGCACCGCCGAAACGGCGATCCTGATGGCTTCAATCGTCGCATTCGCTGTCTTGCTGTCAGGCTTGCCAGGTGTAACGTCGGCACCGGCGTCAATTGCAAACACGGGCAGCGCCTCAGGAAATGTATTGACTGCGCTGTCGAATTCGCATTCGGCGATATTGGCGGTGAGGCCAAGGCGCTGCGCTCGATCAGCCAGAACCCGTGGGTCGCCGACATAGATGAAGGGCGCAAGGTTCGATGCGTCCCTTTTGAGCCATGCGGCAATCGCAATGTCGGGGCCAACTCCGGCCGGATCGCCCTGTGTCAGTGCAAGCAACTGACCGGATGAAGTCTTGCCCATGATGCTATTTCTTGACGATCTGTGCGTTTGAACGCAGTTCCTTCAAATAGCGCTCGCTATTTGGGTCTTCGCCGTTCTTGTCAATGCTCTCCAAATCTTCCGCCTGGAAAACAATCTGCGCTGCAAAATCATCTGATACTTCGCGCCTTTTGCAAACAGAAAGATACTCCACGCCCTTCTCAGTGCGACGCGTTTTCGTAGTCTGGCCTTCGCCTGTTTTGACAACAAATGGCTTCCAGTCGCTTGGTAGCTGAGGTTCGAGGATACGTCCAAGGTTCTTAATCGCAACATCATGCATGGTCGCAGCAAAAGCCATAGCGCCATCACAGCCGGGATACTTCTTGCGTGATGCCTCTGCCTCGCGCTGACGTTTTCCCATCAACGAGTTACGTTTTGCAGCAGGAACGACAAAAATGATCTGCTGCAGGATATATTCCGTTGTTTTCGGCTTTTCGCCACGTTCTCTCAGTCGGGATCCCAATTCGCCGGAACTCATGCCACCAGAACCAAAGCGCGAGCTGACAACGCGTGGCCAGCTCATGGAAACGGCGATGAATGCCTTGAAGTGATCTACACCAACCCCCGCCTGGTTCAAAATGCTTGTCAATTGTTTGATGGACATCTTGTTATTGGACGCAAAACGTTGAAACGCCGCCTCCACATCCTGCGTGCTGACCGAGGCACCGACGCGCAGGACTTCTTCACGCTTCAGGATTTCGTCAATAAGCTGGTCCCTGGCTTTTTCCTTCAGGTTGCCCCTGGCGCGCTGCAGTCGAAGGAAGTTGGTTCGCCTTTGGACATCGGTTGACGTGATCGGTACGCCGTTGACAATAGCTGATACCTGCGCTGCGAACGCAAGGCTGCCAGATGTTGGAAGGACAGGCAGGGCCAGCAAAAATGCCAATGTCAGCGCCAAACCGCGCGCAATCTTCGTCATACTGATATAGTTCATACTCTCAACCCTCGGGTTGGTTTCCTGCTGCCATTGCCGGGCGAAACCTACCACGCTCCCAATTATCGTTCAAATCTTGCAGTGCAATTGCACTGGCGATGCGGCAAAACAATGTCAAGCTACTGATAGTCATTGAGCTTGCTGTCACCTACTTTGATGTCACCAAGCGTGCGGAAGCTGAGGCGCGCACCGATTTCCCAGTCATTCGCATTGGTGTCTGCAATATCGCGAACTTGTGAGAATGCCAGCGAGAATACCGTGCATTCGTCATCATATGAGATGCCGACACCGCGACGGCTCAAGATTGCATTGTTCAAGTCCCAGGTCAGGCCACCAAACACTTTCCAATGGTCCGCAATGCGCACAGCGCCGGTTGCCTGAATCTCATCATTACTGGTGGCAAAGCCATAGTCAGGTTGTGCTGCCACTTGTGTGTAAATGAAATTCGCATCGAAAATGGTGTTGTAGAGCGATAGCTTGGCATCCGTGCGGCGCAACTTGAGGTTCTTCTTGTTGAAGCGCGCACTCGCGGAGACCGATATGCCATGCGGCGTATCAAGACCTGCCATTCCAACATAGTCGGAAACCTTGGTTTCCAGACCCGAGTTTGCGCCGACGTTGACAAGGTCCGAAGTTGCAAATGAATTCTGTCCGGCCAGATGGTAGGATTGCCCGAATATGGCATTCAACCTGTAGCCGCTTGTAAAGGACCCTGTATAGCGGAAGCCGACATTCAGACGTGTGCCGCCTTCCATGCGGTCGTAGCCAGAGAATTTGTCACGCTCAAACAGGTTCGTTGCGTCAAACACAAAGCTTTGCGAGTCTTCGTTTGGCAGTCGTCCGGCAAGCTGTTCGTCAGGGCGTACATAGAGTTGGGCGATTGGCTCGAACACATGCTGTGAGTTGGCCGTGGTAATTGAAATCGGATAGCGGGCTTCAAGACCCGCAGTCGCCATGCTTCGCGATGCTGTGGAGCCGGTGTAGAAGTTACCGGCATAGGTGTATCCGAGGCTGGCCGGGCTGTTGACGTTATTATAGTGCAAATCGCCGCGCAGCGCTGCAAGCGGGGTCAGCAGCAATCCACCTGGTACGACAAAGGTGCGACGCCATTGCAGTTCAGCACTCAGGCGACTGGTATAGCCCGCCAGGCCCTGAAAGCGATTGGACGTGCCAACCGTGTTAACATCAGAATTCGTCCGGGAAATGCTCGTGAAGTTGGTCGTGAAGCTTAGCTCGCCACCGAGAACAGACTTCGGTGCGATATATTTGTAGTCGAGGACGGGAAGAACGATGGCCTGTTGCGTCTCGGCAGAGTTGGTTGGATCGGCGTCCTGAACGTCGAAATAGTACCCATGCAAGTCGAAATGGTTTCGCTTGCCGATTCCCGTCAAATAGGCTTCGTTTTTATGAACCGGCTCATTCGGGTCGGTGATGGAATAGGTGCGTGCGAAGTTGTTGTCCGTCATCAACAACGCATCCCAGCCAAATGACCAGCGTGGATTGAACTTGAACTCACCCTTGGTCCACGCCAGAGCACGATTGGAAATCAGGCGGTCGCTGGTTCCGGCGGTAAATGTGCCGGGATCGAGCTGATGTATGCCCGCGAGGCGAACGGAGTATTGCCCATTCTTGAGGCGCTGGCGGAACTCCGCATCAAGTAGCAAGCCCTGTGTCGTGTAAATGGATGTGTTGAATGTCACGTCCATATGCGGAGAAATGACGTGATAGTAGGGTATGTGCGCGCCAAAGCCGAGATTCTGCGCTGTTGAGAGCGTTGGGAACAGAAAGCCGGATTTGCGCTTCACCGTATGGTCTGGAAGCTCCAATGCAGGCAAATAGGCAATTGGACGGCCGAACAACTCAAAACGCGCCTTTTCCAGTCGAACGGTATGCGTTTCACCGTTCTGGATCACCTTCTCGGCCTTAACCTGCCAAAGCGGCGGTTTTTCCGGGTGGTCGGCGCAGGGTTTGCACGCTGTGTAGACCCCGTTGTGAAGCACGAAATATGTAGAATCGATGCGTTCCGCGCTTTCGGCCGCCAGATGCGTGTCATCTGTCGTTTCAAGCCTCAGTGCATTGATGAAACCGTTGGCAAAGTCATCGGTAACGTCAAGCGTATCGGCATAGATGCGATTGCCGCTGGGTTCGACAAATTCAATTTTGCCGGATGCCAGCATTCGCCCGTTTACCTGATCGTAGGTAACGCGTTGGGCGACCATCTTGTAGCCGCCGTAGTTTATACGCACAGTGCCCGCTGCAATGATCTTGCCATGATCGCGGTCATAAATCAGCGTGTCGGAAGAAAGGTACAGCTTCGCACCGGCAGGAATTTCCTGCAATTGGCCATCCTGCAGCGGAGCCGCAATGGTCGAGGCAACCGGTGCGCACACGGCAGCAGCAAGCATTGCCGCGCCCGAAAGCAGGGCAGCCTTGAAGCTCCATTTGGTGCGGTGGCTCTGTCCTGCCACTACCCGTCCTCCTGATGAAGCAGGATTGTTGCCCCCAGCGCGGTCGCGACGACAACTGGTATCCAGGCCGCAACGAACGGAGGTACAACACCGCTGCTTCCAAATGCTTTAACTAGCGCTGTTACAACATAAAGCATGAAGCCTGAAAGGATTCCACCCAATATAAGTGTACGAGACTGTGCAAAACGGCTGAATTTGAGCGAAACTGTGCCTGCAATCAGCATCATGGCGACCAGGAGCACTGGTTGAGAGAGCAGAGAATGGAATTGCATTTCGAGTGACTTCGATGAAACGCCGAAGGATTTTGCTGCGGCAATTTTGCGAGGAAGGTCAAAGAAAGCAATGGTTTCAGCCTGCGACAGGCTCTCTTGCACGAACTCCTGTTTCAAATTGGTGCTCACCCGTGCCGTATCGACATGCTTGGGAATCGCACCCGGCGCATTTTCGGAAACGTCGTTAAGGAGCCAGTAACCATCTTCCAATTTTGCGGTCCGTGCGTCTTGTCTCAGTACAATATTGCCCGCCGGATCGAAGTGAATCATCACGACACCGGCCAACAGGGTGCCATTGTCCAACACCTGGCTTGCGCCAATAATAACTTCATCGCCCTGACTGACCTGGTGCAGCCATGGCACATGCAGCGATGTTGTCTCGCTTGTTGCCTGCACCGATGCCTCGTAGTTCAGCGCAGCACGCATGCCGTTTGCGGCCAGTGGATTGAGCACTGTTACTGACAAAATGCCGGTGAGAAATGCGCCAAGCGCAAAGGGAGCCATGAACTGCCACACAGAAATGCCGGCGGCACGCGTCACAACAAGCTCGTAGCGACGGTTCAAAGATATGAGGGCTATCATACCGGAAAAAAGCGTCACAAACGGAATCGTCTGTTGCAGGATGAGCGGCAGGCGGATCAATGTCAGCCAGAAAATAGAAGCAGCATTGGCTTCCTGCACCGAGGCCAGGCGACCGGAGTTTTCACTGAAGTCGACCAGAAAAATGATGGCAATGACACCGAGAACGAACCAGAAGAGCGTTTTTGCATAACGCCAGAAGAAATAGCGACCAAGCGTGTTGAATATCATGACCGCTCCCTTTCGCTATTGTCTGCAAAGCGGTCTCGAATCTGCGCAACAATTTCTGCAGGGCTGAAACGCGATTGAATTCGTGGCCGCATTTTGCGCGCTTCGCGCAGTGTAATGATGCAGCCAACCACAATCGCCACGGGCACGATATATAGGATCGGCGTAAAGGCGTCTGAACCTTCGATGCGGTTGGAGACGTAGTACGAGATCCAACGCAGAATGAAACTGATGGCAAGAGCACCAACAACCGGGTGAATTCGCGCCTCTCTGTGTGAGCGGGCATCCCCCGCAACGGCAACGGCTACCAGCGCATAAATTATGGGAAACAGCCACTCAGTCAGGCGCCGGTGCAGTTCCGCTTTGTACTGACCTGGATTGGCCATCACATCGGGGTCGCTCGGGTCTGGATCAAGGAGAAATGGCAGGTCGCGATCAATCGCGGCAAGTCCGGTCTGTCCGCGCCCGTTTGTCAGCGCTGCTAGGTCAAAAGAATAGGAATCAAACCGGATTATGGAGACTTCGCCTTCGGCGTCGCGGCGCTGAACCTCGCCATTGCGCATAACCAGCGTTGACCCATTGGCATCAACTGCGCCTTCGCGCGCATAATAAATGGTTTCGGAAGCCGGATCGCGGTAGTCGGCAACGAACAAGCCTTTAAGGACGCGGCCTTGCATGCGGCGAGATATCTCAACATAGAGACCATCATCCAGCTTTCGAAAGGTCTTCTCTTCAATCACGGAGGACAGGAGATCAGCATAGACGGAGGCAATCATGTCGCGCGCTTTGGTGCGCACAACAGGCTCAACGAAATTGTCGACTGAAAAGGATAGAATGGAGGTGGCGGCTGCGATGACGAGGATCGGCTTGAGGATCATCCAGCGCGATGTGCCTGCACCGTCAATGATGGCCAATTCAGAGTCGCGGTTCATGGAGGCAAGCGTCTGTGCGGTGCCAATGACCACGCCGAATGGTAATACCATTGGCACAATGGTCGGCAATATGAGCGCAGCCAGAAGCAGGAATGAACCAATCGACTGTCCGCTATCGGTGACGAGATTTATGCGGCCCAGAACCTGCACCAGCCAGATGATGGCCAGAACCGGCAGGACAAATGCCAACGCCATCTGCAAAACACGCCCGGCGATATATCTCTCGATCAGCTTCATGCACTTTCCAGGGCGACTCCATCGTCGCGGTCAATCTCCTAACAGCAGACATATGGAGATGCGAGGGAAATCAAGAGGAAAGCGGCTGCTTTCTCCAACCAAAAACGCTCAATAGTAGCGCACAAACAACAGCGGAAGAGAGCCAGCCGAGCGAAATGTCGGAAAGGTAGTGTCCGCCAAATGCTGCACGCAGCAGCGCGATCAGAAGCGAAAAAAGCAGGACCGGCAAAATAGCGCTTTTTTGATAGCGCACGGGCAGTAGCAATAGCAGGCACATGAGCCAACCCGCGCTGGCCGCTTCGCCGGAAATGAATGAACAGTTCACCGTGCACGCGCCCGAAAAGTCACCAGCAGCAGCAAACACGTGCTGGCCGCCAAACAGATCAGTGTCATAGGGGCGAGGGCGTCCGGAATTTGCCTTTAATCCCAGATTGACGATCACCAGAACGTTGATGATCCAGGTCCAGAATATCAGCGATACATTATGGTGGCGCGCCTGCAGATGCGGCTCGTTGCGTTGCTTGAAGTTGCGAACCAGCCAGACCAGCATGCCAAGGGCGATTGCCGGGGGCAGATAATAGGCGAATTGGCGGAAAATGCGCAGACCCAGATTCTCGCTCAGCGGGAAGCTGCCACAAATAGTGCCGGTTTCCCCGGTGCACGCTGATGACTGAAAAAACAGACGCGTAAATTCCTGATCGATCTGCGGATAGGTGTAGAACAAGGCAAACAGAAGCCACCACAGCACGAAGAGCGCTGTGGCCACGTAGTAGGGACGGACTGATTGCATTGTACTCACTTCAATAGAATTCACTGACAAACCTGTTTATGCGTGTCGTGTGCCTTGATATTGCAGTGTTCAACACCAAACTGGAACGTTGTTAAAGCCTGATTCGCAGTTGGGCGGCAAAAAATCAAGAGAGCAGGAGATAAACGTGTCCTCCGATATGGAAATCACATTCGCCAAAACCGCCAAACTTTCCACAGGTATGGCTATTCTTGCAAAGGTGCAGGGTGAGGCGCTCGCGGCAGGCGCTGACCTGGCTGATCCCCAAGCTGTGCTGGGCAAGGCCGAGAAGGCGGCAGATTTCAAGGCGCGAAAGTTTGGCACATGCGCCGTTTTGGCACCGCACGGTTCGGCTGCCGAAAAGATTGTCCTGCTCGGTCTTGGCAAAGCTGGCGAGATGGAAACGCTTGACTGGATGAAAGCCGGAGGTGTCGCAGCCTCGAAGCTTGGAAAAGCAGACCACGCGACTATGTTTCTGGACGCGCCGGGTGCTGAAATAACGGGGCAGGCAGCAGCAGATTTTGCGCTTGGACTACAGCTGCGCGCCTACAAGTTTGACAAGTACAAAACCACGTCCAAAAACAAGGACGATGACGAAAAGGCTGATCCGAAAAAGGTCAAAATCACGATTGTGACCGAATATGCCAGCGAAGCGAAAAACCTGGTCGCAGCCAATGATGCGATTGCTGGCGGCGTGACACTGGCACGTAACCTCGTCAACGAGCCTGCCAATGTGCTTGGGCCATTGGAATTTGCGGCAAAAGCTGTTGCGCTTGAAGCACTTGGCGTCAAGGTGGAAGTGCTTGACGAAAAGGCAATGGGGAAGCTGAAGATGGGCGCCCTCCTGGCCGTCGGTCAAGGCTCAGCTCGCCCGCCGCGCATGGCAATCATGCAGTGGAATGGCGGCAAGAAAGGTGATGCACCGGTGGCATTCGTTGGTAAGGGCGTGGTGTTCGATACCGGCGGTATTTCCATTAAGCCCGCTGGCGGTATGGAAGACATGAAGGGTGACATGGGCGGTGCCGCGGCTGTTACCGGATTGATGCATACACTTGCAGCCCGCAAGGCGAAGGTGAACGCTGTTGGAATTATCGGCCTTGTCGAGAATATGCCTGACGGTCACGCTTACCGGCCAGGTGATATCGTGACATCCATGTCTGGTCAGACGATCGAGGTGCTCAATACCGATGCAGAAGGTCGTCTGGTGCTGGCGGATGCATTGTATTATTGCATTGATCGCTTCACTCCGCGATTTGTGGTCAATCTCGCCACACTCACTGGTGCTGTCATGGTGGCGCTTGGAAGCCATCATGCGGGCCTCTTTTCCAACGATGATGATCTTGCAGCCAAATTGAACGCCGCTGGGCAGTCTTCCGGTGAAAAACTGTGGCGCATGCCGCTGGGCAAAGAATATGACAAGATGATCGATAGCAAAATCGCTGACATGAAGAATACCGGCGGTCGCTATGCTGGATCCATCACGGCTGCGCAGTTTCTGAAGCGCTTCGTGGGTGAAACACCATGGGCGCATTTGGATGTTGCTGGCACGGCCATGGGGTCCCCCTCCAGCGAGATCAATGATTCCTGGGGGTCCGGCTTTGGCGTACGTCTGCTGAACCAGCTCGTTTCAGACAATTTTGAAGGCTGAACACTTGGCTGAGATACTCTTCTACCACCTGACAGAAACGCGCATGGAAGACGCGCTGCCCACGCTTGTGGACAAGTCTTTGGCGAGGGGCTGGAAGGTGGTGGTTGAGTTTTCCGATGAAAAGGCGCGAGATATTGTTGATGAGATCTTGTGGACGTGGCGGGAAGACAGCTTCCTGCCACATGCCGTAGAAACCGGCGATGGTGACGAGCGCCAGCCCGTATTGTTAACGTGCAACCAGAACAACGCCAATGGTGCTCAAATTAGGTTCCTGACCGGTGGGGTCGAACCATCCGATGCGGACAGCTACGAAAGGCTTGTCATCATGTTCGATGGACATGACAATGAGCAGCTGGAGCGCGCGCGCAATCAATGGAAAGTGCTGAAAGCCCAGCCGCATGAGTTGACCTACTGGCAGCAAACGTCCACAGGCGGCTGGTCACGCAAGGCGTAACCTATTTCAGCTCGATCTCATCGCTATTGCGCGGGCGGATGATGGCTGTTCGTACATATTCATAGCTAGTACTGCCGGTAACAGGCTCAAGAAACGTAGCAAATATCGTCGTCAGCGAATATGTGGCCTCGGCCACGACAAGTTGAACACCCTTCTCCATGATGTTGCGATCAATGGTGACAGGTGAATCGGTGCCTTTTGACAATGGATCGGCGTTGTATGCATTTGACCATGAAACCTTCGCGGTACCGTTCCCTGGGTTTACGTCCACGACTGCCATGGTGATTTTCAAACCACTAATGTCATAGGGTTCGAGAATTGTTGCGACACCTGCCATGACTGCGTCGACATCGTTGTGGTTCCATTTTTCTTCCTGGGCAATCAAATCGGCGGTCGTTGCTACGATCTGGTTTATCTTGCGGTTGACCATGAGCGCCTGGCCCAAGTCAACGGCTCCAGCAAAAAGCACCAGAACGATAGGTAGGATGAATGCGAATTCGATGCCGGATACGCCGCGGCGATCGGTCAGGAACCTATGAAATGCGCGTAGGCGCATGCTGTTCGCGAAATTCTTGAGGTTGTTTTTCAGCATCAGAATGGCTCGTTTTTGAACAGCGCCGCAGCACCAAGAATATATGTACCATCAGACAACGTGCTGCTGGAAAAAGTGTAGAGCGGAATGACTGGTTGCCAGGGCAGGAACGCCTGGATCAAGACGTAGTCACCGGATTCACCTGTATCATAGCTCTCATTCAGCGTCAGGACGCCGTTGCTTGTGGCATCGGAATAGGCAACTGAGTCAATTTTGGTCACGACGGTTGCACGAACGAGGAGTGATGACTTGCAGCTGAACGCCCCAGCGATATTGCTGCAGACTTCGTCTTTAAAGTCGTTGATTGTCCAATTGGAGCCAGCACCAACCCGAACTTTTCGGGCCGCCTTTTGCAGGGCAGAGTCCAGCGAAGTGTCGACGTAGAAAATCAATGCAATTTCAAGGATGACGAAGATAAGCAACGCCAGCGGAAGGATGAGCATGGCAAATTCAATCGCAGCAGCGCCATCCCTTCGTGAGATAAGTTTTTTGAACTTGGTCATCAATCGCATTGCCTCCGTCACTGCGTCAGCCTGACTGAATTTAGATATTGCTGCAGAAGGTCAGACAGGCCGCTCTCGATTTCATCCTGTTCTGAGGCTGAAATGAAGAGTGGACCGCTTGTCGCGCACTCTTCAAGCGCGTGAGGGATGTAGTCGAGGCGTGTCGTACTTGGGGAAACGTCGGATTTGATTTTTCCGCCCCAGACGCTTTCAAAGCTGCTTGAGCCAATGGACTTGCCAACAGTGTCGCCGTAGCCCCAGTCGCTTGGGAGCGCGAGATACTCGGTATAAAGTACGCCGACGGTGACGCCGTTGTCTTTCATTCCGGAGCACCAATCAGGATTTAGTGGCGTTACGAGCTTCTGTATATCCCTCTTGCTGGAGTTACTCCAGCTCGACTTCCAGTTGATCGGGTTATAATTTGGCTCAAACATCCAGAGCACCCAGTTGCGTTCAGACATCACGCCGTCAGTCAGGATGAGAACCAGTTTTTTGGCTTTGGATCGTGAGCTGCCGTCACCCGCGCTGCCGACCATTTTCTCGAGTTCTTTGAGGGAGATGTCGAAATAGGAAGCATCTTCGGACGTAGCAGAGGTAAGATTATACTTGTCGTCCGTCAGGCGCTTCCTCACCTGTTTGAAAGACGAGTGAGGCGCGTATACTTCTGTTGCTTTTTTACCAATTGTATAGAGGCCAACGCGAATGTGATCTTGCGCGGAATTCGCCTCGTCGGCGAGATCAACAACTTCCATTGCTGCAGTCACCGCTACGTCTGCACGCATGCTGGCGCCATATTTGTTCTTGATATAGTCGTAGTAGTTATCGGCGATAATTTCGTCCTTGGAATTCTTGACTGGATCATATGCATGGCAGGCAAATTCACATCTTATTTGGCTGTCTGCGCGCAATTTTTCCTGATCTTTTGGGTTGGCCGCCAGCAGCATTGATGCCGACTTGTCTATGACGATGTAGATGTCCAGAAACTTGAAAGCCGCGCCTTCGGCTGTGGAGGTGACAGACACCGGCACCTTGTCAATATTGGCGAGTCTCATGAAGGTGGTATCGACTGTAGCTGTTGCTGTCGCACTTACCGTCTGATCAGAGGTATCTACTGACACATCGGTGAGCGAGTATCTGGTCATGGCGACATCTGTCTGTGCCGCAAACCAGTCGGCAATCTTCTTCGCAATCTCGTCTTCATCGAGGCTGTCGATTTCCTTGACGGCGGCAATCAGGCCGGCGTCCAGGTCTGCCTGCATCTTGCTGCGCACATTATAAGCACGGGCATAGTCGATGCTGGCGCCAACCGCGAGCATCACCGGTACCGCCAAAAGACCGAAGGTCAAGGCGATATTACCATTGCGCGAGCGCCAAAATTCGCGGAGCTTCGGAAGCCGACTTGGTTTGGATGTGTGCATTTCTGTGCCGATTTCTGGTTGTCTTTCCACCAGAAGATAGCGCTAATGCCTTGAATTTCTGTTAATCCATATGAGGGAAGCCTGATGGAGCCTGGCTGCGAATGACCGGTCTACTGTGCCTCCGCGGCTTCCAGTTCGGAGGATAGCTCCAGCCATTCCTCTTCGCTTGTCTCCAGCTTCTTTTGGGCGTTGGCTCTGGCCACCGTCAGGTCTGCCGCGCGGCCGGGGTTTTTGGAGTAAATCTCCGGGTCTGAAAGCTCGGTATCTATGCCAGCTATCAGTTTTTCGATGCGCTCCATCAGGCTTTGAACGTCGTCAATCTTCTTCTTCAGTGCCTGCGGGTTCGTGCGCTTCTGAGTGACGGCGCTGTCATTCGCTGGTGCCTTGACGTCGGCCACCTTAGCCTTTGTTTCGTCTCGCTTTTTGGGGCCGATGACGATGTCTCGGTATTCATCCAGATCGCCATCGAACACCTTCACAGTGCCATCCCTGACAAGCCAAAGCCTGTCGGCAGTGGCCTCAATCAGATGGCGATCATGCGAGATCAGAATGACGGCACCGGTGTAGTCGTTAAGCGCTTCGATCAGTGCTCTGCGACTGTCAATGTCAAGGTGGTTGGTCGGCTCGTCAAGGATCAATAGATTGGGAGCATGGAAAGCAGCCAGCCCCATCAGCAGGCGCGCTTTTTCCCCGCCGGAAAGGTCACGTGCGGCAGTATCCATCTTCTCGGTGGCAAGTCCCATCTGGGCCACGCGGGCACGCACCTTGGCTTCCGGCTCCGTTGGCATCAGCTTTCGCACATGCTCGACCGCGCTATGTTCCGGCACCAGATCATCGAGCTGGTGTTGTGCAAAGAAACCGATCTTGAGGTTCGGCGCAGTTACAACCTTGCCGGCTTCTGCTGCGAGACGCGCGGAGATGAACTTTGCGAATGTGGACTTGCCGTTGCCGTTTGCCCCCAACAGCGCAATGCGGTCATCTGTGTCGATGCGCAGATTGAGGTTTTTGAGGATCGGCTTTTCCGGCTCATAGCCAACGGCGGCTTTTTCAATATGGATGATGGGCGATGCTGCTTCCTTTTCCGGGTCAGGGAATTTGAAGTTGGCGACGCTTTCATGAACGACAGCAGCGACTGTGCCCATCCGTTCCAGTGCCTTCACGCGACTTTGCGCCTGCTTGGCCTTGGACGCTTTGGCTTTGAAGCGTGTGATAAAGCTTTCCAAATGCTTGCGCGCCGCCTCGTTCTTGGCGCGGGCTTTCATCTGCAGTTCTTCGGCCTCTGCCTTTTGGCGCTCAAACTGGTCGTATGAACCGCGATAGAAGGTGAGTTTCTTCTGATCCAGATGCACAATCGAATTGACCGCCGAATTCAGCAGGTCCCGATCGTGACTGATGATGATGACAGTATGCGGATAGCGCTTGATATAGTCTTCCAGCCAAAGCGTACCTTCGAGGTCGAGATAGTTGGTCGGCTCATCGAGCAGCAGCAAGTCCGGCTCTGAAAAGAGCACAGCGGCGAGTGCCACGCGCATGCGCCAGCCTCCGGAAAAGCTCTTCGCGGGGCGCTTCTGTGCGTCCTCATCAAAGCCAAGACCTGCGAGAATAGTCGCTGCGCGCGCCTCTGCCGAATAGGCGTCGATGTCGGCAAGCCGAACTTGAATTTCAGCGATGCGGTGTGGGTCTGTCGCGGTTTCCGCCTCAGCCATAAGCGATGTACGCTCCTTGTCCGCTGCCAAAACAATCTCGATCAGGCTTTCATCTGTACCCGGTGCTTCCTGCGCGACCTGGCCGATGCGTGCCCCTTTGGGATAGCTTACTGTGCCCGTTTCCGGTGCCATCTGCCCGGTGATGATTTTGAACAACGTGGATTTGCCCGCGCCGTTTCGGCCCACCAATCCAGCTTTGAAGCCGGAAGGCAGTGTCAGCGAAGCATCTTCAATCAGCAGGCGCCCGGCAATGCGGGCTGTGAGACCGGATATCGTAATCATGATCGGGTTATTGGCGAACATGGCTCAGAAAGGCAAGAGGGTCTCTCACGCATCCGCCGTTCTTCTTTGCACAATATTGGATGATACCGTCAGCATTGCGGTGGCGATTAGACACCAGCCGGCCATCCAGAGCATCTGGGAGGGCAGGGCAAAGCCCATATCAATGAGCGCTCCAGTGAAGCCGGGGCCGATGGCGGTTGAGAGGACCATCGCCGCGACAATGATGCCACGAATGCCGCCGAGATTGGCCGTGCCGTAGACCTCTGGCCAGAGAGCGCCCAGCAGCGTTGACGAGAAGCCGTTGCTGATGCCCAGCAAAAACATGAACACAAAGACACCCCAGACAGGTGTAACAAGTGCCACGGCGACAGAGGCGACTGCAAGCGGCAGGAGCATAAAGGGCAGGAGGCGGAGCGCGCCGAACCGGTCCACCAAAAAGCCGCAAACGAAGCCTGCAACGACGGTGGTAATGGACATCACCGGAAAGGCGACAGCAAAGACCAGCGGATCATAGCCACGCAATTCAATGAGATAGCCTTGGTGGAAGAAGACGACCGTTGAAATGAAGGCGGGCGCAAGAGTGCCAGCGAGCAGCATGTAGAAAACAGGGTCATGCAACACCTCGCGGCGCGACCAATCTCTGGCGGTCCGGTTGCTGGCATCCCTCGCGTCTGTCGTCGAAAGCGGTGTACGTTCCTTGCTCATCAGTGTCATAATTATCGGCATGCCAATGATCAGGATCGCAGCGGCGGCGGCAAACCAGCTCGTTCGCCAGTCACCGGTCAGTTGTGCGATAAAAATGACAATGGCTGGCAAGACTGCTGACCCCATGGGCTGACCGGTGGAGACAAGTGCCATGGCACGACCGCGATTGGCAGCAAACCAGCGCCCTGTTTCCGTGTGCGAAATTTCGGTCATCATGCCCTGGCCAAAGAGGCGCAGCATATAAAGCGCAACGACAAGTCCAATGATATTGGGTGCTAGAGCCAGCAAGATACAGGCGACCGCCAGCATGGGCATAGTGAAGCGAATTACCTTCCAGCCGGGCATCACGTCGAGTGTGCGTCCCAGCCATGGCAGGCTGGCAGCACTGGCCAGCGTGGCGACCATGTAGAGTGCCCCGAAGGCTCCACCGGAAAGGCCAAATGTCTCGCGCAGATCGTTGCCAGACAAGCCGATATAGAAGGTTTGCCCGAACGACGAAAATAGCGTCAGCAGAAAGCCGCCGCCGAGCCAACGAGCATTATCTTTGACGAAGTGGGAATTGTCGCGGAAGAATGAGAGCATGGAAATGCTGTATTATATTCGCGTTCGCGCGGAAAGGCCGAAAATATTGGCGCGCGCCGCGAGAACAGGAATTAGATAGTTCACTCTTGAACAATATCTTAATTCGGTTCATATCTTACCCTGAAGATCCGGGGAGGGTTCATGTCTACAATCGTTGATCGCCGCAATATCGATTTCTTGCTTTACGAACTTCTGGATATCGAGAAGCTCTTTCAGACACCGCGCTATGCGGCCCACGACCGCCAGACGGTGGCTGCGATGTTGGACAGCGCGGAGGCAATTGCAGAGAAATATTTTCAACCGATTGCCTCGGACCTTGATGCCAACGAGCCAAAGGTTGTGGACGGCAAGGTCGCGATTATTGATGGTGTGAAACAAGCTCTGGCGGCTTTTGCTGAGGCTGGCTTTTTCGCTGCTGTGTTTGATGAGGATGATGGCGGTCTGCAACTTCCCTTTGCGGTGAACCTTCTGGCTGGCGGCATCTTTCAGGTCGCCAACCAACCGATTGCCAATTACGCGTTTCTCACGCAGGGCAATGCCAACATGATGCGGGCCTTCGGATCAGAAGGGCAGATCGCCAGACATATGCCGCCCATGCTGGAAGGGCGCTGGTTTGGCACCATGTGCCTGTCCGAGCCGCAGGCGGGTTCATCGCTTTCTGATATCACCACCAAGGCAGAGCCGTTGGGCGATGGCACTTACCGCATTTCCGGTTCCAAAATGTGGATTTCCGGCGGCGATCATGAGCTGTCTGAAAATATCGTTCACATGGTGCTGGCAAAAATTCCAGGTGGCCAGCCCGGCGTGAAGGGTATTTCACTTTTCCTCGTTCCCAAGCATCGTGTGAATGAGGATGGCAGTCTGGGCGAGTGGAACAATATTGGTCTGGGTGGATTGAACCACAAAATGGGACAGCGCGGCACGACCAACTGCCTGCTCAATTTCTCCGACGGAGGCGACACGATCGGCACTCTGGTGGGTGAAGAGGGCCATGGCATTTTCGCAATGTTCCACATGATGAACGAGGCGCGCATTGGCGTTGGCCACACGGCCGTCATGGCGGGACTTGGCGGCTATCTCTTCTCGCTGAATTATGCGCGTGAACGTCTGCAGGGGCGTCATCCGCAAGACAAAGACCCGACAACATCGCAGGTGCCGATCATTGAGCATGCGGATGTGCGCCGTATGCTGCTTGCACAGAAAGCAGCGGTTGAGGGCGGACAGGCGCTGACATCTTTCTGCGCATATCTGACTGATTTGCAAAAGGTGGAAACGGACGAGGAGAGGAAGGGAGGCATCACGCTTCTTCTGGAGATCCTGACGCCCGTTGCCAAGAGCTGGCCGTCTGAGCATTGTCTTGAAGCCAACAAACTGGCGATCCAGGTACTTGGCGGTTACGGCTACACACGTGAATTTCCTGTTGAGCGCTATTATCGTGACAATCGCCTGAACCCGATCCACGAGGGAACCTATGGTATTCAGGGGTTGGACCTTCTGGGCCGGAAGGTGCGCATGAAGGGCGGACTGGCGCTGAAAATCCTGCTGGGTGAAATCAACAAGACGCTGGAGCAGACGGCGGGCACGGAACTCACCGCAGAGGCCGCCGCTCTGAAATCCGCCATTGAGGCGTTGAGCCAGGCCACAGAAACGGTGCTTGCCTGCGATGACGCCAATCGCGGTCTGGCCAACGCCACGCTCTACCTCAACAGCTTTGGTCATGTGGTGATTGCCTGGATATGGTTGCGTCAGGCACTGATTGCTGCAGATGCGGTTGCAAAGGGCAGGGCAACTGGCGACGACGAAGCCTTTTACAAAGGCAAACTGGCGGCATGCCGCTATTTCTATCGCTATGAATTGCCGAAGGTTCACGCTGAATTTGCGCTGGTGAAATCGTTGGACGATACCTGCCTTGCATTTGCGCCGGATGATTTTGGACCGGTTTGAGCGTCTAACATACGCAAAATTGATTGGTTTATCAGCGTTTCACAGGCTTTTATGGCTTTCCGAGATAGGAGAGATTCATGACAAGAGTACTTTATGGTCTTTGTGGACAGGACGCCGGGTGTCATTTTTCCCCGCATGTGTGGAAGGCGATCATGTCGCTTCATCACAAGGGGTTGGACTTTGAGCTGAAGACCGTCCCGTTCACAGAGATCCCGGAGTTGGAAGGTGGCGTCTCCAAGACCGTGCCGATCCTCAATGATAACGGAAAGATCGTAGCCGACAGTTTCGCCATCGCGCTTTATCTGGAAGAAACCTACCCTGAGCGCCCAAGCCTGTTTGGCGGTGAGGGCGGTAAGGCCATGGCACGCGTCATCGAAGGCTACAGTGCAGCATTCATTCATCCTGCCGTGACCAAGACATCATTGATGGACATTCACGCTATGTTGGCGCCCAAGGATCAGGACTATTTCCGCACAAGTCGCGAGACCCGCTTTGGAAGGACTCTGGAAGAAGTGGCCGCACAACGCGAGGCGGAAATAGCAACGTTTGCTGACAAGCTTGCAGGTGTTCGCCATGCACTGTCCTTCAATTCATACTTGGGGGGCGAGCATCCACTTTTCTGCGACTATATTATATTTGGTGCCTTGCAGTGGGCGCGCATCTGCAATCCAGTGGATCTGCTCGCAGAAGGGGACCCGGTGAAAGCGTGGTTCGAGCGTTGCCTTGATCTCTACGATGGTGTGGGCAGATCGGTTCGTCGGGCGTGAAAAACGCACCGTTTTAGGTAAGCCGCATGCTACCCCCTTGTTTTGCAGGCTGAAGGCGGCTATTTGACCGCCCAACTCCTCACTACAAACCAAGGAATATGAAAATGGCGATTGAACGCACCTTTTCGATGATCAAGCCGGATGCAACGAAGCGCAACCTCACGGGCGCTATCACCAAGAAGCTCGAAGACGCTGGTCTTCGCGTTGTTGCTTCCAAGCGCGTATGGATGAGCCTGCGTGAAGCTGAAGGTTTCTACGCTGTTCACAAAGAACGCCCCTTCTTCGGTGAACTGACTGAGTTCATGTCTTCCGGCCCGACCATCGTTCAGGTTCTCGAAGGCGAAAACGCCATTGCCAAGAACCGCGAAGTTATGGGTGCAACCAACCCGGCTGACGCTGCAGAAGGCACAATCCGTAAGGAATTCGCGCTTTCCATCGGCGAAAACTCTGTTCACGGTTCCGACGCTCCGGAAACCGCTGCAGAAGAAATTGCATATTGGTTCTCCGGCACAGAAATCGTCGGATAATTCGCAAATATAAACTGTCAAAAGTTTGGAACGGTCGGCAATTTGTCGACCGTTTTTTTGTTTTATGTTCAGAGCTTTATTCAGCTGTTGGGCCTGACGCGGTAACAATTCAAGAGATGAAACAGAAGCGAAAGCCCGACCGAGGTCGGGCTTTCCATATTTCTTCGTCATGAAATGATTGTTGCAGTCTTCTGCCGCCTCCTTGTCGTGAGCAGGCGGTTGCAAACTGGTATTATGTCCGTCCCCGCGAAAACCAAGTGCAGGATGTAGACAGACTAGTGCGTGCATTCGCAACCGCATCCCCCATATGGGGGGGCATATGCAGATTTATCCAGAATTGTTAGGAAAACGCTCAGATTTCTGGCAATTGCCAGTCAATTTCCTGCATTCCATTTTCCTTCAAAAACGCGTTTGTCTTGGAGAAATGCTTGCAGCCGAAAAAGCCGTTATGTGCAGATAGCGGCGAGGGGTGAGGGGCTTTCAGCACCAGATGCCTGGTCGTGTCCACAAAAGCTGCCTTGCGCTGGGCATAAGAACCCCAAAGCAGGAATACGACAGGGTGGTCCAGTTCATTGACTTGCCGGATCACCGCATCGGTGAATTTTTCCCAGCCCTGTCCCTGATGTGACGCCGCACGCCCGCGCTCGACAGTCAGTACACTGTTGAGCAGAAGTACGCCCTGCTTCGCCCAACTCTCCAGAAACCCATGGCGGGCAGGTGGAATGCCAAGATCACTTTGCAGCTCTTTGTAAATGTTGACCAATGATGGCGGTGTGCGAACGCCTGGCTGCACCGAAAAGCATAGTCCGTGGGCCTGTCCATCGCCATGGTAAGGGTCTTGCCCCAATATGACGACTTTCACGTCTTCAAGCGGGGTCAGGTCCATGGCGCGAAAATACTCTGCGCCCTTCGGGAAAATCCATTTGCCTGCACTCAGTTCATCTTTCAGGAAGGCCTTCAACTTGGTCATGTACGGGCTGGAAAATTCTGGTTCCAACGCTGCCTTCCAGCTTTCTTCAAGTCGGATAGTATCACTCATGTCCAGCGTTCCCGCGCCTTGTCATCATTATCCTTGGCGCTAACCCAGTCGCCAGCCTTGCCATCTCTGCCGTGCTCTTTTTTCCAAAACGGTGCCGATGTCTTCAGGTAGTCCATGACGAAATTAGCACCATCAAAAGCGGCTTGCCGGTGGGGCGAGGCCGCGCTGACAAGTACAATCTGATCGCCCGGCACAATCTTGCCGTAGCGATGAATGGCGGAAAGTCCGGTCAGCGAAAAGCGCTCGATAGCTTCTTCTGCAATACGGTGCATTTCAGCCTCGGCCATGCCGGGGTAATGCTCCAGCTCCAGCGCGGATAGTGTTCCGCCTTCGTCGCGGCAGTAGCCGGTAAACTGCACAAGTGCACCGACATCGCCGCGATCAGCGGTCAACCGTTTGGCCTCACGAATTGCATCGAAATGATCCGTCTGCACGGCAATATGCAGAATGGGTGCAAGCAAGTATCAACCTCCCGTCATGGGCGGGAAAATACCGGCCTCCCGCGCACCGGCAATCAGTTCGCCATGGTCTGCGTGTTCGTGATCCAGCGCAACACGGATAGCCTCCGGAAACTGCAGTGCAGCCTCATATTCCTCGCCCTGGCTGCGCAGAAAACGCAACAGGTCGGCAACGCTTACAACGTCATCTGGAAGTTCGATTTCCTCTTCGGCCTTGCCGATACGCTCACGAACCCAGGCGAAGTAAACGATCTTCAGCATCACTCTTCATCCACCACATGCTTCAGTCCGGCACGGAAATAATCATACCCGGTATAGATAGTTATGGCAGCGGCGATCCACAAAAGTGTCAGGCCAATCAACGTTGTGTAGGGCAAAACCTTTTCGCCAGCAGGACCTGCCAGCAGAAAGCCGATTGCTATGAGCTGAATTGTCGTCTTCCATTTGGCGATCTTGGTCACCGGCACCGAAACTTTGAGGGCCGCCAGATATTCGCGCAGACCCGAGACGAGAATTTCGCGGCAGAGAATCGTAATAGCAGCCCACAATGACCAGCCGGCGATAGTGCCATCGGCAGCAAGAAGGAGAAGAATAGAGGCCACCAGAAGCTTATCAGCAATGGGGTCCAGCATGCGGCCAATATTGGACGTCTGCTTCCATGCGCGTGCCAGATACCCATCAAAGAAGTCGGTAATTGATGAGGCCGCAAATAGCGCCAGCGCTGACCACCGCGCAAAATCGGTTGAATGCAATTTGCCCTCAATAAAAAAGCAAAGCACAATGAGCGGGATTGTCAAAATCCGTCCATAGGTCAGCAGATTGGGGATGTTATAAGCGCTAGAAGCCATGCAATGTAATCTCTCGTCCGTCAGGGTCTAGATGAAGGCTTCGCGAGGGAAAGGTCAACGGTTCGCGGCGCCTATCCAGCAAAATTGATTGAATTTTATGCCGTTCGGCCTTCGTGGAAATGATCATAAACGATTTTTGCGACAGATTCCGAGATGCCATCGACTGAAAGCAGGTCGGATATACCCGCCCGGGAGACCGCCTTGGCTGTGCCGAAATGTTGCAGCAACGCCCGTTTTCTTGCCGGACCGATGCCGGCAATTTCATCGAGAGGATTTTTCACCATCTCCTTGGCGCGCCGCGCTCGGTGTGTGCCAATGGCAAAACGGTGAGCCTCATCGCGCATGCGCTGAATGAAATAGAGAACCGGATCGCGCGGCGGCAGGGAGAAATCAGCGCGCCCCGGCGCGAAGAAGCGCTCACGGCCAGCATCACGATCCACGCCCTTGGCAACACCGATGGCCGTGACACAGTCTTCAATGTCCAGTTCTTTCAAAATTGCGCGCACTGCCGTCATCTGGCCCTGTCCGCCATCGATCAGAATAACATCCGGCCATGCGGGGAACGCACTATCGTCCTGCGCCTCAAGCATTTGGCTGCGATCAGGCTTGCCTTCCTCTTTCAGAAGGCGGCTGAAGCGGCGCGTCATCACTTCACGCATCATGCCAAAGTCATCGCCCGGCGTTATGTCCTGCGACTTGATATTGAATTTGCGATACTGGTTTTTCGCAAAGCCTTCCGGCCCTGCGACCACCATGCCGCCCACAGCATTGGTGCCCATAATATGGGAGTTATCGTAGATCTCGATACGTCGAGGCGTGTAGGCGAGCTGGAACGTCTCCGCAAACCCGGCGAGTAATTTGGCCTGTGAAGAAGTTTCCGCGAGTTTGCGCCCATGGGCCTCTTTGGCATTGCCAAGCACATGATCCATCACATCGCGCTTTTCGCCCCTCTGCGGAACATTAACCTGCACGCGGTATCCGGCCCGTTCGCTGAGTGCTGCCGCAAGAAGCTCGGCTTCCTCGATTGGGTCCGAGAGCAATATCTGCCGGGGGACAGGTTTGTCGTCGTAGAACTGAGCGAGAAAAGCATTGAGAATTTCCGCGCTCTCCAAAGATGGATCGGCCTTGGGGAAATAGGCGCGGTTGCCCCAGTTCTGCCCGGTACGGAAGAAAAAGACCTGAATGCAGGCCAGCCCGCCTTCGCTATAGATTGCGAAGACATCTGCCTCTTCCACCGTTGCCAGATTAATGCCTTGATGCCCCTGCACATGGGCAAGCGCGGACAAGCGATCGCGCAGCACGGCGGCACGCTCGAAGTCCAGGTCTTCGGCAGCTTCGCTCATGGCCTCGGATATGCTTTGCTGCACGGCTTTGCTCTTGCCGGACAGAAACGCCTTGGCCTCACCGACAAGCTTTGCATAGCCGTCGACAGATATCTCGCCTGTGCACGGACCGGCACAGCGCTTGATCTGGTATAGAAGGCAGGGCCGCGTGCGGCTCTCGTAAACACTGTCGGTACAGGTGCGCAGCAAAAAGGCGCGTTGAAGTGCGTTGATGGTGCGCCCGACGGCCGTGGCGGATGCGAAGGGGCCGAAATAGTCGCCATTGCGATTGCGTGCGCCACGGTGTTTGAAAATCGCTGGCGCGTCATGATCGCCGGTTATCAGAATGTAGGGGAACGACTTGTCGTCGCGCAGCAATACGTTGAAGCGTGGGCGCAGGCGCTTGATAAGGTTCGCCTCAAGCAGCAGCGCCTCGGTTTCCGTGCGGGTCGTCACGAATTCCATGTTGGCGGTCTGGGCAATCATGCGGGTAATGCGATTGGAATGGCCGCGCCCCTGCGCATAGTTGCTGACGCGCTTTTTGAGCGAGCGTGCCTTGCCGACATACAGCACATCGCCTGCCTCGTTGAACATGCGATAGACGCCCGGCGAATTTGGCAGCCGCTTCACAAATTCACCGATGAGTTCTGCACCGCGAAGCCCCTCGGGGGGCGGAGTGTTCTCAGACCAGTCGATTGGCGTGGTTTCGGTCGTCGGCGCTTCGTCCAACTCGTCCAATTCCGCTTCATTCCCGTCGTAGAGAATGCCGCCGTCTGTCTGACCCTTTCTGCTCTTGCCGGTCATTCCTTGATCTCCAGAATGTCCGGAGTCTGCCAGGCAAGGTGCTGGCCACCGTCAAGAGTTATCATCTGTCCGGTAACCGAGCGTGCATGGAAGAGATAGTTGATGGTGCGGGCGAACTCCTCAGGCGCGGGACCACGACGCAGAGGGACAGCCGCGACCTGCCGGTCGAAATCAATGCGTGCCTGTCGTTCGCTTGGCATTGAAGGGCCGGGGCCAATCGCGTTCACGCGAATTCGCGGGCTGAGCGCTTGTGCCATCGTACGCGTAGCAGTCCAAAGCGCTGATTTGGACAGAGTGTAGGAATAAAATCTCGGATTGAGCTTCAACACACGCTGGTCAACCATGTTGACGATAAGGCCCTCTGCATCATCCGGCAATTGCGCAGCAAATGCGCTGGCCAGCAGCGACGGCGCTTCCACATGAAGGGCAAAATGCAACCTCCAGACATCCATGTTGATGTCGTGAATCGTGTCGGCAACAAAAGCCGAGGCGTTGTTTACGAGCAGGTTCAGGGGCGTGCCAATGGCGGCTGATGCTTTGGCAACCAGGCCACGCGCTTCTTCCGGCTTGGTCAAGTCGGCAAAAACGGTGGCGGCACGACCGCCGGAAGCATTGATGGCTGACGCCAGTGCTTCCGCCTCGTTGACAGATTCATGGGCATGAATGACCACTCGGAAACCCTCCGCAGCCAGTCCCTCGACAATTGCCCGGCCCAGCCGCTTCGCTCCTGCCGTCACCAATGCGGTTTTCACGCTCTGATTTGTCACGCTTGCTCCAAGTGAATCACGATCTGGCGTTCATAGCATGCTTGCAACAAATGCGCATGACCAACACTGCGATGTAACATGGTTACCACATCGCGATTTTGCCATGATTTGAACAGCACAATTTCACAATCCGGCTCTTGGAATAACGCATTTGCTTATCAAGGTGGAAAGCAGACGGAGAGGGATCAACCGTTCTGCGGGTCAGCGAGAGAATTGCAAATGAGGCCCGCGCGAAAGGAGAATTTAATGCGTAGTCTTCTTGTGGCCGTTGCTGCCACCACAGCTTTCAGCCTGCCACTTGCGGCAATCGCTGCTGACGCTGTCGATAGTGTGCCGGAAGTACCGCAATCCAGCTATGTCGAGCCAATGCCGGGCGCTTGGGAAGGTGCTTATATTGGCGTGATGGGTGACTATAACTGGGGTCGCTTTGCGAACGATCCAGCACAGACCGGCAATGCCTTTGGCGGCGCTGTCTATGGTGGTTATAATTGGCAGGACGATAGTCTGGTATATGGCCTTGAGGGCGATATTGGCTACTCCGGTGTGGAAAACATCACCGGCGGCACAACATCCAAACAAGGTGCCAATGGCTCGCTGCGTGCCCGTATGGGGGTCGATTTGAACCCATTCATGCTTTACGGCACGGGCGGTGTGGCTGCCACCAGCCTTTCGCTGGATGATGGTACCAACACAGATACGAAGACGCTTTTCGGCTGGACCGCTGGTTTGGGTGCGGAAACCAAAATCACGGATAGCATCTCCGCACGTTTGGAGTATCGCTACACGGACTTTGGCCTCAAGAACTTCAATCTGGGTGGCTCGGCAGTATCGAGTGGCTATGACGAACACAGTGTCAAACTTGGCATTGGCTACCACTTCTAAGGGGCGTGTCTGAGCATGTCGTTCGCAGCAGATTTCGGCTGCGAAACTGAACATGCCGCATTCCAGAGTGTCGCAGCGCTTTCAGCGCGTTTTGCAGACGCGGCGCTGACGTTCAGCACTGCAAACTTGGCCGGGCGTAGAGCCCGGTCTTTTTTGTTTGCAGAGATGGCTGGAATGGTCACTGCGCCTTGAGCGTGTCGTAGTCTTCGAAGCGACTGGCAAATTCATCAGCAAAAGCGAGGAGGGCCGGGCAGCGTTTTTCCCATTGTCCTTCAAATCTCAAGGCCAGATAGCTCGCCAGTGCTGCCAGCGCAAAATGCCCGCCATGCAATTCACCCGCGATCTCTGGCGGGTTGACCTGCAGGTAGTCCAGTCCGCGCCCGACTTTGCTCCACTGCCTCTCCAGCCACGGTTGATGCACGATTTCCGCAGGACGAAAACGGCGCTCATAGATATGCGCAATCAGGCAATCTGTAATCCCGTCAGCAAGTGCTTCTGTAACCTCGGCTCGCGTGCGGGCCGCCGGGTCGTCTGGATAGAGTTTGCCGTCGGATGTGCGATTGAGAAATTGCATGATGGCGCGGCTATCGAAAATAGCGTCGCCATCATCGGTGATGACAACCGGTATTTTGCCGAGCGGATTGTTGCCGACAAGCAGTTCAGGCTCTTCACCCGTGTTGACGATCTGCGAGATGGCCGCAACATCGAAGCCGCAGTGGCGTGCAGCCATGCGCACTTTGGCGGAATAGGGTGAGGCAGGCGAATAGAGAATTTGCATGTCGACGCTCTTACGGAATGGGTGGAATTTTCACATTTGGAAGGCGGCACGCGCTCCGGTCCACCTCGGCGCAGGCACGGAAGTTCAGGCTCTTATCAAAGCAGATGCGCACTTCCTCGATCATTTTGCCGGAGCAGGTGACAGCTATTGCATCACGGGGCAGGCCTTTATTGGCCGCTATGAAAGCTTTTTCGACAGCATCCGGGCTTGCAGACACCCCTTTTGCCAATGTCTCCAGCACAGGCGGTATCTGGACTAGCTCATAGGCTTCCCGCACTTTGGCAAAATAGCCTGTCTGGTCAAGGCCGGAACAGGTGCCATGCTTGCGCCATTCATGGCCAATCAGCCCCATGGATGGAATGATGTCCAGGTAACGTTTGCCCAACTGCGAGGGCACGCGGTCGCTGAGACGTGTCGGGCAATATTGCGGGTAGCCATGCTCGTTTTGGGGCCAAAGGCCGTGCACGATAAATCCAAAATTCTCACGTGGGTCGCATTGCCGTGAGTTGGAGGAATTTCGGTTCGTGGCGCACCAACTGGGCGACCAGGATAGTGAGAGAACGTAAAAGTCGAAATCAGCAGCTCTTAAGTGCTGCGGAAGTGCCAAGCCTGTGAAAGCAAGCGCAGTCAGAAAATATTTCATGAATGTCATCGCAGTGAGCGGCAGCTATGTCCATAATAGTGCCAGGGATCAAGACCGGACACGCAAAACTCAACGCTCTGCCACATACCAGCGAAGCCCCAGTTCCGCTCAATCAGATACCACATGTGGCGGCGCGACCCGTCGCTCATACGTACCTTTGCATGACAATAGTGACGCTCGACACGGTGGGTCTTGTCTCGACTTTCTTTCCGATTGCGATGGACATTGTAGATGTCGTCAATCGCAATTTCACGTTTGAGATAGCGCCGTGCTTTTTGATCAAAACGGTGATCAATATAGGAGAGCACGCCGGGTGCTGAGCAGTCCAGCGAAGCAGCCCGTGATGGCGCGGCAACGAATACCGAAATCCCAATGGCTGTGAGTGCCAGAATGCCTAATTTCCACGTCATCAGTTTATCCTCCCTGACGAAAGCGTGATTTGCCGGAGCATGCGTTTTTTGAGACTGGTTGGCAAGTCCGGTACCGAGCGTTCGACGTGCCGCTGAAGAGGTTTATTCGCCATGAGATTTATCCATTCTCTGCTGCTTTCGGTTGCCATGGCTGTCATGGCGCCATCGCCCATGTATGCCGAAACACGATTGCCCGATGGTCAGACGACAAATCTAAACGGGGTATCAGCATGGTTGATCGATCCCGTCACCCGCTACGATCATGGTGTTATAGGTGATGCCATCGAAGCAGGCGGGTTTCAGGTCAGGATGAATGGCCACGTGCACACATACAAGCTGGACAAGGATGCAGTCTTCGAGGATCGCCGTGTGCGTCTGGCTGATTTGACCGGTGACGGTAGACCCGAAGCAATCATCATAAAAAGCTATCTCAAGCGAGGCGCGGCCATTGCTGTATTTGCCCTGACGGACAACGGCATCAAACCGCTGGCCGAAACTGCCCCCATTGGGCGACCCCATCGCTGGCTCAATATTGCCGGTGTTGTGAATACACCCAAGGGTCCACTGATTGCCGCGGTTATCACGCCGCATCTGACCGGGTCATTACGCCTCTACAGGCTTTCTGGACGCTCGCTCCGGGAAACCGGGCGCATCAACGGCTACACCAACCATATCATTGGAACTCGCAACCTGGATCTTGGACAAATTGTGAAGGGGGACATCATTCTGCCCACGATTGATCGCCGCCGCCTTGCGCTGATCAGCGTGTCAGGCGGCAAGCCGGTATTGCTGAAATCGGTAGAAGTGCGTGGACAGATTGCAGATGTCGATCCAGCGCGGGGCGGCACTGCCCGCGTGCGCCTGTCGGGCGGAGGCCACCAGATCGTCAAATTCAAATAGCCTGACGGCCTGCTAGCTATCTATTCCTCGCCACGGAGCCAGAAGCAACGCTGCGAGGCATAGCGATCCTGCGCCAGATTTTCCTTCAAGACGGGCAGCAGCGTGTGCAATTCATCTTTCAGCGTGTAGGGCGGGTTTACGATAATGAGACCAGATCCGTTGAGTCCCGTGGTCTCTCGGTCGCTGACCACAGTCAGTTCGGCGGTCAACATTTTGGGGATGCCGCTCATCTTCAGGGCTTCGTAGAAGGCCGCGATCGGCGCGCCTTTCTTCATCGGAAACCAGAGGCAATAGACCCCGTTCGGAAAGCGTCGATACGCCTTCACGAGACTTGATACCAGCCGCTCGTATTCACCCTCTTGTTCAAATGGCGGGTCAACGAGCACAAGGCCGCGTTTCTCTTTCGGCGGCAAATGGGCACCCATGGCCAGCCAGCCATCGAGCTTGGTCACGCGGGTTTGGAAGTCGCCCTCAAACAGGTCGCTCAGCGTTTCATAATCGTCCGGATGCAGCTCCATCGCAGACAGGCGATCCTGATTGCGCAATAGCATGCGAGTCAATTTTGGTGAGCCGGGATAATATCTTACGCCGCCATCCGGATTCAAACTGCGAACAGCTTCAAGATAAGGTTCAAGTAGTGTCGCCACGTCCGGTGGCAGCTCTTTATCCAGAAGTTTGCCGATGCCAGTTTGCCATTCGCCGGTCTTTTGCGCCTCTTCGGAACTCAGGTCATAGAGGCCGATGCCAGCATGAGTGTCGAGCACGCGAAACGCCTTGTCCTTGCCTTGCAAATAGACAATCAACCGCGCAAGGACGGCGTGTTTCAGCACATCTGCAAAATTGCCGGCGTGGTAGATATGGCGGTAATTCATGATTGTCGCTAATCGTTAGATGAAACTTTGCAATGGGGGACGGCCGACAGCTTCCTGCGACTTGGTCTTTGCCATATACCTTTTGCATGAACATTGCGATACCGAATCGAAAAGCCGCCACTGCCTGTCCGCATGATTGCCCCTCCACCTGCGCGCTGGAGGTGGAAATCGACGCGGATGGTCGCATAGGACGCGTACATGGTGCCAAGGATAATAATTACACCGACGGCGTGATTTGCGCCAAGGTGGCCCGTTATGCCGAGCGGCTCTATCACCCCGACAGATTGCTGAGGCCACTTCGCCGCAACGGACCAAAAGGGTCCGGCCAATGGGCAGAAGTTTCCTGGGACGACGCACTGGATGAAATCGCCGAGGCCTTTTTGAAGGCAGAAGCGGCATTCGGCGCAGAGACCGTCTGGCCTTACTATTATGCCGGCACAATGGGGCTGGTGCAGCGCGATTCCATTGATCGGCTGCGTCATGCAAAGCGCTATTCGGGCTTTTTCGGCACAATTTGTACTAACCCGGCATGGACCGGTTTTGCCATGGGTACGGGTGCCTTGACGGGCGTTGATCCGCGCGAAATGGCCAAGTCCGATTGCGTGGTGATCTGGGGCACGAACGCAGTGTCGACGCAGGTCAATGTCATGACCCACGCCATCAAGGCGCGTAAAACGCGCGGCGCGAAGATCATCGCCATCGACATTTACGATACACCGACGATGAAGCAGGCGGATATGAAACTCATCCTGCGCCCTGGCACGGATGCCGCACTTGCCTGCGCTGCAATGCATGTGGCCTTTCGCGATGGCTATGCGGATTATGCCTATCTTGAAAAATACACTGACGATCCTGCTGGCCTGAAAGCACATCTGTCCACGCGTACGCCTGAATGGGCCGCGGCCATTACAGGGTTGCGTGTTGACGAGATTGAGGCCTTCGCCAAACTCGTAGGTGAGACGAAAAAGACTTTCTTCCGCCTTGGTTATGGCTTCACGCGCGTGCGCAATGGTGCAGTTTCCATGCATGCCGCCTTGTCGCTGCCAACGGTGCTCGGTTCTTGGCAATATGAGGGTGGAGGGGCGTTCCACACCAATTCCGGCATTTTCGAAATGGACGGCAGTCTTATCAAGGGCAAGGCATTCGCGGATGGTTCAGTCCGCAATCTCGACCAATCGCAAATCGGTCGCGTTTTGACCGGGGACGCGGAGGCATTGCGCAATGGCCCGCCGGTGACAGCTATGCTGATCCAGAACACAAATCCGGTGAATGTTGCGCCCGAGCAGAGGCTTGTGAAACAGGGCTTCCTGCGGGACGATCTCTTCGTTGCGGTTCACGAGCAGTTTATGACCGAAACGGCGGAATTGGCCGATATTGTGCTGCCTGCGACCATGTTTGTGGAGCATGACGATATTTATCGCGGCGGTGGGCAGAACCATATCGTTCTTGGTCCCAAAATCGTTGAGCCACCTCAAACGGTACGCACCAATTTCTTTGTGATTGAGGAACTGGCGAAGCGCTTGGGCGTTGCCGATCAATCCGGTTTTGGTTTGACCGAACGCGCGTTGATCGGATCAGTTTTGAAGCCGGGCGAGCTGGAACAGTTGGAGCGGGAGAAGTGGATTGATCGTCAGCCGCCATTCGATGACGCGCATTATCTGAACGGCTTTGGCCATGCGGACGGAAAGTTCCGCTTCAAGCCTGACTGGGTGGGGTTCATCGGTGGCACGCGCCCGCCGGAAAATGTCGGTGTGCTGGGCCCGCATGATGCGTTGCCGGAGTTTCCCGATTTCTGCCCCGTGATAGAAGAGACAGACGAAACGCATCCCTTCAGGCTTGCCACGTCGCCCGCGCGCAACTTTCTGAACTCAACCTTCAGCGAGACCAAGACCTCGCGTGAGAAGGAGCGGCGGCCTGAACTGATGATCCACACCGATGACGCGGACGCATTGGGCGTTGTCAGCGGCGACATCGTTCGTGTTGGCAACAGCCGTGGCGATTTACGCATTCATGTCCGCGTGACCGATGAGGCCAAGAGCGGGGTGCTGATTGCCGAAGGGCTGTGGCCCAACAAGGCGCATCTTGACGGTGAAGGTATCAACGTGCTCACTGGTGCGGACCCTGTGGCCCCCTATGGCGGGGCCGCGTTCCACGACAATCGCGTTTGGTTGGTGAAGCAATGAGTTTTTTCAAAAAAGCGGGCGTCCGCATTGTGGAGAGCCATATCGCTTTTAAGGGCTGGAACACGTTTCACGACCAGTTGGTGGATTACACCAAATCCAGTGGCGAGACAGTACGATTGCGCCGCGAGGTCATCGACCATGGCGCAGCGGCGGCGATGCTTCTCTATGACCGTGACCGGAAATCAGTTGTGCTGGTGCGCCAATATCGCTTTGGCGCCGCGTTCACCGGCCATGACGGCTATCTGCTGGAAATCGTGGCAGGGCTGACCGACGGTGAAGACCCTCAGGTGGCGGCCTGCCGCGAGGCGCTGGAAGAAAGTGGCCACACGCCTCATGAGGTGGAAAGCGTGAATTCTGTATTCTCGTCACCCGGCACAGTGTCGGAGGAAGTCCACCTGTTTGCAGGCCGTATCGATGCCGCAGCCCCCTTGGAAAATGGCGGCGGGCTGGATGAGGAGCACGAAGACATCGAAGTGGTGGAAGTGCCGTTTGATGATGCGCTTCAGATGGTGGAAACGGGTGAAATCACCGACGCCAAAACAGTGCTTATGTTGTATTGGGCAGCGCTAAATCGCAAACGCCTGTTTGGCGAATAAGTCTTATCCAAGCGAGATAACACTCTGCTCCGCGTCGGTGCCGCCAGGTAATTCACCAAGCGCAAACTGCTTGAGAACCTGTGCGTAGATGCGATGTTCCTGCTTCAACACGCGTGCGGCAAGCGTGTCTGCATCGTCAGTGGCCAGCACCGGCACAACAGCCTGCGCCAGGATCGGGCCTTCATCCATGCCTTCGGTTACCAGATGGACTGTGCATCCGGAAACTTTTGAGCCTGCTTCAATGGCCCGCTGATGCGTGTGCAGGCCCGGAAAAAGCGGCAGAAGGGAAGGGTGGATATTCAGCATGCAGCCTGCATAGGGGCGGATAAAGTCGCCGCTGACGAGGCGCATATAGCCCGCGAGGCAGATGATGTCCGGTTTTAATTCTGAAAGTTTTTCAAGAATGGCCGCTTCGTGTTCGGCCTTGCTGCCGTAGGCCTTGCGTTCGAAGACGAAGCGCTCGATGCCCAGGTCGGCGGCCTTTTTCAGCCCGCCTGCATCAGTCTTGTCAGATATGACGCCAACAATCTCGGCAGGGTAGTCGTTCGAGCGCGCCGCCTGTGCCAGCGCCACCATATTGGAGCCGCCGCCAGAAATGAAAATTACAACGCGCTTCTTGGCGGATGTCATAGCGCAAGCTTGCCCTTGTAGACGGTGCCCGCGGCACCTTCTTCGCGTGCCACCATGCGGCCCAGCGTGAAGACTGTTTCGCCTTCGCTCTTCAAGACCTCGGCCACGGTGTCGGCATCTTCGGGGGCAACAACGACAATCATGCCAACGCCGCAGTTAAACGTGCGCAGCATTTCGGTTGCTTCCACGCCGCCGGTCTTGGAAAGCCAGGAGAAGACAGGTGGAACCGGAACAGAGGCAAGCTCGATTTCGGCTGCAAGATGCTTGGGCAGAACGCGCGGAATATTCTCCGGGAAGCCGCCGCCGGTGATGTGAGCCAACGCTTTCAAAGCACCGGTCGCGCGGATGGCCTTCAAGAGCGGCTTCACATAGATGCGCGTCGGTGTCAGCAGCGCTTCGCCCAGCGTCTTGCCATCGGCAAAAGGAGCGGGTGCATTCCAGCCAAGGCCGGAAAGTTCAACAATCTTACGCACAAGCGAGAAACCATTGGAGTGAACGCCCGAGGAGGCGAGCCCCAGGATCACGTCGCCCTCTGCAATGGTGCCAGATGGCAGGAGCTGACCGCGCTCGGCTGCACCCACGGCGAAGCCTGCAAGGTCGTAATCGCCTTCGGAATACATGCCCGGCATTTCAGCGGTTTCGCCGCCAATCAGCGCGCAGCCCGATTGCACACAGCCATCAGCGATACCTTTGACGATCGCTGCACCCTGATCGGGATCCAGCTTGCCGGTTGCGAAATAGTCGAGGAAGAAGAGTGGCTCCGCGCCCTGAACGACAAGATCGTTGACGCACATGGCGACAAGGTCGATGCCGACTGTGTCGTGATAGTCCGCATCAATTGCAATCTTGAGCTTGGTGCCGACGCCATCGTTTGCGGCGACCAGAATTGGGTCTTTGAAGCCAGCGGCCTTCAGGTCGAAAAGGCCACCGAAGCCGCCAATCTCGCCGTCTGCGCCAGACCGCATTGTGGAGCGCACAAGTGGCTTGATCTTGTCCACCATGGAATTGCCGGCATCAATATCCACGCCTGCGTCGCTATAGGTCAGGCCATTGCGTCCATTGCCGCTCATGCATTGCTCCTGAAGGCTGTCGTCATGTCACGAAGGTCAATTATCCCCGCGCTTTGGCATGGTGGTGATTAATATGCAAGCGGGCGGCGGCAAAATCACCGCTCTTTTTGCCTTCAGCGCTGCCCCATTGCACTTCCAACCAAAAGGCCCCACATAGACGTGGAAGGATAAATGCTTGGCGATGAACTTACCCAACATCATTACGATAGTGCGTTTTCTGGCCGTGCCGCTTGTCATTTATGCCCTGCTGCATGATCAGGCGATGGCGGCTTTCATCATTTTCACCACAGCAGGCATATCCGACGGTGTCGACGGGGTAATTGCCCGCAGGTTTGATCAGCAGACTGAGCTTGGCGCATGGCTGGATCCTCTGGCGGACAAGGCGCTCATGATCTCGGTCTTCGTAACGCTGGCGTGGCTCGGCAAGGTCCAGGATTGGTTGGTGTTTCTGGCTGTGACCCGTGACGTGATGATTGTTGGGGCGGTGGCCGTTTCCAATCTGATGGGCGACGGACTTGAGGTGAAGCCGATCCTGATCTCCAAATTTAATACGGCCGTGCAGATCATACTGGTCGTATGGGTGCTGGCCGGTGATGCTTTCGGCTTTCATTCACAGGCCATCACCTGGATGCTGACCATAGCATCGGCACTCTTGACCATTGGCTCAGGCGCAGACTATCTGCGGGTCTGGACAAAACACATCACCGGTGGTGATCTGTAAGAACCACGGAATTTGCGGCGGAGAGACGAGATGACCACACATATTTCAGCAAGCGGTCTCAGGCGCCAGGTGTATTTCTGGATCGCCCTTATCTCGTTTGTCGCCGTTTTTCTTCTGCTGTTTCACTCCATTTTGTTGCCATTTGTTGCAGGCATGGCGCTCGCCTATTTTCTTGATCCGGTCGCCGATTGGTTTGAAGCCAAAGGTTTCAGCCGGCTTATGGCGGCATTGGTCATTCTTGTGCTGTTCATTGTTGTCTTTGTGATTGCAATGATTGTCCTCATTCCAGCACTGGTCAATCAGGCGTCCGGGCTTATTGAAACCCTGCCTGATTATGTCAGCCGCCTGCAGCAGTTCATCGTGGAAATTCGACCGGACGTGTTGCCCGACTGGTTGCAAAGCCAGATCGGCGCGATCAAGGAGAACCTTTCCAGTCTGATGGGCGAAGGCACAAAGTTTCTCGCTTCGTTGCTCGGCCAGATTTGGAATTCCGGCAAGGCGTTGCTCGATGTAATTTCCCTTCTGGTTATCACACCGGTTGTTGCATTCTATCTGCTTCTTGACTGGGACAGAATGGTCGCCAGGCTGGACACGCTTATTCCGCGTGGCCATGTGAAAACAGTTCGCGTCATTGCGGCAGAAATGAACATGACCATCGCTGCTTTTGTTCGCGGACAAGGCACACTCTGCATCATTCTCGGTGCTTATTACGGCATATTGCTCAGCTTGACCGGGCTGAATTTCGGCCTGTTGATCGGGCTTTTCTCCGGTTTCATCAGCTTCATTCCCTATGTCGGTTCAACAGTTGGTCTGGTGCTGGCTGTCGGTGTCGCGATTGTTCAGTTTTGGCCCGACTACTGGTGGATACTGCTCGTCGCAGCGATTTTCGCGTCCGGCCAGTTTCTGGAAGGCAATATTCTTCAGCCGAAGCTGGTGGGCAACAGTGTGGGCCTTCACCCGGTTTGGCTCATGTTTGCGCTCTTTGCCTTTGGTTTGTTGTTTGGCTTCGTCGGCCTGCTGGTGGCCGTGCCAGCTGCGGCCTCCGTTGGCGTGCTGGTACGTCATGCCATTCGCCGCTATCTCGACAGCGATCTCTATCTTGGCGATTTTGATTTCGTTGACGATACTGCCGAAGAAAAGGCGGAATAGGCGCAATGTCAGACCGCAAGAATGCTGGTGGCGCGCCGCGCGCAGAGCAAATTCCGCTTGCCTTTGGTCATGAGGCCCAGGTCTCGCGCGATGATTTGCGTGTAGGCGATCCGCTTGCAGCGGCGGTGTCCCTCATTGACAACTGGCCGAATTGGCCTTCGCCGGTCGTCGTTCTGGCAGGGCCTCCGGGTTCAGGCAAGTCGCATATCGCCAACATCTGGCGCGAGCAAGCCGGTGCGATGCCGATCCATCCGCTGAATGAAAAGGGTGCATCAGAGCAGGCTGCCAGAGCGCCGGTTCTCTTTGAAGATGCGGATCGGGTGGCCTTTGACGACAATGAGTTGTTTCATGTGATCAATGCTGTGCGCCAACATGGCACCTCGCTCTTGATGACCGCCCGCAGTTGGCCCTCGCTATGGCCGGTCGAGCTTGCCGATTTGAAGTCTCGCCTCAAGGCGGCGACTGTTGTCGAAATCGGCGAACCAGACGATGCGTTGCTTGTGCAGGTGCTGGTGAAGCTGTTTGCAGACCGACAGATTGCGCCGGATGACAAGCTGGTCAGTTACATCGCGGCACGCATGGAGCGCTCCAGTGCTGCAGCCGCAGAAATTGTCGAGCGGTTGGACCGCTTGGCGCTATCTCGTGGTGCAAAAATCAGCCGGTCTCTTGCAGCAGAGGTGCTGAGCTCAATGGAAGGTGGAACCTCCTGAACAAGTGTCACGAATCTTTCTTCTTTCTGCTATAACAGAAGCGATTTGCACACCTGCGTCTCGATTTGGCTGAGGAAATGACACCAATGGACATTATGCCGGACAACATAAACGATCAGACCGACACCCATGAAAGTGGTTTGGTCGAGTGGATGGAGCGCCCGGAGCGTTTTATCAATCGCGAGTTTTCCTGGCTTCAGTTTAATCGCCGTGTTCTGGAAGAAACGCTCAACACTGCCCATCCGCTGCTTGAGCGGTTACGTTTTCTTTCAATCTCCGCCACCAATCTTGATGAGTTTTTCATGGTGCGCGTGGCCGGTCTGGAAGGGCAGGTGCGCCAGGGCATTTCGATGCGCAGCCCGGATGGCAAGACGCCCGCAGAGCAACTTGATGACATCCTGCAGGAAATCGACAATCTGCAGATGGAACAGCAGGCAGCGCTCGCCGTGCTGCAACAGAATTTGGCGGTCGAAGGGATTTTGATCATTCGTCCGGCAGCACTGCAACCAGCCGACAAGGAATGGCTTGATGGCGAATTCCAGAGCTGCATCTTCCCGGTTTTGACGCCGCTTTGTATTGATCCCGCTCACCCGTTTCCGTTTATCCCCAATCTCGGGTTTTCCATTGGTCTGCAACTGGTGCACAAAATCACCGCGGAACCAATGACAGCACTTCTGCGCTTGCCGGTGGCGCTGGATCGTTTTGTACGTCTGCCGGATGATGGAGCGTCCATCCGCTACATCACATTGGAAGATGTGGTTAGCCTGTATATTGATCGGCTCTTTCCCGGATACACCGTTGAGGGGTCGGGAACATTCCGCATCATCCGCGATAGTGATATTGAGGTGGAAGAAGAGGCCGAAGATCTGGTGCGCTACTTCGAGACGGCGCTGAAGCGTCGGCGTCGTGGTTCGGTCATCCGCATCGAAACCGATTCTGAAATGCCGGAATCACTACGCCATTTTGTAGTCCATGAAGCTGGCGTGCCGGAAAACCGTGTTGCCGTTCTGCCTGGACTGCTTGCGCTCAACACGCTTTCAGAAATCACCAAGGCACCGCGCGAAGACCTGCTTCACCAGCCTTACAACCCACGTTTTCCCGAGCGTGTGCGTGAGCAGGGCGGAGATTGTTTGGCCGCGATCCGGGAAAAGGATTTGGTTGTCCACCATCCTTATGAATCCTTTGACGTTGTGGTTCAGTTCCTGCTTCAAGCTGCCCGCGACCCCGATGTGTTGGCAATCAAGCAGACGCTCTATCGCACATCCAACGACAGCCCCATTGTGCGGGCGCTGATTGACGCAGCGGAGGCCGGTAAATCAGTTACTGCGCTTGTTGAGCTGAAGGCTCGCTTTGACGAAGAAGCGAACATTCGCTGGGCGCGCGATCTGGAGCGTGCCGGCGTGCAGGTTGTCTTTGGCTTTATTGAACTCAAAACCCACGCCAAGATGTCGATGGTGGTGCGTCGTGAAGAGGGCAAGTTGATGACCTATTGCCATCTGGGCACGGGCAACTATCACCCGATCACGGCGAAAATATACACTGATCTATCCTACTTCACCTGCAATCCGGTTATCGGTCGCGACATGGCCAATATCTTCAATTTCATCACCGGCTATGGCGAGCCGGAGGCAGGCATGAAGATTGCGATGTCGCCCACGACCCTGCGCCCCAAGATGCTGAGCCTGATTGAAGGGGAAATCGAACACGCCAAAGCAGGCCGACCGGCGGCAATCTGGCTGAAGGTCAACTCTCTGGTGGATCCTGAAATTATCGATGCCCTCTACCGTGCGAGTGCGGCGGGTGTTGCGGTTGATCTCGTGACCCGTGGTATCTGCTGCCTGCGCCCGCAAGTGCCGGGTCTTTCGGAGAATATTCGAGTCAAATCCATTGTTGGCCGCTTCCTGGAGCACAGCCGCATCTTCTGCTTCGGCAATGGCCATGGGCTGCCGTCAGACGATGCACTGGTCTACATCAGTTCGGCTGACTTGATGCCGCGTAATCTTGACCGGCGGGTGGAAACCATGGTGCCGCTGATCAACAAAACTGTGCATGAGCAAGTGCTCTCCCAGATCATGATGGCCAACCTGATTGATAACCAGCAAAGTTATGAGATATTGCCAGATGGTACGTCGCGGCGCATTGAGCCGACTGAGGGTGCTGAACCCTTTAACGCTCAGCACTATTTCATGACTAATCCAAGCCTCTCCGGGCGTGGTGAAGGATTGAGGTCGGAAGTGCCGAATTTGATTGCAGGGTTTCCGTTGCGCAACGGCTGAAAGCCGAGGCTCTAGCGGGTTGGGATTGGAATGATCGAGCCAGAAGCTCAAGGCCGCTTGCCAGGCATAGCTCCGGTGTCCGTCGTGGATATCGGGTCAAACTCCATTCGTCTTGTTGTCTATGAAGGCCTGAGCCGCACGCCGGCAGTTCTGTTCAACGAAAAAGTGCTATGCGGGCTTGGCAAGGGGCTGGCCTCATCCGGGCTGATGAACCCTGAGGGTGTGGAACGCGCAATTGTGGCGTTGCGTCGCTTCAAGGCGTTGTCGGTGCAGGCAAGATCCAGAACCGTCAACATCATTGCGACCGCCGCTGCGCGCGAGGCGCTGAATGGCCCCGAATTCATCCGCAAGGTGCAGGCAATTTTTGAATGTCCAGTGCACGTGCTCAGCGGTGAGGAAGAGGCGCAATATTCCGCTCTCGGCATTATTGCCGGTTTTCATGAACCCGATGGCATTGCTGGCGACCTGGGCGGTGGTTCGCTTGAGTTGATTGACATACGCGGGCGAAATTATTCTACCGGCATCACATTGCCGCTAGGTGGTCTGCGCTTGGCGGATATGTCGGGCAATTCCTTGAAGAAAGCGCGCGAGATCGCACGCAAACATGTGACAAGTCACCCCTGGCTCAGTGCGGGCAAGGGGCGCGCATTCTATGCAGTGGGTGGTACATGGCGTGCGCTCGGCAAGCTGCACATGGAACTTAACGGCTATCCGCTGCATTTGATGCAAGGCTACGAGCTGGACTTGGCCGAAGTTGAAAGGCTGCTGGCTCGTGTGGAAAAGGCGTCGGACAACGATGATGTTTTGCTGCAGACCGTGTCCAAAAATCGTCGCACCCTGTTGCCTTACGGTGCAGTGGCGCTGTCCGAAGCACTTAAGGTGATCCAGCCACGCTCAGTCGTATTTTCTGTATTGGGCGTGCGTGAAGGCTATCAATTCGCGCAACTGGAGCGCCGCGAGCAACTGAAGGATCCGTTGCTGACGGCGGCAGAAGAGTTTGCCATTCTGAGATCGAGATCGCCTGAGCACGCACGCGAAATGGCAGCATGGACCGGTCGCGCCATGGGCTGGTTTGGTGTTGAAGAGACAGTGGAAGAGAGCCGCTACCGACAAGCGGCATGTCTTTTGGCCGATGTAAGCTGGCGGTCCCATCCCGACTATCGTGGCGAGAACGCATTTACGGTTATCTCGCAAAGTTCGCTCACGGGCATTTCGCATGAGGGAAGAGCATTCATCGCGCTGGCAAATTACTACCGCTATGAAGGCTTGAAAGACAACAAACACTCGTCTGATTTCGCCAGCATCCTGTCACCACGCATGCTGGAACGTGCCAAGCTGCTGGGCGGTTTGATGCGGGTGGTTTATCTATTCTCCGCCTCCATGCCAGGCGTCGTGGACCGCATTGAAATTGAAAAGCCGCTGACCCCTGAGACCAACCTGGATCTGGAATTTGTTATTCCGCGCGATTTTGAGGATTTTCTGGGGGCCCGGCTTGATGGCCGGTTGACCCAGCTTGCCAAACTCACAGGTATGAAGATGGGCTTCCGCATCAGGGACTGATGGCGGACCAAAAAAGACTCAAACCCCAACGGCTTCGGGCGAAGAATTGAATCGGATTATTATGGCGGCGAAAAAGGCTGACGGATTGGAAGCGATCGAGTTCAGGGCGGATTGCAGCCGTTGTGCCGGGCTCTGTTGCGCCGCGTTTGCCTTTGAAAAATCCGACTTTTTTGCAATCGACAAGGACGTGGATGAGCCGTGCCCCAACTTGGGTGGGGATTTCCTGTGCGCCATTCATGAGAAGCGCCTTGAAGAAGGTTTCAAGGGCTGCACTTTGTTCGACTGCCATGGGGCAGGCCAGCGGGTCACCCAGGAGATTTATGGGGGGCGTACGTGGAGAGACGATCCCTCAATTAGAATCGAAATGTTCGAACTCTTTCGCAAGATGCTGAAAATACACGATTACCTGCGTCTGGTCATGATCTTGCAAGAATTGCCGCTGGACGAAGATGAAGCGCGTGAAGTGGCTGGCTTTCGCTACGCGCTGGCACCGCCGGAAGGTTGGGATCGTCATTCGTTGGGTGCATTTGAAGAAATGCGTGTTGTGACGGAATTTGAACGTTTTGCGCACGGCCTGAAAGACAGCCCAGCAGCCAGGGCGCTCCGAGCACGATTTCAAAACTGAACCGCTTGGCACTTCCCTAGTTAGCGAATTGTGCCAGGCAGACATCGGCCTTTTCGGTGTGCAGAAGGAAGAGCTTGTCGTCTGGCTCTGCATCAAGCGGGAAGACCTCATCGCCTTCGCCGCAATCGGAGTTGAGCGCGATGTAGCCGCGTGTTTCGAGGTCGAGCAGAATCGAACCATCTTCACGGATATCCTTGATGACAAAACCGCCGCCGTCGCATTCAACGCCACAGGCAATCTTGCCGCTGTCATTCACATAACATGGCCCCGCGTTCCAACCGGAACGCTCTCGGGTTGTGACATGTGTGGAGAAGAGGTGGTCGCCTGTCGTTCCCAGATTTTCGTCGTTGTAGTCGACATATTCGATTTGGAAGACGATACGGGTGACCTTCTGCTGCGGGTGCTTTGCCAGATGGGCCTCGTCGTAGGTTCGAGACCAGCACGCCATCACATTGGGCATCGGTGGGATGAGATCGTCTAGCGCATCAGCGCTTGCAGAGGTACCGGAAAACAGAATGGCGAGAATGGTGCCGCCTGCCAGAGATCTTCGCATCGAGAACTGATGTCGCATCACCGTCTCCTCAATCTGGAGTGTGTACGCTATCACATCCCGGCCAGTTTTGCGCTATGGATCATTTCGCTCTTGTTCGTCGAGCGCACACGCGGCTGTTCCGCAACGCTGACGCAGCCGATTACGTGCAGCAGCATCTGCTGACGCTCCAAAGCGATCAGATAGCCATTGAAACATAGTCTGCAGAAACGTCAATTCCGGCCTCCACCGCAAATACCCACAATACATATAGTAATACGCATGTATGGATCAAGTACAGGCCGGTTCAGGCACATCGTTAGAGGTCGACGACCTCAATGCGGCGATTGACGAATTTGAGTGCAACGCTGCCATCGATCAATTTGAGCGCCTTGTCACCAAAGAGCTCACGGCGCCAGCCTGACAGGGCCGGGACGTCGGCCTCGTCTCCCAAAGCAGCAATCTTTTCCAGCTCCTCGCTATTTGCGATGACTTTGGCTGCAACGCCGTGCTTTTCTGCAATCAGCTTGAGCAACACCTTCAGCAGATCAGTGGCTGCACCGTTGCCCTCCGGGGCCTGAAATGCCTTTGGCAGACTGGGCAACTCTTCCTTGGGGATTTCGAATGCCGTGTCGATGGCCTGGAGCAGCGATGCCGCAGCTGCCGACCGTTCCCAGCCGCGGGAAATTGTGCGCAGCTTGCCAAGTGCTTCTGCGTCTCGCGGCTGCTGCTGTGCGATCTCATAGATAGCGTCGTCCTTGAGAACGCGCCCACGCGGCACATTCTTGGAGCGGGCTTCGCGCTCGCGCCAACGAGCAACTGCCTTGAGAATCGCAAATTCGATTGGCTTGCGCACGCGCAGCTTCATGCGCGTCCATGCGTCATCGGGATGAAGGTCATAAGTCTCGGGCGACTCCAGCACCTTCATTTCATCTTCCAGCCAGTGCGCGCGGCCCTCGCTCTCCAATTCGGCCTTAAGCGCAATATAGACATCGCGCAGATGGGTCACATCCGCCAAGGCATAATCAAGCTGTTTGGAAGACAAGGGGCGACGGCGCCAGTCCGTAAAGCGGGACGTCTTGTCCAGTCGCACACCGACAGTTTTCAAAACGAGTTGGTCGTATGAAACAGAGTCACCAAACCCACACACCATAGCTGCCACCTGTGTGTCGAATAGCGGGTGGGGGATGATCTGGCCAAGATTGTAGACGATTTCCAGATCCTGACGGGCGGCGTGAAAAACCTTGACCACTGAACTGTCGGCCATCAACGCGAAGAACGGCGCAAGGTCGATCCCCTTGGCGAGCGGATCGATCAGGAACTCGCCCTCTGGTCCCGCCATCTGGATCAGGCACAGCTCCGGCCAAAACGTGGTTTCGCGGATGAACTCCGTATCGACGGTAACAAATTCAGATTTTGCAAGAAGCGCGCAGGCGTCGGCCAGTTCAGGTGTACTTGTAATCATAAAAACAACGTTCGTGTTGCTGCGTTGAGCGCAGCATTGCAAAGGATAGCGAAGTCGTGAGTTCAAAAATGGAGGTGTCTAATGCCTCGTTTGGCGGACAACTCCATTTATGAACCCACGACCCAATGTAATTTGCGTTTTGCAGAGCTGAGTCAAGCACTCTGCGCGTAACATTTGACTACGCAACCCGCAAAAAGCTCGTCATGCCAGTCTTTTGATGTTCTATGATGTGGCAGTGGAAGGCCCAATCGCCCGGGTTGTCAGCAACCAGCCCCAGCCGCACCGTTTCGTCCGGTCGAATGAGATAGGTGTCTGTGTATATTGGCATCACCGGCCCGGCAGTCGATTGCAGCACCTTGAAATTCAATCCGTGCAAATGAATTGGATGGGCATGCGGTGTCCGGTTTGCCATTTCTATGATGTAGGATTTGCCCTGCTTCATCTCGTAAAGGGGGTCGTGCGGATCGGCTGTATCGCCGCTCCACGGCACTTTGTTGATCGCCCAGAAGTTATAGCCGATAGAACCACAGAAGCTCTCCCTCACGGGCGCATCCTCGGCTGTCGCGGATAGCTCGACCGGCAGGACTTCGGCATTGCTTAGATCCGGTTCTGCGATCGAGTTGGCAGGCAGCGGCTTTATGTCGCCAATCTGTCGTTTCAACGATGCACCAACAGCGCGGAAGCTGGCAATTTCATAGTCTTTTGATGGTCGTGTGTCTCTCAGTGAGACAACCGCACCCTCGGTCTCCGGCATCAACAGCGCGATGTCGAGGCGTTGTCCGGGGCCAAGTTCCAGCGCTTCAAGCGGGAAGGGGGCAGCAAGCGGATTGCCATCAATCGCGAGAACCATGGCTGCACCACCTTCGACAATAAAACGGTAGATGCGGGTAACATCAGAGATGGCGATGCGAACACGCGTAAGCCCACCCGATGGCACGTCATATTGCGGGGCCACCTTCCAGCTCGCTGTCTTGACTGTGCCGTAAGTGCCAGACCTCGCCGCATCGCGCGGCTTGAATTGAGCAATAAACTGGCTGTTGCCGCCCAGACGCCAATCGCGCAGGTTTAGCGCCACTTCCTGGTCGAAAACAGGATCATCCGGATTTTCAATAATGATAAGCCCGGCCATGCCATGGCCGATTTGTGTCAGCGTGTTGCAATGTGGGTGATACCAGTGCGTACCGGCATCCGGTGGTGTGAATGCATAGTCGAAAGTGTCACCAGGATAGACATATGGCTGCGTCAGGAATGGCACGCCGTCCATCGCATTGTTGATTCTCAAACCGTGCCAGTGAATTGTTGTTGGCTCATCAAGCTCGTTGATCAGCCGCGCTGCAAAAGGCTGCCCGACTTTTGTTCGAATGACCGGCGGTTCCGGTCCCTCTCCCTCCCGCCCGCTGGACCAGGTCATAACATCTTCGGTTATTGCCTTACCATCAATTGACGCGCTGGTCCTGTGTGCCTTCAACAGTCGCGGCTTTGCGGCGAAGGTCTCGCGTATTGCGCCGGGCAATCCCATGCCGCCTGCGAATGCTGCAAGCATGCCGCCACCTATCATCAGATTCCTTCGCGTAATCACAGGCATTTCCGGGTGTCTCCTACGCCATCAACAAACTTGACTCTTAATGTCATTTTTTGAGTGTCTACCGCAAGGGAGCATATTGCAATTTGCCATAGATCAAAAACCTCGAAACTGGCGCTTTTTGACGCCGAGTCTTGACAAATCGCGGCGGCCATGCGTTTGTCCGCCCGAATTCGAATAGTGCGATTTGAGCCCTCCCGGCTCATCGTCAACCAGTTCCAGGATATTAATAATATGCATCGTTACCGCAGCCACACCTGTGACGCACTTCGCAAGTCCGACGTCGGTTCCACCGTCCGCGTGTCGGGCTGGGTTCACCGTGTACGTGACCATGGTGGCGTTCTCTTCATCGATCTTCGTGACCACTACGGCATGACCCAGGTGGTCGCCGACCCGGATTCCCCGGCATTCAAAGTTGCCGAAACTGTCCGCGGGGAGTGGGTTCTTCGTATCGACGGTCGCGTGAAGGCGCGCTCCGAGGATACCATCAATGCCAAGATGGCAACGGGTGAAATCGAGCTCTACGCTGATGAGATCGAAGTTCTTTCTGCTTCCAAGGAGTTGCCGCTGCCAGTGTTTGGCGAGCCAGACTACCCGGAAGATATTCGCCTGAAATACCGTTTCCTCGACCTGCGTCGTGAAACGCTGCATAAGAACATCGTGAAGCGCACCAAGATCATCAATGAGATGCGCACGTTGATGACCGATGCCGGTTTTGGCGAATATGCAACGCCGATCCTGACGGCGTCATCACCGGAAGGTGCGCGCGACTTCCTCGTGCCGAGCCGTATTCACCCCGGCAAGTTCTTCGCATTGCCGCAGGCCCCACAGCAGTACAAGCAGCTTCTCATGGTTGCCGGCTTTGACCGCTATTTCCAGATCGCGCCCTGCTTCCGTGACGAAGACCCGCGCGCTGACCGTCTGCCGGGTGAATTCTACCAGCTCGATATGGAGATGAGTTTCGTCGAGCAGGAAGACATCTGGGCGACAATGGAACCCGTCATGACCTCCGTCTTCGAAAAGTTTGCCGATGGCAAGCCGGTGACGAAGGAATGGCCGCGTATTCCATACGATGAGGCGATCCGCAAATACGGTACAGACAAGCCTGACCTTCGTAACCCCATCATCATGGATGATGTGAGCGAGCACTTCGCTGGCTCTGGTTTCAAGATTTTTGCCAACATGCTGGCCAATGACTCCAAGAACCGCGTTTGGGCAATTCCGGCCAAGACCGGTGGTTCCCGCGCATTCTGCGACCGCATGAATTCTTGGGCGCAAAGCCAGGGTCAGCCGGGCCTCGGCTATATCTTCTGGCGCAAGGAAGGCGAAGTGCTGGAAGGCGCTGGTCCTCTTGCCAAGAATATTGGCCCTGAACGCACTATGGCCATTGCCGAGCAACTTGGTCTGGAAGATGGCGATGCCTGCTTCTTCGTGGCTGGCGACCCGGCAAAGTTCTACAAGTTTGCGGGCGATGCACGCACTCGCGCTGGTGAAGAGCTGGAACTGATTGACCGCGATCGTTTCGAGCTTTGCTGGATTGTCGACTTCCCGTTCTACGAATGGAACGAGGACGAAAAGAAGGTCGACTTCTCGCACAATCCGTTCTCCATGCCACAGGGCGGTCTGGACGCGCTGGAAAACCAGGACCCACTGACGATCAAGGCCTATCAGTACGACGCGGTTTGCAACGGCTTCGAAATCGCTTCCGGCTCCATTCGTAACCAGTCGCCAGACCTCATGGTCAAGGCATTTGAGATTGCCGGTCTTTCCAAGGCCGACGTCGAAGAACGCTTCGGCGGTATGTATCGCGCATTCCAGTATGGCGCTCCGCCGCATGGTGGCTGTGCGTTCGGTATTGACCGTGTGGTGATGCTGTTGGTTGGCGCGCAGAACCTGCGCGAAATCACGCTCTTCCCGATGAACCAGCAGGCACAGGATCTGCTGATGGGCGCGCCAGCGCCCGCAGCCAATGCCCAGCTAATGGAATTGGAACTGCGCGTCATTCCGAAGAAAAAAGAAGACTGAAGTTCAGTCTGAATACGTTTGAGACACATGTAACCCGGCGGGACACCTCGCCGGGTTTTTCATCTTTGCGATGCAGAGCGCAAGAATCGGGTGGCTTCCCTCCCTGTCGCGGGCCAATGAGACATTGACCGCAAACACAACAAGGAGAAAGTCGATGGCGTATCAAATCAAAGGTCTGGAACCGGCACCCTTCAAGAAATTCTACGGTATGTCGGATATGGCTCTGAGAGCTGCTGGTGTATCGCGGTTGAAGGTTGACACGTTTCCAGGCTTTCCGGACCGCGTCGGGATGCGGGACATGGCGGTGGGTGAAACTGCACTGTTGCTGAACTATGAGCATCTGCCGGTTGATACACCTTACCGCTCTCGTCATGCGATCTTCGTGCAAGAGGGTGCAGAGGTCGCTTATTGCGAGACCGATGTCGTGCCAGATGTTTTGAAGCTGCGAATAATCTCATTGCGGGGCATAGATCGCGAGGGCTGTATCGTCGATGCTGATCTTGCGGAGGGCGATGATATCGAACCCTTGATTCTCAAGTTGTTTGAAAATCGCGAGATTGCATACATCCATGCTCACTACGCAAAGCGTGGATGTTTCGCCGCCTTGATTGAGCGAACCTGATTTGCATCTGGTTAATCGCTGACCCGGTGGCCTGTCCGCCGGGGCATTTCCTGTTGCATTGCAACAAAAACCTGACATATAAGGGCTGCAATTCGAACAACTTTGTTTGTATTTGCGGCACCTGATCGCACTGAATTCCGTAAACTGATGGGTCGTATTGATCCTGAACGCGCTCCTCCCGAGACGCCTTGAACCTCCCGTTGAGGAAATTGATGACTTCAAAAACCAAGCATTACGCCGACGCATGGTTCGGCAATGTTCGCAATGACGTGCTTTCCGGCATCGTTGTTGCGCTTGCACTCATTCCCGAAGCTATTGGCTTTTCGGTGATTGCGGGTGTTGATCCCAAGATCGGCCTGTTTGCTTCATTCGCGATTGCCTGCACATCCGCCTTCTTTGGTGGTCGACCTGGCATGATCTCGGCTGCCACCGCTGCAACGGCGGTGCTGATGGGGTCGCTCGTCAAGGAATATGGCCTGGAATATCTCTTTGCCGCGACCATCCTGATGGGCCTCATCCAGCTCGTTGCCGGTGTGGTAGGCCTTGGTCGTTTGATGAAATTCGTATCGCGTTCGGTCATAACCGGCTTTGTAAATGCGCTCGCGATCCTGATTTTCATGGCGCAGTTGCCGGAACTGATCCCTGGCTGGGGCGGGACGGGCACGCAGGTGCCGGTGATTACCTATCCGTTGATTGCGCTTGCTCTGGCAATCATATTCCTGCTTCCGCGCGTGACCAAGTCGATCCCGTCGCCGCTGGTTGCGATTGCCGTCGTGACTGCACTGGCCTGGTATCTGGGTTTTGATGTTCGCACGGTCGGCGATCTCGGCGAATTGCCCTCGACGCTGCCCGTCTTCGCCTTGCCGGATGTGCCGCTAACCTACGAAACACTGGAAATCATCTTCCCGTATTCCGTAGCCCTTGCTGCGGTTGGTCTGCTGGAATCGCTGCTGACAGCGCAGATCGTTGATGACATGACCGATACTGCCAGCGACAAAAATGTTGAGTGCTACGGTCAGGGCGCGGGCAATATTGCCTCTGCGCTTATCGGCGGAATGGGCGGCTGCGCGATGATTGGCCAGTCGGTCATCAATGTACGTTCCGGGGGCAGGGGACGCCTTTCAACCTTCGTGGCAGGTGCATTCCTTCTGTTCCTCATTCTGGTGCTCGATGATCTGGTGCGGATCATTCCGATGGCTGCGCTGGTGGCGGTCATGATCATGGTGTCCATCGGCACATTCTCCTGGCGCTCCATTTTGGACCTGCGCAAGAATCCGTGGCAGTCCTCCATCGTTATGCTGGCAACAGTGGTGACGGTTGTGGCGACCCATGACCTTGCCAAGGGTGTACTGGTTGGCGTTCTGCTTTCTGGTGTCTTTTTCGCCTCCAAGGTGGCTCGTCTCTTCCACGTGCAGACGGAATATGATGAGGAAAATCGCGCCCGCGTTTACACCATTGTGGGCGAAATCTTCTTTGCGTCGAGTGAGTATTTCGTGTCCGCGTTCGATTTTGACGAACATCTTGCCAAGGTCACGATTGATGTGACGCACTCGCATTTCTGGGATATTTCCGGCGTGGGCGCTCTGGACAAGGTGGTCTTGAAGTTCCGCAGCCGTGGCACCGAAGTGGAGCTGATCGGCGTGAATGAAGCCAGCGCACACATGCTGGATCGCTTCGCAGAACATGACCGTGAAGGCGCAACCGCAGCCGCCCATTAATCGCGACATTGCTACAAATAAAAAGCCCGGCGGAAGAAATCCCGCCGGGCTTTTTGTTGTTATCTACGACCCGTTAGTTGTTTGCGTTGACTGAAACGCCCAGCACCTGCGGAATGGTCTGCGGTGCGCCCATTACAGCACCCATGATCTGCGGGACCGGTACCGGGGAAGATGGTGCCGCAACGATCTCGATGCTTTCAGGATTGTCGAGGTAGGCGTTGAGCGCCGTGGTCAACTGAGCCTGAAACTCTGGCATGTTGAGGCGCGCCAGCATGATTGGTGCCATTGCCTTGAGAGATTGGGCGAATTGCTCGCCATTGACGCCTTGCTGCTGACCGGCAAAGTCCAGAACGCGTTTGGTGATGGATGCATCATCAAAGCGAACGGCTGCACTGTTGAAGGTCAACTGTTGCATCAGGCCCATCATCGCGAGTCCGAAGCTGCTCTGTGCGGCCTTCTGGTCCGGATTCTTCGCCATTGCCTCCTGGGCTTCACGCATGGCCTTGAGGAATTCCATGGTGTAGCCGGAGAAATTCAACTTGATATTCAGCTTGCCCACGTCGCGGAGATCCATGGAATACTCGCTGAGGTCCACCTTGCCGGTCGCAACCTCCCAGCTTCCTGTCATGTTCACTTCACCCTGAAGTTGCTGCAACTGCAGAGCATCAATGACAGCAGCAGCCTTCGGGTCTTTGGATGGGATGGCCGTCAGGTCAGCGGCAATATCCGCCACCGTCGCTTTGAATGTCACGGAAGAATTGTCGCCAGCGCGATCCATTTTTCCGGCGGTCGAGCCGATGGAAACAATAGTCTTGCCGTCTTTTTCAATGGCGATTTCGCCGGTGGACGCGCTTTCGTAGATTGGCATGCCCTGGAAATTTGCGTCGGTTGCTTCCTTGGGCACTGACAAGCCGGAAATCTCGATGTTCTTGACTGTGATATGCACGCCATCTTTAACGGCGTCTACGTCAGGAAACTGAGTGTGACCGACAGAAAACTCCGCGTCACTCTCTTCCACATCTTCAAAGGTCACGTCGCCGACCGGCAGCGTGATCACTTGTGGTGCCTTAGTGCTGATTTTCATGCCGTGAAGGATGACGTCATCGCCATCGACCTCAACGCCGTCATATGTGATCGTGTTACCCTGCTGAGTAAAGGCCGCAGCCAGCTTTTCAGCGAATGCGTTTTCATCCAGCGCCATGGCCGGGCTTGCAAGGACAAGCGCCGCTGCGGTTGTAAGGAAAAGGTATTTTGTTGGGTGGATATGCATGTCTTCCCCTATTTGAAGAATATTGTGATGTTGAGGTTCATAGTCCGCTGAGGTACTCAAGCTTTAGACGCGCACCCGGTTCCTGTTATTCGACGCAAACGACCAAAATCAGTTTGGGTGCAATTTCCAAGGAGAGCAAGAAGTTCCGACTGCGGCATTTATGTGACCCCCGGTTCGATGTCCCACGCCACTGCGCTCGGAAACACACTTTTGGCACCAGACCGTCGGAGCGTGAGAATACATTCAAAATCTGGACCTTCTGCAATCTATAGTGCCGATACAACTATTTGATGTATGGCGTTTAGCGAGTGATGGTCGAAATTTCAATCAAATAGCGCGTGTCGAGAATCATTCCACAGCTTGCGCCGTCGTAGCTCTTGCCGCGAATCACCCCAATCGCTAGTCACAGAGTATGGGACAGAGCCTTATTCCGCCCGGCGGCGGCGACGACGACAAAATTCAACCGGTGGACCTGAAGGCCGCTCTGGAAGAGCGCTATCTTGCCTACGCACTTTCCACCATCATGCACCGGGCCTTGCCGGATGTGCGCGACGGATTGAAACCCGTTCAGCGGCGCATCGTGCATGCCATGCGCGTGCTGCGTCTTGATCCCGGTCAGGCTTACAAGAAATGCGCCCGTATCGTCGGTGACGTCATGGGTAAGTTTCACCCGCACGGTGACGCCGCTATCTACGACGCGCTGGTGCGCCTTAGCCAGGAGTTTGCGGTTCGTTATCCTCTGGTCGATGGTCAGGGCAACTTTGGTAATATCGATGGCGATAGCGCGGCCGCCATGCGTTACACCGAGGCCCGTATGACGGATGTCGCCCAGCTTCTGCTGGAAGGCATTGATCAGGACGCAGTTGATTTCCGCCCGACCTATAACGAGGAAGATGAAGAGCCGGTCGTTGTGCCGGGAGCCTTCCCCAACTTGCTTGCTAATGGCGCCACAGGCATTGCCGTGGGCATGGCAACGTCCATTCCTCCGCACAATGCGCATGAGATTTGCGATGCTGCACTGCATCTCATCAAGCATCCGGAGGCTTCCGTTGAAAAGCTTGTGGATTTTGTTCAGGGCCCAGATTTTCCGACCGGCGGCATCATTATCGAAAGCCGTGAATCGATCATCGAATCCTACAAGACCGGTCGCGGTGGTTTCCGTGTTCGTGCCAAGTGGGAGACCGAAGATTTGGGCCGCGGCGGCTATCAGATCGTGGTCACGGAAATTCCCTATCTGGTGCAGAAGTCGCGCCTCATCGAGAAGATTGCCGAGCTGCTGATTGCGCGCAAGCTTCCCCTACTGGAAGATGTTCGCGATGAGTCAGCCGAAGACATTCGTCTGGTGCTGGTGCCCAAGAGCCGCACGGTTGATCCCACGATCCTGATGGAATCGCTTTTCAAGCTGACGGAGCTTGAAAGCCGCGTTTCGCTCAACCTCAATGTTCTGTCTCAGGGCAAAGTGCCGAAGGTTATGGCGCTGAATGAGGTGTTGCGCGAGTGGCTCGACCATCGCCGCGAAGTTCTCATTCGCCGTTCGCGCTTCCGTCTTGCTGCCATAGAACGGCGGTTGGAAATCCTCGGTGGCTATCTCATCGCCTACCTCAATATTGATGAGGTCATCCGCATCATCCGCGAGGAAGATGAGCCAAAGCAGGTCATGATGGAGCGTTTTTCGCTGACTGACCTGCAGGCGGAATCTATCCTCAATATGCGGCTGCGGTCATTGCGCAAGCTGGAGGAGTTCGAAATCCGCAAGGAATTCGACGCGCTGACGGCTGAAAAAGAGACGATTGAAGCGCTGCTGGCGTCGGAGGAAAAGCAATGGTCCACCATCGCCTGGGAAATTGGCGAAGTGAAAAAGAAGTTCGCCAAGGCCACTGAACTTGGCCGTCGTCGCACGCAATTTGCGGATGCGCCACAGGCGGACGACGAAGCCATCCATCAGGCCATGATCGAGAAAGAACCGATTACGGTCGTCATCTCTGAAAAGGGGTGGATCCGTGCACTGAAGGGGCATTTGAGCGATACGTCCAGTTTGCAGTTCAAGGAAGGCGACAAGCTGAAGGTTGCGTTCCCGGCACAGACAACGGACAAAATCCTGCTTATTACAACGGGTGGAAAAGCCTACACTTTGGGTGCGGACAAATTACCAGGCGGGCGCGGGCACGGCGAGCCGCTACGTATCATGATCGATATGGAAAATGATCAGGATGTGCTGACGGCTTTCGTGCATGAGGCAGGCCGCAAGCTGATCCTCGCATCCTACGCGGGCAATGGCTTTATTGCGGTGGAAAACGACATGATTGCCAATACCCGCAAGGGTAAGCAGGTGATGAATGTTTCCATGCCTGATGAAGCCAAATTGGTCATTCCTGTTGATGGCGACCACATCGCCATAATCGGTGAAAATCGGAAAATGCTTGTTTTCCCGATTGAACAATTGCCGGAAATGGCGCGCGGCAAAGGCGTTCGGTTGCAGCGTTACAAGGACGGCGGTATTTCGGACGTGAAGACTTTCCGTCTCGAGGAAGGGCTGTCATGGGATGATAGCGCGGGCCGCAACTTCACCCGAACCAAAGAAGAGCTGCTGGAATGGATCGGTGATCGTGCCCAGGCAGGCCGTGCTGTGCCGAAGGGTTTTCCGCGTTCGGGTAAGTTTTCGGGTCAGGTCTAAAATCCCCTGCACTTGATCAAGGTGCGCGCAGAATGCTGCCAACACATGGCATTCTGCGCACGTGTTGGCACTCATCAGTGTAAGGTAAGTGGTTGTGGATTATACAGAATTTTAACCATATCTTATGGTGTTCGCCCTAGCACAGACAAAGAAAAGTCTGCTCTTAAAGCGCGGAGGCGAACGCTTTGTCGATGATATTCAGTAAAATCTCTCTACGGAAACAGCTATATGCTGCCATTCTATTGCCGTTGATCGTGATGGTTTCATTTGGTGCGGTCTTGGTTTGGCAGTCTTATGAGCGTTACCTGAATGCGCAAGAAGTCCTTGCCGTTCAAAAGCTTGCCAATTCAGGCGGCGAGCTTGCTCAGGCTCTTCCCGCGGAGATTTTCAGCGACGCGCAGCACCTGGGAGAGACGCGTGCACGCAGCGATGCGGCATACGCAAACCTGATCAAGACCTATGATGAGTTTGTATCCTCAGGTTACAGAGATCATGTTTTTGACGAGAAAATCAAATTCATCAAGAGCAGATGGTCACAGGTGGAGGACTACCGTGGTTCTGTCGACGCACAAGTAGGTGGTGGAACAGTAGAGGTTCAAAACGCAGGCCTCGCGCTTCAGCCGATCCCGGGTGCTGGTATTGACATTACGCGTCGCGCCGGTGCGTTTGCCAGTGATATGGAAATTGCACAGCTGATCCAAGGCTATCATGCGACCATGCAGATAACAGACGCAACTCTCATGCAGCGTGGCGTCGGCGAGCAATATTTTCACGGTAAACCGTTAGCCTCTTTCGAAAAGCAATTCCTGATGATCGCGCGGACCTATTTTTCCGTTTACATGCCGATCATGTTTGAAAATCTGCCGGCAGGTCTGACGGCACAGTTTAAGGCTTTCCAGGAAAGCCCAGATTTCAAATTCCTGGAGGAATCGCGGTCTGAATTCTATCAGCTTGCCGATCCCACCGGCCCGGACGAGGTACGTGTTGGACGCTGGTTGGAGCTTAATGGCAAACAGGTTGGCACCTTGATGGGAACGATCCCGCAGATCCGCGCCTATATTGATGCGCAAACGATTGGCAAATTCGCCGACGCCCGTTTCTCTCTCATCCTTTACAGCGCATTGACCGTTGTTGGCACATTGCTGGTGCTCTTCATGTCAATGTCGATGGCTGGTGGTATCAAAGAGATGCTGCGCGGCATCCAGGACCGCATGACAGCCCTTGCCCACGGCGAGTCGCAGTCTGAGGTCCCAAATATCGGGCGCACCGACGAAATAGGTGAAATGGCGCGTGCCGTTGAGCATTTCCGCAAAAGTGCACTCGAAAACGAACGTCTTCAGGCTGAGGCCAATGAAATGCGGACCCGCAGCGAAGCTGAACGTATTGAAGTTCAACGCAAAGCGGATGACGAGGCGGCAGCCAAACTTGCAGAAGCAACCAGCGGTCTTGCTGCTGCCATGCGTCGCCTGGCCGACGGCGACATGCTCTGTGAGGTGAATGAACAGTTCTCCGAGGAATTCGAAGGACTGCGGAACGACTTCAACACGTCAGTTTCCCGTCTGCGTGAAGCGCTCACCACAGTTGGTCGTCTTGCAACGGAAGTGGATTCCGGCAGCACTGAAATCTCCAGCGCGTCGGATAATCTGGCGAAGCGGACTGAGCAACAGGCTGCATCGCTGGAAGAAACAGCCGCAGCTTTGGAAGAAATCACCAGCAATGTGAACGCCACAACTCGCCGTACCAACGAAGCCCGTGACCGTGTGCGCACCGCCAGCGCCAAGGCAGGTGAGTCTGCCACGGTTGTTGGCAATGCAGTTCAGGCCATGCAACGCATTGAAAAGTCGTCACACCAGATCAATCAGATTATTGGCGTGATCGATGAGATTGCCTTCCAGACCAACCTGCTGGCATTGAACGCCGGTGTTGAGGCTGCACGTGCCGGTGAAGCTGGCAAGGGCTTTGCCGTTGTTGCGCAGGAAGTGCGCGAACTGGCTCAGCGCTCAGCCAATGCGGCCAAGGAGATCAAGGAGTTGATCGCCAATTCGTCCACCGCTGTGGGAGAGGGCGTTCGCCTTGTCAATGACACCGGTTCCGGTCTCGGTGAGATTGAAAAGCTGGTGCTGGAGGTTAATCAGCATATGGATGCTATTACCACCGCGGCCGAAGAACAGGCTTCCGGTCTGGCACAGGTCAACACGGCAGTGAACCATATGGACCAGGCCACCCAGCAGAATGCGGCCATGGTTGAAGAGATGAATGCAGCAGGTGTGGGCCTTGCAAGCGAGAGTGCGCAGCTGCGTGACACACTCGCGCGCTTCCGGCTTGGTGCGGAAGTTTCCGCATTGCGTTCAACTGCAAAGGCAATGCGTGCGACGCCTGGGACACGCGAGGCCGTCAGGCCTATGGCGGCAGCTCCGAGGTCAGTACCGGCATCCTCCAATGCCGCAGTCGCAGTTGCAAATGAAAGCTGGGAAGAATTCTGATTTGAGAATTCGAAATCCAAAGATGCGTAAAAACGGCCTTCGGGCCGTTTTTTATTTCCCGTCGGCAACCTCGTACCGGCTCCACCCCTCACTCAAGAGGTGTTCCTGGGGGAGAAACTTGGTCTTGTATTCCATCTTTGGCGATCCTTGGACCCAATAGCCCAAATAGACATGGGGCAAGCCTCGGCGCTGTTCAGCGCGAATATGGTCCAGAATCATATAAGTGCCGAAAGACCGGTCTGAAAAGTCAGGATCAAAAAACGAATAGACCATTGAGCTGCCGTCCGCCATCAGGTCTGTCAATGCAGCTCCAACCAGGCGACCGCTCTTGGTTTCATTGATCCCGTCGCCCTCGCTGCGCAACCGATATTCGATGATGCGCGTATTCACATGCGTATCTTCGACCATCATGGCATAGTCGAGCATGTTCATATCCGCCATGCCGCCGTCATTGTGACGCGTATTAATATAACGGCGAAAGAGGTCGTATTGCTCAGGGGTCGCAACTGCGGCGCATTCGTCTCGAACAATGTCGGAGTTGTTGGCCTGGATGCGCTTCATTGATCGCGTTGGGCGGAACTCATCAGCCAGAATTCTCACCGACACGCATGCCCTGCAGGCCTCGCAGGCAGGTCTGTAGGCAATGTTTTGAGAACGGCGGAAGCCACCCTGAGTCAATAGATCGTTTATCTCCGACGCCTTGGTGCCAGCCAAATGCGTGAAGACCTTTCGCTCGGATGTGTTGTCGAGATAGGGACAGCGCGCCGGTGCCGTCAGAAAGAACTGGGGAGAAAGGACCGCCTGCGTGTTCATTCTTCGAAATATTCCCTTTCGTCAAAAGCGGGGTGAGGCCCGTCTAGAAGCCGTAATAGGATGGCGCAAGAATGGAAAAGGTCAACCACAAGATTATGACCAGTGGAGTGCCGGCCTTGAGAAAGTCGGAAAATCTGTAGTGGCCGGGGCCCATGACCAGCAGGTTTGTCTGGTAGCCGATGGGAGAGGCAAATGAGCAATTGGCTGCGAATATAACAGCGGCAACAAAAGCTTCGGGTGGCGCACCGGTTCGATGGGCAATTTCAATAGCAATCGGCATAAACAGAGCAGCGACTGCATTATTGGACAATATATTTGTCATGACAGCCATAAGCAGGAAGAGAGATGAAAGCACGATGGGGGGGCTGGCCCCATCCAGAGCATCGACGACTGTCTGGGCGATCAAGCGTGCGCCGCCTGTGCCTTCCATTGCCGTGGCCATGGCGATGGCTGTGCCGATCATCAAATAGATTTTGCGATCAAACGCGCGGCTTGCTTGCAGGAAGCTCAGACAGCCGGTCGCGATCATCAACGCGGCACCTGCAATGGCATTGACTGCAATTGGTGTGATGTCGAAAGCTGATAGCAGGATAATGGCAGCAAAAATGGCCGACGCGATATTGGCCTTGCGTTTTTGCGGTACAGGCTCTGCGGAGTGTTCCAAGAGCAGGAGGTCGTGATTGCCGCGAATTGATTCAATGGCCTCCAGTGTTCCGCCAATCAGCAACGTGTCGCCAACTTCGAGGCGGATTTCAGAAAGGGCGGTTCGCGCCATGCGGTTTTTGCGCTGAACGCCAAAAACAGAAACGCCAAATTGCGGCTGAAGCCCCGAAAGCTGAATGGTTCGGCCTGCAAAACGTGAACCCGGAGCGATAATCGCTTCAACGAGGTGGTAGTTCGCATCAGGTGGCAAGCTATCAGCTTGTTCATCACCGGCTTCGGTTGCCGCGCTGGTCTCGCCCTTAGCCAATGCCGCAAGGAACGCTTTCCGCGTGCCTGTGACCGCGACCTTGTCGCCCGCCTCAAGCGTGATGCCGTCATAAGGGGGCAGAATTGGTACATCGCGACGTACGATCAGGCGGGGTGTGAGATCCTTGATACCCGGAAATAGTCCCGCTTGTGCCGTTTGACCAATAAATGAGTGACCTGATGTCAGCAGGATTTCCCCGAGAAACTGCGCGCTACCGGTCGCCGTTTCGCGAGTTGGTGCACGCTTTGATCTGGCGAGGATACGCGGAACGACCAGAAGAACATATACCGCGCCAATTGCCGCGAGGATTGATCCCATGCCGGATAAATCAAAAAATCCAATGGTAATGTTGTAGTCAGCGGCAATGCCCGCTGCAATCAGGTTGGTGGACGACCCGATAAGCGTCGTCATGCCCCCCAATATCGTGATGAAGGAAAGCGGCATAAAGACGTGCGAGGCGGGCGTGCGGTATTGCGCTGAAATGACCGCTAGGATCGGGATGAAAATCACGACCACCGGCGTATTGTTCAAAAATGCGCTGGTGAGTGCGGTCGCAATCAAAATGATGGCGATCGGGTTCTTGAATCTCTTTCCCCCGACGCGCGACAGGAGCCGCACCGGACCGTCCAACGCATCTGTGTCGAACAATCCCTGGCCAACGATGACCAACGCAATAACCGTGGCAAGCGCCGGGTTGGCAAAGCCAAGCAGCAGCCTCTCGACATTTAGAGACTGGCCGTTCTCCATGGTGAACGGAAATGCGCCAAACACAATAAGCAGCGCGGATAATGCGCCAAGCGAGACCGCCTCCAGTGACAGGCGTTCCGAGGCATATGCGACAATCGCAACAGCAATAATGATATATGTCGAGATCAGATGAAAATCAGACATTCAGCCTACCAGGTGGGTAGGGCGCGCCAGCGCCCCAATCAGGCAATTCTTAGCTCACAGGCTGGAAAGCGCCAAGCTGCAGTTTCGCGTTGAACGCAAATATCCCGGAAGCGCATTCGCGTTTTCCGCGAAAATGCGAAAAATCCATCCGGGCGGTGCGTCGCTTCAGCCAAGTGAAAAAATGCGCTTGCCTGCCCGATAAGTCTCTGTGATGCGACCGGAGAAACGCGCATCTTCGAATGGCGTGTTCTTGGAGCGAGACGCCAGCTTTTCAATCGCGACAACCCACGGCATGTCCAGATCAGCAATAGCAATGTCGGCTGCAGCGCCGGGGGCAAGTGTTCCGGCAGGCAGACCGAAAATTGACGCCGGACGTGTCGACATGGCATCCACCAAACGCATTAGCGACACATGACCGGAGTGGTATAGACGCAGGGCCGCAGAAAACAGGGTTTCAAGCCCCACCGCACCGTCTGCCGCATCGGCGAAAGGCACGCGCTTCGTGTCAACGTCCTGTGGGTCGTGTGAGGAGACAATGATGTCGATAGTGCCGTCTGCAAGTGCGCCCACCATGGCCAGCCGGTCGTCTTCGGTGCGAAGCGGCGGCGACAGCTTGAAGAACGTCCGATAATCACCAATGTCATTCTCATTCAAAGAGAGATGGTTGATCGACACACCGCACGTGACTTTCACACCGCGTTTGCGTGCGGTCGCAATGGCTTCCGTTGATTCCGGGAGCGAGATCTTGGCGGCGTGATAATGCGCGCGCGTTGCACCAGCAATGCGCAGGTCGCGCTCAAGCGGAATGATCTCTGCCTCGCGCGGTATGCCGGATAGCCCCAGCCAGCTGGCAAAAAGGCCCGCATTCATGACGCCATTGACGCCGAGATACGGGTCGCGCGGTTCCAGTGCAACAACGCCGTTGAACTCACGGGCATATGTCATGGCACGGCGCAGCACCTGACTGTCTGGCATGGCCTTGCGACCGTTGGTAAACATAACGGCACCAGCATCACGCAGAAGGCCAAATTCGCACATCTCCTTGCCGGCAAGGCCCTTGGTCAATGCGGCGGCAGGATAGACATTGACCAAAGCTTTCTGGGCAGCCTTCGCCTTAATGAATTCGACCAGTGCTATGTCGTCAATAATCGGATCGGTGTCCGGCATGGTAATGATGGAGGTAACACCACCTGCCGCTGCTGCGCGGCTGGCAGACGAGATCGTCTCACGGTGTTCTGCTCCCGGTTCGCCGATGAAGACGCGGGCGTCAACGAGACCCGGCATTGCAAGTTTGCCGCCGCAGTCGCGCACCTCGGCACCTGCAGGTGTTGGCATGGAAGCAGCGTCCGCACCTGAGGCGACAATGACACCGTTTTCGATAATGATCGTGCCGATCTCATCCATTTCGCGGGAAGGGTCGACAATGCGAAGGTTGTTCAAGACAAGCGCGCTCATGCTGCTCCTCCCCGGTTTTGAGAAACAAGCAGGGCCTGCATGACAGCCATTCTCACGGCGACCCCCATTTCCACCTGAGCTCCGATAACGCTCTGCGGACCGTCCGCAATTTCAGAGGCAATTTCAACACCCCGGTTCATGGGGCCGGGATGCATGACAAGTGCATCCTCTTTCGCCAATTTTAGCTTTTCCGCATCCAGCCCGTAGTAGCGATAATATTCGCGGACAGAGGGAACAAATGCGCCCTCCATGCGTTCACGTTGAAGTCGCAGCATCATCACCACGTCAGCATCTTTCACGCCTTCTCGCATGTCGTGGAAGACTTCAACACCCATGTCGGCAATTCCAACTGGCAGAAGCGTTGGTGGCGCGACAACGCGCACACGTGCGCCCATCGCATTGAGCAGCAATATGTTGGAGCGTGCCACGCGCGAATGCAGCACGTCGCCGCAGATTGCCACCACCAGGCGTCCGATTTTGCCCTTGGCGCGCCGGATTGTCAGCGCATCAAGAAGCGCCTGTGTCGGGTGCTCATGTTGCCCATCGCCCGCGTTGATCACGGCGCAGGAAACCTTCTGCGAAAGAAGCGCCGCAGCGCCAGCCGAGGAATGGCGGATCACCAGAACATCCGGGTGCATGGCGTTCAGCGTCATGGCGGTGTCGATCAGCGTTTCGCCCTTTTTGACTGATGAGTTGGCAACCGACATATTCATGACGTCGGCACCCAATCGCTTGCCAGCCAGTTCGAACGACGCCTGCGTGCGGGTCGATGCTTCAAAGAAAAGGTTTATCTGCGTCAGGCCGCTGAGTGTTGAGGATTTCTTGTTATGCTGGCGGCTGATGTTGACTGCTTCATCGGCCTTATCGAGAAGATAGGTAATGTCCAGCTCGTTGAGGCCCTTGATGCCAAGCAGGTGGCGATGCGGAAAATGATCCATGCAACTTATCCTTCTGGATTTTGGGTTCTATAATGAGGCTTGGCGCGCCGAGCAAGAGCGGGGTGGACTTCAAGTGATGAATGACGCATTCATCCCCAGACAATCGCGTGCGATTCAAATCAGGTGAGTGATATGACCCAGGACATTGATGATAACGATCTCTTCTCGGAGATGAACCAGCCGCCGCTGTGGTCTGGCATCAATGCCTATCGCACAGACCCGATGCTGAAAGACCTGACTGGCAGCTTTCCGCGAGCACTGCGAGAAGAGCTGGAAGTTATTGGCCGCTACGTGACCGCGCCGGAAAGCCAGGAGCTTGCCCGCATGGCCAATCAGGGCACGCCGCAATTGCGCACCCACGGGCCGCGCGGCGAACGCATTGATGTGGTGGACTACCATCCGGCATATCATGCACTTATGCGCCGCTCCATGTCCGCTGGTCTGCATTCTTCGGTGTGGGATCCCAATTCGGACGAGAAAGGTCGTGCACATACGGCACGTGCCGCACGCTTCTATTTGATGGCGCAATTGGAGGGTGGTCACCTTTGCCCCATCACGATGACAAATGCGTCCGTCGCACCGCTGACCGCTTCGCCCGAGGTGCAGCGAGTTTGGGCGCCGCGCATTCTGTCGCGCAAATACGATTCTTCAAATCGGCCTGCGTCGCAAAAGAGCGGTATTACGCTGGGCATGGGTATGACGGAAAAGCAGGGCGGCACGGATGTCCGCGCAAATCGCTCTGTTGCAAAAAAGGCCGACGATGGGACCTATCGCCTGACTGGTCACAAGTTCTTTTTCTCTGCGCCCATGAGCGATGCCTTTCTGATCCTGGCGAATATGGAAGAAGGCATGGGGTGCTTTCTCGTGCCGCGCCTGAACGAGAATGGAAAGCCAAATGGACTGCGACTGCAACGCCTGAAAGACAAGGTCGGCAATCGCTCAAATGCCTCAAGCGAGGTCGAGTTCGAAAATGTCACGGGCCACTTATTGGGTGAACCGGGTGCAGGTATCCGCACCATACTGGATATGGTCACGCTTACGCGGCTCGACTGCGCCATTTCATCAGCGGGCATGATGCGTGCGTCACTTGCGGAGGCCGTCTTCCATACACGGCAGCGCGCAGTATTCGGCAAAAATCTGATTGATCAGCCTCTCATGATCCGCGTGCTGGCAGATATGGCGCTTGATGTTGCTGCGGCCACGGCGCTCGTGTTTCGTCTTGCTTCGTCCTTCGATAACGCTGGCAGCAGCGCGGAAGATGCTGCCTATGCCCGCGTCATGACACCCGTCATCAAATATTGGGTCTGCAAAATAGCGCCATCGCTTATTTACGAGGCGATGGAGTGTATTGGTGGATCAGGCTATGTCGAAGAGCGGCCTATCGCACGCCACTATCGGGAAGCGCCTGTCAACGCGATATGGGAGGGGTCGGGCAATGTGATGGCGCTCGACCTTCTGCGCGTTCTCAAGCGTGGGCCCGACCTGTTTGAGGTGCTTTTTCAATCATTGGCGCGCGATCTGGGGCCGAGCGGTGCAAGAACCATCGACGTGCTTCGTGCAGCGGCATCACTCTGCGAAAAGGACGAAGGGACAGCTCGCCTGTTCATCGAGCAGCTTGCATTGGCCGCCGCGTCAGCAGAATTGAACAGGCTGGGGGCAGGGCGCATTGCCGGGGCCTTCACCGAAAGCCGTCTGACGACTGGCTGGCGCAGCACATATGGCATGCTGGATTTGCGCTATGACTCTCGCCTGATCGTTGACCTACTTTATCCGGCCAGTTGATCCGCAACGACAAGCATTAGCGGGATTGTGAGGAACGATCCGGCGGTTTGAAGCGTCGCGATAGCGGCGTATAGCGGCGCGTCCCCATTCATTTGCCTTGCGAGCAGGTAGCCATTCAACGCGGTGGGCATGCCCGCCGCGATGGTTAGCAGGTGTATTGTCGCAAGATCAAAACCTGCCATTATTGAGCCACCAATAATCATCATCGGAAATAGTACGAGCTTTAGGAATACGGGAAGCAAAGTCAGGGGCGAAGGGCGCAACGCGTCTTTGATGACCAATCCTGCTCCGACGGTGATTAGCCCCAGGCCCAATGCCGAGCGTGACAGTAGGTCCACGGCTGTTTCAAGGGGTGGGTAGAGTGTCAATCCTGAAAAATGTACGGCCAGCCCCGCTGCCGTGCCGATGATAATCGGGTTTTTGAAAACCTTCAGGACCAGATGGGAGAATTGTCGGCTGCCGCCTCCAAACCACACAAGCACAGATATATTCGCGAGGTTGATGGGGATCACAATGACACCCATCAGGAAAGCGATAAATGCGGTCCCCTCAGCGCCCGCCATTCCTTCCGCAATCGCAAGCGCAATGAAGCCATTCCAGCGGGTTGAGGTCTGAAACACCGTCGTGAAACTCGGTGCAGAAACACCAGCTTTTCGTAAGAGTGGCCAGGCCAGCAGGAGTGTCACCGCAAGTACGGCCAGCAGGGCTGAATAAACAATGCCTACCGGGCCAATTGCAATATTCTCAAAATGCGCTCTGGCGAGGGTCAGGAAAAGGTAGAGCGGGTAGAGAATATAGTAGCCGAATTGCTCAAGACCGGGCCAAAAATCAGCGCTGATGAAGCGGGCACGCTTTAGCGCAACGCCAGCCAGCACGAGCAAAAAAATTGGCAATATGCCCTCAAAAATCATCTGCATTCGATGTCCGCCCGCTTCTTCTCCCCGCTCAATAGTCTGCCATCGATGAATTGGCAACTACGCTCGCCGCGTGGCGCATCGATGGCGGAATCCATCTTTTTCGCACTTGGCTAAAATTTTAGCTTTTCACTTAAAAGGAGAAAAACAGCTTTGCGATAGTTTGGCAGCATCGAGGCGGAAGTGGCTGGAAAGTATCAATGCCACAGCATGATGCGATCTGCTGTTTCGGATGAACCCGAGAGAAAGAAAAAGCCGAAAAGGTAATAAAAACAGGGTATTCAGATGTTCAAACGTTCGAAAGCCGTTATTGGGGCAACATTAGCAGCGCTCATGCTTATGGGCGACACATCGGCATTTGCTTTTGGTCTTGCCGGTTCAGCACGCAACCTTGGGCAGAAAACACAGCGCGAATATATCGTCGCTTCAGCTCGAACCAAGGCGCCATTTGCGCATGTTATTTTCTGCCATGAGAATCCGGAGGAGTGCTCTGTAACACGCAGCCGCCGTTCGCGCCTTGTCATGGCTCTGACGGAAGATCGAGCTCGCGAGTTGCAGCAGGTTAACGCCGCCATCAACCGCGCCATCCGCCCACGCAACGACCTCCAAAAAGACGGTGATGTGTGGACGCTTGCTCCACGTGCTGGCGATTGCGAGGATTATGCGATCACCAAGCGTCACGAATTGATTTCTCGCGGCTGGTCGCCGCGTGCACTGCGGTTGGCAGTAACCTATACCGCTTTTGGTGAAGGCCATATGGTTCTGGTCGTAAAAACCAGCAAGGGCGATGTCGTTCTTGATAATCGCAACAACGCCATCCGTGCCTGGAACAAGACTGGTCTCAAATGGGTCATGATCCAGTCAGCCGCCAATCCACGTAAGTGGATGACTATCTAGACCTGCTTCCTGTTGTTCAAAGCATACCCTCCAGCTGACCGCACCCCGTGTGCGGTCTTTTTTTATTGGGCGCCACCCATCGACTTGCAGTCTGCATCGCCTGCTCGTTGTGCAGCTTGCCCTCCGATAGTCACCGTGTTGCTGCCGGTCGTCGTGCAGAGTGTGTCGCCATCAACCGCGGGTTTGAGGTGAACCATGGGCTGACCGTTGATGAAGACGCTCGGAATGATTTCTATCATTTCCGGTGGGCAATCGATGACATCGCCCATGGTGAGGGCGGGTTTCCCCTCAATCAGCATTGAGAAAGCTCCGGAGCGCGCGCATTCCGGCAAGGCGTCATCTGCAGCCGCCGTGACAGGAATTATATTAAGAGCAATTGCAGCCCCGATACCCATTTGCAGAGTCGAGATTCTCATATGGCAGTCCTTCTATTGCGCGCGTTGTTCCACCATTGCGCCATCGGCTAGCGTATCGCTGGGGTAGAGTATGACCACGTCGCCTTCATTCAATCCACTGACGATTTCCGCTGCCGTGTTATTCATATGGTCGATGCTGATTGATGTCTGAACAGCACGACCGTCAACCACCTTGAAGACATTCCAGTCATTCCCGTTGCGAAACAGCGCCGCAATTGGTACCTGCAGAACCGCGTCGGATTGCCAGACGGCGAGTTCGGCATAAACGCGAAAGCCATGTCCAAGGCGCGGGTCGGTGTCGTTGAGATCAAGGACGGCATTGACACGTTGCTCCTCAATTCCCAGTGCGGAAATCTTCGTGAAAGCCGCCGGGTCAACGCGCCTGACTGTGGCAGACAAGGGTTCACCACCCCAGTTGACGATCTCTGCCGGTGTGCCCGCCTTGATTTTGACAGCGTCGGTCGAAAGCAGGCCAGCGACGATTTCCAGTTTGCGTGGATCGCCGATTTCAGCAATCTTCATACCTGCCTGCACCGGTTGCTCGCTTTTGGCGAAGATATTGAGCACCACGCCATCCACCGGTGCAGCGATGCTGACGCAGCAGCTTGATGGATCGCCATTATTGGAGCTGTCCGGCTCGATCAATCTGGCCTCGGCCGTCGCCAATTCCGCCTCGCGCAGCGATATGGCGGCCTTCGCTGATTCAACGCGTGCTTTTGCATCATCGAGTGCCGTTTTTGCCTTCTGCAATGTGCTGTCAGCAATAATGTTGGTGTTCGCCAGCCTATGGGCGCGCTCCATGTCGGACTGCGCCTGCTCACGCGCTGTAACCGCGCGCTCCAGATCTACGCGTGCAATCGCAACGCTCGCCTTGGATGCGTCTCGGGCGGCGAGTAGTTCAGCGCGGCTGCGCTTGTCGATAAGCGGTGGGTCGAGGGGTCGAATGGCGGCCACGATGGTTTTTCCCGCAACAACGTCGGCACCTTCCTCAATGTTGATGCGATCCAGATTGCCGGAAATCGGCGCTGAAACCGTATAGACATCACGCACGCGCGTTTGCGCTTCCTGCAGGATAGTGACTTTCATCGGGGCAGGGGAAATCGTTGCCATATCGGCCAAGCTGGGTTTTTCCTGCAGCGCATAGGCAAAGGCGCCTGCAATCGCAATTGCTCCGCCAGCCATCAAAATGCGCTTGAACCAAACCTTGGCCATGAGACTACTCCCTTGTTTTGAGAACCTTCACCATATCCAGGTGGTCAATGCGCCGCCGCACCATGAGTGCGGAAACTACGGCAGCAAACAGGACAATCCCACTGGCCTTGGTGAATGTGGAAATATAAATGACAAATGGAACTCGGAAGAGATCGCTGTCGATCCCTTTTATCACCGCTGCCGAAAAGACATAGCCGAGATACCAGCCGAGCGGTTGGGCTGCGAGCGCGATAATTGCAAGCTCCAGAAGCAGAACGCCGGAAACTTCCCAGCGGGTGAATCCGAAAACTCGAAGGCTGGCCAATTCGCGTGCGCGTTCGGAGAGCTGAATTCGCGCCGAATTATAAACGACGCCAAAAGTGATGATGACCGCAAGTGTGATGTAAACAACGGTCATCATCATCATGTTTTCGTTCATGGTGCTGCGGAAATTGTCCCGCGCAATGCCCTGCAGTGAAATAGATGCAACGGCAGGCGTTGCCTTGACGGCCTTGTAGAGTGCGCCAAGCTCGTTGGAATCTATGGATATGCGTGCGCCGCTGACCCTCGCGCCGTCACCCAGCAAATGGTCCAGCGCCTCCGCCTGCATGTAGACCTCCAGGCCTATATAACTTCGAACGATACCAGTGATTGGAAGGCGCACGAGACGGTGGTCACGCATAACCAGTTCGGCTTCAACCATGTCTCCTTGTCGCAGGCCGAAATAGTTGGCCACGTGGTCATTGATGAGCAGGCCCTCTTTAGGTGGTACAACTGGATGACCATCAACATCCAGAATGCGGGTGAGGTCGGCATTCTTGTCGAGCGCCGACAATGAAAGGTTCTTTTCCTTGTGTCCATTGCGCAGCGTGATCGGCGTCGCGCGAAAGGTCTCGGCGCGCAAAACGCCGGGAAGTCGAGACGCGGCAATCGCTGCAGCGGGTGAAAGATCTGCCGCAAATGTTAAAGTCGCGTCCTGCCGGTTGGTCTGGAAGAATATGGCGTCAATCATTTCATCCATGGAGTCCAGCGTGCCAAACGCGGTCACCAGCAAGGCAACCGAAAGCGAAGTGCCCAGAACCGTGAGGGCCGCGCGCACCGGACGGCGGATAATGGCGCGCGCCGCCATCACATCAAGTTGTGAAAACAACTTGTCTATGCCCAGACCACTGGAAAAGAGAGAACGATAACGCAGCGGGGCAGGTGGTCGCATGGCAACGGCTGCAGGTAGCGAGACAACACTCCAGATAGCGCGTGCTGCGCCTGCAAGCGCGGCAGCGACAGTAATGCTGGTAGAGGTAATATAGAGGTCGGCTCCTTCTCGGAAAATGAGGAAGGGAAACGAGAAAAACTCCGTATACATTTGTGTCATGCCGCGCCCGCCCCAATTGCCGAACACAACACCGGCGGCAAGGCCAATCGCCGCAATCATCAACGTCAATTTCGCATAGTGAATGCCTATCGAAAATCCTGAAAAGCCCAGCGCCTTCAATAGTCCAATCTGCTCGCGTTCCAGCGCGATCAGACGCGACAGGATCATGTTGATGAGAAATGCAGCAACAATCAGGAAGATTGGCGGAATGACCTTTGCCATGGATTCAAGCTGGATCATCTCATTGTGCAGAAAGGCATGTGAAATCTGCGTGGCGCGCCCATGCGCGCCCGCACCGCCAAAAGGTTTGAGGATAGTATCGACGGCATCAAGAATTGCATGTTCATTGGCCCCGCGAGTGGTTCTCAATACCACGTCGTTAAAGGCACCCGTCATGCCGAATATGCCTGCAAGCTCACTATGGGAAAGGTAGAGAACGCCAAAACGGCGCGGGTCCGGAACCATGTCGCCAGGCCCGATTGTGTAGACATACTCAGGAGACAGAACGATGCCGGTCACCCGAAGCGTTCGTCGTGTTCCATTCATCAGTGCCGTGATTTGGCTGCCTGCACCAAGATGATGGGCGTTGGCGAAACTCTCCAAAAGAGCCACTTCGCCCTCATGGCCCGGTTCCGGCAATCGACCTGATCGCAGATAGAGCCGGTTGACCTCGGGTTCGCGGTAGTCCGGTGTTGAAACAGCAAAACCTGCCGCTGGTTCTGCCATGCCAGGCATATCCAGGATTACTGGTTTGACGATGCGAAACTCCGCTCCGCTTACACCGCTGATCGCCTTGATCCGCTCAGCTGTTTCCAGTGGTGCACGCGTGGCGCTGGCAAAGATTGTGCCGAAGCGGTAACGCTCATAGAAAGCGGCGCGCGTTTCCTCCAATGAGCGATAGGCACCAGATGCAAGAATGAGCGTTGCAATTCCGCAAGCCATGACGAGCGCAATAGCGAGGCCCTGCGCCCAAAGACGCCGGAAGTCTCTCACCAATTTGCGATCCAGCATGCCCATGATTACCAACTTACCTCGGACGGCTTGCGGCGAACCTCATTGACAGCGCTTTCGATGATCTGACCATCGTGGAAGGAAAAGACGCGGTGGGCGATGTCACGAATACCTGCATTGTGGGTGATGATAGCGGTGGTCGTGCCATATTCGGTGTTGATGCGGTCCAATACCTCAAGCACCAGAATGCCGGTTTTGGAATCAAGCGCCCCGGTTGGCTCATCGCAAAGCAGCACATCCGGCCGCTTTACAATTGCGCGGGCAATCGCCACGCGCTGCTGCTCACCGCCTGAAAGCTGTGCAGGGAAGTGGTGCATACGTTCTTTCAGCCCCACCATTTCCAGCGCTTCATCGGCCTTCAGCGGGTCCTTGGCGATCTCTGTCACCAATGACACGTTTTCATAGGCCGTCAGGCTGGGGATGAGGTTATAGAACTGAAAAACGAAGCCCACATGGTCGCGCCGGAATTTGGTCAATTGGCGCTCGCTGTAGTGCGTCAGGTCTCGCCCCTCGAAGACAACGCTGCCGGAAGAGGCCCGATCAAGCCCACCCATGATATTGAGCAGCGTTGACTTACCGCTGCCCGATGGTCCGAGCAGCACAGCCATTTCTCCAGAATATAGCGCAAGATCAACGCCGCGAAGTGCCTGAACCTCCACTTCACCTGTCTTGTAGCTTTTCTTCAGGTCCGACACAGAAAATACTGTCTCAGCCATACATGCTTCCTTCCATGATGTTAGAAGATGCTATCAAGCAAGCCAGGCATCAATTCTGACATAGATCAAATTCTGCAACGATGATCCCTACATAACATCATAAGTGTGGTGTTTTCTGATTTCAGTTCAAAACACAAAGATTCTGGTGGCTATGTATTGAATTGTTGCAATGCAGCAAGCTGTCCAATCCAACCGCAATTGTGGCGAAGCAAAAGCGGAAAAATACGCAAGCTACAGACAAGAAATCTCTTCTAACTTACGCCATGTACAGTGACAATGAAGTCATAAAAGGAATGAGCAATGATTGTTCTTGGACTAAGCGCTATGCTTATAGCCACCTCAACCTTGGCCGCTTTCTCCCTGCTTATTAATCTTGATTCTGAGCGCAAAGCACCGGTTAGCCCGGTATTTTGAGCCACAGGTCATAGATGTGAGCGAAACGGGTTTGTATCCGGGCGTTTGTTCGGAATTGAGTATGCCGATGTTGCTGAATATGGTGAGCCGTTGTCGCTGTCATGGCGTTATTGCGATGAGGCGGTTCGTGCCCAACCTTTGCTAGCGGGATGCGCTGTCATAATGGTTGGCGCATCCTTTTTGTATGATTGAGAGTTTGCATGACTGTTGAATCTGTAAAAGCGTTCTTCGCCGAAAACGCTCCCGATATAGCGGTTGTTGAGGCGGGCACCAGTACCGCCACAGTTCAACTTGCCGCGGAAACTTTTGGAGTTGAACCGGGGCAAATCGCCAAGACACTGTCCTATCGTGTGGGTGATGACGTCGTGTTGATTGTCGCCAAGGGTGACGCGCGCATTGATAACAAGAAATTCAAGGCCCACTTCGGAACCAAGGCGCGCATGCTGCCGCTTGATGAGGTGGAGGCAGAAACCGGACACCCGGTTGGTGGCGTTTGTCCGTTTGGACTCGCCAAGCCGCTACGCGTCTGCTGTGATGTTTCCCTGAAGGAATATGCGGAGGTTCTACCGGCTGCGGGTGGCCCAAGTGCTGCAGTGCGTATCGCGCCAGACCGGTTGCTTCAACTGACGGGCGGCGAGTGGGTCGACGTTGCCCAGAGCCAGACGCCGACAGAATAAACCGATTTAATTTGACATAGAGCAATAGTTTAGCACTGCATTATTGGTAGTGAGAGGTGGCAAACAAAATTTGAGGAGTGCTCTCGCTCATGTCTATTCTAGCCATTGCGCTCAATCCGACGATCGATATTTCCAGCAGTGCCAAACGCATCGTGCCGACCCACAAGATTCGCACGCATAACCAGCGCTGGCACGCAGGCGGCGGCGGCGTGAATGTCGCCCGCGTTATCAAAATTCTGGGTGGGCAGCCGGAGCTACTCATCACCTCTGGCGGCATCGCCGGTGCCATTCTTGAAGAAGAGCTGAAGCCCTCCGGCATTGATCTGTTCATCATCGAGCTGAAGTCGCCAACGCGCATCGCATACATGGTGTATGAAGAGGAGACGGGACAGGAATTCCGTTTCGTGCCGGAAGGCCCGGAGGTCAATGAACGCCAATATGTGCAGATCCTGGAAGCTGTCCGCCAGCACCTTGGCGACTATGTCGTGGCCAGCGGCAGTCTTCCGCCTGGCGTTCCGGCCGATGCCTATGCGCAGATGGCAACTGTCGCAGGGCAGACCAATTCACGCTTCATTTTGGACACGTCAGGTGATGCATTGCGGGCGGCCCTGGAGGCGCGAACCAATATGTATCTGCTCAAGCCGTCCATCAGTGAGCTTGAGAGCTATGCCGGACATTCTCTGGACAAGGCAGGCGCGTCGGAAGTCGCCCTAGACCTGATTGCTAAACGTGCAGCCCAGCATATTGCTCTGACGCTTGGCGAAGAGGGCGCTATCCTCTTTAGCAGCGATGGTGCCCATCATATGCCAGCGCTCAAAATTGAGGTTCAGTCAGCGGTCGGGGCAGGGGATAGCTTTGTTGGCGGCATGGTGTACAAACTCATGGAAGGTGCCGACATCATGGATGCTTTCAAATACGGCATGGTCGTCGGTGCCGCATCAGCCATGACTGCCGGTACTGAGCTTTGTCATATGGAAGATATACAGCGGCTGCAGCGGCAGCTCGTTTGATTTCCGGGGAAAACCAATAGCGGCAATGACTTGGTTATTGTCGCCACCCGGTGAAAAGGCTACCGGGCGGGAACTTGAAACAATCCGCCCGATACGATGCCTGATACCAGCGATAGCAAAAATACAAACAAGCCAGTGCGAGACCGCAGCGCAACCGAGCGCCGTATCTTCGATGCCGGGCGCGCGTTGTTGGCCGAGGAAGGTTTTCAGAACTTCGGCGTCAACGCAGTTGCCCGACGTGCTGGCTGCGACAAGCAACTTATTTACCGCTATTTCGGCGGGCTCGACGGACTTGTTGAGGCCATCGGTGCTGACTTGGCAAGCTGGGTTGCGGCCCATGTGCCGGAGGATACTGGCGGGCGGTTTATCCTTACCTATGGCGATTTGATCGAACGCCTGCTGGAGCTTTATTCGCGCGCCTTGCGTGATGACCCGCTCATGATGCGCATTTTGGCTTGGGAGGTTTCCGACAGCTCACCGCATATTCGCCGAATGGCCGAAGCTCGGGCGAAGGGAATTGCCGCTTGGATTGAAAAAATGCAAGGCAACATGGTGTCGCCTAAGGGCGTTGATACTGTTGCTATTAACGCAGCACTACTCGCGGCGGCAGAGCATCTCGTTCTCGCCATCACTGCCAATGGAGTTGCCAGCGGACTTGCCGTGAAAAAGGCAAAGGACTGGGAAAAAGTTGAAGGTGCATTGTCGCGACTGGCGCGTGGTGCCTACGGCTGATTTTCCACAGGCAGAGCTCGTCCGTTAACCTTAACAAATGGTTTACGTTGCGCCTGCAGACGCAAACTGAGATGGTCAACAAATCGTAAATGAGGATTTGTTGACGTGCATTTCGGCTCGGCAAAATGGTTGGCTATTGCAGCGATGACAGGGTTCTTCGCCATTCTGGCGCTCGACATTGTTATCCCGCTGATCATGCTTGCAGTGATGGCAGTCGTTGATCGCGCGCTGGTTTTCCTGTTCCTGCGCGATTCCGCGTCCTCAGGCGATGATCCGTTGCAACTGCAATTTCCATTCATGGAAGGGGATGCTGCATGAAGTGGGCGCTAATCTTCTGGGCAGCACCACTTGCCTTCCTTTGTGGATGGTACAGTCTCTCATACAACGACCTGAACTTCGGCTATTTCATGCTGTCGCGTCAGGCGCATGATCTGGTTTTCCAGATCTATGGCAATGCGTTGGGCATGCCAGCCGAAGATGTGCCGCCACTTGTTGCAAAGGCACTTCTATTTGACACGGCGCTGGTCTTTGCAATTATTCCGTTGTGGCGAATGCGCAAACGAATTCTCGGCCTGGTCAGGGCAGGGCTTGAAAAACTGCACAACCCAAAGCCTGCTCAGAGCGAAGACAGTCTATCCAGTGCACCTTGAAGAATAAAGGAAGCGGCGGCGGAGTCGATGCGCTCGGCCCGCTTTGCCCGCGAAACATCCATTTCCAGCAATGCACGCTCCGCAGCCACAGTTGAAAGCCGTTCATCCCAGTAAATGAATGGAATGTCCGTTTTCGCTTCCATGTTGCGCACAAATGCGCGGGTTGCCTGAACGCGTGGCCCCGAGGAGCCGTCCATATTCACGGGCAGGCCAATCACGAAAGCCGCAATTCTCTCTTTCGCGGCAAAGGCCAGCAACGCATCTGCATCAGGGCCGAACTTCTTCCGTTTGATGACCGGGCGTGGCGACGCAAAACGCCGACCAATATCCGAAACCGCAAGGCCAATTGTTTTGGTGCCCAGGTCAAGCCCGGCCAAGGGGCTATCCTTTTCCAGATAGGTCGAGAGCTGCTCAATCAGCAGTACTGTCATGTCCCGGTTGCCTCGCTGGAGTGAGGATAATTGTTCGTCGGGTTGTTTGAAAACATCAGCCTAACTCTTTGTATATAAATGCATACCAACCTGTCGACTGAACTGCTCTGAAGCTCGTGCCCGAGGTTGGAGTATGTTTGACGGCCTCAAAACCCAAAGACTTGCTATCGCTATAGCGCGAATAGCCAGAATACTCATTTGGTGCAGAAAGCAAATGCGGTCAACCATTATCTGTGGGGAGCGCGCGGCGTGCCGAAAGGCATTTTCTGTAGCAATGGCAGCGCCTCAGCGACCGAACAGCCATCCTGCCTTGTTGCGGTATCCATTGTCATTGAGTTGCTGGTATTTTTTGGCAGTATGTTTCTTGTATAACGGGAATCGTTCGATGCGATGTGCACTATCAGCCGATTTTCAGGTTGCGAGGTGCAGGGCACCGCCATATCGTGACGATCAACAGAACCTATGGGAGAAGATCGATGAAAATCACTTGGCTGGGCCATTCCGCATTTCGAATCGATACAGCACGGTCGAGCATTCTCATCGACCCGTTTTTCACGGGCAATCCAAGCTTCGCAGGTCTTGATGCAAAGACTGCGGCCAAGGGAATCACGCACATTCTGCTGACCCACGGACATGGCGATCATGTGGGTGACACGCTGGCGCTTGCAAAGGAAACCGGTGCAACCGTGGTGGCCAATTACGATCTGGCCATGTGGTTGGCCTCTAAGGGGCTGGAGCGTTATTCTCCCGGCAATTGCGGCGGCACAATTGGCTTGGAGGGTTTCACGGTGACCTTCACCAACGCGCTGCACTCTTCAGCGCATATCACAGAGGACGGCGTTTCCCACTCGCTTGGCAGCGCCAATGGCCTGATGTTGCACTTCGATGATGAGCCGACGCTCTATCATATGGGTGATACCGACATCTTTTCCGATATGGGCCTGATCAACGAGCTACATGCGCCGGATATCGGCATCGTGCCAATTGGCGATCGCTTCACCATGGGCGGTGCCGTGGCAGCCCTTGCCTGCCAGCGATACTTCAATTTCAAAACGGCGTTGCCATGCCACTACGGCTCATTCCCGATCATCGATCAGACGCCAGAGAAATTCGTCGCGGGCATGGATGGGGTCAAAACCAAGGTGGAAACCCCGGTGCCGGGCGGCTTCATTCAGGTTTGAGCGACTACTTGTCGGTAAGTCGCTGCCACGCGAGTTGCAAAAGGGCTTCATCGTCAGGCAGAGCGAATTTGCCTGTCATGGCGGCTCTAAACTCGGAAAACGACTCAATTCTCCGGCTTTCATTCTCGCCATTTTCAGAAATCTTGAGGGTTCTGTTAAACAGCGTATTGCGGCCCTCACGCGTCACAATTGCCATCATGAGATTGTTGGGGAAGGGAGCCTTTTCCCATCGTGCGGTGACGAAATTGGCCGCCTCAAAATCGATTGGCTGAACGCGGGCACGATCAAACCCATAAAGTGAATACCAGTCGTCACCCACAAGCCGCTCCACAACCTCTTCGTTGGTCTCGTTGTCAATGCGCACACGATAGGTCTCGCCACGAATCTCCTGCATGTCGTCAGTTTGAAGACGCATCGGCAGAATAGGTGCGCCGCCACCAAAGCCGCAATCGGCCAAATATTCGGTTCCGCTGATAGTCACGATGAATGCCATGTGTGAACGCGCACCGCCTTGGGGCGCACCATTTCGCACTCGCGCCATGATAGGCTGAGCTTTGAAGCGATAGGCCTCAAGCGCCTGTCCGAAAAGGCCATTAAGCTCGAAGCAATAACCACCACGACCTCTCATGACCAATTTGTCCCACAGCGCCTCTTGCGCGAGATCGGGTATATTTCCAGTCAGCGGGTCCAGGTTCTCAAATGGAATTGCCGAAAGCTGGGCGAGCTGTATTTGCGTCAGTCCAATCAAGTCGGCTTGCGGCCTTTGTGGCAGACCGATACGCGCACGGTAGGCGAAGTCGTCAAAACCCATGATTGTCACCAGCTCCCATTTGGCTCCATTTTTGCCTGTAATTTGCGCTATGTCATGGAATGCCAAGCGCGAGTGCTGTTTCGTGATCCCACGTTTCCAGTACCCTTCCAGCGATGACATATGATCCGTCATCAAATCCGGCAAATGACTATGAATACAATACTGACCTTCCTGCAAGATATGCCCGACGTGGCATTCACGACTTTAGCCCTGTCTCTCGCTTCAGCAATCGGTCTCGTGATCGGTGGCTGGAATATTCGCGGTGTCGGATTGGGGATCGGCGGTGTCTTGTTCGCCGGAATTTTCGTTGGTCATCTGACATCGGGCATGGGCGTAGAATTTGACGCGGCAACGATCGGTTTTGTGCGCGAATTCGGGCTGATCCTATTCGTCTTCACTATCGGCATTCAGGTGGGGCCGGGATTTTTTGCAAGCCTGCAGAAAACCGGGTTGCAGCTTAACCTAATTGCCATGTCAATTGTTGTTCTCGGCGTACTCGTTACGGTCGCGCTGCGATACCTGACCGATGTGCCAATGCCTGCACTTGTTGGTCTCATGTCGGGTGCCGTGACCAATACACCGGGATTAGGGGCGGCAAGCCAGATGCTGGCGGAAACTGGCGCTGACGCTGCCTCCATCAACCAGTCCAGCCTTGGTTATGCCATAGCCTATCCGTTTGGCATTGTCGGTATTCTTCTTTCCATGATGCTTGTTCGGTTCTTCGCGCGGGTGGATATCGGCAGCGAGGAGCGTGATTTTGACCAGGGCCGCAAGGCCGGTGCGCCGGAGCTGCCCGCACTCAATGTTGTCGTGCGTAACATAGGGGCCATCGGCGTCCGTCTTGCCGAGATTCCGGGACTTGTGGATGAGGGTGTGGTCGCCTCTCGTCTGCGGCGTGGTGAAATGCTGCAACATCCAACGCGTGAGACGACACTTGCAGAAGGCGACGTACTTCATTTGGTCGGCCCATCGGACAAGCTGGCGGAGATGGTGAAAAGGCTGGGTGAAGTTGTTGAACAAGCCCTGACCACGACACGGGGCACCAAACTCGCATGGCAGCGTGTGGCTCTGACCAACAAGAAAGTGCTGGGCAGGCGTATCCGCGATTTGTCTTTGGACGAATGGGACGTGGCAATATCGCGTGTCTCACGTGCAGGTACACAATTGCCCGCTGAAGGCAGCCTGGCGCTGCAGTTTGGCGACATTCTGACTGTTGTGGGCGAGGCGGGGCATGTGAAGGCTGCCAGCAAGCATTTCGGCGGTCAGCAATCGCGTCTGGACAAAGTGCAGTTTGCCGCAGTCTTCCTTGGCATCCTGCTCGGCGTGCTCGTCGGCAGTATCCCGATTGCAATACCAGGATTGCCCGCGCCGCTGAAATTGGGGCTGGCGGGAGGCCCCCTCGTTGTTGCCATTCTTTTGGCACGTCTGGGCCACTTTGGCCCGTTCGTCTGGTTCATGCCGCCCGTTGCCAATCATGCGCTGCGCGAATTGGGTATTATTCTGTTTTTGGCTGCAGTTGGCCTGAAAGCCGGTGGACATTTTGTTGAAGCGCTTGTCCACGGAAACGGTTTTGTATGGATGGGCTACGCCGTGTTCATCACATTGCTGCCGTTGGTCATTGTGGGCTTTGTTGCCCGGCTGGTGTTTGGCGTGAATTTTCTCAGTCTGAGCGGTGTGTTGGCCGGGTCGATGACGGACCCTCCTGCATTGGCCTTCGCAAACGCGATGTCTGAATCATCCGCTCAGTCGATTGCCTACGCAACCGTATACCCGCTGGTGATGATCATGCGGATACTCTCGCCGCAATTGCTCATTCTGCTTTTCGGCTAGAACCACTCAGGTCTGCTTGAATTTACGCGTACAAAATCGGCCTCACTTATGAGTGCGAAACCCGGTCTTATGCTTCGAATTGGCCGACGACAGAATTCAAGAAACGCAGGATGACGTCTATCTCGTCTGCACTGAAGTCCAGCAGGAGTTCCTGCATGGCTTTCTCACGCTGTATGAGTAGATCAAGAGGTTTTTGCGCTGCGTCCCTGTCCAGAGAAATCAGCACACTGCGCCGATCCTGAGGATTTGGACTTCGCGATATATAGCCAGCATTTTCCAGGCGATCTATCAACGCTGTGCCCGAACCCGAAGTAAGGCCGAGAAATTCAATGATTTCGCTTGGTGTGCACGGAGCGTCTTTACGATGCAGGTAGGCCAGACACATCAAATCAGACCGGTTCATCTTATCATTGCGACCGTTCTTGGCATAACGTGAATCGCTCAGATCAATGACTTTCTTGAGGAGCTGCTCGACCTTGTACCTGGGTTCATTTGACGGCGTAATGCCGACTTTGTTGTCTTCTTCTTTTAGCAAATTAGATGCCCCTAAAAGCTATCACTGTAAAGATACTTTGCGATCAAAGTATTCTCCAAGTTAATTATGATTAACTATCCAATTGGTTAACTAAATAGAAGCTACCTGGCGAGGAAATCTGAATATTTTCCAAAGATAAAAAGTTAGATCTGGTGTCATTAAATCCCGCGATCAGAAAAATAGTTAATAAAGTTGATGTGTGTTAAATGTATGCCGACTTATATTAAGTTATAAATGCATTACTTAATAAGAAAATGCTTTATTTAGTGTGTTGGTACCCAGCATATGGTCAGTGGATCAAATATTTGTGGCTCGGGAAAATACGGCTGCGGGTGTCCTGATTGCGGGAAATGCACCTGAGCAATGTAGGCGATGAACTTCTGGAACGGTGAAGGCGGGGTGATACAGTGCGGTATGCAACCTTGATGCTCTCACGCCAGCAGTTTGCCTCTCCCCGTCAGGTGAACATCTGCTGGCATCGCTACCCTTCCATTGAGCAGCGATGGAGTTAATACGACGCGAAAGAGGTATTCAATCGGCAAAAACCATTGCATCGCGCCTGCCGCCTCTTTATAGCGATGCCAATAGCCTTCAATTCTAGATAAAGCTCACTGGAGTTTTTTGCATGTCCGTTGATCTTGCCACCGTCAAGCGCGTCGCGCGCCTAGCTCGTATCGCCGTTTCTGAAGAAGAAGCTGAAAAGATGATGGGTGAGCTGAACGGTATTCTCGGCTTTGTTGAACATCTGTCCGAGGTGAATGTAGACGGCGTTGAGCCAATGACCTCTGTCACCCCGATGGACATGAAGAAGCGCGTAGATGAAGTGAACGACGGCGGCAAGGCTGACGACATTGTGGCCAATGCCCCGGCAAGTGCTGAAAACTTCTTCCAGGTGCCAAAGGTCGTCGAATAAGCCTGACCCATTGCCGCCGCTGTTGAAATCATAAAGATCTGAAACGACCGCCATGACCGAACTGACTAGCCTGACCATTGCCGAAGCCCGTGCCAAGCTCTCTTCAAAAGAGATCACTGCCATTGAGCTGACTGAAGCCTACATTGCAGCCATTGAAGCTGCGAACCCGGCCATTAATGCCTATGTTTCCGTAACGCCGGAAAAGGCGCGTGAAATGGCAAAGGCCTCAGATGCCCGCATTGCAGAGGGCAAGGCTGGCGCACTGGAAGGCATTCCGCTTGGTATCAAGGATCTGTTTGGCACGCGCGATGTGCACACGCAGGCATGCTCGCATATTCTGGACGGCTTCAAGCCGAAATACGAATCGACTGTGACCCAGAACCTTTGGGATGACGGTGCAGTGATGCTCGGCAAGCTCAACATGGATGAATTCGCCATGGGCTCGTCCAATGAGACATCCTATTATGGTCCGGTTATCAATCCGTGGAAGGCCGAAGGTTCCAATGCTGAATTGGTTCCTGGTGGTTCTTCCGGTGGTTCTGCCGCTGCCGTTGCTGCACAGCTTTGCGCTGGCGCCACAGCGACTGACACGGGTGGCTCCATTCGCCAGCCCGCGGCATTTACCGGCACTGTCGGCATCAAGCCAACCTATGGCCGCTGTTCGCGCTGGGGTGTTGTTGCATTCGCATCATCGCTTGATCAGGCTGGTCCGATCGCTCGCGATGTGCGCGACGCTGCAATCATGCTGAAATCCATGGCGAGTGTTGATGCCAAGGACACGACATCAGTCAATCTGCCTGTGCCGGATTATGAAGCCGCGATTGGTGGCTCCATTAAGGGCATGAAGATTGGCATTCCGGAAGAATACCGTGTTGAAGGTATGCCGGAAGAAATTGAAGCGCTGTGGCAGCAGGGCATGAAGTTCCTGCGCGATGCGGGCGCGGAAATTGTTCCGATTTCACTGCCGCACACCAAATATGCGCTGCCCGCCTACTACATCGTGGCACCTGCCGAGGCCTCTTCCAACCTGGCGCGCTACGACGGCGTTCGCTATGGCCTGCGTGTTGATGGCAACGATATTGTTGACATGTACGAGAAGACCCGCGCCGCCGGTTTCGGTACTGAGGTCAAGCGCCGCATCATGATTGGCACCTATGTGCTGTCCGCTGGTTATTACGATGCTTATTATCTGCGCGCGCAAAAGGTCCGCACTCTGATCAAGCGCGATTTTGAAGATGTCTTTGCAAAGGGTGTGGACGCGATCTTGACCCCCGCAACGCCGTCCTCTGCATTTGGAATTGCGGATCAGGATATGGCAGCCGATCCGGTGAAAATGTACCTGAACGACATCTTCACGGTGACGGTAAATATGGCTGGCCTGCCAGGCATGACAGTGCCTGCAGGTGTGGATCACAAGGGGCTGCCGCTGGGGCTGCAGCTTATCGGCAAGCCATTTGATGAAGAAACACTCTTCAAGACTGGCCATGTTATTGAACAGGCAGCAGGTCGCTTCGCGCCCAGCAAGTGGTGGTGAGCCGGTTTCCCGGCCCACCCGTTTCGTGAATTCATTGATTGTCTGCCTGCGCTCTTACCAGCTCAAGCCCCCGTCGGGTGACGCGGTAGGGGCGGCCATTGTATGATGCAATCGCCCGTTTTGCTTTTAGTTTGCGAAATAGCCTCATAGAAAGCCCCGGATAGCGCCAGCCATCGCGGGTGAAGCAGTTTAGTTCAGCTATTTTGCGGCTGTCTTCGTCGCGGATGATCTCAATCCATCCGCCCTGCGCCATAAGGTGCAGAATGCGCTGCTCTGCGCGTGATATGTCCATTGTTCAGTGTCCGATAATGGCCCATTTGGGCATACAAAAACATCGGCGCGGCCTGCATCAGGCTGCGCGGTTTTGAAATCGCACCCTGTTTCCGAATGTTTTCGGGCAGGGCGCCCTATCGGGACTGTGAACAGTTAGACATAAAATCTCCTAGAACTCGATAGTAGACACCAGACTTGCGATGCGCAAATCGCAACAGGTCGGGGCCAGCTCTTGGTCTGGCAAAATGCCGATTGTTGTTGAATTTTGGCAACGATCCGGGGGATGGCCAAAATCCGGCGATTGAGGCGCTATCTGGTTCGCTGCAAAACTCAACTGTAATAAGCTGTTGAAAAATAGCGATTTGGGAAGAGCCGTAGCAATCGCACGACTTTATTTGTGGTGAAATGAACGCCTGTATGCGTCATAGTTGGCTTGGGTTTGGCTTTTGGCCTAATGGAGAGATTTCCACATGGTGCAGATCAGGAGCGCTCGTGAAGATGAGGCAGGCCTGCTGGCGGAGATAGGCTTTCGTGCCTGGGAAAGCGCCTCCGATGGATGGGGCGATGACATGGAGGTGCGTGAAAGCGCCGAGATGTCCTTCCGCAACTTCACGTCATCAAACTGGCTGACAATCGATATCGCCGAAAAGGCGGGGCAGGTGGTTGGCTGGTCTGCGCGCGAGAATCTGGACAACAACATAACCGACCTCTGGGTAGAACCGGTTTTTCAGCGCCAAGGCATTGGTGGGCTGATGCTGGCCGCTATTTGCGACGAAGTGAAGAAGCTGGGGCATGAAACGGTAACCGCAGAGGTTCACTCGGAAAACGCAAGCGCCGTGGCATTCTTTCTCAAACACGGTTTCCGCGTAAGCTGGATGACGACACGTTGGTCAGCCAAATTGGACAGTGATGTCGACACCATTGGCATGGTGAAAGAGCTGGATGAACCGCAAGCGTCAAGTGGAGCGGAAATTTAATCCCGCGAATACGCATGATTATCCTCGCTGAGCGAGCGCAAGCCTCCCACGTGACGCAATGCTAACATGACATACCCACCCTTGAATGAAATCTGCGGAAGCTATATGCGCTCTTACGTGAACGTAAAATGGCGGTTTCCTGACTTCTAATAGTCGGCACTGCCAGACGCGACGAATTTTCAAAGGCGGTGGCATGTATCGATTCTTGAGCGGTGTTTTCCAGGTGGCAGCGGCGGAAGCCAATCTATTTCGCAGGTTTCCCAAGGCTATTATCTCCGCTCTTGCCATCGCGCTTGTGCCTGCACTTTACCTTCTCATCTACATCACATCTGTCTGGGATCCGGCTGCGCATACGTCCGAATTGAAGGTGGCGCTGGTCAATCACGATGTTGGCTATACGTTCAACGACAAGACGGTGAATACAGGCGAGGGGATTGTCGAAAAGCTCAAAGGCGAAATGACCTTCGGCTTTTACGATGAAACCGACGAAGTTGCTGCTCGCACGAAGGTCGAGCGCGGCGAGATCGCTTTCGCAATTATCATTCCGGAGGATTTCAGCGCCAAGGCCGTGCCTGGAATTTCCGCTGGCGGCGCGCAAGTGCAGACGGTTATTTCGGAAGGCAATAACTATACGGCTGCAGGCTTTGGTCGGCGCTTTGCCGGTGAGCTAAGCCACAAGGTCAATGAAACGCTGAACCAGAATCGCTGGGAGCTGGTGCTGGCAACGATTGAGAAGGCTGGTGGTCTTCTGGATAAACTGAATGCCGGTGTTGGCGAGCTCCGCGCAGGCGCGGCCAAACTGAAAGCTGGTGCGCAAACCTATGCTGACGCCGCATCAAAGGTCGCAGATGGCTTCGTGCAAGTGGGGGATGCCGTGCGCCTGATGGATGAAAAATTCCCCGAGAAATCCGATCTGCAGGCACTGGCCGATGGTACAGGCGCGCTCGTAAAGGGGCAGGAGTCGCTGGAAGTTGGCCTGAGCAAGCTTCGCGCTGGTGCTCAAAAAATCACAGCGGGCGCTGACCTTTTGGGCGAGAAAAGCAAGAATATTCCCTTTGCTGGCAAAAAGGTTGCGGCTGGTGCTGGTCAGTTGGCAGGAGGTGGCAAGCAGCTTTCCGGCGGGCTACGGCAGGCAATTGACGGCAATCGCAAGCTGGCAGACGGCGCGCGCAAGATTGACGCAGGTACGGAAAAGCTTGTTTCGGGTCTCAACAAGCTCGGCGATGGCATTGATACGCTAGCAGAAAAGATCCCCGAAAATGAAAGATTGGCGGAGTTTGCCAAGGGCGGCAAAAGCTTGGCTGATGGCACGTCGCAACTTCTTGCAGGCATTGACAGCATGGTGGCGCAACTGCCCAAAGAGTTACCGAAAATCGACGGGAGTGCAGCCGGACTTGCAGATTCCGTGCACACAGAACTCGATGTGCTGAACCCTGTTGCCAACAACGGCACCGCATTGGTTCCCAATATGGCGTCCGTTGCGCTTTGGGTGGGCGCTGTGATGCTGAGTTACCTGTTTCAGATGCGCCTGCAATTGGAAGATAATCGTCCGGTCAATTTCATTGCCAAAGGTTTCGGCAAATATCTGGTGCCGGGTTCGCTCGCGGCCCTGCAGGGTACTTTGGCCTACATCATGATGGTTCATGTCATGGGGGTAGAGGCACCCAACCAATTCCTTTTCTGGTTGTCGCTGGTTATCGCCTCACTCACTTTCTTCTCGGTCATATTTGCCATGCTGCGCGTGTTTGGCGAGGCGGGCAAATTGTTAGCGGTGCTGTTTTTGACCCTGCAGCTCTCCGCAGGTGGCGGCATTGCGCCGATCGAACTTGCGGGTGAGTTCTATCGTATCGTCAATCCGTGGCTTCCCTTTACATGGGTTGTTCGTGCATTGCGCACCGCACTCTTTGGTGCCTATGGCAACAATTTGAACGAGGATATCGTGATGCTCTTCGGGTTCGGCACCGTTGCGCTCATCATTGCAATTGTCATTCGTCCATGGCGCTATCTGCCGAAAGATTACTTCCGGCCTGGCGTTGAGCTTTGATTGAAGCGGCGAAATCGCGGGAAGTGCGGCCAAATCCCTTGCACCTTCTGTCCAATTGTTTTACCGGGTGGGTCTGAATTTTTCCCGGTAAAACTAGGCCTAGATAATGACGATTGTTGATGTTCGCACTCCTGATCCGAAACGCTTGATCCCCGGCGCAACTGGCGACTGGGAAGTTATCATCGGTATGGAGGTTCATGCGCAGGTTTTGAGCCAGTCCAAGCTATTCTCAGGTGCGTCCACCTCATTCGGCAAGGCCCCGAATTCCAACGTGTCTCTGGTGGATGCTGCCATGCCTGGAATGCTGCCGGTTATCAACGAAGAGTGCGTTAGACAGGCCGTGCGCACAGGCCTTGGTTTGAAGGCACAAATCAACCATCGTTCGATCTTCGATCGCAAGAACTACTTCTATCCGGACTTGCCGCAGGGCTACCAGATATCACAGTTCAAGGATCCGATTGTCGGTGAAGGCAAGATCGTGATTTCGCTCGGCCCGGATAAGAAAGGCAATTTCGAAGACATCGAAATCGGCATCGAGCGCCTGCACCTGGAGCAGGATGCGGGCAAGTCGATGCACGACCAGCACCCCACCATGTCCTATGTGGACCTGAACCGCTCTGGCGTGGCGCTGATGGAAATTGTCTCCAAGCCGGATATTCGTTCATCTGATGAAGCAAAGGCCTATGTAACCAAGCTGCGGTCGATCCTGCGTTACCTCGGTACGTGCGACGGCAACATGGACGAAGGTTCCATGCGCGCTGACGTGAACGTCTCTGTGCGCCGTCCGGGCGAGCCCTTCGGCACGCGTTGTGAAATCAAGAACATGAACTCAATCCGCTTCATCGGTATGGCGATTGAGTACGAAGCCCGCCGCCAGATTGCGATTCTGGAAGAAGGTGGCGAGATCGATCAGGAAACCCGCCTTTACGATCCGGGCAAGGGTGAGACACGTTCCATGCGCTCGAAGGAAGATGCGCATGATTATCGTTACTTCCCCGATCCGGACCTGCTGCCGCTGGAATTCGACAACGCGTTCGTGGCTGAGCTGATGAAGGACCTACCGGAACTGCCAGACGACAAGAAGGTGCGTTTGGTCAAGGATCTGGGCCTGACGGTCTACGATGCCTCCGTTCTGGTGTCGGAAAAGGCAATCGCTGATTATTTCGAGGCTGTGGCCGAAGGTCGCGACGCCAAAATCGCAGCAAACTGGGTTATCAACGACTTGCTTGGCGCCTTGAACAAAGCGGGCAAAGACATTGAAGAGACTCCGATTTCTCCGCGCCAGCTTGGCGGCATTATCGACCTCATCAAGGATGGTACAATCTCAGGCAAGATCGCCAAGGATATTTTTGAAATCATCTGGGAAGAGGGGGGTGATCCGGCCAAGATCGTTGAAGAACGCGGCATGAAGCAGGTAACCGACACCGGCGCAATCGAGAAGGCTGTCGATGAGATTATCGCAGCCAACCCGGATCAGGTTGAGAAGGTCAAGGTCAAGCCATCGCTGGCAGGCTGGTTTGTCGGTCAGGTTATGAAGTCAACGGGCGGTAAGGCCAACCCACAGGCCGTGCAGGCACTGGTGAAGGCTAAGCTGGGAATTGAAGAATAATGTTCTTCGTTCGCTCTGCCCACGAATCTGACCTGAAGAAGGTACAGGACCTTCTCGCGGAGACGTGGCGCGCGACCTACACGCCGCTTTACGGCGCGCAAAAGGTGGAGGAGATCATCGCCGATTGGCACTCGATCCCTTCACTGAAAGAGCGGTTGGCTCGTCCGCATTCAGAGTTCCTGCTGGCTGACGATGGCAAGGTTATCGGTGGCATGGCCTTTGCGGCCATGATGCCGGACATGGCCAAAACTGTGATGTTGCATCAGCTCTATGTGAAACCGGAGCTGCAGCATCAGGGTGTTGGGCGTGACCTGTTTGCAGAGATCGAAACCTGTTTTCCCGATGCCGAAGTTATGCGTCTGGAAGTGGAAGCAGAGAACAAATCGGCCATTGCCTTCTATCAGGCGCATGGATTTGAAGAAGTGGACCGCACGGAGAATTGCGGTCGCGACAATTCCGGCATCGCTGCCATCATCATGGAAAAGCGCCTCGATTTCCATTGAGCGTGGCAAGCCCTGCAGGCGTCAGTCGCCAAATTGCGGAATTTGCCGGGATTGCTTTGCCAAACTATGGACAATCAGGTGATATGACGGCATAAGCGGTCAGAGACAAACGGCCCGGATTCTTGAGGCCCAGGCGGATATCAAGGTTTTGCGATGAAACAGTTTATTTTCGAAATCTTTGGCTGGTGGCATAAGCAGACAATGGGCACGCGCTTCTTTACTTGGCGCAAAGGCACCAAGGTTGGCGAAGATGAGCTCGGCAACGTCTACTACAAGGGCCCGAAGATGCCTTATGGGCTGGAGCGCCGCTGGGTAATCTACAATGGCCCTGCTGAAGCCTCCGCCATTCCCCCAGGCTGGCACGGTTGGATGCATCACCGCACCGACTCGCTACCGACCGATCAGGACTACAAGGCCCGCGAGTGGCAGAAAGCGCACCGCGCCAATCCAACTGGCAGCGCCAACGCCTACCATCCGCAAGGTTCACTTTCCGAAGCTGGCGAGCGCCCGCGTGTGACCGGCGATTATGATGCCTGGGTGCCGGGCGAGTGACGCTGAAAGGCCATAATTAGCCTTTAGCCCACAGTGGTTCTCAATCACTGACAGACGGACCAAGATGAACATTCAAGCGTCAATTCGTTTCACCGGAAAGCTCAGCATGGCGCTGGCCGTTGTGCTGGGTGGCCTTAGTGCAAATCCTGCAATGGCCGAGCGCATTTCAAACCCGGTTGTCGAATTTAATGGTCTCGACAAGATCACTGGCCGCATCACCTCCTTCGATGTCTATGTTGGCGAAACAGTGCAGTTCGGCGCATTACAAGTGACGCCGCGCGTCTGCTACACACGCGACGAGACCGAAGCCAGCCGCGTCGATTCATTCGTGGAAGTTGATGAGATCACGCTTGATCGCAAAATACGCCGTATCTTCACGGGTTGGATGTTTGCTGATAGCCCTGGCCTCAATGCTGTTGAGCACCCGATCTATGACGTGTGGATGAAGGGCTGCAAGGAAACATCCGATGTTCCGCCGCCTAAGGGCGCGAAGGCTGCTGTAGCGGCGCCGGTACCCGATGCCGCAGAGATCAAGCCAATCGAGGGTGCTGAGCAGCTGCAGGAAAACTTCGATCCGAACAGTGATATCCAGATTGATGGGTATGACGTAAACGCTGTGCCGGATGATGCAGTTGATCCAAACGCGATTGATTCTACAATTGATACGCTGGATGGAAGTCTGAACGGTGGGCTTGAAGAGTTGCCGCCGCCGGAAGAAGTACCAAATCTCGATATTTCGCCGCAGCTCCAAAACGCTCAGCCAGGTTCGACGGGTCTTTACTAATTCTGCCGCACGATGTCTGTGTTGTCAGACCGTGTTGCCAAAGCTGCAATGCGGTTTGAACGCTGCGTTCTCCAGCAGAATTTGATACTGCGCCTTTGGCACGTCAATCGCGCCAAAAGTGACGAGATGATCGGTGGTGAACTGCGTGTCGAGCAGCTCAAAGCCATTGGCCTTCAGGTGGTCGACAAGATGCACCAGGCAGATTTTTGAGGCATTGGTTTGGCGAGAGAACATACTCTCTCCAAAGAATGCAGCGCCGAGCGATACGCCGTAAAGTCCGCCTACCATTTCGCCGTCGGCCCAAGCTTCCACGGAATGCGCGTGGCCCAGCTCATGCAGCTCTGTGTAGAGATCAAGAATGGTCTCGTTGATCCACGTGGTAGGGCGGTCAGGTGCCGGTTCGGCGCAACGTTCCATTGTCTGGCGAAAGTCGAAATCGATGCGGATGTCGAAGGGCTTGCGCCGCATCGCTTTTGCCAGGCTTTTTGAGATGTGAAAGTCATTGAGGGGGATAATGCCCCGCATTTCCGGCTCTACCCAGTAAATGCTGGGGTCGTCTGCCGACTCGGCCATGGGAAACAGACCGATGGAATAGGCACGCAGCAGAATTTCCGGCGTTATTTCCGCCTTTCTGCTGCGTGTCATATTGCTTTACTCCGACTTGCTTTCAGCCAGATAGTTCTCAAGCCAATGAATGTCGTAGTCGCCATTGGCAATGTCCTGATTGGCGATCAGATCCTGAAACAACGGCAGGGTGGTCTTGATGCCGTCGATGACAAATTCATCGAGCACACGACGCAGGCGCATCATGCATTCCACACGCGTGCGGCCATGCACGATCAGCTTGCCTATCAGGCTGTCGTAATATGGTGGGATGCGATAGCCCTGATACGCGCCGGAATCAACGCGTACGCCCAGGCCACCGGGTGCATGGAAATGCGTAATCGTGCCCGGTGATGGCGTGAATGTACGTGGATCTTCCGCGTTGATACGGCACTCGATTGCGTGTCCGTTGAACTCAATCTCTTCCTGAGTGACAGAAAGACCGCCGCCGGAGGCGACACGGATCTGCTCATGCACCAGATCGATACCAGTAATGGCTTCGGTGATCGGATGCTCCACCTGCAAACGGGTGTTCATTTCAATGAAGTAGAATTCGCCATTCTCATAGAGAAACTCGACAGTGCCCGCGCCGCGGTATTTGAGCTTCTTCATAGCATCGGCGCAGATCTGACCGATCTTCATGCGCTGTTCGAGATTCAGAGCCGGAGAGTTGGCTTCTTCCCAGACCTTCTGGTGGCGGCGCTGCAGCGAGCAATCGCGTTCACCCAGATGGATCGCGTTGCCTTCGCCGTCACCGATGACCTGGATCTCAATGTGGCGCGGTTTGCCCAGGTACTTTTCCATGTACACGGCATCATTGCCGAATGCAGCAGCGGCTTCTGAGCGGGCCGTTGCAACGGCTTCTTCCAGCTCTTCCTCGGTCTTGGCAACCTTCATTCCGCGACCACCGCCGCCGGCTGTTGCCTTAATAAGCACGGGGAAGCCGATTTCTCTGGCTATCTTCAAAGCATCGGCGGGCTTGACCTCGCCGTCAGAACCCGGAACGACCGGAATGCCCAACGCTTCAGCTGTCTGCTTGGCCGTAATCTTGTCACCCATCAGGCGGATATGGTCGGCAGTCGGACCAATGAAGGTAATGCCGTGGGCTTCAAGAATATCTGCGAATTTCGCGTTCTCAGACAGGAAGCCATAGCCGGGATGCACAGCATCCGCGCCCGTTATTTCGCACGCTGCAACAATCTGATGGATGTTGAGGTAGCTGTCTTTGGACGGTGGCGGACCAATGCACACGCTCTCATCGGCCAGGCGAACATGCATGGCCTCGGAGTCGGCAGTCGAATGCACGGCAACAGTTGCAATACCAAGCTCTTTGCAAGCGCGCAGCACACGCAGCGCAATCTCACCGCGATTTGCAATCAGGACTTTGGAGATCATGGCGAGCCTCTTCCTATTCGATTACGAGCAGAGGTTCACCGAACTCCACAGGCTGGGCATCTTCTACGAGAATTGCGGTCACCTTGCCCGAACGCGGTGCCGGGATCTGGTTCATAGTCTTCATGGCCTCGATAATAAGGATCGTCTGGCCTTCTTTCACCGTTGTGCCAACTTCGATGAAGGGGCGAGCGCCGGGCGCGGGTGAGAAATAGGCGGTGCCGACCATCGGCGAAGTCACTGCATTCTTGGAGGTGTCTGCAGCAGCAGGCGCAGCGGCGGGTGCAGGTGCAACGGCTGCCGCAGCAACGGGAGCAGCGGCCGGGGCTGCATATTGCATAACAGGTGCTGGAGCGGCGACAGGCGCGGCGCGAGAAACGCGAATACGCAAATCTTCCTGCTCAACCTCGATCTCGTTCAGATCTGTATCTTTGAGGATGTTGGCGAGTTCCCGGACCAGTTCCTGATCAATGCCCGATTTCTTGTCAGCCATGGGTGTATTCCTTGGTTTCTTATTATGTGGCGACGCTTTACCAGCGCGATTTTTCAGGATCAAGCTATAACGATATGGGTGCAGGAGGAAAAGCCCTCATTTGCTCACCCACATGTTGAATAGCCAGCTTTCGTCCCCCATTAGGACGAAGTGGCCAAATCCTGCTCGTTTATTTCGGTTGAACGGGCCTCAGCAGGTTGTTTCACCGCATTGGCGCATGTTTTCCACCTTGGCGGTCAGGGTCTCAGACCCCACAGCGCCAGCCATCAATTCTGAACCGACAACATAGGCTGGGGTGCCGTTGATTCCGAGTTCCTGTGCCAGTGCGTAGGATGAGCGGATCGTGCCATCGCCATTGTCTTTTTCAAGCTGGGCGCGGATAGCGGCTTCGTCAACGCCAAGGCTCTCGGCAACCGCGATCGCGCTGGCGTCGTCAGCATGCCCGCCATTTGTCATGAGAGCCATGTGAAACTCGCCGTATTTTTCGGGAGACAATGCACGAAACGCAACAGCAACGCGGTGAGCTGCGACTGAGTCAGGGCCAAGAATAGGGAATTCTTTCAGCACAAAACGAAGATTGGAGTCTTTCGAGATCAGATCCTGCATATCGCTGACGGCACGTTTGCAGTAGCCGCAATTGTAGTCATAAAACTCTACCACGGTGACATCGCCGTCCGGGTTGCCAAGCACAAGGTCATCGGCGGCGGCAAAAATCAAATCCTTCATTGATGAAATTGCTTCGCCAGCCTTGGCCTTTTGTTGGGCATCCTGCTTGGCCTGCATCGCGTCTTGAACCTCGAAAAGGATTTCCGGATTCTCGATGAGATATTCGCGGATGAACTCGCCAAACTCTTTCTTCTGTTCTTCGTCCAGCGCGTAAGCGACATGGGCCGGGCTCAGGCCGGCGGTCAGTGCCATGCTGCCTGCAAACATCAATCGGGCCAGCTTTGAGTTCATCGATATCGCTCCTTCATTGTCAGGTAGCCCCGTAATAGGGCGCGGCAAGCCCGCATACAAATACAAAAATATGAATTTCTTGTATCTCGCGGGATTGTGATTGCTACTTCATTTGGGCATTGGTGTGTCCGCACACAATGTGTTCGTATGCCGCAGGAGCCGTAATCGTGAATTCACTGTCCAACCGAGCGAATGTTGACCCCTTCCACGCCATGGATGTTTTGGCTGAGGCGACACGCCGCAAGGCCGCTGGGCATAATGTGATCTCATGCGCGGTTGGCCAGCCTGCGCACCCAGCGCCCCGCGCTGCACGCGATGCAGCTGCAAAGGCCCTTGAGGCCGGACGAATAGGCTATACAGACGCACTTGGACTGGCATCATTGAAGGTTGCCATTGCTGCACATTACAAGCGTCATCACGGTGTGGACGTTAATCCTGACCGGATAGCGGTTACCACAGGATCATCCGCCGGTTTCAATTTGGCTTTCCTCGGTCTTTTCGATCTAGGCCAGACTGTTGCCATTGCGCGACCGGGGTATCCTGCATATCGCAATATCCTTGCCGCACTTGGTCTTCGGGTTGTTGAGGTGGCGGCAGACGCCCAAAATGGGTTCACTCTCACCCCAGAAAACCTTGAGGCCGCAGCGCGCAATGCTGGAGGGCGAATTGATGGGGTGCTTCTAGCCAGTCCGGCCAATCCAACCGGCACAGTGACCGGACGCAAAGCCCTGAAAACTCTGATTGACTATTGTGATGCCAACGGCATGCATCTGATCTCCGACGAGATCTATCATGGTTTGACATTTGCCGGAGAAGAAACAAGCGCATTGGAGCTGAGCGATAAGGCAATTATCATCAACTCGTTCTCCAAATACTATTGTATGACGGGTTGGCGCATTGGCTGGATGGTCCTGCCGGAGGCATTCGTGAGACCATTTGAGTGCCTGGCGCAAAGCCTCTACATTTCGGCACCTGAACTATCGCAAATTGCGGCCGAAGCTGCACTCACAGCAACAGAAGAGCTGGAAATCTACAAGCGAACCTACGCTGACAACAGGGCGCTTCTTATGAAAAGGTTTGCCGACATGAACCTGCCTTTGGGTTCACCAATGGATGGCGCGTTCTATGCATATGTCGATGTCAGCAGCCTGACCAATGACTCCATGGCGTTTGCCAAGGCAATGTTGGCTGAGATCAACGTAGCTGCAACGCCCGGTGGCGACTTCGATCAAATTGATGGGCAAAGAAATATGCGCTTTTCTTACGCTGGATCAGCGGCGGATATGGCGGAAGCGATGGACCGCATAGAAACCTGGATTTCCAAATAAACAGTTGCGCTGAATATATTTTTTTGAATGTGTGTAGCGACTTAATTTGCAACTTTCACGCTATGAAGATGGGTTAATAAAGCATGAAGCCGACATGGTCGAATGTGATGATGTGTTGATTAGAACAAAGAAATAAATGGTTAGGAATTTCCGCTTAGGTTGCAATTCAAACCTATTGGAGATGCGTATCCCATGAGCCTATTTTCTCTCGGTGGCGGTGATGCCCGGCACATACTTGAAGCATTTGACCGTTCACAGGCGATTATCGAATTTGATCTGAATGGCAATATTCTCGCGGCAAACAAGAACTTTTGTGACGCGATGGGCTATTCGCCCAATGAAATCATCGGCAAGCATCATAGCATGTTCGTTGAACCAGATTTCGTACAGTCTGATGAATACAAGGCGTTCTGGGACAAGATGCGCGCTGGTCAATTTGACAGCCGCCAGTACAAGCGCATCGGCAAGGGGGGCAAGGAAGTCTGGATTGAGGCCTCTTACAACCCAGTCCTGCGCGGCGGTAAGCCCTACAAGGTCGTCAAGTTGGCGACTGATATTACCGCATCCAAGAGCAAGGCGCTGGAAGACGCCGGCAAACTCAATGCGATTTCACGCGCGCAGGCAGTTATTGAATTCGACCCGCAGGGGAACATCCTCGAAGCGAACGAGAATTTCCTTTCGGTGCTTGGTTACAGCGCCAGCGAAGTTAGCGGCAAACACCACTCCATGTTTTGTGACAGGGATTATGTCAATTCGCCTGCGTATACGGAGTTTTGGCAGCGCCTTCGCGGTGGCGAGTTCGTAGCCGATGAATTTATGCGGTTGGGCAAAGGTGGCGCAAAGGTTTACATTCAGGCGACTTATAACCCCATTTTTGATGACGCGGGTCGGGTCTTCAAGGTTGTCAAATATGCAACCGATGTGACGGGTCGCGTCAAAGCGGTAGAAGCGATTGCCGCTGGCCTGGAACGTCTTTCCAAGGCAAATATTCGCGTCACAATTGATGAGCCATTTGTGCCCGAATTTGAGCGCCTGCGCAAAGACTTCAACACGGCCATTGCCGAGTTCCAGAGAACTCTTGAGAGTGTGTTGGGTGAAACCGAAGCACTTGGCTCCAACAGCGAACGCCTGAGCAATGATGCCAATACGCTGGGTCAGCGCACAGAACAGCAGGCAGCTTCCCTGGAAGAGGCATCGGCTGCATTGGAAGAGATCACCGCGACAGTTAAGGAAGCGTCTTCTCGTGCTTCCGATACGCGAGATCTGGTTGGTGAGGCCAGGACCGCCACGGGCGAATCTGTGACGGTGGTTCAGAACACCATCGAGGCCATTGGCCGTATTGAGAACGCCTCAAACGAAATCAGCAGCATTATCGATGTGATTGACCAGATTGCATTCCAGACCAATCTTCTGGCCTTGAATGCTGGCGTTGAAGCGGCTCGTGCGGGTGATGCCGGTAAGGGGTTTGCTGTTGTCGCGCAGGAGGTTCGTGAACTTGCCCAACGCTCGGCCGCAGCGGCGCGCGAGATCACTCAGTTGATTTCCAATTCCTCGCAAGAGGTTGCGTCTGGAGTGAAGCTGGTCAGTGAAACGGGCGAGGCGCTGAAACGTATCGAAGCGTTTGTGGAATCCATCAATCAGAATGTTGATGCGATTGCGACCGGTGCCAACGAGCAGGCGGCCAGCCTTTCTGAAATCAACATGGCGGTGAACCAGCTTGATCAGGTGACCCAGCAGAATGCGTCTCTGGTCTCCAGCATCAGTCACGCCAGCGTTATACTGAGCAATGGGGCAGGGGCCATGAAGACCCTCGTAGACCTCTTCCAGCTCAACCGCCGCAAGTCCATTCGCGAGCCGGGTACTGCCGCGGCGCAGGCGTCAGCAAGCATGCGTGGACGCGCGAGCGACGCGCCGAGCAAGGCACCAGCCTCGCCATCGATTGCCCCGCCGCCAGCCGCAGCAGGGAGGACCGCAGCGCCTGTTGCTTCACCAGCGCGCCAAATGGTCAGGAACGTAGCCACCGCATTCAATGCTGCACCGGCAGCAGCTGAAGAAAGTTGGGAAGAATTCTGAAACGCAATACAGAACCCCAGAGAAGGCCGCGGTGAGAAATCTCCGCGGCCTTTATGTTGAGTTGTCCTGCGTTCAATGTGGTTGAATCTAGCGCTCAAGAATATGCGTTTGACCCAGATGGCCGGTCCCTCCAGTGTCTCGACCATGATCGAGAGTTAGTGACGTGGAGAGATTTCAATGGATGTACAACGCCTTGCAGCATTTTCCGAGAATGGAGCGGGAGGAAATCCAGCGGGTGTTGCCATTCGCGATCACTTGCCGTCCGAGATTGAAATGCAGAGAATTGCCGCCGAAGTGGGATATTCGGAAACCGTTTTCGCGGCCCCGGAGGATGATGCGTGGCGCGTCCGTTACTTTTCACCGGAGGCTGAGGTTCCATTCTGCGGGCACGCCACAATAGCGCTCGGTGCGGCACTTGCCTCCCAGTTTGGCGATGGTGTGTTTCAGCTCAAACTCAACAGCTCAGACATCACGGTGGAGGGAACAAGTGACGGCGACGAACACAAGGCCGCGTTGCAGTCCCCGCCGGCATCAAGTCAAGCTGCGAGTAGAGAATTGACCCAGGAGGTCATGGAGCTCTTCGGATATGGTGAGATGGATCTGAACAACGATATTCCACCGGCAATCATTCATGGTGGAGCCAGCCATTTTGTCTTGGGTCTGAATTCTCGCGAAGCTCTTGCAGCTATGCGGTATGACTTTGATGCGGGGCGTGATTTGATGCGCCGCGAAAACTGGGTCACGATCTTGCTTGTCTATGCAGAGACCGCTGGGAAATTTCATAGTCGCAACCCTTTTGCATTTGGCGGCGTCTATGAGGATCCTGCAACTGGTGCTGCAACTGCGGCGTTCGCGGGGTATCTCAGAGATATCGATTGGCCGCATGGCGGTGAGATCGATATTATTCAGGGCGAGGACATGGGAATGCGGTCGCGTCTCCATGCTTCAATTCCTCCAAGCCCGGGAAGTTCCATCAGGGTCTCAGGTGCTGCGAGGACCATCCCGCGGAACGATTAGGCATGCGTCGCCAACGGCGCTGATTGATGCTGGAGATCAGCGCGACATGTTGAAATAAAAAAGCCCCGCCGGATCGCCTTTAAGAATGGCGGTGGCGGGGCTGTCTCATTGCATTAGTGTCAGACGCTTAGTCGATGTCCTGCACGTCCACATCCTTGCCGCCGGTCACACGGTGGGCCAACGCCGCCTCCATGAATTCGGTCAACTCACCATCAAGTACATCTGATGGTGCTGTGCTTTCAACACCAGTGCGCAAGTCTTTGACGAGCTGGTAGGGCTGCAGCACGTAGGAGCGGATCTGGTGACCCCAGCCGATATCGCTCTTTGATGCGGCTTCGGCGTTTGCTGCCGCCTCACGCTTTTCCAGCTCTGCCTCATAGAGGCGCGACCGCAGCATGTCCCAGGCTTTCGCCTTGTTCTTGTGTTGTGAGCGTTCCTGCTGGCAGGCAACCACGATGCCCGAGGGAATATGCGTGATGCGAACCGCAGAGTCCGTCGTGTTGACGTGCTGTCCACCTGCACCGGACGAGCGATAGGTGTCGATGCGGCAATCGCTTTCATTGATGTCGATCTGAATGGAATCATCCACGACCGGGTAGACCCAGATCGACGAAAATGACGTGTGACGTCGCGCATTGCTGTCATAGGGCGAAATGCGCACAAGGCGGTGAACACCGGATTCGGTCTTCAGCCAGCCATAGGCATTCTCGCCTTTCACAAGCAGCGTTGCGGATTTGATACCGGCTTCTTCTCCATCGTGAATTTCCAGAAGTTCGACCTTGTAGCCTGCGCGCTCAGCCCAGCGGGTATACATGCGCAATAGCATATTGGCCCAATCCTGGCTTTCCGTGCCGCCAGCACCGGAATGCACTTCCAGATACGTATCGTTGCCATCTGCCTCGCCGGAAAGCATCGCCTCCACCTGCAGACGCGAAAACTCTTTCAAAAGGCCGCGAATAGCGTCTTCGGCGTCGGCGACAATCGACTTGTCGTCCTCTGCTTCACCGAGTTCCACGAGCTCTATGTTATCCGCAAGCTCAGATTCGAGCCGCTTCAAGCCATTAATGCTTTCATCGAGCTTCTGCCGTTCGCGCATCAGCTTCTGTGCTTCGGTCGGATCATTCCAGAGATTGGGATCTTCCGCCTTGTTATTGAGCCAGTCCAGTCGTCTTATCGCCTGGTCCCAGTCAAAGATGCCTCCTCAGCAGGCTTACGGCCTGCTTGATTTCGTCGACAATATTCTGGATTTCTACGCGCATTCTTCCGTTCTTTTCATTGACGTTGTCAAATTCGCTGCAGACATAATTTTATGCCATGCAGTTGTCAAACCCGCGCATGGCAAATCATTGCGCGGGTTCAGCCAATCATTCGTCGGGCTCTAGAATAGACCGGGAACGCCGCCATTCACGGCATCATTGGCCTGTGGTGAAGATTGCAGGATTGCTTCGGGGTCAGCATAGCCATCTAGGCCGATAACCGAGAAGACATCCGCAGGACCGGTTCCCGGCTTGAACGCTTCGACAATCGTTCCAGGCGCGCCCTTTGCAGCCTGCATACCGGTTTTGCGGTCAACGCGGATAAGCTTCATGCCCTGCGGGATGATGAATTTCGAAGGAGGCGTGTCATCAAGCGCGGCATGCATGAACTTGTTGAATACAGGTGCTGCAAGATGGCCACCGGTTGCGCCGCGTCCCATAGGCTTCGGTGTATCGAAACCGATATAGACACCCGTTACGAGATCAGGCGTGTAGCCCACAAACCAGGCGTCCTTTTCATCGTTGGTTGTGCCGGTCTTGCCTGCAACGTCACGGGTCTGGTCCAGATCGACTGCGCTGGCTGCCGTGCCGCGAATAACAACGCCCTGCATCATCGAGGTAATCTGGTAGGCGGTCATTGGGTCGAGAACCTGTTCGCGGCTATCCACCAGTTCCGGTTCTTCCTGTCCTTCCCATTCACGCACATTACAGCCCTGGCATATGCGATCTTCGTGTTTGAATATCGTCTTGCCGTAGCGATCCTGGATGCGGTCAATCATGGTTGGCTTGATTTGTTTGCCGCCATTTGCAAGCACCGAATATCCGGCGACCATGCGCAGCACGGTCGTTTCGCCTGACCCGAGCGACATGGCCAGCACTGGCAACATCTTGTCGTATAGGCCGAAACGCTCTGCATATTCTGCGACAGTGTTCATGCCCATGTCGTTGGCTAGGCGGATCGTCATCAAGTTACGCGACTTTTCAATGCCAAGGCGCAGTGTCGATGGACCTGCCGAACCACCGCCGTAGTTCTTCGGACGCCAGACCCGACCACCGGACACAATCTCGATTGGTGCATCCAGTACCACCGATGCGGGCGTATAGCCGTTGTCGAGCGCCGCAGCATACACAAATGGTTTGAATGATGAGCCGGGCTGGCGCATGGCTTGCGTCGCGCGGTTGAATTCTGACTGACCGAAAGAGAACCCGCCGACCATCGCCAGAACACGACCTGTTTTGGGGTCCATGGCCACTAGACCACCTTGAACCTTCGGCGGCTGGCGCAGGCGATATTGACCTGCGGCGTCGGCCAGAGGCTCAACGTAAACAACATCGCCAGGTTGAAGGAAGTCGCCCGGCGTTTTGGCTTTGGGCTTGGAGCTGTCGGAGGAACGGTAAGCCCACTTCATGTCATCCGCATTGATCCGTCCACGCACGCGGTCAGATCCGATCTTTCCGGCTTCGTCTTTGTCCGGTCTGATGCCGATGTCCGCACCGTCACTATCCGTCGCGAGCACAACGGCGAGCTTCCATTCAGGCACGTCACGCAGAGCCTCAATATCTGAAAGCGGAGCGCCCCAGTCACCGGTCACGCTGATTTGCGCGATTGGGCCGTGGAAGCCTCGTTTGATGTCATAATCAATCAGACCGTTTTGCAGCGCTTCACGGGCAAAGAGCTGCAGCTTAGGGTCAAATGAAGTGCGGACCGAAAGTCCACCTTCGTAGAGCGCCTTTTCGCCATATTGAGAAATAATCTCGCGGCGCACCTCTTCGGCAAAATAATCGGAGGCAAAGATGTAGGAACCGCGATGTCGCAGGTTGATGCCAAGCGGCCTGGCCTTGGCTTCCTCTGCCTCTTCCTTGGTGGCGTATCCGTTTTCCACCATGCGGTCGATGACCCAGTTGCGGCGCTCAATCGCTGCGTCAGTGTGGCGGAACGGATGGTAATTGGCAGGGCCTTTGGGAAGAGCAGCGAGATAAGCGGACTCATCCAATGTCAGTTCCGTCACCGCCTTGTCAAAATAGGTCAGGGCAGCGCCGGCAATGCCGTAGGAATTCATGCCAAAGAAAATCTCATTGAGATAAAGCTCCAGAATGCGATCTTTCGAGTACGCTTGTTCAATGCGAAGCGAGAGAATGGCTTCCTTGGCCTTACGCGTATAGGTCTGGTCTCGTGACAGCAGGAAGTTCTTGGCGACCTGCTGCGTGATTGTGGATGCACCCACGGGGCGGCGGCCGGAGCCGATATTCTGCAGGTTGACGATAACTGCGCGGGCAAGTCCCTGAACGTCCAATCCCGGATGGTTGTAGAAGTTCTTGTCTTCCGCAGAAATGAACGCGGCCTTCACGCGGTCCGGTATCGCCTGAATGGGCAAATAGAGGCGACGTTCGCGCGCATATTCAGCCATCAACTGACCATCAGAGGCATGAACGCGTGTGGTTACAGGTGGTTCGTAGCTGGCCAGGACTTCATAATCCGGCAGGTCCTTCATGACGGAGTTCAGATAGATTGCCGCAACCGCTGCAACGCCCAGAAAAAGAACGGTGCCGAGCCCGAAAAAATATCCAATGAGTCTAACCATGTGTTCATACCGCTTTGTGCTGCTCGGCTGCGTTTTTCGCTGTGCCGCCAACTGCCCGTCAATGGGACCAGAATTTCAAACAATGCAGCCTTCTGTAACTGCGTGATTGTGCAGAAATTACGGCCATCAACCTAAATGCCCATTTTTGTGCCGCTTCCTCATAAGCAACCCTACCGGATTCGTCAAAGAAATCAGACCCCGCAAGGTGTGTCATCCGCCAATTTTTTTACGGTAGCGGTCAGCGGCTTGCGCTATCAGTTCTGCGACCTTCGCCTGATGCTCGGCAGATGAGAGCAGCTTTTCATCTTCCTTGTTCGACAAAAATCCGAGTTCCAGAAGAACCGAGGGGACGTCGGGCGCTTGCAGGACGCGAAAACCTGCGTGGCGATGTGGATTATTGATGAGCGTGATTTGTCCTTCGAACGAGGCGACAACATCGGCGGCAAGGCTCTCGGAAAACGTTTGGGTCTCGCGGCGCGTGAGATCAATCAGAATGTCGGTAACTTCTTCGGTCGCGCCGGTAAACTGGACCCCCGCAATCTCGTCAGAGATGTTTTCGCGCTTTGCCAAACCTGCAGCAAGGCTGTCAGATGCCTTTTCGGAGATCGTGTAGACGGTCGCACCGCGAATATTCTTCTGGCGCAGGGAATCTGCGTGCAGTGAGATGAAAAGGTCGGCGCCGCGCTGCCGGGCAATTTGAACGCGCTCGCCGAGAGAAAGGAAGACATCTCTGTCCCGAGTGAGGAACGCCTCCATACCGTCTAGCTCGTTGATTGCCTTTTCCAGCTCCTTGGCAAATGCCAGCGTGACGACTTTTTCAATAACCTTGCGATCTGACGAGCTGGCACCCGTATCGATGCCGCCGTGTCCGGCATCAACCGCGACCAGAAAAGGTTTGCTCTGCGCCTGTGGATCTGAGCCAAGCCGCCCTCCGCGCCCTGTCCGTGATGTAATGACCGGCTGCCATCGTGCATCATTGACCAGGGCAGCGTAGTTTTCTTCAGGGATGACGGAGCCTTCCAGCACGAGCCGAATGCCCTTGTCATCTTCAATGACCTCTGCGGTCGAGAGTTTGATGGCGCGTGCCGCGTTCAGTACGATGCGCGTGCGACCGGGACCCATCGTGCCGTACCGTATCAAATTGAATAGCCCCGTTGGGGGAAGGTCGCCAGGCGCAATATCAAATGCAGTTTCGCCGTCAATATCGACAATGGCGCGAATGGGATCTGCGAGATAGTGCACTGTGATATTGGGTTTTTTGTCGAATTCCAGCACTATGCGCGTGCGTGCGTCGTCCCCGGCTACGCGTGCAGCGGTGACGTGATAGGCAATCTCTTGTGCCATGCAAACATCCGGGCGCGTGCCTCCGGCCAAAAGGGCAAACAGGCCAGCGGCAAATAGCATAACCATTGATTTGATTGGCGCAGTCGTCATCCAGGTCTTTGCGTGTTGTTGCTGTTGGTTCGCTCGTTTCAAGTTGCAGAACAGATTCTCAACTCCATTGCCTCTTAGCGAGCGAGCATGACGTGTGGCTTGCGGGCGATAGGGTCAATATTATGGCACGCTATGCTTTTTCCTTGCCAAAGGGCAAAATTGAACATACAAGCTGCAACTGTGGACAGGAGTATTGACGGGATAGATTCGCTATCCGGCAGCCAGTCTGAGTAGCATGGCGCCAGTTGCTGATCGTCCGACGTCGCAAATGCTTCTGTTTCAAGCTGAATTAGTGAATTCCGGCGGTGGCCGGAGAGAAAACCTGGCGTTTGGCCAGAGCCCGATATACGGGCAAATCCATCGGACCCTTTCGGTCTTTCTTTATTGATACTCACGACTGGTGTTTTGAAATTGTCGCTTGAAATGATGTCAGCCCTTAACGTTTCCGGGAAGCAGGACTTCCCGGCGTGGGGCTGCATGTTGCGATCACAATCACATCGTCCTGAGTTCGTTTTTTCCGGCGCTGTTGCTGGCTTGCTCGACAAAAATTTCTGTATGAAACTTTGGAATGCCGCCACACGCTTGCGCCGAGGAGTGCAGCTTAAATGGCAGACAAGATGCTTATCGACGCGTCCCACGAGGAGGAGACGCGTGTTGTTGTTGTCCGGGGTAACCGGATAGAAGAATTTGACTTTGAATCGCAGCACAAGAAACAGCTGCGAGGCAATATCTACCTGGCAAAGGTGACGCGAGTTGAACCCTCGCTTCAGGCCGCCTTTGTCGATTATGGCGGTAATCGCCATGGCTTCCTGGCTTTTGCAGAAATCCACCCCGACTACTATCAGATCCCGTTGGCTGACCGTCAGGCGCTTTTGGAAGCAGAAGCAGCGCGCAACAGCGACGACGATGATGACGACGATGAAACTCCAGATACGTCCTCGACCGGTGATCTTGCAGAGGCCGATCAGCCGGATGCAAACTTGGATGTTTTGGCCGACGACGAAAAGCCAGTAGAAAAGCCTAAGAAGCGCCGTCCGCGTAGAAAATCAAAAGCGAAGCAGGCCATTGAGGCTGATGCAGCCGAAGCCGATGAGAGCGACGCAACTGCAGCTGAGGCGAACGAGGAGCCAGGCGAAGCCGCTTCGGCGTCCGAGGAGCCGGTGGCTGAGGTGACTGGTGAAGTCGAACCTGCCGCAGAAGCTTCAGCCGAACCAGAAGGTGAAGTCGAAGCTGCAGATGCAGATGCTGAATCCGGTGAGGATGATGGCGACGGCAAATCCATGGCGATGGCCGTCGACGCTGACAGCGTGTCGGAAGATGTGGAAACCATTCGCGGCAGACGCAATGATGACGATGATGACGACGGCGATGACGACGGCGAAAAAGAGCAGGTCGAATCCGTTGGTGCAGAAGATGCCATGGAAGAAGTTCCAGATCGCGCATCCCGCAACAAGCCGCGCAAGCAGTACCGCATTCAGGAAGTTATCAAACGCCGCCAGATCCTGCTGGTACAGGTTGCCAAGGAAGAACGCGGCAATAAGGGCGCAGCGCTGACGACCTATCTTTCGCTGGCAGGTCGCTATTCGGTATTGATGCCCAATACCGCACGTGGCGGCGGCATCTCCCGCAAGATCACCAATGTTCAGGACCGCAAGCGCCTGAAAGAAATTGCGCGCGGGCTGGAAGTGCCGCAGGGCATGGGCGTTATTCTGCGTACCGCAGGTGCCAACCGCACCAAGGTGGAGATCAAGCGCGACTTTGAATATCTGATGCGCCTTTGGGAAAATGTGCGTACGTTGACTTTGAGCTCGACGGCACCTTGCCTCGTTCACGAGGAAGGTTCGCTCATCAAGCGTTCTATTCGCGACCTGTATAACAAGGATATTTCCGAAGTTATCGTGGCCGGCGAAGACGGTTATCGTGAAGCCAAAGACTTCATGAAAATGCTGATGCCGAGCCATGCCAAGGTTGTGCAGCCATATCGCGATCCGCAGCCAATCTTCGCTCGTTCCGGCATTGAGGCACAGCTTGATCGTATGGTGCAGCCGCAGGTGACGTTGAAGTCCGGCGGCTACCTCATCATCAACCAGACAGAGGCGCTGGTGGCGATCGACGTCAACTCGGGTCGTTCAACCCGTGAGCATTCCATCGAGGAAACTGCTCTGGCAACGAACCTTGAGGCAGCAGAGGAAGTTGCACGCCAGCTTCGCCTGCGTGACCTTGCGGGTCTTGTTGTTATTGACTTCATTGACATGGAAGAAAAGCGCAACAATCGGTCTGTCGAAAAGCGTCTGAAAGATTGCCTGAAAGACGACCGTGCGCGAATCCAGGTCGGTCGCATTTCGCATTTCGGCCTTCTGGAAATGTCGCGCCAGCGTATCCGCGCTTCCGTGTTGGAATCGACCATGCAGGTCTGTTCGCATTGCGGTGGTACTGGGCATGTGCGGTCGCAGTCTTCCGTGGCATTGCATGTGCTGCGCGGTGTTGAGGAATACCTTCTCAAGAACACCACTCACGACATCACCGTTCGCACTGCGCCGGAAACAGCACTCTATCTGCTGAACCACAAGCGTGCGACGATTGTGGAATATGAAGCGCGGTTTGGCGTTTCAATCATCGTGGAAGCCGACGATTCCCTTGGACAGCAGCATTTCGCGATTGATCGCGGGGAAGCTGTTGAAAATCCGGTGAAAATTGAGGCCCTCCGTCCAGTCGAAATCGAAGAAGACGACGATGATATTGTCATCGAGGAAGAAGCACTCGACGAAATCGCTGATGAGCAGGAAAACGGTGACCAGCAAGGTCGCAAGCGCAAGCGCCGTCGTCGTCGTCGTGGCCGTCGCGATGGTCAGAACGGGGACCAGCAGGGTTCCGCTCATGACGCCGATGATGGTGAGGATGGTGGCGACGATGAGGAGAGCGAAGGCAATTCTCAGGACGCAAACGCCGAAGACGCCCAGGGCGAGGATGATGATCAGCCGCGTCGCAAGCGCCGCCGTCGTGGCAAACGCGGTGGCCGCCGCAACCGCAATGGCGAAGAGGGCGAGAACGGTGCAGAGTCAGATGCGTCTGGCGACGATGAAGACGGCGAGCTCGTAGCTGCTGACGGCGAGGCCGAGGCCAGCGAAAGCGATGCGGTTACCACTCCGGAGACTGCTGAAGTCGCAGCTGAGGCTGATGTTGATGCGGAAGCTGCCGCAGCGGTAGACGCAACAGAAACGCCAGAGGAAAAGCCCGCGAAGCCAAAGCGCCCACGCCGCACCAAGAAGGCGAAGGCGGAAGCTGAGGCAGAAACCAAGACTGAGGTCGCTGAAGACGCAGCAACTGAGGCCGTGGAACAGCCGCTCGAGGCCGCTGCAGAGGAAGCCATAGCGGAGCCTGCAGTAGAAGAACCAGTTGTGGAAGCAGCGACAGAGGATGCTGCCGAAGAGCAGGAAAAGGCACCTTCGCGCACTGCGCGCACCAGTGCATCTTCCGGCCCGATTGCCACCGAACCAGTTCTCACATCGGGTTCTGCTGCGGATGGTGAGGCCAAGCCCAAGAAGGGCGGCTGGTGGCAGCGCAAAGGCTTCTTTTGATAGAGCCTGAAATGGAATTAAGAAGGCCCGGCATCGTCCGGGCCTTTTTCTTTGGCTCATTTGCGTTGGGAGCCGCTGCAAGAGGAAAATTGACGCCACGCGATTGCGGACAGAAAGCCGGTCGACACTTGTCGCGGGCCCGCGCTAGTTTCCGGCCTTTTCAACCTTCAGTTCGCCAAATTCGTCAATCAGAACTGTCCAGCTTTCCGGTTCCTGGTCGCGTGGGTCGGTTTTCAGGTAGACCGTAACCTGCAAGCCGGGGCCGCTGACAAAGCCGGTGGAGTTTTCCGGGCGGATATCCGTCACGTAGGGCTTCAGTGCGGAAATGGCCTCTAGCTCCGTCGTTGCGTAGACCGAAAGTCCTTGTGCGCCCGCTTCGATCTCCTGCATATAGACCCGTGCTGTGCGGTCGCTCTGGCGCACGGCAAATACCTTGTAGAAGCCGCGGCGTTTTTCAGCCGGACTTGCCTCACTCGCATCATCTCCGGTTGTTTCGCTGTTCAGCTCCCAGTAGCCCGAGGATACAGCGAAGGTGATATCCAGCGGCAGCGGGGCTTCCACTTCCTGTGCATATGCAAAGCTGGTCGTTTGGATTGAAAGTGCCAAAAACAGGGCAGGCAGCTTCTTCATGGTTTCCTCACGCCGAAAATTGCTCGGACAAGATGCGATCGGCCCAGGAATGATCGGGGTCGGAAAGTATCGTCACAGTCTGGTTGACTGACTGGCGAATTCGCACATGCACGACAGATTTGACTTCCTGGTGGTCCGCAACCGCATTCACGGGACGCTTTTCATGTTCAAGAACGCTGATGTCCACCACCACCTTGTCCGGCAGCAATGCACCGCGCCAGCGACGCGGGCGGAATGGGCTGACAGGCGTAAGCGCCAGCAGCGGCGCTTCCAGCGGCACAATAGGACCATGGGCCGAAAGATTATAGGCAGTTGATCCCGCAGGCGTGGCCAGCAGCACGCCATCGCATGCAAGCTCCTCCAGTCGCGTGCGCCCGTCAATCTCGACACGCAGTTTTGCGGCCTGATAGGACTGGCGCAACAGCGAGACTTCATTGATCGCCAGAGCAGAATGTGTGTTGCCGTAAGCGTCCGTGGTCACCATTTCCAGTGGTCGAATCGTATTTTGTGTCGCGGCCTTGATTCGCTCTTTCAGGTTGGCCGTCTTGTAGGCATTCATCAAGAAACCAACCGAACCACGATTCATACCGTAGATCAGCTTTTCGGAATTCATGGCGCTATGCAGGGTTTGCAGCATGAAGCCATCGCCGCCCAACGCCACGATTACATCAGCTTCTTCCGGCGTGGCATCGCCATAAATAGCAATCAGTTCTTTCCTCGCGTCCTGCGCTTCCTTGGTATCCGAAGCGAGAATTGAGATGACATCGGTTGACTGCGGCATGGGTATTTCGATCCCGGCATTGAGTTTTGTTTTGCCTATGGAATACGTAATTGGGGGTAGTGCGCAAGGCCATGTTTCGCGCGCAAAGCAAATCATCTGTCAAAAAATGAAAATTTACTCTTTACACGTGCGCCGAATATGATAGTTCCCTGCGCACAAAGTGCCCTTATAGCTCAGTTGGTAGAGCGGCTGATTTGTAATCAGTAGGTCGGGAGTTCGAGTCTCTCTGGGGGCACCACTTTTCCTCATTCATGCCAGTATGGTTCTGACCCTCCGGTAAACCGGCGTGGCAAATGTCCTCTACCCAAACTCCTCCATGTCCGCTTTCACAGCTTCCTGCATTTTGCGCAGGAAGTCTGGTAGGGCCGCTTGAACGCGGTGCCAGCTTGGCATGAAGGGCGCGGCGTTCGGATGCTTCAGAAAGGCGTTGCCCGCGTCGACAATGTTTGACGCGAACAGTTCTACCGCCAGCTCTTCCTTATGTCGGTCGGTGGTGAGGCCGTTCATGCGTGCATCGTTGTTATATGCCTCCACCATGTCCAGCGCCGTGCGGTAATACGTGGCTTTCAGCGTGCGAATTGCTTCGGGGCTGAAAATCACACCATCTGTCGCCAACTTGCGGATGAGAGCCTTGATAATGTCGGTCGCCATTCGCGACAGGCCTTTCGAAGCATCTTCTTCGGATAGGGGCTGATGCTTGTGGTCGTAGACATCAGCAATATCCACCTGACATATGGAGCTGGATGAGTAGTTGCGCCACAGTTCCGACAGAACGCCAATTTCCAGCCCCCAATCGAAAGGAATACGCAGATCCGGCAACACATGGGTGCGCATGGCAAATTCGCCAGCGAGCGGGTACCGGAAAGCCTTTAGGAAATCGATGTAAGGATGGTGACCAATTGTGCGCTCAAGGCTCAACAATAGCGGCGTGACCAGAAGACGCGTTACCCGACCATTCAGCGAGCCACCCGCAATGCGCGGATAGTAACCCTTGGTGAAAACATAAGGGAAACCGGGATTTGTAACCGGGTAGACAAGACGCGCCAGCATGTCGCGTGAATAAGTAACGATATCGCAGTCATGCAGTGCAACAACGCCGGAATTCTGCATGCCAAGAACCTGTCCCATGCAATACCACACATTGCGGCCTTTGCCGGGCTCATGCGGGGCAATTTTCGCGGCGTCCAATTCGGCATGCAGAGCTTTCAGGCGCGGACCGTCGTTCCACAGCACTTGATAGGGTTTATTCAACTTGGAAAAATACTGAATGGCGTAGCGATATTGGGCTTCGTCGGCCTGATCCAGGCCGATCACGATATTGGAGAGATAGGGAACTTCTGAGAGTTCAGCGATGATTTTACCGAGCGCCGGGCCTTCCAGTTCGGAAAAAAGCGAGGGCAGAATGAGGGTGATCGGGCGCACTGAGGCGAATTCGATCAGCTCCCGCTCCATCTCATGCAAGGAGCGCTCACGCAAATTGTGCAACGTCGCAACTACGCCATTTTGATGAAAGTCTGTCATTTCTGTTGCCTCTGCTATTCACGCATTCGATGTATGTTCGTTCAGGTAATCAAGTATCGCACGGTTCCAGCCCGAGGGGCCGGGCAGGAGGGTGCGGCTAATCCGCCCGTCACGTTCGCCATCAAGTTCAGGTAACGGCGTATGTGCATGATTGGTCACGATAAAACCGTGATCGGCCGCCTCCAGCATAGAGACGTCGTTGGGTGCATCACCCAGCGCCACTGTGGTAACCGTCTCGCCAGACAACGCCTCGTAGTGTTCTTTCAGCCGTTGCATGGCATCTGCCTTGGAGGTCTGGCCCATGATTGTGTCAAATCGCCCGCCACGAACCACCTTGAAGCCGCCTTCAGCAAGATAGGCCTTGAAGCTCTCGAATTCACTGACGCTGCCAGACCAGATGCCCGGCTCGCTAAATTGACGCGTTGCGGCCAGCGCAGATGCGTCCTCACTCAGTCCGGTCCTTTGTGCAATTTCTTCAACTGTCCAATCACCGAACCCTGAATAGGCAGCGCGAATGTTACGGGGCATTGCATCCAGCACACTGCGGATTTTGCTGTAACACGGAGCGGACGCGCTTTTGCCGGGAAGATTCGCGATGCCGCCGCCATTTTCGACAATAAGCGGCAGATCAATATTCAAGGCATGGGATAATGATTGCATTTCAGCCTGCGTCTTGGAACTCGCCAAAATAAGCGGAATGCCTCGACGTTTCAGCGCCTCAAGCGCGGGCCTGGCAGCTTCAAAAGAGTAGGTCTCGTGGTCGAGAAGCGTGCCGTCCAGATCTGTGAAGACCAGAATCATGAAACTGATGCTATCAGATTATGTTGCGGCGCATATAGGCTGATTGCCGTAATTACGACTTTACAGCTTACTCCATAAGCGTATTCTTATGTTATGAGAAAACTGTTGAATTTCAGCTTTGGCACGAGCACTGCAGTATTATTCATGGCAGTTGTTTTGTGCTGTCCATCGCCCGCCGCCGCTGAGTGTACATGTCGCAACCGTGATGGCAGAACCTACGATCTGGGGCAGGTCATATGCATCAACATTGGAGGCAGCAGCTATCTCGCACAATGTGAGATGAGCCTTAATGTTCCAAATTGGAAAAAGACAGGCGATGCATGTCCGGAAGTCTATAATCGGGCGGTGCCAATGTCGGTTTGGACAAGAAAGACCGCGCTTTGAGTTTTCGCTCGAATGGTGAGATCAAGGGGCGCTCAAACCACCGTAGGCGTGGCACTTCCGTCCATATTGATTGTCACGCCTGTTACATAACTTGCGCGCGGTGAACTGAGAAACGTGACCATATTTGCGATTTCTACTGGCGTTGCCATGCGGCCAAGCGGGATGCGCGACAGAACCTTTGCCATCGCTGCTTCCACGGTAATACCTGCACTCTCCGCTTCAACATCGAACCTTTGTGTCAGCCGCTCGGTCTGAGTGCTGCCAGGATTGATGCCAACCACGCGAACGCCGCGCGCGGCATAGGCATTGGCAAGCCCTGCCGTCGCCAGCATCAGGGCCGCGTTTGCGGCACCTCCGGCCAGATGAACAGGGGAGGCGACCTTGCCACCTGCGCCAATCACATTGACGATAACTCCCTGTTGACGTTCAGCCATTCGTTTGATGACAGGGTCAATCGCGTTGATATAGGTGAAATATTTTGCATCCATGGCGGCACGCCACAGGTCGGGATTCAGCGCATCGACTGGCGTTCTCTTGGCAGCACCTGCGCAATTGACAAGAATATCAATCGGGCCATGCTCCGTTTCTATCGCCTCGATTAACCGTGCGGCCTCGGTTGCCGATGACATATCCGCTGTGTAGCCAACAGCGCCCGGCAGCGCCGTCAGGGCGCTGTCGATGTTATTCTGATTACGCGATACGATGAAGACTTTTGCGCCTTCGGCTTGCAGTCCTTGCGCACAAGCAAAGCCGATGCCTTTTGAACCTCCTGTGATAAGGGCAATTTTGCCGCCGAGATCCAATTGCATCCGACACTCCTGCTATTTGGCCTGCAAATATTGCCGGGTGGCATAAAGCGCGATCGCTGCCGCGTTGGAAACGTTGAGAGACTTAATCTCTCCCGGCATGTCGAGGCGCGCTAGCGCGGAAACAGTGTCGCGCGTCTTTTGGCGCAGTCCCTTGCCTTCAGACCCCATAACCAATGCGACTTTGTCGCCAGAAAAAGTCTCTTCCAGTTCCGCTGGCCCCTCCGAATCAAGGCCAATGCTGGTGAAACCAAGTGCATGCAATTCACCCAGCGCGTCCGCCAGATTCGTGATCTGGATATAGGGAATCAATTCCAGCGCGCCTGATGCCGACTTCGCCATGACGCCGGATTCGGTGGGCGAATGCCGTTGGGTGGTAATGACCGCACCTGCATTGAATGCCACGGCGGAACGCATGATCGCGCCGACATTGTGGGGGTCGGTCACCTGATCGAGCACCAGCAAAAGCGGGCTGTCCTTCAATGCATTCAGGCGGCGCACAGGTAGCGCGCGCGTTTCCAGCATGACGCCCTGGTGGATTGCTTCCGGGCCGACGATTTTCTCGATTTCCTGCGGAGTAACAATTTCAAAAGGGCAGGGAAGATCAGCTTCCGCGATCTCCAGACGCGCAAGAGCGTTGCGGGTGACGGAGAGCTTGATCAGCGAGCGTTCCGGGTTTTGCAGCGCCGCACGAACCGTATGCAGTCCGTATAGATACACTTGCTCTGCATCCAGTTTCGGTGGCTTCCAGCTTTTGGCTGCGGCTTTGCTGCGCGCGTTGCGCTCAGGTTGGGGCAGCTCACCGCGGTCGCGCTTGGCATCGCGGTGCGCGCGGCGTAAATTTGCGTAATGTGTGTCTTTCGCCGCCGAGCGGCCTTTTTCCTGTTTTGTCATGCCGGTCTTATAGCCGTGCGCAGAGGTCAAGAATAGAGCGGATCGGTTCGGCGCAAAAATATCTGCAACTTTTTTGGAAATTTATCGCGGGCTTGTGTTGACAGGAGGCATTGGGGCGGTCATATACCCGCTCCAGATTGCAAGGGGCGCTGAACGAGTTCGGTGGCTACGAACAATCGGATTACCGCTATTTCCAGGTGGTTCTGGAGGAGTGCGTGAGTGGTTAAAACGGACGGACTGTAAATCCGTTGACTTAGTCTACGTTGGTTCGAATCCAACCTCCTCCACCATTCCTGGAAAGCGGCACTCGCGGGTATAGCTCAATGGTAGAGCAGCAGCCTTCCAAGCTGAATACGCGGGTTCGATTCCCGCTACCCGCTCCAATTTCACAAAAATTTTGCATATCTCGAGGTGTTGCCACGATTTCTGCCGAAAAACTCGGTGTGTGCGGGTTTGTCGGCCTCTAGGCCACTGTTGCGTTTTTACCACCATGCCCCTGTTTGCCAATATGTGGCAATTGCTGCGCTTCAGTTAACACAAAAGGGCTTGCGTCTCGTGCCATAAACCCTTAAACGCCTGCACCAAACCGGCGTGGGCCGGTGAGCCCAACTTTTGATCTTAGGGAAGATTCACATGGCAAAAGGTAAATTTGAGCGCACGAAGCCTCACGTAAACATCGGCACGATTGGTCACGTTGACCACGGCAAGACCAGCTTGACAGCTGCGATCACCAAGTACTTTGGTGACTTCAAGGCTTATGACCAAATTGACGCTGCACCTGAAGAAAAGGCACGTGGTATCACGATTTCTACAGCGCACGTTGAGTATGAGACGGAAGCTCGTCACTACGCC
>JBNKZZ010000020.1:0-95832 GCA_050301895.1 Ensifer sp. | reverse complement strand
AATCATAATCCTTGTGTCGGGGGTTCGAATCCCTCCTCCGCTACCATTTTCCAGTTTAAGTGAACTGTCCCTACCGCCCGCTGTTAGAACCCCATTGTTCAGCTTGGCATATCTCAAACTTCATAGGTCCAGACGCGGAAGGATTTTAGCAGGTGTGGGCCGAATGAATTGATGAGGGGGACGTCAGCGGCATCTCTGCCGCGGGCAACAACAATTCGGCCGATGCGCGGCTTATTGTTGCGGGGGTCGAATGTATGCCATTGGCCATCGAGGAATACCTCGGTCCAGGCGCTGAAATCCATGGGATCTTCCACCGGGACGCCGATGTCGCCCAGATGGCCGTTCACGTAGCGCGCCGGGATATTGAGGCAGCGGCACAGGGTCACCGCAAGGTGGGCGTAATCACGGCACACACCAACGCGTTCGTGGAAAACTTCGAAGGCGGTGCGTGTCGCGCGGGCCTGCATGTAGTCAAAACGAATGTGGGAATGCACGAAATCGCAAATTGCCTGTACGCGTCCCCAGCCGGGTGGGTGGTTGCCAAACATATCCCAAGCGATCTGGCTCATGCGATCCGTCTCGCAATATCGGCTGCCCAGAAGATAGGAGAGGCATTCATCGGGAAGCTCCGGAACCGGCATTTCACGCGCGGTTGGGAGTATGACGTCCGGTTTGCCATCGTCCTCGATTGTGGCATCGCCCCAGATCATGAATTCGCCTGCCGGGGCGACAAGCCGTCTGCAGCGATTGCCAAACATATCCCGATAGGTGGAAGTCGGCACATCGGGTGTCGTGAAGACGGTTTCGGGAACTCTGATGTCTGCTGCGCGATCTTCATGGACGGATAGCAGGCACACCAGTGCAGTTGGTTCTGTGCAGGTCAGTGTTATTTCGTAGCCATAGCGGATGAGCATCACAACATTCTACCGGAAGTCGCCGGGTGTCAGTGTGCTCATATTTTTATGGTGCGAAGAGTAAACCCGTTCGGCAACCTTGTTGATAGTTTCCCGCATAAGGTCGAATGCTGACAGGCATTGCGTTTCCGACATGCGCGTTCCTTGCGGAAGAGCTCTTGCCAGTGCCGCCGCTTCGACAAAGAATTTTATCTCGAACATACCGTCGTGAGCCACAAAACGCACGGCGTTGCGAACTTCATCGTAGGAGCGGCTGGGATTGGCAAAGGATAGGGTCATAGCAGATATTCCATTTTGAGAAGACATCATCACTGATGACAATTATGGCGCGGACGCACCTTGCGGCGGGTCCGAGTTTTCCAAGGCGGCACAATAAGACTGGTGAACGGGGCCGGTGGCGACACCAAGCGAAGTGGAGCAATAAATCGGCAGCTCGCCGCGCTGGCGCTATTATGAGAATTCAAGAAATATTGTGGGCTTTTGTTGCCGCAATACGCTGCAGGCCAATTCAACTGGTTTTGAGCCTAGACACTATTGCAGTGGGACGCAAGGCGAGGGGGGCGGACTTGAGCTCCAGCCGACCTTATTTTGCGGCATTGAGCGCCGCTGGTTTGCACCATGGAACATTTCTGGTGAGTGCATTGCTATATTCACGAATGAAGTCCAAGGTGGGTTGTCGGTAGCCACTGAAGAGGGCGCTGCCGATTGAGGGATTTGTGCGCCCTGGCCCTGAATAAGGGAGGACGCCATGTCCCTTCATCGATTCAATACTGAATTTTTCAATACTATCGCGAAGCTGCGCTTCTACGCGCGCCGCGATTGCCTGGTGACACCCAAAAGCAGCGCGCGCGGCGTTGTGGTTGGTGCCGTTATGGCTCTCAATTTCGCTTTCGTGCCGACGGCCAGTGCCCAGCCCGTTGCGCCAATTCCTGAGAATGCACAGGCCGACACTTACGGGTCCGGTTGGACCTGCAAGCCGGGATTTAGGCAACAGGACCAAGCTTGTTTTGAAGTGAAATTGCCGGAAAACGCCTATTCTACAAATACAACATACGGCAAAGGCTGGGACTGTCACTTTGGCTATGTTGAAAAGAGCGGTCTATGTGTGGCCGTTCAACTGCCGGAAAATGCCTATCTTGATTCCCATTCAGGGGATCGGTGGAAATGCCTGCGCGGTTATCGGGTGGATGGCGGCACTTGCAGCCACATTGAGATACCGGAAAACGCATACTTGTCCGAGGAATCCCGCAAACGCGGATGGGAATGCGAGCGTGGCTATGTTGCGACTGAGCGGGGGTGCGACAAGATTGACGTGCCGACGAACGGATATCTCACAACCAATGGTAACGAGTGGAGGTGCAACCGGGGTTTTGAGGAAATCGGCAATGCTTGCATTGCAGTCGACGTCCCGGAGAATGCCTATTTTGTCGACAATGACTTTGGTCGAAAATGGCAATGCGAAAGAGGGTTTGAAACGGCAGGACTCGGGTGCTCCCCGGTTGAAATGCCTGCCAATGCCCATCTGGATTGGAGCGGTAACGGCTGGGAGTGCAATCGGCCTTATCAGCGCCGCGGCGGAACATGTGCGAGGGAGTGATATCCCGGCGCGGGCGAGCGTCTTCCCCGTGAATTGCGAGAGAAGCAGCAGCAAATTGCGGAGGGTTCGCCCTATTGCGCTCCGCGAGCAAGTGGATAGTTTGGCGAGTCATAAAGCGCCTGGATTTGTTTGTCGTTGAAGCGTGCGTCCTCAACTTCCAAAACAGAGCCGCGCAGTTGTGAACCGGGCATATTTTCAATTGCGTAGCGCAGCGCTTCAGCGGCCGTTTCAAAACGTTTATAGCGGGGGCGTCTGCTGCCCCGGTGGGTCTTGCCTGCGTAAAGTCCGGCACCGGCCATATAATTTAATTCGGCCATGTCAGCCTCCTTATTTGCTATTTCTTCTTGTTGACGCCGGGCATGTTGCCGCCAGCCATCTTGACCTGTGTTCCAGTTGATGCGGGCGGTGCGACAACTGTCTTGTCTTTCTTCGGCTTGCGAACTTCGCGATTGCTGCGCTGTTGACCTTTGGCCATGTTCTTATCCTTTTGATTGAAATATGCGTGAAGCCGAAAGCGCGGCTGCACAGCGTGATTGATTTAAAGTGGTAGGATGCCGATAGGCACAGTGGTGCCCGCTCGTTGAGCCGCACTGCCAATTTGGTCTTTTGAAATGCAGGAAAGCGTAAAATCGGAAGACATCTGTCCTCCTTTCGTTGGGGCCGGATTGCCAAGCCTAAACCAGCAGCGCCCTTGATAAAGCTGCCGGTCGTTTATGTTTGACGCCTCGCGGCGCACTGGCAATGTGTTGGCCTTGCCATTCGGCAGGGCCGTGACGCTGTCACTTCTGGTCGGCAGACTGATCTGCCGTCAATTTGGCTTCACGAAGCTGGCGAAGGCGTGCGGTTTTGCTGGTGCGCTCTGCGGCTTCGGTGGCCGCGATCTGCATCGCCTTGTGTTCGGAGACGCGATTTTTGCTTCGCGATCCGCGTTTATCTGTCTTGAAAAAATGTTCTTTGGTTGCGGCCATGGTGTTCTCCTCTTCGTTGAGATCCCCAATGAATATTTAGCGGGGAGGCGCGCGCTTCTTGGGTGCAGGCAGCAGCCCTTCTCTTTGCATCTTTTTGATGTTCAATTTGCGGTGCCGCCTAATGGCTTCTTTTTCTTGCCGAATGCGCTTCTCGGAGGGCTTCTCATATGCTTTGCGCGCACGCATTTCACGGAATATGCCTTCGCGTTGCATTCTCTTTTTCAGAACGCGGAGCGCCTGATCGATGTTGTTATCCCTTACAAGAACCTGCAATTTATCTCCTTGATGCAGCAAATGCCGCTATTTTCGCACTCTGATCGCGTTAGGCTTGATCCAGACAGACGACTTTTGTTCAGTCGCAGTGCTGATTTCGTCTCGCGCCCGTTTCGATGCATCAAAGTCGATGTCATCCTGGGTCACATTGCGTTCGAAATTTTCGAACTGAAACCGGACACGATAAGATATGACACCTTGGGTTTCTGGCAAAACTGCAAGAATTTCGCCTGAGCCCCTTGGTTGGGCGCTTTTGATTATCCCCGTTCTGACCACGATAAAATCACCCGGTCTGTAATGATTTTTCGCCAACGGAAATCTCCAATCATATTGAAAATACAAAAGGCCGGGCAATTACCCGACCTTTCAAATTCATCCAGTTCGGTCGCCAGTACATCCGTGGTCGGCGAACCAGATGAAGAAATCACATAGCTTGAAGATTGTCGGCCGAGCTCTTGCCGGACTTGTTGTCCTGAACAAGGTCGTAGCTGATCTTCTGGCCATCTGCGAGCGAGCGCATACCAGCGCGTTCAACAGCAGAAATATGCACGAACACGTCCGCGCTACCATTTTCAGGTTGGATAAAGCCGAAGCCCTTGGTGGCATTGAACCACTTAACAGTACCAGTATTCATAACGATTTCCTTTCAAAGCAATCGTGTTGTCCCCGCAAACCTTGCGGAGTTGGATCGAGTTTTTGATAGGAAATACGTACGGAGCAATTGGCTCAGGGACGACGTCACAAGCAATGGTCGATAGGCCTAATATAGGCTCAATTCTTGGTTTTGCAATGGCGGTGGGGGTTTTAAATGGAGCTTGGCGGAATTCGGGTGTCAACGTGTTGTTTATGCACGGAAGTATTTTGACATTTAATGCCGTTGGTAGCAGCGACTGTCGTGAGGGGAACCCTGTTTCAGGCGCATGCGGGTCGTACACCGTCGCTTGGCGGTGAAGGTTGGCAGGCAGGCAAAGCCTACCATTTTGTAATTCCACGGCAACGTCCTCGCAATGTCGCGCTTGCTACGGTTTTCGCAAGCTCGGGTGTGAGGCCTGCAGCGCCAAACCGCATAATCGAGGAGAATGCAATGAAGGTATCTCAAGTGTTGTTAGCTGGCGTAATTGCCTTTTCTGCAGATGCCGCAATTGCCCGCGACAATCCGACGGTTGCACCGCCCAGTGCGGGTCCGCATGGCCCTATGAGTTCGGCAGACCACAATCGTGATGGAACGGTAACGCATGCCGAGTGGGAAGATTTTCTGCGCGATGGTCCCTATCGTCGTTATGGGTTCCTGAACTATTTTGACATGCTTGATACCAATGGTGATGGCAATCTGGATGCCGCAGAGCGCGCGAAGGCGGAACCCGCGAATACCTACAATGATGTTGATTTCAATCGCGATGGTCTGGTGAGCAGGGCGGAGGCCAAGCGGCAGGTTGCAGGTCGGCTTTACCGGATGATGCCGGGAGAAGATTTCTTCAATCTACTGGATTTGAACAAGGACAGAATCATCGCGCCCGATGAACTTGCGATTGCACACAAGAAGGGGCAGTTGCCAGATCACTGAATGTCGAGACGTTTGGTCATCACTATGGCTGCAAACTGCACCGCCCTTTCGTGGTTTGTTCATAAGGGGCGAACAGATTTGGTCCAATAACATCGTTTTTTGCTCTAGGATTGTGATCGAGAGTTCGAATCGCAGTGGGGCGAAGGCGCTAGAATGAGTGATGTTTTCCGGAAGGTTGTTCAAGCCTATCAGCAGGGCAGGTTTGCCGATGCTGTGCGCTTGTCGGATGCAATTTCCGGTAAGGCCGGTCAGCTGGAGGGCAAGCTTCAGGCATTGCGTGGCAATAGCCTCTTCAAGCTGGGGGAAAAGCTGGCAGCAGCTGATGCATTCGTTTCTGCAGCCCGCCTTTCTGCAGGCGATGCGCCGGGTTTGTTCAAACTTGCGCTCACGCTTTATTTGCAGGTGGGGGCAGTTGCCAAGGTGGTTGAGATTGCCGCAGAAACCGTGCGTTTGAACCCGGCAGAGCGTGACCTGGCCTATCGTGCGGCGCGGGCATTCTTTGGCAACGGCTTGCGGGGCGATCCCACGCCGCTCTTTGCCTTTCTTGACAAGGCCGACAATCACCATCTGGCTCTGATTGTGAATTACTTCCGGCTGAAGGGGGAAACCAAAGAGCTGCAGGCAGAACTCGCCGCACTCGTGGACGAACGTCCCGACAATGCTTTTCTGCGCGCTACATGGTTCACGGTTGCGCGGGAGAATGGCGATTTTGCCGTTATGGAACTGCAGGAGCGGTTTATGGCCACGCCAGACGGTCGGGCTTTGCTGGATCAGGAGGCCGCGCATGCGCGGTTGCTTTGGTGCGAGGATGAAGCGCTCCTGGCGGCACCTTCCTCAGATAGTGTGAATTCGGCGCTGATGCCGAGGCCGGATGCCCGGCGTCCATTTTCTGTCGCCGGTGAGAGAGTCCGTATTGGATATCTTTCCAACGATTTTACCGAGCATGCGACGATGACGCTTTTTCAGGAGTCTATGGCGCTGCATGATCCCGAGAGGTTTGATGTCACGCTTTTCAGCTACACGGAGCAGCGGGGTGTTGCGCGGCGCGAACACTGGCCAACGCAGATCAGCGCCGCCTTGATTGATGTGTCAGACATGAATGACACCGACGTCGCCCGGCTGATTTCCGAAAGGCAGATTGACATTCTTGTGGACCTCAAAGGACACACAATGGGCGCGCGCGCCGGGATCGTGAATTGCTCGGATGCACCGTTGAAGGTGACATATCTTGGCTATCCAGGGTCGGTTCAGGGCGTTGATCTCGACTATCAGATCACTGATGCAATCGTAACGCCTGACAGTTCCAGACCCAATTTCGCGGAAAAGCTTTGCCGCTTGCCGGGTAGCTATCAATCCAACAATAGCGCGACGCGACCACGACCGCAGCCGATGACGCGCGCCGAAGCCGGGCTGCCGGAAGAGGTGTTCGTTTTTGCCTCGTTCAATGCCGCCCGTAAAATTACACCACGCACGGTTCGCCTTTGGTCGGCCATACTTCGTGGCACCCCACAGTCGGTGTTGTGGGTCATGTGCACTTCGGCTGAGTTCAGGGCCAATCTGTTGAGCGTGTTTGAAGCAGAGGGCGTTGCCCCGGAGCGCATCATCTTTTGTGGCCACGTGCCCTACGCCGATCATATCAGCCGTGTTGCGCTGGCCAATCTTGGGCTTGATACGTTTCCTTGCAATGGACACACGACAACATCGGATATGCTCTGGGCGGGGCTACCGCTACTTTCCACCGTGGGCACGGCGTTTCATTCGCGTGTATCTGCAAGTTTGCTTTCGGCCATGGGAGTGCCCGAGCTGGCGTGCGAAAGCGATGAGGCATTCGTGCAGGAAGGCATTCGACTGGCTGACGACACGGTGGCGCTTGCCAGTCTACGCGAGAGGGTTGAGAACGGGCGGGAAACCGCACCGCTTTTTGATACGGCCCGTTTCACGCGTAATCTGGAGCGCGCCTATGAAATGATGGCGGAGCGTGCCCGCAATGGTTTGGAGCCGGATCATTTCGATGTTCCGGAAGTGAGCGGACCTACCGGCTGAAAACGCCGCAACCTGCAGGTGGCGTGTCGCCGTGAAAGAGAAACAGCGCTGAAAGGCCAAGGCTCTCCGCGAGCCCCAATCCCTTGTGCGGCCCCATCACCATCATCGCGGTGGCCCAGGCATCGGCGCTCATGCAATCACGCGCGATCACTGTCGCAGATGCAGGCGATTGGCGCAGTGGCATGCCGGATCGGGGATCCATTGTGTGGGAGAGGCGATGCCCGCCAACATCCACCCAATGGCGGTAGTCGCCGGATGTTGCGACCGACGCGTCTTCAAGTTCCAGAACGGAATGTGGAGCGCGGGCGTCGTGATCTGGCATTTCGACTGCAATTGTCCAGCCCTTTCCATCAGGCTGCGTGCCGCTCGCACGAAGTTCGCCGTCGATTGAGAAAAGTCCGGCTTCAATCCCGTGCGCCTTGGCGGTTTCGGCAAGGCAATCAACGCCGTAACCTTTGGCAATACCGTTTAGATCGAGGCGTATGTCAGCATGTTTGCGCGCCTTGCGGTTGGACATGTCCAGCTCCAGCATGTCGTGAGCGGGGCTGCGCTGTGCAGTCCTTGCGGCTTTTATGCCAGCTTCGGTAGCGGCGTCAGGTCCAAATCCCCAGGCCGCAACCGCATCACCCATGCCAATATCAAAGGCACCGCCGGACGCTTCGCCGATGGCAAGGGCGTTATTCAGAACAAACAGAATTTCTTCTGGCAGATCCACCCATGTGCCAGATGCTGCTGCGTTCAGGCGGTTGATGTCGCTATTGGCTTTCCACGTGGACATTTGATTGTCCACACGGCTCACGGCCTCTCCCATTGCCGCCAGAACAGGCGTGACATCATAATCTTCCGGCATGTGGAAGAGGGCAGACCAGCGAGTGCCCATAGTGGGGCCATTGAGCGCGTGGCGGGTCAGATCAGTAAACGTCTTCGGCATAACGGCCTTCAGCTTTCAGAGTCTTCAAATTCAATCCATGCGGCTCGACGATTTCAGCAACGGCAGCGGCAACACCTTCTGCCATTTCGCGCCCGCCGCATACCAGGATTTGAGCGCCGGAGGTCATCAATTTTGCGAGATTTGCCGCATCGGCTTTCAGTGTGTCTTGCACATAGAGCGGATTGGCAAGGCGCGAATAGGCGGTCGCGACTGTGGTCAGGCGACCATCGGCTTTCCATTCCGCGATTTCGTGATCATAGAGCGCGTCGCTTGCCGGGTGACGGGCGCCAAAATAGAGGTGCATCGGGCGGCCGTTCTGGTTGGCACGGGCAAAGCCTGCTAATGGCCCAATGCCGGTACCCGCGCCAATCAATACGACAGGCCTTTTGCCGCGTGCGGGACGGAAGTCGGGGTTGGCGCGGATGAAGGCGGTGATTTCCTGGCCTGGTTCCATAGCTGTGAGCTGATTGGAGCAAAGGCCGCCTGGATGCTTGCGCACGCAGATTTCCAGAAAGCCGTCCTTTGATCCGGATGCCAGCGAGTAGAAACGTGGCAGGTTGGAGCCTTCCGGAACTATGGCAACAAGGTCGCCTGCTTCGAATTTCGGTAGCATCTTGCCAGTCAGGCGATCAGCCAACGATGCGTGCGGCAGTGCAAAGCGGAGGATGGTTGTGTGAGCCTGCACGTCCGCCCCATAGTCGCGTCGGGAAATGAGCGTCAGGCGCCAGGTCTTGGGCAGGGCAGGCACATGGTTCAGTTCAAAATCGAGATCAAGTGCGCCAGCCAGAGCACGTCCCCAGCGGGCAAAATCCTGAGGCGATTGGCGGTTGACGGTTTCAAAAGGAACGAGTGTTTTCCAGCCGCTTTTCTCGGCGCGTTCGGTAAGTTCAGAGGCAAAGCCGCAATAATGCGCAAAGCTTCTGTCACCAAAGCCGAGTATGGCCAGCTGCATGTCGCTGCGCGCTGGGCTTTGCGAGAATTTTTCAGCAAAGCCGCTCGCTGTGCTCGGCGCTGCGCCATCGCCATAGGTGGCGGCGAGCAGGATCAGGCGCTTTGCGTGCGGCCAGCGTGCTGGATCGAATGTATTCATGGGACCAACATAGGTCTTGAGATTATGCTGCATCAACGCGGTCTGCAGCGTTGCGGCAAAGCCCCAGGTGGTGCCGCCTTCGCTGCCCACAAGTACAATCGTGTCGGCGTCGGCTTCTGCCACGCTTGCGATCTTGGGTCCTTTGCGACCACGCAGCCACATCGCGGTGCCCGTCCAGCCGAGCACTGGCACGCCAAGCGCGCTGACGCCCAGAATAAGGCCGAGCCACGCCATACCCTGTCCGGTATGCAGGACAGTCGCAAGGTGTGTGGTCTTGTCTACCCAGTTGGCGTCGCTCCATTCCAGGAGGGCGCCATTGCCCTGATCAATATAGCCTTCACCGGCAGATGTTTTCAGACGATAGGCGTCTGTTGGATCATTCGCATAGGGGAATGTTAGCGAGCGAAACTCGTCAAGCTGCGTGTTTTGCAGTGGTTCCATGGCGGCAAGGTCGAAGCCCATTTTACCGCTGACAGTCTCGGGAAACATAGGCGCGGCAGAACCTGCTGGCAGCACGTCAAACGTGGCGGCGACCATCCAGAGCGCTGTGATGGAAGAGAAGAAAAGCGCTGGCACGGCAATGCGTGACACAATGGTGTGCAGGCGGCTTTGCCCCTTGCCGCTGACGGGCTTCAATATGTGGCGCCAGCCGCCTGCGCGACGGGCCAGCAAAAATGCACCGGAAATGGAGAGAGCCAGCATCAGGCCAGCGACGATGGCAGCAGCGTAGCGGCCATTATCGCCCACCAGATATGCGCGGTGAAAATCAATCAACCAGCGTTCGAGATCGGATTTTCCTGCCTCGCCGACGGGCGCACCGGTTGCCGGGTCAATGATGGAGGAAACGGGTGTATTTCCATCAAAGTAGAAGGCGACGATGCGTCCGGACGGCTCTTGCTTGATCTGCTCCACCGTAGGTTCGGCGGCCTGTACACGCGCGGCTAGTGTAGCTACGCTGATTTGTTGTGAGGCAGGATTGGTCACGGCGTCTGCGACAGGGAAGATCGACAGGGTGGCACCGCTTAGCGCTGTCAGGCACAGCGCAATTGCAGCTATCAATCCAAACCAACGGTGGAGCGAACGGGTCATTTCAGGCCTCTTTCAATCAACGCGAATAGGTGAAATTGGCGATGTAACGGGTGCCCTTGATGGCTTTGCCGGAGCCTGCCGATGTCAGGGGAACGACGATCTCGTTGGGGCTCTCGCGCATGTCTTCGGCTGCAGCGTCAATGTGCAATTCATAGCCCGCGTCAAACAGGGCATCATTGAGGTTCAGCGAGACTTCAAGCTTGCGGCCTGAGCCGACACTTGCGCCAGTAATGCCATTGATGTCGCCAGTGTTTCCACCAGATGCGCGATACCAGCCACGCAGGTGTTCATAGTATCGCGACTTGCCGCCCGCCATCCAAAGGCTGCCAACATATTTGCCGTTAGCATCGGTAACATAATAGGCGAGATAGGCACCGGGACCACGATAATTGGCCATGTTGGTGGTGAGCGTGACCTGGCCAGCATGAGCTAGAACGGGCGTGGAAAGCGCAGTGGTGAGCGCGAGAATTGCCATGAAACGTTTCATGTTGGTACTCCTAATGGGGGCAATTAGTTGGCGTTGACGCGTGGCTTTGCGCCGGGGGTGAAAAGACCGTTGTTTGGGGCGGTGCTGTTTTGTGACTGCATCGCGGAGCGGCGACCGCAACCGTCGTCGTCATCGTCGTGGCCGTAGCCCTGGCAATCATCATCGTCGTCATCATCATTCGCATGACGTTCATTGCCTTCATGACGGCGGCGACCGTTGTCGTGATCGTCATCATCGCCAAACCAAAGGAAGTCGACTTTTGTGACTTGGCTGCTGTTGGTTGCAGTGATCGACTTAACCAATGGCAACGCCTGGGCCGCAGAGGCTGTCGAAATGATTGCGATTGCGGATGCAGCAAGAAGTGGCTTTATGAGTTTCATCAATCAATCTCCTGATGTTGATAACCGGTTTCGCTTGGGGATCGGTCAATCGTGATCGCCGTCGTGGCCGTGTGTGTGGCGGTGATCTTGCTCAAATTCGACGATTTCGAGCGTCGCTGGATCAAGCTTCACTTCAAAGCGGCGGCCCTGCTCGTCACGGGCGTAGACTTCGTAGCAGCCGTCATCGATCTTGATGCGCTTGACCTTCCAGCCCTGTTCTTTTGCAAATGCTTCAACAGCGTCGCGCGGTTGCCAATTGCGGATTGGAACATCACAATCATCGTCCCATGCTTGGGCATTCGTGGCGGCAGCAATGGCGAGCGCAAATGCCGGAATTCTGGTTTTCATCACGTTTTCCTCTCGTCCGTGAAAGCATGTTTCGCACTGCAGCCTGACGGTCGCCTGACGGAAAAGAAAAACTTGCTTCAGCTTCCCGTAAGGTTGCGGGTAGACTTAATAGTGAGGGCAGAAGGGCGGTTTGATATGCGTGTATTGCTGATAGAAGACGACACGGCGCTGGGTGCAGCGGTGCGCGATCAGATCGCTGCCGACGGGCATTCGGTTGATTGGGTCACGCGCCTCGACAATGCTGATGATGCGTTGGCGGCAGCGGCATTTGATCTCGTGCTGTTGGATCTTATGCTGCCGGATGGGTTGGGCATTCCATTCCTCAAGCGCTTGCGTGCGCGTGGTGAGGTGACGCCGGTCATTATTCTCACCGCGCTCGATCAGGTGACAGATCGCATTGCCGGTCTCAATGCCGGGGCTGATGACTATCTCGTCAAACCGTTTGATCTGGCTGAACTTTCTGCGCGTATCGGTTCCGTCGCGCGGCGCTATACAGGTAATCCAAATCCGAATATTCGTCTCGGTCCGCTGGAGATCGACCTGGCCGGACGCAGCGTGCTTCGTGATGGCAAGGCGGTCACTCTGACGGCGCGCGAATGGGTGATGTTTGAGGCCTTTGTGCAGCATCCGGGGCAATTGCATTCGAAGGCGCAGCTTGAGGAGCGGCTTTACTCTTTCGACACGGAAGTGGAAAGCAATGCCATTGAAGTTCACGTATCCCGATTGCGCAAGAAACTTGGCAGCGGGGTTATCGAAACCGAACGCGGGCTTGGCTACCGATTGGGACGGATGTGAATATGGTGCGCTCCATTCAGGCGAGACTGGCCATTGCAATTGGTCTTTCCGTGACGCTTTTGTGGCTTGCTGCAGCCGCTATCACCGTAAAGCTGGTGAGTGGCGAAATGCTGGAAGTCTTCGATGACGGGCTGAAATCGACTGCGCAACGAATTCTGCCTATTGCCGATCATGATTTAAGCGAGGGCGGGCGGCGTGAGCACGCATACTCCAATCATAATGAAGATCGCGACGACGATGATGATGAAGACGAGGACCGGAAGTTGCGGTCGGGTCGTCAGGCGCGCTACGGCGAAGATGTCACTTTCATCGTGCGAAGCCGGTCCGGTGACGTGCTTTTGAGGTCCAAAGACGCCGATGAGTCAATCTTTCCGGCCTTCGAGAGGACGGGTTTTAGCACAACCGATACCCATCAGCTCTATTACGAGAAGAGCGCAGATGGCAGGATGACGATTGCTGTGGCCGAACCGCTGGAGCAGCGAACGGAACTTTTCAACAAGATGCTGTTTGGCTTGCTGGCACCTCTGATCGTGGTGATCCCGATCAGCCTTATCGCCATCGTCCTGGGTGTGCGTAACTCCTTCCGGCCAATTCGCGACTTTCAGCAGGGATTATCCAGTCGTGGTCCGCAGGACTTGTCGCCGCTTCCAGGCAATGGATTGCCGAGTGAACTGATGCCGATCTCTGCGGCAGTCAATGAATTGCTGAAACGCCTCAAGGCTGCATTCGATGCCGAGCGCACTTTTGCGGCCAATGCTGCGCACGAGTTGCGCACGCCGGTTGCAGGCGCAATTGCCCAGGCACAGCGCATTCGCGCGGAGAGCAAGGAAGATTTTACGGCTGACAGAGCAGGCGAGATTGAGACGACGCTTAAGCGTTTGATGCGGATGTCTGAGAAACTGATGCAGCTTGCTCGCGCGGAAGGAGGGCGCCTGACCAATGAGGAGGCAATGGACTTGCGCCCGGTTCTGCAAATGATCGTGGGTGATTTTGAGCGTACGGGCGAGACGAGAATTGATATGCACCTGCCGGCCGCCCCTTTTGACTCCAGGCTTGATCCCGATGCATTTGGAATTCTTTGCCGTAACCTGATCGAGAACGGTTTGAAGCACGGTGCCGAAGGTGGTCAGGTGTCGGTCTCTCTGGGCAGCGATGGCGTGTTGCGCGTTGCCAATGACGGGCCGCCGCTGACGTCTGAAACCATGGCGCGGCTTATGAAGCCTTTCGAGCGCGGCAACGGCAAAATTGCAGGCAACGGCCTGGGGCTTGCCATTGTGAAAGCGATTACTGAGCGGGCAGGGGGCGAACTGATGGTCATCTCGCCCCGCAAACCTGGCGGCGATGGTGTGGAAGTACAACTCCGGCTTCCAACTGCCTGAGCCGTATCAGATGGCGCTCAACCCGCCATCCACCTGGATTGTCTGACCGGTGTAGAATGTGTTTGTCGGCGATGCCGCAAACATGAGCGCTTCAATGATCTCAGGCACTTCACCCAGCCGCCTTGCGGGAATTCCCCGTACCAGATTAGCCTCGGCCACGCCCACATCCACGCCAGCTTTCGCTGCTTCGGCTTCCAGAACGTTCATGACCATAGGAGTTCGGGCAAAAGCCGGGCAGAGCGCGTTGATGCGAATGCCGCGGCGTACATATTCAAGGGCGGCAGATTTTGTAAGACCCACGACGCCGTGCTTGGCGGCTGCATAAATGGCTGCTGTTGGCGCTGCTGTAACACCAGCGACTGAGGCAACGTTGACGATGCTGCTGACGCGGCCAGTTTCCTTGAACTGTTTCTCCATAACAGGGATTTGATGTTTGAGGGCATAGAAGACGCTCATCAGATCAATATCGATCACACGACGGGCTTCTTCCGCTTCGATCAGTGGCAGCTTTTTCAGCGGATGACCGATGCCTGCATTGTTGACTGCAACATCCAGTTGTCCAAAACGTGTCAGCGACAATTCAACCAGATCGATTGCGAGTTGCTCATGCTCAACGGAGCCAGAGAGTGTTGCGACGCGACCTGCATCGAACTGACTTGCGAACTCAACAAGCTTTCCCTCGTGGAGATCGGAAAGTACCAGATTGGCACCACCGGCATAAAATTGGCGTGCCGCTTCAGCGCCAAAGCCGCCTGTGGCACCAGTGAGTAGAATAGTCAAACCTTCGAAGGAACTCACGTTTCATTCTCCCTTATTGACGAGATCACGCGCCATGCGCGCAAGCAATGGAACGGCGGGGCCAAGTGCGCGGGCCCGTTCAGGATTGGAGGCATTGCCATCGACCAGGCGTTTGACGACGCCCTGAATGATGGCCGCTGCCCGGAAAAACGAAAATGCCAGAGCGAAGACCCAGTTTTGCGGGCGTTCGATACCGCGTCGCGCGCAATAGTCCCGCACATAGTCGGTCTCAAGCGGCAGGCCGAGGGCAGTGCGATCCAGCCCGCCCAACCCGCGGAATGCACCTTCATGCGGCAGGCGCCAGTGCATGCACTGGTAGGCGAGATCGGCCAGCGGGTGGCCAAGTGTTGAAAGTTCCCAATCGAGCACCGCCAAAACGTCGGCACTGTCTGCCGCAAAAATCATATTGTCGATGCGATAGTCACCATGCACCAGTGACACTTGTCCGTCGTCACCGCTATCATGAGCTTCAAGCCAATCAATCAGCCAGTCCATATCTTCGACCTTGTCGATTTCGCTGGCGCGATATTGCTTGGCCCAACGACCGATCTGGCGGGCGAAATAGCTGCCGGGCTTGCCGAAGTCGCCAAGCTCCACGGCGTCCACATCAACGCTATGGAGTGCGGCCAGTACGCGGTTCATGCTGTCATAAATGGCGGTGCGTGCTTCATTTGTCTCGCCGGGCGTTGCGGGATCCCAGAAGATGCGCCCGTCCACATGAGCCATAATGAAGAACATGCGGCCAATGGAGGAGTCTTCCTGTGACAGGTAGAGCGCGTTCGGCACCGGGACATCTGTGTCTGCCAGTGCTTTCATAACGCGATATTCGCGGTCCACCTGGTGTGCAGAAGCCAGAAGTTTGCCGGGTGGCTTGGCCCGCAGCACAAAGCGCCCTGTGTCTGTTTTCAGAAGATAAGTCGGGTTGGACTGGCCGCCAGTGAACTTCTCTGCGCCTTCCAGTTTTCCAAAGCCCGCGATTGCCTCACCAAGTTCTCTTCCCAGCGCAGCAAGGTCCAGCGCGTGCGGATCTCCGCTGTTCTCTCCAGTCATTTTTCCCTCCCTTGTCAATTTCACCACTCCCACGGCGATTGACAACCTACCGAGTAGTATGTTCATAATTGAACAGCCCGTAAAGGCCATTTGAGAAAATTTGTTCTTGCTGCCGGAGGAAAAGTCCAGACTGGACTTGAGCAGCAAGCTTCGGGAGGAAACCAATGTCAGAAGTGACCGCCGGCGCGGATAGTATGCCACTTGGAATGAGCGAGCGTTTGAAACCCATTCACGCTGCTGTGCGCGACATGATCCGCGACGAGATTATGCCGCTGGACGAGGAATTTCTCGCCGATGTTGGAAAGGCGGAGGGCGGAAATCGTTTCGCCTTCACCGCGCGCCAGACCGAAATCCTGGACGGACTGAAAGCCAAGGCGAAAGAACGTGGGCTTTGGAATTTCTGGCTCACAAATTCCAAAAATGGCTATGGTTTGACAACTGTGGAATATGCCTATCTGGCCGAGGAAATGGGTAAATCCCATCTCGGAGCTGAGGTGTTCAACTGTTCTGCGCCTGACACCGGCAATATGGAAGTGCTGGAACGTTACGGCACGCCGGAGCAGAAGGAGAAGTGGCTGAAACCACTTTTGAACGGTGAAATTCGCTCTGCCTTCTTGATGACCGAGCCGGATGTAGCCTCCTCAGACGCGACCAATATTGCCATGCGCTGCGAGCGCGATGGCGATGAATATGTGCTCAATGGCGAGAAGTGGTGGTCGTCCGGTGCGGGCGATCCGCGCTGCAAGATCTACATCGTTATGGTGGCAAGCCCAAGCGAGGAGCGCGGCCGTCACCAGCAGCATTCAATGATCCTTGTTCCCGCTGACACGCCCGGCGTGACCAAGGTTCGCGCCATGGAAGTCTTCGGTGAAGATGATGCGCCGCACGGCCACCTGCATATGCGGTTGGAGAATGTGCGCGTTCCGGTTTCCAACATCCTGCTGGAAGAAGGGCGTGGTTTCGAGATTGCTCAGGGGCGTCTGGGCGGTGGGCGTATTCATCATACGATGCGCGCCATCGGCCATGCAGAAATTGCGCTGGAGCGTATGTGCCAGCGGTCCGTTCGCCGTGAAGCTTTCGGCAAACAACTTGCCAAGCTCGGTGCGAATTTTGACATTATCGCAGAGGCTCGCATTGAAATCGAAATGGTGCGTCTGCTCTGCCTGAAGGCGGCCTGGATGATTGACCGGGGCAATGCCAAAGAGGCTGCATTCTGGATCAGTCAGATCAAGGTGGCGGCCCCGCGCATGGCGCTGAAAATCGTGGATGAAGCCATGCAGATGCATGGTGGAATGGGCGTTAGTCAGGACACGCCGCTTGCCCGATCATGGGCAAATCTGCGCACTTTGCGTTTCGCTGATGGGCCCGATGCGGTGCACCGCCGCCAGATCGCTCGTCAGGAACTGAAGAAATATACGCAGGAAAAAGTCTGATGAAAGCGATTGTCTGCAAGGAATATGGTCCTATTGCCAATCTCGGTTTCGACGACGTGGCGGATCCGCAGCCGACTGGCGCGCAAGTGCTGGTCAAGGCAACAGCCGTTGGGGTGAATTATCCCGATGGTTTGCTGGTGCAGGGGCTTTATCAGGCGCGGCCTGAGACCCCTTTTACACCCGGTATCGAGATGGCGGGCATTGTGGAAAGTGTGGGGCCTGACGTGAAGAACATCAAGCCGGGCCAGCGCGTAATTGCCATGGACCAGATCGGGGCATACGCAGAAAAGGGTGTTTATGCCGAGTATGCCTGTACGCCGCTACCTGATGGCATGAGCGATGCGGATGCCTGTGCATTGCTTTGCGCCTATGGCACTTCGCACCACGGCCTCAAACAGCGCGGCCAACTGAAGGCCGGTGAAATTCTTGTGGTGCCCGGTGCTGCCGGTGCCACTGGCATTGCTGCCGTGCAAATCGGCAAGGCCATGGGTGCAACAGTGATTGCAATTGCCTCGTCTGAGGAAAAACGACAGGCGGCCAGGGATGGTGGCGCTGACCATGTGATCGGCTATGACAATATCAAGGACGATATTCGCGCGATTACCGGCAAGCGTGGCGTGGAAGTTGTTTTCGATCCGGTGGGTGGCGAGACATTTGACACATTGGTGCGCCTGGTGGGACGCAATGGTCGCTATTTGGTCGTCGGCTTTGCTGCGGGTCGTATCCCCGAACTGCCCGTTAATCTGCCACTGGTGAAGGAGTTTTCGCTGGTCGGTGTTTTCTGGGGTTCATTTATGCGGCACGAGCCAAAGACCTATGCGGATAATAATCGCGAGCTTTTCGATTGGTATGCCGCGGGCAAGATCAAACCGCTGATTGGTGCCGAGTATCCGCTGGCGCAGGCACCTGAGGTGCTGCAGAAGCTGATGGATCGAGGCGTTACAGGCAAAGTCATTTTGCGACCTTGAGAAAATTGATTTCTGGAGCTCGTTTACCGTGGTTTACGTTCGAGTGAACCACGGTCTGTACATTTTGGCCAATCGCGCGTAGAAGCGGGCCAAGATTTACATCGCCGCATGTTGATGCGTAAGCGAACTTATTCCGAAAGACACCTTCATGAATGTTATTGATGGCGCGTCAGCGCCACTTGCCAGCGCGCTCGAAAAGCGCGGCTACACAAGCCTTACACCAGTGCAAGAAGCCGTTCTGGCTGAGGAACTGGCAGGACGCGATGCGCTGGTCTCCGCCAGAACCGGTTCTGGCAAGACAGTTGCCTTTGGTTTGGCAATTGCTCCCGATATTTTGGGGGATGCTCAACGTTTCGGCCCGGCTGAAGCGCCTCTGGCGCTGGCTATTGCACCAACCCGCGAGCTTGCCATGCAGGTTGCGAGGGAGCTGGAATGGCTTTACGGCGAAGCCGGCGCGGTGATTGCAACATCTGTCGGCGGTATGGATGCACGCAAAGAACGCCGTGCCATGGAACGTGGATGCCATATTGTCGTTGGTACGCCGGGACGCCTGCGTGACCATATTGGTCGCGGTTCGCTGGATCTGAGCAACCTCGCGGCAGTGGTGCTGGACGAAGCCGATGAGATGCTGGACCTGGGTTTCCGTGAGGATCTGGAGTTCATTCTGGAAGCATCGCCGTCAGAACGCCGTACATTGATGTTTTCGGCAACGGTCTCGAAATCTATCGCTCAACTTGCCAAGAGCTATCAGCGCGACGCCTTGCGCATCACCACATCAGCGGAAGAAAAGCAGCATAGCGACATCGAATATCGCGCGCTGCTCTGCACGGCAGCGGATCGTGAAAATGCTATTTTGAATACGTTGCGCTACTATGATGCAGCAACCGCGATTGTGTTCTGCTCAACGCGTGCTGCAGTGGCCCATTTGACCGCACGCTTTTCCAATCGGGGCTTTCCTGCCGTTTCTCTTTCAGGTGAATTGACTCAGAATGAGCGCAGCCACGCACTGCAGGCAATGCGTGATGGCCGAGCTCGTGTTTGCATTGCGACCGATGTCGCTGCGCGTGGCATCGACCTGCCAAGCCTGGAGCTTGTTGTGCATGCGGATCTTCCGACCAATGCTGAAACGCTGAAGCACCGCAGCGGCCGCACGGGGCGGGCAGGGCGCAAGGGCGTTTCTGCTCTGATCGTGCCGATCCCTGCGCGCCGCAAGGCGGAACGCCTGCTCAGCAATGCCGGCATCGAGGCTGCGTGGGCCAATCCACCGTCTGCAGATTCGATTTTGCGCCGGGATGACGAACGCCTTCTGGCTGACGCCGAATTGGGACTGGCCGTCGAGGCTGATGAGCGCGATATGGTTGCATCTCTGATTGCGGCGCATGGTGCCGAGCAGATTGCGGCGGCCTATATTCGTCACTTCCGTGCCAACCGCTTTGCGCCGGAAGAAATTCAGGAAGTCTCACTGGAAGGTGGCCGTAAGCCCCGCGAGAATAATCACGAAGGGCGTGAGCGTCGCACCGGCGACTATGAGCGCCAGCCATCCCGCGATCGCGATGAGTTTGGTGACAGTGTATGGTTCTCGCTTTCCGTTGGCCGCAAGCAGAATGCCGAGCCACGTTGGCTTATCCCTATGCTGTGCCGTGCAGGTGACATCGCCAAGCGCGACATTGGCGCAATCAAGATGCAGCAGACGGAAACCTTTGTGCAGATTCACGGCAGCGCTGCGGGCGGTTTTGCTGCGGCCCTCGGTCCGAAAATGCTGATCGAGGACCGGATGCGTGTCAAGCAGCTCGATGGCACGCCGGATATCGCGCGTCGATCCAAGGGAACTGATGAAGGGCGCGGCGATACGCGCGAAGAAAAACCCTTCAAGAAGAATGCCGGTGGCAAGAAGCACTTTGGTGACAAGGGCGACAGGCCCTCGAATGGCAAGGAAAAGCCTTTCAAGGGCAAGGGTGCCAAGCAAAATACCTGGAGCAAGGGTAAGCCCGAAGGCAAGGGTGGCAAGCCTGATTGGAAGAAATCAAAAGGCAAGTGAGCCCGAACCACAGGTCAACTGCTATTCATGGCGCGGCGAGAGATCTCCGCGCCATTTCTTTGTCTACCGCCCGAGGCTTTGTGCATAGTCTTCCAACTGTGAGGCGACAGTGCCCCATCCGTCGTAGAAGCCCATATTCTTGTGGGTCTCGGCCGCCTCGGCTGTTCGGTGCCTCGCTATCGCCGTGTAGGTGGTTCCGCCACCCTCGGCATCGGACAAGAGAAGGATTGCAGTCATGAACGGGTCCGGCGTTGGCTTCCAGCCTTCGCTGTAGGTATCTGTAAAGACAAGCTTTTCGCCCGGAATAACTTCAAGATAAACGCCATTATTGACCATCTCGTTGCCCTCCACATTGAATGTCGTGTTGAAACGTCCTCCGACACGCAGATCGATATCGCAGCTCGTCACAGAATGGGGACGAGGAACGAAGAAGTGCGGAATGTGTTCAGGCGATGTCCAGCATTCCCAAACAAGGGCGCGAGGCACATTGACGTGGCGGGTGAAGCTGAGGTCAGTCTCGGGGTCAAGTTTCATCACGCCTCTCCTTGGCAAGACAGGTCACGTAGTCGTCAAATTGATCGAGCCGCGTTTCCCAGATTTGTTGTTGTTCATAAAGCCAGTCATTCAATGGCGTCAGGTTGTCCCGCCGCAGATGGCAGGTGCGCACGCGGCCTTCTTTCGACGTGGCAATCAGCCCGGCTTCCTCAAGCCTCTTCAAGTGGCCCATGAAAGAGGGAAGGGCCATCTTGTGATTGGCCGCCAACTCGCTGGTGCTTGCCGGGCCACGCGCCAGGCGCGCGACGATTGCGCGTCGAGTTTCGTCACCCAGTGCGAAAAACATGCGGTTGAGATCGGGTTCAAACTTAGTCATGCTCCTAAGTAATTTGACATTCAGCGAAAAGTCAAAGGAAACTTAGGTAAATTCCTAACTAAAAGTGCTTTAGTGCTTCAACCTGCCTTTGAAAGCTCCGCGTAACGGGCGATGTGGTGGTCGGTGTCGCCCAGCTGATGGTCGATCATGATGAGTCGCTTGGCATAGTGGCCAACGGCATATTCCCAGGTCATGGCAATGCCGCCATGCATCTGGATGGCCTCTTCCGCGACCAGTTTGCCAATCTTGCCCGCCAGTGTCTTCGCGGCCGAAACGGCTTTCTCACGCGTTAGGCGATCACCATCGAAGCGACCCGCTGCGTTGATGAGCGCAGAGCGCGCCTGCTCGATCTCCAGGAGCACTGTTGCCATTCGATGCTGCAGCGCCTGGAAACGGCCAATTTCAACACCGAACTGCTTGCGGGTCTTCAGATACTCAATTGTCATATCGCGGCAAACTTCCATGATGCCGATGGCTTCTGCCGACAGCGCCAGTGCGCCGCGCGCTAGTGTTTTTTCAATCGCAGGCCATGCCTTGCCTTCATCGCCCAACAGCGCGGAGGCGGGAAGTTCGACATTCTCGAAAGTGATTTCAGCCGCATGCAGGCCATCAATGGAGGGGTAAGAGCGAATGCTCACGCCTTTGGTATCTTTCGGCACGAGGAAAAGCGCAATGCCGTCCTCATCCCATGCGTTGCCGGAAGAACGGGCGGACACAATCAACGTATCGGCATTGCCGCCATTCAGCACCACGGCTTTTGCGCCGTTGAGAGTATAGCCGTTGCCGGGACCGGATTCGACCTTCAGTGTGACGTGAGACGCATCATAGCGGCTCCCGGGTTCACTATGGGCGAAGGCAAGCTGGTGCGCACCGGCGATGACTGCTTCCAGAATGGATTTCTGTTCGTCAGTACCAAGCTCAGTGATCAGTCCACCGCCGAGTATCGCCGTGCCGAGAAATGGTTCGTTGACCAGCCCGCGGCCCAGCTCCTCAAAGAGAACTGCGACATCAAAGGGCGCACCGCCAAAGCCGCCAACCTCCTCGGGGAACAAAGCGCCGATGAGACCAAGTTCGGCAAACTGCGCCCAATGGTCGGTCGAAAAGCCGAGATCTGTGTCGACCGCCTTGTTGCGGGCGTCGAGCTTATATTTGTCGGCGATGTATCGTGCTGCCATGTCTTTGAAGAGCTGGCGTTCTTCTGTGTGTGTGAAGTCCATGATCCTGTTCCTTTGCACCTGTCCTCTCCCAGAAGGGGTGAGGACAGGTGCCGAGTTTGCCTAAAGCCCCATCACCATCTTCGAAATAATGCCCCGCTGGATTTCATTGGAGCCGCCGAAAATCGTAATCTTGCGGTTGTTGAAATATTCAGCCGAAACGCCAAGCGCATATTCTGGACCGACAGGCGCGCCATTATAGCCGTCTTCCAGTGCCTCAGAGATGAAGGGCAGCGCGTAGGGGCCGAGCGCACGGCGCGTTAGATCATCAATTGCCTGATGAATTTCCGTGCCCTTGATTTTGAGCATGGAGGAAATTGATCCGGCCTGTGCCGCAGCATTAGGTGAAGACAGTACGCGCAGATTTGTGGTCGCCAGTGCGTCCAGTTCCATCTCGATTTCTGCAATGCGCCGGGCAAAGTGGGGATCTTCAATCAGCGGCACGCCGCGTTGGGTTTCGAGGCTGGCGATGCGTTTGACTTCCGCCAGAGCCGCTTTGGAAGCACCAACACCGGCGATATTGGTACGTTCGTGCGTCAGCAGATATTTGGCGTAGGTCCAGCCCTTGTTTTCCTCGCCAATCAGATTTTCCGCTGGCACCCGGACATCGTCAAAGAAGACCTCGTTTACCTCATGCGTGCCTTCCAGAAGGATGATCGGACGCACTGTGATGCCAGGCGTGTTCATATCCACCAGAATGAACGAGATGCCCTCCTGTGGTTTACCTTCCGTCGATGTTCTGACCAGACAGAAGATCTTGTTGGCATACTGGCCAAGTGTGGTCCATGTCTTCTGACCATTGATAACGTAGTGATCGCCGTCGCGCACTGCGCGGGTCTTGAGAGAGGCAAGGTCGGAACCGGCGCCTGGTTCTGAATAGCCTTGGCACCACCAGTCTTCTCCCGACAGGATGCGCGGCAGATAATATGCCTTCTGCGCATCAGAGCCGAATTTCATCAGCACAGGTGCCAGCATTTTCAAACCAAAGGGGATAATGCGCGGTGCATTGGCCGCGTTGGCTTCATCGTCGAAGATCTGGCTTTGAACCGGCGTCCACGCAGCCCCGCCATATTCTTTCGGCCAGCTTTGAGCCAGCCAGCCGCGCTTGTTGAGCACGGCATGCCAGCCTTCCATCTCTTCCTTGCTCAGATGTTTATTGTGCTTCACCTTGTCGGCGAGTTTCGGCGAAAGCTCTGCCTTCAGGAATGCGCGGACCTCGGCCTGGAAGGCGAGGTCTTCTGCAGAAAAACCGAGGTCCATGGAATGTCTCCCTTAGTAGATTTCAATCAGGCCAGCAGCACCCTGACCGCCTGCAATGCACATGGTGACCACGGCATATTTCACGCCGCGACGCTTGCCCTCATAGAGCACGTGACCCACCTGGCGTGCGCCGGTCATGCCGTAGGGATGGCCGATGGAGATGGAGCCGCCATTGACGTTGTATATTTCCGGGTCGATGCCGAGGCGGTCACGGCAATAGAGTGCCTGTGAGGCAAACGCTTCGTTGAGTTCCCAAAGGCCGATATCTTCGATCTTCAGGCCGTTGCGTTCCAGCAGTTTCGGCACGGCAAATACGGGGCCTATGCCCATTTCATCCGGCTCGCAGCCTGCTGTTACAAAGCCACGGAATGCGCCCATTGGTTCGATATTGCGCTTCTCGGCTTCCTTTGCGTCCATCAGCACCGAGGCAGAGGCGCCATCGGAAAGCTGGGATGCATTGCCAGCGGTGACAAACTGGTCGGCTCCGCGCACCGGCTCCAGCCCTTGCAGGCCTTCAAGTGTCGTTTGCGGACGGTTGCAGCCATCCTTGTTGAAGGTCACTTCGTGGAAGGTGATTTCCTTCGTCTCTTTGTCCTGCACGCCCATTTTTGTAGTGTAGGTGATGATCTCGTCCGCGTAGCGGCCTGCAGCCTGCGCATCTGCCGTGCGCATCTGGCTCTGGTAAGCGTATTCATCCTGTGCTTCGCGGGACACGCCGTAGCGTGCGGCCACAATATCGGCCGTTTCGATCATCGGCATATACATGGCTGGCTTATGCTTCAGCATCCACTCGTTTTGCAGCATGAACTGGTTGATATGGCTCTGTACGATGGAGATCGATTCCAGCCCGCCTGCCAGCATGGCCGGTGCGCCATTCTGGGAGATCTGCGAGGCGGCAGCGGCAATGGCAAACAGGCCAGAGCCGCAATGGCGTGAAACCGTACCGCCCGTCATGGAAAGCGGCAGGCCCGCGCGCACGCCGATGTGGCGGGCAATGTTCTGGCCGGTCGCGCTTTCCGGCATGCCGCAGCCGAAAATCGCATCTTCAATGAGTTCCGGGTCAATGCCCGCGCGCTCCACGGCGGCCTTTGCGACCGCGCCGCCGAAATCAGCGCCATGGGTGGCGTTCAGTTCACCTCTGAATGCCTTGGTAATGCCCGTACGGGCAGTCGATACAATCACAGCTTCGCGCATCTTTTGGTTCTCCTGGTCTGTCTCGTTTGGAGGGGGATGCCCTCCGCAAAATCTCTATGTAGAGTGGCCTTTCGCCCCTCATTCAAATCTCTCTATTTGGTCATCTTCGGGCTGACCCGAGGATTCACTCAAAAGCCCGTGTTTGGATGGCCGGGGCATGCCCGACCATGACGCTGAAAGGCGAGCAATCAGGCCTTATTCAGGCTTGCAAAATTTTCGCCCCGGGCCACCAAGTCCTCAATGAGCTTGGCTGGTTTCCAGAACACTGGATCCTGCTTTGCGAATTCATTGAGGTCGGCAAGAATGTTCGCGAGACCGCGCTCATCGGCATGGTGCATCGGGCCACCGCGCCAGCGGGGTGAGCCGTAGCCTGAGAGCATGACGATATCGACGTCGAGCGGACGAAGTGCGATACCTTCTTCGACAACCTTGGCGCCCTCGTTGATCATCGCAGCCATGTAGCGGCGCATGATCTCATCAGCGGAAAGTTCACCCTTTTGTTCGATGCCTTTTTCCTGCCGGATGCGTTCAATGGCGGCGAGAAATTCCGGGTTTTCGGCTCCCTTGCGCGGGTCGGCAGAATAATCGTAGCAGCCGCGCCCGGTTTTCTGGCCAAGATCGCCCTTTTCGCCGAGCCAATCGAGGTACTCAAAGGCGTAGCGGCCCTTGTAACCCTCGGCAATGCGGCGCTTGCGCGACATAAGGCCAATGTCGAGGCCCGCAAGATCGCCCATCTGGTGCGGGCCCATTGGGTAACCAAAGCCCAACACGGCCTTGTCGATTGAATAGGGGCTTGTGCCTTCCTCTACCATGAAGGCAGCAGCTTTCATGTAAACTTCCAGAATGCGATTGCCGATGAAGCCATCGCAAACACCCGCGCGAACGCCAATTTTCTTCAGCTTGCGAGCCAGCGCGAAACCTGTCGCGACCGCGTCTGCTGAAGTTTTGTCGGCGACCACGATTTCGAGCAATTTCATGATGTGGGCGGGCGAAAAGAAGTGCAGGCCCAGCACGTTTTGCGGTCGTGAGGTCACTTCCGCAATCTTATTGATGTCGAGGTAGGAAGTGTTGGATGCCAGAATGGCATCCGGCTTTGCCACTTTTTCAAGCGTGGTGAACACTTCGCGCTTGATGTCCAGCATTTCAAATGCGGCTTCGATGATGATGTCGCAATCGCCAAGCGCTTCGAAATCGGTTGTTACGCTATAGAGCGTGTTCATCACATGATCGCGATAGGCCTCGTCGTAACGGCCCTTCTTGATCCCGTCATTGAGCACCTTGGTGACATTGGCACGTCCACGTTCAGCACTTTCCGCATCACGCTCCACCATGGTGACCGGGATACCCGCAAAAAGCATGGAAAGCGTGATGCCGGAGCCCATGGTGCCGCCGCCGATCACGCCGGCTTTTTGAATATCTTTGGCCGTTCCGGTTGCCAGCTCCGGCACTTTGGCAACTTCGCGCTCTGAGAAGAAAGCGTGGATAAGCGCCTTGCACTGCGAGCTGTTCATCAGTTCGATGAAAATATCGCGCTCTTTCACCATGCCTTCTGCGAAGGGCACATTGGCGGCCAGTTCCAATGCATCAATGGCGCGCACAGGAGAAATCTGCCCCTTGGCTTTCCGTTTGACCTCAGCGCGGATCGCATCGAAAAATGCGGTGTCACCTTTGCGCGCCTCGACTTTTTCATTGAGCGCGCTGACACGACGAATAGGCAGGTTGTCGTCGATCACGTGGCGGGCGACAATCGTGCCTGCAGCCTTGGGATCATCCACATCCTCAATAGCGTCGATAATGCCAAGCTGCAGCGCTTCATTGGCCGCGACCTGACGTCCGGTCGCAATAATGTCCGCAGCCGCTTCAAACCCGATGAGGCGGGGCAGGCGCTGCGTGCCACCGGCACCCGGCATAACGCCGATTGCAACTTCCGGCAGCCCGACCTTTGCACCCTTGAGCGCAACGCGGAAATGACTGCCAAGCGCGAGTTCCAGCCCGCCACCGAGGGCGGTGCCGTGGATCACGGTAATAACGGGCTTTTTGCTGTCTTCAACAATCTGAATCGTTTCGGGCAGCATGATGCCCTTCGGCAGCTTGCCGAATTCCTTGATGTCAGCGCCAGCAACGAAGGTGCGACCCGCGCCATAAATCACGGCGGCCTTGGCCTCTTCGGTGGCGGAAAATTCTGCAATTGCATCGGCAACGCCCTGGCGCACGGCGGCGGATGCCGCATTCACCGGCGGGTTGTTGATTTCAATTAGAAAAACGTCACCCTCCAGGCGGGTGTTGACCGCAGTCGTCATAGCTTTACCTCTGATACAAGTGAGAACACCCGGCGGCATGCCGCCGGGTGTTGCAGGTCTTCGATTATGGGTCTACGCGAGCCACTTCTTTCCAGTCGCCACCTTCAATCTTGGAGATAACAATTGGGTCGCCGCCGACGTGATCGTCGGGGCCCATTTTGATTTGAACGTCAGCAATTTCATCCCGAAAATCGAGGCTTTCCATGCCCTTCTGGAAGCTTTCCGGTGTCAGATCCTGACCAGCGGCTTCAAGTGCACGCACCAGTGTTTCAGCTGCCGAACGGCCGAGCAGAGCACCGGAAGACGGAAACTCACCGGTTGCTGCCTGATAGCTGTCGACCCAGGCCTTCACGGTTTCATTGCCCATGCGAGCCACAATGTCAGACCAGCCTGCAGCACCGTAGAAGCCTTCGGTGATACCACCTGGAACCTTGGCGACTGCAGTGTGGAAAGCCGCTGACGAGCCGAGGAACTTCACGTCGTTCCAGCCCATCTTCTTGGCAGTCGCAACAGCCGTGATGACCTGGCGCACGCCAAGGGCAATCGTGATGGTGTCGCAACCGGCGTCTTTCAGCTTTGTGAGCGAGCCCACGAAGTCCTGCTCATCCGGCTTGTGGGTGGTCTCAGCCTTGAACTCGAGACCGAATTCAGCCACGGCAGCGTCTGTACCTTCCTTGATTTCGTTGCCGAAATCAGACGGAATGTACATGGAGCAAATGTTCTTTGCGCCTTCATTTTCCGCCAGATATTTCAGGCCCAGACGTGCCTGATCGTAGTAGGAGGAAAAGCCCGCATATTTGTATGCTGTCAGCGGATCAACCATCTGGCGAGCAGAGGTGAGAGGTGCCACGTTTGCCACCTGCTTTGCTTCCATGATCGGGAAAGCGGCAATGTTCATTGGCGTGCCAAGCTGCAGGAACATGGCGAAGATCTTGTCAGAATTGACCAGCTTGTTGAGGCCCTGCATGGCCTTCGGCATCTGGTAGCCATGGTCTTCCACAACGAACTTGATCTTGCGACCATGCACGCCGCCCTTGGCATTGACGTCGTCAAAGTAGAGTTGTGCTGCCTTGACCGCAGGCGCGCCAAATGCGGCGAAGATGCCTGACATGTCCTGGTTGGAGCCGATAACGACTTCATCATCGGTTACGCCCTGGGCGTTGGCAGCCTGTGCCGCCACCATGGCGCTACCGGCCATGAGCGCGGCGGCGATTGTTTTGGTGTATTTCTTCATTTGAGTGTTCCTCCTCTTTGCATGTCGCCTTGGTCTCCTCAGGCCTCGGCATACATCTCCTTGATCAGGCGTTCGTGTTTCTTCTCCACGAAAGCCCGCTTCAATTTCATGGTGGGTGTCAGTTCATCGTCCTCTGCGGTTAGCAGAATGTCGATCAACCGATACTTCTTCACCTGCTCCACACGGGCGAAGTCCTTGTTCACATTCTCGATTTCCTTGCCGATTAGCTCCTGAACTTCCGGCCGTGCACATAGTGAGGCGAAATCGGAGAATGGAATGCGATTATCCTGCGCAAATTTCTGCACGTTTTCCTCGTCAATCATAATGAGGCAGGTGAGGTATTTGCGGCGATCGCCGATTATGACGGCATCGGAAATATATTGCGAGAACTTCAGACGGTTTTCGAACTCGGCGGGCGTGATGTTCTTGCCGCCCGCTGTGATGATGATGTCTTTCAGGCGGCCGGAAATTTTCAGGAAGCCGTTGTTGTCGAGCTGGCCAATGTCGCCGGTTCTCAGCCAGCCATCCTCGGTCAACGCCTCTTCGGTCTTTTCCGGATTTTGCCAATAGCCCTTGAAGACATTGCCCGCCTTGTACTGGATCTCGCCATCCAGCGCGATGCGGATCGCTGACCCCGGTACCGCAGGACCAACGGTGCCGTATTTGTTGTCTTCAATCTTGTTGACCGACATGATGCCGGTTGACTCGGACATGCCGTAGCCTTCCAGCACGCGAATGCCCAATGCCTTGTACCAGCGCAGTATTTCCGGCGAGATCGGAGCCGCCCCGGTTGTGCCGCGACGCAGCTGATCGAAACCCAGACTGCGGCGAACATTGCGCAGCAGCGCAAAGTCCCAGAAGGCATAAGTCAGTCTCAGGCCTAGAGGGACTCGTTTGCCGTCATCTTCCAGCGCGACTATTTTCATGCCGGTGGAAATTGCTTTGTTGAATGCCCATCGACCGAAAGGCGTTGCGTCGTTGATCAAAATCATCACGCGCGAATAGATTTTTTCCCACACGCGCGGCACCGCAGTGAAGGCGCTGGGCGAGACTTCGCGCACATTGTCAAACACCGTTTCCGGGCTTTCTGCGAAATTGACAGTTGAGCGTGAAACGATGGGGCCGAAGACCGAAATCATGCGCTCCAGAATGTGGCAAAGCGGCAGGAAACAGACCTGCTCATCATCGGCAAATACAGGCAATGTCAGCGCGTTCGAAGCCGTGGTGAAGACAATATTGGAATGCGCGATCATGACGCCCTTGGGCATGCCCGTCGTGCCGGATGTGTAGATCAGCATAGCGGTGGCATCGGGTGAAGTTGCCGCAATTTCCCGCTCGAAACGATCCGGCTCTTTGGCCAGTTCCTGGCGGCCAATCTCATAGAGATCTTCGATGAAGATCACATGATCATCCTTGAAGTCATGCAGTCCTTCGCCGTCCAGCACGATAACCTTGATGAGGTCCGGCATTTCGTCGCGAACCTGCAGATATTTATCGAGCTGCTCGTCGTTTTCCAAAAACAGGAAACGGCTTTTTGAATCGTTGACGATGTAGGCAAGCTGGCTAGCGGAATCTGTGGTGTAGATGCCGGTGGAAATGCCATTTACGCATTGAACGCCAATGTCGATATATATCCATTCCTTGTTGTCTTCAGAAAGAATGGAAACACATTCGCCAGCTTTGAGGCCAAGCGAAATAAGGCCGAGCGCTATGAGGCGGGAATGCTCATACCAGTCTTTCCAGCTATAGGCGTGCCAGATGCCAAAGTCTTTTTCACGATGGGCTGTCTTGTCGCCAAGCTCTTCGCAGCGCGCCCTGAAAAGCTTGGGCAACGTGTCGCAGCCATCAATGAAATAGGGCCCCTGCGTCAGGTCTGCATTGATGCTGACACCGTGAACAATCTGCTGTGGCGGGATCTTGACCATGTTATTCATATCTCACCTCCAGGTCTTTCTGGCCTTCCAGCGACGCTGCCCGCGCTCGCCTTCTGCTCGTTGGCCGAGGTAAAACTCCTGCACATCTTTCGATGCACGCAGCTTTTCTGCAGGGCCGCCCATCACGATGCGTCCAAGTTCCATCACATAGCCATAATGTGCCGTGTCGAGGGCGATCTTGGCGTTCTGTTCCACGACCAGCATTGTCACCTTCTGCTCTTCATTCAGGCGGCGAACGATTGTGAAGATCTCCTTCGTCAGCAGCGGCGAAAGGCCAAGGCTAGGCTCATCCAGAAGCATGATCTTGGGGCGGGCCATCAGCCCACGCCCAATTGCCAACATTTGCTGCTGCCCGCCGGAAAGCACGCCTGCATCCTGACGGGCACGCTCCTTCAGGATTGGAAAGTAGGAGTAGACGAGGTCGATGTCGGCGGCTATCTGCCCCCGGTCAGAACGCGTATAGGCGCCCATTTTCAAGTTGTCCTCGACCGAGAGAAGCGGGAAAATTTCACGCCCTTCCGGCACCTGAACTATGCCTCGGCGAACGGAGAAATCCGGATCCCGGCCCTGAATTTCCTCGCCATTCAGCTTCACAGTCCCTTTTTCGGGGTCCATCACGCCGCAGATGGTTTTCATCAGTGTTGTCTTGCCCGCGCCATTGGCACCCAAGACGGTGGCAATCTGGCCTTCATGAACTTCCAGGCTCACGCCCCGGATCGCCATGATCGGCCCGTAATAGCTTTCGAGATTGTCGATCTTCAGAAGTGGTTCGCCAGCCATTACGCAGCCTCCTCGTCTGAACCCAGATAGGCTTCGATGACCGCAGGGTCGTTTTGCACGTCGTGTGCACTGCCGAGGGCGAGCATCTTGCCATCGGCAAGTGCCAGCACGCGGTCAGACACGGAGGAAACAAGGTGCATGTCGTGCTCAACCATCAAGACGGTGATACCCATCACCTTCTTCATGTCTTCCACCCAGAATGCGACGTCCTGCGTCTCTTCAACGGAAAGACCGGACGCAGGCTCGTCCAGCAGAAGCAGCTTTGGTTCAATGGCGAGCGCCCGACCCATTTCCACGACCTTGCGCACGCCATAGGGCAGACCGGCAATCAGCTTGTCGCGATAGGCTTGCAGGTCGAGGAAGTCGATCGCCTTTTCCACCGCGGCGCGATGCGCAAACTCTTCGCGACGCACAAACGGAGTGAACAGCATTTCCGTCAGGAAGTTGGAGCGGCGCTTTGTATGGCGCCCCACGAGCATGTTCTGCAGCACACTGGCTTGCTCGAAAAGCTCGATATTCTGGAAGGTGCGAGCGATGCCAAGACTTGCGATCTCATGTGCCTGCTTGTCCAGGATTGACTTGCCTTCAAACAGGATATCACCGGAGAAAGGCGTGTAGAAACGCGAGATCATATTGAAGATCGTCGATTTTCCAGCACCATTGGGGCCGACGAGAGCGAAGACTTCGCCTTCTTCCACCGAGAAAGATACGTTGTCGACAGCGGTAATGCCGCCAAATTTGAGCGTCACATTTTTCAGTTCGAGGAGGCTCATCTGATACGCTCCGTCTTAAGATAGGTTTTCTGGCGGCGGAACATGTCGCGCCGGGCAAAGGGGAACAGCTCGAAATAGGTGCGGATTTTCACCCAGCGGCCATACATGCCCATCGGCTCAAAGAGGATGAAGACGACAAGGATTGTGGCGAAAATGCCGGATTCGAGACCGGGTACGATGATGGAACCTATGCCGGTCCATTCGCCAATGGCATCGCGTGCAAATGCAATTACCTGTGGCAGGAAACCGATCACAATCGCACCCAGAAATGCGCCATGGATGGTGCCAAGTCCACCAATCACGATCATCAGAATGAGGCTGATCGAAATCACGATATTGAAGGTCTCGTGATTGAATATCGTGGAAAAGTGACCCATCAGAGCGCCGCCGAGACCCGTGATGGCACAGGACAGACCAAAGGCGAGGGCCTTTGTTCGCGCGACGTGAATGCCCATGGCTTCGGCTGAGATTTCGGAATCGCGGATAGCAGCGAAGGCGCGGCCAAGGGGCGAACGTTGCATGTTGCGATAAGCCAAGACCAGCAAAGTGGCGATGAAGAGCACCAGCCAATAGAGCCCATGCGGGTTGGCGTAGCGGTTGAAGCTCATGCCGAAGATTTCGATGTCAGGGGCAAAGAGCCCGTTCACCCCACCGGTAATCGGTTCGGACAGGATAATCACATCCTCCATCATGATGGAGATCGCGATGGTTGCGATTGCCAGATAAATGCCGTGCAGCCGTGTGACAGGCAATGCAAACAGAACGCCTGCCAAACCTGTGATGATGCCAGCCAGCGGAAAGGCTATGATGAAGGGGATGCCAAGCATCGTCTGTTGCAATACGCAGGCATAGGCACCAATTGCCATGAAGGCGGCATGGCCAAGGCTGGCCTGACCACTCTGTCCCACCAGCAACATGAGACCCAGGCCGCAAATTGCCCAAATGAGCACGTTGGTTGCTTCGCCGGTCAGGAAGTCGCCCAAAGCAAATGGGGCGGCAATCGCGCAAGCCAGCAGCAGTGCATACCAGAAGGCCTGGGCACGATGTTTGAAGAGCCGGATGTCTGCATCATAAGAGGTTTTGAAAACAATTCTCATGGTTCACACCTTCTTGGCTCGAATTTGAGACAGAATGCCGTGCGGGCGCAAAATGAGAACGATCAACAGGATCAGGTATGGCATGATCTGTGATACGCCAGCCGCGACATAGCGAGAAGAAAGCGGCTCCACCAGTCCGACGATCAGACCGCCCAACAATGCGCCGGGCAGGGAACCAAAGCCGCCGATGATGGCCGCAGCAAAGGCCTTGATACCCAGCAGACCGGCAGAGGGGTCAATTGCGCCCTTGGCTGCAAATAGAACACCTGCGATGGCAGCAACCGCGCCCGACAGTGCCCAGATCAACGAGTGAATGCGCTTGACCGGAATGCCCATGTAATAGGCGGCAAGCTGGTTTTGTGAGGCGGCCTGCATGGCAAGTCCCAGCCGGGTAAAAGCGAAAAATAGGTATAGCCCACCCGTCAAGGCCAGCGTTGTGCCAATAATCACAACTTCATCAAGTCCCAGAACAAGTCCGCCAAAGCGCATATCCTGTCCGGCAAACGGGCTTTCCAGCGATTGCGGCTCATGGCCCCAGATGGTGCCGGCAACGAAGCGTGCGACAAAGCCAAGCGCGATGGTGAGAATGACGACCGATACCTGAGACTGGCCAAACATGGGGCGAATAAGGACGACTTCTATGAGGTAGCCAAGGGCTGCCATGGCGATAATTGCCAGAATGACAGCAAGCCAGAAGGGCAAGCCAACATGGCCTTCATTCGTGAGCCAGAGTGTGATGAATGCGCCAAGCATCATCATATCGCCTTGGGCGAAATTGACCGCTTCGGTGGCTTTGTAAATCAACACAAAGCCAAGCCCAATCAGGCCGTAGACGCAGCCATTTGCGAGGCCGCTGATAATAAGTTGCAATAAGTCCAATGAAAGGCCCTCCCATGCCTTCGACGTTACCGTCCTTGGTCTTGCAGATTTTTGTTTCGGCCTTCTCCCAGGGCCAAACAGCATCTCCTTGTCGTCAATTCTCCGCTTCGCGCATATCTAGCCCTTTCAGGGCGAAATCCACGCATTGCTGCGCGATGAATTGCAGATCCTCTTCTGTTTCATCCGCGCGGGGTTTGTACCAAAATACCGGCGAGTTCAGCGTCATGAACATGAGCTGCCGTGCAATTGAACCGTCTGTGTAATGGAGTGCACCATCCTCTCGGGCCTCGTCCAAAACAGCTTTGAAAAGATTGGAGTAGCGGTCTCTTGTGTCGACAAGCGACGCGAGGCGCTCGCGCTGCTCCGGCGTGGTTGCGCCGCGCATATGAATCTCGACCCCCTGCCACACAGCATTCTGATAGGGGCGATATTTGATCATCGCCAGCGTGTGGGCGGTTGCCATGGCACGCAGTTTTTCAAGCGCCGGTGCAGGCTTGTCCAGGTGCGGCTTTACCAGATGAAAGTTCACATCCATGCCGTATTCGGCGACCGCCAACAGCAGGTCTGCCTTCGATGCGAAGAAGTGATAGACGCGACCCTTTGTTGAGCCAAGGCGGCGCGCAACATCGTCGATACTGGTCCCATGGAAACCGCGCTCCATGAAGCATTGTGCAGCCATATCAAGTATGACTTTCTGCCCCTCATCGGTCGGCAGAAGCGCAGTAGACGCTGTCATTATTCCTCCCACCTGTTAGTCGGCCGCTCTCTTCCGGAGCTGTCCTGAAACAGTAGCAGGATTTGGACATACTACTGGGTAGGTTGTCAAGCGCCTGATTTCTGTTTTTGCTATTGCACTTGCGAAGATGAATGGAATGAGAAACTTTTAAGGGTATGTTTTAAAACGATAAATATGGCTTGAATTTTATCATTTTGTGCCTGTTCCAGCGTTGTTAAGACCTGAATTCCGGCCTTTGCGGATGCTCAAAGTCAGCGCATAAATATCTTATCACGATGACAGACACGTCGACCGGCACGGAACTTGACCTTGACCGGTTCCGGGAACTAGTAGACGAATTGGTTGATGGATATGGCGAACGTTGCATGAATGGGCGGGCGCAATGAAGAAGTTTAACGACACGTCATTGCGTCGCTGGCAATCGGCCATCGTGACTGGCTTGCTGCGAAAGCAGCTCGTTTTTGAACAATAGTGCAGGTGAGACAATGGTAGCTACCGAATGGATTGGCGTCGACTGGGGTACAACGCATATGCGGGCCTGGGCGCTTGCCGCAGACGGTTCGGTTATCGCTCACGGAGAGAGCGACAAGGGCATGGGGAAACTCAAGCCCGAAGAATTTGAACCCGCATTGCTGGAACTGATAGAACCATGGCTTGTTGCAGACGGTGTTACCAGGGTGCTTGCCTGTGGCATGATTGGTGCGCGACAGGGATGGGTGGAAGCGCCCTATGTCGCGGCCCCTTGCGCGCCGCCCGGTGTCGCGCAGGCAATTCAAGCCAAGGTAAGTGATCCACGGCTGAGCGTTTTGATCTTGCCCGGTGTTTCACAAGACAAGCCAGCCGACGTGATGCGCGGCGAGGAAACACAAATTGCAGGTTTTCTGGCCACACATCCAGACTTCTCAGGCACGGTTTGCCTACCCGGTACACATGCCAAGTGGGCTTATCTGGAGAACGACGGGATTCGAGAATTTCGAACAATCATGACCGGCGAGATATTCGCGGCGCTGGAGCAGAACACCGTGTTGCGGTTTTCGCTCGAGCGGGGCCACGATGAGGCGGCCTTCTTGCAAGGGGTAAATGATGTTTTTGCGGTGCCCGACAGCTTTGTCGCGCATTTGTTTGCATTGCGTGCCGAGGGATTGCTGCATGGTTTGGGGGCTGTGGAGGCATACTCCCGGCTTTCCGGACTGGTGATCGGCGCGGAGTTGGCTTCGGTGCAGGGGCTCTGGGCGGGCAGCGAGGTCGCCTTAGTCGGCGGCGGTGCCCTGACGCAGCTTTACGCAAAAGCCCTCGCGGCCAAGGGTGTAGCTACCGAAATCGTGAGTGGCGACGAAATGGTAATTGCCGGGTTGAGACGAGCCTGGGATGAATATGTGAAGGGAATGTCAGTATGAGCGGTCGCAAGATCATTGCCATTTTGCGTGGCGTGACGCCGGAAGAGGTTGTCGAAATTGGCGGGGAGCTGATTGCAGCTGGTATTACCGTGATTGAGGTGCCGCTGAATTCTCCGCGTCCGCTTGAGAGCATCTCTGCAATGGCCAAGGCCTATGGCGACGTTGCTCAAATTGGTGCGGGTACCGTCCTGACCACGGAAGACGTTGCAAATGTTTTCAACGCTGGTGGTCGCCTGATTGTTTCTCCGGATATGAATCCGGCGGTTATTTCGCAGACAAAATCCATGGGCATGGCATCATATCCCGGCGTCATGACACCGACAGAGGCCTTTGGTGCCTTGCGTGCGGGCGCGGATGGTCTGAAGTTCTTTCCTGCGTCGTTGGTCGGCCCGGCTGGTTTGAAGGCCATTCGGGCGGTGTTGCCACCGGAAGCAGAAACCTATGCTGTGGGCGGGGCAGGGCCGGAAAATTTTGGAGAGTGGTTTGCCGCCGGTGCGACCGGCTTTGGTATTGGCACGTCGCTCTTCACGCCCGGTCTTTCCGCCGCCGAAGTGCGCTCACGTGCTGACAAGATCGTTGCGGCATACGATGCGGCAAGGTCGTGATGCAAGAATTGTGACAGCAACTTCAAGTCTGTGCGCCGGTGTTCTTGGCTTACCTGGTGCTCGGGGCAGGTTGCAGAAATGAAAATGGCGGGAATTTCCCGCCATTTTTGTTGGATCGCTTACGAACGCGGCTTCAGATTTTCCGGGTCGTAGAGCGGTTGGTAACCGATGCCGACGACTTCGACCGGATAGGTCTCGTTGAAATATTCAACGTTCAGCTTGCGGCCCATCTGGCAATAGGCATGCGGCAGGTACGCCAGGATGATGTTTTTGCCGATGGTCGGGCCGAAGGCGACCGAGGTCGTGTAGGAGATGCGGCCGAGTTCATCGACCAGCGTCTTACCTGTTTCGGGATCAACAACCGGCATTGTGCCAACCGGATAACGCTTTACGCCCTTTGCATCTGTGTTTTCCGTCATCACCAGCGTGCAGAGCATGGCGGGCTGATGGTCGCGCGCCTTGTATTCCACATGCTTGGCTTTGCCGCGGAAGTCGGCTTCCTTGACCTTCGGACGTGCCAGATCGCTTTCGATCAGGTTGTACTGGGTCAGAAGGTCGGCGTTCTGCAGGCGCAGGCTCTTCTCCAGACGACGCGAGTTTGCATAGGTTTCAACACCCACCGGCGTGATACCCTGAGCGCGCAGCGCGTCCCAGACAGCCAGGCCGTCTTCATACTTCATATGAAGTTCCCAACCCTGCTCACCAACGTAGGAGAGGCGGAAAGCGGAAACGGTCTTGCCAGCAATCTCGATATTTTTGATCGCTGCAAAGGGGAAGTTTTCCGGGTCGAGACCAGCGGGGTCGCTCACAACCTTCTTCAGGTTTTCGCGGGCATTGGGACCCCAGATGCCGATGGTGATGTACTTCTCAGATACATCGGTCACGGTCACGTTGTAGCCCTTGTCTTCGGCCATGCGGCGAACATAGTGGAAGTCGCGTGGGCCGGCGTCAGCACCGTCGATCACGCGGCAGCGGTCTGCCATGCGGATCACGGTCAAGTCGGCGCGCACCATGCCTTCATCGTCGAGGAAGTGGGTGTAGATACCCTTGCCAACCATGTTGTCGCCGCCGATCTTGGCAGCACAGAGCCATTCCATCAGCTCAACATGGTCCGGTCCTTCCACATCAAAGATGTAGAAGTGCGACAGGTTGATGATGCCGCAATCTTCAGAAAGCTGCAGATGCTCGGCATTGGAAACGCGCCAGAAGTGGCGGTTGTCCCACTCGTTTTCACGTACCGGAACCTTGTCGGCGAATTTCTCAAGCAGATGCTCGTTGGAGGCGTAGCCGTGTGCACGCTCCCAACCGCCGAGTTCCATGAAGTGACCGCCAAGCTCAACTTCGCGCTCATAGAAAGGCGAACGCTTGACTGAACGGCTGGAGATATAGGGTTCGCGCGGGTGAACAGCCGGGAAGTAGATCTTCTGCGCGGCTTCATAAGACCGGTTCGCGATATATTCTTCCGTCAGCTGGTGTGGATAGAAGCGGGAATAGTCGATCGAGTTGTGATCAATTTCCGTGCGGCCGTCTGTGATCCAGTCGGCAATGAGCTTGCCGTAGCCGGGGCCGTCTTTCACCCAGATGGCAACGCAATACCACAGGCCGCGGACCTTCTGCGATTCACCGCAAGATGCACCACCGGAAGCAGAAACCTGCAGAAGACCGTTGAAGGAGTGACCTTCGTTGTAACCCAGTTCACCGAGGATCGGGGTCAGTTCCATAGCGCGTTCCAGCGGCTCAAGGATCTGTTCCATTTCCAGGTCGCGCTGTGATGGTGAAAGGCGGGCTTCTTCTTTCTCCAAGAGGTCGCGCGGGTGGCACATGCGCGGCTCATGCTGCTCATAGTAGCCCCATTCGATCTGGCCGCCTTCGGGGGACTTCGGATCACCCGTGTCGCGCATATAGGCAGAGTTGCCCTGGTCGCGCATCAGCGGGTAGCCGATTTCCTTACCGGTGCCTTCAAACTCGTTGTAGGGACCGAAGAATGTCAGCGGGTGGTCAACCGGCATAACGGGCAGGTCTTCGCCAACCATTTCGGCAATCAGGCGGCCCCAAAGGCCCGCGCAAACGATCACGTGGTCGGCCATGATGGTGCCGCGGTGGGTCTTGACACCCTTGATGCGGCCGCCTTCAACGATAAGTGACTGAGCCGGTGTGTTGGCGAAAGCGAGCAGCTTGCCGGCCTTTTCGCCAGCGTCTACCAGTTTGCCTGCAACCGTCTGCGAGCGCGGGATGACGAGACCGGCGTCCGGGTCCCACATGCCGCCTGCAACCATTTCTTCTTCAACCAGCGGGAACTTTTCTTTCACTTCCGCAGCGTCGATCATGCGAACGTTTGTGCCGAATGCGCGACCGGAGGTGACCTTGCGCTTCAGCTCTTCCATCCAGGCATCGTCGCCTGCGCGGGCGATTTCGAGGCCGCCGACGCGGGCGTAGTGGCCCATCTTTTCGAAGAAATCGATGGAATACTGTGTGGTCCAAACCGACAAATAATCGTGGCTGGTCGTGTAGCAGAAATCAGATGCGTGGGCTGTAGAACCGATATCTGTCGGGATGCCCGACTTGTCGATGCCGACAATTTCATCCCAACCACGCTCGATGAGGTGGTGGGCGATGGATGCACCAACAATACCGCCGAGACCGACGATTACGATTTTTGCTTTGGTGGGAAATTCTGCCATGGATTTGGACCCCGAAATTGCATTTTGGCAGGGATATTAAAGCCAGAAAATGCCGGACCAAATTCTGTCTACGACATAATTATCGCGCAAGGGCGACGATCTCATTTTCAAATATAAGAAACCGCGCCCTGTTTGGAGAGGAGGGCGCGGTTAGGTCGTCGGGGGGATTGCAGCGGGTTATTCCGCTGCGACGACTTTCGGTGCAGCCTGTTTCCCAAAATGTTGGCTGTTGAGGCGGAAATAAAGGGCGATCATGATAAGCTGGAAGACGATGGCCAACGCGGTGACACTCCAGTATGCCACACCATATTTTGCGACAAGGCCTGCCGCGACGAGACCCTTATTAGCAAAGAACTGCACCATGACGGACAGTGCAACGCCGGGGCACACAAGCGCGTAGGAGCCAGCAGAAGTGCCGTTGCCAAAAATGAAGTCCTTGAAATAACCCTGACGCAGCAAAACGACGAGGCCAAGGGCGAGGAACATGAACTGGACGGCCAGAACGCGAGAGATGAAGACCAGTGTTTCTGCAGCGGCAGTATGGACCTCAAATTCTGAGTGAAGGCCGTGGTCCTGGCGCATGAACATGATGCCGAGAACCGTCATGATCGGGATGACGACCATAAGCGTTGGGGCCGCTTCTTCGGAAGTGCCGTAATGCAGCATCGAATTGAATGCGGTGAACAGGGCAATCGTGCCGTAGACAATTGCGGTCATGCCGAAGAAGGTGGAAAAGACGACGGCGATGCCGACGACAACCGGATTGGCGGACATGGAGGCAGGTGCTGCAATGCCCACGGCAACCATGGAAAGTGCGAAGGTCGGTAGAAGCTGCGCAAATGAGTTGTGCGCGGTTACATCAAAGACACCGCCTTTGGTGAGCACGCGGCCCAGGAAGTCGCCAATGATCGACAGTGCAAAGATGCCGATGGCGATGAAAACGACAATGGCGATGGGGAAGAGGTATTCCACAACAGGCCAGAGGTTTGGCACAAAGACCAGCCCTGCAATGAAAAGCGCATTCACGCCCATAGCGAGTGCCAGCGGATAGGCCAGCAACGTGGTCTCTGCATTGGACGAACGGACGTTCTCGTAGGCGTCGGTCTTTTTCCAGCGGGAGAAGGCTGCGATGTTCCAGATCAATTTTTGAACGTTCAAAACGGTGAAGAGGGCGATGGCACCCATGGCGATCGCGATTGCTGCCTGATGTAGCGGCGATGCTGATGGCCAGGCAGCCATAATGTCTTCAAAATTCGGAACCGCGCGGCCTTTGTGGGGTACCCAGAACAGAAGATACATAAAGAAAGTGACGACGAGGCCGCCTGCACCTACGGAGGAAAGGAAGTAGAGTGGCGAATATTTGTCCGCTGCGCGAGTCTGCATGTTTGGCTCCTTGCAGTTTGAGATTCGTGTTTGAGGAGCCGTATAGAATATTCCCTATATATCGTTTGTGACTTTCTCACATTGCAGTGCAAAAGATTTGAGAATGCGCAATTCCAGAGTTCCCGTCCTAGACCTCGCCATCATTGGGAATGTTCAGCACCGTGCCGCAATGCTTGCAATGCACGGCGTCGCGTTCATGCTGGTTCAATCCGCATGAGGGGCAGGCGTGGCGAACACGTGACGGACGGAACAGCGTTTGCACCAATCGCAAAAACAGAGACACCCCAAAGACCATAATGAGAATGGAAAGCAAACGCCCATATGGCCCTTGCAGGGTGATGTCGCCAAAGCCCGTGGTCGTCAGCGTCGTGACTGTGAAATACATGGCATCGAGGAAGTTTGTGACGCTGGGATTTATGCCGACCTGCGAGACGAAAACAGATTCCGTCATAACGAAAATGAAGATGAAGAGGTTGGTGACCGACAGGATTACATCTTCATTGCGTTTGAAATAGGCGAAATCCTCGCGCAGCTTGTTTTGCAGGCGGTAGGAGCGCAGCAGCCGCAATACACGCAGCCCGCGCAGGAATGAGAAGCTGGAGCCGAGAAACGGGGCGAGGAATGACAAGGTGGCGATCAGGTCCGCCAGATTGAGCGGGTGAAGGATAAAGCGTAACCGTGTATTGGAAATCCAGAACCGCGCCACATAGTCAACGGCCAGATAGGCGCCAAATATGATGTCGAGAATATGGGTAAGCTGCGAGCCATAGTAGAATGTTGACGCGACCAGATAAAGAACAGCCACGAGATCAAGCGCAAGAAGAGTGTAGCGAAATTTGTGCGCCAGAGCGGTGTCGCCCTCATAGAGCTCGTGGATTTTTTGTTTCAATGTTTTCACTGCGGCTTCCCCCGTGCGTGCCAAGAGATAACGGATTCCTCGACCGCGCGAAACTGTTGATTGGACGGGGATGCTTTTCGCAATTGGGTGGCCATGAACCAGTCAAAGTGTTGCCTGACCGAAATTCCGGATCTGTTCATTCTGGTTGAAGTTCAAGGTGGCGGCCCTTCATGGTGGAGAGTCGCCGTATTTGTTTTCACCACTACATGAAACGATCAAAATATAGGCAATATTTGCTCAAACTTAAATCTTGTGCAAATGTGAAAAATGCTCTACCCCTAATAACTACTTGTTGAAGTGCCGCACTTGGCCCGGACAGCAAGTCCGTGATGGCGCGGAATTCAAATGGTCGAAAAGGCCAAGGCAGCAACGGCGCTGTGTGAATGTGATCCTGACTGGTCGCACTCACGCAGCGCCGTTTTCTTTTGCGGAAGGGCTGTCTGAAAGTTTGGGAAACATTCGGGGTCGGGTTCACTGATCCATAAGAGAGATTGACAATTTAGAGGGGTATCAAATGTCATATCTTGCACCATCCGAATTCGTTCCGAAGATGATCGATGCGGGCGAATCCAAAATTTTCATGTCCACCAAGGATACACTCATTCGTGCCTACATGGCCGGCGCAATCCTGGCGCTTGCTGCAGCATTCTCAGTGACGATTGCGGTGAACACAGGCAACTTTCTGGTCGGCGCGCTGCTTTTCCCGGTTGGTTTCAGCACGCTTTACCTGCTGGGGTTTGACCTTTTGACGGGTGTATTTACGCTTGCGCCGCTTGCTGTGTGGGCCAAGCGTCCGGGCTGCACCTGGGCTGGTGTCTTCCGCAACTGGGGTCTGGTTTTTGTTGGCAATTTTGCCGGTGCCCTGACGACGGCGCTTTTCATGGCGATCATCTTCACCATGGGCTTCACGCAGGAGCCAAATGCTGTTGGCCAGAAGATCGGTCACATTGGTGAAGCACGTACTCTCGGTTATGCTGCAGCCGGTGCTGGCGGCATGCTGACGCTCTTCGTGCGCGCTGTCATGTGCAACTGGATGGTTTCCACCGGTGTCGTTGCGGCTTTGATGTCCACATCCGTTCCTGGCAAGGTGATTGCCATGTGGATGCCGATTATCATCTTCTTCTATCTCGGTTTTGAGCACTCCATCGTCAACATGTTCCTGTTCCCATCGGGCATCATCCTGGGCGGTCAGTTCACTTGGGGTGACTACTTCCTTTACAATGAAATCCCGACTGTTCTCGGCAACCTCGTTGGTGGCCTGACCTTCGTCGGTGCTACACTCTATTCCACGCACTTCAGAACGTCTCCGAAGCGCAATGCTGTAGCAGCACCTGCAGAATAAGAACCAATATCGGCCTCGCTGTATAGCGGGGCCGATTGCCTTTTTGTGTTGGGGACACATGAGCGCCGAGTTGAGTGTTTCAGTCGGGCAGTATTCGGACAAAGGCGTGAAACCCTCCAACCAGGATTTTCACGGCATACTTGTTCCTGAGCAGCCGACACTTTCCTTGAAGGGCATCGCCATCGCCATTGCGGATGGGATTTCCTCCTCCAACGTGTCACATATTGCTTCTGAAACGGCGGTCAAATCTTTCCTCACCGATTATTACTGCACGTCCGACGCATGGACGGTGAAGACGGCAGCACAGCGCGTTATTTCGGCCACCAATTCCTGGCTCTACGCACAAACCCGTGCAAGCCAGTATGCCTATGATCAGGACAAGGGCTATGTGGCCACCTTCTCTGCAATTGTGATGAAGGCCGCGACGGCGCATGTTTTTCATGTCGGTGATTCACGCATCTATCGCCTCAATGGTCGCACGTTCGAGCAGCTGACTGAGGATCACCGCATCCGCATCTCCTCGCAGGAGAACTATCTGGCCCGTGCGCTTGGCGTGAAGCCGAATGTTGAGATCGACTATCGCCAGGAGCCTTTGGCGGTTGGCGATGTCTATATTCTGGCAACGGATGGTATTTACGAATTCATCGACGCGGAATTTGTCGCTGATGCTATCGATCAAAACTCCTCCAGTCTCGATGATGCAGCCAGGCTGATTGCTGAGGAGGCATTGAGGCGCGGCAGTGACGACAATCTGACTGTTCAGATTGTGCGTGTTGAGACCGTTGCAAATGACAGTGATGCAAGCGAACTGACCGCCAGCACCGTCAAACTTCCGCTGCCGCCGCTTCTGGAACCACGTCAGCAAATTGACGGCTACACGGTTCTTCGCCGACTTTACGCTTCCGCACGCAGTCACGTCTATCTGGTGGAGGACAGCGAGACTGGCGAGCGTGCGGTTCTAAAAGCCCCGTCGGTGGAGATGAAAGACGACGGGGCTCATATGCGCCGTTTCATGATGGAAGACTGGATCGCGCGGCGCATAAACAGTGCCCATGTGCTGAAGGCCCATCCGCGTAACCGCCGCCCCGCATCGCTCTACACAGTCACAGAATATATTGAAGGCAGGTCGCTGACACAGTGGATGCATGACAACCCGCGTCCTGCGCTGGACGATGTGCGCAACATAGCCGACCAGATTGCAAAGGGCCTGCGGGCTTTCCACCGCATGGAAATGGTGCATCAGGATTTACGGCCAGAAAACATAATGATCGACCGGCAGGGCACAGTTAAGCTCATTGATTTTGGGTCGACAAAGGTTGCCGGTGTTTCGGAGGCCACGCCACGTGCCCCGGAAGAAGATGTGTTGGGCACAGTTCAGTATTCTGCGCCGGAATATCTCTATGGTGATCCCGGTAGCGAAAGTTCCGATATTTTCTCGCTTGGTGTCATTGTCTATCAAATGCTGACAGGCAAATTGCCCTACGGGACGCAGGCCGCCAAGGTGCGAACACGCAAGCAGGCGGCGAAGCTGCGCTATACATCTGCATGTCACCACAATCCGAGAATTCCCGATTGGGTGGACGGGGCGTTGAAGAAGGCTATCCATCCTGATCCGTTCAAGCGCTATGACGCGCTATCGGCTTTCATGTTCGATATCAGCCAGCCCAATCCGCAATTTCTTGGTGAAGGCCGACTGTCGCTGGCGGAGCGAAACCCACTGATGTTTTGGAAAGCGCTGACGGCGATATTCGCGCTCAGTACAATCGCGCTGGCGATACAGCTTTATTCTCCCAACTGACACCGCAACCAGAAGAAAGGAAAGCCCCATGAACAAGCTTGAAGTGACCGAAATGATTTTCGAGCGCAAACGTGCAACGGGCATGAAGTGGTCCGAAATGGCCGATGCCATAGGAATGTCGGAAGTTTTCACAACGTCCGCCTGCCTTGGTATGAACTCGCTGCCACGCGACAAGGCAGATCTTCTTGTCAAGGCGCTGGGGTTGCCGCAGGAGGCGGCTGTCGTTTTGGCAGAGTACCCGACGAAGGTATTCTCCCAGACGGTTCCGACAGATCCGTTGATCTATCGTTTCTACGAGATCGTCGGCGTTTACGGCGACACACTGAAGGAACTTATTCAGGAGAAGGGTGGCGATGGCATCATGTCGGCAATCGATTTCGACATGACGGTGGACAAGGTGCCAAACCCAAAAGGTGGTGAGCGTATTGTCGTCACCATGAGTGGCAAGTTCCTCTCCTACAATCAGTGGTAGGTTTGCAAAACTGACATCTCCAGTCGTCGCCAAAGCGGGCGGCAAAGCCTGGCCCTCGGACGCATGTTTCGGGGGCCTTTTTATGCCTGCCAGGTCACACTTCAGATTTTCCGTTTACATTTCGTTTCCCTTATCTGTCAGGCTGATCTTAACAGCCGTCGTGTATCACTCCTGCAGAAATCAAAAAATATGGGTGCAACTGACCCAAATCGGGACAAGGAGAACAGGTATGAATGCACAAATCAGGGAATTGCTGTCCAAACATGGCACGCTGCCGGTCGCGGTGGCTGATCTGGCGGATGATGCGGATCTTTACGCGGCGGGACTTTCGTCTTTTGCGTCCGTTCAGGTGATGCTGGCCGTTGAGGATGCGTTCGATATCGAGTTTCCAGACAACCTGCTGAACCGCAAATCCTTCCAGTCCATCAAGGCTATCGAAGAAACGGTCAACACCATCCTGGCCGAGGAGGCTGCGTAATGAACATTGTAGCTGAAGTTAAAGGTGCAAGCCTGACAGAGCGTGCCCGTGAAGTGGCCGCAGTCGCTGCGAAATTTGCGGTCGATGTTGATGACAAGGGGCGCTTCCCGCACGAAGCCGTTGCTGCCATGAAAGAGGCACAGCTCTTCGGCATTCAAGTGCCGGTAGCTTTGGGCGGTGAAGGTGCGGGTATCGCGGAAATCGCCGAAATTTGCTCCATCATATCGCAGGCATGTGCATCATCCTCCATGATCCTGGCCATGCACCACATCAAGCTTTCCAGCCTGGTTGCCCATGGTGTTGGCGACCAGTGGCATGAAGAGTTTATGCGCCGCATCGTGCGCGAGCAGCTTTTGCTTGGTTCTGCAACCACGGAAGGTGGTATTGGCGGCAACCTACGCAATTCCATCTGCGCGATTGAAGTCGATGGCGATGTTTGTCGTTTGACGAAGGAAGCGACCGTTATTTCTTATGGCGCCTACGCGGATGCGATCCTGATCACGTCCCGCTCGCATAAGGATGCAGCGCCTTCCGACCAGGTGATGACGGTGTTCCTGAAGGACCAGTATACGCTGGACAAGACCCATGACTGGGATGCCATGGGCATGCGTGGCACTTGTTCTGACGGGTTCCTTTTCAAGGCGGAAGCTCCAAAGGAACAGATCATTCCGCAGCCATTTGCTGAAATTGCCGCTGAATCCATGCTGGCTGTTTGCCACCTTCTTTGGTGCGGCGTGTGGTATGGTATTGCAGTGGACGCAGTTTCCAAGGCGCAGAAATTTGTTCGTGCCGGTGCAAAATCAAATCCAGGTTCGGTTCCACCCGGCGCAGTTCCGCTGGCGGAGGTTTCGGCCAAGCTGCACATGGCGAAATCTAATATCCGTTCCAGCATCGAAGAATATGAGCGCGTGCGGCTTGATCCCAGCAATCTCGTTTCGATGGGCTTCCTGGCAGACATGAATAGCGTCAAGGTCGCCACATCGGAGATTGTCATCAAGATCGTTGACGAAGCGATGATGATCTGCGGGATCGCAGGCTACAAGAACAACACGCCGTTCTCTCTTGGTCGCAACCTGCGTGACGCCCATTCCGGACGCCTGCAGATCGCCAATGGACGTATCTTGAACAACACGGCCAACATGCTGCTCGTTCACAAACTCGACACTAGCCTTTTGGGGTAACACACCATGGATATGCAAGTTTCTTATCTCGACCGGCTGTTTGAAGCTGGCCTGCTGATTGATACCGGCGTTGAGGGTCTCTATGCCCGCAGCGGCCAGTTTGAAGACGTAATTGATGCCTTCGGACGCCTTATTGAGAAGTTTGGCGGACAGGATGGCGCGGAAGCCATTCGTTTTCCGCCGGGCATGAACCGGGCGCATTTTGAAGGCTCCGGCTACATGAAAAACTTCCCGCAGCTTGCAGGCACAGTGCATTGCTTCTGCGGCAATGACGCTGACCATATGGGCATGCTGCAATGCATGGAAACGGGCGAAGATTGGACGGGTGGACAAAAAGCCTCCGATATCGTGCTGACACCTGCTGCTTGCTATCCGCTTTACCCGCTTGTGGCCAAGCGCGGTCAGTTGCCGGTGGGCGGTGGTCTGTTTGACATTCAGTCCTACTGCTTCCGTCATGAACCTTCACAGGACCCGGCGCGCCAGCAGCTTTTCCGCATGCGTGAATATGTGCGTATTGGTAAGCCGGAAGATGTGCGTGCATTCCGTGAAGACTGGATGGAACGCGGCAAGAAGCTGATGGCTGCCGTTGAGCTGCCTGTCGAAATTGATGTTGCCAACGACCCATTCTTCGGTCGTGCCGGTCGTCTGATGAAAAACAATCAGCGTGATCAGAACCTGAAGTTCGAACTGTTGATTCCGATCACATCAACGGCCAAACCGACGGCCTGCATGAGCTTCAACTATCATCAGGATCATTTCGGTACGACTTGGGATCTGAAAACGGCCGACGGTGATACAGCGCATACGGCTTGCGTAGGGTTTGGTCTGGAACGCATCGCTCTGGCGCTCTTCCATCACCACGGCCTGGACCCCAAATTCTGGCCGGAAAACGTTCGCAAGGCTCTGTGGGGTTGATGCTACATGACGCGGGTACTGGACGTCAGACCTGACAACTACAAACCGCATGCGCTTCATTCACCGGAGCGCATGTGGCCGCAAACCAATTGTTATACCGATCTTTGGATCGAGCTTCTGGCAGCGCAGGGCGTGGCACCGGAAGCCATGCTGGGTTTCACACTGACGCAGGATTTCGAGGGCGATCAGTTCACCTTCTTCAAGGTGCCGCTGGAGGATCTCGAAGCGCTCTACGGTATTCTTGTCACCGAGCTTGCAATCTATGATCGGCTGGAAAACCATGTTGCCGAGCAGATCTCGCGTGGTCGCATGACGCTTGTGGAAATGGACAGCTTCTACATGCCGGACACGCATGGTGTGGGCTATCGTAGCGAACATGGCAAGACGACCGTGGCGATCAACCGTCTCGACTGGCAAGCCCGCGAGATGGACTATTTCCACAATGAAGGCTTCTTCCACATGAGCGGCGAGGACTTCGAGGGCGCGTTTCAGACACATGCGCCAGAAGATGCTTTGCCATTCCTTCCCTACACGGAATTTGCAAAATTCCCGGATTTCTATCCGGATGAAGCCGAGTTGCGCGAGGAGGCGTTAAGCTTGGCTGCGTGGCATTATGGGCGTCGTCCTTTTGACAATCCAATACGCACATTTGGCGAAGGTTTTGCCGAGCGTGCAGAGAAAGTGGCTGAACGTCCTTTTGGCTTCTTCCATAAATATGCTTTCAACACATTGCGGCAGGCGGGGGCGAATTTTGAGCTCGCTGGCAGCTATCTTGAATGGCTGGGGCCGGAATTTGCCGAGGCGGTGCCGCATGCCATGAAGATTTCGGAAGTGATGAAGTCGGCGCAGTTCCAACTGGCGAGAGCTGTCTCACGCGGCAAGTTTGAAAAGCTCAATGGCGTTATCGATCCTTCAGCGGACGCTTGGGACGCGATGATGGAAATCTTGGGACAGAAATTCGAACGGGGCTGAAATGGACGCGAATGTCTCCTGGTCATCAATGCGAGGCCTGCCGGGTGAAACAATCTGGCGGCTTGATGGCGGCTGGCGTTTGCATCTGACCGAAGCGGCGGAACTGTCCACACCTGCCGACTTGTCGCAAGGGCGCGACTTTGTTGATGCTCCCGTGCCCGGCACTGTGGCCGAAGCACTGGAAAATGCCGGGCAGTTTGACCGCGCCAATCCGCAGCCTCTTGATGGCAAAGACGCCTGGTATTTTCTCGACCTCAATGCAGGCAAGGGCCATGCAGTGCTGCGTCTGGAAGGTCTGGCGACCGTTGCCGATGTATTTTTGAATGATGAACTTATCCTGCAATCGCGCAGTATGTTTGTGGCCCATGATGTTGATGTGAGCCTGATCGGCGGCGACGAACTGGCAATTTGCTTCCGTGCGATGGGGCCGGAGCTTGCCAAAAAGGGTCCGCGTGCACGATGGCGTCCGCAAATGATAACGCCCGCTGGTGTCCGCAATGTGCGCACCACCGCGCTTGGTCGCATGCCAGGCTGGTGCCCGGAAGTCCATGCCGTGGGGCCGTGGCGACCAATCAGTCTGGTTCGTCGTGAAGCTGGCGCCATTTCCAATGCTGAAATATCCACGGCGCTGGACAGCGATGGAACCGGTCACCTGCGCGTGCGTTTGAAGGGTGATACCAGCGATGCCATCTTGCAATGCGCCGGGCGCACCGCGACCTTTGTGGCCGGTGAGGCCAATATCGCGATTGCTGACGTTGAACCCTGGTGGCCTCACACGCATGGCTGCCCTGTACTGCACAATGTGAAACTGGTTCGCGACGGCGAGACGTATGATCTGGCGCAGGTCGGTTTTCGTCGCGTCGAATTGGATCGTGGCAGCGACGGCAACGATTTTGCATTGAAGATCAATGGGGTTCCGGTCTTTTGCCGCGGAGCCGTATGGACGACGCCCGACATAGTGCGCTTGCCCGGCGGCGAAGTTGATTATCGCCCTTGGTTGGAGCGTGCTGCCGAAGCTGGCATGAACATGATCCGCATTGGCGGAACCATGGCCTATGAAAGCCCGGAGTTTTTCAAGCTCTGCGACGCGCTGGGCCTGATGGTATGGCAAGAAGCGATGCTGGCTAATTTCGATTATCCGGTGAAGGATGAAGCGTGGTTGGCGCTGTTTAACGCTGAAATCGCGCAGCTATTGACGTCAACATCTGCATCGCCGTCGCTTGTGGTTTTTTGTGGTGGGTCAGAAGTCTACCAGCAAGCGGCAATGCTTGGACTGCCGAAAGACAAATATGAGAGCGAGCTGACGGAGGAAATCCTGCCCGCCATCGTTAAGACGTTGCGGCCAGATTGCATCTATGTCCCCAATTCGCCTTCCGGCGGTGCCATGCCATTTGCACCAAATGCAGGCGTCACACATTACTATGGCGTGGGCGCCTATTGTCGTCCGCTGGAAGATGCGCGCCGCGCCAATGTGCGATTTGCTGCCGAAAGTCTGGCCTTTGCGCATGTGCCGGAGCAGGCGACGCTCGAAAAATTCCTGCCGGTATCGCCCGTGCATGATCCGCGCTGGAAAGCCCGTGTCCCGCGCGACCGGGGCGCAAGCTGGGATTTCGAGGATATCCGCGAGCACTATCTCAAAGAACTCTACTCGGTCGATCCCGAGACGCTGAGACGAGAAAACCCAGCGCTCTATCTCGATCTTTCACGCGCGGTCACGGGTGAGGTGATTGAGGCGACTTATGCTGAATGGCGTCGTCCTGGTTCATCCTGCAACGGCGCAATGATCTGGAATTTCCAGGATTTGCTGCCGGGTGCCGGTTGGGGGCTGATTGATTCAACCGGTTTGCCTAAACCCGTCTGGCATGCGGTGCGTCGCGCATTTCGTCCGGTGCAGATAACGCTGACCGATGAGGGCACTAATGGTGTTGACGTTCATATCCTCAACGAGCTGGATATGGGCATGGAAGTGGTCGCCGAACTGAACTGCCTGCGTGACGGAAAAGTGCCGGTTGTTATGGGTGAACGGGCTATTCGCCTTGCGCCACACACTGGGCAGACCATAGCAGCGACGGATTTTTTTGGCGCATTCTTCGACACCTCTTATGCATTTCGCTTTGGTCCGCCGTCGCATGATGCGGTGGTTGCGCGGTTGATTGATGCCGCAACGGGGGAGGAGCTTGCCTCGGCTTTCCATTTTCCGCAGGGGCGCAGTGCTGCTCGCCATGTCTGTGAATTGAAGGTTTCGCTGGTTGAGGACATTGGTTGGCAATTGGTGGTGAGTGCAGATCGTCTTGCGCAAAATGTCATCATTGATGTGCCAGGCTTCCTGCCATCGGACAATTGGTTCCATCTTTCGCCATGTCAGGAGCGGGTGATTTCACTCCAGCCGATTGATGCGAGTGTCGAGCGACCGTCTGGTGAAGTTCGTCTTGCTGGCGGTGCCGCAGCCGTCAGGTTCTAGCCTTAGAACGGACGGATTGCGTTTGCGCATTCCCTAAATTGAATAAATGAGATAATTGCGGGCGGTATTCCATTTCGAAACACCGCATTGAGGGATTCCGTGCAGCATTTTTTTGATCCGCAATTCCTGGCGGTAGCTTTCGTTGCTGTTGTCCTTGCCGGTCTGGCCAAAGGCGGCCTCGCAGGTGTTGGCGTCCTGGCGACGCCTGTCCTTGCACTCGTTGTTCCGCCTGTGCAGGCGGCCGCGATTATGCTGCCGATATTGCTGATACAGGATGCTTTCAGCCTTTGGAATTATCGGGGCGATATAGACTGGCGCAATATTTCCATTTTGCTTCCGGGAGCCGTTTTAGGCATCGTGATCGGTTATTTCCAGGCAACATTTCTACCGGAGACAGCAGCTGCGGCGCTGATTGGCGGTATCTCGATTATTTACGGACTTCGAAGTCTCTTGTCCAAAGCGTTGACCAATGCGCCGCCAAAAAAGGCAGATGTGCCAAGCGGTATCTTCTGGGGCGCGATTGCCGGCTTCACGAGCATGATATTGCATGCAGGCTCGCCGCCTTTTCAGATCTATGTGATGCCGCAGAAGCTCTCACGCGACCTTTATATTGGTACGAGCGTTCTGTTTTTCGCGGTCGTGAACTGGATAAAGGTTCCGCCTTACCTGATGTTGGGTGAGTTGAACTGGCAGACCTTGATGATATCGCTCGTGCTGTTCCCGCTCGCCATCGCATCAACGTTTTTCGGCATTTGGCTGGTGAAGAGGTTTTCCACAGAGCAGTTCTATCAGATCATCAACATCCTTCTGATTGTTGTGGGGCTCAAATTGCTGTGGCCGCTGGCCGTCGATCTGATATAACTGACGGCATTAACCATTTCGTTTTCAATTTGTTGCAAGTTTTAACGATAACTGACTTTCTAGTGTTGATGTTGTCCGCTAGAAGAATGTGGAAACATTTCGAACCCGTCAGCTTGGGGTCAGGGATCATGTCAGTCAGGGCTTGATTCGTTGGGCGGGCTGGATTAGTCGTTCACCCGTCTTTCAATGGGATGACGTCGGCTGAAACATCGCGATATTGCAGCGCTGGTGCGCTCGCGGGTTTTCGGCGCAGGAGAACAGTGCATGCGTTTTGGTCAAATCTGTCAGGCCCCTTTGGGGATGTTGCGGAAAATCGCCTCTGGCGCAACTATGACTATTCTCGTTGCTGGCCTTGCAGGCTGCAACGCTGTTCCAAACAACGGTCCACTGGCTGGCGAGATTGAAGGCGCGGCTGCCGGCGTTGAAGCCAGTGGTGAGGCCAACAAGGTCGTATTCGAGGTTGTTCACATTGACCAGAAGGTTGCCGATACCGTCAGTGAATATTACCGCTTCGGTTTTAGTCGCGTATTTGGCAGCAAAGCGGGGCAGGAAGTACCCGTTATCGGCGTGGGCGATGCGCTAACCGTTGTCGTTTTCGAGGCGGGGCCTGATGGTCTTTTCTCCAGTAGCGATAAGAGAGCGACGTCGGTTCCGGTCGTAGTGGAGCCTAATGGCGAGGTTCAAATTCCCTATGCTGGCTCCATACGGTTTGCAGGTTTGACAATTGCACAGGCCCGCCGGGCAGTGGTTGACGCTCTGGAAAGCAAGGCTGTTGAGCCTGATGTCAGTATTGTCATGGAAGGCAATGAGTCTCGCACGGTTTCAGTCCTTGGGGCTGTCGGAAAACCGTCGATTGTACCGCTTGGCATGTCGCCTAGAAAGATCACGGATGTACTGGCGGGCGTCGGCGGTAACCGCGAATCTGCCGAAGACATGACCGTGACGCTTACACGCGGTGGGCGCAGCTCAACAATGGCTCTATCGACAATTCTGGAGTATTCCTCTGAGAATATATATGTTCGCCCTGGTGACCAGCTGTATTTCGACTATGACCCCCGCACGTTCACGGCTCTGGGTTCCTCCTACAAATCTGGCCAACTCGAATTCAAGAGTGACACTCTGTCAATTGTTGAGGCGGCTGCACGTGTTGGCGGCGCGAATGTTTCTCTCGCCAATCCTACCGGGTATTTCCTGTTCCGCTATGAAACCGGGGATGTCTACATCAATCTTGTTGGAAAGCCCCGTTTTGACGAACTCATAAGCAAGGGTATGAGGGCCAACCGTGACGGCCTCTATCCGATTGTCTATCGCCTGGATATGTTGAAGCCGGAAAGCTACCTCGTTGCGCAGAATTTTCAGTTGCGCAACAAGGATGTTCTTTATCTTTCCCGTCACCCTGCGACTGATTTCGCCAAGTTCTTGGATATTGTTTACGGCGCTGGTCGTGCCGGATACTACGTTAAACTCAGCACGCAATAATGTTCGCACGATCGCCAGCATTGCGTTCAGTTAAGATCAATTGAACGCAATGCTGATCAGATCATGTGCAACATCACCTCAGTTTCACCGGTTCCGGTGGCAATGCTGGCGCTGCCAGTATGGGTGAAAGACAAAACGTCACCTGCCGCGAGTGTTGCAAGCCCGGCAGCATGAAACGACTGAAATGCTGTTGCTGTGCCATATCCTTCAATGCGCGCCAGCTCCACGGTGCCGTTGGCCGTCAGACCGAGCGAGAACGCCCCGGATTGCTGGATTCTGGCATTGACCGCGATTGCGTATAGCCCATCAGCGGGAACCTCAAGCTTGTAACCCATTCCTGACGAGGTCGCCGCTCCGAGGGTGAAGCCTCCCTGACCTTCGATGAGTGTCGCAAATCCGGTTTCGCTGCCATCTGCAGGCGTTATCGTGCCCGCGTTCAGGATTGCTTTGGCTGCCGGGCGCTCGGGGTTTGTCATCCGGCCTCCGCCGTCTATCTTGAGAGCGGTGCGCCAATTGCTACCGTCAGGGCTGACCTTGATTGAAAACTCGTCTTCGCCAGCCAGCCCCATCTCTGCGCGACCGGACCATCCGGTCTGAAATAGCAGAGAGACGGTGTCAGTGGTTGTGGCTTTGTTGATCTTCAGCTGGTGGCCATTGCCTTCATGGTTGAAAAGACTTGCGGCAGATGAAAGCGCGAGCCGGTTTGTGCTGTCGGCTGAGGTGTTGATGCCAAGCCCTGCGAGGAACCCGTTTGAAAACGGGTTGACCCAGGTGTTGCCGTCATAAAGGCGAATTTGGCCATCCTCCTCGAACCACGCGAGCCATCCAGATTTTGACGCGTGATAGCTCCATGCTCCATCAATCCAATTTGCGAGATGGCCGTCCTTACCTGCCCAATCATCGTTGGCGCCATCGTCCACCAGGTAGCAGTCTCCGTCAGCGGGGCTGGGGGGGGGGGTGGTTCGCGTCGATTTTACAACAAGTCGGGTCAGTGCATCCAAGACGCGCAAAGCCTCGTTGTGGGTGACGTGCTTTTGCGCCTGACTGGAAATAATGTAGGGCAGGGCAAGATTTGGGGTTTCGTCGGCCATGGTCGTTCCTTCTTTGGGTGGCGCAAAGCGCGTTTCCCCATAAGCCTAAAGGCAGGGCAGGAACGGTTGAAGAAATGGAAGGGTGCGGATTGAATTTGTTTATGAATTGACCTCCGCCGTCCACGATTTGCGGCGCGATGCGCTATCCTTCATGCAGAACGGTGGCTGCTTTCACGGCGGCTGAAGCGCGGTTTTCAACACCAAGCTTCACGTAAATCTGTTCCAAATGCTTGTTGACCGTGCGGGCCGATAGCCCAAGAATTTCTCCGATGTCACGGTTGGATTTGCCCTTGGCAATCCATGTCAGAACTTCGGCTTCGCGCGCGGTCAGGGCAAAGTGCTGCCTCAGAACAACATCATCGCTGGCCTTGTTGGCGGGTGTCAGGCGAAACAGAAACTCGTCCTGCCCCAGAGCGCTCAGAAATCCCAGATGGAGAGCAGGCTTTCCATTGGAATTGACGACTGCCGGGGCGTCACCTTTTGAATGGCGATCAGCGATCCATTCCGCGATGATAGGTGCAATTTCATTGAGGCCGTCTTCGTTGCCTATAGCAGTGTTGATGAGTTGGGTTGCCTGTGGGGTGGACCACTGTGCATGCCCGTCAGCACGCACTGCCAGCAGGTGCCGCCCGGCGGCGTCCAAGGCCACACGCGCATTTTGCGCAGAGCGAGCATTGGCCAGATGCACGCGGATACGCGCGCGCAACTCATCGATATTGATCGGCTTGGTAAGATAATCTACGCCACCGGACTCCAACGCATGCACAATATGCTCAGTCTCGCTCAGACCCGTCATAAATATCACCGGGATGGGGGTGATGGCGGCGTTGGCCTTGAGCTTTGAACACGTCTCAAAACCGTCCATTCCAGGCATCACCGCATCCATCAGGATGATATCCGGTGTGATACGTTCGGCGATATTCAGCGCGCCCTGGCCGGAGGTGGCGATCAACACAGAAAAGCCCGACTGCTCCAGAGCATCGGTCAAAAAGCCGAGTGCCTCTGGTGAATCGTCGACAATCAGTACTATGTCGCGCGGCGCGTTCAAATCGATCAATTGTCCCTGTATTTGTCCAGAAAACGGGCAAAGCCCGCCATGTCGAAGGAACCAACTAGCTGACGAAGCGGTTTCGTGAAAGGCAAATTGGCCGGATCGCGCTCAAGATCAGTCAGTTTGGCGTCTATGCCCCTCACATAACCAATTTCTCCCAGTTCTATCAACTCCCTGACATGGGATTGACCTGGTGACGTGATGATTTCGTCGTCGCTGTCGGGTTTGGTCGCAGCGGTATCAGCTTCAACCTGCTCATCCGCCTGCAGCCAGCTAATGCCCAGATGGAGCCCAAGCTTATCGAGGAGTTGCCGTAAATCCAGCGGCTTGGCTATTGTATCGTTGTGCCCCGCATCCGCGTAGTCGCCCTTTGAGCCGTCACCGATATTGGCCGAAAGCATCAATATCGGGGCCTTTTCACCCTGTTGTCTCAGCCTTTCCAGAAGCTGCCAACCGGTCATTCCCGGCATGGAGATGTCGAGGAAATAGAGATCAGGGGAAGCCCCTTCAATCAATGCAAGACATTCTGGTCCGCTTGACGCAGTCAATATCGTGAAATCGAGAGGGCCGAGGATTTCCATCATCATGTCCCGATGATCGGCGTTGTCGTCAACAACGACGATGGTCTTGCGAGGGCCGCTATAGCCAACGATCTGACGTTCATCGCTCTTGGACTTCTGTTCACGCGTGATGGTGGGCAGGCCCACTTTGAGTTGGAAACTTGTGCCCTGGCCATATTGACTTGTGACGGAGACCTCGCCGCCCAGAAGGTTGGTCAACAGCCGGGTGATCGTCAGGCCAAGGCCGAGGCCCGGTGCGGGACGTTCCAGATCGGCTTCACCGCGTTGAAAAGGCTCGAAGACCTGGCTGAGATACTTTTCTGGAATGCCTGGCCCGGTATCGGTCACCGTGATGGTGGCCACCTGGCTTCGGTAGGCTATTTGAAGTGTAACCCTGCCAGCCTCTGTAAATTTGATGGCGTTGGACAAGAGATTTACCAGAATCTGGCGCAGCCGCTTTTCGTCTGTACGAACGTAGCGTGGAAGGTTTGGCGACCGCTCCACAACAAACTCCAATCCTTTCGCCGCAGCCTGTGGTCGGAACATATCGGTGATCTGATCCAGAAAGTCGGTCAGGTTCACGTCGCCCGGCAAAACCGACATACGGCCTGCTTCAATCCTCGAAATATCCAGCAGGCCATCGATCAGTCCTGACAGATGTTCGGCAGATCGACGAATGACCTTGATCGCTGACTGGCGCGGCAACGGTATAGTCTGGTCGCGTTCCAGAATCTGTGCGTAACCCATGACGGCATTTAGCGGCGTGCGCAGTTCGTGGCTGAGGCCGACAACATAGCGGCTCTTGGCGCGGTTTGCCGCTTCTGCTGTTTCTTTGGCGGCCTGCAGCGCTGCATCGGTCTTTTTGTGCGCCTCGATTTCGTTGAGCAACGCAACATTTTGGCGCTGCGATTCTTCTTCCGCCACGACCCTGCTGTCATGTGCAAGAACGAAAAACCATGCCGCAATGCCTGCGAAAATGGAAAAGACAAAGAATACGATGAGAATGATTTCGTTGACGGTCGAGGCCGTTTCCGGCGAAGCCTCGCCGACGCGATTGGCGATCATCCAGAGGATCATTCCCATGCCGCCAATGGCTCCGCCAGCGGTTAGCAGGTATCGCCCAAGTCGGGTTGACATGCCTTCAACCACGCTGATCGGCAAGACGGCGGCAGCGGCCTCTTTTGCTTGATACTTCAATCGGGCATTGGGTTTGCACAGATCATGGCAGCGGCTATCCAGTGAACAGCAGAGCGAGCATATGGGGGCGGCATAAGCTGGGCACCACGCCATGTCCTCCGGCTCAAAGGGGTGCTCGCAAATGGTGCACGTGATGGTATCCAGATCTTTCCATTGTGCGCGGGGTTTGCGCGCAAGATAGTAGCGCCCTTTCGTCAAGGCGGCGATTGTAGGCACCATGACAAAGGCGACAACTGGTGCAATGTAGATGGCCAACGAGGCCGCAAAGGCACCAAAGGCACCAAAGTGCGCAGCCAATGCAATGGCTGCCGTAATGGCCATTGAACCTGTGCCGACAGGGTTGATGTCAAAAAGATGGGCGCGCTTGAATTCGATGCCGGGTGGCGACAGGCCGAGCGGTTTGTTGATAAACAGGTCGGCCGAAACGCTGCAGAGCCAGGCTGCGGCGATAATTGAAAACACGCCTAGCGTTTCTTCCAGCAGGCGATAGATGCCGAGTTCCATCAACAATAGCGCGATTGCCACGTTGAAGAACAGCCATACAACGCGGCCAGGATGACTGTGGGTCAAGCGCGAGAAGAAGTTGGACCACGCCAATGAACCTGCATAGGCATTCATGACGTTGATCTTGAGCTGCGACACGACAACAAAAGCAGCTGTCAAAATGAGTGCCATCGTTGTGTTGGGAACCATGTAGCCGAATGCGGTGACATACATATGGGCCGGATCAGCGGCACTGGACGCTGGAACGCCTGCGGATAAAGCCAAGACGGCAAGGAAAGAGCCCGCGAGCAATTTGGGTGCGCCAACGACGATCCAGCCAGGTCCTGCCAGAAAACGGGCGAAACGCTGGCGTCTTGTCGGTGGTTCAAGGTCAGGCGGCAAAAAGCGCAAAAAGTCCACCTGTTCACCAATCTGTGCCATCAGGGCCAAAATGACCGCTGAAGCGGCGCCAAACTGCGCCATGTCAAAAGGCGCGATCGTGCCTATTTCTCCCGATCCCTGACCGTGTCCCGCGAAGCCCAGCCAGAGGTCGATCTTCTCCCAATCCAGGAATGCAATGAAGGTAAATGGCAGAATATTGAGGACAATCCAGATTGGCTGGGTGATGAGCTGAAACTTGGAGATCAGCCTGACACCGTGGGTAACAAGTGGAATGACCGCGAGGGTTGAAATAATATAGCCAAGCCAGAGTGGCATGCCGAATGCCAGCTCCAGCGCTCCGGTCATAATGGACGCTTCGATGGCGAAGAGGATGAATGTGAAGCTGGCGTAGACAAGCGAGGTGATGGTGGAGCCGATGTAGCCGAACCCTGCGCCGCGCGTCAGAAGGTCAATATCCACGCCGTGACGGATCGCATAACGGCTGATGGGAATTCCGATCAAAAGCAGCAAGACCGATGCGACGATGACGGCGAATATGGCATTTGTCGTGCCGTAGGAAAGGGTGATCGTACCGCCGACAGCTTCCAGAGCAAGGAACGATATTGCGCCGATGGCTGTATGGGAAATGCGTGTCGGCGAATATTGGCGCGCAGACTTTGCTGTAAAGCGCAGCGCATAATCTTCCAGCGTCTGGTTGGCGACCCAGCGGTTATATTCACGACGAACGGGGGCAATGCGCTGCCGAGCGGGACTCATGAACAGGCATCCAATCGGAAATTGTTATCGCGGGTATGAATTTTCATGCTTTATCAAAAGCATGCGACGCGCGAAGGTTCAAGCTGGATTGAACGATTGTAGCGGGTAACTACGTCAAATGGCGTAGACGCCGCAGCGTGCGCAATGCGCAGGGATACCGGCGGCCGAAGCCGCCGGAGATTGTTGGAAAATCAGACTTTCTGTTTGTTCGCCGTGTGCTCGGTATGCAACCCTTTCCAGAGCGCAACACACATCAGCAACAAGATCACCGCGAAGGGGATACCTGTCGTGATCGCGGCTGCCTGCAAGGCAGCGAGACCACCCGCGAGCAACAGAACGATTGCGACCATGCCTTCGAACACAGCCCAGAAGACGCGCTGAGGCACTGGAGCGTCGACTTTGCCGCCGGCGGTGATGGTGTCGATAACCAAAGAACCGGAGTCCGAGGATGTCACAAAGAACACGACAACAAGGATGATACCGATCAAGGACGACAGCCAGGAAAGTGGCAGTGCTTCGAGCATCACGAAGAGCTTGACCGGGAGGTCAGCCTCGGTGACTGCGGTGTAGCCGTCAGAAACGATCTGATCGAGTGCGACTCCACCGAATGCAGTCATCCACAACACACAGACGAGGGAAGGCACCAGCAGCACGGAGACGATGAACTCGCGAACCGAACGTCCGTAGGAAACGCGTGCAATGAACATGCCGACAAAGGGCGACCAAGAAATCCACCATGCCCAGTAGAATGCTGTCCAGCCATCAAAGAAGTTGCTGTCGGTACGACCAACAAAATTGCTGAGCGCAGGCAGATATTCAACATAGGCCAGAAGGTTTTTGCCGAAGCCCGTGATGATGGCCATTGTCGGTCCGACAACGACGACGAACAGCAAAAGCGCTGCCGCCAGCACCATGTTAATTTCGCTGAGGCGCTTCACGCCCGCATCGAGACCCGCAACAACAGAAAGCAATGCAATGCTGGTGATGACTGCAATCAGGATAATCTTCGTGGTATCCGTCACCGGAATCCCGAAGATGTGGTTAAGTCCCGCTGCTGCCTGCTCAGCGCCAAACCCCAATGACGTTGCCAAACCAAACAGCGTTGCGAAAACCGCAAGCGTGTCAACCAGATGGCCGAACCAGCCCCATACACGCTCACCGAGAAGCGGATAGAAGGCTGAACGGATTGTCAGCGGCAAACCACGGCTGTAAGCGAAGTATCCAAGGGACAAGCCAACGATGGCGTAAATCGCCCAGGGGTGAAGGCCCCAATGGAAGATAGTGGCGGCCATGCCGAGGCGCATAGCCCCTGCAGCGTCGCCAGGCGCGCCGGCAAGCGGTGCCCAGCTTTCAGGTGTGCCAGCATTTTCGGCGACCGAAGACGAGAAGTGCGAGATGGGTTCGGAAACACCGAAAAACATCAGGCCAATACCCATGCCAGCGGCAAACAGCATGGCGAACCAGCCTGTGTAGCTGTAGTGAGGCTTTGCATCCGGCCCGCCGAGGCGCAGCTTGCCATAGGGCGAAACGATGAGAAACAGGCAGAACAATACGAAGATATTGCCTGCGATTGCGAGTAACCAGTCGAAGTAGTTGGTAACTGTTGGACGTAGCCAGCCGAAGAAGTCGGTTGCGTCGGACTGGAAAAGCGAAGTCACGACAACGAAAATGACAATCAGCGATGCCGAGATGATAAATACAGGATTGTGTACATCCAGACCCATTACCTGGATGTTGTCCTGTCCGGCCTCATAGTTGGTCTCTTCTTGAAGACTCATTCTATCCCCCTGTTGGTTTTACCGTTCAGTTTGGTGTAAAGGCTTGTTTTTTAAGAACTCCTCATGTTTCGCATTAGTAATTTCATCCGATCTCACAGAATTTATTGTTTAGATTCCCTGAGAAGAATTCAAATAAAATGCTGCCTTTCCCCAGTGCGAAATCTTTTTGTTAAAATTGTAAAGACTCCGGTCTTGCTGCGCCCAATAGCGTTCTCTGGGCGACAGTTTCGGTGTCGCAAACGCGTTAATCATTATATGCTGCGGAATGCAGCTGGTGCGTCAGGGCGTGCCTGTGCTGCTGCGACGGGCGTCAACAAGATGGCCCAAGCGCGTCGAAAAGATGAGCACTCATATGGGTATTTGCGGCGTTGATTATGAATTTAGGGTGCGCTAGACGACTAGGAATGAACACAGGCGGTCCGCTTCAACTTGACGTCAAGATTGATCCGTTTCCAAGTCAGGAGATGCTGGAAGGATTGTGGCTCGCCGCATGGAATGAGCCCGCCAAAAGGGATTTCTCGGCGATATTGGTGCGCTCTTTAGGTCATGTTGCAGCTTATGACGGGGCGGCGCTGGTAGGAATTGCGAATATTGCGACGGATGGCGGTATTCATGCCTTCATATTAGACACATGCGTTGCGCCGGAATACCGCAGGCGGGGCGTCGGGCGTGAACTGGTGCAAAGGGCCGTTGATCTAGCGCGTGAACGTGGAGCCGAATGGCTGCATGTAGACTATGAACCACACCTTGAAAGCTTCTACGCTTCCTGCGGGTTTCGCTCTGCGAGCGCCGGGCTCCTTCGGTTCCATAAGTAAAGCAGCCAGCGCGGGCGGAGCGCTGACTGCCTGCAGTCGAAAATAGTACAGGGCTATTAGTGGTCGTCGCCGTGTCCACCTTCGTTGCCGTCGTGTCCACCACCGTGGCTTCCTTCAGAACCTTCGTTGCCGCCGTGGCTTCCTTCGCTGTGGCTGCCTTCAGAGCCGTTGCCACCGTGGTTACCTTCGCTGTGGTTACCTTCGCTGTGGCTGCCCTCAGAGCCTTCGCCGCGACTTCCCTCGGAACCTTCGCCGCGGCTTCTCTCGGAACCTTCGTTGCGCAGGGTTTTGGAAGCGCCGCCATCGTCATTGACGGTGACAGACGGTCCGCTTTTGCCGAACAGTTCGGCCAGCGTTTTGGCGGCGAATGCGTTCGAGGCTGTAGTGAGCATCAGTACAGTGGTGAGTGCTGCGAGTGTCTTTTTCATTTCCATTTTCCTCTCTGGTTTAAAGCGGTGTTGCTTCGATGACTGAGAGAATAGATGAGCCAAGCTGACTGGTATCTGACGCGGTTTGTCAGCTTCTTGTTATGTTGAGTTGGGCCGCAATGAGCCGCTCAAAGGCCGGGGACATGAAGCAAGAATATACGTGTATTTCCCCCTTTACCCCTATCGACTACGTAGAATGACGTATGTCGCAATGCACAACTCCGTCCGATAGTCCCTCTCGTCCAGCGGCTCCCACATGCTGCGAACGAAACAAGAGGGGTTCCAAATCCATGAATTTCAAGACAAAACTGACCGGCCTTGCTCTGGCCGCTGCCATGTCCACCACCGCGCTTTCCGGCGCATTTGCTGAAGAAGATACAATCAAGGTTGGTATTCTGCACTCGCTGTCGGGCACGATGGCGATTTCTGAAACGACCCTGAAAGACGCCATGCTGATGCTCATCGATGAGCAGAACAAGAAGGGTGGCGTTTTGGGCAAAAAGCTCGAGGCAGTTGTTGTTGACCCAGCTTCTGATTGGCCTCTTTTTGCTGAAAAAGCACGTGAACTGATTGAAAAGGACAAGGTTGCGGCAGTGTTCGGCTGCTGGACTTCTGTGTCCCGTAAATCTGTTCTGCCGGTTTTCAAGGAACTCAACAGCGTCCTCTTCTACCCGGTTCAGTACGAAGGTGAAGAGTCTGAGCGCAATGTATTCTACACCGGTGCTGCTCCGAACCAGCAGGCGATCCCAGCCGTTGACTACCTGATGGAGCAGGAAGGTGTTGAGCGCTGGGTTTTGGCGGGTACTGACTATGTTTACCCACGTACCACCAACAAGATCCTTGAAGCCTACCTGAAGGCAAAGGGTGTTGTTGATGAAGATATCATGATCAACTACACGCCCTTCGGCCACTCCGATTGGCAGACGATTGTGTCCGATATCAAGAACTTCGGCTCTGCAGGCAAGAAAACCGCCGTTGTGTCCACCATCAATGGTGATGCGAACGTGCCATTCTACAAGGAACTGGGCAACCAAGGCATCAAGGCTGAAGATATTCCGGTTGTCGCCTTCTCCGTTGGCGAAGAAGAGCTTGCTGGCCTCGACACCGGCCCGCTTGTTGGTCACCTGGCTGCCTGGAACTACTTCCAGTCTGTTGATACGGAGCTCAATGCCGAGTTCATCGATCAGTGGCACGCGTTCACCGGCAATGACGAGCGCGTAACCAACGACCCGATGGAAGCACACTATGTTGGCTTCAACATGTGGGTGAAGGCTGTTGAAGCGGCTGGCACGACAGATTCGGATGCAGTGATCGACTCTCTGGTTGGCGTATCTGTTCCCAACCTGTCCGGCGGTTACTCTGCCATGTTGCCGAACCACCATATCACCAAGCCCGTTCTGATCGGCGAAATCCAGGAAGATGGCCAGTTTGACATTGTTTCGCAAACTCCGGGCCTCGTACCGGGCGACGCATGGTCTGACTACCTGCCAGACTCAAAGGACCTGATCTCTGATTGGCGCAAGCCGATGGAGTGCGGCAACTTCAACGTTGCTACCGGCAAGTGCGGTGGAAAGGGTTCCTGATTTTCCCCTGTAAACTAGATGGGCGGGCGCATCCTGCGTCCGCCCTTTTTTTCTCAATTCAGTAAAGCAGACCGATGACCAAAGCGATCCAGCTTCTGTTTGTTTCCTTCTGCCTTTTCATTTCCGTGCTGGCGACTGGTGTCCATGCCACTGATGCGACACCCGAAATGATCAATGCGCTTGCCGAGGGTAAGTTCAAGGAAACCGAAAAAGCCATTAATGAACTTGTAGCGACCGGCGATACGGCCATCGTACCAGCGTTGGAAGCGCTGGCCGGTGGCGATTTGTTTGTGCGCAAAGCGGATGGCGAGGTCTTTATCGTCGAAAAGGCCGGCAAGAATTACAAACTCATTGCGCCACTGACCGGCGAGGATGCTGGTGAGGCAGGCAAGCGTGAAGTGAGCAAGATCAAGGTCAATAACGGGCTTCGCCGTGTTATCCGCTCAGCGCTTGGGGGGCTAACCCTGCAGTCGAAAGATGCAAATGTTCGGTTGGCTGCGGCCGAGATAATTTTGAAGTCGCCAAGTGAAGAGGCCATTGAGGCACTGGATGCGGCGATTGAAAATGAAGAAGACGCGGGCGTATTCAAAGTGATGAATCAGGCGCGCGCTGCCTCCATTATCGTTTCGTCACGTGCACCGGAAGAAAAAGTCGATGCCATTACCCGCATCAGGAACCTCGGCGGACGTGATGCGCTGTCACTGCTGAAGGGGTTTGCAAATCAGGCAGATGAAAGCCTCAAGCCGCAGATCGATTCAGCAATTGCCTCAATCGAATCTGATCTGGCGCTGTGGGATGCAGGCCAGAATATCTGGTACGGTATTTCACTTGGTTCAGTGTTGTTGCTGGCCGCGATTGGTCTTGCGATTACCTTTGGTGTGATGGGCATTATCAACATGGCGCATGGTGAAATGGTGATGCTGGGCGCTTACACCACCTTCGTTGTGCAGGAGTGGATCAGAACCTCCAGTCCGGATCTTTTTGATGTTTCTCTGGCAATAGCACTGCCCCTTGCTTTTCTCTTTACCGGTGCCGTCGGCTTTGCGCTGGAGCGTCTGGTGATCCGCCACCTTTATGGCCGCCCGCTTGAAACGCTGCTCGCAACATGGGGCATCTCGCTCATCATTCAACAGGCAGTGCGCACGGTCTTCGGTCCAACAAACCAGGAGGTGGGAAATCCTTCCTGGATGTCTGGCGCGTTCGAACTGGGCGGACTGACAATTACCTGGAACCGTTTGTGGATCGTGGTTTTTGCCATCGTTGTATTCTTCGCTTTGCTGACGCTACTCAAGCGTTCCGCCATTGGCCTGCAGATGCGTGCAGTTACGCAAAACCGCCGCATGGCATCTTCCATGGGCATTCGCACGCCATGGGTTGACGCCATGACCTTTGCGCTTGGTTCCGGCATTGCCGGCATGGCGGGTGTGGCACTCAGCCAGATCGACAATGTGTCGCCAAACCTCGGTCAGGGTTACATCATCGACAGCTTCATGGTTGTGGTGTTTGGCGGCGTTGGCAACCTTTGGGGCACGCTTGTGGGTGCCTTGTCGCTCGGCGTTCTCAACAAATTCCTTGAGCCCTATGCGGGCGCTGTTCTTGGGAAAATTCTTGTGCTTGTGCTGATTATTCTCTTCATCCAGAAACGTCCGCGCGGTTTGTTCGCGCTCAAGGGAAGGGCGGTGGAGTCATGATTACTGCCTTCCTGCTGCGTGCGCTCGACCGTCGTATTCTGATCACTATCGCCATTCTGCTGGCCTTTACCGTGGCCGTTCCGGTTCTCAACCTGGCACTGCCTGCAACCAGTCCGCTGCATGTTCCAACCTACATCATGCAGCTCTTCGGCAAATATCTGACCTATGCTTTGCTGGCGCTGGCGTTGGATCTCGTCTGGGGGTTCTGTGGTATTCTTTCGCTGGGCCATGCTGCATTCTTCGCGCTGGGTGGCTACGCGATGGGCATGTATCTCATGCGCCAAATTGGCCCGCGAGGTGTCTATGGGGACCCGATCCTACCCGACTTCATGGTGTTTTTGAACTGGAAGGAACTGCCTTGGTTCTGGCAAGGCTTTGATATGTTCTGGTTTGCTATGGTCATGGTGCTGCTTGTGCCGGGCGCGCTCGCCTTCATCTTTGGCTGGTTTGCTTTCCGCAGCCGCGTGAACGGTGTTTATCTTTCGATCATTACGCAGGCGATGACCTACGCGCTTCTGCTGGCCTTCTTCCGTAACGAAATGGGCTTCGGCGGCAATAACGGCCTGACGGATTTCAAGGACATTATGGGTTTCGATATTCAGGCAGAGGGAACCCGTGCGGTGCTCTTCGCGGCGTCTGGAATTGCTTTGGCTATTTCGCTCTTCATCTCATCTGCCATCGTCCGTTCGAAATACGGCAAGGTTTTGGTGGGTGTGCGTGATGCCGAGAGCCGCACACGCTTTCTCGGTTATCGCGTGGAGCATATGAAGCTTTTCGTCTTTACCGTTTCGGCGATGATGGCTGGTGTTGCCGGTGCGCTCTATGTGCCGCAGGTTGGCATCATCAATCCGGGCGAGTTTGCTCCGGCCAATTCTATTGAAGTGGTTATATGGACGGCGGTTGGCGGTCGCGGCACGCTGATCGGCCCAATTATCGGTGCGATCCTGGTCAATGGTGGCAAGTCGATCTTCACAGCGGCATGGCCGGACTTTTGGCTCTTTGCTCTGGGTGCTCTTTTTGTTGGCACCACCTTGTTTCTGCCCAAAGGCGTGGTTGGCACCGTTCAGGACATTTTGGCCAAGCGCGGAGAGGCCAAGTCCGCCAAGAAAGCAGAAATAGAAGAAGACGCAGTCGCAAGTGAGGCCGCACAATGACCGACATAAAGCACTACAAATCCAACAGCGTGCTCTATCTCGATGGCGTGTCTGTTTCCTTCGATGGCTTCAAGGCGCTGAATTCGCTGTCATTCGTGATTGCGCCGGGTGAATTGCGCGCGATTATCGGGCCGAATGGTGCGGGCAAGACCACGATGATGGACATCATCACCGGCAAGACTCGTCCGGATGAAGGCGAGGTCTTTTTCAACGGCACAGTGGACCTCACCAAGATGGATGAGGCCGACATTGCCCAGCTAGGCATTGGTCGCAAGTTTCAAAAGCCGACAGTCTTTGAAAGCCACACGGTTTGGGACAATCTGGAGCTGGCGCTGGATCGGAAACGTACGGTTTTTGGCACCTTGTTCTACAAGCTGTCGGGCGAGGACAAAGACCGGATTGAGGAAATTCTGGAGACCGTGCGCCTGACAGTACGCAAGGATGATCTGGCGGCCAATCTTTCCCATGGTCAGAAGCAATGGCTGGAGATCGGCATGCTGCTGGCCCAGGATCCGAAGCTGTTGCTGGTTGATGAACCGGTGGCCGGCATGACGGATGCCGAGACGGTGGAGACCGCCAATTTGCTCAAGGAAATTGCCAAGACACGGTCCGTGGTGGTGGTGGAGCACGATATGGGCTTTATCCGAGATCTCGGCGTGAAGGTAACCTGCCTTGCTGAAGGGGCGGTTCTGGCGGAAGGGTCAATTGACTTCGTGTCGAATGATCCAGCCGTAATCGAAAACTATCTGGGGCGCTGACATGCTGACTGTAAAAGACGTCAATCTTCACTACGGTGCGGCCCAAGCTCTGCGTGGTGTTTCGCTAAACGCGGAAATGGGCAAGATCACCTGTGTCCTCGGTCGCAACGGTGTGGGCAAGTCATCTCTGCTTCGTGCCGTTACAGGCCAGCATCCTCTGAGCGCCGGATCGGTCACCTTTGAAGGCAATACGCTGAATGGCATGGCGCCCTATGCGCGGGCAAAAAAAGGCGTTGGCTACGTGCCGCAGGGCCGCGAAATCTTTCCGCTCCTGACGGTGCGCGAAAACCTTGAAACCGGCTATGCGCAGCTGCCGCGCGGCGAGCGGTCTATCCCCGAGGATGTGTTCAACCTCTTTCCTGTTTTGCAATCCATGCTGTCGCGTCGCGGTGGCGATTTGTCGGGTGGTCAGCAGCAGCAGCTCGCGATTGGCCGCGCTATGGTCACACGTCCACGCATCATGGTGTTGGACGAGCCGACCGAAGGAATTCAGCCGTCCATCATCAAGGATATTGGCCGCGCATTGCAATATCTGCGCGACAGCACAGGCATGGCAATTTTGCTGGTTGAACAATATCTGGACTTCTGTCGTGAGCTTGCCGACTATGTCTATATTATGGACCGTGGCGAGATCGTGCATGAGGGAGGGGCCGAGACGCTTGACACGCAGGAGGCGCGTCGGCATCTGACTGTTTGAGATGAAGTTGGTGTGGAACTTGCTTGTCTGCTTTTGAGGCGACAACGAGGAACGGGGCGCGGCTGAAAATTGGAGGGCTACCGGGTGCTGCAAGAAGCGTCATCCCAAATACACCAGCGGGCCAAGGGTGAGGGGCGTCTTGCGTTGAAGGCAAGCGCCGGTCGTAGCCGAATTGATACGCTCTTTCAGGAAGGTTGCGCCAAAATCAGGCTTCCAGATACATTCGGCAGTCAGGCGACTGAGGCGGTTCTCATCAATACGTCTGGCGGGCTGACGGGCGGCGATCGCATTATTTGGCATGTTGAGGCAGGCACAGATACGGATGCTGTTATAACCACGCAGGCCTGCGAAAAGGTCTACAAGGCGAGTTCCGGCGTGGCGGAAGTGGTGACGACGATTTCCGTTCAGGATGGTGCGTCGCTTGCTTGGTTGCCGCAGGAGACAATCCTTTTTGACAACGGATATCTGACGCGTCGGCTGGATGTTGATCTGGCGGCGGATGTTGAGTTCGTGGGCGTTGAGGCGGTTATTTTAGGCCGCAAGGCGATGGGCGAGACTGTGGATGCCGGGCTATTCCGTGATCGTTGGCGCATTCGCCGCGAGGGAGTGCTGATCCATGCGGAGGAAACCCGCCTTGATGGAGCTATTTCGGGAATCACTGCTGAAGCGGCGGTGCTGGGTGGGCAGTTGGCATTCGCCACGCTTATCTATTGCGGTGCCTATGCGGAAGCCTATTTGCCTAAAATCAGAGCAATTCTGGACGATGCCGAAGGTGGCGCAAGCTGCTGGGAGGGCAAACTTCTGGTGCGTATCGCTGCCGAAGATGGATTTGCCTTGAGAAAACTGCTTATTCCGGTCATTTCGGTCTTGCGCAAAGGCGCAGCACTTCCGAAAGTCTGGACATTGTAAACCTTAGGAATGGACGGAGACCCATGAACCTCACTCCACGGGAAAAAGACAAGCTTCTGATCTCAATGGCGGCCATGGTGGCGCGTCGGCGGCTGGAGCGTGGCGTAAAGCTGAACCACCCGGAGGCAATCGCCCTGATTACGGACTTCGTGGTGGAAGGCGCACGTGACGGACGTCCTGTCGCTGAGCTGATGGAGGCCGGTGCTCACGTGATTACCCGTGCGCAGGTGATGGAAGGTGTCGCCGAAATGATCCACGATGTGCAGGTGGAGGCAACGTTCCCGGATGGAACCAAGCTTGTTACTGTTCACGAGCCGATCCGCTGAAGCGTAGAAAGGACATTCGATGATTCCCGGTGAAATCATTGCCGCCGAAGGCGAAATTGAACTGAATACAGGGCTGGAAGCGATTGAGCTTGAAGTTTCCAATTCTGGTGACCGCCCGGTGCAGGTGGGTTCGCATTATCATTTCTTTGAGTCCAATCCGGGCCTGAAATTTGAGCGCGACAAGGCGCGTGGCATGCGGCTGGATATTCCAGCAGGCACCGCCGTGCGCTTTGAACCGGGGCAGACACGTCTTGTCAGCCTTATACCCATGCAGGGCAAGCGCGAGGTCTATGGCTTCCGCCAGGATGTCATGGGCAAGCTTTAGGGAGAGTGGTTATGCGCTTTGCTTCAACGATCTTGACAGTCGGGATATTGGCCTGTGCGCCTGCAGCGCTTGCCCAGGATGCCCCTTGGGATTGCTCCGACCCCGGTTCACTGCCGCAACAGGGCATGAATTATTGTGCAGGCGAGGACTTCAGTGCCGCAGATGAGGAGCTGAATGCTGTCTACCGCGATGTGCGCGCGGAGATGAAGGCAACGGATAAGGGACTGGCGGAATGGGATCCAAAATATGTTGGTGCCGAAGAGGCATTGCTGAAAGCGCAGCGCGCATGGATCGACTATCGTGACGGGCATTGTGACAACATCGGTTTTCAGGCGCGCGGTGGTACGCTGGAGCCGTTGTTGGTGGAGTCATGCAAAGCGGATATGACAAGAAAGCGAACTCAAGAGCTCAAAGAGCTTGTTGCGCCGTTGTAGGTTAATCATGCAAAGTTCGATCCCATTCATAGCAAACGGAGTTGCGCTTCAATCGGTGTTCGCGATTATCGCGGACGATGATCTGGTTTGTGCCAATCAGAGGAAACGCCGGGGATTTGCGACGTGGGTCGATCACGGGAAAGAAGGCTTTGCAGGATCTGAGGTTAGCACGGAGCTGACGCGAGCGTATGTTTGGCAACTGGCTGAACATACGGTAGCAAGTGCGAGGCTGCGGGAATGACCAAACGCTACGCAATTATCGGCAATGGGCCGCTGGGCGAAGATGTGACCAGCGATGCAGATTGCGTTGTTCGTTTCAATCATTGCCGCTCTGCCGGCGAAGATGCGGCACGCACCGATATTGTAGCTGTTTGCAATACCGGTCGTCCCGCTGTTTCCATGCTCGAAGATGATGCCTGGTTATCTCATCCTTCGGTTGGGGCTGCACAGGAAATCTGGTGTGTCCGCGCGCCAAAGCGTTATGAACGGATGCGTGAAGAGATTGCACTTACTCACCCGGAACTGGATGATTATTGTGACGACTACACAGAAGGGTTTCGAGAGTTTGCTGCCCGCTCGTCCAAACAATTTCGAGTCATTTCAAGCGCTTTGCATGAGCAAGTTGAAGCAGAGCTTGATGCATTTGGTGCGGGGAAATTTGTGTCTCCCTCCAGCGGTCTTCTTGTTGTTGCAGAGATTCTCGAAAATCACGCAAGTATTGAAGATAGCGTAACAATTGCAGGTTTCTCACATCAGGGCTGGGAACATCATCCATGGGACGCTGAAAAGCGCTGGGTGGATGGCCGGATCAGTCAGGGGCGCTTGAGGCGCTCGCAGAAATTACAAATCAATAAATCGTATCAGGAGTTTGACGCTCATGCCTCATAAAATGTCCCGCGCGGCCTATGCCGGTATGTTTGGACCGACCACCGGCGACAAGGTTCGACTTGCCGATACGGAACTGTTTATTGAGGTGGAGAAGGACTTCACCACATATGGGTCGGAAGTGAAATTCGGCGGTGGCAAGGTGATCCGCGATGGCATGGGCCAGAGCCAGGTGACCCGTGCTGACGGTGCGGTGGACACGGTCATCACCAATGCGCTGATTGTCGACCATTGGGGCATTGTGAAAGCCGATATTGGCCTGAAAGACGGGCGCATCGTTGCCATCGGTAAGGCTGGCAATCCGGACACGCAGCCCGATGTTGATATTATCGTCGGTCCTGGCACCGAGGCGATTGCTGCTGAAGGCAAGATCATCACAGCAGGCGGCATGGATGCGCATATCCACTTCATCTGCCCGCAGCAAATTGAAGATGCGTTGATGAGCGGTTTGACCACCATGCTTGGTGGTGGCACTGGTCCTGCCCATGGCACACTTGCGACCACATGCACACCTGGCCCCTGGCACATTGCGCGGATGATTGAGGCGGCGGACGCATTCCCGATGAACCTTGCTTTCGCGGGCAAGGGCAATGCATCGCTGCCCGGCGCGCTGGAAGAAATGGTTCTTGGTGGGGCCTCATCTCTGAAACTGCATGAGGACTGGGGCACGACGCCTGCGGCTATCGACTGCTGCTTGTCGGTTGCTGACCAATATGATGTGCAGGTGATGATCCACACGGACACGCTGAACGAAAGCGGCTTCGTGGAAGACACGGTTGCCGCCATGAAGGGGCGTACCATCCATGCGTTCCACACGGAAGGGGCGGGCGGTGGCCACGCGCCGGACATTATCCGGGTGTGCGGTGACCCGAATGTGATTCCGTCGTCCACGAACCCGACGCGACCCTACACGGCCAACACGATTGCCGAGCATCTGGACATGCTGATGGTCTGCCATCATCTGTCGGCTTCCATTCCAGAAGATGTGGCCTTTGCCGAAAGCCGTATCCGTAAGGAAACCATCGCGGCGGAAGATATTCTGCACGATCTCGGTGCGTTTTCTATCATTTCGTCAGACAGCCAAGCCATGGGGCGAGTGGGCGAGGTGGCCATTCGTACTTGGCAGACGGCGGACAAGATGAAGCGTCAGCGCGGCCCACTGCCGGAGGAAACCGGCGATAACGACAATTTCCGTGTGAAACGCTATATCGCAAAATATACGATCAATCCGGCCATCGCGCATGGTATTTCCCATGAGATTGGTTCGGTAGAGATTGGCAAACGCGCTGACTTGGTCATGTGGTCGCCAGCCTTTTTTGGCGTGAAGCCGGATATGGTGCTGTTGGGTGGGTCCATTGCGGCGGCCCCCATGGGCGACCCAAATGCCTCCATTCCAACCCCGCAGCCCGTGCACTATCGCCATATGTTTGGCGCATACGGCAAGGCGCGCACCAACTCCTCCGTGACCTTCGTTTCCCAGGCTTCGCTGGACGCTGGCCTGGCCGAAAAACTCGGCGTCGCCAAGCAGCTTGTCGCGGTGAAAAACACGCGCGGCATTGGCAAGGCGGATATGGTTCACAATGCCTATATGCCAAAGATCGAGGTTGATCCGGAAACCTATGAGGTGAAGGCCGATGGCGTGCTGCTGACCTGTGAGCCGGCGACCGTGCTGCCCATGGCGCAGCGCTATTTCCTGTTTTGAGTGAGAGCTCCGGGGCGGGGCTCTCTTTATCTCTTGCAGGGGTAGAAAACCTCGTTCCAGGCATTCGCGCACCCGAATTGATCGATTGCGTTAGTTGGCGGTTAGTTTGTTAGCTCGCTTTGCCTCGCTTGCACTTGGCAATGTCGGGTGACATACGTTGCGCAACGATATTCTTTTTGAACTTACGTATGTTGGTGATGAAACCATGATAGCTTGGTCACTCTTTATACCCGCTTGCTTTTTGCTGAATGCGGCGCCTGGGCCAAACAATATGCTGGCTTTTTCAAATGGTGCGCGGCTGGGCCTCTGGCCTGCTCTTCTCGGCGGGATGGGCAGAATGCCTGCCTTCGCCTTTCTGATCCTGCTCACGGTCGTCGGACTTGGCGCGTTGCTGGCCGCGTCTGCCGATGCGTTATTCTATATTCGTATCGTTGGTGCGGCCTACCTCCTCTATGTAGGAGTGAGGATATTCCTGGGTGCGCGGAAGCTGGCGACGATGCAGGCAGATGACGCGAATATTTTTGTTTTGATGCGTCGCGATTTCACCATTGCTATCGCGAACCCGAAAGCAATCGCGATCTTCACCGCCTTCTTCCCGCAATTCATGACCGGGGCGGAGCCTGCATGGCTGCAATTGCTCAAGATGGGTGGCGCATTTATGGTGATGGAAGTCGTTGCCGTCTTCCTCTATGTTGCGGCAGGCGCAACACTCGGCAAATTCATCAGGTCCAACCAGGTCTTCATCAACCTCAACAGACTGGTGGGTTGCGGGCTAGTTTTTGCTGCGGGCTCAATGGCTTTCTCGCGGAGCTGACTTTCCCTATTCGATAGGGAGGGTGCGACATTCTGTCATCTTAGAATGATTCTAATATAGAGTTACCTGTTATGAAACCGCCCCACGACATGGGGATGCGCGATATTTTTTCTGGTCCGATCCCGATCTGGCTGGTATGGCAATGCTGCAGCGCACACTATGCGCTTTCCAATTCGGCCGCACCCAAACGGCCAGCGATAAAAATAGGAGAAAATGATGCTCGGTAAAAAGGTTCCTGACGTAACATTCCGCACGCGCGTTCGCGATGAATCCATCGAAGGCCCGAACCCCTTCCGTTGGGAAGACAAGACTTCTGCTGATTATTTCGGCGGCAAGAAGGTTGTTCTGTTCTCCCTGCCGGGCGCATTTACGCCAACCTGCTCCACTTACCAGCTGCCTGATTTCGAGAAGCTCTATGCGGACTTCAAGGCAGAGGGTGTGGACGAAATCTACTGCATTTCTGTCAACGACGCTTTCGTGATGAATGCATGGGGCAAGTCCCAGAACCTTGAAAACGTGAAGCTGATTCCGGATGGTTCCGGCGAGTTTACCCGCAAGATGGGTATGCTTGTAGCCAAGGACAATCTGGGCTTCGGCATGCGTTCATGGCGCTACGGCGCTGTCATCAATGACGGCGTTGTTGAAAAGTGGTTCGAAGAAGAAGGCTTCTCCGACAACTGCGGCACGGACCCCTACGGTGTTTCCTCACCGCAGAACATTCTGGAAAACATCAAGGCGGACAAGGCTGCTGCCTGATTTGTTTTCGGTAATTGTTTGAATTTGATCCCCGGTCATTTGGCCGGGGATTTGGTTTTTTGCCTACGTCAATTTGCGTAGGTGGCCGCGTTGAAAAGGCTTGCTTTGGGGGCGGTGATCCTGTTTTCTCGGAACAGATAAATACGGGATCACAATGATTTACGCGACATCTGTTCTGCCCGGCGGAACCCAGGAATTAGAAATTGTTGGCAAGGTTGTTCTGGCGCATGATGAGCGCCACCTTCGCCGCAAATTGCTGCATCTAGAAGACAATTCGATGGTTATGCTGGATCTGAAGGCGCCGGTTCATCTGGCTCATGGTGATATCCTGGCGCTTGATAATGGCAACTTCGTTGAGGTCGTTGCATCCGAGGAACCGTTGATGGAGGTGCGAGCCAGAGATCAGTTGCATCTGACAGAGCTTGCCTGGCACCTTGGCAACAGGCATCTCAAGGCGCAGATAGAGGGCGAGCGCATATTGATCCTGCGCGATCATGTGATCCGCGACATGCTGGAGCGATTGGGCGCACAAGTTGCTGATGTCACAGCGCGCTTTCAGCCTGTTCACGGTGCCTATCATTCCCACGGGAAGGACCACGATCATGGACATGGTCACGGACACCACCATCACTGACCTTGGCGGCAATATTGCGCTGGTCAGATTGATGACCTGGCTGTCGCCGGCGTTTCCGGTCGGGGCGTTTGCCTATTCTGGCGGACTTGAGACGGCGATTGCCAACGGGCATGTGAGCGACGCGGCAGGGCTTGCGCGCTGGATGCGTAGCCTTGGCGAGCACGGCTATCTGAAGACCGACAGTATTTTCTTTTCGCTCAGCTACCGGGCTGAGGATGAGGCAACTTTGCGCAACGTGAACGAGCTTGCACTCGCTCTGGCGGGCTCTGCGGAGCGGTTGCTGGAGACGCGGACACTTGGCGGTGCTTTTCTGCAGGCCGCGCGCGCCTGGGCTTGCGCGCCGTGTGATTGGCTGGGTGCAAACGCTGCATATCCAGTTGCCGTGGGTGCCGTCGCGGGTGCTCATGAAACCGGCCTTGAAGCGGGCTTGTCGGCATATATGCACGCAGCGCTTAGCCAACTCGTTTCCGTAGCAATCCGCTGCGGTGTCTGCGGACAGCGTGAAGGTGTTTCAATTCTCGGCGAAGCGGAGCGTAATGTGCTTCTTTGGGCACGGCAGGCCGCCGCCGCCAATGAAGATGATCTGGGATCTTCAACGATCGTTGCCGACATCACCGCGATGCGCCACGAAACACAAACAACAAGGCTCTTCAGGTCTTAGAAGGAACTAAGGATGGCATCTTTAAACGGACCATTGCGTGTAGGAATTGGCGGCCCGGTTGGCTCGGGCAAGACGGCGCTGACGGCAGCACTGTGCAAGGCGATGAGCGCTGATTATTCGATCGCAGTCGTGACCAACGATATTTACACCAAGGAAGATGCGGAAGCGCTGGTGCGCATGCAGGCCCTGCCGTCAGACAGAATAGCAGGCGTCGAGACTGGTGGTTGTCCGCACACGGCCATTCGCGAAGATGCCTCGATCAATCTGCAGGCGATTGCTGACTTGAATGCGCGGTTTCCCGATCTCGATATCGTGTTCATCGAATCTGGCGGCGATAATCTCGCGGCGACGTTTTCACCTGACCTCGCGGATATCACCATCTATGTAATTTCGGTGTGTCAGGGCGAAGAAATTCCGCGCAAGGGCGGTCCGGGTATTACGCGATCTGATCTGTTGGTCATCAACAAGAAGGATCTGGCTCCCTATGTGGGTGCCGATCTGGGCGTTATGGAGCACGATGCTAAGGAGAAGCGTGCCGCCAAGCCGTTCCTGTTTGCCAATATGAAGGCAGGTGATGGCGCAGGTGAAATTGTTGAGTTCCTGAAAATGCATGGCGGCCTTTGATAAATCAAAGACCGCACAGCAATCGTCAGAAATTGGATATCACTGCAAATTCAAACGTTGCGCAGCGCCTCTACATCGTTGATCTCGATGACGCGCCCATGCACAGCGACCCCCGCCGAACGAAGAGATGAGAATGCCCTGGACAACGCTTCTGGTGCCAAGCCCAACTTGCCAGCCAGAAGGCTTTTCTGGAAGGGCAGGCGGAAGCGAATGCTGCCACCGGTAGGCGGGCAGTTCTGCAAAAGGAAGTTGGCCAATCTTTGCGGTGCGGTGTGCATGCGATCATCCGCGACACAATCCATCGCCTGTCCAAGATTGGACGATAGTACCGACATGAGAGCGACGGCCACTTCCGGGCTTTCAGAAGACAGCCTTTTCATCTCAGCTATATTGAATGTAGCCAGCAGAACGGCTTCTGCCGCCTGGGCATTGAAGTGGTAGGTTCCGTCGCCAAACATCGCATCAATGGCAATGGCATCGCCCGGACCATAGACACCAATATCGGTCTCGCGCCCGTCACGACTGAGCGTATAGATACGCACAAAGCCGGATAGAATGGTGTAGAAATTTTTGGCCTGACTGCCCTGGCCAAAAATGATGTCGCGGGATTCGATGCTGACAACGCTTACGCTGTCCAACATCCGTTCTGCTGCGGCTCCGGAAAGCCGCTTTAGCAGAGGTGTGTTCAGAAGCAGGTCTCGTTCTCGCACGTTCAATGTCAACGTCTTGTTCACAGGTGAATCTCCAGCCAGTGCCGGTAGGTTTAATCTTTCAGCTATTCCACTAATGTTATTTTTAGCTGAGGGCAGACTAGGTGGAGTTGATCGAGATCAATAAAAAAGCGGGGCAGTTGCCCCGCTTTATTGCGTTTTGATCAGTATTTTGCGTTATTCTGCAGCAAGCGGCGAGATATTGATGACATTAGACTTCTGTTCGCCCTTTCTGTCACCTTCCAGCTTCTGCAGGCGCTCCTCAAGCGATTCTATCGACTTGCTGGTCTGTGAGACGGCGACGCTGAGCGCTTCCGTATCCAGCGCGTCGGGCTCATCGTCTTTCTTGCCAATCAAGCGACTGAACATCCAGCCGAAGAAGCGCGAGATGTCGTCCATGGTCAAGAAGATGGACGGCACAACAACAAGGCTCATGACAGTGGAAACCACGATACCGCCAATCACGGCGATCGCCATGGGCGCCCGGAAGGCACCACCTTCACCCACGCCAAGGGCAGAGGGTAACATGCCGGCTGACATTGCAATGGAGGTCATGATGATGGGGCGCGCGCGTTTGCGCCCGGCCTCAAGCGTTGCTTCCACGCGGTTCATGCCCTGATGCATCATTTCAATAGCAAAATCGATCAGCAGGATCGCGTTTTTGGTCACGATACCCATCAACATCAGGATGCCGATCAGAACAGGCATGGAAAGCGAGTTGTTGGTGAGGATCAGGCCAATTGCAACACCCGCCAATGCCAATGGCAGCGAGAGGATGATGGAGAATGGCTGGAACAAATCCTTGAACAACAGGATGAGAACGCCCAAAACCAGGAACACGCCAAGGGCCATGGCCCCAAGGAATGAGGTTACCATTTCGGCCTGCACCTTCGCGTCGCCGCTTTCAAGCGGGGTCACATCTGCAGGAATGTCTGCCGCAGCAACCACTTTGTCAAACGCCTTTGTTGCAGTATCCAGGGCGACGCCACGCGGCAGACTGGCCCCGATGGAAATCACCCTGTTGCGGTCGTAGCGCTTAATCTTGCTGGGGCCTTCGGCATATTCCACATCTGCAATGGAGGAGAGCGGAACGGTTGCCCCGGTCGAAGTGGGAATGCGAATGGCTTTCAATTCGGCAAGGCTCTTTCTCACCTTCAGAGACAACTGCACGCGGATAGGAATCATGCGGTTATCAAGGGAGATCTTGGGGAGCTGCCTGTCGACATCGCCAATCGTTGCCACACGCACGAGGGATGCCAGCGTGGAGGTGGAAATGCCAAGGCGTGCCATACGCTCGGTGTCCGGCACGATGCGGATTTCTGAACGCGGCAATGCACCTTCAGCAGCCACCAGCTCCAGTTCCGGCAAGGCACGAAGGTCAGCTTCCAGAATAGCCGCTGCCTTGTCGAGGTCTTCCGAGTTGGACGCCGTGAAATTGTAGGTGATATCGCGCTCGCCGCGATCGTTTAGCTTCAGGATTCGGACATCGGGAATATCCGATACGCGGGCAAAGACTTCCGCCTCGATATCCCACTGCGGGATTGTGCGACCGTTGTCTGAGATGCGTGGAATAACGGCACCAACGAGCGGGATGTTGCCGAGGATGTCATTGACAATTGCCTTGGCAAGTGAGTGCTCTTTTTTGTCCAAAAGTGCATAGACGGAGGCGCGGCGACGTTCCAGATCACCCTTCGGCGAAGAACCGCCAAGGATGTAGATATCGGCGATACCGTCAATGTCGTCTATGCGGGCATATATTTCATTGACCACTTTTTCCGTGTCTTCCAGCGATGCGCTGGGGGGAAGTTCGACGGAGAGTGTCACGCGCCCCGTATCTTCGGGCGGCATGAAGCTTCCGGGAACACTCATCAAAAGGGCACCAGAGAGCATCATGAAGACAAATGCTCCGATCACGGTCGGGATTCTGCGTTTCCACGTGCTGGATGTGGCGCGAATGACGGTCTCATAGCTGCGCATCAACCAGCTGCCGCTGTCGTCATGCTCGAAGTGGCTATCTTTCCCGCGCATCAGGTAAGCGGCCATCATCGGGGTAATGAGGCGCGCCACCGCAAGGGAGAAGAAAACCGAGATTGCAACGGTCAGACCGAATTGGATGAAGTACTGACCGGGAATACCACCCATAAAGGATACCGGCGCAAAGACCGCGATAATCGTGAATGTGGTGGCGATAACGGCCAGGCCAATTTCGTCGGCTGCCTCGATTGCCGCTCGATAGGGCGTTTTCCCCATTCGGATGTGACGTGCGATATTCTCGATTTCAACGATGGCGTCGTCCACCAGAATACCGGTTGCGAGTGTTAGTGCCAGGAAACTGACGAGGTTCAACGAGAAGCCCATCAGATCCATGATCCAGAAAGTCGGAATTGCCGAGAGTGGCAGAGCAATGGCGGAAATCAGCGTTGCGCGCCAATTGCGCAGGAAGAGGAAGACCACGATAACGGCAAGGAGCGCGCCTTCAATCAGCGTGTGGATTGCAGATTCGTAGTTGCCGTAAGTGAAGTAGACGAGGTCATTGACCAGTTCGATTTTCACGTCCGGGTGCAGCGCACGCACCTTGGCGAGACCTTCATCGACTGTTTCTGCAACGTCGACCTCACTGGCGCCCTTTGAACGGAAGATGCCAAAGGAAACAACAGGCGTGCCGTTGAAGCGTGAGAAAGATGACGGCTCTTCGTAAGCATCCTGAACGGTGCCGAGATCCGACAGCTTTACAAAGCGACCGCTGGAAAGCGCTATGGTGGTGTTTTTCAGCTCTTCTATGCTGCGGGCATCGCCCAATGTCCGAATTGCCTGTTCCTTGCCGGCAATCTGTCCGCGGCCCGAGCCAACATCTGTGTTGGTCTGCAGAAGCTGCTGGTTTACCTGCGTTGCAGTGATGCCAAAGGAATTGAGTTTGTCCGGATCGAGCTCAATATGCACTTCACGGTTCACGCCGCCGTAACGCTCAATTTTGCCAACTCCCGGCTGCCCCTGCAAGGCGCGCTTGACCGTGTCGTCAACAAACCAGGAAATTTCCTCCAGCGACATGTTGGCGGAGGAAACAGCGAAAGTCTGGATAGCCTGACCTTCGACGTCAATCTTCTGGATAAGTGGTTCGTCAGCGGTCGCCGGAAGCGATGAGCGGATGCGGTCGACAGCGTCCTTCACATCCTGCAAGGCGCGGTCTGTCGAGGTCTCGACGGTGAAGAGAATCGAAGTGGTCGAAACGCCGTCGGTCACGTTGGAATTGACTGCATCAACCCCTTCCAGGCTGGCGACTGCGTCCTCCACCTCTTTCGTGACCTGCGTTTCCAGCTCAGCCGGCGATGCGCCTGATTGGGTAATGGTTATGGTCACCACAGGCACGTCGATATTTGGGAATCGCGTAATTGGCAGGTCGTAGAAAGACTTGATGCCCATGAACATGAGCAGGAAGAATGCCAGAAGCGGCGCGACCGGATTACGGATGGACCAGGCGGAAAAGTTCATCTGTCAGATCCCCATCAATTGGAAAGGTTGGCTTCTTGGTGCACAGGCTCTACCTGGTCGCCATCACGCACAAAGGCTCCGGCCTTGGCGACGATTTCGTCGCCTTCGCCAACACCATCAACAACTTCGATGTAGTCGCCGTCCTGAATGCCGGTTACAACCGACCTGACTTCAACAACACCATCTTTGACGCGGCGAACGAACGAACCGTTGTCGCCGGAGGAAACCGCAGTAACGGGCAGGGCCAGTGTGTCCTTTTCCTCAGCAACGATCTCCGCGCTTGCGTACATGCCGACACGTGCTCGCGATGTATCATCGAGTGAAATGTGGACGGTCCCCAGACGCGTTACCGAGTTCACAGTCGGGTCAACATTGCGCACACTGCCAGTGATAGGGTCTCTTGCACCAGCGACAGTGATGCTGACTTTCTGACCTGGCTCGATCTTCAAAATATCAACTTCCGACAGATCAGCCTTCAATTCGATTTCGCCATCCTTGATAATGGTGAAAAGTGGCACTGCGCCTGCGGCTGCGATTGCGCCAACATTTGCGTTTCGTGCAGCCACCAGTCCGCCTGCCGGGGCCTTGATCTCGGTGCGCGCGAGATTCAGGTCGATATTGTCGATTTGCGATTTAACGACCTTTATGTCTGCGTCGTTTGCTTTCAGTGCTTCCTTCGTCGAGTTGAGACGCGCGGAGGCGGCTGTTGCGCTTGCTTTGGCCTGATCGGCCTGGGCAGAGGAAACGGTGCCGGTTTCGGCGAGTGTGACAATGCGATCACGCTGACGCAGCGCTTCGTTTGTGTTGGCCTCTACCTCCACAAGCTGCGCTTCAAGCTGCGCACGTGCCGCCATGACCTTTGCAAGATTGGCTTCCAATTGGCTCTTTTGGAGTATCAATGTGTCTGTTGACAATGTTGCCAATACGTCGCCGGCTTTCACAGTGTCGCCAGCATCGACATTGATCGTTTCAATGGGCTGTCCGCTGACAAGTGGCTGAACGTAGATTTCCTCTGCAGCCACAACGGAACCCGAAGCAATGACACGGCGTGTCAGTTTGCGCGGTTCAGCAGTCGTAACAATGATGGAGGGAATCTTCACCGCAGCATCGTTTTGTGTGGCTTGCTCGGCGTCTTCAGCCGCATAGGCATTAAAGGTTGCCAGCAAAAACACAGAGGCAGCAGCTACGTTCAGTCCTACACTTTTCATATTTTGTGTCCGGTCTCAAAATTGACTTGCATTCGTATGGGAAAGCACCCCCTCGTCACGCGATCCCCACTTGGAGCTTGGGCACTCTCGGTCTATTTGGTGTCGTCTGCAGCATTCTGCAAGGCGGAGGCGCAAAATCTGGCGATCGCACCCGGTCATTTCTTTTGCTGTGCAGCATAAACGTCACGTAGTAGAGTGTCTACGTGACATATAAAGGTTCAAAATTGACAAACAAAAATTTCCTTTCCTTGCTGGATCCTTGAGAAATTGGGTTTGCACCTATTCTGACTACTTGCAACTGGTAGAAACTTAGTCGATGATTTGACCGATTGGTAAATGGGCAAATTGTTGTTAGGGTTCATGTTTCGGGGATTGTCCACAAGGCAGGGGAATTGGAATGGTGATTGCGCGTGCAGCTAAAACCCAAAGGCGCACAAGAATTCAGGAAGAAAAAGAGGAAATAATCCTTGAGGCGGCATTAGACGTTTTTTCCAGCAGTGGATTCCGAGGTTCCACCATAGATCAGATTGCTGAAAAGGCGGGGATGTCGAAGCCTAACCTTCTCTATTATTTCCGAACCAAGGAAGCGATGCACCGCGCTCTGCTGGATCGTGTGCTTGATAACTGGCTTGCCCCGTTGCGCGATTTCGACGAAGAAGGCGATCCTGAAGCTGAAATCAAAAGCTATATTCGCCGGAAACTTGAAATGGCGCGCGACTATCCGCGCGAAAGCCGTTTGTTCGCTAATGAGGTCCTTCAAGGCGCAAACTCTATCGGTGAAGAGCTGGCCGATCTGAAGGCGCTTGTCGATGAAAAAGCGCGTGTTATCAAGGCCTGGTGCAAGGCGGGAAAAATTGCGTCTTGTGATCCCTATCACCTGATTTTCTCTATTTGGGCGACGACACAACACTATGCGGATTTCGACGCTCAGGTGAAGGCGGTGCTTGGACCAACGAAATATGGTGATGGTCGATTTGAGGATGCTGCGCGGTTTCTAGAGCAGCTCTATATGGGCGGGTTGCAGGTGAAGGGCTAAGGCTAATCTGGCAATAGGGCCATTATGGCAAGTCCACAGGCGATAACTGCCGCGCCCAGCCAGATGGAAAGACTGACCCAGCCATGCCCTATCAGGCCTTCCAGCAGAATGATGAATGTGGGTGTGAGGTAGCCATAGGCCAACGTCTTTGACGCGGGCAGGCGCAGGGATGCGTATTGCAGCAAAAGAAATGTGAATGATGTGGTGACAATGGCAAGGTAGAGAATTGCCACCCATCCGATCAGAGGAATTGCTGTGAGATTGGTATTCACCAGGGCTGGAATACCGGGCAACATCAGCCATGCGCCCGTCGCTGCAACGGTCCAAAATCCTGTGTAGAGTGCCGGTTCACCACGTGAATATAATCGAAGCAGGGGTGCAAATGCGGCGTGGCATATAACGCCGATGAAGTAGATCATCTCTCCGCGGCCAATGTGAAAGCCCAGCAGAGCTTCCAGGTCTCCACGGAATATCACCCAGATCGCACCGGATGCCGCAATACTCAAACTGGCAAGAACCAGCGGCTTGGTATGTTGCCGCAACACGAACCACGCAATGCCAGCTGAAAGCAGAGGCATGAGCGTAAATACGGCCCCCGTTGACACCGGCGAAGTGAATTCCAGCGCCTTGAACATGGTGTACATGTAGGTGCCCATCAGTAGCCCCAATATCGCGTAGCGCCATGGTTCCCGGGGGATGGTGATTTTCACGCCTCCGACAAATTGCGCGAAAGCCCACATGAATGTTGTTCCTATGAGGTATCTCAGGGCGTTGATCGCTTCTGATGGCATGCGTTGTGAAGCGAGGCCCCCAAGCGAAAACGAACCAGCAATCAACATGGCGAACAACAGCATCGCCAAATGGGCCTTTAGCTTTTCGCGTCCTTTGGCATGGGCGTTGTAGGTGTTCAGCCGGTGGGCCATCTGCGTCATCCCGGTTCCTGCGTGTGTGCGATTTCATTTCATGAATTGCACTGCTTTGCCATCCCAAAATTGTCTTTTTCGACGATTGTCAGCACGTTCGGACCGTCACTTGAAAATGAATGAAAAGTACCAGAGATTGCTTTCTTCATCCATTGAGAACGATGCATGCAGCGGGCAAATTGCGTTTAATCAAAAAATTCGTGAGGAGAGACGAGATGCGCACCCAAGTCGCAATTATTGGTTCTGGCCCTTCGGGGCTGATGCTTGGCCAGTTGCTGAGCAATGCAGGTATCGACAACATCATTCTAGATCGGGTTGATCGCGACTATATTCTCGGTCGCATTCGCGCAGGCGTGTTGGAACAGGGCATGGTGGAGCTTCTGGATCGCACGGGCGCTGGCGCACGTATGCGTGCTGAAGGCCTGCCGCATGACGGGTTCTCACTGTCATTTGCAGGCCGCATGGTGCGCATCGATATGAACAAGCTGACGGGCGGAAAGAAAGTGATGGTCTATGGACAGACCGAGCTGACCGCTGACCTGATGGATCATCGAACCGCAACGGGCGGTCAGACCATTTACAATGCCGAAGATGTGACGCCGCATGACTTTGATGGTGAGAAGCCCTACGTCACTTTCAAGAAGGATGGCGTCGAGCAGCGTATCGATTGTGATCTGATTGCCGGCTGTGACGGCTTTCATGGTGTTTGCCGCAGAAGTGTACATGACAAGGGCGTTCAAAATTTTGAGAAGGTTTATCCCTTCGGCTGGCTCGGTCTTCTTTCAGACACGCCACCTGTCGATCATGAACTTATCTATGCCAATCATGAACGTGGTTTCGCCTTGTGCTCACAGCGCTCCCTGACGCGCAGCCGCTACTACGTTCAGGTGCCACTTTCCGACACGGTCGACCAATGGTCGGACGATGCGTTTTGGGATGAGCTTCGTCGTCGTTTGCCGAATGATGTAGCAGAGAGACTGGTCACCGGTCCGTCTATCGAGAAGTCGATTGCGCCGCTTCGCTCCTTCGTCGCCGAACCGATGCGCTTCGGTCGCCTTTTCCTGGTCGGCGATGCCGCGCATATCGTGCCGCCAACCGGGGCCAAGGGGCTTAACCTGGCTGCGTCAGATGTTCATTACCTTTTTGCCGGACTTGAAGAGTTCTACGGCGAAAAGAGTATGGCAGGGTTGGACGCCTACTCACAGCGCGCGTTGTCCCGCGTTTGGAAAGCTGAGCGCTTCTCATGGTCAATGACCATGTTGATGCATCGTTTCAATGACGAAGGTGGATTTGGGCAGAAGGTGCAGGAATCCGAACTGGACTACCTTTCGACATCTGTTGCCGCCCAGACGTCTATGGCGGAAAACTATGTGGGGCTTCCCTACTGAGGCTACAGACATGTTCCATGCAATCCCTCCAGATCGAAGCTCTGGGGGGATTGTTCGCGAAGCGTAAAGAATGCAGGCCAAGCTCGTGGCGTGTTTTCTGTTCCGCCTGGGGTTGAGGGCAACTCCTAACGCTTGAAGAACGCCCCAACGGAGACAGCCAGCCAACCAGCCATCATCGTGATGCCACCGGATGGTGCTGACATCGGGAAAAGCCCGCTGCCCAAAAAGTGCCGGGCGAGCAGGTCGCCGGTGAAAAGCAGGTTCCCGACAATCATCAATATGCCAGCGGGCAGGGAGGTTTTCAGTCGGTCTCCAGCAAGGCCAAGTGCCAGGAGCGCGGGACCATGCGCAATGCACATGGCCGCAGCCCCGCCCAAGAGGCGCTCATCGCCAACATGGGCTGCGGCGGCAGACAGTGCTATTCCGGCTACCCCGAATAGCCCACCTGCAAAAATGAACAAGCGCGCGGCCAGTGCTTTACTCTGCATTGCCTTCTTCACGGTTCTGCATGTGAAGGGCAAGGTTTTCGACTGGCGCCCAAATGATCTCTCGTAGCTTGGGGTGCTCTACGGCGTCTTCCAGCGCTTGCTTGAAGCACAGCAGCCATTCGTCCTTTTCAGCTGTGCCGATGGGCGCTACCAAGTGGCGCGCGCGCAGACGTGGGTGTCCATATTTCTCCACATAGAGCTGGGGTCCGCCCATGTAACCGGTCAGGTATTCGAAGAGTTTTTCCTCGGATTTTTCAAGGCTTGGCGGGTGAATTGCCCGGCAATTCTTCGCCTCTGGCAAAGTGTCCATTAACTCGTAGAAGCGACGTACAAGGCGTCGGATTGTTTCTTCGCCACCAATGGCTTCATAAAGGGTGATCGTTTCTTGCTCGTCCAAGGCTATGCCTCCTGTTTGGGGCACTTTATGGCATGCGGGAAGGGCGCAATCAATGCGGCCAAATCGCTCAACCGCCCTGTTCGCCCAGTCGGGCGAATACGGCTAGTTTCGATTCCTTAGTGCTTTTCGGGCACGATCTCGGGCAACTTTGGCATCCATCCAGCAGTCGGTCCCGGCGTAAAGGCAGGAGTCACTTTCCCACAGTCCGCGGCGCGACTTTTTTGCCTGGAATTGCTGGTCCAGCAACTCGCGCCGAGAAATCGCAATCGCCAGACCTTTCGTGACCAGCAATGCTTCAGGGTCTAGCGCATTGATGCGGCATTCGATCAAATATGTCTTCTGTGCAATTGCAGTCTTGGCACAGTCGAGGGATTTGTTGGAAATCAAATAGCGCAGGCTTGCATAAGCGTGGCGACCGCAGGTCCAAAGGCGATTATGGCGCCCAAGGCACAGCGATTTCGATGGCGGCACGATTATGTTGCGCAAAATGTAGAGATTATCGCCAATGTAAAACGATCCGCCATTTGGCATTTCAGGTGATCGCGGCACCTGCAGCACATAACGGCGTTCTTCGATTTTGTTGAGGGGCGGAAGGCGCTCCAGATTTTGCTTCGTGAGGTCAATGCGGACCGGTTTTGCAGTCCAGACAGGCGCGTCATCTGCATGCGCCACGCGAGGCAACACGGCGAGGAGTGCCATAACGAGTGCAGCTGAAAGCCTTGCCAGAAGTTTTGAGCTGCTCTTGCTCACCCGTGCCTCACCAATCTGTCAATGTCCTAGCTGACACGTCCAAGTGAAAAGCCGCGTGCCAAATGCTTCCGCAATGCCCAGGCCAATACCATGCCGGGTATCAGCATCAATATGCTTGCCGCCGATGTGATGCCTATATGCACGCCGCCAAGGGGCGAAGCAACCATGCGCATGATAACGCCAATTGGCTTGGTGTCGATGGTTGTCAATGCATGCGCCATCAAGAGTTCCACCCAGGAGAATATGAAGCAGAAAAATGCCGCGACCCCTATGCCGGTCTTGATCTGCGGCATGAGGATTTTGATGAAGTAGGAAAGACGTGAATAGCCGTCGGCTGCGGCGGCCTCTTCCAGTTCAACCGGGATGCCGGAAATGAAACCTTCTAGAATCCATATCGCAATAGGCAGCGTGAAGAGGCAATGCGCCAGTGCTACGGCCCAATAGGTGTCAATCATGTTCACCGCAGAGAACATTTGCACGAGCGGTATCATCATCACGGCAGGTGGAATGAGGCGGAAGATCAAGACCAGAAACATGGCCTGATCGCCCCCGACAAATCGGAACCGCGAAAATGCATAGGCTGCGGGCAGGGCTGCCAGAAGCGTAATCGTCATGTTCAGCGTCACATAGGCGATTGCATTGATATAGCCCCAGGCCCAATCGTCGTTGAACAGTATGAAGAGATAGTTGTTCAGGGTTGCCGGTGTCGGCAGCAGGCTCATTGTGGATTTTGTTACCGCTTCGGGCTGCATGGAAAGGACCACCAGCCAATAAATCGGGATCAGCAAAAAGGCGCTATAGATGATGATGGCTTTCGACCAGCGTTTTTTATCATGCATGGCGCACCCTCATGGCTTTGAACAAGAGCCAGGACACAGGCACGACCAATAGGAGATAGATGACGGATGTGGCACCAGCTTCCCCCAGATTGAACTCCTGTGTGGCAGTTTGAATTAGGTCTTGCGAGATGAACGTGGTGGCGGTGTCCGGCCCGCCGCGCGTGATCATAAACGGCTCGATGTAAATCATCAGGCTGTCCGCGAAGCGCAGCAGTGCCGCGATAATCAGAACGTTGCGCAGTTTTGGCAACTCGACGTGGCGAAACACCGCCCACCCGTTTGCGCCATCAATGCTGGCCGCTTGAAAATAGGCAGGCGGAATGGCCAGATATCCTGCATAGCAAAGAATGACGACAAGGCTGGTCCAGTGCCAGAGATCCATCAGTATGATGGTTGTCCAGGACCAGGATATAGCATTGAAATCGGGTGGCAGGGCAAAGGCAGATAATACAACGCCGATCAACCCGGTTTCGGCACCCATCATTTGCCGCCACAAGAAACCCACGACAATCCACGGCGCCAGCAATGGCAGGCTGAATAGTGCGATGAAAATCTCAGGGTGCTTTTGTGTGTGATAGAGTTTGCGTGCAATGAAAATGCCGAGTGCGAATTGTAGCGTCAGCGTTATCGCTGCGAAGAGCAAGGTGCGCCCCAAAGACGCCCAGAATGCGGATGAATGCAGCGTCGTTTCATACCAGTGGGCGCCGGCCCAAAAATATTGATCACCTGAGAATGTATCCTGCAGCGAATAGTTGAAGGTGGTCATCAGGGGGGCAAGCCCCACGGCCAGAAAAATTGCACCTGCGGGCAGCACAAGCAGCCATCCGCCATTCCAGTATTTCCGCTTATCGTACATTGCCCCTCCATCAGCCTTCGCTGTCTCCCTGGGCAGGTTAGTCGGGAAATGGCGGCAGATGCAATCGTGAATATCTTTTGGGGATCTAATAAACGCTTATGTTCGAGACGATCGGGTGTCTGCCGGGGGCATCGAACAGCGCCATGTAAATCGGTTGGTCGGCAGCGATTTGCAGGAAGATGGCGCGCCCGACAGGAGGCCACTGAGTTCGGCCTTAGTGCATTGATTCAAAGGGGTGAATTCGAAAGCCGTTGGCATGTTGTGAACCAAAAGGTGGGTGAGGAGGCAAGGGAATACATTTGTTGCATTTTTGTCGAGTATTGTTAAAATCTTACATTTCATGATTGTGATATCTAAAATGGACGAAGCTAATTCAGCAAGTGAGCCCCCCATGGAAGACACGCGCCATAATTTAATGGCGGGTTTAATTCGTAGGTATCGCGTGGTGCACATGCATAGGTTGTTTGATACCGCTATGTCCGGGATCGTTGCAGCTCTAGTAGTTGCTGGTATTCAATATTGGCAAAGCAACAAGGAGACCGAGGTTGCAGGCACTTTGAGCAAATTGCAAACTCGTATCAGTACTTGTTTGGCGCTAGCGAGCCATCATGGCTTGCTGGCGATCAAGTATCCAGACGAAGCGCCAAATGATGACTATGTACTTGTTGATAGGGACGACAGGCCAGTAAGAAATGAATTTGGAGAGCAGAAAAAGGTGCCGATTAGCACGAATCAAGAGCGCTTCGCCGCCTCAATAATGATGGCAAGAGAACTAGATATGTGCATGACCTTGGCGCCGAATTACCAGAGGTTGAAGGAATGTGTGCATAATGCGACCTATGGGCAAGATACAAAGCAAGTTTATGATGATGTGACACCCAACAAAGATGTCTTACCCATCGCCCGCGAAAATCCCGCGTGTTGATAGCTCCAATGCTCCTAGGGGGCACACCTCTCAGAGGTATACCCACGTGGCAGCGGCTGCGAGTTTCCCTCCGGTACTCCCCCTGGGCAATCCCAAAATCAGGCTTTTAGGCACCTATAGGACCTCCTTGAGAAATGAGAGGCGTCTCACCTGCGTCCTGCTTCCATCGCCGCAAGTGCATCTTCATATTGAACGAGTACTGTTTCAGCATAGGGGCATAGTGCTGCAGCGGTAGCTCTCCATTCGTGCAAGTCGCGAAGTATTTTCTCCCAGTCCGCCCATTTGCTGGCCTGCTCAATTTGCGGCTTGTAGCTTTCTGCCATGGCGTAGATTTGTTCGGCCTGTGTCCGTATTGTCGTCAGCGTTTCAACGCAACTCTTGTAAGCTTCTGGTTCGTTTGAAAGAAGCAATTGGCTTCTTCGCAATATGCCCGGGGTACGAAATGCAAGCAAGTTCACGCATTGCATCGCGTCGGCGGCAACTTCCGAATTCAGGCGGAATGCCTCGGTTCTGTGGGCCCCAATCTTATCGTTGTGATCTTTCTGCCATCCAATTGCTGTCAGTAGTATTGAGATGAAATCCATGCAACCTTTCCAAGCAACAAATAGAAATGGCCTTCTTGGTCCCGCTAAGCCCCGCCTTTTAGCGGCTTTGGGGCAATGGTTCCACGGGAGACTGTGAACACCCGTTCGAAGCTGCCAGACTTCGTGTTAATGAGTATGGAAATATCTTGGTGGTTCCTCAGCCAACTCGGTGCAGACTTTCCGACGAACTCACTTGAGAGCCGCTTTATGAACTCACAAATGCCCAGACCTTTGCTCCGATGCATGAGGGTGATTCCTGATCCATAAGTACCATGCGTCCGGCTCTCGTGTGACCAGATGGTGTACAAGTGGGCTCTCGCCAAGGTTCTGAAACCTTATGCTGTATTTGAGTTCAATGCACTAGAAAATTTGATGGCGCACCTAGACGGAGAAAGTTTGAACACTTTCTTTGAGGTGCTTGAGGATTGGGAGCGTCATCTCGCGCATCTAGACTTTGAAGGTCTGGAGCGTGACGATGAGCCATCTGGACCATAAATTCAATACGTTAGCGGATAAGAGCGATAAGCAGAAATATCCGCCACCCTTCTCTCTTCGACTGACATTCGAAGAACGTGCCCTGCTTGAAAAACAAGCGGCAGGCATGTCGCTAGGTGCATATATCCGATCCCAGATTCTGGGCGATGATGTCACGCCACGGCGCACACGTGGTAAATTCCCGGTCAAAGACCATGCCGCTCTGGGACGGGTTTTGGCGCAGCTGGGAGCATCGCGGTTATCAGCCAATGTCAATCAGCTTGCCCACGCGGTGAATACCGGCATTTTGCCCGTTTCACCGGAGACCGATGAATATTTGCAAGAAGCCTGCGAGGCTATCGTAGAGATTCGCTCAGCGCTGTTAGAGGCTCTTGGCAAAGACCCTGGTGGCCCGTCATGATCTTGAAGGGCTCTCAGCGTGGAAATGCCTCTCAGCTCGCCAGCCATTTGCTGAATGCTAGCGATAACGAGCATATTTCCGTCCATGAGGTACGCGGCTTTCTCAGCGATGAGCTGCATGATGCTCTGTCTGAAGCCGACGCGATTGCCAAGGGAACGCGCTGTAAGCAGTTTTTGTTCTCCTTGAACCTCAGCCCTCCAGAGACAGAAAACGTCTCTGTGGAGGCCTTTGAAGCGGCAATTGAGATGGCTGAGCAGAAGCTCGGACTGGATGGTCATTCCCGCGCTATCGTGTTCCATGAAAAGGAAGGCCGTCGGCACGCGCACGCGGTGTGGTCCCGCATTGATGCCCAGACCATGACGGCCAAGAATTTGCCCTTCTTCAAGACCCGGCTCTCAGAGGTTTCGAAAGAACTCTATTTGGAAAATGGCTGGGATTTGCCCAAGGGGTTCATAGATCGCAATTTCCGCAATCCGTTGAATTTCAGCCTCAAGGAATGGCAGCAGGCGAAACGCGTTCAGCAAGACCCGCGCGTCATCAAAGCGATGTTTAAAGACTGCTGGCAGCGTTCCGACAGCGGTGAAGCCCTCAAAAAGGCACTTAACGAGAAAGGTTACTTCCTTGCCAAGGGTGATCGACGCGCAATCGTAGCAGTCGATTTTCGTGGTGAGGTTTATGCACTATCCCGCTGGTCGGGTGTAAAGGCGTGCGAGGTGAAGGCTCGTTTTTCCAACGAGGTGAAATTGGATTCCGTCGCCGAGGTAAAAACCGAAATTGCGGCCCGTATGGATAAGAAGCTAACGGACTTCATCCGGGACATTGATCTGGACTATCGCAAGAGCCGCCCTGCTATCGAATATCAACGCGCGCAAATGGTCGGGAGGCAAAAGAAAGAGCGAGCGATCCTCTCGGAAAAGCTGGAAAAACGCCAGCGGCAGGAAGAAGCCAAACGCACGGCTCGTGTTCCAAAGGGGCTCGGCGGGGTTTGGAGCCGGATCACCGGCAAGATGCGCCGAATTAGACATCAGAATGAATATGAGGCTTGGCAAGCCCATCGCCGCGATACGGCGGAGAAAGACAAGCTGATCTGGCAGCACCTCGAAGAACGCCAACGGCTTCAACAAAAAATCAAAGCTCAGCGTGAAGAGCGCAGTCTGCAAATTTCAGAGCTACAGCAAGAAATTGCATCTTACCTGACCAAGCGTCGCACGACTCTGCCGCCCGTCAAGGGGCGCAACATCGCCGATCAAAAACCGGAGAAATCTAAGCCGCTCTTGGAGAAACAGGCCGGAAAGCAAAAATCCAATTCGGGCCCTAGCCTCGATATGTAACAAGCCGCTGATTTTGCGTTCACCCCGTTAAGCCCAGGGCGCTATTCCTTTGACCAGGCTTTGATCACGAAGTCATAGTGATCTTTCCGCGCGGTGGCGGTTGTTCTGCCGATCCAGCTGGTGATTGTTGCGGCTGTGAGCCCTTCAGGGATGGTGTCCAGGGATTTCAGGAGCGCGGATTGGCTTAGGCTGGAGCGTGCCTGGCACTGCTCTAGTGCCGCGTGCATTTCGTCGGTGATGGGAATTCGGCGCGTGTCGTCATTGGCAAGGCGCGCGCACTGCGAATACACAAAATCGATATGATCTTTTCGGGCTTTCTTTGCCTTTCCGGATAGCCAACCGCTGACCATGTATACGTTCAAATCGTCGGGCACGTTGGCTGCGTCCTTGAATACCGGCCCTGGCAATAGTCCCTCATCGCGGAAGAAGCTTAGCTGCTCAATCATCTCCGTGGTGAGATCGACATAGATGTGGGACACGCTGTCGAGCGCCACCCACTGTTTCAGGACGAAATCCAGATGATCCTTCCGCGCGGTCTTTATTTTCCCGCTGAGCCATCCGTTGATGGTTGCGGTGTTCAGACCCTTCGGAACATTCGGCGCGTGTTTCAGTAGGTTTGTGGCCGCGACATCGGTTCTTTCCCGATGTGCGAGAAAAAGTGCCTGATCGACAGGAACGGTCTCCGATGGTCTATCCGGCAGGGATTTCCATCGCTTTAGAACATAATAGAGCCGATCTGGATCAGCGGACTTGATGCTATCAGTCAGCCATCCATTGATGAGTGCCGCGTTGAGGCCATTCGGCACGTCATCGCGCCCCTCCAGTAATTTTGCAGCGGAGACCCCTGTTCTCTCCCGATGAGAACGCAGTTCATCGAGGTATGTGGCGTTGATTGGGACTGGGGCGGATGTATTCGGCAAAACGGACATTTTTTCAAAATAATTTAAAAATATTATCTCACACCAAATGGTCTGAAACTAAGTATTTCTTAATATTATCGGCGGAAATCCGCCATCTCTTGAACTTAGTTCAATCGCGGTAATATTATTATTTCCATCTTACGAGTTGATGAAAAATAATTACATCAATTTTTATTAAAATTTAAGATTAATTATTATTATGTTAAATAATGACTTAATATTTACCATATAGACTACATGTAAAGCAACAAAAATCACGAAAAGTGATGCGAGTGCCAACGAGCACAAGAACAGGAATTACGGGGTAGATGAGCGATGCTGCTTACAACAAATTTTCAGGGAAAAATTGATCGGGGATTGGTGGCGCATGCCGGCATTCAGGCATTGCCCCCCGAAGAGCGCGCCGCGCAATATGCCGCGGGCGTGAATGATGCGCACCAGCCAAGCGAAGCAGAGCGGAACCTGAAACAGGCCATCGCCGCCGCACCGGTCGTGGGGGACAATGGCTCCGTCGAGGGGGTGGCGATTGTCGATGCGGCAAAAGAGAAAGTGAAGCTGGACGAAAAGAAGAAAAAAGACGCCGAAAAAATCGTCGCCAACGCGCTGGAAACACAGCGTCAGGAAATGATGGAACGATTGGCGCGTGAGATTGAATTTTATGAGGGCGAATTCGATAAGGCCAAGGCGAACCGTGATGCGGCCCAATCCAAGAAGGATGATTTGGAGCCGTTGCACGTGTTATTGCAATCCGGTCAATACGATACGCACAACGAAGAGCATCGAGCAATGGCGCAACAAAACGGGTTTGATCCGGACGACGCGGCGTTGAAGGATAAGGTCGAAGAAGAATATGGCGCATTGCATGACGAGGTCGAATATTGGTCGGGTAAGATGGACGGATATCAGGCGATTTTGGATGAAAAACGTGCGCAGTTGAAGGAATTGGAAGAAAACCCGAACATGTCGGTGGAGGACATGTCTGCTTTACAGAGAGAGGTAGACAGGCAGATCGGCGTCATTCGTTCGGATATGGAACGTGATATTTCCAAATTGCCCGCGGATATACAAACAGGAATCTTTATGAAGAAAATGGCGGAGATGGAGCAAGCATCCGACCCACTGATCAAAGAGCGTTTGAGGGATGAGGTAAAAGAATTGGGTCGCAATGTTTCCGATGAAGTGCGCGGGGATTTGGAACAAATTCCCGAGGTGCAGTCTGCTTTGACGGATCAACAGGCGACACCGGAACAGCCGGAGGCATCGTCTTTGGTTGCACCTCAAGAACAAAATCAAACTGTTCAGGCTGCACTTAGTTTCTAACTTGCCGGGGGATGTAATGCCAGACAATCACCGGGAATGCGTGGCTTCCCTCTCTTGATTAGATCTTCTGCATATCCTCTTAACCATCCGCGATCCATATCATCCTGTGTGAATGTGGATTCGATTCCGGGATTGGTGTTTGCCGTTAACACGATGGCGCACTTGTTTTGTGACCATCCGCTCAAGGCCAATGTTCTAATTCCATCTTCTGTCAGAAGCTCTGCATTTGATTGTGCGCTAATTGGGCGTATGTCGTCGCCGTAATAGATGATGGCATCGTAATATTGCAGGGCGGCCTTAACTTCGCTTTGTGCGACCCGTTGTCCTTGAGTATAGGGTGTGGATGCGGGGGTGGTGAGGGCAATTTCCGTTGTCGATGCGGTGTTGTTCGCGGCTAGTTGGACGTTTGCATCCTGCGCGAATGCGGGAGCGGATGCGGCGGTCATCAATGCAGCGCCAAGGGCCATGCCCTTACCGTTGAAAGTGCCGGAAACATTTTTTCTAATTTTTTCTAGAAGTGCCATGTCAATAGCTCCCTCATCCAATGCGCATACTTATGGGCGCTTTATTTTTACATGAGAATTTTTAACACGAGTCTGAAAACATTGCAAGTTTTACTGTCAATAGTCAATATTGCATGACTCCTATGCGAATAAAACATGCATCATAATGCAAGATTTATTACAAAACGATGCGTTTTATATGATGTATTACTTATATTCCCATCTCCAAACATGCGGACCCGATCTCGAAACACCGCTCTGACATTTAGTTTCTAATCATATCCCTCTTCCAAAGAATAAAACTCACATATCAATCTGATTTTTTACTTTTTACTTGCATTTACTAAGTTCATAAGCGAACCGTTTTGAGAAGGATGGCAGCCCACTTCCCTGCTCTACATTCAGGCCAGAAAACGTTAGAAACCTCTCGTTTTCACATTTAACATAAGTCATCACTCCTCCAAATCAATTAGTTACAATAACGTTCGGTTTTGTGCAAGGGCGGAGGTGCATATGAGCGTATGGCCACATATCGATAGCACGGGGCGGCGCATTGGTTACGCCCGCGTGTCCACGACGGATCAGAAGCTGCGAATGCAGCATGATGCGTTAAACGCTGTGCATTGCGATCAGATCTTTTCTGACCATGGTATTTCGGGTGCGAAGTCCAGCCGCCCTGGGCTCGATGAGATGCTCTCCCTCCTCCGCGCAGGCGATACGGTGATTGTCTTCAAGCTTGATCGTCTTGGGCGCTCTGTCTTGCATCTGGCGGACTTGCTGGTCCGGTTTCGGAATGATGGCATTCATTTCTGCTCTCTCAGCGAGGGGATCAACACGACAACGCCAGGCGGGAAGCTTGTCTATCACCTGTTCAGCGCGTTCGCGGAGTTCCAGCGGGATATCATTGTCGAGAATACGCGCGAGGGCATGCGCGCCGCCAAACGACGCGGCAGCCCCATCGGCAGGCCGCGCAGCCTTGATGAGCAATGCGTTGTGCTGGCTCACCGGGAAATCTCACAAAACGGCAGTCGGCGCGAAGACGTCGCCAGCAATCTCGGCGTTTCGCGCATTACCCTCGATAGAGCGATTAAGCGCCTTGGGCTCGACGAAGCAGCGTGAGGCGTGATTGCTAGGTGCGGCTGGCTGCTGCGCACGAGAAAAACGAGTTCCCCATACGCCATAGACGACGCACTGGCCCCTTCAGACGCCGCCCAATCCCTTTTCGTCAACACGCCGTTTCATAGCTCTCCAAACCCTGGCTAAACGGGTCGTGAGGCATGAGGTCTGGCAGAAGCTGCCCCGCAAAACAAGGAACGCTGGCGCGCCCCTGCTCCACTTGTGTGTTGCGCCCCTAATGGGTGTGTGAGCGGTCAGCCCCTGCGCCTCCCAATGCGCAAGACGACCCGGATGAGCCGG
>JBNKZZ010000019.1:0-266705 GCA_050301895.1 Ensifer sp. | reverse complement strand
AGCCTCCCAATTGTTGAGGCGTATGTGTGCGGATACCCCATTTGGGCGCGTTCAATGCAATGACGCCGTATAGATGTTTGCAATCGACCACCATCAAACCAAGCAATCTTTCCGCTTGCAAAGGGAGAACAGTCCATAGATATAAAACGCCACCTGCCCCCCCCTGCCTTGCGGCAGACTTCCGCAATCGACGTGCCATCTTCCGCTTGCTTCAAAACAAATGCGATCTGCGCTTCACTGAACTTCGATACCTTCACAAGAATTCTCCTTCTCCCTTAAACGGGAACATAAATGGAAAATTCCAGCTTTGAATGATCTAATTTAGAGGGGGCACGTCAAAAAGAAAAAACGCTCTCATTTCGCCGCCAGATAGTTCTCGGCCACATCGAGAGCCTTTCCGATCGTCACATCCATGTCGAGATACTGGTAGGTTCCCAACCTGCCAACAAATGTTACGTTTTGCTCTCTCGCGGCCCTCGCCTCATATTGTTCCAGAAGCTCCTTGTCGTCCAAAAGCCGGATCGGATAATAGGGTATATCCCCCTCCTCACAGGCACGGCTATATTCGCGGAAAGCAACCGTCTTTTCGAATTGCCCAGCTTCCCACGGCGCAAAATGCTTGTGCTCGGAGATACGGGTAAACGGAACCTCCTCGTCGGGATAGTTCATCACTGCCGTTCCCTGAAAATCACCTTCTGCACGCACCTCTTCAAAATCCAAAGTGCGGTAGCCGAGCCGGCCCAGATCGTAGTTGAAATAGCGATCCAAGGGGCCGGAATAGAATATGTGCCGAAAATCTTCATCCAGCTCTTCGAAGCGCGTATTCAGCCGAAGCTGGATGTTTTCGTGGTCCAGGATATTTTCCACAATCTCCGTATAACCATTTCTTGGCATGCCCTGATAGGGATGGTTGAAATAGTTGTCATCGTAGTTGAAGCGAAGTGGCAGTCGCTTCAGGATGGATGCAGGCAAGGCACTTGGCTCCACGCCCCACTGCTTTCGAGTGTATCCCTCGAAGAACGCGCGGTAGATATCTTCCCCAACAAAGCGGAGTGCCTGCTCTTCAAAAGACTGCGGCTCCTCAATATCCATCCGGGCTTTGGACTGAATGAACTCAGCTGCTTCCGCTGGCGACATGGTCTTGCCGAAGAATTGGTTGATCGTGTGCAGGTTGATGGGCAGCGAATAGACCTGACCGCGCACCGTGGCCTTCACCCGGTTTACATAGGGCATCATCTCGCAAAAGCGATTAATATAGGCCCAGACCCGTTCGTCAGCAGTGTGAAAGATATGCGGCCCATATTTGTGAACCTGTACGCCAGTCTCCGCGTCCCGATGTGTGTAGCAATTGCCTGCAACATGCTCGCGCTCATCAATCACAAGAACCTTTATGCCCTTTTCGGCAAGTTCACGTGCAATCACCGCTCCACTAAAGCCTGCACCCACAGCGCAACAACGAAGTTCACTGGCCATAATGCCCCCCAAACGAATCCATGCAGGGATTGTCTACAGCATACCTTGCGTGACCCTGCCCGTCTGCAATGGACCTTCGAACAAAACAAAACCGCGATTTGTGCGTTCAACCGGCTTGAATAAATCATCCAATATCCTATATCGGAAACAAATATATTATTTTCGATATGTGTTTGGAGGCAACCCGTGATCAATATTACCGTGCTTGGGTCCGGCTTTGGTGCTTTGACAGCCGTGCGTGAACTGCGCAAACAAAAAGTCGACGCTGAGATTACCGTTATCTCACCACGCGACGAGCTACATTATCTCCCCAGCACGATTTGGCTTCCTGCCAAGCTTCGCGTGGGTGAAAAACTCAAGATCCCGCTCGCGCATTTCTTTGCCAAGAACAAGGTGAAATTCATAAAGGAAAGCGTGACGAGCGTGACGGATGGTGGTCGCACTGTTGTCACCGACGGCGGCACCTATCAGAACGATCACTTGATCATTGCCACCGGCGGACGCTTCATCAAGAAACTGCCAGGCATCGAAAATGCCCTGACGCCGTGCGAAGGCATATCTGTCGGAGAAGAATTTGCGCGCAGACTGGAAAGCATGGACGGCGGAACAATCGCTTTTGGCTTTGCCTCCAACCCAAACGAGCAGAGTGCAGTGCGGGGCGGCCCGATGTTTGAGTTTCTCTTCATCACAGACACCTTGCTGCGCAAGCAAGGTCGCCGCGACAAATTCAAACTGGTTTTCTTCAACCCTTCCAATCGCCCAGGACAGCGCCTCGGCGACAAGGCCGTCGACGCTTTGCTCAAAGAGATGAAGAAGCGTGGCATAGAAACCCATCTGGGTAGCAAGATGGTGCGCTTCGAAGCAGACAAGGTGGTAACGGAAGGCGGCGAATTTGACGCGGACCTGATCATGTTCATGCCTGGCATGACTGGACCTGCGTGGCTGCAGGGCACTGACCTTCCCACGTCGCCCGGAGGTATGATCCAGGCCAATGAAAAATGTCAGGTCGTCGACCGCCAAAATGTCTGGGTCGTAGGGGACTCCGGCAGCTATCCCGGTCCAGAGTGGATGCCCAAGCAGGCTCACCAGGCCGATCTTCAAGCCATAGCCGCAGCACGCAATATTGCATCCGTACTCAAAGGCGGCAAAGCCACCGTTGATTTCAAACCGGAATTGATCTGCATTGTCGACACGCTGGACTCCGGCATGTTGATATACCGCAGCAAGACCCGCAACATTCTGCTGCCAAAGCTCAAATTCTTCCATTGGCTCAAGCGCTATTTCGAAGGCCACTACCTGCGCGTCTTCCATTGATCGACACGGGTGGCCTGATGCTCAGTCAGGCCATTTCCGTCTCACACACAGCCGCAGCAGATGCGGTATCTCAGCCACATCGAGCGATGCCGCGAACACGTGCATGAAACGCATCGTGGTTTTTTGTGAGCCCATGGGCGTGGGCGCAGCTGCAAGGGACAATTTGTGAGTGAGTGCGAGACAAGCTGTCTCAAGCAAAAATATCCGCCGAAGCGGACTTTCATCAAATATGAAAAGAGGGGATGGTGGGCGTGACAAGGATCGAACTTGTGACCCCTACGATGTCAACGTGAGGATAACCTCATACTATTCAATGGTCTAGCGCCTTCGTACACAACGGAGCGTGTGAATGGCTACTATCAGAATGCTACCTTCCGGGCGTTTCAACGTCCAAATTCGAAAGAAAAACACCCCATCAATCAGCCGGTCTTTTGACACAAAGGACGAAGCAAACCAGTTTGTTCGAGAACAAGAAGGTCTTGGACAAGGGGATATCTCCAAAGCTATATCGTTGTTGGAGACTGGCGAACGCTATTGCCGAACTGTCCTCAATGGCCATGCCTCGCAATCGATCACACTTTATCGTATTGGGTTGCTTTCAAAACACCTGCCCAATGATATGCGACAGATATCCAAGCAGGATGTGAATTCATATCGTCTTATGCGGCTTGAAACCGTGGCGTCAGTGACGTGCAGGGATGAACTGCAATTGCTCCAACGCATTTATAAGTACGCATATCGGGAATTATTTTTGAATTCTGAAGAGCATCCTTCCCCGGTCAAGGATGTGGCAATGCCGCCAGCCAGCAAACCGAGAAGCCGCGTTGTGGAGAAGGACGAGCTTCAAAGACTGCTGAAACACCTGTCCCCGTTGATGGCCGAAATAATCGAGTTGGCCTTTGAAACGGCCATGCGCAGAGGTGAGATTGTCAAACTCCAAAAGAAACACCTTCATCTGAAAGATCGAATTGCATCTGTTATCGATGGTAAAACGGGCGACAGGGGCGTACCTCTATCGAAACGAGCCGTAGAATTGCTCAGAATGGCCTCTGAGCGCTGCATCGGCCCAAATTGCAGATTATACCCAGTGACACCTCATGCAGTCTCTGTGGCCCTTAGAAGGGCAAGAAAGAAGGCAGGGCTAGACAGCGATGTACGTATGCACCAGCTACGCCACACCCGCATAACGATGGTTGCCAGAAAAGGCTTCAATCAAGCCCAGATCATGATGGTGAGCGGACACAGGGACAGCAGAAGTGTCCAACGCTATACGCACCTGAATGTCAAAGATGTGGTTAGTCTACTGGACTGATCTAATTGAACCGGCGCAGTTACTCGGCCTCTTTTCCAAATGCACCTTTGGTCAACAAAGCTGCGCTGGTCGTCCCCAAAACCTCAGCAAATCGGGCAACGATATCAATAGTAGGATTACGCTTCTTTCGCTCAATACCCGAAACGTAGGTGCGATCAATGTCGGCGTCATGGGCAAGTGTCTCTTGAGAGATACCAGCCTTACCCCTTGCTAGTTTGAGATTGTCTGCCAAAATCTGCCTAACGTCTTCCATGTAGACAAGACGCAAGATTTCAGACTAAAATCCCACGGACTATAGTCTACATTTGGAACTACGATTAAACATCATGAATTTTAGAAGCGCACTTTTATTGTCTGGCTTTGGACTACAAGCATTTATGTCGTCCCCGACCACGGCCTTTGCGAACGATATTCAACAAGCAAAAACCCATCTTGAATGCTACTCGTTTTTCACCGTCACATCCACGCTGCTAGATGATATTAAGACCGAGACCGGGGTGGAGGCAGCCCGGAAGAAACTAGACAATCAAGCCATCTACCACGCTCTCGAATTTCAAGATATTCTGGAGCGGCAAGGATTTAACCAAAAACAGATTTTAACGCTCGTAAATTTCTTCGCAAAGATACAATTAGAGGCCGTTCAAGGAGAACAAAGCAGGGCGCACTTAAAGAAATATAAATCACTTTGCGAGGTTAAAAAATAAATCGGTATTAGTAATGGATAACCTTTATTTTTTTAATTCGTTAATTCTTTATATCTTTTATATTTGTTATAATAATTATTATATCTATTAGATTTAATAGAGTACAATCTATCGAAATATCTATTCTCGACAAATTCAAGATAATTTTGGGTTTCTGGATAGGGCATTGAATACATCATTAATTCAGCCTCCAAGTCCTCCAATCTTTCGCCACTTTCTTTAATTGAAGCTGTATAACTTTGCTGATTAGAGCCCCCATTCATTTGGAGTGGTACACCCATCACAGCCTCGAAAGAACTCATCATAACCTCATTGAGATAATCTTCGTGGCCGCATTGAACGATGTAACTGTCATGAAGCGTGAGCACTGGTATTCCCCTCGCTGTGAAAGTTGCCAATATTTTCTCTGTTATCTGGCTATCCAAATTCATGAGCTTGATACCTTGGTCAGCATGAAAGCAATCCCTTATCGGCGTATGCTTTTGCACCAGCGCCTGATAAACCTGCTCCAACTGAACATCAGTCATGCCCTTCTCTGGCGATCCATTGGAAGCATTGTCCCTGAACGCTTTATAAGCAGAGTTCTTGTTTTTCGAATTCAAGAGTACAAGCATAAGGCTTTTCGCAACAGAACGTCGATATGCATTCTCTTGGGCAAAATCCAAAGGCTCAATCGTATATGGATCGACGCCTACATCGCTCCAATAGCAGATACCTTTTTGGGCGTATGCCATGACAATGTGGAGCCCTGAATAATCAAGCTCATTTGTCGGCTTTCCATTGATGAAAATGTAAGGACGCCAGTTTTTTGGGCAACGCTGCCACCACCCACCATAAAACCGGCCACCATGGTTGAATTCAAGATCGCCCCGATTGAATACCCGAGTAACAAATTTATTGTGAGGGCTAGGGCGTATCTTATCGCGCTTTGCTATAACGCCATCCAGCATACCCTCGCTGTTCAGTCTGGGTATGTCGATGAATGCATTGTGCAATAAGTCATTGTAGGGCTGAAGTATGGCTTCCATAGCCAGCGTTTTCTCGATGTCTTCAAACTCCACATCAACTCTTTGTTTGCGCTTGGCGTCTCCACCCGCTTCCCAATCCGCTCTCCTTAAGATTACTGCTTTGCGATCAGGGTGGTTTCGAATGTCGTGTTCACTAAAGACAGCATCATCAAATCGTTTGGCTAGTTCCTCTGTCGGCCAAATTCGAGAAAGCCGACCATAGCCTATTTCGTGATTGATAAATCCCTTGCTCAGGTTCAGCAGACCTGAACGATCAAGCGTCTTAATGACGTCAATCGTCTTCTTCGAAATGTGGAGCTCATTGTACCTGCTGTTTGCCTTGTATTCATTTGGGCTCAAGGAAACAGCTATTTTTAAGGTTGGGTCTTCGCAGTGAGCCACAAACAGGTCAAGCAATACAGCCGCTAGATTTTTCTTCGCGATATCTGCCTTAGCATCAACAAAGTGGGATTGGAAAACGTCGTCGATTAGCTTCTTGGCCTCAGGATGGTCTGTCCATCTGTGCACATCAAGCAACCTACTATGGTCCAGCTCATCACGTTTGCGGCGGCGTTCTGCATCTTCTGTGTCTTCCTGTTCCATCCAGTCTTCTGGAACTTCTACGTTCATTCGCCACCTCGACGTTTTGCAAGGCGCGCAGGCTCATTCTCCATCTCATCAAGAGATGAAATATCATTATAATTCATTTACTTATTTCCTATTGCGTGTTTTTCAATGTCGAAAGTAGATTGGGAGGCATTGGCCCACGCATCAACCAACGCATGACTCTTGGAGTCGTATATAAATACAGCCGAAACACGCGTTTTGTGACAAAGCAGAAATAATATTTCTTTAGAAGGAACGGATAAAATGCAAAACTGAGTACAAATACCGGGAATTTTGGCGAGAAATATCTATGGCGTATTTTGAATAATAGGAGATGGCCCCACGCCCCCTGTTACCCCTTTGGCGTCACCCTCAAAAGAATTATGTGCTTTAGCGTCCAGAAATTCCGGATTGGCGTGTAGCTCAGCGGAAGTAAGCAGCATGACGCCCTGTCATGCGACTACGTTGATCGTTCACACCGTTCACAATTGACCACTGTGAACAGAGCTACTAGAATCAGCGTGTTTGGGTGCTAAGCCATTGAAAAGGATGGTGGGCGTGACAAGGATCGAACTTGTGACCCCTACGATGTCAACGTAGTGCTCTCCCGCTGAGCTACACGCCCATCCGTGACGCGGCATAGACCACAAAAGGCTTCTGCCCGTCAATAGATTTTTCAGCTTTTTTTGAAGCTTTTATCAGGGCCTTCTCAAGCCGCCAGCATCTTGTTCACTTCGTCCACCAATTCGCGCAGATGGAAGGGCTTGGATAGAACCTTGGCGTCCTTGGGAGCCTTGGAGTCCGGGTTCAGCGCAACAGCGGCAAAACCTGTGATGAACATCACCTTGAGGTCGGGGTCGAGTTCGGTCGCGCGGCGCGCAAGCTCAATACCGTCCATTTCTGGCATCACAATATCCGTCAGCAGCAGAGAGAAAGGTTCCTCGCGCAGACGATCATACGCGCTGGCACCATTGTCATAAGACAGCACCTTATAACCTGCACGTTCCAAAGCCTTCACCAGAAAGCGGCGCATATCGTTATCGTCTTCAGCAAGGAGAATTTTCTGACTCATGTTTTTGACCGTACTCTATTGTTTCTGCCGGACCCGACTGTTTCGTGACCTATATAACCGTATTGGGGTAAATTTCCGGTGAATGCAGGCGCGCTGCAGGTTTATGTAAGTATGGACTTGTTGGGGCGCAACTGGCAACATGTGCGAAGCAGTTACAACCAACCAACTTGAAACATGGTAAAGGAGCCAGATGACGGATCCCTGCTCGCCAGAGACACATTTTGAGGTTGTCAATCCACTGGCGCACAAAATACCATTTGTTTTCAATTCACCACATTCTGGACGCAACTACACACGCGAATTTGTAGGCCAGTCCCGCCTCAATGAGCTTGGAATAAGGCGTTCTGAAGATCACTTTGCCGATGAGCTTTTCGCGGCCGGCATTGATCTTGGCGCACCAATGCTCAAAGCGCATTTTCCACGCGCTTTCCTCGATGTGAACCGCGAACCGTACGAGCTGGACAACCGCATGTTTGACGGCAAACTGCCGCCTCATGTGAACTCCAGATCTCCACGTGTCGCAGGTGGTTTGGGCACAATTCCACGAATTGTTGCCGAAAACATGGAAATCTATAAGACGCGCCTGCCCGTGGCAGAAGCGTTGGACCGCATTGAAAATATCTACAAACCCTACCACGCCTGCCTGCGGCGGCTCATCGCACAAACCCATGTCAAATTTGGTCAGGCAATCCTCATCGACTGCCACACAATGCCGGGCAATATCCGAATTCCCTGCAGTCACGAACGCCCCGATTTCATCATCGGAGATCGATACGGCACCAGTGCCAGCTCCTATATTTCGCAGGCAGCGATAGAAATACTCCGCGATCTTGGTTTCACGGTTGCCCGCAACAAGCCCTATGCAGGCGGCTTTATAACCGAGCATTACGGACGCCCGGCCCGCAACCTCCATGCCCTTCAAGTTGAGGTCAGCAGAGGTCTCTATGTTAATGAGAAGACTTTGGAGAAGAAGCCGCATTTCGACGAACTGGCGACTTTGATCGGCATATTCCTGGATCGCCTTATCGATAGCATCGATTATGAAGACGGCCTTGGCGCTTTGGCCGCTGAATAACCCGACCTCTCCACCTACCCGATTTTGACCGCTGATAAAAAGAAACCGCGCCAGCGGCGCGGTCAAAGCTAGGGAGGAAACACCCAAGGAGGGTATTACAATCGTGAACGACTGTAGGTTCAAGTTATTGCTGCGCCGCACAAATGTCAATGTCATTTGGTAGGCAACTCCCTGCTTTTGTTCGATTATTTTTTCCTCAATTGATTACAAAACATGCACTTAGAGACATTTTCTCTAAAGGGCGGGATTGATCGCACCGCACAAAACAACCCAAAAAATCGCAACACTGACGGAACAAAAATGCGGAGACACCTGTTTTCCTGCGGCAATGATTGCTAAGAAATGTCTGCAACATATTGTGGAGCCTTCAATGCATCCAAACCGCGAATTCCTGAACCTTCTGGCAGATGCCGCCGCCCTGCAAACCCTGCCGCGGTTTAGAAGTGGCATAGGCGTCGCAAACAAGGAGGCTGGCGGTTTTGACCCGGTGACTGAAGGCGACCGCGCTGCAGAGACTGCAATTCGCGATCTTATCGGGCAGCATTTTCCCGACCACGGCATTCTCGGCGAGGAGCACGGCAATGTCGGCCTGGATCGGGAATATGTGTGGGTTATCGACCCCATAGATGGCACGCGCGCATTCATTTCGGGTCTGCCGGTCTGGGGCACTTTGATAGGCCTCTACCATAATGGCAAAGCTATTGCCAGCATCATCGACCAACCGTTTACCGGCGAGCGCTATTTGGCAGACGAAGCGGGTAGCTGGTACACGGGACCAGGTGGCGAGCGAAAACTCAACACGCGCGATTGCGGCGGTCTTTCCAATGCAATCCTGTTCACCACATCGCCACATCTCTACACTGGAGACATCGAAAAGAAGTACAGACAGGTCGAAAGCCGCGTTCAACTCTTCCGCTACGGCTGCGACTGCTACGCATTTGCCCTGTTGGCCGGTGGCCACGTGGATCTGGTGATTGAATGCGGCCTAAAGCCCTATGATGTCGGCGGAATCATATCAGTTGTGGAGCGCGCTGGCGGCGTCATGACCACCTGGGACGGAGGTCCGGCAGAAATGGGCGGAAATGTCATTGCCGCTGCAACACCGCAACTCCATGCGGAAGCGCTCAAGTTGCTCCGCTAGAAGCATCCTCGTCATCGGACCCGCCAGGAATAAACGCCTTGACCACGGCCATCGCTTGGGCGCGGTAGCGATCGGCCTCCTGAAAAAGCTCGTGTTGGGCGCCGTCAATAACAACCAAGCGACAGGCTCTGAAACGTCGGGCAACGTCCTCCATCACCAGATAGGAAGCCACCTGATCGGCGGTCGGTGCCAAAATGATGGTAGGCACATGAATGCGTGTCAGATGCGCGCTGGAGCGCACGCGGCCAATTGCCTTCAGGCATTCGTGGAGCCAGCGGAATGTCGGTGGACCCAATTCCAATTCGGGATTCGTCTCAACAATCCCTCGATTTCGGGAGAATCTCTTCGGGTCGGATGTCAATACATTTTCGGCAAAACTGCGGTGAGATCTGTCTTTTACCGATGCTCTGCTCCCAAAGCCGAAAAAACACGCAAGCCCGGAAATACGACGCAGGCTCTTTTCAGAAAGCCCCTGATTGGAGAGCCCCAGAAAAGGTGCGCCCAGCACCATACGCTCAATTCGGTTGGCCAGATTCGGGGCGGAGGACAGGGCAACAAGAGCGCCCAGCGAGTGCGCTACCATATAGAATGGCAGCCGCGTGTCAGGCAAAACCACCTTTTCCAGAAATGCATCAAGATCACGTTCATAATCGCGAAAACGGCGGACATGGCCCAAACGGCGATCGGGCAACAAACGCTCCGACCCGCCCTGCCCGCGCCAATCAAATGTGGCAACCCACAAGCCGTGAGCTGTCAGTTCTTGGATTGTCTCGTAATACTTCTCGATGGTCTCATTGCGCCCGTGCAGAAGCACAATGGTACCCTTGGCCACCGGCGCTTCACATTTGAAGATCGCATAGCGCAGCTTCAGCCCATCAAAGCTCTCAAAATATCCGCTAATGTGCCGCCCCGGCATCTCGTTGCCAGGCGTCTCGTGCAGCAGCTCGTCCATCATGATCCCGTTATTGAATACCCGCACATGAATAGAAAGCATGCCGCTCAAGCGCAAGCGGGAAGTGCCGGGATGCGAACAATGAACTTAAACGCATCCCGGCTGCGGGGATAACCCCGGCCCCAAGTCCGACCGGATATTGAAGGGACGTTAATGATCCGGCCATCAGGATCACCTGACGCTTTGGTTATAGAAAGGTACGCCTGAACTGATGCAGAACGCATTGTTCAGCCAGCATTCATCTGCACGAGGCGTGCTGAACGAATTGTCGCAAGAAAGTCGCAACAAACCTCTTGAACCCGTAAAAAGGTTACCCAAATAATGGTCATGGCAGCGCCCAAAGCGGGCTGCTTGCGGTGAGGTATCGCCAGAATGGGACACTTCGCCGGAACCTGAAAATGCAACAAGTCGCTTCTCAAGGAGGACCTAAAATGCGTCATGTAGACTTTGCACCCCTTTACCGTTCCACCGTTGGCTTTGATCGTCTTTTCAACATGCTGGACGGCATCGGCCAGGCCGAGCAGGCAAATTCCTACCCCCCGTACAATATCGAACGAACCGGTGAAAACGCTTACCGCATTACCATGGCCGTCGCTGGTTTCGATGAAAGCGAGCTGAGCATCGAAGCGCGCGAGCATGTGCTGAGCGTGAAGGGCGAGCGCAGCCAGGAAGAAGACGAAACCGAATATCTGCATCGCGGCATTGCAAAGCGCGCTTTTGAGCGCCGCTTCCAGCTTGCCGACCACGTGGAGGTACGTGGTGCACTTCTGAAAAACGGCCTTCTGCACATTGATCTGATTCGCGAATTGCCCGAGGCGATGAAGCCTCGCCGTATCGCTATCGCCTCTGATGTGGCAGCAGAACCAAAAGCCATCGAAGGCCAGCTCAACTAACCGAGCTAACACTTCAATAGTTGAAAGGCCGGGCGTTTTGCCCGGCCTTTTTTATCAATTGAACGTCGGAGGCTGCGACAGATCCGGCGCTGGCGTCGGAGCCTGTCCCGGCAAGCCATTGAGCGGCGGCAGGGTCAAGCCGCCATTTGTGCCGCTGTTTCCACCAGCACTTGGCTGCGCTCCAAGGGGCGGCAGGGTAAGGCCAGGCAAACCACTTCCCCCATTGGAACCGCCCAGCGGCGGCAACCCGAGACTTGGCAAACCGTTGGCACCCTGTCCACCGAAGGGAACATTGATCTGAACGTCTGCCGGATTCATCGCTTTTTGCTCACCCTTGTAGACCAGCACCAGCTGCGGGAAGGCAATGATGACCATGATCAGCACAAACTGGAGAATGATATAGGGGACAACGCCCTTATAGATTTCCACTGTGCGAATGCCCTGCATGAGCTTGCCCGTCACAGCATCTTTCCATTCTCCCACCGGCGCAATCGAGCGCAGATAGAAAAGGGAGAAGCCGAAAGGTGGCGTCAGGAAGGAAGTCTGTAGGTTTACGCCCAGAATGATGCCGAACCAGACGAGGTCAATACCCAGCGTTTTGGCAACTGGTGCCAGGAGTGGGATCATGATGAAGGCAATCTCGAAGAAATCAAGGAAGCAACCGAGAATGAAGACGATAATCGTCACCACAATCAGGAAGCCATATTCACCGCCTGGCAATGACAGCAGCAGTTCTTCGATCCACACCTGACCATTCACACCATAGAAGGTCAAACCAAAGACACGGGCACCAATCAGGATCATCATCACGAAAGCTGAAAGCTTGGTGGTGGAATCCACTGCTTGCCTGATGACATCAAACGACAGTCTGCGCTTGGCAATCGCCATGGCCAGCGCGCCGGTGGCACCCATCGCACCGCCTTCAGTTGGCGTTGCAATGCCGAGGAAAATTGTACCCAGAACAAGGAAGATAAGTGCCAGGGGCGGGATCATCACGATGATGACCTGCTGTGCCAGACGCGAAATGATCTTCAGTTCAAAATGGCTGTTTGCCAACGCAATCAGGTAGACCACAAGCACGCCTGTGAACAACGAATTCACAAACTGCCATTCGTGACTGATGTGGGAAAACAGTAGGAATTTCGCAGCATAGAAGATTGCCACGCCGACCACGACCATAACCCCGAGCGAGGTTACTCCATCGCCGAGGGTTCGGGATTCACGCGGCAGTGCCGGTGCCCAAGACGGCCGCACCATAGTGATAATGAAGACGTAAAGGCTGTATGCCGCAATAATCAGCAATGCGGGATAAAGCGCACCGACATACATATCGCCAACCGAAACGCCCAACTGGTCGGCCATGACAATGAGGACCAGTGATGGCGGCACAATCTGCGCAAGTGTGCCAGAAGCCGCAATCGTGCCCGACACAAATGAGCGATTATAGTTGTAGCGCAGCATGATGGGCATAGAGATCAGCCCCATGGCCATAACCGATGCTGCAACAACACCCGTGGTCGCCCCCAGAAGCGCACCCACGAAGACAACGGCATAGGCCAATCCGCCGCGCACCGGGCCAAACAACTGGCCAATCGTATCCAGCAGATCTTCGGCCATCCGCGACCGTTCAAGGACAATGCCCATGAATGTGAAGAACGGCACCGCCAGAAGCGTGTCATTATACATGATGCCGTAGATGCGTTCCGGATGCGCCTGCAGAAGACCCCAGAAAAGCTTGATGGACGGCGATATATGCGAAAGCTCCACACCCACGACAAAGTAGGCCAGGCCACCTGCGGCGAGAGTGAATGCGACCGGGTAGCCCAGCAGCAACAGCGCCATCACCGAAACAAACATGATTGGCGCGATATTGTGTGCGATCAACTCAATCATTATCGCGATCTCCCATGCCTGCGGCCTCTGCAGCTGCATGTGCAGGCGCAGCCAGATCCTCTTCCTTTTCCGCCTCTTCCAGATGGCCCGTCAAAACAGCCAGCCGTTTGATGATTTCGGAGAAGGTTTGTATGAGCAGCAGAACAAAACCGCCGAGCAGAAAGGACTTCGCTGGCCAGATAATGAGACCATTCGCATTGCCTGAAATCTCACCCGTCTGAAAGGAAAGGATAAACCAGGGAAGCGCCAGATAGACCATCATCGCAGCAAACGGCAGCAGAAAGATCGTGTGCAGGATCAGGTCTATTATATCGCGGGTTCGTTTACTCCAACCGGAGGACAATATGTCGATGCGAATATGCTCGTTTTTCTGCAAGACATAAGCACTTGCCAGAAGAAACACCGCGCCAAATAGATACCATTGCACTTCCAGCCACGCATTCGATGAGACATCGAACACTTTGCGGATCACTGCATTGCCAGCACTAATAAGCACAGCCACAAGTATCAGCCATGAAACTGACTTGCCGACAAAGGCTGTCACCTTGTCGATCGCAGCGCTCAGCACCAATAAATAGTGCATGACTTCCCCCCTTTATACCTTGCCCGGATACCCAATCAGTCCTTACCGGGCAGACCTCCCGCGCTAATTGATTTCTGTCAAACCCAGCAATCAATTGCCGAAACCGTTTCATTTTGTGCAAACGTCTTAGCTCACGGGCATCTGTTTGGGAAGGCAACAGCGGTTGAAGTTTCTCCGCCTGTCAAAACTTTGCGCCACAATTACATCGACGGGCAAATCCGGACGGCCGACAAGCGCAAATGCCCATTTTAAAGCACACACCTGGTATTGCGGCAGAACTCGTTGGCGCTCTTGGCCGAACGAGACAATCTCCAACGCGTTGAACCGCCATTGCCCAATCCACAGATTTATGCCCACATCTCTGCCCCCACCTTTGAAAGCACGATGCATCGTCCCTCTCAGGTCGACGATTTGAGATTTCAAACAATGAAAATTAGCCGCAACTGAATAATATCTGGCCCATGCGGGTCTTCGTCGCGCAAGTTCATGCATGTGAGTTTTACAATTTCGGGCATATCGCCCTGATCGGCTTGCGCTTCAAGGTGCCGGCTTCTCGCGACGTTTCCGAACTATTTTCGCGTTTAACCTGCTGTTCCACTTGACGTTGCTCATTGCGCTTTTTTACCGCATTGTGTATGGCGTGAAGCATGGTAATCCCGACAGCGAGAAGCTGTCGAGGCATCTGCTCGAAGTGTTATGCGCAGCGCTGCGCACGACCTTCGATTAAGTTCAAATGGGGAGAATATCAAATGTCCGAACATAACTCAGGTCCGGTAGAAGTTGGCGCAGCGATGGATTACGCAGAGCACGAAAAATCCTACAACCTTTTCATCGCCGGAGCCAAATACGGCACGCTGGCAATCGTTGCCCTGCTGATCTCGATGGCCGCTGGTTTCTTCACTGCTGCCGGTTTGTTTTCGGGCATCATTCTTTTCCTCATAATCAACATCATCGGTGTTTTCCTGCTGCGCTAATCCGGCAAACGCGATCTTGTTGAATTGATTTGCCCTGACCGGCGGGAAGACGCCTGTCGGCTCAACAAATGTAAAGGAGCGGTTTGTGGCAAACATTGTTTTTATCGCCAAGGAAACTGTTGGTGGTGAAACGCGTGCAAGCGGATCACCTGACACGGTAAAAAAAATGAAGGCGCTTGGCCTTGACGTTATAGTGGAGGCTGGTGCCGGTTTGGCGTCGCGTATTTCCGATGCCGAATTTGAAAAAGCAGGCGCTGCCATCGGCAAGGCTGCGGATGCCAAGAAAGCCGACGTCGTTCTGAAAGTCCGCCGTCCGACCGACAAGGAAATCAAGAGCTACAAGAAGGGCGCGATCGTTATCGCGACCATGGATCCTTATGGCAATGAAGACGCGATTGGCGCCATGGCCAATGCAGGGGTCTCCGCTTTTGCCATGGAGCTGATGCCGCGCATTACCCGCGCCCAGTCCATGGACATTCTGTCCTCGCAGGCTAACCTCGCAGGCTATCAGGCTGTTATCGATGCCGCTGCAGAATTTGACCGCGCCATGCCAATGATGATGACTGCTGCAGGCACCGTGCCTGCTGCCAAGGCATTCGTCATGGGAGCCGGCGTTGCAGGCCTGCAGGCCATTGCAACTGCCAAGCGTCTTGGCGCGGCCGTATCGGCAACGGATGTTCGCCCTGCTGCCAAAGAGCAGGTCGCCTCCCTTGGCGGCAAGTTTATTGCGGTTGAGGATGACGAGTTCAAGGCGGCTGAAACGGCTGGCGGATACGCCAAGGAAATGTCCAAGGAGTATCAGGCCAAGCAGGCCGCGCTCGTCGCCGACCACATTTCCAAACAGGACATTGTGATCACGACAGCTCTTATCCCCGGTCGTCCGGCCCCGCGCCTAGTGACCAAGGAAATGCTGGCATCCATGCGCCCCGGCTCCATCGCTGTTGACCTCGCCGTTGAGCGCGGTGGCAATATCGAAGGTTCAGTCGCTGGCAAGGTCGTTGAAGTCGAAGGTGTGAAGGTTATCGGATACGAAAACGTACCGGGCCGCATCGCCGCTTCGGCAACGCTGCTCTACGCCAAGAACCTCGTCACTTTCCTGGAGACAATGATCTCCAAGGAGACCAAGGAACTTGCCCTCGACACCGAGGATGAGCTCGTCAAAGCAACGATGCTGACACATGGCGGTGCAGTTGTTCATCCTAATTTTGGTGGCGCAAAGCCGGAGGAAAAGTAGATGGCAAATGAAGCTCTTGAAAAAGCCCTCTCCGGGCTTGATGCAGCAATCGAAGCTGTTCGCGACGCCGCCGCAAGTGCGCCGGAACTGGCGGATGCCGCCGGTCAGGCAGCCCACGGCGCATCCGGCGGCATGATTGACCCGTTCATTTTTCGGCTGGCAATCTTCGTTCTGTCGATCTTTGTAGGCTACTATGTCGTCTGGTCTGTAACCCCTGCGCTCCACACCCCGCTGATGGCCGTCACCAACGCCATCTCATCGGTAATCGTGGTCGGTGCGTTGCTAGCTGTCGGCATATCTGCCAGCGGCATGGCCACCGGATTTGGCTTCGTGGCGCTCATCCTGGCTTCCGTCAACATTTTTGGCGGCTTCCTCGTCACCCAGCGCATGCTGGCCATGTACAAGAAAAAAGAGAAGTGAGGTCGCCCTAAATGTCTGTCAATCTTGCAGCCTTTTTATACCTCGTTTCCGGCGTCCTGTTCATCATGGCGCTCAGAGGCCTGTCCCATCCAACCACCAGTCGAAAGGGCAACACCTACGGCATGGTCGGTATGGCAATCGCTATTGTTACAACGCTTGCCTTGGCCAAGCCGAGCCCGGCTGGCTATGCGCTCATCCTTGGTGGCCTTGCTATTGGTGGCGGTACCGGCGCAGTAATTGCGCGCCGCATTGCCATGACCTCCATGCCACAGCTTGTCGCAGGCTTTCACTCGCTGGTCGGCCTTGCCGCTGTTCTCGTGGCCGCCGCCGCGCTCTACGCGCCATCATCCTTTGGGATTGGTGAAGTGGGTGCCATTCACGGTCAGGCGCTTGTGGAAATGTCGCTGGGTGTCGCCATTGGTGCGGTTACTTTCACCGGCTCCATCATCGCCTTCCTGAAATTGGATGGTCGCATGTCGGGCAAGCCGATCATGCTGCCCATGCGCCATGTTATCAATGCGACAATTGCAATCGCGATTGTAGTGCTGGTAGCCGTGCTGGTCATGACAGAGAGCCACCTTGTGTTCTGGCTCATTGTTGCCCTTTCGCTGACCTTTGGCGTGCTTATCATCATCCCGATTGGTGGCGCGGATATGCCCGTCGTCGTTTCCATGCTCAACTCTTATTCCGGTTGGGCTGCGGCAGGCATCGGCTTCACACTTGGCAACCTTGCTCTCATCATCACGGGCGCGCTGGTTGGCTCGTCAGGTGCCATCCTGTCCTACATCATGTGTAAGGGCATGAACCGCTCGTTCATCTCCGTGATCCTAGGCGGATTTGGTGGCGAAACGGCAGCCGCAAGCAGTGATGACGGCGTTCAACGCACAGTCAAACAGGGTTCTGCAGATGACGCGGCCTTCCTCATGGCCAATGCCGAAAAGGTTATCATCGTTCCTGGTTACGGCATGGCTGTTGCTCAGGCCCAGCACGCTCTACGTGAGCTGGCCGACAAGCTGAAGGCCAATGGCGTGGAAGTCAAATATGCGATCCACCCGGTCGCCGGTCGTATGCCTGGCCACATGAACGTGTTGCTGGCAGAAGCGAATGTGCCTTACGACGAAGTCTTCGAACTTGAAGATATCAACTCGGAATTCGCGCAGGCCGATGTGGCCTATGTTATCGGCGCAAACGATGTGACCAACCCTTCAGCGCGTGATGACAAGACATCGCCAATCTACGGCATGCCAATCCTCGACGTCGACAAGGCCAAGACATGCCTCTTCGTGAAGCGTTCACTCGGCTCCGGTTACGCCGGTATCGACAACACGCTGTTCTACAAGGACGGCACAATGATGCTTCTGGGCGATGCCAAGAAAATGACGGAAGAAATCGTCAAGGCAATGGAAGACTAATCGTCTCACAATGCGAAATACAAAAACACCCGCCATTGGCGGGTGTTTTCATTTCCGGCGTTTGCTCCGATTTTCAGGCGGCCTGCTTCCTGCCACCCGCACCAAAGCGTGCCGGTGAAAACGGTGCTGGATCCGTGAATGGTTGTGCACCACTCATGATTTCCGCCAGCAATCGCGCGGTCACCGGACCCAAAGTCAAACCATGATGCCCATGACCAAAATGGAACCAAAGCCCCTTATGCTTAGGTGCCGGACCAACGACCGGCAGCATGTCCGGCATAAAGGGCCGAATGCCAGACCAGGCCTCCGCCTCGACAGGCGCACCCATGCTGATGATTGACGACGCAGCACGATAGGCCCGTTTAAGCTGTTCGGGCTCGCCATTCCCGTTGTTGCGGGCAAGTTCAACACCTGTAGTGATACGAAGACCGCGCTCCATCGGCGCGATGACATAGCCATAATCTGCATCCATAACCGGCAGTTTCACTGGCCGGTCGGAACGATAGTGCATGTGGTATCCACGTTTTTCCAGCATCGTGACATGATAGCCAAATCGCTTCAGCACGCCCGGCGACCACGGGCCAAGACAAACAACAGCATCCTGCGCCTCCAGCATTCCATCACCAGTCTGCACACGCCAATGCCCACCATCCACTTGCTCAAGCGTATTGGCATCCGCGCGAACGATCTGACCTCCAAGGCGAACAAACAAACCAGCATATGCAGCGACCAGCCCAGCGGGATCGGAGACACTCCAGCTCTTGCGCCAGTGAATGGCACCTGCACCGTGGTAACCCCGAATATTCGGTTCCGCTTCCATGAGTTGTGCGGCATCCATCCCAATATGCGGCGCGTCGAACTCCTTTGCCAGCACTTCTGCCTGACGCAGCGCTTCCTCAAGCTCATTCGGCTTTCGGTATATCTGGTAGAAGCCGCCCTGCCGCAACAAATTGCCAGCCTGCGCCTCGCGGATGAAGGGTAGATGCTCATCCTCGGCGCGGGCCATGAGGGTCGCATAGGCACTCACGATGTGAGCATATCTGGCGGGAGACGAATTCCACAAATAGCGCAGTATGGGCAATGCGTAGAGATGCACATCCAGCAGCTTGTAGGCGAGTTCGTTGCTGTGCCCGCTCAACATGCTCCAGAGTTTTCGGGGATCAAGCGGCATTGCCTGCGGGCGAAAGCCTTCGGCGTGAATCAGTCCAGCATTTCCAAAGCTGACACCTGAGCCAGGCGCGGCGTGATCGGCAAGGACGACATTGAAGCCACGTTTGCGCAATTGAATTGCAGCACTCACGCCAGCAATTCCGGCACCAAGCACCAGCACGTCACCCATGAGTGGCCTCCGCAAGAGATCGATTTCGTCCCGACGGATCATGCAACCCGCCTTACCCGCCGAAACATGTCACGTGCGGTGTGTCTGCCTGACCCTTTGATTCTCGAAAGGTCTGTTAGCCTTTGACGACCGCACCACGTGTGCGCGAAACACCATCTTTCGCCGGCTGATATTTCGCGTCAAGAGACAGTGCATGCGAAAAAGACTTATACGCCTGACGCAAATCGCCGCGGCGCTCATAGACCAATGCTTGGTTCGCCCAGGACTCCGCAATCTTGCCATTCAGCTCAATAGCGTGATTGAAATCGTCGAATGCGTTTTCATCATCGTTGAGCGCCAGGTAGGAGATACCACGGCCATTATATGGCTCAGGAGACAGTGGTGAGAGCGAAATCGCGGTCGCAAAATCATCAATGGCTTTTGCATGCTGCCCTTTGAGCTGCAGAATAAGACCACGGCGATGATAGGCGCGCCCGTCAGTCGTATCCAAACTGATCGCGCGGTTGAAATCCGACATCGCTTCGTCGAGTCGACCGTTCAGGCGGTATATGTCGCCACGTCCAATATAGGCTGTGTCGTAACGCGGATTGATCTGTATCGCACGCGAATAGTCTTCCGCAGCTTCCACCGGTTGTCCAAGGTTACGCAGCACCAGCGCGCGGTTGGCATAGGCCTGATAGAAACGAGGATTGAGAGAGATCGCCTTGTTGAAATCCTGCAGCGCATCTTTGAAGCGACCTGCCTTGCCAAGTGCTGAACCACGGGAATTGTAGGCTTCCGGATCGTTGGGGTTGGCACGAATAACAGCCGTCAGAGAATCAATATTCTCTTCCGACCCCTGCGCACGGTCGATACGAATCATATCACTGGATGTTGTCGAGCATCCGGCGATTGCCAACATTGCAGCCAACATGGCAGCGGGTACGACACCACGCGCGCTCAACGAGCGGATGGCGCTAGAAGTTCCACTTTTAATCAAGCTCATTATTCCCTCTCACAACCGCCGTCTTGCCTGCAATCAACACTAAGCAAAACAAAAAGGCGGCGGCGACTTCAATCGCCCCCGCCCAACATGCACTTAAAAACGCCGAAAAAACGGCAAATCAGCGAGAACGACCGCCGCTGACAAGGCCTTCGCGCTGCAGGCGCTTACGAGCCAGCTTGCGCACACGGCGGATAGCTTCTGCTTTTTCGCGAGCACGCTTCTGAGAAGGCTTTTCATAGTAATCGCGCATCTTCATTTCACGGAAGATACCTTCACGCTGCATCTTCTTCTTGAGCGCGCGGAGCGCCTGGTCAACATTGTTATCGCGGACTAGTACCTGCACGAGAATCCCGTTCCTTTGCTTAGTGTTGTAGCCGCCAACGCACCTAGCATGCGGCAAGAAACATTGCGTTCGCGAAGCCAAAGGCCAAGCGATTGGGCGTGCAGATAACAGAAGAAGGCAACAAAGTCCAGTCGGCTATACACTTTCCACGATCAAAAATTTAACCTGTTTGAACGAATTGTCGTCTTCACCGATGGCACTTGTCGAATCAAATACGTAATGCGTCGCAAAAGAACAATTGCAACCGCCCGAGATTTGCGATCAGTAGGGCAATGACCCTCTAGACGAGTGCGGAGTTTACTGCCCATGCGGAAATATTCGGTTTTTGCCATCGCGCGTGAAGCTATGCGCAGCCACAAGGGCTGGGAGGAACAATGGACCTCGCCGGAACCGCGTGCCAGCTACGATGTAATTATCATTGGCGCAGGAGGGCACGGCCTTGGTACGGCATACTATCTGGCCAAAGAGCACGGCATTACCAATATAGCGGTGCTGGAAAAGGGTTGGCTGGGAGGCGGCAATACGGGCCGTAACACCACCATCATCCGTTCCAACTATCTTTATGATGAGAGTGCGGCGATCTACGGCCATGCACACCGCCTGTGGGATGGCCTCTCGCAGGATCTCAACTATAATGTCATGTTCTCGGAACGTGGCGTGATGATGCTGGCCCACAATGTGCACGACGTGCAGGGCTTCAAGCGTCACATTCACGCCAACCGCCTGAACGGCATACCCAACGAATGGTTGACACCGGAAGAGGCGAAAGAGTTTTGCCCGCCGCTCAACATTTCCAAGACGTCGCGCTATCCCATCATGGGCGCCGCTTTGCAGCGCACTGGTGGCACTGCGCGCCACGATGCGGTTGCGTGGGGCTATGCCCGCGCGGCACATGATCGCGGCGTGCACATCATCCAGAATTGCGAAGTCACGGGCATCACGCGCGGTGCCAATGGCGAGGTAACCGGCGTTGAAACAACACGCGGTCCGATCGGAGCCAAGAAGATTGGTGTGGTTGCAGCAGGTAATACAACAACAGTCATGGATATGGCTGGCGTGCGTATGCCGTTGATTTCCTACCCGCTTCAGGCGCTGGTATCTGAACCGCTCAAACCTGTCTTCCCCTGCGTAGTCATGTCCAACACGGTGCATGCCTACATTTCGCAGTCTGACAAGGGCGAGTTGGTGATTGGCGCGGGCACCGACCAGTATCCGTCATATTCTCAGACAGGCGGCTTGCACATCATCAACCATACACTGGATGCGATCTGCGAACTGTTCCCCATGTTCACCCGCGTGAAGATGATGCGTTCGTGGGGTGGTATTGTTGACGTGACGCCAGACCGTTCGCCGATCATTTCCAAGACGCCGGTTCCTGGCCTCTTTGTTAATTCCGGTTGGGGCACGGGCGGTTTCAAGGCAACGCCAGGTTCGGCACACGCCTTTGCTCACACGATTGCCCGCGATGAGCCGCACCCCGCCAATGTCGGTTTCACGCTGGACCGTTTCCGCACCGGACGCCTGATTGACGAGGCTGCAGCCGCAGCCGTCGCTCACTAATTTTTGAGAGAGGCCAAAATGCTTCTGATTCACTGCCCTTACTGCGAAGAAAAACGCCCTGAACTGGAATTCACCCATGGCGGTGAAGCCCATATCATGCGGCCCGAAAACATCGCCGACATCTCGGATGAAGAATTCGAGAACTACTTTTTCATCCGTTCCAACGACAAAGGTGTGACCTTTGAGCGCTGGCGCCACCTCCATGGCTGCGGTCGTTTTTTCAATGCCGCCCGCCACACTGTGACGGACAAATTCATCATGACATACAAGGCAGGTCTGCCAAAACCTTCAGCCGAAGAACTGGGCCTCGACACTGAGAATGCTGGAGGCGCAAAATGAGCGGCACATTCCGCATTCCCGGCAAGGGCCGACTGACGCCTGCGCACACAGTTCGCTTTTCCTTCGACGGCAAGTATTACACCGGGCTTGAAGGCGACACGATCGCCTCAGCACTGCTGGCCAATGGCGTGCACCTCATGGGGCGCTCGTTTAAGTATCACCGTCCACGTGGCGTTATCTCTGCAGGTTCGGAAGAGCCAAATGCACTGTTCAATATCAGCCGCGATGCAACGCGCCAGCAGCCGAACATTCGCGCCACGACACAGGAAATCTTTGACGGGCTGAAAGCCACGTCTCAGAACCGCTGGCCGTCGCTGACCTACGACATTGGCGCGGTTAACAATCTGGGTGCACCCTTCTTTGCCGCCGGTTTCTACTACAAGACTTTCATGTGGCCAAAGGCCGCTTGGAAACACGTTTATGAGCCTTTTATCCGCGCCGCCGCTGGTCTCGGTGTCGCGCCGAAAGAAGCTGACCCCGATCACTACGCCAACCGCTTTGCCCATTGCGATGTGCTGGTAGCGGGCGCAGGCGTGGCGGGCCTGTCTGCAGCGCTTGCAGCAGCTGAAACTGGTGCAAGTGTTATTCTCTGCGATGAACGCGCAGAAGTAGGCGGAGCGCTGCATTACGAATCCGGCACAACGATCGACGGCAAGCCGGGCTTCGAATGGGCAAAAGCAACTGCAGCCAAACTCGCGTCCATGAAGAATGTGCGCGTACTCACCCGCACAACTGCATTCGGTTATTACGCGCAGAATTTTGTTGGCCTCGTGGAACAGGTGAACGATCATCTGGCAATCCCAGAGCGCGAACAGGTGCGTGAACGCATGTGGCAGGTACGCGCCAAGCGGGTTGTCATCGCGACCGGCGCCATCGAGCGCCACATGGTTTTTGACAATAACGATCTGCCGGGCATCATGCTGGCATCAGCTGCCCGCTACTATCTCAACCATTATGGTGTGGCAGTTGGCAACAAAGTTGGTGTCTACACTGCGCATGATTCCGCTTATGAAGCAGCATTCGACCTGAAACGTGCTGGCGTGGATGTGCCGGTTATTGTCGACATGCGCGACGCGCCTGGGGCAGCCGTCCTTGCAGAAGCACATAATCTGGGCATCGAAGTCCTGACCGGTCAGTCTGTTATCAAGGCATCCGGCCGGTTGCGCGTTTCCTCAATCACGGTCGCGCATCATGCAAAGGGTGTTACCCGCAAGATCGAAGTTGATGCATTGTTGATGTCCGCTGGCTGGACACCATCGCTGCACCTCTTCTCTCAATCACGCGGCAAGCTATCCTATGACAATGAAAACCAGCGCTTCCTGCCGGGTATCCATGTGCAGGATTCGCTGACTGTCGGGGCCTGCAATGGCACCGACGCCCTGGCCAATACCATTGAGGAAGCACTGGCAGCGGGCGAACTGATGGCGCGTGCCACAGGCGCAACCGAGGGCGGCAAGATCGCCATCGAAAGCTCCAGTGAATTCGAGTGGACTGGCGGCATGACCGGCGCTGCAGAAGGCGCAGGGCCGGACGCACCGATGGCCAAGGCGTTCATCGACTTCCAGAACGATGTCTGCGCCAAGGATATTCGGCTGGCAGTGCGCGAAGGTATGCGCTCGATTGAGCACATCAAGCGCTTCACCACGAATGGCATGGCATCTGACCAGGGTAAGTTCTCCAACATGCACGGTCTGGCAATTGCCGCCGAAGCACTGGGCAAGGACATTCCAGAGGTAGGCCTCACCACCTTCCGCGCACCATTTACGCCGGTTACCTTCGGTGCCATCGTAAACCATTCGCGCGGCGCGCTCTTCGACCCCGCTCGCAAGACACCAATGCATGCGCAGGAAGAAGCGCTTGGCGCAGCCTTTGAAGATGTTGGTCCTTGGAAACGCGCATGGTTCTATCCACGTGCTGGCGAAGACATGCATCAAGCGGTCAACCGCGAGTGCAAGACTGTACGCGAAAGCGTGGGCTTGTTTGACGCCTCCACCCTCGGCAAGATCGAAGTGGTTGGGCCAGACGCCGCAAAGTTCCTGGAACTTATTTACACCAATGCCTGGGAAAACCTGAAGCCCGGCAAGTGCAAATATGGCATCATGCTTCGCGAAGACGGCTTCATCTACGACGATGGCGTGGTCGGACGTATTGCAGAGGATCGTTTCCATGTCACCACGACCACCGGCGGTGCGCCGCGGGTCATGAACCACATGGAAGACTACCTGCAGACGGAATTCCCGCATCTGAAAGTCTGGTTGACCTCCACCACTGAACAATGGGCAACCGTTGCGGTGCAGGGTCCGAAGGCACGCGAGATCATCGCACCACTGGTGGAAGATCTCGATCTCTCCTCAGATGCATTCCCGCATATGAGCGTGGCAGAGTGCAAGGTTCTGGGTATCCCGGCCCGCCTCTTCCGCATGACATTTGCCGGCGAGTTGGGTTTCGAAATCAACGTACCATCTGATTACGGCCCCGCGCTGTGGGACGCCCTGTATGAACGCGTGGAAGCGGCTGGTGGCTGTGCCTATGGCACCGAAACCATGCATATCTTGCGCGCTGAAAAAGGCTACATCATCGTGGGTCAGGATACCGACGGTACGGTTACCCCATATGACGCCGGTCTGGCATGGGCTATTGCAAAGAAGAAATCCGACTTTGTGGGCATTCGTGGCCTCAAGCGTCCTGACCTGATGGCCGAGGGCCGCAAGCAACTTGTGGGTTTGAAGACAAAAGACCCGAAAGTGGTTCTGGAAGAGGGCGCGCAACTTGTTGCCGATCCAAACCAGGCCAAACCCATGACAATGCTTGGCCACGTAACATCATCCTATTGGTCAGAAAATCTGGGAAGCTCCATCGCAATGGCGCTTGTGGCTGGCGGTCACAGCCGCATTGGCCAAACGCTGTTCATTCCGATGGAAAAGGAAACAATTGCGGTGGAAGTCACCGATACCGTCTTCTTCGACAAGGAAGGGAGCCGCATCAATGGCTGAAGCACTTCGCACTAAACCACTTCCCGAAACAACTGTCGGCTCGGGTGCGGCTACCGTCGCACCTGCCGCTGAAGCAAGCCGCATCTCTTTGCGTGCTGGCGAAGAGGCTATCGAAGCGCTCTCCGCAGCGCTTGATGTCGACCTGCCGACCCGTCCCAAAACTTCGAACAACCGCAATGGCCGCATCGCCATGTGGATCGGACCGGACGAATGGACGGTAATCGACCAGAAGGGTTCCGACCTTATGGGGCTTCTCAGCAATGTTGATGTTCTGCATTCAGCGGTCGACATTTCTCATCGCAACACGGCCATCCTGGTCAACGGCCCCGCTGCTGCCGACGCAATAAGTGGTGCCTGCCCACAAGACGTGTCACTTTCGGCATTTCCGGTCGGTGCTGCGAGCCGCACAGTACTCGGCAAGATCGAGATCGTGCTCTACCGTGCCTCGGAAACGAGCTTTCGTGTTGAGTGCTGGCGCTCATTCGCGCCCTATGCACTACAGATGCTGCATGAAAGTGCGCTGGACGCTGCAAACTAAGTAATGCTGACATACAAATAGCAAAGGGGGCGAAAGCCCCCTTTTTTGTCGCCTAGTTCTGCGGTTTGTCTTTGGGATCAAACTGGCAGATGGTGAGCCATTCTGCGGTGAGCGCGGGCTTCTTCTCACCCTCGATTTCCACACTGACACCATAGGTGATCATCAGCATGCCTGCGCCACGAAACCGGGCATCAACCAGTGTAAAATGTCCACGCACCCGTGATCCGGATTTCACCGGCGCCATGAAGCGCACTTTGTCAAACCCGTAATTGATACCCATCTTCTGCTCAATGATGTGCGGTGTGCCCGTGTAGTTCATGGGCGAAAGCAGGGACAGCGACAGAAAACCATGCGCAATGGTGGTGCCAAAGGGGGTTTCAGCCGCCTTGACCGGATCAACGTGAATAAACTGATGATCGAGGGTGGCATCGGCAAAGCGATCAATCATCGACTGATCAACAACGATCCAATCCGAAACACCGACCACGGACCCAATCAGCCCGGTCACATCTTTAAGCGCAATTTCGCCAATCATTTCAATTTCCGATTCAACTCAAATTTCTGTTCGTAACAAAAGTAATTTCGCCCCAAATGTCAATTTGCCCGAGGCAATAAGGCAAACCTAATTTACGTCATTAACCGCACCAACGGCAAAGAAAACTGTTCGCGATGGAACCTTGATTTTAGCGGCCAATCCCTTGCCATCAATGCTTTTCCACGTAGGAACCTCTGGCATCAGAGTAAATGTGTGGGCAGCGTGCCCCCGGTTGAACAGAACTGACAAACGAACGATCTGCCCACTTTGGCGATCCTCGGTTTTCAGAACCATCTGCAATGCCTCGCCATCACGTGATTCCCATTCGGCAACAGTCATTTCCTGACCACCCGCCGAAAGCCAAACCACATCTTCGTTTTCTCCGGTGAAGAAGTCGCGCACGGAAAACGCCTTGAAGCGCCTGCGCATCGCCGCCATTGCGCTTGCGTGCAGCACCAGTTCCTCATCCAAATCCTGCCAGTTGAGCCAGGTTATCTCATTGTCCTGACAATAGGCATTGTTGTTGCCCTGCTGGCTGCGCCCGCCTTCATCACCTGCAGTCAACATCACCGAGCCGCGCGTCGCAAACAGGGTGGAAAGCATTGCTTTTACATCACGCCGCCGCGCTGCGTTTACTTCTGCGCGATCGCTCGCCCCCTCGTCACCATTGTTCCATGAGTGATTTTCGTTGTGGCCATCACGATTGTCTTCGCCATTGGCCTCGTTATGTTTGTGCTCGTGCGAGACCACATCCATCAACGTGAAGCCATCATGGGCGGCAATGAAGTTCACGCTGCGCGTCTTTGTGCCGCCATATCGACCAAAAATGTGAGAAGAGCCCGCAAGAGCTGACGCAAACGCGCCCGTCATATGCTCGTCGCCACGCCAGAACCTGCGGATGTCGTCACGCGCGCGATCATTCCATTCCAGATAGTTGCCTGGGAAATTACCCAATTGGTAGCCACCGGGGCCGATATCCCATGGTTCTGCAATCATCACCCGGTCCTGAAGAACAGGATGGTTTGCTGCCGCTGTGAAAAGCGACGCCTCTGGGCTGAACCCGTTATCCTCCTCACGTCCAAGCACCGTGCCCAAATCAAAACGGAAACCGTCGATCCCCGCCTGTCGAACAAAATGCTCAAGCGTGTCGATAATCAGCCCGCCAACAATGGGGTGATGGCACGCAACGGTGTTGCCACAGCCGGTGTCGTTAATCAGCACCCCGCGCGCGCCGGGCACATGTCGATAGTAAGCCAGGTTATCAATGCCGCGCAGGGAAAGCGTGGTGCCATGAATATCGCTCTCGCCGGTATGGTTGAAGACGAGATCCAGAATGACCCCAATACCTTCAGAATGCAGCACTTCAACCGTCTGGCGCAATTCAGCAATACCGCCGGGGCAAAGGCGCGGATCAAGAGCCATAAACCCCACTGGATTGTAGCCCCACCCATTGGAGAGCTTGAGCGGTGATAGATGCCGTTCGTCGATCCAGGCCGTGATTGGCATGAGTTCAACAGCCGATACGCCCAGACGCTTCAAGTGCTCAATGACAGGCGGCGTGCCGAGTGCGGCGACCGTGCCACGCAGTGCGGCAGGCACCTCAGGATGCAATATCGTAAATGGTTTGACCGCCACTTCATAAATCAGGCCGCCCTCATCATATCGAGGCGGCGAGACATCACGCGAACGATCCGCCACAACGCGGGCCTTCGGCATCAGTGAGGCGGTGTCAACGCCATATTCGCCCAGGCGTATATCGTGGACAAATGGCCTGTCCAGCTCCTTGGCATAGGGATCCAGCAGCAGTTTGGAAGGGTCATACCAAAGGCCGTCATCGGGCGAATATTGCCCATGCGCGCGAAGACCATAGAGCGTGCCTTCATCGGCCCCTTCCACGAAGACGCGATGAACATCATCAACACCACGTTCCATTTTTAGACGTGCAGTCTCCTGCTCGCCGCTAGCGTCAAACAGGCAAAGCTCGATCATTTCGGCGTGTTCTGACCACACACCGAATTGCACGCCACCATTGATAAGTGTTGCACCCAATTTGGGAGATTGCATTCCAAACTCCGGGGAAAGCGCAGGAAGTTCCCCCTCTGTTTAGCGGGCCTGAACATCTATGGGAAGGCTCAAATCGGCTGTTTCACAGCCTCTTGGTTGACCATGACCCGAGGCACTTCTATGCACATGTAGACAATAATTAGGACCGACAAGTTTTGATTCTCGATATTGCAGTGCTTCTAACCGTTCTTGCGACAGGAATAGCACTCCTCAACCCCAAGCTTTCTCGCCGACCACGCTGGCGTGCGATGATCACTCCGCTTGCATCAATCATTGGAAGTGGCTTCCTGGTGCTGGGACCAATACTGGACGCATCCTATGGCCGCTATGCGCCCCTGGTTATGGCGGTACTTTGTATAGGTGCCTACCTTTTTGGCTGGACCATTCGCTACAATATTGCTGCGCTGGAAGCCGAAAACAAGCGCAGTAACATCGCAGACAGTTTGGAATTGCTGGCGTCCTGGGCGCTAACCTTCGCCTTTGTCATTTCCGTTGCGTATTACTTGAACCTGTTTGGCGCGTTTGGCGTCAGCCTTACACCATTTGACAACGCCTTTAACGCGCGCATTCTGACGAGCGTCGTCTTCCTCATCATTCTCGTGACCGGTTGGTGGAAGGGCTTCAAAGCGCTGGAGAGCATGGAATATGTGTCGGTCGCGCTGAAACTGGCGATTATTGCGGGCGTTCTCATGGGGCTGGCGATCTATTTTTCAGATAAAGCCTCAAATAGCGCGCTGGTACTCAACCCCGCAAATGTGACTGGCATGTCTGCTATCACCCTTGCCTTCGGTCTCATCATTACCGTTCAGGGGTTTGAAACATCCCGGTATCTTGGCGGAAGCTACGATCCAGCGACGCGCATTTCCTCCATGAAGCTTGCGCAATGGATTTCTGCGGCCATCTACATGACCTACCTCTTGCTGATTTCATACGTCTTCACGCCGGGAGAACTCGAATTTTCCGAAACTGCGATCATTTCCATGATGAAAATCGTCGCGCCAATCTTGCCGCCATTGCTCGTCGCAGCCGCCCTTGCTGCACAATTTTCTGCGGCTATCGCCGACACATCCGGCTCCGGCGGGCTGTTCGTTGAATTGACGCGCGGTCGCATTACCGCTCGCCAGGCCTATGCCCTGCTCGTGGTAATTGGCCTGCTCATTACATGGACAGCAAATGTGTTTGAAATCATTGCATATGCATCGCGCGCCTTCGCCGTCTACTATGCACTGCAGGCAGCAATTGCCGCGAAAACATCCATAGAGCGCGACGATCAGAAATGGAAAAGCGCAGCCTTCGCTGCGCTCGCATTGCTTGGAATCCTGATCGCCGTTTTTGGTCAGGCTGTGGAAGGCTAAAGGCTTTCGATGACAGCCTTCATCATGGATTGAACTTCCATTGCAACTTCACCCAGTTCCGGGTTGTCGATAGCCTGCATGGAAGCAATCGGGTCAACACCGGCAATTTCAACCTTGCCGTCACCGATTTCACGCACCACCACATTACATGGCAGCATCGTGCCAATCAGCGCCTCGGCATTGATGGCGCGAAACGCCATTTTGGGATTGCAGGCTCCAAGAATCGTGTAAGGCGGAATATCCTCATCGATCTTCGCCTTCATCGTTGCCTTGACGTCGATTGTGGTCAACACACCAAATCCTTGGCCCTTCAAGGCTTCGGTGACATGCCCCATAGCAGCGTCAAATGGCATATCCAGTGTTTTCGTGAACGCGTAAGCCATGCTTCTCTCCTGCGTTTTGTGAAGTCAATAAATATTGTTTTCACAATGTTTTACGACGCACAGGAATGCAAGCCCCAAGGCAACAAAATCAAGTGATCACCGTAGGGGCTTCTCGACCTGTGCGGGTCTTGATCTCACCAAAATGGTCCGCCGCCGCAATCAAGTCCGCAAGTGCTTCCTGCGTTTCGATATCGTGGCGAGACGCATCTGGTTCATAGCGTTCTACATAGACACGCAAAGTTGCTCCAGATGTCCCCGTCCCCGACAGGCGGAAGACCACGCGCGAACCACCCTCAAACAGGATACGAACACCCTGGTTCTTGGAAACCGAGCCATCAATCGGATCGTGGTAGGCAAAATCATCGGCTGCTTCGACCTTCAAGCTGCCAAAAGGCTGGCCCGGCAGACCGGCAAGGCTGTCACGCAGATGGCTCATCAGGCCATTGGCCGCATCGCTATCAACCTCCTCATAGTCGTGGCGCGAATAATAGTTGCGACCATATTCCACCCAATGTTTCCTCACGATCTCGGCCACGCTTTCCTTGCGCGCGGCCATGATATTGAGCCAGAAGAGAACTGCCCACAGGCCGTCCTTCTCACGCACATGGTCGGACCCCGTGCCAAAGCTTTCTTCGCCACAAACCGTCACCTTGCCCGCATCCAGAAGATTGCCAAAAAACTTCCAGCCGGTGGGTGTCTCATACATGCCAATGCGAAGCTTTTCAGCCACACGGTCAGCTGCAGCACTTGTCGGCATGGAGCGCGCAATGCCGGCAATTCCCTTGGCATAGCCGGGCGCACAAGTGGCATTGGCCGCGATGATGGCCAGACTGTCAGACGGCGTCACAAACATACCCTTGCCCACAACCATGTTGCGGTCGCCATCGCCGTCGGATGCCGCACCAAAATCAGGCCCATCGGCGCTCATGACATCATCATAGAGTTCCTTGGCGTGGACGAGGTTGGGGTCTGGATGATGACCACCAAAATCCGGCAGCGGCGTCGCATTGCGAACGGAACCTTCCGGCGCACCAAGCCGTTTCTCGATAATTTCCTTGGCATAGGGGCCAGTCACCGCCCCCATGGAATCCACCACGACACGCACACCGCCAGCAATCATTGCGGAAATTGCGCTGAAATCGAACAGGCTTTCCATCAACTCGGCATAGTCTGCGACGGGATCAATTACCTCAACCATCATGCCTGCTACATCTTGCGACCCCACAGCATCGAGATCAATGTCGGCCACGTCGGCGATTTTGTAGCTGTTGATAACCTTCGCACGCGCAAAAATAGCGTCAGTGATCTTTTCCGGTGCCGGGCCACCATTGCCAATATTGTATTTGATTCCGAAATCTTCCGTTGGACCGCCAGGATTGTGGCTTGCAGACAGGATTATTCCGCCGAAGGCCGCATATTTGCGAATGACATTGGAGGCTGCGGGCGTGGAAAGAATACCGCCCTGCCCGACCATAACTTTGCCAAAGCCATTTGCGGCGGCCATCTTGATCGCAATCTGAATGACTTCACGATTGTAGTAGCGGCCGTCGCCGCCAATCACCAGCGTCTTGCCCGCATATTCCTCAAGACTATCAAAAATCGACTGAATGAAGTTCTGCGCATAATGCTCCTGCGCAAACACCGGCACCTTTTTTCTCAATCCCGATGTGCCTGGCTTCTGGTCGGAAAATGGCGTTGTCGAAACAGTCTTGATCATTCGTCGCTGCCTTTCAAAGCAATCAATTTCTCATAGAGGCTCGCATAGCGCGCGGCACTCTTTTCCCAGGAGACATCGGACTTCATGCCATTTTTCTGCAATTCGCCCCACAATTTTTGATCATTCCACGCGGCAAAAACACGTCGCAAAGCATGCCTCAGCCCGTCAACAGTCACAGGAGAAAACTGGAATCCGGTTGCTACACCCGCAGAGATCGCAGCCTCATTGGCATCCACAACGGTGTCGGCCAAACCGCCGGTGCGGGCGACAATGGGCACGCAGCCATATCGAAGTGCATAGAGCTGGGTCAGCCCGCAGGGTTCAAATCGCGACGGGATCAATATCCCATCAGAACCCGCCTGCATGAGATGGGAAAGCGGCTCGTCATAGCCAATCTGCACTGCGACACGCCCCTTGTGACGCTCAGCCGCAGCATGCAAAGCACCCTCAAGTGCTTTGTCACCATTGCCTAGCACCACGAGTTTGCCACCCTGCGCCACAATGTCATCCACCACCTCTGCCAGGACATCCATGCCTTTTTGCCAGGTCAAACGACTAATGACGCTGAAGAGCGGCCCATCGTCCTCATCAACGCCGAAATAGGCTGACAGAACTGAGCGATTATCCGTGCGGGCGCGACGCCTTGTTGCAGAAAAACTGGTCGCAATAAGCGGATCCGTGGCGGGGTCCCAAACATCCACATCCACGCCGTTAACAATGCCGTAGACCGCGTCGGCACGACTGCGAACCAAGCCTTCCAGCCCCATCCCGAATTCGGGACTGAAAATCTCATGCGCGTAGGACGGGCTGACCGTGGTGATCACGGAAGCCGTCTGCAAGCCACCTTTCAAATATCCAACGTCGCCATAATACTCAACGCCATCAATAGAAAATGCCTCCGGGGGAAGACCAAGTTCGGGGAAGATGTGGTGACCAAATTGCCCCTGAAAGGCAATGTTGTGCACGGTCATGATCGTTGGCATGTCAGGCGCTGCGCCGTAGCGCATGTAGACAGGTGCCATCGCGGCCTGCCAATCATGCGCATGGACGACATCCGGCACCCAGTTTTTCAACAGACCACCGGCAATCAGTGCTGCGGCTTTGGAAAACGCAGCAAAGCGTTTCCAATTATCCAGATGGTCATTTCCGTCCTCATCCGTATATGGGCCTCCGGCTCTTTTGAAAAACTCCGGCGCATCGAAGACATAAAGCTTCAAGCCTTCGCAAGAACCTTCACGGATAGTCGCTCGCACACCGAAAAAATCCGGCAAATCCGCCACTTTGCGGGTCTTGCCCACCTTTTCCAAAACCACCGGATAGCCTGGAATGAGACTGCGTGTCTCCACGCCATGCGCGCCAAGCGCAAGGGGCAACGCCCCTGCCACATCAGCCAGACCGCCGGTCTTTATCAACGGATAAATCTCCGAAGAGACGGAAAGAACCTTCATTGGACCTACATTTCCAACTTGTCGATCATGGGTTGGGTGATGAGACAGATACCGCTTTCTGTTCGGCGGAATCGGCTGGCATCCAGCACTGGATCTTCGCCAACAACCAAACCGTCGGGGATAACAACACCGCGGTCGACCACAACTTTTGAAAGGCGGGCGTTCCGGTTCACCACCACTTCCGGCAGGACCACCGCGTGATCCAGAGAAGAAAACGAGTTTACCCGGCAGCCGGTGGAAAGCAGCGTCCGGTTGATCGCAGCGCCGGACACAATGCAGTTACCCGCAATCAGCGACGAGATCGCCGAACCGCGACGACCTTCAAGATCGTGAACAAACTTGGCCGGCGGCGTAATCTCCGAATAGGTCCAGATCGGCCATTCGCTGTCATAAAGATCAAGCTCCGGAACCACATCGGTCAAATCAATATTGGCCTGCCAATATGCATCCACAGTCCCCACGTCACGCCAATATGCGTGGGATTCAGATTCAGAACGCACACAAGACTCAGCGAAACGGTGAGCAACGGCCTTTCCGTTCTTCACAATATGCGGAATGAGATCCTTGCCGAAATCTCGGCTGGAATTGGGTTTCGCTGCATCTTCCTTCAACAACTCCATCAGGAATTTAGTATGGAAGACATAGATGCCCATAGATGCGAGTGACATGCTCTCATTGCCGGGAATGCCTGGAGGATCTTCCGGCTTTTCCACGAAATCAATGATGGTGTCATTGGCGTCAACATGCATAACGCCAAAACCTACGGCTTCTTCACGCGGCACTTCCAGGCAACCGATGGTGACATCTGCACCGGAATCGACATGCTGCCGGAGCATCAATTCATAATCCATCTTGTAGATGTGATCGCCAGCAAGAATGACCATGTATTCAGGGCCATATGGCTCGATAATATCGGCATTCTGATAGACAGCATCCGCCGTGCCCTCATACCACTGCGTCTCGGAAACACGCTGGGACGCAGGCAGAATATCGAAGCTCTCGTTACGTTCCGGGCGGAAGAAGTTCCAGCCACGCTGCATATGCCGGATCAGCGAGTGCGCCTTGTACTGTGTTGCAACACCGATGCGGCGAATACCCGAATTCAAGGCATTGGAAAGGGCGAAATCGATAATGCGAGATTTCCCGCCGAAATAGACCGCCGGCTTGGCACGACGATCAGTGAGTTCTTTCAGACGGCTTCCACGACCGCCAGCAAGAACATAGGCCATGGCGTCACGCGCCAGCGGACGCGGTCTTTTCAGTGTTTCGTACATGGTTCCTCCCTATTATTCATTATTCAATTTCAAACATTATTGTTGCAAGCGGTGGCAGCGTCATATGCGCTATGAAGCTGCCATCTGCGTTTTGATCAGCATTGACAGCGCCGGCATTCCCCTTGCCACTGCCACCGTAAATCTCCGCATCACTGTTAAATATCTCGCGCCATTTCCCACCCGCAGGCATTGGCACGCCGTAGCCTTCGCGCACCACCGGCGTCATATTCGAAACAACAACCACCGTCCTCTCGTCAGGCGCCTTGCGCTGCCATGCAAAAACGGAATTCTGTTTGTCGTCGGCAATCAGCCATTCAAAACCGTCCCCTTCGCAATCACGCGCATGCAGGGCGGGCTTCCCGCAATAGAGATGGTTCAGATCTTTCACGAGGCGCTGCATTCCGCTGTGAGAATGTTGTTCCAACAGGCTCCAATCCAGCTCGGCGGCATGGTTCCACTCCGCCCGCTGGGCAAACTCCTGCCCCATGAACAGAAGTTTCTTGCCTGGATAGCCCCACATGAAACCGTAATAGGCGCGCAAATTGGCAAACTTCTGCCAGTCATCACCCGCCATTTTGTTGATCAGTGAGCCTTTGCCATGCACCACTTCGTCATGTGAGAGTGGCAGGACGAAGTTCTCCGAAAACGCATAGAGCAGACCAAAAGTCAGATCATTGTGGTGGTATTGGCGGTAAACCGGCTCACGCGCAAAATATTGCAACGTGTCGTGCATGAAGCCCATGTTCCACTTGAATCCGAAGCCAAGACCGCCTTCATAAACAGGCTGTGTCACCTTGGGCCAGGAGGTCGATTCCTCGGCAATGGTCATAATGCCCGGATGGCTTCCATAAGCGGCCTTGTTCATGGATTGCAGGAAGTTGACCGCCTCCAAATTCTCGCGTCCACCATGCTCATTGGGAATCCACTCTCCCTCTTTGCGCGAATAGTCGAGATAAAGCATCGACGCCACAGCATCGACGCGCAAGCCATCCAGGTGGAATTTCTCCGCCCAATAAAGCGCGTTGTTGATGAGGTATGACAGGACTTCGGTGCGCCCGAAGTTGTAAATTGCCGTATTCCAGTCCGGATGGAAACCTTTTCGCGGATCGGCATGTTCGTAAAGCGCCGTACCGTCAAACTTCCCAAGCCCGTGCTCATCTGTCGGAAAATGCGCTGGCACCCAGTCAAGAATAACGCCAATACCGGCCTTGTGCGCACCATTGACGAAACGGGCAAAACCCTCCGGCTCGCCAAACCGCGCTGTTGGCGAATATAGTCCAGTGGTCTGATAGCCCCAGGACGGATCGTAGGGGAACTCTGTAACCGGCAGAAACTCGATATGGGTAAAGCCCATTTCCACGCAATAGGAAATCAGGTGATCCGCAATTTCATCCCAACTGTAGAAGCTGCCATCGGGATGCTTTTTCCACGAACCTGCGTGAACTTCGTAGATCGATATGGGCTGACGGCGCGCATCAATGGAAGACCAGTATGCCCTATGGTCCGCATCCTCCCACTCTTGCTGCAACTCGGCCGTGGTTATAGATGCGGTTTGCGGACGCAATTCTGAACGACGTGCGAACGGATCAGCCTTTAACGGCAGCAGGTTTCCGTCTGGACCGACAATCTCGAATTTATATGCAGACCCCGCCTTCACACCGGGCGCAAATATCTCCCAGATTCCCGTGTCCTTGCGCAGACGCATGACATGACGGCGGCCATCCCAAACATTGAATTCACCGACAACAGATACGCGCTTGGCATTCGGTGCCCATACCGCAAAATGAAATCCATCGGCACCTTCGTGGTTGAGCGGATGTGCGCCCATCTTGTCGAAGAGACGCAAGTGTGAACCTTCGCGGATGTAATAATCATCCATCGGCCCCAGTACCGGTCCGAAACTATATGGATCGATCACCGTCCATTCGCCACCATCATTGCCCGCTCGATAGCTGACTGGTTGGCGTTTCGACAGGGTGACAAAACCGGCAAAGAAACCGGCACTGTTGACCATGGTCAATGTGCCAATAGCTTTGCCTTCCAGCGTTTCTGCATTAACGGTCGCAGCACCTGGCACGAAACATCGAACAAAAAATTTGCCGTCAACTTCATGCAATCCCATGACTGCAAAGGGGTCTGTGTGTGACCCGTCGACAATGGCTGCCACTTCCTCCGGTGGCAATGCAAACGGACCTTGATCCTTTTCCGGGCTCCCCCCCGTTTTGGTCATCCAGCTCTCCAGATTTCTTTCGCGTATTGGCGAATCGTACGATCAGACGAGAACCACCCCATCCGTGCTGTGTTGTAGATGCATTTCTGTTGCCACAATGGCTGATCCAGCCACAACGCATCAACCCGCCTTTGAGCATCGGCATAGGCGTCAAAATCTGCTGCGACCATAAACCAGTCATGATTGTAAAGACCATCCACCAGACCTGCGAAACGGTTTGGATCGTCAGGTGAGAACACCCCGGAAGATATGGCAGAGAGTGCCTGAACAAGTTCCGGTGACTGCTCAATAATCGCGCGCGGATGATGCCCCTCGGAGCGAACCTTTGCGACCTCATCAGCTGTCATGCCAAAAATGACGATATTCTCTTCACCCACATGGTCACGCATTTCAACGTTGGCTCCGTCCAGAGTTCCAATCGTGAGCGCACCATTAAGCGCGAACTTCATGTTGCCTGTGCCCGACGCTTCCATGCCCGCAGTCGAAATCTGCTCAGAAAGGTCAGCACCTGGAACCAGAATTTCGGCCATTGAAACATTGTAGTTCGGAACAAAAACCACCTTCAGCAATCCGCGAACCGACGGATCATTGTTGATGACCTTGGCCACATCATTGGCCAGCTTGATGATCAGCTTGGCGTTGTGGTAGCTCGGCGCGGCCTTACCGGCAAAGAACTTCACGCGCGGCACCCAATCCCTCTCCGGGTGAGAACGAATCTGGTCATAGAGCGCCACAGCCTCCAGAATGTTCAGAAACTGACGCTTGTACTCGTGGATACGCTTGATCTGAATATCAAACATCGCCGATGGATCCAGCCACAGGCCCATGCGCTGGCGTATCGTGTCAGCCAGACGAACTTTGTTGGCACGCTTGACCTCGGCAAACTTCTCCTGAAATGCGCTATCGGTTGCGAAATTGTCCAGCTCGCGAAGAGCTTCCGCATCATCGAGAAATTTATCGCCAATGGCTTCACGGATCAGACCAGTCAGACCAGGGTTGCACTGCATGAGCCAGCGCCGCGGCGTAATGCCGTTGGTCTTGTTGTTGATGCGCGTGGGATAAAGCTGATGCAGATCGTGGAACACGGTCTCCTTCATCAATTCCGTATGCAATGCGGAAACGCCGTTGATGCTCTGCGAACCGATAAATGCAAGGTTACCCATACGCACCCGACGTTCGCCGCTTTCATCAATCAGAGAAATCGAGCGGATTTGTTCGTCGTTAAACCCGCGTAGCTTGCGCGCCTCGACCAAAACCTTGGCATTGATCGCATAAACAATCTGCATATGACGCGGCAGGAGACGCTCAAACAGCGGGACCGGCCAGCTTTCCAATGCCTCTGGCAGAAGCGTATGGTTGGTGTAGGCAAAGGTGTTTCGCGTAATTTCCCATGCAGCGTCGAAGTCGAAGTCATGCACATCGACCAGCAGACGCATTAGTTCCGCAACCGAAACTGCTGGATGGGTGTCGTTGAGCTGAATAGCCACCTTGTCGGCAAGGTTGGAGAGATCCGGATATTGCTGCAGGTGGCGCCTGAGAATGTCCTGGAGCGATGCAGACGAGAAAAAGAACTCCTGGCGCAAACGCAATTCCTGCCCTGCAGGCGTAGCATCTGCAGGATAGAGAACCCGCGCCAGACTTTCAGCCTTGTTGCTTTCCCGCAATGCCCCAATGTGATCGCCTGCGTTGAATGCGTCCAGCAGGATCGGGTCTATAGGCTGCGCTGTCCATAGACGCAGCGTGTTGACACGCTTGCCACGCCAGCCGACAGCAGGTGTATCAAATGCAACAGCAATGACACGTTCAGCAGGCTTCCAAGTGTAGTGTGGCGAACCGTCTTTGTCCGTAACCACTTCCACGGACCCGCCGAAACCGATTTCGTAGGACGCTTCACGACGTTCGAATTCCCACGGGTTTCCATGTGCAAGCCATGTCTCCGGCAATTCGACCTGCCAGCCATCCGAGATTTGCTGGCGGAAAAGCCCATGCACGTAGCGAATACCATAGCCATATGCAGGCACGTCGACAGTCGCCATGGACTCCATGAAACAGGCTGCAAGACGGCCAAGCCCGCCATTGCCGAGCGCCGCATCTGGCTCAAGAGCAGCTACTGCATCGAGTTCCACCCCAAGCAGATTCAGCGCCTCGCGGATTTCATCCATCAACTCCAAATTGGAAATGGCATCGCGCATCAGGCGGCCAATCAGGAACTCCAACGACAAATAATACACCCGCTTGCCACCGGCCTCGTATGTCTTGCGCGTTGAATCAATCCATCGGTCGATAATTCGGTCTCGAATAACCAGGATTGTCGCCGTCAACCAGTCATGCGGCTTGGCAGCTTTTGCATTCTTGCCAATTCGGTAGGTCAGACGCTCGACAATTTCCTCAGCAAGGATCTTGGGATCCGTTTGGCGAGGAGCTGGAGCTGGGAGTTCTACCGCGGGGTTTGTATTCATTTGGAGATGCCAATATTGTTGTTGGTTTTCAATACATCTATGCACACGTTGCTGCACTTCTCAAGGCACGAAAAACCCCGCAGCAAAAACTGCGGGGTTACAATGTTCATTTCCACATGCCCGCTGAAGCAGACACCCTGTTGCCAGCGTGTTTACTGGGTCAGCCGGGCCGTTGATTCAGTTGCTTTTTCGCCGATATATTTGAATGCAGCAATCATTTCATCCGCATCGCTAGCGTTAAAGTAGTGATCCGAATCAGTGGCGCAATCACTCAAGAGCGCCTGCCCACCCTCCGGAGCCATAAAGGCGACGGTGTATATCTCAATGCCTGCGGCTTTGGCATCGTTGCACCAGCCTTTGGTTGAGGTGTCCGCCGTTGAATAGTTGTTGTCACCATCTGTCATGAAGACAATATACTTGTCGGGCGTCTGCCCATTTTTGGCTCCGTGCACCGTTTCTTCAACACCGTCGCTGAGCTCCCTATAAGCTTCTCTGACTGCATTGGATGAATCGGTTCCGCCATTGGCAGTCAGTGCATCCACATAGCTTGCCACATTGGCCGTACCCCACGAGAAATCCTCAGGTGTCCACATGTAGCTGTTATAGGAGACCGCGCCCAGACGGGCATAAAGTGCATCCGGATCAGCTTCGTTAATCTGGTCCAGAAGAGCAGTGGCGGCGGCTTTCAACGCGTCGATCTTGCTCAGATATGTCGTTCGCGTTCCTGTGCAATAGGTTCCCCAGCCGCACTTGTAACGATAGCTTTCCGTACCTGTTTCAGTGGTCGTATCCCACGCCATTGAGCCTGAGCGGTCGAGAACAAGATACATGGAAAGCGCTTTTTGCGATCCCGTGGAGCCTTCTGCCGCAGCTTTCACGTAGATTGTCTTTTCCTGCGCATCCAGAAACGCATTCATAGCCGATAGCTGCACCGTCAAGCACGTGTTGACCGTCACATCATACGTCTTGGTATTGCCATAACCAGCAGTTTCGGTGATATCCGCATTCGTGCAGTCACCAAAATCGAAGTCGGTTTCATTGGCCGCCAATTGGGCATCAATCTCGTCCAACTCAGTATGCAACTGACCGCGCACGAAACTCAGCGCCAGAGCCTTGGCCTCGGAGATGGTCATCTCCTCATTTGCAAGTGCCGCTGCAGCAGCAGTCGCCCCGGCATCTGCCGCGGCCTGAAGCTTTGCCTTTACAGCCAGCATGTTCGCTAAATCCAACGCGACACCGCCCGCGGCCAGTCCCGCTGGCAAAGCAAATGCTGTTAGAAGTGCCAGGTTTCCGCTTCTGTCATTCAAGAAGCTCATGAAACCGCGCTTTTTTGCGCCAAGAATCTTCATAATTCCCTCCAACCAAACTTGGTTGAAGATTAAGCTACCCGGAATATATGGCATTCGGCTTAAAGCACGTGCTAATATTTTACTAAAATCTTTATATTCACAGAGGAATAACATCCGCGCGCTGAACGGTCTTGTGGCTCCCATAACTCCGCAACGTGCCAATGACCGGCGCGACGTCCGAATAGTCTCGGCCATAAGCCACCACGACATGATCAGTTCCAGCCATCATGTCGTTCGTCGGATCATATTCCAGCCAGCCGCATTGGGCGCCACACCAAACCCGCACCCACGCATGCATGGCATCAGCGCCTTCCAGTCGCGGCTTGCCCTCAGGTGGGATCGTGCGCAAAAATCCGCTGACATAGCCCGCCGGAACGCCAATTGAGCGCAGAGCAGAGATCATAACATGCGCGAAATCCTGACAAACACCGGCCTTCTGCTGGAAGGCTTTACGCACTGGTGTGTCCACCGATGTTGCCTCCGGATCATATTTGAAGCGCGCATGAATATCGCGACAGAGAGCCAAGGCAATATTTGCAACTGAACCATCTGGCTCGGCAAAGCGACGCGCGTATTCGGCGATCTCGGGTTCAATATTCAACAGCGGACTGAAGCCGGTGAAGTGATGCGGAGCATCCGGCGCAAGGCTTGTAAATGCACGCAACGCTGCAGGCATCTCATCCAGCGAAATCGACGTCTCACCGTCATTTGAACGCGCCTCCACCTGAACGCGCGCGCGCATGAGAATTTCGCTTTTGTTGTGGGATTTCCTGAAATGCAAATAGGAAACCGGATTGTTGAAGAAATCGTGCCCGTCAAACTGCTCGTCAGGTGCGGGCTCAAAACTGACGGAACCCGCGACTAGCCGCTGCCTGCCCTCAATAGTCGCTGGCAAAATCCGCACAACGTGACGTGCTCCAGATGCCGGAATCTCATATTCGTACGAAATGTGCAGCTTGATATCATATTGCATGGAGATCAGCTCAGATATGTCTGTGAGAGAATATCGGAGAGTTTCTCCATCTCTTGCTCAAGATTGCGATAGACCTCTGCATTCATCTCCTGTGGTGTCAGCACAGCCAGCATTGACTGTAGTCGCACCGCTTCCCGCAACACCGCCGACATTTCTGCACCAGGCTTCGAACCGGGCAGCTCTTTGACCTCGTCACGGATCGATTCAAGCTGGTAGAGGATCGAGCGCGGATTAAGAGCGTCAAGCGCAAGCAGATCTGTCACCGTCAATTCCGCCGTGGAAACATTGTAGCGCCGACGATGCGTCATTACACTGTCGCCAATTTCCAGCAGCAAGTCCCAGACACCATCGGGTGGCGTCTCGTTCGCCAAATGCCCAAGAAGGCGCGTCATATGCAGGCCGCGCTCCAGCAAACGACCGATTGTCAAAAAACGCCAGCCGGTGAAACGGTACATGTTTTCATGCACCAGACCCGCAAAACCCGCCAACTTGCGCAGCAACACGGTCATGGCGCGCGCCGCATCGTCACCAGCGACAACCCGTGTATTGAACTCACGTGCGGTCTTGGCCAAATCCACCAATGCCAGCCAGCCATCCGGTGAGAAACGATCGCGGACATTGGAGGCGCTAAAAAGCGCACTTTCAATATTGGATACGAGACTGCCCGGCACAGCAGGCTCCAACTCGATATCCAGTGACGCCAGATAGTCGGCCACATCGGCCAGCAAGGGCGTATCAGCATCGGCATTTTCGGCGTAGCGCGCATGCCACGCACGCAAAATGCGGATTGTCCCTTCGGCCCGCTCAATATAGCGCCCCAGCCAATAGAGATTATCCGCCGCACGAGCCGGCAAATTACCGGGCATATTGCGCGAAAATTCAGCCTCATGCGGCAGTAGCGTTGGACGCTCCACAGGCTTGTCTGACACGATCCAGACATCAGCCGCATTGCCGCCCGTTTGCATTGAGATCGCCAACGCATCGCCACCCGACGAAATGCGCCCGAACCCGCCCGGCATGATCTGCCATCCATCCAGGGTACGCGCGGCAAAAACACGGAGCGACATGGGACGTGGCACAAGACGCTCGCCATCCCAAGCAGGCGTTGTAGAAAGCGTGACGGCTTCCTGACCCGCCAATTGCGGGCCCTCTTTCGTCAGCCATTCCGTTATCGTCTCGCGAGCAGTGTCCCTCAAGGTCGAACCCAGGACAGAGCGCCCCTTGTCGTCGAAGAATGGCAGGCGTGAATATGCTGGCCCAATAACCATGCGGTCGATATTTTCGGCCACATGCGCCCGCTCGCTCTCCTGGCCACACCACCATGTTGCGATCGACGGGAGCTTCAACGGTTCACCCAACAAATGCTGACTGATCCCAGGCAGGAAAGCGAGCAGCGCACGCGTTTCCAATATGCCGGATCCCAGAGCGTTAATCATCGTGAGAGAGCCACTGCGCAACGCCTGAACCAGACCCGGCGTTCCGATATAGGAGTTCTGGTTCAGCTCCAACGGATCTGCAAAACTTGCATCGAGGCGACGCCACAAAACACTAACCGGCCTGAGCCCGGAAACAGTTCTGACATGCACAACGCCATCGACCACTGTCAGGTCTTCGCCCTCCAACAGCGTGATGCCGAGATAGCGGGCAATATAGGCGTGCTCGAAATAGGTCTCATTGGCAGGACCAGGCGTCAAAATCGCGACACGCTCCTCCGGCGATTTTCGCTGCGCAAGCAAGGTCTCGCGAAACGCGCCGAAAAACGAAGCGAGTCTGCGTACATTGGATTCCGCATAAAGATCGGAAAATGCGCGCGCCGTCGCCACCCTGTTTTCCAATGCAAAACCGGCACCGGACGGTGCCTGGGTGCGATCAGACAGGACCCACCAGTCGCCATCTGGCCCGCGCCCGATCTCGAAGGCAATGAACTGCAGGAAGTGCCCGTCAGCCGGTTTCACGCCAACCATGGGGCGCAGGAATTCACTACTGGAAGCAATAAGGGAGGGGGGCAGAAGCCCATCTGAAGCCAGACGATTTTCGCCATAAATATCTGCCGCCAGCATTTCCAGAAGTTCAGCGCGCTGCACCAATCCTTCAGAAAGCTGCTGCCATTCATCGTCAGAAATAAGAACCGGAATATGAGAAAGCGGCCAGTCGCGCTCTGCCGTACCCGGTCCTCCATAAGAGCGATAGAAAACTCCGGCATCGCTCAAGTAACGATCAGCGCGCGAGAAGCGGCTCTCCAGCCGCTCGGCATCTTGTTGGGCAAGATACTGCAAAAACCTCTGCCAGACGGGACGCACCTGCCCATGCGGGTCGATCATCTCGTCTGCAACACCCGGCAACGGCTTATAGCCAAGCAACGGATCAGCGATCACGCCACCCGCCTCTCGCCCCAAAAGCTCTGCCAGTGTCTTCGGCATCAGGTTCCCTTAGCTCAAATCAGCCCCACGGTCGTCGCAGGTCCAGCGTCATTGGAAATTCAGGATGCGCGGTCTCCGCCAACGGTTCATACGAACCCGCGCTGTGCCCCCAAGGTTCAAACCGCGCCAGCCTGCGCGCCTCGGCCTCATTTCCATTCACTGGGAATGTGTCATAGTTGCGCCCGCCGGGATGGGCAACATGATAAATGCAGCCACCCACAGAGCGCTTGGACCATGTATCATAGATATCAAAGGTCAGTGGCGCATTAACTGGCAACGCGGGATGAATGCCCGACGCCGGTTGCCACGCCTTATAGCGCACACCACCGATTGCGACGCCGCGATCACCGCTCTTGCGCAGCGGCACAGGCCGCTGGTTACAGGTCACAATATAGCGGTCGGTTTCACCGGCCTCGAACTTCACCTGAAGGCGCTCAACGGAGGAGTCTACGTAGCGCACGGTACCGCCAGTCGCACCTTGCTCGCCGGTCACGTGCCAGGGCTCAAGGGCCTGACGCACCTCCAGCTTCGTACCCGCATATTCCACCTCACCGCAGAATGGAAAGCGGAATTCGAGCTGAGCCGCGAACCACTCCGGCCTGAAATCAAATCCATTTTCTTTCAGGTCCTCCAAAACATCCATGAAGTCCTGCCAGACGTAATGGGGCAGCATGAAGCGATCATGCAGGCTGGTACCCCAGCGCACAAACTTGCCCTCAATCGGGTTCTTCCAAAAACGTGCGATCAGCGCTCGTACCAGCAATTGTTGGGCAAGCGACATGCGCGCATTCGGTGGCATTTCAAAGCCACGAAACTCGACAAGCCCCAAACGTCCAGTCGGACCATCCGGCGAAAATAGCTTGTCGATACAAATCTCGGAGCGATGCGTGTTACCCGTCACATCTGTCAGCAGATTTCGGAATAGACGGTCCACCAGCCACGGCAACGGCGCTTCACCTGCCCCCGGAAGCGGCACCTGCGAAAGCGCTATTTCCAGCTCGTAGAGGCCGTCATGCCGCGCCTCGTCAATGCGAGGTGCCTGACTTGTTGGCCCGATGAAGAGACCGGAAAACAGATAGGAAAGCGCTGGGTGGCGCTGCCAATAAAGCACGATGCTTTTCAAGAGGTCAGGCCGTCGCAGGAAGGGGCTGTCGTGGGGATTGGCACCGCCAACAACCACATGGTTGCCACCGCCAGTGCCCGTGTGCCGCCCGTCAATCATGAACTTGTCGGCACCCAACCGCGACTGACGCGCCTCCTCATAAAGCGATGTGGTGATGTCCACGCAATCCTGCCAGTTCGAAGCCGGATGTACATTCACCTCGATGACGCCCGGGTCCGGCGCGACGCGAATAACGTTCAAGCGCTCATCATGCGGCGGCGAATAACCCTCGATATGCACCGGCAGACCAATGCGCTTGGCCGCCCGTTCGGTAGAGGCAATCAGGTCGAGATAGTCTTCCACCGAGACTGTTGGTGGCATAAATACACATAGCCGACCGTCGCGTGGCTCGACCGAGATTGCCGTGCGAACGCTGCCCTCAAGATCACTGAGCTCCTGGCCGCGAACATCCTGTTGGTCGGTTTGTACACGTGTGGCATGCGTTGCCAATTGCCGTCCGGATTCGCTCTCAAAATCCGGTAGCGGCTGACGCTGCTCTGATGGATCCAGCGGGTTGATATAGGGGTAACCTGCAGGCGAAATATAGGGCAGCGCATTCAACGGCAACCGGAAGCCAACCGGCGAGTCGCCAGGAATCAAGAACAGCTTGCCGCGCCGTGTCTTCCATTTTTCCGAAACCCATCGCCGCCCGGTGGCACGCGCATTCCACGCCTGCACCGGCAACACATAACCGGTCGGATTTGTCAGACCGTTGGCGAATACCTTTGCGATGCGGGCGCGTTCTTCCGGGTCTTTCAGCTTGGAGTTTGAGGGGTCGACATTGTCCGGCAGATTGGCTTCTTTGATGATCCATTCCGCAGGATCCTCGTAAGCAGGCGTTGCAAAATCACCCCCAAGTTCCAGCTCCTCTGAAATGGCGGTTGCCAGCCGTCCCGCATCCTCATGCGTCACACCATAATCGGAGGCTTCCTTTGCAATCAGCTCCGGGTCACGCCAAATCGGCACGCCGTCCTTGCGCCAATATAACGAGAAGGTCCAGCGCGGTAGGCTTTCACCCGGATACCATTTGCCCTGCCCGTAATGAAGAAAACCGCCCGGTGCAAAACGCTCTCGCAACCGTCGGATCAAGACATCGGCACGGTCTCGTTTTTGCGGCCCAACGGCTGCAGTATTCCACTCGTCAGACTCAAAATCGTCAATTGAAACGAAGGTTGGTTCGCCACCCATCGTCAAGCGAACATCGGCGTCATGCAAATAGGCATCCACCTTTTCACCCAGCGCATTCAGCGCGTCCCAACTTTCGTCCGAGAATGGTTTGGTGATGCGCGGATGTTCCGCAACCCGGTTCACCTTCATATCGAATGCAAATTCTGTATTCGGATTGCCGAATAGCCCACCCGAAATAGGAGCGGCATTTTTGTAATGCGGTGTTGCCGCCAACGGAATGTGGCTTTCACCAGCAAGAAGTCCCGAAGTTGGATCAAGCCCGACCCAGCCTGCCCCAGGAAGATAAACCTCCACCCAGGCATGAAGATCGGTGAAGTCGTGGTCTGTACCGGACGGCCCGTCCAACGCCTTCAAATCAGGTTCGAGCTGGATCAGATAGCCTGACACAAACCGCGCCGCATAGCCCAGATGCCGCAGCAGTTGCACCAGTAGCCAGCTTGAGTCACGGCAGGACCCTTTGGCAAGACCCAAGGTCTCTTCCGGCGTCTGCACGCCAGGCTCCATACGGATTGTATATTCCGTTTCCGCCTGCACACGTGCATTCAGACCAACTATCATATCCACCGTGCGTTGGCGCGATCTGTCGACCGTGTCCAGAAATGCCTGCAACAATGGCCCCGCCAGCTCCGGCGTCCTGTAGATCGAAAGATCTTGCTGCAGGTCTTCTGGGTAGTCAAATGGCCAATGCTCGGCTTGCTCTTCCACGAAAAAGTCGAACGGATTGTAGACCGTCATGTCGGCCACAAGGTCCACTTCGATCTTCAATTCCGTCACCGGCTCGGGAAAAACATAGCGCGCCAGATAGTTGCCATAGGGATCCTGCTGCAAATTCACAAAGTGATTGCTGGGCGTGACCTTCAGTGAATGCGCCAGGACTTTGGTCTTGGAGTGCGCTGCGGGCTTAAGCCGGATAATCTGCGGGGAAAGCTGAACTGGACGGTCATACTTATAGTGGGTGAGATGGTAGATACTGGCTTTGATTGACATGTGACCCCGGCGGCGCGCTTATCGATTGCCAAATTCTTAGCCAAGCTCGAAAATTAAGCAATTCAGAAAGTGAAGAAAGGTCGACTTCTCGTTCCGATTTCGCAATCACCCCAGCTTCAATTGTTAATCGACATCGCCCGTTCGTTGGCGCAATGCGCGACGGTAGTGCAAAAAACTCAGTGTTGTAGGAAATTCTCACGCTGCTTTTATGAGCCGTCCAAGCGTGACATGCTCGGGCCAATGCCTTCAGATCTTAGCAACGCCAGAATTCAAACACGCAAATGCACTTGGAACATATCACCCTAACCCTCGCACCCCGCCTCCCCGGGCCCGTCTTCACACCACAAGACGTTGAGGCGATTCCCGCCGAGAAGGGTTCCTATATCCTGCTGCTCAAATTGGATAAATCAATTGCATTTGAGCTGCCGCGACTGGGGCAGCTAACATTCACGCCCGGCCTTTACGCCTATTGCGGCAGCGCCAATGGTCCGGGTGGTCTACGCGCGCGGCTGCGGAGGCATTTCAAGAAAGATAAGAAGCTGCATTGGCACGTGGATCGACTGACCATGGCCGCCAGTGAAATGGCAGCTTTTACCCTGCCCGGTGGCAATGAATGCGTGCTTGCGGCCGACTTGACGGAAAACGCGGCTTTCGAAATTCCCGCGCCCGGTTTCGGCAGCACGGATTGCGCGACATGCCGCAGCCATTTGTTCAAAGCGCTGCCAACCCCGCCAACGCATCTTGCGTAATCGTATCCAACGACTTGGCGATGTCCACCGCAACCACGTTCGGCTCACCCACTGGCGGTTCCAGGATAGCAAACTGGCTGTCGAGAAGTCCAACAGGCATGAAGTGCCCCTCACGTGCGGCCATGCGCTCACGGATAAGTTCAGGCGAACCTTCCAGGTAGACGATCGCCAACTCCCCCAACAGATCACGCAGAAAATCACGATAGGAGCGCTTGAGCACCGAGCAGGCGATGACCACCGGCTTTTCGCCCTCGGCGTTGGCCATATCTTCCCTCGCCTTGTCGGCAACCGCTTGCAGCCAGCCCCATCGATGCGCGTCCTCCAGCGGTATGCCCGAGGCCATACGTGCAACATTTTCCGCCGGATGCAGAAGATCTGCCTCCACAAAGGAACCATTAAGCGCAGCGGCAATTGCCTGCGCGACTGAGGACTTGCCACAGCCGCTGACACCCATCACCACGATATAGCGCCCATTCATCAAAGTAGCCCCGAAAAAGAAGAAACCCGCCTATCTCTCATCAATACTGAACGGAGATAAAGCGGGGTTCGATACAGTTCAGATCTTTTAAAAATCAGTCCTTGGCGCGCTCAACATAAGAGCCATCTTCGGTCAGAACCACGATACGGGTGCCAACGCCGATATGCGGTGGAACAGATGTGCGAACGCCGTTAGAAAGCATGGCTGGCTTATAGGAAGACGAAGCCGTCTGGCCCTTTACGACCGGCTCAGTCTCAACAACCTCGAAAGTCGCGTGACGCGGCAGTTCCAACGAAATGGCGTTGCCATCGTGGATCGAAAGGATCACCGACATGCCTTCTTCCAGATAGGCGGCAGCGTCACCCACATCGTCCGCATTCATGCTAACCTGGTCGAAAGTTTCCGGGTTCATGAAGTGAAAGCCTTCAGCATCATTGTAGAGGTAGGAGTGGTTGAGATCTTCCACGTGAGCGCGCTCAACCTGTTCGGTCGTCTTCCAACGCTCGGAAACCTTGGTGCCGTCAGAAATGCGGCGCATGTCCACCTGGGTCACGGGCGTGCCCTTGCCGGGGTGGAAATTCTGCGCGGTCAGAACCACATAGAGCCTGCCGTCGACATCAACGACATTACCCTTGCGGAGAGAAGAGGCGATGACCTTGGCCATGAGTGTTCCTTCTTGATCTCTTGCTTGTATCCCGCCCACTCGCGCTTTAAAGAAGCCCGCAAAAGGCAATGGAATTAGATTTGTGCTGCGGGGCCTCTAACCCACTTTCGCGCAAATTGCCAGTCCAGGCCGTAGCAAAAGCGCTTCAACGCGGGAAACGACAACAAATGACGCGCCCTTCGCCCTGGTGGCAGCCGGACAAACATGCAGATCGCCGCCCATTTCTGATGGCGCGCAACCGACTGGTCGCCGCGTTGCGCAACTGGTTTGCGGAGCGTGATTTTGTGGACGTTGACGCTAATGCATTGCAGGTATCGCCGGGCAACGAGGCCCATTTGCATGCCTTTTCCACCGAGGCTGTCACCATTACCGGTAAGCGGTTTCCTTTTCACCTGCACACGTCGCCTGAATTTGCCTGCAAGAAACTGCTCGCCGCAGGCGAAGAGAAGATCTCCTGTTTTGCCCATGTCTGGCGGAATCGCGAACGCGGACCGCTGCACCATCCCGAATTCACCATGCTGGAATGGTATCGCGCCGAGGAACCCTATGAGCGGCTGATGGATGATTGCGCGGCGATCCTCCGCCTTGCCGCACAGACGACTGGCATTGCGCTTTTCCAATGGCGTGGGCACGAATGCGACCCGCACGCCGAGCCGGAACGCCTGAGCGTGCATGAAGCCTTTCTGCGCTATGCCGGCATAGACCTCCTCGCCTCCATCAATGAAGACGGTTCAACGGACCGTGACCGCCTTGCAGCTATGATGAGCGACCAAGGCCAAAGCGTGAGTGCCGACGACACTTGGGCCGACCTCTTTTCCAAAATCATTGTGGCGAAGGTGGAGCCCAATCTAGGCATGGGCCGCCCCACGATCCTGATGGAGTATCCGGTGGCAGAAGCTGCCCTCGCCCGCCCTGCACCGCACGATCCACGCGTTGCCGAACGCTTTGAGCTTTATGCCTGTGGTGTAGAACTCGCCAATGCCTTTGGCGAACTGACCGACGCCGGAGAGCAGCGCCGCCGCTTTGAAGCCGAAATGGTAGAGAAGGCACGCATCTATGGCGAAAGCTACCCTATTGATGAAGATTTTCTGACGGCCCTCGAATTCATGCCGGAAGCAAGCGGCATAGCACTGGGGCTGGATCGGTTGGCCGTGCTGGCGTCAGGTGCCACGCATATTGAACAGGTTATCTGGACTCCGGTTGCGGAGACCGACCTGTGAGCCAAGGCGCGATCACAACGATCGCTGCACTCGCCAAAGCCGGATTGGTTTCAGCCGATAAAGCCGCTGAACTTGAAGACGTCGCTACGCGTTATGCCGTAGCCATCACCGCAACCACGCTGGACGCGATGGACGGCGGCGAGGAAGGCGTGGCCCGGCAATTTGTACCTGACACCCGCGAGTTGATAACCCTGCCAGAAGAAAATGGCGATCCGATCAGCGATCACGCATTTTCACCTGTTGAAGGTCTGGTGCATCGCTATCCCGACCGCGTGCTTTTGAAGGCCGTGCATATCTGCCCGGTTTATTGTCGCTTCTGCTTTCGCCGCGAAATGGTTGGCCCGGCAGGTGACGGTATGTTGTCGACTGAAAAGCTGAACGCAGCGATGAATTACATCCGCGAGCATGATGAAATCTGGGAGGTGATCCTGACCGGCGGCGATCCGCTGGTACTTTCACCACGCAGGCTCGCGGCACTATTGGAACCGCTGCGTGCCATCAGCCATGTGAAAGTGTTGCGCTTTCACAGCCGCGTGCCGCTGGTCGATCCCGCACGCATTTCACCCGAACTGATTGAGGTCATGAAGGCAAGCGGCAAGTCCGTATTCATTGCCTTGCATGCCAACCACGCCGACGAGTTCACCGAAGCGGGACGCGCCGCTTGTGCGCGCCTTGTGGATGCAGGCATCCCCATGGTCAGCCAATCGGTACTGCTGAAAGGTGTCAACGACGATGCCGAAATACTCGCCCGCCTGATGCGAACTTTCGTCGAAAATCGCATCAAACCCTATTACATCCATCACCCCGACCTGGCACCTGGCACCAGCCACTTCCGACTAAGTGTGGAAGAAGGTCAGGCAATCATCGCCAGTTTGCGCGGTCGGCTCTCCGGTCTCTGTCAGCCAAGCTATGTGTTGGATATTCCTGGCGGCCACGGCAAGGCAATCATCAACGCACAAGAACATACCAGAGATGAAGAAGGGCTGATCCTGAAAGACTTTCGTGGTGGCAAGCACCGCTATTAGTCCGGCCTATTTCCGACGTTTCTGAAAGCGCGAGCGGATGAAGAACAGGATAAAAAAGCCGCAGACAATGACAGTACCGGCAGCAACACCGAGGATCGGAGAATACTCAGAAAGCCAGAGTACCAGCTTTGGCATGAAGTAAAGCGCAAGCCCTGCCAAAACGAGAATGAGGCCTGCAGCAATTGCTGAAGCTTTGTCGTTGTTCTCGTCAGCCATCATGCTGCTCCGGATAGTTGTTTGCGGATTGCCTCCAGCGTCTGACGCTGTTGGCCTTCACTATCGAAATTCTCGGGCGAAAGCCAGCGTTCAAATGCCTGTTTCAACAATGGCCATTCCTTGTCAATAATGGAGTACCATGCCGTGTCGCGGTTGGCCCCGCGTGAAATGATATGTTGGCGGAAAATACCCTCAAATGTGAAGCCGTAGCGCTCGGCGGTACGTTTGCTGGCCGCATTTTCGTTGTGGCATTTCCACTCGTAGCGCCGATAGCCGAGATCCTCGAACACGTGACGTGCCATCAGGTAGTGTGCCTCGGTTGCAAGCGCCGTACGCGCCATGGATGGGCTATGCGCCACGGCACCGACTTCCACAACACCATTGGCAGGATCTGCCCGCATGTAATGTGCCATGCCTACGGCTTTGCCAGTGGCTTTGTCGACAAACACCTCGCGCTGCATGCCGCCTTTCTCCAAGCCAGCCAACCAGCCGGAGAATATCTCCAGCGATTGCAGATCCGGGCAGCCGGCAAAATAGAGAAGGAGCGCATTGGCCTCTTCGTGGCCAAAGGCATCCCACAACTCAGCCGCATGAACGGCAGCATCATAGGGCACAAGCGTCACAAAACGCCCGTCAAGCGTGACAGGTTCAGGTGCAGGACGCGGCGTCCAATTGGCGAGATCGCTCATTTCAGCTCCAAATTATGCAACTTGAATTCCTTGGAGCACATTCGACAACCGGGCGCAAATTCAAAGCGATGATCGTTGCTTCACAGTAAATTATACTGGTGTTTTCACGCCTGATACCGTTGCCTCGATATGATCGACAAGCGCGTCTGCAAGACCCAGCCGACCGGCCAGAAGATCAAGATAACCACGTTCTGCCCGCGTATCAGGATCAATGGCCAAACGTGAAGCCGTGTAAAGCTCCACCTTTTGCTCCTCGGTCTTTGCGGCTCCGACAATCGCATCAAGATCCACGGGATTGGACAGCTCAGCGGCGAGGAATGCTTCCGCATCGGGTTCCAGGCCAGACGTTTTCACTTTGCCCAAAATCTGCTCGCGCTCAGCCTCATCGATATGCCCGTCAGCTCTAGCGGCAGCTATCATCGCACGCACAAGTATGAGAGCGAAATCCTGATTGTTGGTCTCGGCATCAGTCGAAAAGTTGGAATCTGGCGGGGGCAGAAGCTCTGGTTCTGCAGGCGTTTCCTGCGGAGCCGGTGCCTTTCCATTTTGATAGTTCTTGTAGGCCTGATAACCAAGACCGGCAATTGCCGCCAATCCGCCGATACGCAGCGCCGAACCGGTGAGCCTGCGCCCTGCCCCAGTTCCCAGCAAAACGGCTGCGATTGCGCCAGTTGCCAGCGGATGCTCTTTGGCAAGGTCCACTGCGTCATTGGCCTTTTCTCGCACAGTGCCCTGCGTGCCAGGCACCTGAGACCCCAGAAACTGGTCCAGCAATGCTTTCGGATCGAACATAATCAGCCTCCCATCACGTGATATCAATCACGAGATAGGAAGCCATATATCACAATTCAATGAATTGCTCAGCCTTTCAGGGCAAATGCCTCTGCGGCAAGCTTGGTAATGCCGTCCCAGTCGCCAGCAGCAACCATATCCTTCGGCGCTACCCAGGAACCACCCACGCACACCACGTTTGGCAATGACAGGTAATCCATCGCGTTTTTCAAAGATATGCCACCGGTCGGGCAGAATGATACACCACCGAAGGGCGAAGCGAGCGATTTCAGATAAGCCGCACCGCCAGACTGTTCAGCAGGAAAGAACTTCATGACATCGATGCCCTGTTCCAGAAGGGTCATGATTTCACTTGGGGAACCAGCTCCCGGCAGCAGCGGCACCTCTGAATTATTCGCAGCCGCCACCAGATCACGGGTAGAACCGGGGCTAACGATGAACTGCGCACCAGCGGCAACGGCCTGCTCGAAATGCTTGGCATTGAGGATCGTACCGGCACCTGGTACTGCGCCTTCAACTTCATCGGCAACCGCACGAACGGCATCCAGAGCTGCTGGCGTGCGCATGGTCACTTCAATCGCCTTCAAGCCGCCAGCAACGAGCGCGCGCGCAAGCGGCACAGCGTCTTTTGCATTGTCAACGATCAACACCGGAACGACCGGCTGAAGTTTGAGAACTGAAAGCAGTTTTTCCGACTTGGAGCTCATAGGATTAGCCTTTTAAACCGATTGAATTTTTCTTTCTGATAAAGGACGCAACTGTCAATGTCGAGGGATAACCACATTTTCCCTACTGCCGGCCTTTAGGTCCGGTTGGCATCATTCACCTCGTGAGTACCGACTGCCAATCTCCATTGACACGTTTGAAAATTGTATCTGACTTGTCGCCAGAAAATGTTTCTATGATTTCAACGTTTTGATCTATCTTTTCGAAGATGGATATACACCCGCTTAGGTCACAACACTGGCCTGACTCCATTGTCAGTTTGCCTTTTTTTGTGTCGAAGTCGTATTCAAGGTTGCTGACTTCACAACCCAAATCATTTCTAAACATTGCCATCAAAATCCTCTTTGCTTTACGCAAAGCATATAGGAAAATTTTTCTGGATTCGATACCTGTCAATCGGATCAAATTTCAAACCGAGACACTACCCAATTTTCGTCAGTATAGCCTATTATTCTTAGTTGAACGAAAGGATGTCGCGCAAAAAATGTCTCGCTCGGAAAGGCTCATCAATCTCATTCAGGAGCTGCGGCAGCACCGCTACCCTGTCAGCGGCCAGACGCTGGCGGATGCGACTGGCGTGAGCCTTCGCACACTCTATCGCGATATTGCGACCCTTCAAGCGCAGGGAGCGCATATTGAGGGCGAGGCAGGCGTCGGCTACGTGCTGCGTCCCGGCTATTTGCTGCCACCGCTCATGTTCTCCGAGGAGGAAATCGAAGCGCTGACACTTGGAGCAAAGTGGGTAGCCACCCGCACAGACTCCGAATTGGCGCTTGCTGCCAAGAGCCTTCTCGCCAAGATCTCTGCCGTTCTGCCGCCTGACCTCGCACCCCGCCTGGAAGACACAGGCATGATGGTGGCAAGGGGCAGGATAGAAACCGGTGCGGTTGATCTTTCCATCATTCGCAGGGCGATCCGCGCCGAGCATATTCTCGAAATCGAGTATTTGGATAAATCGGGAGAAGCCAGCACGAGACGTGTCTGGCCTTTTGCTCTCGGCTTTTTCGAAAACGTGCGTGTCGTGGCATGTTGGTGCGAACTACGCCAGGATTTCCGCAGCTTTCGTGTCGATCGCATCCAATCGGCAACGGAAACAATGAAGCGCTATCCCCGCCGACGTGCGGCCCTCATGAAAGAGGGATTCGAGAAAGAACGACGAGAAGGTCGCTTCACTACTGACAAAAACTGACAGCATGACCCACTAGAACTGCACCTGCGAGCGGGCCGGACCAATCCGGCCCCAAAAATCAGGAGCAAATAATGACACCCAATCTCATCATTCTCTACGTCAAGGACGTCAATTCGAGCGTCGCTTTCTACAAGACGATTTTGAACCATGAGGCAGACCAGCAATCGGATGGATTTGCTATGTTCGCCTTGCCGACCGGCCTCATGCTTGGTCTTTGGAAAACGCAAGAGGTCGCGCCATCGGTGGCAGATGCCGCAAAACCTGGCAGCATGGAGATCAGCCTTCCGGTGAGCAGCCATTCTGAGGTGGACGCAGTGGCCGACACATGGGCGAGGAGCGGCACCGAAATCATCCAGCAGCCCGTCGACATGCCGTTTGGCCGAACTTTCACGGCAATTGATCCCGACGGGCATCGCTTGCGTGTCTATTGCCCAGCCAACGCATGATGGCGAACTGGATCGCAATTGCCAGCGCAAATCACGTGAACGTTGGCCGTGAAGGCGGCTTCATGCAGGTTTGCCACGGCAAGTCACGCCCTCTCGCCCGGACATCTCCGGGCGACACCGTGATCTACTATTCGCCCGCTTGTGAAATGCGTGGCAAGGATCGCCTCCAATCATTTACCGCAGCGGGCACCATCATCGATCGGGATATCTACCAATTCGATATGGGCGGAGGCTTTGTTCCCTGGCGGCGAGATGTTGACTGGCTTGGAACCAGAGTGACGCCCATTCATCCGCTATTGGACGCGTTGGAATTTACACGCGGAAAGTCGAATTGGGGCTTCCAGTTCCGCTTCGGTCTGTTCTCCATCTCCGGGCATGACAGAGACATAATCCTGAACGCAATGGTGGCATACAAGCACATGCACAAATACGACAATGCTACTTGATGTTGCGAGCAAGTTGCCACATTCAAGATATGCCAATTCTCATGAGATATTGTCTAGGATTCACCTGCTCGATGGGCTAGGCTACCTCTATCGCATGAGCTTGGAGCTTTCGCATGGCGAAGGAAATAGAACGCAAATTCCTGGTTCAGAGTGACCGCTGGAAGTCCTTTGCAGGCGTCGGCGTCGAGCTTACCCAAGCCTATATCTCCACGATGGAAGATCGCAACGTTCGAATTCGTCTCTATGAAGACGGTCGAGCCAAATTGACGATCAAAACAGGCAAGAGCGGCCTCGTACGGGACGAAGTGGAGTTCGCCGTGCCTTTTGAACAAGCGCAAGAGCTTCTCACGCTGGCAATCGGCAATATCATTGAGAAGACCCGCTTCGAGGTTCCCTACGAAGGCTTCACCTGGGAAATCGACGTCTATCGTGGCTCATTGGCTGGACTGGTGGTGGCCGAGGTGGAACTGCAAAATGAAGACCAGCGCCCGGTTATTCCAAGCTGGATCAGCGCAGAACTGACTGGTGATGAATCCTATTCCAACCAGTCGCTGGCGCTCTACGGACTACCAGCAATCCGCAACTATGTTGGCAGCAGAGACCAGAACGCCGCCGGTTAGAGCGGATCACGAGAAATAGTGCCAAACCAATCTTGCATTCGCTTGAATGCAGCCCTGATTGCCGACACGACCTCGGATGTTTTGAGCAGTTCTTCCGCTTCCGATACCTGCAAGCCGACCAGCGGAACCGCAAAAGCCTCACCCGGCATGAGATCAAGCGAAGCGGTGCGCAATACTTCTCTCAGTGCATCAAGCCCATATTGACCCCGTCCGTGAGAATATCCATGGACGAGCACGGCGGGCTTGCCAACCAGCTCGGGGCCGGACACGAGCCAATCAAAAGCGTTTTTCAGACCACCCGGAATACCATGGGCATATTCAGGCGAGGCAATGATCAAAAGATCAGCTTCATCGACCGCGCGCGCAAACTCGCGCACCGGCGGCGGGGCAGCATCACCCTCTCGATCCGGATTGAAAATCGGTAAACTCTCCACCAGCTCACATACACGAAATTCAACATCTGATGGCGCTTGTTCCTGCATCGCGCGTAGCAGCGCCGAATGAACCGACGCTGCCCGCACACTGCCTGAAATCGCGTAGATGCGCACTATTTCGCTTCCGCGTGATTTCCTTTGGGAAATTGTTCAGCGAGTTCTTTGTACCACTTGCCGGACTTCTTCACCGTGCGCACCTGCGTTTCATAATCCACATGCACAAGACCGAAGCGCATCCTGTAGCCTTCCGCCCACTCAAAGTTATCCATGAGTGACCAGGCGAAATAACCCTTCAGCGGGAAACCTTCCTTGATCATGTCAGCAGCAACTGAAATATGGTCTGCGTAATAGTCGAGGCGCGGCTGGTCATCTACTTCGCCATCTTCACCGACGTCCATGTTGTAGCAGGCACCGTTCTCGGTGATGTAGAACTCCGGCAGATCGTAGGTGTTGTAAAGCGTGCGCACGACGCCGATGAAGCCGCTTGAGTCAATTTCCCAGCCGATATCGGTTTTTTCAGGATGAACAAATGCGCCCTGACTGTGGGACGGATATGGTTCTTCCGGCGCATCCTTGATGCGGGCCGGCGTGTAGTAGTTCAGGCCCCACCAATCCAGCTTCTGCGAAATAATTTCCATATCGCCGTCTTCGATCTTCGGCATCTGATCGCCGAGATTTTCCAGCAATCCTTCGGGATATTCACCCTTGAAGACTGGACCGAAGAAAATGCCGTTGTGGAAATCTTCCGCGCGGGCGGCTGCGGCCTTGTCAGCCTCGCTGTCGCTGTCGGGCACGACAGACATTGCGTTGTAAACGATACCCACCGGCAGCTTCGGCGCTTCGGCACGAATTGCCTGCACACCAAGGCCATGCGCCAGATTGGTGTAATGCGCGGCATGAAGCGTCGCCTGCATATTTCTCTCGCCGGGAGCATGAATGCCCAGGAGGTGCGACAGGATTACCGAGCACCACGGCTCGTTGAACGTAGCCACAGCATCCAGGCGGTCGCCGAGACGTTTGGTAACGGTCTGTGCATAACGCTGAAAGGCATAGGCCGTGGAGCGAGAGGTCCACCCGCCTTCGCCCATCAAGGTGAGCGGCAAATCCCAATGGTAAAGCGTTGCAAATGCCTTGATGCCGCGCGCCTTCATTCCATCGAGGAGCCGATCATAAAAATCGAGGCCAGCCTCGTTAATCGGACCAGTGCCGTCCGGGATAATGCGTGGCCAAGCAATGGAAAAACGATAGGCCTCAACGCCCATGTCCTTGATCAGGTCCAGGTCTGCTTCCCAGCGGTGATAGTGGTCGCAGGCAACGTCGCCATTGTGGCGCTGATAGACGCGACCGGGCATGTTGGAAAACGCATCCCAGATGGACGGCTTACGCCCGTCCTCCTTGGTAGCCCCTTCAATCTGGAAAGCGGCGGTGGCAACGCCGAACTGAAAATCGCCGGGGAAACGCTCTGCAAGTTTCTTGGGGTCCATAATGGTGTGTTCCTCTTTACGCGGTCGTTCCGCTTTTTGTTTTGTTGTGTCTGCAGCGGGCATTTGCGCAGTGAGGAACTCCGAAAAAGAACCCCGCAGCCAAATTCCTGTAACGTTACAGCGGATAGGACTTTTATAGAAAACCGCGCCGGGTTGGAAGCCCGGCGCGGCAATTTCAGACTGGTTTCTGGATCAATCAAACGTAACGGTTGACGATGTTTTCCAGAAGCTCCTGCTTGCCAGACTTCGGCTGTGGGTTGATGTCGTCACCTTCCACGCGAGCTGCAATACTCTCAAGCGATTCCTTGCCTGTCAGCATTGACTGGGCAGCAGCTGTCTCCCAACCCGCATAGCGGCTGGCCAACGGAGCCGACAGTGCTTTTTCCTCAACCATCTTGGCGGCGGCTTTCAGGCCACGCGCGCATGCATCCATGCCGCCGATATGCGCGATCAGAAGATCTTCAGGATCGATGGACTGACGACGCAGCTTCGCGTCAAAGTTGGTGCCACCCGTGGTGAAACCACCACCCTCGAGAATCTGGTAGTAAGCAAGCGCCATTTCAGGAACATTGTTGGGGAACTGATCGGTATCCCAACCGGACTGATAATCGTTTCGGTTCATGTCGATGGAGCCGAAAATACCAAGTGCATTGGCGAGCGCCAGTTCGTGCTCGAAGGAATGACCGGCAAGGATCGCGTGGCCCTGCTCGATGTTCACTCGGACTTCGTTTTCGAGGCCATATTTCTTAAGGAAGCCATAGACCGTCGCTACGTCATAGTCGTACTGATGCTTGGACGGCTCTTGCGGCTTCGGTTCGATCAGGATTGTGCCCTTGAAACCGATCTTGTGCTTGTACTCAACAACCATATTGAGGAAGCGGCCCATCTGGTCCATCTCGTGCCCAATATTGGTGTTCAGCAGCGTTTCGTATCCTTCACGTCCGCCCCAAAGCACATAGTTCTCACCGCCCAGACGATGAGTTGCGTCCATGCAGGTCTTCACGGTTGCGGCAGCAAATGCAAAGACATCAGGATCCGGGTTGGTCGCAGCGCCAGACATATAGCGACGATGTGAGAAGAGGTTCGCCGTTCCCCACAAAAGCTTGACGCCAGTTGCAGCTTGCTTCTCAGCGAAGTAGTCGACGATCTCGTTGAGGTTCTTGGTATTTTCAGCAAAGTTTGCACCCTCCGGGCGCACGTCTGCATCGTGAAAGCAATAATAGGGCACACCCAAGAGCTGGAAGAATTCGAAAGCCACATCGGCCTTCATCTTGGCCGCTTCCATGCTGTCCTTGAACCAGGGACGCTCAAAGGTGTTGCCGCCAAATGGGTCGGTGCCTGGCCATACGAATGTATGCCAATAGGCGACAGCAAAGCGCAGGTGTTCTTCCATGCGCTTGCCCATGACGACTTCGTCAGGATTGTAGTGACGATAGGCGAGCGGATTTGTGCTCTCCGCGCCTTCATATTTGATTTTGCCGATATTGCCGAAAAAGCCGGTACTCATGTGGGGTATCTCCTCTTCTATACTTCTGAATCTAATTTCAGGACATTGCTGAACGAATTGCCGGATAAAGCGCCCGATAACGCTGGTAGGCCTCATCATAGGCCGACGTCAGCGCAGTCTCGGGATCAATGGTTTCCGCCGTCGCAGGCGCGGTGCAGACATCAAGCGGGTCAGCACCAGTTGCCGCAATCAAACCGAGACGGGCGGCCCCAAATGCTGCGCCAAAATCGCCATCAGCGGGAATGTCGACAGGAACGCCGAGCGCCGTCGCGATGGATTTTAGCCAATATTGGGAACGCGAACCGCCGCCGATGGCCGTGACACGGGAAATCTCGGTGCCCGCTGCTTTTAGCGCAGCGAGGTTATCGCGAATTGCAAACGTCACGCCTTCCATAACTGCCTGCGTTAGCGTTGCCCGGCTGGTCTCATGTCCAAGCCCCGCGAAAACGCCGCGAATGGCAGCATCGTTATGCGGTGTACGTTCACCGGACAGGTAAGGCAGGAAGATGACGCCGGAAGGTGCCTTCAAGTCGTCGCCAACTTCTGCAGAAAGCTCAGCCGCACTCTTGCCAGTAACAGACGAGTGCCAATTCAGCGCGTCCGTTGCCGACAGGATAACGCCCATCTGGTGCCAGGTGTTGGGCAAAGCGTGGCAAAATGCGTGAACGGCGCTTTCCGGGTTCGGCAAATAGCGATCATTGGCGGCAAAAAGCACACCGGACGTGCCGAGCGACACAAAGGCGCTGCCCGCTTTCACCGTCCCCATGCCCATAGCGGAGGCTGCATTGTCGCCTGCACCACCAGCAACGACGACACCTGCGGACATGCCCCATTCAGCCAGGAGCGCGTCGCGCAACATACCTGCCTGGTCTGTACCTTCCACCAGCGACGGCATCTGGTCTTCGCTCAAATCCGTGGCAGCCAGCAATTCGTCCGACCATTTGCGCGCGCCGGTATCAAGCCAGCTGGTACCAGCCGAGTCCGACATTTCAGAGATATATTCACCGGTCAGCCAGTAGCGCAGGTAGTCCTTCGGCAACAGCACCTTGGCGACCTTGGAAAAGACCTCCGGTTCGCTGTTCTTGACCCAGGCAAGCTTGGGCGCTGTGAAGCCAGGAAAAACAATATTGCCGGTGATTGCCCGAAAGCGTGGATCTGCATCCAGCGCCGCGGCTTCCTTGTGCGAACGCGTATCATTCCACATGATGCAGGGGCGCAGCACTTCGCCCGCCTTGTCCAAGAGCGTCGCACCATGCATGTGACCTGAAAGACCAATTCCACGCACGGCAGCAAGTGCGCTGGCATGGTTGGCCTTCAGCTCGGCAACGGCGGCCTTCGTAGCCGCGATCCAGTCTGCGGGATTTTGCTCCGACCAGCCCGGATGCAGCCGCGAGAGCCCGACGTCTGCATGACCGGTCGCAACCACGCTCTGTCTCTCATCAATCAACATGGCCTTTACGCCAGATGTGCCCAGATCCAATCCCAGAAACATATCAATCCCTCAATATCAGCCCGCCTCGGGCATGTTGTCTCTCAAATAAATATCGATACGGATGCGCTCCTGACCGGCCAGCACTTCCGCACCATCTGCACTGGCTTTCAGCACTCGCACAGCGCTGCGCACCTCGTGGCCCGCATCCTGATTGAGCACGGCATCGAATATGCCCGCGCTCAAAGCCTCGCGCGATGTCTCCGTCAGCTCATGCACGATGACAGGAATTCGCCGCCCGCGCGGGTGAACTTCCAGAGCCCGCAGAAGTCCCCGATTGCCGCCGCCCAGGCTGTATATGCCGCAAATATCCGGATTATCCCGCAGCAACTTATTGGCAACGCCTTCAGCCTCAACCGGATTGTCATGTCCTTCCACCACTGGAAGAACGCTGAGTTCCGGAAACTCATCGCCCATCACCGCCTTGAAGCCTTCCAGGCGACGGCGATGATCGAGCGCCATCATGGAACCGGCCAGCGCACCAACGGTGCCACGCACAGACGGCCCGATGAAGCGGCCCAACAGACTGGCGGCTGTCCGTCCCGCAGCGACATTGTCGATACCTGCATAATGAACGCGCGACGCACCCAGAAGGTCGGAAACCAGTGTCACGACAGGTATCCCGCTTTCCGCAAGCTCATCCACCAACTGTCGGATTTCCGGCTCATCCACAGCAACAATTGCCAAACCATCAGGCTTGGAAGCTGCCGCCTCGCGCATAGCCGTCGCAAGCGCTACCGCATTAAAAGCAGGCACCTGACACAACCTGATTTCTATACGCTCTTTGGCAAAAACATCTGCAGCATCCTCAACGGCCTTGCGCAGCAAACGCATGAAGGAGTTGTCATTGTCCGGCACCAGAAAGTCGAAAACATAACGCCTGCTCTTTGCCAGATTTGCAGCGGCAACATCGCGCACGAAACCGATGCGCGCCACTGCTTCTTCCACACGCGCCTTGGTCTTCGCACTCACCCCTGCCCGGTTGTTCAGCGCACGGTCAACGGTGGCGAGACTAACGCCTGCTGCTGCTGCCAGATCATGAACGGTTGGTCGCATGTTTCCTCCTGAATTCGTCTTAGATCAAAATCTGAGGTACGTAAATCAGAATTATTCCAAAGGCGGCACTTTTCTAACCAGGCAGGCTATTGAGAGAAGATCAGCAGCGGCACAGAATTACCAATTATGCCTGCACCAAGCTCGCCTTTGTGACGAGAGCCGACGCGTTGTGCCAGCGCAATGGAACGAAGATTTTCGGGGTGAATGATATGAACAACCTCCCCCCAACCGAGATGCGCACGCGCCCACGCAATCGTCGCAAGACTTGCCTCTAACGCCAGCCCCCTTCCCCAGAATTCCCGGCGAAACGCCCAACCCACTTCATGACCCGGCCAACCGGGCGGCGACCATGGTCCCGCGCGCCCGATCCATTCCCCGCTTTGCTTATCCAAAACCGAGAAATTGGCAAAGCCATGCAACGCCCAGGCACCGCGCATGATTGCCATTCCTGCCCAAGCAGCGCGCTGCTCCAGCGGCCCACCGATGAAGCGCGAAGCTTCTTCATCGGCCATCATCGCCGCCCAGCCTGTGAGATCACGTTCCTGCGGTGGGCGCAGGATAAGGCGTTCGGTCTCAATTAGTGGCTCGAATTTATGCGAAATCGTCAAACAGAATCCTCGCTTGTCCTTGGGAATAGAACACGTCGCATCTACTTTCTGACAAAAATGACGGAGAGACAAATGCAGAAAATTCTCATGCTGGCGCTTGGCTTCCTCTTGATGATCGGCATGGCCTTGATCGCCGAGGGCTTAGGCTATCTCGTGCCCAAGGGCTACATCTATGCTGCAATGGGTTTCTCCGCTTTGGTGGAATTTCTCAACATGCTTGCCAGAAACGCACGTCAAAAACGCAAAGCCGGGCATTAAGAACGCAGCATTACTTGACATTTTCGGCCTTTATGGCCTAACGCAGCCGGAAACACGATCACTTTTCGGCTGCGATTGCTGCCTCCCTTGATCGACAAATTGCACAATGGCGCCGCCGCAAGGTGCACGCCTCAACATCTGGCACAAGATAAACATCATGACGACGTCCAATGTTCGTGTCCGTATCGCGCCATCGCCCACCGGCGAACCGCATGTCGGCACAGCCTATATCGCTCTGTTCAACTACCTTTTTGCCAAGAAGCATGGTGGCACGTTCATTCTTCGCATTGAAGATACTGACGCTACGCGCTCCACGCCGGAGTTTGAGCAGAAGGTGCTCGATGCACTGAAATGGTGTGGCCTGGAATGGGCGGAAGGGCCTGATATTGGCGGCCCGTTCGGCCCTTATCGTCAGTCAGACCGCAAGCACATCTACGGCGAATACGTCGACCGGATCGTCGAAGCAGGCCACGGTTTCCGCTGCTTCTGCACGCCAGAACGTCTGGACCTGATGCGCGCGGCCCAGCGCTCTGAAGGCCGCCAGCCCAAATATGATGGCCGATGCATGCATTTGAAGGCCGAGGAAGTCACCGCTCGCATGGAGGCTGGCGAGCCTTCAGTCGTGCGCATGAAAATCCCGACCGAGGGCAATTGTGAATTCGTTGATGGCGTTTATGGCAAGGTCTCCATCCCGTGGGATTCCGTTGACATGCAGATCCTCCTGAAGGCCGATGGCATGCCGACCTACCATATGGCCAACGTGGTGGACGACCACCTGATGCAGATCACGCATGTTGCGCGTGGTGAAGAATGGCTGGCCTCCGTGCCAAAGCATATTCTGCTCTACCAATATCTGGGTCTGGAACCGCCTCAGTTCATGCACCTGTCGCTGATGCGCAATGCGGACAAGTCGAAGCTCTCCAAGCGTCGCAATCCGACATCCATCTCATATTACTCGGCACTCGGCTATCTGCCGGAAGCATTGATGAACTTCCTCGGCCTCTTCTTCATTCAGATTGCTGAAGGCGAAGAGATGATGACCATGGCCGAGCTCATCGAGAAATTTGACACCGAAACGCTCAACAAGGCGGGTGCGATTTTCGACATCCAGAAGCTCGACTGGCTGAATGGTCGTTGGCTGCGCGAAGGCGTTTCAGAAGCGGAATTCGTTTCCCGCGTTCTCAATTGGGCGCAGGAAAATGATCGTTTCATGGAAGGCATGAAGCTTGCTCAATCGCGCATCGAACGCCTCTCCGACCTGCCGGATCTCGCTGGCTTCCTGCTGAAAGGCGATCTTGGCCTCAAAGCTGATGTTTTCCGGGCCATCAAGAAAACAACACTGGAAGAAGTGCACGAGATCCTGCAGACTGCCCATGACGATCTGGAAAAGATTTTCGAGTGGAATGCGGAAAGTATTGAAGCCGAACTGCGCGAGGTTTCCGAGCGCATGGACAAGAAGCTGCGCATTGTTCTGGCACCGCTTTTCATTGCAGTTTCCGGCTCCTCACGCTCTCTGCCGCTCTTTGACTCCATGGCCATTCTTGGTCGCTCTGTTGTACGTCAACGTATCAAGCAGGCGATAACAGTGGTGAAACTCGGCTTGGAAGAAGACAAAAAGAACAACGGATAAAACGATGAACGATAAGACAACAGAAACCGGCCTTTCGTCCGACGTTACGGAAGTTCGTCTGCAGAAATTGAACATGCTGCGCGAGATGGTTGGCGATGTTTACCCGGCCCATTTCCACCGCACGATCAGCAATGGTGAACTGGCGGAGAAATATGCAGGCATCGAACCCGACACCCTGACCGGCGACATCGTGACAGTTGCAGGTCGCGTCTATTCGAACCGCAACTCCGGTATGTTCATCGATCTGCATGATGCCTCTGGCAAGGTGCAAATTTTCAGCCATAAGGACACCACGCCGGAAGAAGCGCGCAACCTTCTGCCAATGATTGATCTGGGGGATATTATTGGCGTGAAGGGCGAAGTGCGCCGCACCAAGCGCGGTGAACTCACCGTCAACGCCCATGAAATCACCATGTTGACCAAGGCGCTTCTACCCATGCCGGAAAAGTGGCATGGCGTAACGGATATCGAAACGAAATATCGCAAGCGCCACCTCGACATCATGACCAATGAAGACTCGAAGCTGCGTTTCCGCCAGCGTTCGAAGGTCATTTCAGGCATTCGTCGTTTCATGGAAGAAGAAGACTTCATGGAAGTCGAAACGCCGATGCTGCATTCCGTCTACGGCGGAGCAACGGCGGAGCCTTTCAAGACCCACCACAACACGCTTAAGCTCGACATGTATCTGCGTATCGCACCGGAATTGTTCCTGAAGCGCACGCTTGTATCCGGGCTCACCGACAAGGTATTCGAGGTCAACCGCAACTTCCGCAATGAAGGCGTTTCTACCCGGCACAATCCTGAATTCACCATGATGGAGTGCTACTGGGCCTATGCCGACTACGAGGACATTATGGGCCTTGTCGAACGCCTATTCGGTCATCTGGCCATGAGTATTCACGGCTCAACCGAGTTCAAGTTCGGCGACAAGGAAATTTCTTTCCGCGGTCCGTTCAAGCGCGTTCCTATGCCTGATGCCGTGAAAGAAGTTACTGGCATCGACTTCCTGGCAATCAAGACCGACGAAGAAGCCCGCGAAGCTGCCAAAGCTGCCGGTTTTGAGGTCGAGAAAGACTGGACATGGGGCGAGTGCCTTGCCTTCATCTTTGAAGAAAAAGTGGAAGCAACGCTGATCCAGCCATCGCACGTGACCCATTTCCCGAAGGATATCTCACCCTTCGCCAAGGAAGTGCCCGGCGAGCCGCGTCTCGTTGAACGCTTCGAGACCTATTGCAACGCCTGGGAAATTGGCAACGCCTTCTCCGAACTGAATGATCCGGAAGAACAGCGCCGCCGCATGGTTGAACAGCTCGAACAGGCGCACGCTCGCGGTGAAAACGAAAAACAGCTGGATGATGAATTCCTCGATGCAATCGACCAAGGCATGCCACCTGCAGGCGGCTTGGGTATCGGCGTCGACCGCCTGATCATGCTGCTGACCGACTCGCCGTCGATCCGCGACATCATCCTCTTCCCGGCCCGTCGTCAAAAGGCCGACTGATTATTCAGAGAACAAAGCGCCGCTGGCTCATAGCTGGCGGCGCTTTCGTTTGACCTTGCCACATTATTCGTGCGCAGCGCCTTGCCCATCTTCAACAGAAGAAACCGGTGCAGGGTCTAGACCAACAGTCTCCGCACTCTCATCACCTTCCCAATTCAGCATCAACTCATCGCTGGGTCCGTCGACCAGGAAAAGCTCGCCGTTCTGCCCCCCATCCCAGGCATCGGCAACCACAGGGCCTGGTTCCGCTTTCTGCGCTTCCGGGATAGCGTCTGCATGACCGTCTGAGGCACTGTGCGCATTATTGGCTTCATGCGTCTGCGGCGCTTCGTCCGCATTGTGAATATCCGTGTGTTGCGAGACCACGTCCTCTACACGCGCATCCGCATGTATCATCGCGCTCTCTGCCGGTGCCTCATGCGCGCTCTCGGCACCATGGCCTGATGCCACATCATGATCGCCTTCATGTCCGGTCGCATCCTGCGCAAACGCGTCGGCAACGCTATGTCCATTGTCTGCACCCAAGGGAGCAGAGAATGCATCTTGCGGCACGCGCAGCGGTGCTGGCATCACATGCGCATTCCCGTCGGCATCGGCCTCATGACCGATCACAGGATGAGCCAGATCCGCGTGACTTGTGACGTCGTGTACGGCATCCGCATCTGCGTGCTCAACATTCGCAGCGTCAGGGCCGCCCTCAACCTCGTCGGCACCCAAGCCAACCATGTTCAGCATTTTGCCGAAGAAACCAGGCTCGCCGCCTGTTTCTGACTCATCGCCGTGACCGCCAGCAGCTGCACCATGCCCATCGGTCGGCTCCTCACCATGTCCACTCGAAGCGTGCGCATCTGAAGTCGCTTCACCGTGTTCGCTAGGTGCAGCTTCACCATGACCGCCGGAGGACGCCTTGCTTCCATGACCACCAGAATCTTCAACGGCCACTTCACCACCGGGCGGCAGGCAGTCTTCTTTTTCAATTGCCCCCATTCGCGCGACAAAGGCACGGGCCTCCGCAGAGCTAACCACATGCTGGCGACCGTAAAATATCCCATCCGGCGAAGCGTAGCCTTCATAGTAGCGAATAATGAATTCGCCATCATTGTCCGGAATAATTGTGGGGTCGCGGAGTATCACCACCTCAGCCCCAATAGCGCGACCGCGCATATCGGCGCGTTTTTCAGGCCCATTTTCATCCAGAACGGCAATATGAACGACATCACTGGGCAACGTGTCGTGCAACAGTGTCGCGACGCGAAGTGCAGTCTTAACGCGTGTCAGCCCATCAGCACTTTCAGTCTTGATGAATTTTCTCAACCATGGCCGACCGCCATGTGTATCCACCGCCACGCGAAGCACATCTTCACACTCGATGCCAACTAAACTGGCCTCAGAAGGGCCTAGAATGGAATCACGGGCAAATAATAGCGCTGCAGCACCCGACGCTCCCGACAACAGCATCACCGCTGCTATCGCCAGAACAATCTTCCTGGGAAGCCGTATTTTCTTGACCAACGCCATTACAGATCAGGTACCCTACGCACATACAAAAAAGGTCCATTCACTCAATTTTGAGCCAACAGCCTTTAGGAATGCTTAATCTGCCTGAAATTGGTTGGATTCTGCCCAATATGTTCAACGACAGAGCACAGGCCTTGTAAAACGCCTGTTCATACTTTTGCGCTATTCTGACGCCCGTGAGGTAAGTCATGATACACCGCAAATTGCCAGTTATCGCTTTGCTGTCAGCCGTATTTCTTTCCGGCTCAACCGTCAGCCAGGCCGGCCTTAATGGACGCTTGGGTGTGCTGAAGAGCGAGTCAGCGCATTTTGGCAGGATCTGCCGGAAGATCGATTACGCCAAAGACTACCTAATGCAAATCGACTTCAACAACGACAAACGGCAGGATTTCATTACAACCCCGTCCGGCGTCACCTGTGATGGTGTGCGGGCGCCGGAATGCAGCTCACTCGGTTGTCCCTACCGCTTCTATGTACAGCTTTCCGATGGTTCGTATCACCTCGCCGCAGAGATGCAGCTCTTTGACTGGAAAATGCGGCTTCGCTACGGAAACATGGTTTTCGTTATGAAAATGCAGGGAAGCTTCTGCGACCGCACTCCAATGGAAACTTGCAAAGTGGAATACAGGGTCCGCGGCACAAAATTTGTCGAATTGCTGCGTGAATGACATCAGACGCGACGAAGTCGCCCCCGATGTCAGTCAACCGATTCTAAACATCTACACACACTACATAAGAGCGTGTTTGAATACTCTGTACGCTTCATATTCCGAAGGTGTAGCGACTCCATCTTCACCAGGTGTCAGCGGCTCAAAATACTGAGCGGCAAAAAGCGAGACAAACGGGTCCTCTCCGGCTTTCCAACGGGCAATATCCTCTTCAATCCAATGGTAGTCCCCTACGGGGTCATTTGTTGCCGGACGCGGACAGAACCGGTAGGGAAAATAGATCTGCTGGTCAGAAATATACTCAAGGCAAGCAGCCGCACGCTGGCGGGTATTTGGCCCTTGAGACAATTGCTCCGGATGCTGGATAATGGTCTTGTAGTGGTCTCTGTCCTTCGGATAAATTAGGTCAACCGGGTAGTCATGTTCGCCAAAATAGGCGCAATTCACTACAGGAACGCCCCAAACACTCATCTCAAGACAGGACGTGCCGTTCCACAGAATTGCAACGTCCACCAAATCCTGAATATTCTGATTGTTGAACCAATTGTGCTGCAGAAGTATGACGTTGTCAGGAATTTCCTCGTGGACGACGTCAAAAAGGTATTCCGTTAGGTGACGAGATATCTCTGGCCGCAACTCGTGAGGATGGGGTTTGATGAGCACCATAGTGTCACTGTTTCGCGCACATTCAACAGTGTGGTTTAGCCAATCGATAATGTCCTTGTGTGCAGGACCACCATCATAAGGCACGCCAAGATCACACAAGACCTTACCAAAGCATACTACAACCTTGCCGCCTGCTGCTTTGTGACGAACGACCCGCTCATACACTTCAACCGCGTCTCGCGACAGGCCCACATTGCCTACGCGGTCCGCGAGCATGTAGGAGGGCGGTGTTGCATCAACTATGTTCTCCGCACACCAGGCATCAAGCCTTTGTGACTGAACAATCAAGGGCGACCGAATGAACGGCCGTGCTGTCATGTCACCCACAGCCATTGTTGAGGAAACTTTGGTTCCAAGGTTTGAAAAATAATTTTCATATCCGTTGATGTGGAAAAGGAGATGCATATCGTCCTGCCAACCAACTTCAGCACAGTACTCCTTGAAAACGTAGGACGGAGAAGTTTGGGCGCTGACTGCCATGAACCGCACCGGCAATCCCAGTTTTGAGGCAACGTCCTTCTGTATTCTTTCACAAATTGTAACCGCACGGTCACACTTCATAAGCTGCGTATCAAAAAAGCGCCGGATATGAGGTTGTTCAATATCAATCGAGAATCGCCTGTAACGGTTCGCCAAATATTCAAACACGCCTTGGTAGTAGTTGACGCCATTGCAGATCAGACGTTTGTTGTCCCAGTCAACTTCCCACTGGTTCTTGGTCTGACGATTATACGCAGTTTCATCATCGATCGTCATATGATCCAGATGCACAATTCCCAGGAACTGATCAATTTCTTCAATGCCCGTAGGCTCGTTTGGCAATATCTGCGACCCCAGATAAACGGTTGCGTAGCCTTGGCGGCGTAAATCGCAAAGCACCGGGATGCCCATGGCGAGCACATTCAACGCATCGTAGCCCAAAACGAAAACCACACCCTTGGGCTTTGCAGGTTGCGGCACACTCCTCATCAGCTCGGAGCTGGAAGCATAGAAGCGCTTTCGTCCAAGTTCCTCCTGAAAATTATGGAGTTGCGCAAGCTTTCTAATAGGAATCCGCCCCAAGAGGAGTCCGTTCGCCAGTGTTGCACATGCACGTTCCATAAACGAAAGAGCCTCATCATAGTCATTTTGGCTCAGTCGATATGAAGACAACTTCTGCAGTATCTGTGGCGCCTGAGGGAAATCGCCGCTCTTGTACCGCTGATACACCGTTTCAAGTTCATTAAACCCATTCGAATCCCTCAGCACCTGAACATAACGTGCCGCAAGCCCTATGTCGCTGGGCCGCTCTCTGTGCGCCTGACGCACGATATTGCCGAGTAATGCGCCAACAACTTCACCAGTACCGTGAAAATCATCCTTCGCCATGCTGTCCAGCTTTTCCAGCAGCCTGACCTTTTGGACGAAACCCAATTCGTCGCTAGACAGGTCTTCCCCGCCAAAACGTGACGTCAGGTAGTTCAGTGTGCGCGAGTAAAGATCATCAAAACCTTTGAACCTCAATACGCCGTGGCGTGTACCGACAGACAGAATTTCCAGCAGCAAACCTAATTTTCCTACGGAAATTGAAGCGTCAAGTTTCACAGATATTACCGAGCTGGACGTATTTTCTGCCACCGCGACGCGCATCGCTTCCAATGCAGATTCTGTTCGACCAGTCATATTTTCAGCAGTAATGATTTCGTTTTCAACGAGTAGTCTCGAAACGTTCACCAAATGCTGATGGTCATACTTTAGCGACGATAGAATGTCGTTGAAAAATTCGCTTCCTATCTCAAAGTCAATGCGGCCCAGTAAAATAATGAACTCGTTAACGATTTGTATCGTCTGCATGTGATACTTATTACTATTCACAACACGCAGAACTATTTTCACCAATCTTTCGGCCATATTCTTGCCAATTATCAATCGACCAAACTTGCTGATCGGCAATGAAATTGTGCGATAGAGGTACAGCAGATTTATGAGCCGCCTGAAATCACCTAGATTCGTATTATCCTGTTCGAATTTTGCGAAGATTGCCTGAAGACACTGTTCTGCGACCAACTCAAGGCGATCAAAGTCCCGCACGCTGTATAGCGAGTACAAGTACCAGGACAGGACATCGAAATTCCGCTCCGGATTTGGGTACGCCGAAGCTATCTCCAGAACCTCATCAAAATGACCCGTGTGAAATAGTACACCCATAAGATCCCGGTGCACCCTATTCCTCCAACTTGACTTCAGCGAAGACAGCCCCATTGCCATCGCCTTGAGCATCAAGGTTACATCATCAATCCGCGATATTTCCAGCAATGCTGCAACTCTATGTCGCCAACCTTGCAATGACGGCGTCCGGTTGAGGTGAGTCCTAAGCTTCGCATTCTCCGCAACATCGGACGACCGCAATGCCTGGAAAAGGGAAAGATAACTGGAAAAGGAGCCAATTTGCCGGCTCACGAGGTCAACGTGATCAACTGTCAAAATGGCCGTTGCGCAAAGGACTTCTGCGGGTGAAGCATTGAAGGCACGCGCCTTGCTCTCAAAATTGTCGTTCGTAAACCCCCAACCCGTGAAATATGTCTCCTCATAGACAGAGACGTTGCTTCTCCCGGCTATGCAAGCCTCGAATCCAGCAGCATTGTCATCCGTGAGCACCTCGATCGCGTTTGGCAACAAGGCGGCGACAGGAAGCCCGGCAGCGTGTAAAATGTTCCCTTTTTTTTGACACCGAATGCTCTCAAACCTCCTTGCCCCAGCGGTGTCCCTTGTGTGCAAAACAACAATCCTGCTTTGGGGGTGCAACAACTTCGCGGCTTTGAGCATCTTCTCAAAGATGCCAGGCGTCGCCTCCCTTGCCAGCGTATTCTTGTTTTCCTGGAACTCCTCACCCGTCAGAATAAGAACATACGGCTCAACGCTGTCCAGTCCGCCGATTTTGTGAAACGCCGCACGAAAACTATCGACATCAGCAAATGGCAAACCCGCTGTGAGCGAAAAATCTCCATTTGATGAAAGCTGGCACGCCGCTTCTGCAGCACTGACTGCGCCACTATACTGACCTTGCGCAATTGCACCCATATAGTCGGCAAAACGGACACTTTTCTGCGCCGCAATCGACGCTTCGATTTCCACCGAATATGTGCTCCAATAGAGACAACCCGAGATGTAATCGGAGGAATATGAACTTCGTCCAACGGCTGGAAGATCGATGCAAGGTGATAGCTCAAATACCCCAACATCCAGATTTCTCTTCATGTTGGAAACTGGTTTTACATTCTTCAGGGTGAAAAACTCGGAGCTGTAAATTACCGCCGCCAGCGAGCGAATTCTCAATACATCAGACGGCTTGTCATAGAACTTCAGTGTGCAGCCGCGCAACTTGGGTGGCAAGCGTTCAGTCAAGTAGCCTTCCAGTTCACATGGCAACCCAACGCAAGCGATTGTGCCACCCCTGCGGAGATCAAAATAAGAGAACAATCGGCGGGCACGGGATTCTCTGAGAGATTTTGACACAAACCCAGGAGCTATCCGCTTGATTTTATTTATATTTCTCTTGAGCAATCTTATCATTATTTCCCCTAGCATTACGTCCCTGCACGCGCTTTTTACCAGCAGCGTTTTTGCGATCTCTATTCGATGAAAACGCCCGGATAATGCGCAATTATCCTGCTCGTGCGCCGAAATCGGACCGGGAGCAGCGCAAGAAGCGGCAGCTATCCCATACATCCGTCAGCACAAAGCCCGCATATTCAAATATCTTCATACTCGCCCTGTTCTCGACCCTCATGGTTGAGAGGAGCATATCCACATCTACATTAGCTTCAAGAAACCAGTCGATGCCCCCGACAAGCAGCGTCTTGGAAAGTCCCTGGCCCCGAAATGCCGGTGCGAGATTGATGCTAACTTCCGCTTCCACGCCAGAATCCGCAATATCAAACCGCAGCATGCCAATGGCCTGGTCCTTATACTCAGCAATAAGTATCTGGCATGAGGAACTGGCAAGTTTGCGAGCAAACCAGTGACTATGCGCCTGCAGGGACACCACGCCTTGGTCAAGCGACATTTCCCGTGTCTTCGGATCGTTCCGCCACTCCAGCAATAAAGAGCTGTCTCGTTCTTCAGCTCCGCGAAAACTAAGCTCTTTCAAGTCCCGCTCCTCGCGCTCGCAGGAGCGTTCTCCTGATTCTGGAACAAAGTCTGTAGCTCGCTGAAGACACGTTTGACACCCTCGCCGTCAACAATATCCCGGGCAATGCGAGAGTATGACACAAGCGTCTCATGACCTTGAAGAAACGCGTCAATTCGGCTTCCTATTACTGCATCGCTATCGGTCCGACTATCGCCCAAATACGCGCACGCCCCTGAATCTGACAATTGGCGGCACAGGTCCACTTGATTGTCAGCGAGAACAATATTCGCCATTGGAAGTCCTAATGCGCAACGTTCCCAGCTGGTGGTTCCGCCGGCGCCGATCGATGCATCGCAGGCCGACATAAGCTCTGAAATATTCGAAACGTTCACATGGATAGAGAAACGGCTGTCACGTTCACACAATGAGCTTACGAATGAGAAACTCTGGCTCGCCGTCCCCAGAACGACATCAACGTTCCCTAGATAGTGGGTCAAATCCATAAATTTGATCAGGTGACGGCAGATCCGCTCTGTTATTCCTCCAACGTCTGTCATTCCCATTGTTACAAGTATTCTGCTGGCGGGGCCCGGCACAGCAGCATCGCGACGAGCAAGGCTCGAAGCCCTCAATCTCGAAAACTCTTCCCGCAACAAAGCATATTTAGAACCAACCAAAGTTCGGCAGGTGACGGGGACCAGTCCAACATATTTTTCCCGCGTTGCGCCAAAATTCTGATCCAGGAGCATGTCGCAATCATGTTCACGATCGCCTAAGTCATCGATCACGACGATCGAGCCGGATATCTGGCGCCAGCGATGCTCCTCTGTAGCGTCAATTTCGTATTGATCGAAAATCACGATATCAAATCGCCCAAGTCCAGCAATCTCAGCGCCTGTTGCACTCGCAACTTCCAGAACGGGAAACCCGGATTCTCTCAAGGCCGATACCGTCTGTGCAGTTTCACGACTGACGACAAAAGTGCAATCCCAGCCTTCCTTGTTCAAGTGCTTAGCGAGCGTGAGACAGCGCATGACATGCCCCCCACCGATCGTCGCGGATGCATCGACTCTGAAGCAGACGTTGACTGCAGCTGCTGTCACCCATCCCCTCCAGGAAATTGGTATTGTTGAAAATTCGGATACTCGGCTCGCGAACGCAGATGATCCGCACTGCCTTTATTCAGATAAGCAAGGTCTTCATGTTCCGAGACAAACTCCAAAACGGCTTCGTACCCGAGCTTATCCGTCTGCGGCCCCAATCTTGCAAACAATGCCTCAAAAAACCTGAGGTCGTCGGGCGTGTCCAATGTCCAACGATGCTTGCCAACTTCACTTGAGGCAGAAAGACCCAGGTTTACGCGCAGGTGGTCACCCCCGCGCCTAATATACGGCGTGACATGCTCACGGTCAGGCTGCAGCCTCGCGTTCTGCGCGGCATGCTCAAGGCACTCAAAACTCATAACCTCAACATCAAGACCGTGCGGGAAGGACGGCGGGGCATTGTTAGTAGCATATTCCGCCCCAGTTTTCTGGAACAAACTCAACACCGCTCCGCAAACCTCCGGATCTATCAACGGACAATCCGAAGTCACGCGAATGACTGTTTTGGCACTAAGTTCCCTTGCTGCCCGCCAGTAGCGGTCCAAGACATCGCCCTCGCTTCCCCTGAAAACGATGGCATTGTTGCGCTCTGCTTCCTGCGCAACTGCGTCACAATCAGGTGTATCGACAGTGGCAACGCAAATACCCGAAATGCCGGGTATCGAATGACATCTGTCCAGGCAGTGTGCCAAAACAGATTTTCCATTAAGGTTGAGAAGAACCTTCCCGGGCAGACGAGTTGAGGTCATCCGGGCCTGCACGATGACAAATACGCCATTCCCTGCTGCAATAGGTGAAGTCACAACGCAATCACCTCTGCAAGCGCGTCAACAACATGTTTCACGTCCTCGTCAACCATTGATGGATAGAGCGGTAGAGACAAGGTTGAAGAGTAGTAGGTATCCGCACCTGGCAGATCCACAACCCCGTACAGGTTCTGGTAATAGGGTTGGCGGTTCACGGGAAGATAGTGCACTTGCGTGCCGATCCCGCGCTCGCGCAGCAACTCCATGATCTGGCGGCGGCTCTTTCCAATCTTCGCAAAGTCAAATCGAACCGCATACAAATGCAATACCGGATCAGAACCGACAACCTTCTCATTGGGTCGCACAACGGGGTGAATTGACTGAAGTGCTTCGTCATAAAGCCGTTCAAGTTGTTTCCGGCGTTCAGCAAATCGAGGCAGTTTCTTCAGTTGGCTCTCTCCCAACGCACACTGAAAGTCCGTGATGCGATAGTTGAAACCTAACTCGTGCATCTCATAATACCAGGGGTTCAGTACGCCTTGATCGAATGCTTGCTGGGTAAAAAGCATCTGGTCAGCCGACCGCACCATTCCGTGACTTCTGAGCAAACGGAGGCGTTCTGCGAGCTTTGCATCGCGAGTGGTTACAGCACCACCTTCACCGGCGGCTATTGTCTTGACCGGATGGAAAGAGAAATTGACAAGCTCGGAATGCCGCGCCGAACCGACCATACTTTTGCTGCCATCCGAACCACTGGAAACAGTTCCCAATGCGTGGCACGCATCCTCAACAATGTAGGCTGACTTTCCCATCGGATGACGATTCAGGACTTCCCGCAATGCGTCAATCTGCACGGCCTGACCGGTCAAGTGAACTGGTAGCACAGCTGCAATGGGCCTGTCGGCCTTTTGCAGCGCCCGCTCCAGGTCTTCCGGTCTCATGAGGCCCGTCTGCGGATCCACATCACAAAAAAGCACATCGGCACCGACATAACGAACACAGTTGGCTGTCGCCAGAAACGTTACTGCCGACACGATGCAAAGGTCACCGGCCTTGAGGCCAAGCGCCAATGTGCTGAGGTGAAGAGCCGCCGTGCCATTGGAGCACGCCACAGCAAATGGCACATCCAGAATCTCACAAAGTGCTTTTTCCAGGCTCTCGACATGTGGTCCTGAAGTGAGAAAATCGCTGCGAAGCGCATCGGCGACTGCAGCAATATCATCTTCATCAATATGCTGCCGTCCATAGGGCAAAAAAGCAGTCATCGCAGCCTCTCGTGTTTCAGTCTCAGCTTACGGCAAGCAGTCTCAGCAGACCGTCACCATCAAGCCACATATTGTTGTTGTCGCTGGTGTATGAGAAACGATCCGGAACTCTGACACCGGAACCATCAACAACATAGCTCACACGTCCATATTCCTGGAACGCCGGTTCAATCACGTAGCGGTCACCAAGATCGAGGGTTGTGAATGAATCGTCCTCGGAAATCATAACTTCGTGCAGCTTCTCACCAGGACGAATGCCAATCACTTTATGTTCGAGACCAGGAGCCAAGACCTCGGCGAGATCTGTAATTTTCATGCTCGGGATCTTGGGCACAAATATCTCACCGCCGCGCATAATAGCGAAGTTCGAGATCACAAAGGAAATACCTTGTTCCAGCGTGATCCAGAAACGCGTCATCCGGTCATCGGTGATGGGCAGTTCTTTGACGCCGCGCTCCAACAACCCCCGGAAAAACGGCACTACAGAGCCGCGCGAACCGACCACATTTCCGTACCTTACAACAGAGAAAAGCGTACCAATATCGCCGGAAAAGTTGTTGGCGGCGACAAATATCTTATCAGAGGCAAGTTTGGTAGCACCGTAAAGATTGATCGGGTTGGCTGCCTTATCCGTGGAAAGCGCAATGACCCGCTTGACCCTGTTTGCCAAAGACGCTGAGACAACATTTTCGGCACCCTGAATATTTGTACGGACACATTCCTGCGGATTGTACTCGGCTGCAGGCACTTGCTTCAGTGCCGCTGCATGAACCACATAATCGATCTCACGCATTGCGAATGTCAAACGATCCAGGTCCCGCACATCGCCAATGAAAAAGCGCAATTTTGCAAACTTCTCACTCGAAAACTCGTTTCGCAGCTCATTTGCCAGGTCAAACTGTTTCAGCTCATCGCGGGAAAAAATGACAAGCCGCTTCGGGTCGAAGCGCCGCAGAATGGTCCGCACGAACTCCTTACCGAAAGAGCCCGTTCCTCCAGTGACCAAAATAGCAGCACCGTCAAAATTGAATGCGTGCTTCTCATCAAAAATCTTGTACATCTGAGCATCTTTCCTTGGATCACACTGCGGTCTTCGCACCCTGCGCAACGAGCAAGGTGGGATTTTCAGGCAATGTTTTTTCTATTAACTTCATCGTTGAGTTGGTTGAAATTGCGACGACCGCGCCCTTACCCACTTTGCGGGTAACCGCCATCCCTGCTTCACGCGCGAGTTGGTCAAACTCCTCAAAACGCGCGGTCGAACCGCTGTCGTCAACGCGTCTTGAAAAATAGGTGATTTTGCTGTCGGACCATTCGCCGTCGCGCTTAATTTGTCCGGCAAACACTCTGTCGGCCCGGTAGGTAACATTCAGTCTACGCTCGACAAAATGCACGAATGTAGAGCCAGCATCGAGATTGAGATTACAGATCAGTGCGTCCTGCTCCAGCATACGCGCCCAGACACTTTCATCGCCAAAACACTCAGTGCAATGGCCATCTGTCAACATCTTGGATTTGGCCCCGACTGCCGCGACTGAAAACATAGGGTCATCTGTCCGGCACGCGCCTTCCATTTGGCGCACGTATTCAGAAAAAGCTCCGCTCTGCGATGGAGTTTCATCTACGTCAAATCGTCTGACTTCCTTGTCTGAGCCAAATGAATAGGTGAAGGTGGGAACCACGAGAGTACCAGTTTCACCCAAGATTGACCTAAAGGCACCGTAGACCCCCTCGCACAAGTCATTGAGCGAACGCGCACCTTCCAGCATTCCAAACAACCCGATGTTAGAATGCACGAAGACAACACGGCCCTTCTCGACCCCGCACTCAAAGAGAGCTTGCTCTAGGTCAGATCTGGTGTAGGCGAAACTCATTTCTGCGCATAACCCTTGATTATGTCAGCAAGGCCTTTCACTCGAGAAAAATCCCGATTTTGAAAGTCGTCTTCAGAGAAACGCACCGAAAATGCATCTTCGATTTCCGCAACCAGGGAGATGACGCCAAAAGAGTCGACAAATCCGTCGGCGAAGTAGTCGCTCTCAAGGATCTCTTCTGCTGATTTGCCAGCAGCATCCCCGCTGTTTGCAGCAAACCAGTCAACGAGCCATTTTTGATATTCGTTCACAAACCCTACCCTTCAAACTACTTGATGCGACCGACGCATCTCACCGGCGCTCCATCACCGTCTTTGACTTTGAGCGGAAGTACAAACAGCTCAAAATCTTCGACATCTCCAAGAGCTTTCAAATTCGTTACATACTCGACCAAAATAACGTCTGCACCTAACAAAATATAATGGTTCGGAGAATCGTTGTCTGAATTACGTCCATTCTTCGGATTGTCAGGCATTGGTGTATCCATCGCCAGAAGCTTGACACCAATATCAACCAAATATTGGGCACATTCTTCGGAGATGAACGGATGATCCGTGTAATAGCGATCAGTCCAAATCTGATCGGACCAGTCAAAACGCATCATCAAACGCTTTGGTCGCCTTCCACCCAGCGCGCGCTCCATGTCCGCTTTTGTCACTTCTTGAAACGGACCGAAATCTGTCAAATCCACCAAGACACAATCACCAACAAACAGCGCTGGCGGGATCTGATCGATGGTTGCACCACCAGGTATGAAATGCCTTGGCGCATCCATATGTGTGCCCGTATGAGTGCCAATAACAAGCTTCCGCGTCTCGCGCTTTTCATAATGCAGGCGACCAAGCTGGCTGATCTCGACAGAAGGGTGCCAATGCACTGGAAAGGTTGTCATTCCCTCTTCAATACTCAACGTCAAATCGACTACGCGATCATTCTCCGTCATCACCGTCACCTTTTGATCTCAATAAGTTCTACAAGTTTTCCGCCTGGAAGCCGGAGCATCCCAACAGCGAGATTTTTACCATCCACCGAAACCTCAAAGGTGAAACGATCGCCGCCACACCCCGCAGCCTCCAGTCGTGCAAAGTCTTTTGCCAAGTCAGTAGTCAGCAAAGCAAGGCAAGTCCACCCTATATCATCCAAACGCGACGGCGCTGTTTGCAAACCTTTGCTACGCTCACGAAGCAACAGCCAGCTGCGCCATTGCGGCATCAATCCGGGCGATTGAAGCAGCGCCCAGTTCAATCCGTCCGTGGAGCTTTTCTCTTTGACACGATAGCCCAGCGCTTCAGCATATATCACAAAGTCAGCATGAAAATTATCGGTACTTGAAACCGCACCTAACACAGCCGTCTGTTCGCCCTCAATCACCCATAATGGCGGACCGTCCAAGCTTAGGCTGGCTTTGCGCGGAGCAATACCAATTGCAGCCTCAATAATGGCAGCATCAAGATCAGGCCCAGCACTAAAATCAAGCGACAGCAAAGCATCCGCGGAAAGCGTCACAACTGGAACATAGCCGAAATCGGGACCCGCATTGCAAGAACCGTGCGCAGTCAATTCGATAGCTGTCCCAGACGCTCCATCATGCAAGGATATATCGTGCAATTCCGCATACCGCACCAACATGGACGCCTTGCCCGGCGCATTGGGCACTTGCCGGCTTTCAAAGCGCTTCACAAATCCAAGCCTGCCAAGGACCTCGCCATCAACATCGAGGCCGGATGAACACAGCGCTATATGATCGACGCCAGCAATCATTGCGCGCCCGCAGAATTCAGAGCATGCTTCTGTATCTTGCCGGTTGGGCCAGCTGGGAGTTTGTCCAGAAAATAATAGCGAGACGGCTGTGATGCAGCGCTGAGGTTTGCAGCGCAAAGCGCCTTCAGGGTCGGCATCGTGCTTTCTTGCGTACGACCAGGTTGCAAAGCGACGTAGGCAGCCACTCTTTCGCCATAGACCGCATCGGCTTCACCAATTACCGCCACCTGACTCACACCTTCGGCGGTCATCAGGACATTCTCTACGGCAACCGGACTCACATTGATGCCACCCACAACAATGATGTCTTTCTTCCTGCCCGTAACAGACAATGTGCGAGTTTTGTCATCGAAAGCTGCAAAGTCGCCTGTAGGCATGGACGTAACGGATTGCTCGGAGGGAAGCAGCCCGGTCTCGGGATCAAGGTACCCGCCAAACGCATAGGGGGTTTCAACCAGAAGCTCACCATCTTGCGCGAAGCTACAATTGACCTTCGGCATAACCGCGCCAATTGAACCAGCTGCAGCCGTTTCAGGCAGGTTGCAGCTCACAAGCAGCAACTCGGAAAGGCCATAGCTTTGCAGGAGTGAAACGCCATAGCGCGCCTCAAACTGGACAAACATCTCAGGCGGCAACGGTGCAGTTCCACAAAACGCGAAATTCAGCCTATTCTTGGCATAGTCACCAGACCCGGCGTTTCGATCAAGCGACATGGCGAGATGAACCATGGCGGGAGACAGCCAAAAAGCCGTCACATCGTTGTCGATAATTCGCTTCCAGAAAAACAGCGCTTCTCTCGGCGAAAATTGCTGCGAAATGACAACTGAACCACCCGCAGCCAGAGGGCATAGAATCGTGTTGAGCAATCCGGCCATGTAATACATTGGCATCACATGAAGCATGCGTTCACTTGAGGTGTAGCCCAGGAACTCGTTAAAATCGAACGCATTCGCCAATAGTCTCTCGGCATAATGAACAACGGCCTTGGGCCGTCCGGTTGTGCCAGAGGTAAACGTTACACTGAATATGTCATTCAAAACCCATTCAGGGGTATTCGCCCCTTCGGCAGTCGGCAATTGCCGTAGAAAGTCCAGAGACCAGTCCAGCACTTTGCAACCGTCATTCAACACGTCGGCATCCAGTCCAATAGCGGCATCAGGACGAAACACATCCAATACGTAACGAACTTCCGGGGCGGAACTATCTGGGTTGAGCGGACAAACGGTCACCCGCGCCCAGAGACATGCAAGGTACAGCAGAACAAATGGAACGCCATTCGGCAAGGATGCAACAAGCCTGTCGCCTGGCTTCAAACCACAATCCGAAAGATATTTTGCAGCAGCCCGAATCCGATCATCGAGTGTCTCGCCCGTCAGACTGAATTCGTCGACAGTCGACAGAAGCACATCGTCGCTTCCATTTCTGGCAATATTATCAAACAGGCGTTGCCGTAGCATCAAATGGCGTCCTGCTCGTGCCCAAAGTAACGTCGCAGCGGAAAGCGATGCTTGAAATTACTCTGTTTGTCGGCAGCTGCAATTTCCTTTGCAAGAGCCTCAACAACATCCTTCGGAGCGCTAGATTTGGTCTGCTCGCAGAGTTTTTCAATCAGCTTGCGTGGATCGACATCATACCCGATTGAAGCATCGCGAATGACACCCATGTAGCTGGAGTGAAACCCTGCCAAACCACAAACCAAGTCAACAGAATCGTGACCGATTTGGGTCAAATGCGGACGCACCAGCATGTCCGAAGCATCCATGAGCCTGTAAAGGTCGTATTCGTGCGAGACACCCATCCGATCAAGCAAGGCGACAAACTGTTCGGTGATGGTGTTGCCCGTGCAACGCCCCATACCTTGCAAAGAGGAATCGACAATATCGACGCCACAATCAAGCGCCTTCAACGCATTCGCATTCGCCAGCCCCAGATTATTATGCCCATGAAAACCAAGTGCCACATCCGTGGCCTCTCGACATCTGGAAATGTAATTTTCGACATCAGTCGGCGTCATATTTCCTGCAGAATCAACAATATAAACGACTTCTGCACCAAAATCCGCAGCCGCAGCCGCAACTTTTGAAAATTCTTCGGGGCTGCGAGTATAAGACTTCATGAAGTTTACGCAGGTGTACATTCCGGCTTGGCGCGCTTTTTCGATGAAGGCGCGCGCGTCTTCAACCCGGTCTACCGAAACCCCAATGCGCACAAAATCCATTGCATGGTCAATCGCGCTGTCCAATTGGTCAAGACTGGCAACACCAGGAATACAGAACATACCCCACTTTGACGTTTTGACAGCATCTGCGGCCGCCCGCATATAGGCCTCATCGGTCTCAAGAGCGACGCCTTCTCCCCTCTCGGAAGCACCAATCCCAACACCGTGGCCAACTTCGATAAAATCTACACCGCTTTTGTCAAGTTCAGTAGCAATATCTCGGGTATCAGCAGCACTAAATTGAAAATTGATAACGTATGAGCCATCCCGCAGGGTAGTATCCAGCAGTTTCATAGACCCCTCCAAATTTGCAGAGCCTCCTACTTTCATACAAAAACCCACCAGTCAACAATAGCTCGACCTCATATGCAAAAATATAGTGATAGTGTGATAGAAGAAGCAGGCAGTTGATCAAATGAACTTTGTTGGCCACGAAATTCGATGGAAAGACTTTGAAACGACAACTGGACAAACTCGAACCATTGAGCCAAACCTAGCGCCTGCGAAATCGACCGGAACAAACCAGCATCCGTGCTGACGAGGAAACAATGACGGGATACACCAAACAGCTCAGCGAAACGCCTGCTTTCAAAATTGACGGCAGGGCAATTGGGGAAGATCATCCCCCCTATATTATCGCTGAAATGTCAGGAAACCATAACCATGACATAAATCGTGCATTTGCACTTCTTGAGGCGGCCAAAGAAGCCGGAGCAGATGCGGTAAAGCTGCAAACATACACGGCTGACACGATTACTATTGATCATGATGGGCCGGGCTTTGTGCTTGATAGTGGCTTGTGGGCTGGCAGGAAGCTCTACGATCTCTATCAGGAAGCCAATACGCCTTGGGAATGGCACAAAGCACTGTTTGACCGCGCGCGAGAACTAGGCATCACCATTTTCTCCTCGCCGTTCGACCATTCAGCGGTGGATTTTCTGGAAGAATTGAATGCCCCTGCCTACAAAATTGCGTCATTTGAGGCGATGGACATTCCTCTGATTGAAAAGGCCGCCTCTACTGGCAAGCCTCTCATTATTTCTATCGGCGTAACAGATCTTGGAGAAGCATCGGAAGCCGTTGCAGCGGCTCGCCGCGCGGGCGCTGAGGGCATTTGCCTTCTGCATTGTGTGAGCGCGTACCCCAGCAAACCGGAAGATGCCAATTTGGCGACAATTCCACATCTGGGGCGCGCTTTTGACGTTGTACCTGGTTTGTCTGACCACTCTCCAGGGACTGCACTAGCATGCGCCGCAGTAGCAATGGGCGCTCGCGTAATTGAAAAGCACTTCACTCTGAGGCGGGCTGATGGTGGCCCGGACTCTGCTTTTTCTCTTGAGCCCGATGAGCTTAAGAGACTTGTGGACGATTCCAGAGCCGCGTGGGCTTCAATCGGCCGCGTCAACTACGCCCTCAAAGGGGAAGATGAAGAAAAGTCGGCGACGTTGCGCAGATCCCTGTATGTGGTCAAGGACGTCGAGCGTGGCGAAGCACTGACAAATGACAACGTGCGATCGATTCGTCCTGGCTTTGGCCTGAAACCCAAATTCCTTCCCAATGTTCTGGGACGCAAAGCATCAAGGCCCTTGAAACGCGGTGAACCATTGGACTGGAACATGCTTGGCTGACTCTGCCACTTGGACCACACAGACAATTGATCGAAAATGCGCGCGGTAGAAGAATAATGTTGGATTTCACGATTCCTGACGTCGGGGAAAAAATGCACACATGGGCCTCTGACCTTTGGCCAATGAACCGTTCCCTGACCGGCGAAGGTGTAAGAGAAACACTATCTTACCTGCAGAGCATTCTGCCTGAGCTAAAAATTCGCAGCGTTCCCTCAGGCTCCCAAGCGTTCGATTGGACCGTGCCCAAAGAATGGAAAGTTCGATCGGCACGGCTCATCGGCCCCGATGGAGAGGTGATCGCAGACTTTGAAAAGAACAACCTCCACCTTGTTGGATATTCCATTCCGGTGGACAAGGAACTTTCTCTCGAAGAGTTGCAGCCGCACCTTTATTCATTGCCAGACCAACCAAATGCAATTCCTTACATCACGTCCTATTACAGCCCACATTGGGGTTTCTGCATTACGCACGAGGTACGAGAAAAACTGTCGGCAGGCAAGTACCGCGCGATTATTGACAGCGAACTTTTTGACGGCGTCCTGAATTATGGCGAGTTGATCATTCCCGGAGAGACAGATGAGGAGATATTTCTCTCCACGTATGTTTGTCATCCGTCGATGGCGAACAACGAGCTCTCGGGACCAGTTGTCACGGCAGCCATTGCGGAGTGGATAAACGAGCGCCCCCACCGCTATACCTACCGCATTGTCTTCATCCCGGAGACTATTGGTGCAATCGTCTACATTTCAAAACACCTTGAAGAACTCAGGAAAAACGTAATAGCGGGCTATGTTCTTACCTGTATTGGTGATGACAGGTCTTATTCATTTCTCCCATCACGCGAAGACGGCACCATTGCCGACCGCGCCGGAAGATTGTCGCTCACTGCCACTGACCCGCAATTCAAGGAATATAGCTTCCTGACGAGAGGTAGCGACGAAAGGCAATATTGCTCGCCTGGTGTGGATCTTCCCGTAGCGTCCATTATGAGGTCGAAATACGCGACTTTTCCAGAATATCATACATCACTAGACGACCTGACGCTCGTGACCCCGACTGGTTTGCAGGGTGGATTTGCTGCGGCGATTCAAGCCCTGGCAATCATTGAAAACAATTACACTTTTTCGACGATCCAGCCTTGTGAGCCACAATTGGGCAAACGTGGCCTCTACCCAACTGTCAGCACAAAGTCTAAGGAAACGCATGTCCGCACCCTCTTAAACATTGTGGCCTATGCGGATGGTAAACGCGACTTCATAGACTTGTGCACAAAGATCGAAGCAAATCCCGCTCTTGTCGCAGAATCATTGTCGGCCCTGGTCGAAAAGGGCGTAATGCGTCGACTTTGACACTCTGCAACGCCCCTATCGGACGCAGATATGCTGACAATCAGTTGCGGCAACCAAGTTGGGCGATAGCGCCAATGTGTGCTTGGTTTTGCTCGTGAAAAGTCCAATTTCACAGCGAAATAGCAATCCGGCGAACGCGCTGAAGTTCCTGCATGTTCTGGAAAATAATTAAAATTTGGTGGAGCTAAGCGGGATCGAACCGCTGACCTCTTGCATGCCATGCAAGCGCTCTCCCAGCTGAGCTATAGCCCCATTCAGACCTGTCGGTCTGCGCCGGTTGGGACCGGCAAGTGGCGGCTTATTACTTCTGCTTTCCGCAGTTTTCAAGCCCCCACGATCTCCGGCCCGCATTTTTTTTAGATCCGGGCCGGAATGTAGTGAATTAGCTGTCGTCGTCGTCGCTTGAAACGCTGATGATACCAGTCATATCATCATCATCTTCATCTTCGTCGGCCTCGAGGAAAGTATCATCACCATCATCGTCCAGATCGACATCGTCGTCATCGATGTCTGGAATATCCTCACCACCAGATACTTCTTCATCGGCCTCTTCCAGAGAGACCAATTCAACATCGGTGTTTTCGGTATCAACTTCGGCGACCTCGTCTTCCGCCTCTTCTTCGACTTCGATCACAGCCGTGTCTTCGAAGAAGCTCAGTGGATAAGACTTGTTCGTATATGGCGACACAATCGGGTCCCGATTGAGATCGTAAAACTTCCGACCCGTTTCAGGGCAGATGCGCTTTGTGCCAAGTTCCGGTTTTGCCACGGTCAAACCTCTTGAATTGCCGGTCAGTCGATGCTGACCGAAAATGGCGTCTTTTATCTTTCGGTAAGGCGGTCCCATACTCATCTTGCCGCCCGGTGTCAAAGCCAAACTTCGATTTTATCGGCTTATCCAGCAACACACCGCATTGAGGCGTACTTTAAGCAACTAAAAACCTTCCGTTAATATTTACCATTTATAAAGAGACCCAACCGCCCTTTTGTATCGAGTAGTGACCGGCGAGTTCATTATGCGCAGAGCAATTATGCCCGGCCTCTTGCTGGCCTTCATTATGTTGGCAGTGTCAAGTTGCGCCACACCTCCTCACAGCACCAGAGACGCTTGTGCGATTTTCGAACAGCGTGGCGGACTTATCAACAATTGGCGCCGTGACACGAAGAAGGCTCAAAGCCGCTACGGTGTGCCAGCGCATATTCTGCTTGCAACGATCTATGTCGAATCCGGCTTTAGGTCTAACGCGCGTCCGCCCCGCACAAAGCTTTTGGGATTCATTCCCTGGAAACGACCCTCCACCGCCTATGGATACTCACAGGCGCTGGATGGCACCTGGGATCGCTACAAGGCAGAAACCGGGCACTATCTGGCCCGGCGCAACAATTTTGGTGACGCTGTAGATTTCATTGGCTGGTATCATCGCAAGAGTGCGCGCCAGGCAGGCGTATCACTTCACGATTCATACAATCTCTACCTCGTCTATCACTCTGGTGTCGCGGGCTACAAAAAGGGTGCATGGCGCTCCCGCCCGGCGGCAACGCAGGGTGCGCGGCGCTTCCGCTCCATTGCAAATCAATACCAAGGACAGTTGAGAAGCTGCCTTTAGACAAAAAATAGCTCCACAGCAAAATCGACAGCATGCGACCAAAAGGCATGTTTATTCCCTGAGTACTTGATGTACATCAATTAAGCACATTCGGGTTGGTGATACCCAAAACGCGCGCAGTTTGCCGCACCAAGGCAGAAAACATCATTTTTCGAATGATTATGAACTGCGCAGGGGTTGACGGTAAACAGCTTAGAACCGATTAAGGGTTGCTTGGCTTGGAGAATAAGATGAACTTTGAAGCGTTTTTTAAGAAAGAGCTGGATGGCCTCCATGAGGGAGGTAATTATCGAATCTTCGCAGATCTCGAACGCAAGCAGGGTAGTTTCCCCAAGGCAACCCGCCACACAGACAACGGTCCGCAGGAAGTCACAGTTTGGTGCTCCAACGACTATCTTGGAATGGGCCAGCATCCCAAAGTGATTGCGGCCATGAAAGAAGCAATCGACAAATGCGGCGCAGGCGCCGGTGGAACGCGCAACATTTCCGGCACAAATCACTACCACGTGCTCTTGGAAAACGAACTGGCCGACTTGCATGGCAAGGAATCCGCGCTTCTGTTTAACTCCGGTTATATGTCCAACTGGGCTGCTCTGACGACACTCTGCTCCCGCATTCCGGGAATGATCGTGTTCTCGGACTCACTCAACCATGCATCCATGATTGAAGGCATTCGCCATTCGAAGGCTGAGCGCGTTATCTGGAAACACAATGATCTGGTTGATCTGGAAGCCAAGCTGAAGGCCGCTGACCCGTTTGCGCCCAAACTGATTGCTTTTGAATCCGTCTATTCGATGGACGGCGACGTCGCACCGATCAAGGAAATTTGTGATCTGGCCGACAAATATAATGCCATGACCTATCTGGACGAAGTACATGCGGTTGGCCTTTACGGCCCTCGCGGTGGCGGTATCGCTGAGCGCGAAGGCATTATGCATCGCGTCACTGTCATTGAAGGCACGCTGGGCAAAGCATTCGGTGTTATGGGCGGCTACATCACCGGCTCGACAGCATTGATCGACTTTGTTCGTTCCTTTGCTTCCGGTTTCATTTTCACCACGTCCCTGCCCCCGGCATTGGCGGCAGGTGCGCTGGCATCTATTCGTCATTTGAAGGAAAGTCAGGAAGAGCGCCTCGGCCATCAGGAGCGTGTGCGCACACTTCGCGCCATGCTTGATGCACGCGGCATCCCGCATATGGAAAACCCGAGCCACATCGTTCCCGTCCTGGTGGGTGATGCGGCCAAGTGCAAATGGTTGTCCGACCTGCTGCTAGATGACTACGGCATCTATGTTCAGCCGATCAATTATCCGACTGTGCCAAAGAAGACCGAGCGTCTGCGCATTACTCCGAGCCCGGTTCACGACCACGGCGATATGGAACGTTTGGTTGGCGCACTTCACGACCTATGGTCACAATGCGCGCTGGCACGCGCTGTTGCCTGACAGGCGAGAATCATTTCAAATTTGGACGGCGGAGCAAACACCTTGCTCCGCCGTTTTCTTTTGGTGCACTCAGCAACCAGAATACTCAACTAGTTCAATTATGGGAGACGCCGCATGCAAGAGCGGATAGATGCAGCCATTGACCGCAGCCTGAAGGAAGGCCGCATCACCGGGACCGTCGTCATCGTCGCCAAGGATGGCGAGATCGCCTATAGCCGCGCGGCTGGCTATGCAGACCGCGAAGCTGAAGTTCCGGTCACTGCCAACACAATCTTTCGCCTTGCCTCCGTCACGAAGCCATTGGTGGCGGCCACCGCACTTGCACTTGTTGATGTCGGCAAACTTTCTCTCGACACGCCAGTGCGCGATCACCTGCCCTATTTCACACCCAAAACCAAAGATGGAAAGCTCGCCGACATCTGTGTGCGCCATCTGCTGACCCACACAGCTGGCTTCGCCTATGGCGTCAATGCCTATGGAAAGCCGGCGCCAGGCGCAGAAGTGGACGAAGGGCTTGGCAATTCCGACATGGATTTCGAAGAAAGTTTTACGCGTCTTGCCGCGATTCCATTGCTTTATGAACCCGGCACTTATTGGCGTTACTCTACCGCGATTGATGTTCTGGGCGCGGTGATTGCCGCCGTGGAGGGCACAAGTCTACATGATGCCTTGACGAAATATGTCACCGAGCCTTTGGGCATGGCGGATACAGGTTTCAAGGTCACGGATATGGATCGTCTCGCAACCCCCTACGCCGATACAGATGATTTGCCCGTTCGCATGCAGGATCCGCACACTGTACTGGATAGGCAGGGTAACCCATTGACCTTTTCTCCTGGCCGCATCCTCAACCCCAAGGCCTATCAGTCGGGGGGCGCGGGCGCAGTCGGAACCGCAAACGATCTGATCCGCTTGCTGGAAGCGGTCCGCAAAGGCGGTGCACCAATTATGAGTTCCAGCCTTGCAGGCGCGGCCCTTTCAAACCAGATTGGCAACACCCCGCGTCCGGATGATGACGCCGGTCAGCGATTTGGTTTTCTGGGCGCGATCGTCGAGGATGAAAACCTGTCCCGCGTGCCGCTGCCAGCTGGCACCGTCAATTGGGGTGGTGTTTATGGCCACAGCTGGTTCATTGATCCGTCGAACAAGATTTCCTGCATCATGATGTCCAACAACGCCGTCGAAGGCTGCCTTGGTGCTTATCCCGGTCGCATCATGCGCGCAGTCTATCGAAAATAGACGTGTGGCGTCAGGCCGCTGCCTTGCGTTCAACAATCGTGGCGGCACGACGGCGTGCCTCCTCATCCGCGGCGAATACCTCGTCCATGCTGACGGGATTGGACCATGAAATCATGTCGTCCATTACGGCTTCTGCAATATCGGCCATATCCAGGAAGCCAATGCGACCCTCAACGAAAGCATCAAATGCAGTTTCCTCTGCAGCATTCATGATCGCCGATTGCGGCCCACCGCGCTGAAGCGCGGTCCGCGCCAAGCGGATTGCCGGGAAGCGCTCCTCGTCAGGCGCTTCGAAGTCGAGGCGCGAGAGCTTGGCAAAATCCAGCCGTTCAACATTCAAAATGGCACGGGCAGGATAGGAAATTGCATGACCGATGGCCGTGCGCATATCCGGCGTACCAAGCTGCGCCAGTACCGATCCATCGCTATAGCCAACCATGGAATGGATAATGGATTGCGGATGCACAATCACCTCGATCTGTTCCGGCTCCACGCGAAAAAGGTGCTTGGCCTCAATCATTTCCAGCGCCTTGTTGAACATGGACGCGGAACCAACCGACACTTTTAGCCCCATCGACCAGTTGGGATGAACACGCGCTACGGCGGCAGTTACATCAGCCATCTGCTCACGGCTATACTGACGGAACGGCCCACCGGACGCAGTCAGGATAATGCGCTCCAGTGCATGGCGCTGGTTTTCTTCCAGCACTTGAAAAATGGCATTGTGCTCGCTGTCGACCGGCAGAATGCGACCTCCGGCAGCGTCGACCGCGTGCACAAAAAGCTCACCTGCCGTGACAAGGCATTCCTTATTGGCGAGCGCAATATCAGCACCCCGCTTCGCGGCAGCGAGTGTGGGCGCAAGGCCAGCAGTTCCCACGATCGCCGCCATCACCAATCCCGCATCCATTTCAGCGGCTTCTGTGAGCCCTGATTGTCCGGCAGCAACAGCAATGCCCGTACCTGCCAAGGCCTCTTTCAGGCTGGCATAGTTTTCCTCATTCGCTGTCACAGCCAGCTTTGCCCCAACCGATACAGCCTGCTCTGCCAGAAGCGCAATATTCCCGTTACCCGTGAGCGCCTGAACGTCAAAGGTCTCGCGGCCACCCATCTGTGCGATCACGTCCAGCGTGCTGACCCCAATGGAGCCTGTCGATCCCAATACCGTGATTTTGCGCATGCTTTGCCCTGTAGAAATGTGACGGCGTCATTTGGTGCCAGCCTATAGCACTCATAACACGTCAGGTCACCTCATGCGTGCCTGCCAAGTCATCAAGAATCGGGCAATCGGGTCTGCGGTCACCATGGCAATGCTGCACCAACTCGCCAAGCGTTGACTTGAGCGACTGCAGCTGCGTGATCTTGTCTTCAATCTCGCTGATCTTCTGCTGCGCCAACGTCTTCACATCTGCGCTTGCACGGTGTTTGTCATCGTAAAGCGAGAGCAACATGCGGCATTCCTCGATTGAAAAACCGAGGCCACGCGAACGCTGCAAAAATTTAAGTCGATGCACATCGGTGGCGCTGTAATCACGATAGCCATTGGTGCCGCGCTGTGGCACCAGCAACCCGATTTCCTCGTAATATCGGATGGTTTTGGGCGGCAAGCCAGACGCCTCTGCCGCAGCACCGATGTTCATGATTGAACCCTCAAAGCTTCACGTTGCGCAAGCGCAATGCATTGGAAATCACGGAAACGGATGAAAGGCTCATGGCCGCCGCCGCCAGCATGGGCGAAAGAAGCGAGCCTGTGAACGGGTAGAGAACCCCCGCAGCCACGGGCACACCGATCGTATTGTAGGCAAACGCAAAGAAGAGGTTCTGCTTGATATTGCTGAGCGTCGCCAATGCAAGCTTGCGAGCACGCACAATACCGCTCAGATCGCCCTTCAAAAGCGTAATGCCAGCGCTTTCAATGGCGACATCCGCGCCGGTGCCCATCGCTATGCCCGTATCGGCGGCGGCAAGCGCTGGCGCATCATTCACACCATCACCAGCCATTGCGACGACGTGCCCCTGCGCTTTTAGTTCCTGCACAAGCTTCTGCTTGTCTTCCGGCAACAGGCCAGCGCGAATATCATCAATACCGAGTTTGGCTGCAACGGCTTTCGCAGTCGCCTCATTGTCTCCTGTCGCCATGATGACCTTCAGGCCAAGCTTGTGCAGCGCGGATATCGAAGCCGCGGCGTTTGCTTTTACAGGATCAGCAAGAGACAAAACGCCGATCAAGGCGCCATCATATGCCAGATAGAACACGGTCATGCCATCGCCGCGTTGCTTTTCCACCTCAGCACTGACGGCATCTGTCGATATGCCGAGCGAACTCATCAGCGCCTGATTGCCGAGTGCTACCACCTTGCTATCCAAAGTGCCTTTGACGCCCATGCCTGTCTCTGCAGAAAAGTCTGCAATTTCGGCCAGCGCCACTTTGCGCTCGAGAGCCGCCTCCACAACAGCGCTTGCCAAAGGATGTTCCGAGTGCTTTTCCAACGATGCAGCAACACGCAGGATCTCCAGCTCTGGCATCGCACCAACTGCAACAATGTGCTGCAGCACAGGCTTGCCTTCCGTTACCGTGCCGGTTTTGTCGACAATAACGGTATCTGCCCGCGCGAGAGCCTCCAGAGCCGCAGCATTGCGAACCAACACACCCGCCTGCGCTCCCCGCCCCGTCGCGGCAACAACCGAGACCGGCGTCGCCAGACCCAGCGCACATGGGCAGGCAACGATGAGCACGGAAACTGCCGAAACAATCGCATAGATGAACGCCTGCTGCGGCGCAAACAAGAGCCAAAGCGCAAATGCGAGGATCGCAACGCCCACCACCGTCGGCACAAAATAATTGGCCACCTTGTCAGCGAGACTCTGGATCGGCGCACGCGATCGCTGCGCATTGGCTACCATTTGGACGATCCGGGCGAGCATTGTGTCCTCACCGACTTTGGCAGCTTCCATGACAAAGCTGCCCGTCTTGTTGATCGTGCCGCCGGTTACCGCATCGCCGACCTTTTTGGCAACCGGTACAGGCTCGCCTGTTAACATGCTCTCATCTAACGCAGATGAGCCTTCCAGCACGACACCGTCGACAGCCACCGCCTCGCCCGGACGAACACGGATCTTGTCGCCTTCCAAGATATTTTCGAGTGGTGCTTCGTATTCCGACCCATCCGCGTTGATACGTAGGGCCTTCTTTGGAGCGAGGTTGATGAGCGCTTTCAGAGAATCGCCCGTGCGTTCACGCGCCTTGAGCTCCAATATCTGCCCAAGAAAAACCAACGCAATGACAACAACTGAGGCCTCGAAATAAACCGGAACATTGCCATTTCGACGAATCTCCGCGGGGAATATCTCCGGAAGGAACGCGCCGACAACGCTGTAGCCAAATGCAGCCGCAACACCCAGCATGATGAGTGTCCACATATTGAGATTACGTGTTTTCAGCGATACCCAACCTCGATGAAAAAAGGGGTGCGCGGCCCACAACACAACAGGCGCGGCGAGAACGAACTCGATAAACACCGCGATGCGCCCGCCAAGCAACGCCCTGATTGGCAGGCCGAGCATCGGCCCCATCGTGAGGATCAGTAGCGGCACTGCGCAACCAACGGAGACCCAGAAGCGGCGGGTAAAATCAACCAATTCAGGGTTAGGTCCGTCAGCGGGTCCATCCATTAGCTCCAAGGCCATGCCGCAAATGGGGCAAGTGCCGGGCTTGTCCTGAATAATCTCCGGGTCCATTGGGCAGGTGTAGCGCGCGGCTTTTGGGGCTATCTTCTTTTTACGCGCCTTGGCACCAGAGAGATAGAAATAGGGGTCTGCCTCAAAACGAACGCCACATTTCGGATTGCAGAAGTGATATTCCGTACCTTTGTAGAGAAGTTTAGGCTTGCCGATATTCAACTTCACCTTCATCCCGCATACGGGATCGATGGCAATATCTTCAACCGTGTCGGGACTATCCTGCATTTCCATCTCCGCAAAAAATAAAGACGCATCCGCAAATTGCGAATGCGTCCTTACACTAAGGCTTCCAGTCACTGGAAGGTCAAGCAATACCTTATTGCCTGACCTCGCTATTTTCAGCCCGCCGCTGCCACTGCACGTTTGGCCATGACTTTGACGAGATGCGCGCGATATTCCGATGTTCCGTGAATATCTTCCATCATGTCTTCGTCCTGCACATGAATCTCGTCAATGGCGGCCGCTGCAAAATGCCGAGAGAGAGCAGCTTCCATCTCCTGCTGACGGAATACACCATCAGAACCCGCTCCTGTTACGGCCACACGAACATCGTCGCCGCTCTTGGAGACAAACACGCCGACAATCGCATAGCGAGACGCAGGATTGGCGAACTTCACATAGGCCGCTTTTTCCGGCGCATCAAAGGTGAACGCGGTGATGATTTCGTCCTCTTCCAGAGCCGTCTCAAACATTGAAACGAAGAAGCGATCAGCAGCGATCTCACGCTTGTTGGTGATGACCGTGGCATTCAACCCCAGAATAGCGGCAGGATAATCTGCAGCGGGGTCATTATTTGCAACGGAGCCACCAATCGTACCCATGTGACGAACGTGGGGGTCGCCAATATGGCTCGCCAGATCACAAATCGCCGGGCAAACAGCCCTCAGCTCGGCATTGGTCGCCACATCATGATGCGTGGTGCCTGCGCCAATGCGCACACTGCGCCCATTGACGGTGATACCCTGCAAAGCTGCAATGTGGCGCAGATCCACCAGATCCGAGGGAGAGGCAAGGCGTTGTTTCATCGTCGAAATCAACGTCTGCCCACCGGCGAGGAATTTACCTTCATCTGCATTGGTCAGAAGGTTGACGGCTTCATCGACTGAGGAAGCGCGGTGATAGGTTGTTTCATACATATCTTTTCCTTCCGCTTAGATGTGGTTTGCCGCATCCCACACTTTCTCAGGTGTGGCTGGCATGGAGAGGTTGTTGTTGCCGATCGCATCTGTGATCGCGTTAATAACAGCAGGCGGAGAGCCAATTGCCCCCGCCTCACCGCAGCCTTTGATACCCAGCGGGTTGCCGGGGCAAGGCGTGCACTGGTGCGAGACTTCAAATGAAGGAAGCACATCAGCACGCGGCATAGCGTAGTCCATGTAGCTGGCCGTAATGAGCTGCCCGGTGTCGGGATCGTAATGTACACCTTCCAGCAGCGCCTGCCCGATGCCTTGCGCGATGCCACCATGTACCTGACCTTCAACAATCATCGGATTGATGATGTTGCCAAAGTCGTCCGCCGCCACAAACTTGATGATTTCCGTGGTGCCGGTTTCAGGATCCACTTCCACCTCGCAGATATAGCAGCCTGCGGGGAAGGTGAAGTTGGACGGATCGTAGAAGGCACTTTCCTTCAGCCCCGGCTCCATGCCTTCTGGCAGGTTGTGCGCAGTGTAAGCTGCCAAAGTCAGCTCAAACCATTGCAAAGCCTTGTCCGTACCGGCGACCTTCACCTGACCGTCTTCAATCACGATATCGCTTTCATCTGCTTCCAACAGATGCGCGGCTAGTTTCTTGGCTTTCGCTTCCACCTTGTCGAGCGCCTTGACGATCGCCGACATGCCGACAGCGCCGGAGCGGGAACCATATGTGCCCATACCCATCTGCACCTTGTCTGTGTCGCCATGCACAATATTCACATTGGCCATTGGCATGCCGAGACGTTCTGACACAAGCTGTGCGAAAGTCGTTTCATGACCTTGCCCATGGCTGTGCGAACCGGTGAGGATTTCAACCGTCCCCACGGCATTGACCCGCACTTCGGCCGATTCCCAAAGACCAACGCCGGCACCGAGCGAGCCAACCGCTGCAGATGGCGCAATGCCACAGGCCTCAATATAGCAGCTCATGCCGATGCCACGCTTTTTGCCTCGGCTTTCCGCCTCAGCTCGACGCGCGGGGAAGCCATCATAATCCGCTTCCGCAAGGGCCGCGTTGAGAGACGCTTCAAAATCACCGGTGTCATAATTCATGATCACAGGTGTCTGGTGCGGAAATTCGCGCACAAAGTTGATCCGACGCAGCTCCGCTGGCGATACGCCCAGCTCACGCGCAGCGGTCTCCATGGTTCGCTCCAGAAGGAAGGTTGCCTCAGGGCGGCCCGCCCCACGATAAGCATCCACCGGCACCGTATTTGTGTACGCTGCCACAACTTCCGCGTGGATAGCAGGGATAGCGTACTGACCCGACAGCAATGTTGCGTAGAGATAAGTCGGCACCGCTGACGAGAAGAGCGACATGTAGGCACCGAAATTCGCAGTCGTGTGGACCTTCAGACCAATGATGCGGTTGTTTGCATCAAAGGCCATCTTCACTTTGGATACATGGTCACGACCATGTGCGTCGGTGAGAAAGGCCTCGGTGCGATCAGACGTCCACTTGACCGGCACACCGGTTTTCCTGGAGGCCCAAAGACAGGTTATTTCTTCCGGATAGATGTAGATCTTGGAACCAAATCCGCCGCCCACATCCGGCGCAATCACACGCAGCTTGTTTTCTGGCGCAACATTGTAAAATGCGCTCATAACCAGACGTGCAGCATGCGGGTTCTGGCTGGTGGTATAGCAGGTGTAATGCTCTTCCGCCGTATCGTAGATCCCAAGGGCCGCACGTGGCTCCATCGGGTTGGGCGAAAGGCGGTTGTTGGTAATATCAAGCTCGGTCACGTGGGCAGCTGTTGCAATTGCAGCATCTACCGCAGCGCCATCACCGATTTCCCAATCGTAGATAAGGTTGTTGGGTGCCTCCGGATGGATTTGCGGCTGCCCTTCCTGTAGCGCCGTCACAGCCTCCGTTACATGGGCCATCGGCTCATACTCGACTTCCACATGCTCTGCAGCATCACGAGCCTCTGCCTGACTGTCTGCGACCACGATTGCCACAGCGTCACCCACATAACGCACCGTATCATAGGCCAGCGGACGCCATGCGCCCATATTCATTGGCGTGCCGTCTTTGGAGTGGATCATCCAGCCGCAGATCAGATTGCCGATGCCGTCGTCCTGCATGGCGCGGCCTTCCAGAACGTCGATGACGCCCGGCATCGCCTTTGCAGCATCAAGGTTGATACTCTTGATTTTTGCATGAGCATGCGGGCTGCGCACAAATGCAGCAAACTTCATCCCCGGCACAATCATGTCGTCCACGTACCGGCCTTTGCCGGTCAGGAAACGTTTATCCTCCTTGCGCGTCACACGCGCACCAATACCTTCAACACCCATCTGTCATTCCTCCCAGGAATCTCGATTAGAATTCGAAATATTCGTCAGTCAAAAAGCCGATACTTACTCGGCAGCAGCTTTCGCGCCATACATCTCAGCGTTGGCAGCCAAAACCGCCTTCACGATATTATGGTAACCAGTGCAACGGCAGAGGTTCCCCTCCAGCTCGGCGCGCACCGTCTTTTCATCGAGATTGCCTCCATGACGACGGATGATATCCGCTGCCGCCATGACCATGCCTGGTGTGCAAAAGCCACATTGAAGCCCGTGATGCTCCTTGAAAGCAGCCTGCACCGGATGCAACTCATCGCCGCCTGCCAGTCCTTCAACGGTGGTAATTTCTGAACCGTTGGCCTGCACAGCCAGCATGGAACAGCTCTTCACAGAACGCCCATCCATATGCACAACACACACGCCGCACTGCGTCGTGTCGCAGCCGACATGGGTGCCGGTAAGCCCCAGATTCTCGCGAATGAATGTCGAAAGAAGCGTGCGATCTTCGCAATCGGCGCTCACTTTCCTGCCATTCACCGTCAATGTCACTTTTGTCATATGTTCCTCCCTCGCATACTGACTTGCATATGCAGTCCCATCATTCGCTTTTTTTTGACGTCAATCAATGGTGGTTTTTTTGAACCTGCGCGAATTCTTGCTTGCGCCACTCTGCCACAGTCAATTCAAGCATGATTTTGTAGCAGATATGAAACATGCTGCAGCGCAACCACCATATTTGGGTCTTTTTTTTGTCGGATTGAGAACTGCGAGCAGATCGTGGTGACGCGCGAACTGCAATTAACAAACCGGCAGCGCTGGAGTATGCTCTCAGCAATGTCATCATGCCAGAGCGGCAGTTGAGCGGCACGCAGATGCCGAAGTAATTGTCCGCCGCGGGGAGAAAGTACGGCATTGAGGGCCTTCGTCCGCAATGCCGAATGTAGTCTAGACACGCCCATGAGGGGGCCTGTTGCAAAGGTGGAGACAAACATGAAAAAAGCAATTGCATTGGTTTTGGTCGCGCTCGCGGTCACAAGCTGCTCCCAGACAGAAAAAGGTGCCGCAGTTGGCGCAGCCTCTGGGGCTGTCATTGGCGGTCTGGTAACAGGTAATGCCCGCGGCGCCGCAGTGGGTGCCTTGATTGGGGGCGCATCGGGCGCTGTGCTGGGCGCCGTTTCTGATCGCCCCGGCCAGTGCTACTATCGTGATCGCTACGGCAATCGCTATATTGACCGTTGCCCAGCGAATTATCGCTAGAAAAACTCAGCGCATAGCAGATGTAGTGAGAGGCGGCGTGAAAACGCCGCCTTTTACTTGCGTGTTATGCAGAAGACGACTGCCCATTTATCGCCCGCGCAGAAGCGTGGGCATGATTTGTGCATTGGGTGAACAAATAGTTAATAATCTTCTATATAAAATTCTGATTATTGTGCAACTGAGAGACATTTCACGTGGTAGCGAATTAACAAGTTCAATAAAATTGACAACAAAAATGGACAGATATTTAATTTAAGATGTCATGCAACTAATTGTTTTACATTCACAAAATACACCAATCTTTCAATCTTCTAAATTAGTACCAAATATGTCGGCAGCGACAATAATCCTAAGCATTTCTTAAATCTTTTCTCCTAAATTCTTCATAAGCGACGATGCGGGCAACGACCAATAGCACCTAGTGCCAATGCGATGCCGACGCTGTTCAGGTATGAATTGCTCTAGATGAGATAGGGGTCCTAGATGTTCAATTTTTCTTCAGATGCCAAGGCGATTGTCGAAGCGATATCAAAATCGCAAGCGATTATCGAATTTGACATGTCGGGGAATGTGCTTACTGCCAATGAAAATTTCTGCAAGGCGCTCGGCTATGAGCTCGCGGAAATCAAGGGCAAACACCATTCCATGTTTGTAGAACCCGATTTCGTAAGTTCACCCGAATACAAGGAGTTTTGGGCGCGTCTTGGGCGCGGTGAATTCGACAGCAAACAATACAAGCGCATCGGCAAAGGCGGCAAGGAAGTATGGATTGAAGCATCCTACAACCCGGTTTTCCGCAACGGCAAGCCTTACAAAGTGGTCAAATTTGCCACCGACATTACAGCCAGCAAGCTGAAAGCAATGACCGATGGCGGCAAGCTGGACGCGTTGTCACGTTCCCAGGCCATCATTGAATTCTATCCCAATGGTGAAATTATCGAGGCAAACGAAAATTTCTGCTCGGCTCTTGGCTACCAGCCTTCGGAGATACAGGGCAAGCACCATTCCATGTTCTGCGAACCGGACTACGTGCGCAGCGATGCCTACAAGCAGTTCTGGGCTGACCTTCAGTCTGGCAAATTCCAGTCGGATGAGTTTCTTCGCATTGGCAAGGGTGGCAAGGAAGTCTGGATCCAGGCAACCTACAACCCGATCTTTGACAATAATGGCAAAGTCTTCCGCGTCGTAAAATTCGCAACCGAAATTACCGACCGCGTTCACGCCGTCAAAACGCTGGGCCAGGGCCTGCAGCAACTTGCAGACGGCGACCTGGAACAGCGCATCAACGAGAAGTTCCCTGTAAACCTTGAGAGCCTGCGCAGCGACTTCAACGACTCAATCTCCAGGCTGGAACAGGCACTGCGCGCCGTTGGCTCCAATGCAGAAGCCATCGCAGCCGGTGCATCGGAAATCCGCTCTGGTGCCGATGACCTGTCCAAGCGGACAGAGCAGCAGGCGGCATCAGTCGAAGAAACAGCAGCGGCTCTCGAAGAAATCACCACGACAGTGGCAGACTCCACGAAACGTGCCGAAAGTGCAGGCACGCTGGTTGCAACCACACGCGAAAGCGCCGAACGCTCTGGCGAAGTGGTCCGTGAAGCCATCACTGCAATGGGCGAGATCGAAAGCTCATCTGCCGCGATTTCCAATATCATCGGCGTGATCGACGACATTGCCTTCCAGACAAACCTGCTGGCATTGAACGCCGGTGTTGAAGCTGCACGTGCCGGTGAAGCAGGCAAAGGCTTCGCGGTTGTCGCCCAGGAAGTGCGCGAACTCGCGCAACGTTCTGCCAACGCCGCCAAGGAGATTAAAGATCTCATCACGAAATCAGGTGATCAGGTCAAGAAGGGCGTGTCACTTGTTGGCCGCACCGGCGAAGCCCTGCAGCAGATCGTCGCTCAGGTTCAGGAAGTCAACACGAATGTCGCGGCAATTGTCGAGGCAGCACGTGAACAGGCAACCGGCCTCAAAGAGATCAACACTGCGGTCAACACGATGGACCAAGGCACCCAGCAGAATGCTGCGATGGTGGAAGAATCAAACGCTGCCAGCCACACATTGGCAGGCGAGGCAGCCGCACTGCGGGATCTCCTCTCACAGTTCAAGATGGGCGCACCAACCGGTGCTTCACGCACCCAGACGCGATCAGCCCCGGCTCGGACCGCACCTGCACCGACAAATTCCGCTAGTCGCCCTGTAGAATCTCCGGCTCGGAAACTAACTGGTAAGGTTGCTGGTGCATTCTCCTCGTCAGGTAATGCGGCTCTAGCCAACTCTGCAGAATGGGAAGAATTCTAAGATGACCTCAAGCACAAAAGTCGGGAACTTCGGTGACGAAACCCTGGAAATCATTGCATTCCGTCTTCACGATCAGGAATTCTGCGTAAAGACTACAACGATCCGAGAAATCCGCGGCTGGGCACCTTCTACGCCCATCCCGCACTCTCCACCGGAAGTCATCGGTGTTATGAACCTTCGTGGGTCGGTTATCCCGATCATCGATCTGGCCTACAAATTGGGCATGAAGAGCACCGAAGCAAATGAACGCAGCGCCATCGTGGTCGCAGAAGTTCACAACATGGTGGTCGGCATGCTGGTCGACCGGGTGTCGGACATCCTGACCATCCCGGGCAACCAGGTACAGCCAGTTCCCGATATCAACTCTTCTTTCGACAAGAGTTTCTCGGAAGGCATCATCGCAAACGCCGATGGCATGATTTGCTTCCTGAACCTCGCGAAAATGTTCCGCGAGAAGGAAATGGACGAATTGGCCGCCTAAAGCCGTCAATACAGTTTAGACAAGAGGCCGTGCCCAATGGGTGCGGCCTCTTGCTATTCAGGGTTCATTGATCTGATTGGCAGCCTGTGTCACCAGTGGATCAAAATCGGCACCATCATTCAACGCATCAAAGAACTGACGCCGCATCCTGGGTTCCCAGAACTTATTGATATGATTGGCAATCCCCTCCACGCGCTCATCTTCCGGCTGCGATTTGAAAAATGTGGCAATTTGGTTGGCCATACGCACAATCTTGTCATTCGACATGGATACGCTCCGCAAATGTGAAAATCTCGAAATCCTCATCTCTGGCCAATCCGACAAGACATATTCCTGCCTCTTCGGCGAGAGAAATGGCCGTTGATGTTGGTGCGGACACCGCCACCAAGTAGCCAGCTCCAGCAGCAGCCGCCTTTTGCACCAACTCCACAGAAATGCGGCTGGTCATAAAAATGGCGCCCTCCCCCGCATCTTGTCCTTGCTGCGCCAAGGCACCGCAGAGCTTGTCCAACGCATTGTGCCGCCCCACATCTTCGCGAACAAGCAGCTCACTATCGGCAGATGCATAGAATGCCGCAGCATGCGTCGCACGTGTCTTGGCAAAGATGGGCTGTGCGTCAGCCAGCTTTCTGGCCATATTTGCAATATCGGCAGCCTTCAAGCGGAGGTGCGGCGCGTTGACTTTGCTGACCGGACGCATGGCCTGACCAATTGATTCAATTCCGCAAAGACCGCAACCGACCGGTCCCGCTATTGTGCGCCGCCGCTCAGCCAACGCCTTGACCGAATGACTGGCAAGCGCAATCTGCAGATCAATACCGCCATCAACAAGCACCTGCTCCACCGACAAAATCTCAGACAGGGACGCAATCCCCTCTGACAATGTAAAACCGATGGCCAAGTCCACCAGGTTCTGCGGCGTTGCCATCATGACAGCCTGTGTCGTACCGCCATAGGAAAGTGCGACGGGCACTTCCGTAGACACATCGCGACTACCCCGAAGAGACTGCCCCCCATGAAAGGCCGTCAGCGTTACCGGGGTAGACGCACGCAATAAATGACCATCCTTCGCGCTTGTCACCTACTCTGCCGCCTCAACCGGGGAAGCAATGCGTCTGGATTGACGTGCCTGCTCTGCATAGTCTTCCTGTGATTGCGACGGCCCGTTGGATGGCGCCACCTGAACAGCTGTTACCTTGTATTCCGGACAATTGGTGGCCCAGTCGGAATAATCAGTCGTGATCAGATTGGCCAATGTCTCGGGGTGATGGAAGGTCGTATAGACCACACCGGGTGCAACACGGTCAGTTATGAGCGCCCGCAGGCCGGTCTCACCTGAACGGGAGGCAAGGCGCACCCAGTCTCCATCGCGAATGCCACGATTTTCAGCGTCGTGAGGATGGATTTCCAATCGGTCTTCCGCATGCCACGCTACGTTCTCAGTGCGGCGCGTTTGCGCACCGACATTATACTGCGACAGAATGCGACCCGTAGTGAGAAGCAACGGAAAGCGCGGACCGGTCTTCTCATCCGTTGCAACATATTCAGTGCGAATGAATTTACCCTTGCCGCGAACAAAACCATCAATGTGCATGATGGGCGAACCCTCAGGGCTGGCATCATTGCACGGCCACTGCACGGAACCGCGGGCCTCCAACATTTCGTAGCTCACATGCGCAAAGCTTGGGGTTGTCGCCGCAATTTCCGCCATGACCTCCGATGGGTCGGCATAGTCCCAGGCAAGCCCCATGGCCTGCGCCAATTTCTGCGTTACTTCCCAGTCAGCCAACCCGCTTTTCGGGGTCATTACGCGGCGAACACGGTTGATCCGCCGCTCGGCATTGGTGAATGTCCCGTCCTTCTCCAGGAAGGTCGAGCCGGGCAGGAAGACATGCGCATAATTGGCAGTTTCATTGAGAAAGAGATCGTGCACAACAACACATTCCATGGCCGCAAGACCGGCTGTAACGTGGCGCGTGTCCGGATCGGACTGCAAAATATCCTCACCTTGAATGTAGATGGCTTTGAAACTGCCATCAACCGCAGCATCCAACATATTGGGAATTCGCAGACCCGGCTCGGGGTTCAGCGTTACACCCCAGATTTCCTCAAAGATGGAACGCACGCCGGGGTCCGAAATATGCCGGTATCCTGGCAGTTCGTGCGGGAAGGAACCCATGTCGCACGAACCCTGCACGTTATTTTGTCCACGCAACGGGTTCACACCCACACCCGGCCGGCCGATATTGCCCGTTGCCATCGCAAGATTGGCAATAGCCATCACTGTGGTGGAGCCCTGGCTGTGTTCCGTGACGCCCAACCCGTAATAGATTGCGCCATTGCCGCCCGTTGCATAAAGCCGCGCCGCACCGCGTATCGCATCAGCGGGAACACCCGATAGCTTTTCAACTTCTTCCGGTGAATGCTGAGGATCGGAGACGAATTCCGCCCAGTCTTCAAATTCCGACCAGTCGCAGCGCTCGCGAATGAAGGTCTTGTCATAAAGCCCTTCGGTGACGATAACATGCGCCAGTGATGTCACCACCGCAACATTGGTTCCGGGTTTCAGCGGCAAGTGATAGCTCGCCTTTACATGCGGGCTGTTCACCAGTTCAATACGGCGTGGATCAATTACGATCAGCTTCGCACCCTGACGCAGCCGCTTTTTCAACCGCGATCCAAAAACGGGATGGGCATCCGTGGGATTGGCACCAATCACCAAAACGACATCGGACTGCTCTACACTGTCGAAATCCTGCGTGCCGGCAGATGTCCCAAAGGCCTGACCCAGACCATAGCCGGTGGGCGAATGGCAAACACGTGCGCAAGTGTCGACATTATTGTTGCCGAAGCCAGCACGGATAAGCTTCTGCACCAGATATGTCTCTTCATTGGTGCAGCGTGACGACGTGATGCCACCAACGGAATCACGCCCATATTGACCCTGAATACGCTTGAACTCAGAAGCGACATGCGCAAACGCTTCTTCCCAGCTGACTTCGCGCCACGGATCGCTCACGTTTTCGCGGACCATTGGGTTCAGAACCCTGTCCTTATGCGTTGCATAGCCATAGGCAAAACGGCCCTTGACGCAGGAATGACCGCGATTAGCCTTGCCATCTTTGTATGGCACCATGCGAACCAGCTCTTCACCACGCATTTCCGCCTTGAATGAGCAGCCAACGCCGCAATAGGCGCAAGTGGTCACCACCGAATGTTCCGGCTGGCCAATTTCGATCACCGACTTTTCCGTCAGCGTTGCAGTCGGGCAGGCCTGCACACAGGCACCGCAGGACACACATTCAGAACCCAGAAAAGCTTCGTGCATACCGGGCGAAACACGGCTGTCAAAACCACGCCCCTCAATCGTCAGCGCAAACGTGCCCTGCACTTCCTCGCAGGCGCGCACGCAACGCGAGCACACAATACATTTGGCTGGGTCGTAGGTGAAATACGGGTTGCTCTCATCCTTCGGCATCCATCGCGCATTCACCTCGCCTGAGGTTTCACGCGCCTTTACATGGTTGTCACCTTCATAGCCGTAGCGCACATCGCGCAGCCCCACTGCACCCGCCATATCCTGCAGCTCGCAGTCACCATTGGCGGCGCATGTCAGGCAATCCAGCGGGTGATCCGATATATAGAGCTCCATCACGCCCTTGCGGATCTGCTTCAAACGCTCCGTCTGCGTGTGAACGCTTATGCCTTCCGCAACCGGCGTCGTGCACGATGACGGGGTGCCATTGCGCCCGTCGATTTCAACCAGACAAAGACGGCAGGAGCCGAACGCGTCCACCATGTCGGTCGCGCACAGCTTGGGTATTTCAACACCAGCTTCCATGGCAGCACGCATGATGGAGGTGCCTTCCGGCACGCAGATCTCGGTGCCATCAATGGTCAGCGTCACCGTTTTCTCGGACTTGGAAGCCAGTGTACCAAAGTCAATCTCATGAACCAACCCCATCAGATTTCTCCCTTCGCTGGCACATCTGCAAGACGTTGGGCAACGGCAGCATCCAGTAGGCCATACCTCTTTTCAATGGGATGAAAATACGAAGCCAAGCCCTTTATCTTCTGATCATCACTCATTGATTTCTCTCCAGCTTTCCGTCTTTTTCGAATTCTTCCGGAAAATATATCATCGCGCTCACAACCGGATATGGCGTGAAGCCACCCAGTGCACAGAGCGAGCCGAATTTCATTGTGTTGCAAAGATCGGCAACCAGTGCGCGGTTTTTGGCCGGCTCAATGCCCTGAGCAATCTTGTCGATCGTTTCCACCCCACGCGTGGAACCGATGCGGCAAGGTGTGCATTTGCCACAGCTTTCCACTGCACAAAATTCAAACGCGAAACGCGCCATGGCGAGCATGTCTGCAGTGTCATCAAAAATCGTAATTCCGGCATGGCCAATCAGTCCATCCGCAGCAGCGAAGGCTTCATAGTCAAACGGCGTATCGAAAAGTGCGGGCGGGAAATAGGCGCCGAGTGGTCCGCCGACCTGCACGGCCTTCACCTGCCTGCCGGACGCTGTGCCGCCTGCAATGTCATTGACGATTTCACCGAGTGTCAGACCGAATGCAACTTCGTAGAGCCCTGCATATTTGGCATTGCCCGCAATCTGAATTGGGATCGTGCCGCGAGACCGCCCCATGCCGAAATCGCGATAATATTCCGCGCCCTCATCGAGGATGATCGGCACGGAGGCCAGGGAAATAACGTTGTTCACCACAGTAGGCTTGCCAAACAAGCCCTCAAGGGCCGGCAGAGGCGGCTTGGCGCGCACAAGGCCTCGCTTGCCCTCCAGCGAATTCAAGAGCGAGGTCTCCTCGCCGCATACATAGGCACCTGCCCCAACACGCACTTCTATATCAAAATCATGGTGAGGCGACCCCAGGATAGCATGGCCAAGCAGCTTGCTCTCGCGCGCAATCTCGATTGCCCGCTGCATGGTGGCTATGGCACGTGGATATTCCGAGCGGATGTAGATGTAGCCCTTGGTCGCGCCAACCGCGAACCCGGCGATCACCATGCCTTCGATGAGGCAGAAGGGATCGCCCTCCATGATCATCCGATCGGCGAAGGTCGCACTATCCCCTTCATCCGCATTGCAAACGATGTATTTCTGGTCTGCATGAGCGTGATGAACGGTGTTCCATTTTATGCCTGTCGGGAAACCGGCACCGCCACGTCCACGCAAACCGCTGTCCGTTACCTCTTTGACGATGTCCACGGCATGAAGCGACAGTGCAGAACGAAGGCCGCTCAATCCACCATGCGCCTCGTAGTCCGCAAGCGAAAGTGGATCTATGACGCCACAGCGAGAGAAGGTCAGGCGCGTCTGGTTCTTCAAATATGGAATTTCTTCCGTCAACCCCAGGCAGAGCGGATGGGTGCGCTCACCTTCAACAATGCCAGAGTCCAGCAACGCGGGTACGTCGTCTACAGAGACCGGCCCAAAGGCAATGCGGCTTCCCTCCACTTCTACTTCCACAAGCGGCTCTAGCCAGTGCATGCCACGCGAACCGTTGCGCACGATGGAAACTTCCAATCCGCGCGCATTCAGTTCTGCTTCAAATACCGATGCAACTCGATCCGCACCCAGGGCAACCGCTGCAGAATCTGAGGGAATAAACAACCGAACACTCATTGATCCGCCTCCCCAATAGCAGACAGAACCCCATCAGGAGTGGCCCGGCCAATCAGTTCATCATTCAACATTACAGCAGGCGCACATGAACAAAGCCCAAGACAGTACACAGGCTCAACCGTAACCGAGCCATCTTGCGTGGTGCCATGCCATTCGACGCCCAATGCCTGCAGCAACGCAGCAGACAAGGCTTCACCGCCCATCGCCTGACAGGCCTCAGCGCGACAGATTTTCAGAACCTTTTCGCCAGCCGGAACATCGCGAAAATCATGATAGAAGCTGACCACCCCATGCACTTCTGCCCGGGAGAGGTTAAGCGCACTGGCAATTGCCGGCAAAGCGGCCTCTGGAATGTGACCAAACTCGCCTTGTACCGCGTGCAATATCGGCAATAGAGGCCCCTCATGGCCTGAAAATTCTGCCACAATGCCCGCCACCTGGTCGAGTATCTGTTTATGTTCAGCCTGCAAACTCATCGCTCCATCCCAGCAGAACCTCTGCACCTTTTGGCCGGTACAAATTACGCTACCTTTATCAAGAATGGCCCGCGGCATCATCGCGGTCAACATTCCATTTCCCAATTGAACGTCATGACATCATAACAAATCAGCCCACAGCGACGTACACTGTGGACTTTAGATTATTCAGTATGTGGCGGGGTATGCGAATGCGACATCAACTTTGCGATGACCGCGCAAGCGAGTTGCGCAACGCCCAAGTCAGCAGATCGGCTTGCCTTCACTGCCTTCGAGCGGCTTGCAAAACATGGAATAAAGCGCGTTGACAATGCCAATGACATCCTGATTGGCAATGCTGTAGTAGACTTGGCGTCCCTCACGACGGGTTTCCACAACGTTTTCGGCGCGAAGACGCGCCAATTGTTGAGACACGACCGCCTGCTGCAACCCCAAAATCTCTTCAATTTCGGAAACAGTCTTCTCTCCCTCGGAAAGAATACACAGGATCATGAGCCGTGCCTGGTGTGAGATCGCTTTCAGAAAATCGCTGGCCCGATCCGCCTGCGCTGAAAAATACTCCAGCTGCTCACTGGATGACCCAGCCTTAAATTCCATCTGAGGCATATGTTCAATTCCACAAGTCGAGTTTTTCGATCATGTTTCTGCTTAAAGCACATAAATGAACAAGCTGCAAAAAAATAACACGAATAATATCGTACTGGCCGGCAACCTGCGGCAATCGCCGAGCGCCCGAGAGAGTTCAGATCCGGCAGAACGAACCACGCAATAAAAAAGCCCCGACAAGCGGAGCTTTCTCAAAATCAAAATCTCAAAACGGATCAGATCTGAAACGTCAGAGTTCCGCGCAGATCAGTCAACTGGAAGATATACTCTTCAAGCTTGCTGCGATGTTCGTGATGCTCAACATCAGCAAGCTCTTCACGCGCAGCTTCGATGCGTGCTTCCAGATCGCTTTCGTTGATTTCATTAACATGCACAGCAGACTCTGCAAGCAATGTGCAGCCCGTTGGCAGGATATCGGCGAAACCACCGAAGACAACATACCTGTCAACGCTGCCGTCAGTGCCCGTCAGTGTCACAACACCCGGCTTGATAGTCGTCATGGTGGGCGCATGCTCCGCCATAACAGTCATTTCACCTTCAGTTCCAGGCACCACAACCGAAGCGACTTCGGTTGAAACCAGCAAACGTTCTGGAGAAACAAGTTCAAAATTGAAGCTGTCGGCCATGACAATACACTTTTCTTCTGCTTCAAGGCGTGGAAGACGTAGACGCATAGAGCGCCTACGTCTCAATTATCAAGCGATTAAGCGGCTTCAGCAGCCAGCTTCTTCGCCTTTTCGATTGCTTCGTCCATAGAACCAACCATGTAGAAGGCAACTTCCGGCAGGTGATCGTATTCACCTTCAACCAGACCCTTGAAGCCCTTGATGGTATCTTCAAGAGAAACCAGCTTGCCCGGAGAACCGGTGAAGACTTCAGCAACGTGGAACGGCTGAGACAGGAAGCGCTCGATCTTACGTGCACGAGCAACGGTCAGGCGGTCTTCTTCAGAAAGTTCGTCCATACCAAGGATGGCGATGATATCCTGGAGAGCCTTGTAGCGCTGCAGCGTACCCTGAACCTTACGAGCAACATCGTAGTGTTCCTGACCAACGATCATTGGGTCAAGCATACGAGATGTGGAGTCCAACGGGTCCACAGCCGGGTAAATACCCTTTTCAGCGATCGAACGGTTAAGAACGGTCGTCGCATCAAGGTGGGCAAACGATGTTGCCGGCGCCGGGTCTGTCAAGTCGTCGGCAGGAACGTAAATTGCCTGAACCGAGGTAATGGAACCCTTGGTCGTCGTTGTAATGCGTTCCTGCAGAGCACCCATGTCTGTCGCCAGTGTCGGCTGATAGCCCACAGCTGAAGGAATACGACCGAGCAGAGCGGACACCTCAGAACCAGCCTGGGTGAAGCGGAAGATGTTGTCCACGAAGAACAGAACGTCCTGACCCTGGTCACGGAAGTGTTCAGCAACAGTCAGACCGGTCAAAGCAACACGGGCACGTGCACCCGGAGGCTCGTTCATCTGGCCATAAACCAGTGCGCACTTGGAACCATCGGCAGAACCGTTATGCTCGCGCGGGTCGACGTTCACGCGGGATTCAATCATTTCGTGGTAGAGGTCGTTACCTTCACGGGTACGCTCACCAACGCCAGCAAACACAGAGTAACCGCCGTGTGCCTTAGCAACGTTGTTGATCAATTCCATGATAAGAACGGTCTTACCAACGCCAGCACCGCCGAACAGACCAATCTTACCGCCCTTAGCGTAAGGAGCGAGAAGGTCAACGACCTTAATACCGGTTACCAGAATTTCACCTTCTGTGGACTGCTCAACGTAGGCCGGAGCTTCCTGGTGAATTGCGCGGGTTCCCTTGGTCTTGATCGGACCAATTTCGTCAACCGGCTCGCCAATTACGTTCATGATGCGACCGAGTGTCTCGTCGCCAACCGGAACGGAAATAGGAGCGCCTGTATCCGTCACAGCCTGGCCACGAACCAGACCTTCGGTGGAGTCCATAGCAATTGTGCGAACTGCGTTTTCACCGAGGTGCTGAGCAACTTCGAGAATCAGACGCACGCCGTTGTTGTCTGTTTCCAGCGCGTTGAGGATCGGCGGCAGAGCCCCACCTTGGAAGGACACGTCGACAACAGCGCCGATGACCTGCGTTACTTTACCAACAGAGCCTGCTGCCGCAGCCTTTTTTGCCGGTGTTTTAGCCGCAGCGGTCTTGGCTGCTGGCTTGCGGGCCGGCACCTTCTTCGCGGCGGTCTCTGTCGTATTCGAGGTAGCTGCCTTAGCCATCTATATTCCCTCTTTCTCTCAAACCTTAGAGCGCTTCTGCGCCCGAAATAATTTCGATAAGTTCCTTGGTGATCTGTGCCTGACGCTGACGGTTATAAGAAAGTGTCAGCTTGTCGATCATTTCACCAGCATTACGGGTCGCACTGTCCATGGCGCTCATCTTGGCACCCATTTCACCGGCGACATTCTCAAGAAGCGCACGGAAAATTTGAACCGAGATATTACGCGGGATCAAATCCGCGAGAATTGCACCCGCATCGGGCTCATATTCGTAAGACGCACCAGCTTCGCCAGCCTCTTCAGAAGTCTCAACTGCAGCAGGGATAAGCTGCTGAGTAGTTGGCACCTGTGAGATAACAGACTCAAACTCGGAGTAGAACAATGTGCAGACGTCAAACTCGCCCTTTTCAAACAGGGCGATGACCTTCTTGCCGACCACATCCGCATTTTCAAAGCCGATTTTTTTGACTTCACGCAGATCAGTGCGTTCAATGATATTGGCTGCGAAGTCACGACGAAGGCTGTCATAACCCTTTTTGCCAACGCAGAAAATCTTGACTGTCTTGCCCTCGGCGATCAAACGGCGAGCCGTATCACGCGCAAGCTTTGCAATCTGCGCATTGAAACCGCCGCACAGACCGCGTTCAGCTGTGCAGACAACCAGAAGATGGGTCTGATCGTTCCCCGTACCGGTCATCAGTGCAGGCGCATCGCCGTCAGATCCGGTGACTTGCGCAATATTGGCAAGCACCGCACCCATACGCTGCGAATAAGGCCGTGCAGCCTCAGCTGCCTCCTGGGCACGCCGAAGCTTCGCCGCGGCGACCATTTGCATCGCCTTGGTGATCTTCTGCGTTGCCTTGACGGAGGCAATCCGGTTTTTCAGATCCTTTAGTGAAGGCATCCGTTTTCCGTCCTATGCTCGGAACCTGTTATCAAGCGAAAGACTTGGCGAACGTATCGATCGCAGCCTTCAGCTTTTCCTTGGTGTCGTCGGAGATAGACTTCTCGGTGCGGATTGCATCAAGTACAGCCTTACCGTCGTTACGCATATAGGCAAGAAGACCAGCTTCGAAGGCACCAACCTTCGAGGTAGCAATCTTGTCGAGATAGCCGTTAACACCAGCGAAGATAACAGCAACCTGCTCTTCTGTCTTCAGCGGCGAGAACTGCGGCTGCTTCAAAAGCTCCGTCAGACGCTCACCACGGTTAAGAAGACGCTGTGTTGCGGCATCAAGGTCAGAACCAAACTGCGCAAAAGCTGCCATTTCACGGTACTGAGCAAGCTCACCCTTAATGGAACCAGCAACCTGCTTCATCGCCTTGATCTGCGCCGATGAACCAACGCGGGAAACCGACAGACCAACGTTAACAGCCGGACGGATACCCTGATAGAACAGGTCCGTTTCGAGGAAGATCTGACCATCAGTGATCGAGATCACGTTGGTCGGAATAAAGGCCGAAACGTCGTTACCCTGAGTTTCGATAACCGGCAGAGCGGTCAAAGAACCAGAACCGTTGTCTTCATTGAGCTTCGCAGCGCGCTCGAGCAAACGAGAGTGCAGGTAGAAAACGTCACCTGGATAAGCTTCGCGGCCCGGCGGACGACGCAGAAGCAGGGACATCTGACGATAGGAAACGGCCTGCTTGGAAAGGTCATCGTAACCGATAAGCGCATGCTGACCGTTATCGCGGAAGTACTCACCCATCGCACAACCAGCAAACGGTGCAAGGAACTGCATCGGAGCCGGATCGGATGCTGTTGCAGCAACAACGATGGAGTACTGCAGAGCGCCACGCTCTTCCAGAACCTTCACGAACTGAGCAACAGTGGAACGCTTCTGACCAACAGCGACGTATACGCAGAAGAGCTTGTCAGCGTCTGGACCAACATCGTGAATGGACTTCTGGTTAAGGATCGTATCAAGAATGATAGCAGTCTTACCAGTCTGACGGTCGCCGATAACCAGCTCACGCTGACCACGACCAACCGGGATAAGCGCATCAACAGCCTTCAGGCCGGTGGACATCGGCTCATGAACCGACTTACGCGGAATAATGCCTGGCGCCTTAACGTCAACGCGGGCACGCTTCTTGGCCTTGATCGGGCCTTTGCCATCAATCGGATTGCCAAGGGCGTCAACAACGCGGCCAAGCAGTTCCGGACCGACAGGAACGTCCACGATAGCGCCTGTACGCTTAACCGTGTCACCTTCCTTAATGTCGCGGTCGGCACCGAAGATAACCACACCAACGTTGTCGGTTTCCAGGTTCAACGCCATGCCGCGAATTCCACCGGGGAATTCCACCATTTCACCAGCCTGAACATTGTCGAGGCCGTAAACGCGGGCAATACCGTCACCGACGGAAAGAACCTGGCCGACTTCAGAGACTTCTGCCTCTTTGCCGAAATTTTTGATTTGATCTTTAAGAATTGCGGAAATTTCCGCGGCGCGGATATCCATCAGCCAACCTCTTTCAGTGCAAGCTTAAGGGTAGAAAGTTTGGTGCGAAGCGACGTATCAATCTGCCGCGAACCGACCTTAACGATCAGCCCACCAAGGATAGAAGAATCGACAGTAACATTGAGTGTCACGTCTTTGCCGGTGACGCCCTTGAGCGCCGCCTTCAACTCTTTTTCCTGCGCTGCAGTCAAAGCATGCGCAGAAGTAACGTCTGCAGAAACCTCGCCCCGATGACGGGCTGCGATTGCTGAAAACGCGGAAATCATACCTAGAACAGCAAACAGACGACGATTTGCAGCAGCAACGCGAATAAGGTTACCAGCCAAACCAGTGATCTTGGCTTTGTCCAGAACAGCACCGATAGCACGGACCTGATCATCGGAGGAGAAAACTGGGCTCTCCACAAGACGCTTCAGATCTTCACTGCCCTCAATCAGACCGGCAAAACTCGCCAGATCCTTAGTCACTTTATCGACCTGCTTGGCTTCAAGCGCCAAGTCGAAAAGTGACGATGCATATCGTTCTGCAACACCAGAAATAAGCTGAGATGTGTTCGCCACGGATGCTCGCTTCTCTTTATCTCTCTCAACAAGAAAGCTCTCGGAACAGGCCGAAAGTCAAACCATTGAAAACGTTGCCATTTAATTTGGTGAGAAAAACGTTTTGCCCCTCCCACCTTCAAATTCGCGGTCCGTGTAGCATAGGATTTCAGGACTCGCAACACGTTCAACGACCAAGAATCGTGTTCATACGCGTTTCTTGCCTGTCTTTTGACTTTTTTTTGACAACACATAGCGCAGGCTTGCGACATGTTTGCCCGTATAAGGGGTCTAAACCTCAAAAATATCCAAATACATGGCCGATAAAAAGGCAGGTCATCGCCAATTGGAACAACAGCGCAATTGCATTGAAATACTTGCGCCCACGGTCTGCAAAAATCACAACAACACGAGCGGCTGTGGAAAACATGTAGGCGGCCCCAAATGCCAGTTCAGCAAACGGGTTCACAGTCAACAAGGCAACACAGGCAGCGCCAAGCAAAAATCCGCCCGACGACCGCACGGCGGCGAAGATGCGCTCACGCCCCGCAGTGGCAGTCAAGCCACTCACCAGCATTGAGATGCCAGGCGCAAACATCACAACAAAGCCAATCGCCATGGAGACGGCGCTTGCCAGGAACACGAGATAGGCACCCCCTTCTTGTGGCAACTGAAATGCAGCATCCGCAGTCCACACATCAAATAGCCAGTAAAGCGCAGCAACGGAGAGCGCCGCCTGAAGCAAGAGAAGAAGGAAATTGATGAGACCGTTTGACCTGTCCGATGCAGACATCATGGAAAGAACGCGTCCGAATGCAGCAAAACCGTGAGCAGCGCCAAGCATGACGTATATAAGAGGCTGGTCGAACAAATAGGCCGCCAGACCAACACCGGCCATAAAACCACCCGCAACCCGCAACTCTCCAGTTGCGCCAGACCGCCCCTCGCGTGCGTCAAATCCCCAACGCTGCGCCAAGGGCTTGGCTGTCGCCAGAAACACGAGACCAATAAGGATCGTGACCAAGGCAGAGACCTGGGCAAGTTGCGCTCCCAGTTCTGCGGGCCATTCAGGTAATGCCAGTTCCACGCGTTTTCCCCCAATGTTTGGCCCACTTTATTGCACATCGAAGCGATTGCGAAAATGCTACGACCGGTTGCTGACTGAAAAGTTGGGTTCGCATTGCAAAATAGACACAGAAATAGTCCAAACGTGGCCGCATTGTCCTGCTAATGGCCAAGAGCGATGCAGCTAGATTGAGGTTCCAGGCATGAAACTGAAGCAAAAATTGGCCGCCGGTGCGTTCGTCGCGATGACCTTTGCCGCCGCTGCTGCTTATGCAGTTCCCGGCCCGCAGCGGATGTTGATGCCGCAGGCGTACGGATTGAGTGCTATCGCTACCGGCGTCTTCACCGACGACCCCTCCAAAGCTGGATTGGAAATGCTCCTCATCAGCCGCACCAATGCCAAGGTGAAGGCCCTGTTTGGGGACCTGGAAGCAAGTCCGCGCTACATTCTTTGCACCACCTTGATGTGCGAAAAGACCTTTGGAAAGATGAACCGTGTTGCGGTCACCTATGGCTGGCACGCACTTCACATACCACCAAAAGGTATCAACGACGCGCACTTGGCCGAAATACTCCTGACCCATGAACGGGTCCACTCCGAGCTGCACAAACGCTGGGGCGCTGTCGCCCTTCTCACCGGGAAATTCCCGAACTGGTTCGACGAAGGGCTGGCAACCTACGTCTCTGGTGATGACAGGATTCGCCTCGATCATTCACAAGACGACATCGCCTGGATTTCCAATTCTAGGAGCTTTTATGACTGGGACAGCTTTGTGCGCGAGCGAGGCTGGAAAGATGCCTATGGCTCTGCGGCCTCCTATGTCGCGGCAATTCACGCGAGAGCTGGCGATGAGGGCTTGCACAGCTTGATTGAAAGGACCGCGAAGGGGGAGGACTTTGACACCATTTTGGCCGAAATCATGGTCGGCGAAAACTCCTGATTTACAGGAAACTCTGCGGGTCGATATCCAGTTGCACATGGATTGAGCCGCGCGCTTTGGGGCCTTTGGCAATCATTGCCCGCAAAAACGCCTGAATATCGGAATTGCGACGCCCATGCACAAGCAATCGAAAACGGTAGCGTCCCCGCACAAGCGCCAACGGCGCTTCAGCCGGGCCAAGCACCGAGAAACCTTCAGCAATTGGCGCGCCCCGTCGCAAGCCTCGTGCATGTCCTTCTGCCTCCGCGCGATCTGACGCAGATATGATAATTGACGCAAGACGACCGAAAGGCGGCAGCAATGCCTTCTCTCGCTCCGCAATTTCGCGATCATAAAAGGCTTCGGCATCGCCGGAAACAATAGCCTGCATCACCGGATGGGTCGGCTGATATGTCTGAATAAGACCGTGGCTTTTCAGCCCCGTGCGCCCTGCGCGGCCCGTCACCTGCGACAAGAGCTGGAATGTGCGTTCTGCCGCGCGCGGATCACCATTGGCGAGACCCAAATCCGCATCCACGATGCCAACCAGCGTCATGAGCGGGAAATTGTGTCCCTTGGCAACAAGCTGTGTGCCGACAACGATGTCCACCTCCCCCTTTGCGATTGCTTCGAGTTCCAGACGCAGGCGCTTCACCCCGCCGCCCATGTCAGACGACAGCACGATGGTTCGTGCCTCTGGGAAGTGACTATCCACCTCTTCCGCGATTCGCTCCACGCCCGGCCCACAGGCAACCAGATGATCCAACGTTCCGCATTCCGGGCAAGCTTCCGGCGTCGGCTCGGCATAGCCACAATGGTGGCACTGGATCTGACCGCGAAAGCGGTGCTCCACCAGCCAGCTGGAGCAATCCGGGCATTGGAAACGGTGCCCGCAGACGCGGCACAGCGTCAACGGGGCGTAGCCGCGACGGTTCAGGAAGAGAAGCGATTGCTCCCCCCTCTCAAGCGTCGCGGCCATTGCACGCAGCATGATCGGCGACAAAAACCCACCGCGTGCCGGCGGGTGAGCACGCATGTCAATCGTTCCCAAATCCGGCATTGCCGCTTCGCCATATCGCACCGGGAGATGGATTGCCTGATAGCGGCCTTGCAGCGCGTTGACCTGACTTTCGACAGATGGCGTCGCGGACACAAGTACGGTCGGAAAATTCCCGATCCGCGCGCGAACTACAGCCATATCGCGCGCATTATAGAAAACGCGATCTTCCTGCTTGAAGGCCGGATCATGCTCTTCATCCACGATAATCAGCCCAAGCTCGCAGAAAGGCAAAAAGAGAGCTGACCGCGCGCCAGCGACCACACGCACCTCGCCCGTCACCACTTGCCGCCACACTTTCTCGCGGGTTTTGGGGGCAAGTTCGGAGTGCCACTCGGCGGGCTTTGCGCCAAAGCGATCCTGGAACCGCTCCAGGAAGCTCGATGTCAGTGCGATTTCAGGCAGCAAGATGAGGACCTGTTTGCCTTTGCGAATAGCCTCGGCAATCGCCTCGAAATAGACTTCCGTTTTGCCGGAACCGGTCACACCATCGATCAACGACACATTGAAGTTTCCGGCTTTGACAGATTTGACAAGAACCTGACCGGCGAGCTTTTGATCGCCCTCCAGCCGTGGCTCCGTGAAATCCGGATCGGGTGCCGCAACGACTGGCGGCGGCGGCAGGAATACAGTTTCGAACACACCTTGGGAGATCAGACCGTCCACAACACTTGCCGACACGCCAGCAGCATGCACAAGCCCGAGCCGCGTCCAGGCAAACCCGTCGGACGCCAATTCAAGCACGCGACTGCGGGCAGGTGTCATGCGCGCAACATCCTGACTGACAAGTCGAAGCCCCTCTACCATCGGCTCGGGATCAAAAGCCGTTGGCGCGCGTAGCGCCATGCGTGCAACAAGCCCAGGCGGCGAAATCGTATAGGCTGCTACCCAATCGAGGAAACGGCGCATGTCAGCCGAAAGCGGGGGGCAATCAAAGACATGTTCGATCGCGCGCAGTTTTTTCGGGTCGAGAGCATCGCGCGACTCGGGCTCATCCCACACGACACCCGTCACCGTTCGCGGGCCGAGCGGCACTTGCACAATAGCACCAGGTTCCACATGCATGTGGTCCGGAACCCCATAGGAGTAAGGTCCGGGGGCCGGCATGGGCACCAGAACCGGCACGCTTTTCATATGCTTGGGTTTGCCGAACAAGTCGGTCGAATCTTTGATCATGATTTTGAGAACTTGCCCTCCCGCGGGTGGAAAGAAAAGCCTCAATGAAACTCGCTGAATGCAAACATCAAAACAATTGGCTTGAGAGAATCGATCCGCACCTGTTTTATGCCGCAGCATTCAATGGAGTTTCCAATGCCTGACCAGTTAAAGGGAATTTTGCTGATGGCACTCGGCAGCCTCACCATTCCGGCTGTTGATGGCATAGCAAAATATCTGTCCAGCGACTATTCGCCACTTCTGGTCAGCTTCATGCGATATGCCGCTGCCGCTGCTATAATCGTTCCCTTTGCAGTCGCCATGCGTGGCAGCAAAATCATTCCGTCAAAGCACCGTCTACTGCCTCACATCCTGCGAACAGTTTTTTTGATCGGTGCGATGACAAGCTATTATGTCGCCATTTCAACAATCGATCTGGCCACTGCGGTCAGTTGTTTCTTCATCGGACCGATCATTGCAACTGCGCTCTCCAGCTTCATTTTGAAGGAGCAGATGAACGTCACCAAAATCGGTTCCCTGGCATTAGGTGTTGTTGGAACGCTAATCGTGGCGCAGCCATCTGGCGGCATCGAACCCGGAATTCTGTATGCACTTCTAACCGGCCTGCTCTTTGGTTTCTATCTCGTCGCAACACGTATGGCATCGGGCGAAACCCCGCCGCTGCAATCACTGACTTTTCAAAACCTGTTTGGCGCGTTGCTGCTCCTGGTACCCGCAATATTCACCTGGTCCGTTCCAAAGACTGAGCATGTCTGGCTCATCCTGCTCATGGGCCTCACCTCCAGCCTCAGCCACGCCATGTCAATCACCGCATTTCGTTATGCCGATGCATCTACGCTTTCTCCACTTGTCTATGCGGAGCTGGTTGGCGCGGTTGGCTTTGGCTATCTGCTGTTTGGCGAAGTTCCAACACCCAATGTCTGGTTGGGTGCCGCGATTATCGTTGCTGCGGGGCTACTGACAACCTATGGCGCTCGACGTGCCATTTCACGCACGACCATTCGTGACGATGGCCAGCCCACTGGCTAGGGGGCCGGGCCCGGAACACCCACAAGCCATTAGCGAAAACATAACCTCCAGTTCGTAGTGTAGTCCACGTTTCGCGTTTCTGGATGAGTGGATGAACGAGATACTGATCTTTGCCGATGAAAAACTGATTGGTCTGCGCCACATGTGGCTCAAGACCATCAGCGAAGAACGTCGTCTTTCTGAAAATACCGTCGAAGCCTATGAGCGCGACACACGTCAGTTTCTGCAGTTCCTTGCGGGTCATGTCGCTGGCCCTGTCAAACTCAAAGACATTGAAGCGCTGCGACCGGCGGATTTGCGCGCTTTCCTTGCGAGCCGCCGCAAGGCGGGTTCGGGCAGCCGCACTCTGGGGCGCGAGCTTTCCGGTATTCGTTCCTTTCTGCGTCACCTGGAGAAAAAAGGCCTCGTGAACGCAGCCGGCGCGGGCGCAATTCGATCCCCCAAACAACCCAAATCCCTGCCAAAACCACTTACTGCCGGGCAAGCGTTGCGCGTTGTCGATTCGAGCGAACAACTGGCCGAAGAACCCTGGATTGCCGCACGTAACGCTGCCGTTATGACGCTACTTTACGGATGCGGCCTGCGCATTTCGGAAGCTCTGGGCTTGACGCCTGCCGACATGGCGCAAGGCGCAACTTCACTACGCATCATCGGCAAAGGCAACAAGACGCGAATGACGCCGCTGCTGCATGCTGCAGAAGAGGCTGTTCGCGAATATATGAAACTATGTCCCTATCACCTGAGTGAGGATGCACCCATATTCCGTGGTGCGCGTGGTGGGCCTTTGCAGCCCGCAATCATTCAGCGTGAAATGCGCAAACTCCGCTCCGCTCTGGGGCTGCCGGAGACTGCGACGCCCCATGCGTTGCGTCATTCCTTTGCAACACATCTATTGGCCGGTGGCGGTGACCTCCGCACTATTCAGGAGCTGCTGGGACATGCCAGTCTTTCCACGACGCAGGTCTATACCGGCGTTGACGCAGCACGGCTTCTCGACATTTACGACCGCGCCCACCCACGCGCCTGAGCTGGAACATGGCAATTAACCATCCCGCTTAGGGAAATTGGAGGGTTTGGCGACTAACCTGACGCCAAATATCAACCAAAGCAGTATGACAAGATCCATGATGATGAAAGCGAAAGCTCCGGCAATTGAATTCCCGAAGGCAACAGTGTGGTTTCTCGCGACATTACACACGCTGGCAGCGCTTTCCCTGATTTTCATTCTGGCGACGTTGTCGCCCGCGCAAGCTGAAGAGAGCAAAGCAACCTGCGTTGGCCACAATGTCTTGGCCGACTTGCGCGTCAACGACGCTGCCACCTATGAGAAAATCAAAGACGCGGCGGCGGCCATACCCAATGCGGACGCGGTATTCTGGAAGGTGGAAAAAGACGGCGTGCCACCCTCCTATCTTCTTGGCACGATGCATATGGCCGACCCGCGCGTGGTCGATATCCCCGACAGTGCAAAGGCAGCTTTTGCCGAAGCAGATACGCTGGTTATCGAATCCACCGAAGTGTTGGACCCAAAAGGGGCTGCCGCTGCTCTTTACGCGCGCCCGGAACTGACCATGTTTACCGACGGGAAGTCCATTTACGACTTCCTGAAACCGGATGAAAAGGCCGCATTGGAAGCGCAACTTATTGAACGTGGTATCCCGCTTTTTGCAGTTTCAAAAATGAAGCCCTGGATGGTTACATCCTTCGTCGCACTGCCAAGCTGTGAACTTGAACGCAAGGCGGACGGTGCAGCATTCCTGGACCAGCAGCTGGCAAAGGACGCACAGGCGACCGGCAAAACACTGGTTGGACTGGAAACCATGGCTGAACAGTTGGAAGTTATGGCGTCACTCCCAGTTGAGTTTCACGTCAAAGGCCTCGTGGAAATGCTCAAGGACCCACAGAAGAGCGAAGACATGATGGAAACCCTTATCGTGCTTTATGACGAAGGGCATCCCGGCTGGATCGGTCCGTTGACCGAATACCTCTACCCGGAAGACGAGGCTGGTTTTTCCATGGAGGAATTCGAGCGGAAAATGATCATTGAGCGGAATCACAACATGGATGAACGCGTTCAGCCGACGCTCGAAAAGGGCAATGCCTTTGTGGCCGTAGGTGCACTGCATTTGTCAGGCAATGATGGCCTCGTAGAGCTTTTCCGCAAGCGCGGTTACACAGTCTCACCCCTGTGAGCTTTATTGGCACGATTTGAGAAACAAATTTCGCCTGAAAGACAGCCGCCCGGTCCGCATCTACAAAATGCGAACCGGGCGGCTAAGGCCCGACCTCAATGATCTTGAGGCAATAAATCCGTTCAGGCTTTCACGCCTGTGGTCATGCGATCCATGACATCTGTCTTCCAGACGAATTTGTGAACCAAAGCAGCACCAATGTGCGCAACAAGAACAATCCACAAGACCGTCTTGAAGACTTCAGCATGCATCTCACCAGCGAGGTCCACATCAAAGTAATAGGCGGCCGCGCCGCTGACAGGTAGCAGGAAAAGCGAAAGATAGAGAAGTCCGTGGGTCACGGCAGCAGCTATCTTCGCCATACGCGGTTCATTTTCAGGAACAGCTGGCTTGCCCTGCACTGCCAGTAGAATGAGACGAATAACTGCAAGTGTCAGAACAGCAATTCCGACATAGGCATGAATATTTGCACTTGCGACTTCGTCAGCCGTCGGTGTCCCACCGCTACGCTCCACATGGTGCCAATGCTCCATGCCTTCCGTAAACAGCAGATTGAAGAAAACAAGAAGCGCAGTCAGCCAGTGAACAATACGCTGTGGGATGGAATAAGAAAGGGGTGCCATATCTGGTCTCCGAATATGTAATAGCCGCCAACGCCAAATGACCAAAAAGGGTCCCGCATCGCAAGACCCTTTTTAGAATGATTACAAAAAATTTGTGTTCGATTACATGTGGATCGGCTTGAAGAAGGCCGAAAGGGCTGCCTCCTTCACCGCTTCCGACATGGTCGGGTGCGCGTGGCAGGTACGACCCAGGTCTTCCGACGATCCGCCAAACTCCATCAACACGGCAGCCTCGTGGATCATCTCGCCTGCACCAAAGCCAACAATGTGGACACCAAGCACCTTGTCAGTTGCCTTGTCAGCCAGCACCTTCACAAAACCATCGGTTTCAAGCATGGCACGCGCGCGTCCATTTGCAGTGAATGGGAACTTTCCAACACTATAGGCGATGCCTGCAGCTTTGAGTTCTTCTTCTGTCTTGCCAACGGAAGCCACCTCGGGCTGCGTGTAGACAACGCCCGGAATGACGTCGTAATTCACATGCCCTGCCTGACCGGCCAGAATTTCAGCCAGCGCAACGCCTTCATCTTCAGCCTTGTGTGCAAGCATGGGTCCGCGAACAACGTCACCGATCGCGTAAACGCCGGTAACAGACGTCTGGAAATGGTTGTTGATTTCGACACGTCCGCGTTCATCCATCACGACACCGGCTTCCGCCAGACCAAGTCCATCAGTGTAGGGTTTGCGACCCGTGGAAATCAAAACGGCATCTGCGTCCAACACGACAGCGTCGCCACCAGCAACCGGTTCAAAGGTCACCTTCGCGCCCTTGCCCGCCTTCTCAACGGCGGTAACCTTGGCGCTCAGATGGAACTCAAAGCCCTGCTTGCCCAGCATGCGCTGGAACTGCTTGGAAACTTCGCCATCCATGGGCCCGAGTAGCTTGTCGAGATATTCGACCACTGTCACCTTCGCGCCCAGACGCGCCCAGACAGAACCAAGCTCAAGACCAATAACGCCGCCGCCTACAACCACCAACTTTTCAGGAACCTTTTCCAGAGCGAGAGCGCCCGTGGATGATACGATCACCTTCTCGTCGATATCGACATCAACGCCGGGAATACCGGCTATGTCGGAACCAGTCGCGATCACAATATTCTTGGCTGCGATTTCCTGAACTTCACCCTTATCATTGGTGACGGAGATCTTCCCCTCGCCCAACACCTTGCCGGTGCCATGGAATGAGTCGATCTTGTTCTTCTTGAAGAGGAATTGAACACCGTCAACATTGGCCTTCACGGTTGCATCTTTGTGGGCCATCATCTTCTTCAGATTGAGCTTTGGCTTGGACACCTCAACGCCCAATTCGCCAAGCGTGTGGCCTGCCAGATGGAAGGTTTCCGATGCGTGCAGCAACGCCTTGGAAGGAATGCAGCCAATGTTGAGGCATGTACCGCCGAAGGTCGCCCGCTTCTCAACAACCGCTGTTTTCAAGCCAAGCTGTGCAGCCTTGATGGCGCAAACATAGCCGCCAGGACCAGATCCGATCACAACAACATCATAAGACATACGTCTTTCCTTCCTTTTTTCCAGGCTATCGCCCGCCGGTCACATTAAGCGTGGCACCCGTGACATAGGATGCCTTGTTAGACAAAAGATACAAGATTGCGTCCGCCACTTCATCAGCAGTGCCAGGTCGCTTCATAGGGATTGTTTCGGCCAAAGCCTTGGCCCGGTCGGGCTGACCGCCCGACGCGTGAATTTCAGTGTCAATAATGCCCGGGCGCACAGCGTTGACGCGGATGCCTTCACTGGCCACTTCACGCGCCAACCCAATAGTCAGTGTATCGATGGCACCTTTGGCCGCAGCATAATCAACATATTGCCCTGGCGCACCCAAAAGGGCCGCTACCGAAGACAGATTGACAATTGCGCCGCCCTTGCCGCCCTTCAAAATCGACATGCGCTTGACAGCCTCAGCGGCCACACGCGCCGCGCCGATTGCATTGACGGCAAACATACGCTCCAGCCGCGCACGCGACATCTCATCCAATCGAGCAGACTGATCGACGACCCCGGCATTGTTCACCAAACCGTCAAGCCGACCGAAGTTTTCGTCAATGAACGCATAAACTGACAGAATATCGGCCTCATCAGACATATCGCCCTTCGCCGCAACCGCGTGACCGCCTGACGATTTGATCTCTTTGACGAGCGCATCAGCTGCCGCCGCATTCGACACGTAGTTGACGATCACTGTCCAGCCTTCAGCGGCAGCCTTGCGGCATACAGCGGCGCCAATACCACGGCTGCCGCCTGTCACCAGCAATATCGGCGTATCAACCATTGGCGCATCCCTTCAGTTGAAAGGCATCCCAAGGTGCAGTTGTCAGCTTGCTTTTGCCCCAGGCGGATGATGTCGCAACGGCAGGTCCGAAGCCCGGCAGCAAAATCTGTTCAGCCGCTTTGACATCACCAGGCGGCAAGAGATCGAACTGCCCGGCATCATTCAGCGCGTAAATAACGCCTTCCCAGACGGTGCAGGCCTCGATATCAGCTCCCGTGACATCGCCTTCCGGACACTGAAATTGTACCATGCCGCCCGTGCGCTCGGGCGCATCAGAGACAATCACGTGGCCTTCCATTATCGTACCCGTTTTTGCATCCCGGATTGAAAAGATATGACTGGTCACCGCCGCATCAGATTCGACCGGTGAAAACGCAAGCTCCAACCCCGCGTCTGGCTCGGCATAAATGGCGCGCGCTTGCGGACAATCGCTGGACACGGCGCTGCCTGCACTCACCCCCGCTGCCAGTAGCGCAATTGCCAGACGCATGGTCAGCCCGCCTTCTCAGTAGCTAATTTCATCCCGAAGCCGATAAACACTGCACCGGACAAGCGATTGATCCATTTGGCCGCGCGTTCAAACGCTGCACGCATGGTCGGCGTTGTCAGAAAGAACGAGACGCCCACGAACCATGCGATCAGGCAACTTGCCATCACAAGACCGTAGCCGAATTTCACTCCGCTTGGGGTTGAATGGCTGACGACAGTTGAGAAGATGGACAGGAAGAAGAAGACCGGTTTGGGGTTCAGCGCATTGGCCATGAAACCAAGGCCGAAGCTTTTGAACATGCCTTGAGCTTTGGCCTTGGCAACGCTTTCGTCCCCTGGCGTTTCAATGTGCACGTTGCCGGAGCGAAGGGATTGAATGCCGATGTAAATCAGATAGGCAGCCCCCACCCATTTGATGATATTGAAGAGCAAAAGCGACTGGGAAATCACCAGGCCAAGCCCCAAAATCGTATAGCTGACATGGAACATCAAAGAAGTTCCGATACCGAAGCTGGTCAGAACCGCAGCTTTGCGGCCATGCACGATTGCCTGGCGCATGACCATGGCGGTATCCGCACCCGGAACGACAATGGCGAAGGAAAAGATCGCCATCAATGATGTCAGCTCGATCAGATATTCGTGCATGTGCGATCAGCTCCCAAATCTCAATTACTCGCCAGAGCAAGCTTTGCGCCCAAAGCACCAAAAGCAAGGGCCGAAATGCGGCGGAACCAGTCCATAACTCGTTTGGAATTCAAAATGACCTCACGCACCTGCGCCGCGAAAACACCGTAAAGCACAAAAACCGCAAAGGTCATGAGCATGAAAATCGCGCCCAGCTCCAGCATGACAAGCGTCTTGTCGACAACTTCCGGCGCGATAAACTGGGGCAGAAAGGCCAGAAAGAAAATCGACAGTTTCGGGTTCAGGATATTAATCAGGAAGCCTGTTCGCGCAATCTGCGGAAGACTTGCCTGGCGCTTCTCCACATTGAAGCGAACCGGACCCCGATCGCGGATCGTCATGATAGCCAGATAAATGAGATAGGCGGCGCCAGCATATTTGAAAATCTGGAAAAACAGTGCGCTTGTGTGCAGCAGTGCTGCCAGCCCCAACACCGAGGCCAGGATATGCGGGACGATGCCAAGGGTACAACCAGTTGCCGCCGCGATTGATTGCCTGCGTCCCTGACCAAGTCCGGTCGCGACCGTGTAAATGACGCCAGTTCCCGGAGCCAATACAACGATCAGTGCTGTTAGGAAAAATTCCAGAGACATTTAGCACCTATTTCCAAGCTCAAGAGCGTGCCCCAGTGCCTTAGCCACTTCAAGCTGGCCCGAATATGCCAACCTCTCAACTTTCCCACCAACGGCATCCGAAGCCGGTCGAAAATTGCGGATAATTTCAACTAGGACAATTTTGGCTTTCGCAATTCCATTTTGCACAAACAAAAGAAATCCAGTCAAATCCCGTAGACGTCCAACAAAATACTTGGCGGACAATGCACTTCTGAAATCATCAAGATCGCAAATGAAATTGCTATCTTCAGAGCCACCGGATCGCAACGCCCCCAATTTGCTCAGCTCAACAACACAAGCGTTGTCGACCAGAGCAAGGCAATCGCGATCCAGGATTGCTGCCATGATAATCCCTTTTAGAGATCGAGAACCAGACGTTCCGGATCTTCCAGGCTTTCCTTGACGCGAACAAGGAACGTCACGGCTTCCTTGCCGTCAACAATACGGTGGTCATAAGACAGCGCCAGATACATCATCGGACGGATGACGACCTGACCGCCGATTGCCATGGGACGTTCCTGGATCTTGTGCATACCCAAAATACCCGACTGCGGCGCATTGAGGATCGGCGAAGACATAAGCGAGCCATAAACACCACCATTGGAGATGGTGAAGGTGCCACCCTGCATGTCGGCCATGGAAAGCTGACCATCACGGGCAGCCTTGCCCAGACGAGCGATCTCGGCCTCAACTTCAGCAATCGACATCTGGTCGGCATCGCGAACAACCGGCACCACAAGTCCCTTGTCTGTGCCAACGGCAACGCCGATGTGGCAGAAGTTCTTGTAGATGACATCCGTGCCGTCAATTTCGGCGTTCACAGCGGGAAGTTCCTTCAGCGCATGTGTAACGGCTTTTGTAAAGAAACCCATGAAGCCAAGCTTTACGCCGTGCTTCTTTTCAAAGAGATCCTTGTACTTCTTGCGCATTTCCATGACTGCCGTCATGTCCACTTCGTTGTAAGTGGTCAGCATGGCCGCGGTGTTCTGTGCATCCTTCAGACGCTTTGCAATGGTCTGGCGAAGACGTGTCATCTTCACGCGCTCTTCGCGGGCCGCATCGTCACCAGTGGACGGTGCACGCGCTGCAGCCGGTGCCGGTGCAGATGCCGCAGGCCCCTTGGCAATTGCTGCAATTACATCGCCCTTGAGCACTTGGCCGCGTTTGCCGGAACCTTCAACACCATCAGCAGAAATGTTGTTCTCGGCCATCATCTTAGCCGCTGCTGGTGCCGGTGCCATAGCAGCCGCTGGCGCCGCTGCCGGTGCTGCAGCCTTTGGTGCCTCAGCCGGTTTCGCCGGTGCTGCGGCAGCGCCCGCACCTTCTGCGATCTGGCCAAGCAGTCCACCCGGTTCAACTGTATCGCCCTCATTGGCAACAATTTCCGAAAGCGTGCCAGCAGCAGGTGCAGGTACTTCCACCGTCACCTTGTCGGTTTCAAGTTCACAGAGAATTTCATCAGCGGCAACAGCGTCACCTGCCTTCTTGAACCATGTGCCGACAGTCGCCTCAGCTACGGACTCACCCAGAGTGGGAACGCGAATTTCAGTGGCCATTTTATCAGTTTCCGTTTGTCTAAATCTCGTTCATTGTTTCAGATTGCGTTGGGCGTTAACCGCCCAGCGCATCTTCAAGGAATGCTTCCAGCTGCGCCAGATGCTTGGACATCAAGCCTGTTGCCGGTGAGGCAGCAGCCGGACGGCCTGTGTAACGCACGCGCTGATACTTCGCATCAATATGCGCCAGCACCCACTCCAGATAGGGGTCGATGAAGGACCAGGCACCCATGTTCTTTGGCTCTTCCTGGCACCAGACCATTTCTGCGTTGCGGAAACGCGACAGCTCATTGATGAGTGCCTTGGCCGGGAACGGGTAGAGCTGTTCAACACGCAACAGATAGATATCATCAATACCACGCTTTTCGCGTTCTTCCAGAAGATCATAGTAGACCTTACCGGTGCACATGACGACGCGGCGGATCTTGTTGTCCTTCTGCAGCTTGATCGGACCATCCTTGTTCATCTCCGCATCATCCCACAGCAGACGGTGGAACGATGTGTCGCCTGCCATTTCCGAAAGACTGGAAACGGCGCGCTTGTGGCGCAGCAAGGACTTCGGCGTCATGAGGATCAACGGTTTGCGGAAGTCGCGCTTCACCTGCCGACGCAGAATGTGGAAGTAATTGGCCGGTGTCGTGCAGTTGGCAACCTGCATGTTGTCTTCAGCACAAAGCTGGAGGAAACGCTCCAAACGAGCCGAAGAGTGCTCCGGCCCCTGACCTTCGAAGCCATGCGGCAACAGGCAGACAAGACCGGACATACGAAGCCACTTGCGCTCACCTGATGAGATGAACTGGTCGAAGACCACCTGTGCGCCGTTGGCGAAGTCACCAAACTGTGCTTCCCAGAGCGTCAGTGCGTTCGGGTTGGCCAAGGAATAGCCATACTCAAATCCGAGCACAGCCTCTTCCGAGAGCATGGAGTTGATAACTTCATAATGCGCCTTGCCGGGCACCAATGTATTGATCGGGATATAGCGGTTTTCGTTCTCCTGATCGTAGAGAACCGAATGGCGCTGCGAGAAGGTGCCGCGCTCACAATCCTGCCCGGACAAACGAACATTTGTGCCTTCAACAGCCAGCGTACCAAACGCCAGGGCTTCACCCATGGCCCAGTCGATCCCCTCGCCGGTCTCGATCATCTTGGCACGATTGTCCATAAAGCGCTGAATGGTCTTATGCGCATTGAAGTCGGCCGGAACTTCCGTGAGCTTCTTGCCGATTTCCTTCAGCTGCTTCATTGGAATGCCGGTTTTGCCGCGGCGTTGCTCGTCGGCATTGTCCGCTGCACGCAGACCCGACCATGCACCGTCAAGCCAGTCAGCCTTGTTGGGCTTATAGGACTGCCCCGCGTCAAATTCCTGCTCCAGATGGGCACGCCAGTCGGCCTTCATCTTCTCAAATTCGCCCTCAGAGATGAGGCCTTCCTTGATCAGACGTTCCGCGTAGAGCTGAACCACAGTCTTGTGGCTGCGGATAACCTTGTACATCTTCGGCTGGGTGAAGCTCGGCTCATCGCCCTCGTTGTGACCAAAGCGGCGATAGCAGAACATGTCGATAACCACCGGCTTGAAGAATTTCTGACGGAATTCCGTCGCGATCTTCGCCGCATAGGTTACAGCTTCCGGATCATCACCATTCACATGGAAGATCGGGGCTTCGATCATCTTCGCCACGTCAGATGGATATGGCGAGGAACGCGAGAAACCCGGATTGGTGGTGAAGCCAATCTGGTTGTTCACGATGAAGTGCACCGTGCCAGCAACGCGGTGACCGCGAAGGCCGGAAAGGCCCAGAATTTCAGCCACGACGCCCTGTCCGGCAAACGCAGCATCGCCATGCAACAACAGCGGCATGACCTTGGCGCGCTCGCGCAGCGGAACGATGTCCTGCTCGCGAACTTCTGCAATCTGGTCCTGCTTGGCGCGTGCCTTGCCCATAACAACCGGGTTCACAATTTCCAGGTGCGATGGGTTTGCCGTCAGTGACAGGTGGACCTTGTTGCTGTCGAACTCACGGTCGGACGATGCACCAAGGTGATACTTCACGTCACCGGAGCCTTCCACATCATCAGGAGCGTAAGAACCGCCCTTGAACTCATGGAACACAGCCCGGTGCGGCTTGCCCATAACGTTTGTCAAAACGTTGAGGCGGCCACGGTGTGGCATGCCCAAAACGATTTCTTTCAGGCCGAGATTACCGCCACGCTTGATGATCTGCTCAAGTGCCGGGATCAGCGCTTCACCGCCATCCAGACCAAAGCGCTTGGTGCCCTTGTATTTCACATCAATGAACTGCTCGAAGCCTTCTGCTTCAATCAGCTTTTGCAGAATGGCCTTCTTGCCGTTTGCCGTGAACTCAACAACCTTGTCAGGACCTTCAATGCGCTCCTGGATCCAGCTTTTCATGGCCGGGTCAGAGATATGCATGAATTCCACGCCAAGCGTGGAGCAATATGTGCGCTTCAAAATGTCGAGCATTTCGCGGATCGTCGCAAATTCGAGACCCAGCACGTTATCGATGAATATTTTACGGTCGTAATCAGCTTCGGTGAACCCGTAGGATTCCGGCGAAAGCTCATTAAAATCTTCAACCGGCGCGGCAATTTGCAATGGGTCGAGCTGCGCATGCAAATGACCGCGCATGCGGTAGGCGCGGATCATCATGATGGCGCGCACGGAATCGCGCGTCGAACGCAGCACTTCTTCGGCGTCAACAGGCTTTCCTGCTGCTGCAGCCTTGCCCTTCAGCTTGGTTTCAATGGCGCCTTCAATTGACGCCCAGTCACCATCCAGCGCATTGACCAACTCGCCATTTGCGGCGATCGGCCAATTGCTGCGCTTCCATGATGCACCCGCAGCGGCTTTCTTCACATCATCCGGATTGTCCTCCAGAGCAGCGAAGAATGCCTGCCATTCCTCAGAAACAGATGCAGGGTTTTCCTCATACTTCGCATAAAGCTGCTCGATATAGGTGGCATTTGCCCCGTCGAGAAACGAAGTCATCTGGAAGTGTTCGTTGGCTTCTTGCCTTGCCATTTTGATATGCGAGCTAAACGCCCGCCCTCCGCATGATTTTATCGGCTCATTCTCCCGCCAGAGCTTGACGGTACCTTTGGATGCAGTGAACCCGGGAAGGGAGACCCCACCCGGATTTCAAGTTTTCAAATCAGCCCTTGAGGACTTCAACAAGTGTCGTGCCAAGACGTGCCGGAGAAGGCGACACCTTGATGCCGGCTGCTTCCATGGCTGCAATCTTGGATTCAGCATCGCCCTTGCCGCCGGAAACGACAGCACCGGCATGACCCATGGTGCGGCCCTTCGGTGCGGTACGGCCAGCGATAAATCCAGCCATTGGCTTTTTGCGGCCCTTCTTGGCTTCGTCGATCAGGAACTGCGCGGCATCTTCTTCAGCCGAGCCGCCAATTTCACCGATCATGATGATCGACTGGGTAGCGTCGTCAGCGAGGAACATTTCCAACACGTCGATGAACTCGGTGCCCTTGACCGGGTCGCCGCCGATACCGACAGCCGTTGTCTGGCCAAGACCTTCGTTCGTGGTCTGGAACACGGCTTCATAGGTGAGCGTACCCGAGCGGGAAACGATACCAACCGAACCCTTCTGGAAGATCGAGCCCGGCATGATGCCGATCTTGCATTCTTCAGGGGTCAGGATACCGGGGCAGTTCGGACCAAGCAGGCGGGAATTGGAGCGCGCGAGACGCTCATTCACACGAACCATATCCATGACCGGAATGCCTTCGGTGATGCAGGTGATGAACGGAATCTCCGCATCAATTGCTTCAATGATCGCCGCAGCTGCACCTGCCGGTGGCACGTAGATCACAGTTGCGTCTGCGCCGGTTGCTTCCTTGCCTTCAGCAACGGATGCAAAGATCGGCAGGCTCTGCCCACCAGCGCCAGTCCAGGTTTCGCCACCCTTCTTCGGGTGGATACCACCAACCATCTGCGTGCCGTAATAGGCCAGCGCCTGCTCGGTGTGGAATGTACCGGTTTTACCGGTCAGGCCCTGAACTAGGACCTTGGTGTCTTTGTTTACGAGAATTGACATTAAATCAGGTCCTTCATTTTAGCCGTTGATTGCAGCAACGATCTTCTTCGCTGCATCATCGAGATCGTCAGCCGCAGTAATTGCGAGACCTGACTCATTGAGGATCTTCTTGCCAAGCTCGACATTGGTGCCTTCCAGACGCACAACGAGCGGAACCTGCAGACCAACTTCCTGCACAGCAGCAACAACACCTTCAGCAATAACGTCGCAACGCATGATGCCACCGAAAATATTGACAAGAATGCCTTCGACCTTCGGATCAGCGGTGATGATCTTGAATGCCGCTGCAACCTTCTCCTTGCCAGCGCCACCGCCAACGTCACAGAAGTTTGCCGGCTCTTTGCCGTAAAGCTTGATGATATCCATCGTCGCCATTGCGAGGCCAGCACCGTTCACCATGCAGCCGATGTTGCCATCGAGTGTGATGTAGGCGAGATCCCACTTGGAAGCTTCGATTTCCTTGGCATCCTCTTCCGTTTCATCACGAAGCGCACGAATGTCGTCGTGGCGGAAAAGCGCATTGCCATCGAAGGAAACCTTGGCGTCGAGCACGCGCAGGTGACCATTGGTCATGACGATCAGCGGGTTGATTTCGAGAAGTGACATGTCCTTCTCGTCAAACGCCTTATAGAGGATCGGAAAGAGCGACTTTGCATCTTCTGCCGCCGCACCGGTCAGTTCCAGAGCTGCAACGATCTTTGCAACGTCTTCAGCCGTTACACCCTTTTCCGGATTGATCGCAATTGTGTGGATCTTTTCCGGTGTATCGTGCGCTACGGCTTCAATATCCATGCCGCCTTCAGTGGAAACCACGAACGCAACCTGTCCAACAGAGCGATCAACCAGCAGCGAGCAGTAAAGTTCGCGGTCGATGTCCGCACCGTCTTCAAGATAAAGGCGGTTAACCTGCTTGCCTGCGTCACCGGTCTGCGCTGTCACCAGCGTGTTGCCCAGCATTTCGTTGACATTGGCAATGACCTCGTCAACCGACTTGGCCAGGCGAACACCGCCCTTTGCGTCGGGGCCGAGTTCCTTAAACTTGCCCTTGCCGCGACCGCCAGCATGGATCTGGCTCTTCACAACATAAAGCGGGCCAGGCAGCTTGGCTGCAGCAGCAGCGGCCTCTTCAGCCTTGAAGATCGGCACGCCATCCGCAACCGGAGCGCCATATTCTTTCAACAGCGCTTTCGCCTGATATTCATGTATGTTCATCTGATAAGTCCTGTTTCTTTGTCCCTGGAGGGCTTATTTCAGCGCCGGAGCGATATTGATGCAGGCCTCGCAGAGACCGGCAACCGAGCCGACAGACTTGTCGAATGCTTCCTTTTCGGAACCATTGAGATCGATTTCGATGATGCGTTCAACGCCATCAGCGCCGATAACCGTCGGCACACCAACATACATGTCCTTCACGCCATATTGGCCGGAGAGGTATGCTGCGCAGGGCATAACGCGCTTCTTGTCCTTCAGGTAGGATTCAGCCATTGCAATAGCAGAAGCCGCTGGAGCGTAGTAGGCAGAGCCGGTCTTCAGCAGGCCGACAATTTCTGCGCCACCATCACGGGTGCGCTGAATGATCTCTTCCAAACGCTCCTTGGAGCACCAGCCCATCTTCACCAGATCGGTCAGCGGAATACCGGCAACCGTGGAGTAGCGCGCGAGCGGAACCATCGTATCGCCATGGCCACCAAGAACGAATGCAGTGACGTCTTCAACGGAAACGTTGAACTCTTCGGACAGGAAGTGACGGAAACGAGCGGAGTCGAGAACACCGGCCATGCCCACAACCTTGTTCTTCGGCAGGCCGGAGAACTTCTGCAGCGCCCAGACCATCGCGTCCAGCGGGTTGGTGATGCAGATGACGAAAGCATTCGGGGCATATTTCTTGATGCCGGCACCCACCTGCTCCATGACCTTGAGGTTGATACCCAGCAGGTCGTCACGGCTCATGCCTGGCTTGCGGGCAACACCGGCAGTCACGATGCAGACGTCCGCGCCTTCAATGGCTGCGTAGTCAGATGCACCCGTCAGGGAAGCATTGAAGCCCTCAACGGGACCGGACTGGGCAATATCAAGGCCTTTACCCTGCGGGATACCGTCAGCAATGTCGAAAAGTACAACATCGCCGAGTTCCTTCAGGCTGGCGAGATGTGCCAGCGTACCGCCGATCATGCCAGAACCAATAAGAGCAATCTTTTTACGCGCCATGTGAGTAAATCCTCCAGAAATAATCCGTGATTGATACGGCGTCACGCTGCACCAAATTGGCAAAAGGCCTTACCGGCATTAGCCAAAAATGGCAAATGAAAATTTTGACACTTGGAATTTCAATCGTTTAGATTGGAAAATTCTTACGTAAACGTCAATACAAATTAGTCAATAGTCATAACTAATTGGAACTATTCACAGACAAATAACGTCTTTCGTGAGCCGCGAGGTATTCCTCGCTCTGCATCTCAAAAAGACGTGAAGCTGTGCGGTCAAATTCGAATCCTTCGGTATCTCGCCTTTCGGAAAGCAAATCTTCAGGCCGCGCATCCGCCGAGGCAAAAAGGCGTATGCCGTTGTCATACAGCGCATCAATCAGATTGATAAAGCGCTTCGTCTCATTGCGTCGCCCCGCATCCAGTTTCGGAATGTGCTCCAAAAATATCGTGTGATAGCGCGCTGCAATTGCCAAAAAATCGGCCGCGCCAAGCGGCTGCTCGCAAAGATCCCTAAATGTGAAGCGAGCGGCTCCACCTGCCGCATGCGGTACCGGGATCACTCTGCCCTTCATGGGCACGTCCTCAGCTTGAGCCTTGGCTCCATTGGTTGCCAGATGCCACGCGCTTTCCAAAACTGCATCGGCGTGTGCATCTACAGGCGTGCAATATACAGGAAGCTGCTTGACCTTTTCCAGACGGTAATCGGTGCGCGCATCCAGAGACATAACCTTCACATTGTTCTTCAGGATCGCAATGAAAGGAAGGAACAGTCCACGGTTAAGGCCGTTATGATAGAGGTTGTCTGGCTCAACATTTGAGGTCGCGACCAGCACACAACCGAGTTTGAACAATTCGGTGAAAAGGCGCGACAGGATCATCGCATCAGCAATATCGGTCACCGAAAACTCGTCGAAGCAAAGGAGCAGCGCTTCATCGCGAATAGCCGCTGCTACTGGCGGCATCGGGTCCGCCTCGCGGGTCTCACCTTTTTTGAGTTTTTCACGATGACCGGCGATGCGATCATGGACATCAGCCATAAATTCATGGAAATGCGCACGGCGCTTCTTCTCGATGGGGACCAGCTCATAGAACATATCCATAAGCATGGTTTTGCCACGCCCAACTGAACCGAACAGATAAAGCCCGTCCAGCTCATGTGCTTTTTGCGTGCGCTTCCCGAAGAGCCAACCGAGAGAACTCGATTTGGACGAGAGCGGAATGGCCTTCAGGCCATTCAGAATAGTATCGAAGCTTTTGGCTGCATGAATCTGCGCATCATCCGCCTGCAGCTCGCCGTTCTCGACAAGCTGTTTCAAGCGCTCCCAAACGCTACTCGTATAATCAGGCGCGCCTTGCATCTGCAGTCAGCAGAACCATCTGTTACCGGGAAAGACTAAAGGGCTGACCGCTACCAGTCGTACCATCGAAGCGATTGTCGGCAGTCTTGTATAGACGCCCGATCATGTTGCCATTCGCATCATAAACGGAAATTTGCTTGCCGGATACGCTCCAGGAACGCATCGCGGACAGTTCACCAACGCACCCGCGCGTACCGCCACGGGAACCAGCACCATACTTCGTCAAGGTAAGGAACATGTCGCAAGTCAGGCCAGCATTTGCTACGCGCCAGCTACCCACCATGCTTTCCTGCGTCACATCCAGAGCATTCGCTGCCGCAGCGCCATCAGCCATCGCAGTCTGCTCCACAGCCTCCGGCGCATTGGGGAATTGGTTGCCCATGGTCGGATCAGTCAGGTCGCTGGATTGAACACCACCCACCGGCTGCGCTTCCAAAGGCGCTGGCGCTGACTGGGATTGCCCAAAGCCACTATATGACGTGCGCTGACATCCACCGAGCGCGAGAAGTACGCTCAAGCCGATCAGAATATGAGATGTGCGCATGAAAAACTCCCTGTAAACTGCCGGGGCAATATCCAAAATGAAAGTGGCGGAATGTGGATCACCGCACCGCGACACCACTGATTCTGCATACCAACATAGAACAGCCGATACATTAATAACAAGTATAGCATGCTCTATATGGTTGCGGATAACAAAAAGGCCGGTCACCAAGACCGGCCATTTCAAAATCAGTCTGTACTAGACTCTGCGTTCGACCATCATCTTCTTGATCTCGGCAATTGCCTTTGCCGGATTCAGGCCCTTCGGGCAGGTCTGCGTACAGTTCATGATCGTGTGGCAGCGATAAAGACGGAAGGGGTCTTCCAGATTATCGAGACGCTCACCGGTTGCCTCATCTCTGGAGTCAATCAGCCAGCGATAGGCCTGCAGGAGAACAGCCGGACCGAGATACCGATCGCCATTCCACCAATAGGACGGGCAGGATGTCGAGCAGCATGCGCAAAGAATGCACTCGTAAAGTCCATCAAGCTTGAGACGGTCCTCATGGCTTTGCAGCCATTCGGTTTCCGGCGCTGGCGATACCGTCTGCAGCCACGGTTCAACAGAACGGTGCTGTGCGTAGAACTGATTGAGATCGGGCACCAGATCCTTGACCACCGGCATATGCGGCAGCGGATAGACCTTCACTGTGCCATCAACCTCATCCATACCCTTGGTACAAGCCAGCGTATTGGTGCCATCAATGTTCATGGCGCAAGAGCCGCAGATCCCCTCGCGGCAGGAGCGGCGCAAAGTCAGCGTCGGGTCGATCTTGTTCTTGATGTAAAGAAGACCATCGAGAACCATCGGGCCGCAATCATCGACATCGATATAATAGGTGTCGACGCGCGGGTTTTCACCATCATCCGGTGACCAGCGATAGATCTTGTACTCGCGCAGGTTCTTGGCACCTTCCGGCTTCGGCCAGACCTTGCCGTTTTTGACCACCGAGTTCTTGGGGAGAGTAAGTTCAACCATGTTTCTTTCTCCTCAACTTAGTAGACGCGAGCTTTCGGCTCGATCTTTTTCGGATCGATGCCTTCAGCAATCAGGTCTGTGTGAACGGGACGGTAGTCAAGCTTGACGTCACCCTTGTCAGAAACCCAGGACAGGGTGTGCTTGCGCCAGTTTTCATCGTCGCGACCAGCAAACGGCCCGTCGACATAATCTTCACGCGCATGCGACCCACGGCTTTCCTTACGCGCTTCTGCGCCGTAAACCGTGGTGATCGCGCAAGCCATGAGGTTGTAAAGTTCCAACGTCTCGACGAGATCTGAGTTCCAGATCATCGAGCGGTCAGTAACCTTCACATCCGGCAGTTCACCCCAGATTTCCGAGATGCGCTTGCAACCGGATTCTAGCGATTCCTGTGTACGGAACACGGCGGCGTCTTCCTGCATGGCGCGCTGCATCTTGTCACGCAGCACAGCTGTCGGCGTACTGCCCGCAGCGTTGCGGATGCTATCAAACCGCTCCATGATCTTGTCGCAGGCCGCAACGTTCAAAGTTGGAACCGGCTCGTCCTTGTTGATGACTTCGGCGGCACGAATAGCCGCGGCACGACCGAAGACCACGAGGTCGATCAGCGAGTTTGATCCCAGACGGTTTGCACCATGAACAGAGGCGCAAGCTGCTTCACCCACAGCCATAAGACCAGGTGCCACACGATCAGGTTCGTCTGCAGTCGGGTTCAGCACCTCACCCCAATAGTTGGTTGGAATGCCACCCATATTGTAGTGAACGGTCGGCAGAACCGGGATAGGTTCGCGCGTCACATCCACACCTGCGAAAATCTTCGCGCTTTCGGAAATACCGGGCAAACGCTCATTCAAAACAGCCGGATCGAGGTGATCCAGGTGAAGGTAAATGTGGTCGCCGTTTTTGCCAACGCCACGGCCTTCGCGGATTTCCATCGTCATGCAGCGCGAAACAACATCGCGTGATGCCAGATCCTTGGCAGACGGTGCGTAACGCTCCATGAAGCGCTCACCTTCCGAGTTGACCAGATAGCCGCCCTCGCCGCGCGCACCTTCTGTAATCAGACAGCCCGCACCATAAATGCCGGTCGGGTGGAACTGCACGAACTCCATGTCCTGCAGCGGCAGACCTGCACGTGCGATCATGCCATTGCCGTCACCTGTACAGGTGTGGGCGGAAGTTGCCGAGAAGTATGCGCGACCATAGCCGCCCGTTGCCAGAACGACCATCTTGGCGGAGAAGCGGTGGATCGTGCCGTCATCCAGGTTCCAGGCAACAACGCCTGTGCAACGGCCGTCATCGTCCATGATGAGGTCGAGCGCGAAATACTCGATGAAGAACTGCGCATTGTTTTTCAGAGACTGACCATAAAGCGTGTGCAGAATGGCGTGACCCGTACGGTCGGCAGCCGCGCAAGTGCGCTGCACCGGCGGGCCATCACCATAGTTCTGCATATGGCCGCCAAACGGACGCTGATAGATCTTGCCTTCCTCGTTACGCGAGAAAGGAACACCATAATGCTCCAGCTCGTAAACAGCCTTCGGCGCTTCCATGGCGAGATATTGCATCGCGTCCACATCACCCAGCCAGTCGGAACCCTTCACGGTGTCGTAGAGGTGCCATTGCCAGCAGTCTGGCGTCATGTTGGTCAGCGATGCTGCGATACCGCCCTGCGCCGCCACAGTGTGCGAGCGGGTTGGGAATACCTTGGTGATGCAGGCCGTTTTCAGGCCCTGCTCCGCCATGCCCAGCGTCGCGCGCAAACCTGCGCCGCCAGCGCCGACAACGATCACGTCAAATGAGTGATCAACATATGTGTATTTTTCGCTATTCGTCATTGTCTTATCCCGCAAATCCGATTTTCAGCACGGCAAAGAGGCAGAGCCCCGCGATGAAAACGGAAAAGAATGTGTTCAGCATCAGGAAGGTCACCTTCTGCCATTCAACAGGAACATAATCCTCGATGATGACCTGCATGCCGAGCTTCATGTGGATGACGCCGGAAATGACAACCAACCCCATCAAAACAGCAACAACCGGATTGGAAAGGGCCGCCACAACCTCTGCATAAGGTGCGCCGTTATACTTGATGAGAAAGAAGACAAAAAAGATTATGAGCGGTACATTCGCCACGGCGGTCAAACGCTGACGCCAGAAATGCTCTGTACCGTCCTTGGCGGAACCGAGCCCGCGAACCTTGCCGAGAGGTGTGCGCATATCCATGGATTATCCTCCTCAGCGAGCCATGTAACCGGCGACCCAGATCAGGATCGTCAGCACAACAGAAACAACAGGCGTTGCCTGGGCCATTTTCTTGGAAAAGGCCTTGTCGAGACCATATCCGAAGTCCCAGACAAAGTGGCGCAGGCCGCCCACGAGGTGTTGCATCAAGGCCCAAGTGTAGCCGAACAGCACCAGCCGACCGATCCACGAACCATAAATTGCATTCACAAATTCGAAATAGGCCTCACCGGAAGCCGCAGCCACCAACCACCAAGCAACCAGGATGGTGCCGAAATAGAGTGCGCCGCCCGTAATGCGGTGCATGATCGACATAACCATAGTTGGAATAGGCTTGTAGATTTGAAGATGCGGCGACAAGGGCCGATTATTTGTCATATTCGCCATAAGTACCCCTCCGGCGTTTCTTTTCACCTGACACAAGAGACTTGACCGCCTCGTCTCTCCCTTGTGCAGTGCGATAGGCCTCGTGTTTATTCGCCTGATTGGCTTTCCGCAAGCCTACCAAAAGGTCGAATGCCCTATTTTATCGATTTAAATCCGCATCTTCAGCAGGATTTACCATGCCAGATAAAAGCTGCTGCTGAAACAGCACGGCGCTTCCAATGCAGATCAGCTGCGTATAAAGTCTTAACAAATAGTTAAAAGCTGTTCATGGAGGCTATGATGGCCCTGATTTCCAAATCACCTGTTGTCGCGAGTGCTGCCGCTTGCATGATGCTGGCCACACCGGCCCTGTCACACGATTTGCCACGACATCACAAACACCAGCGCTATGGCCTCACGGTTTCATCCGCAGTCATCTACCGCGACTACGGCAATGGCATTTACTTCCTGCTATCCGGCAACGAAACTCCTGGAACCACCGGTGACGTCTATACGCCACCGAAAGCAAAGATTCTGGACGTTGAATCTCAGGCAGGCGACGCCTGCTCCTATGAAGCGGGCGTCTGCATTATTCGCGGCAACTGATATCAGACGGCCATCATCGCTGCCGGAGCAGAGAAATAGCCGATGATGGCACCTTGCGCCAACAGCACCAAAAGCCAGTGCACACCATCGATCAAGGTCAGGTCCCAGCCAAACCCTTGATAGCGGTGGTTGATGACCTGCGTGGTCATGACAAATCCGAGCCACAGCAAAAAGCCTGCTTTCAATCCCGCCATGATGGATGGTTCACCCATGGTCAAAACGCCAAATAGCACTGACAGGATAATTGCCATCACAAATTCGGACAAAATCGACGTTATGAAAAGTGAGGCCGACATATTGGTTTCAGCGGGGTCGATACGTGCCGCTTTCATCCATGGCTTACCCAAAAGGCCGTAATAGGCACCACCGATTACAAAGGCGACAACTGTCGCGACGGCAACGCCCAGCCAACTGACACTTGAAAAATCCATCACACCCTCCCAATGCTTTAAGAGCGGATGTTCTCATGAAAGCTTGGCAGATAACAAGCAAAGAATGTATGCAATTTACCGCATGGTTTCGAGGAAATCTGCCTGCTATTCATTCAAGAAAATACTTTGGAGGAAGCCAATGACACTTCGAATTAATGACACCATCCCGAATCTGACTGTTGAGACAGACAAGGGAGCGGTCGCTCTACATGACTGGATCGGCGATAGCTGGGGCATCATCTTTTCACATCCGAAAGATTTCACGCCTGTCTGCACGACCGAGTTTGGCGCAGTCGCCCAGCTTTCCGCCGAATGGGAAAAGCGCAACACCAAGGTTCTGGGTGTTTCCGTGGACGGTGTGGACGAGCACATCAAGTGGAAGAAGGACATTGAAACAGTGGCTGGCACCGAAGCTGGCTTCCCGATTGTCGCCGACAAGGGGCTGGAACTTTCCAAGGCGTTCGGAATGCTGCCCGCAGATGCCTATCTGCCTGATGGTCGCACGCCCGCCGATACAGCAACCGTACGTTCTGTTTTCATCATCGCGCCGAACAAGAAAGTTCAACTGATGATGATCTACCCCATGTCCGTCGGCCGCAATTTTGCTGAGGTACTGCGTGCACTCGACGGCCTGCAGCGCACCTATGAGCAACCACTGGCGACGCCTGCGAACTGGGAAATCGGACAAGACGTTATTGTGGCACTGTCTTTGGATGATGCTGCGGCAGAAGCCAAATATGGCGCAATTGAAAAGAAGCTGCCCTATCTGCGCTACGCCAAGAACCCGGCATAACAAGTCCGAAAAGGCCGCTGCTTCGAAATGAGCAGCGGCTTTACCCCAACGCAAAACCTAATATAATTATGAGCATGAGATCTTTAAAATCCGTACTCCTGAGCAGCGCCGGTTGCGAAGCCACAAACTTTCTCGAGACTGGGCTAAGCGGGCCTATTGGTGTGGCCTTCTATCAAGGATTTCTCAATAACGGTGACTGGAAATGGCAACTTGCCTTTTGGCTATTTGCCGCCTTGCTTCCCGCGTTATTTGCTCTGGCGCGCTGGCAGCGAAAAAACGTGTCATAAAAACTTCCAAACGGTCGTCTTCTTCACTTCGCTATCTTCCAGCGCCCGCGTCACCGGCACTTCATAGGTGGCAAGTGCCTCCATGCGGTCTTTAGGGCAGTATGAACGCCCAGGATCGCCAACGAGGACAGTCTTACCCTCACCCGCCAGATGCTCAAACCATGGTGTCAGTTGATTCGCGAACGATTGATCGTAGAAAACATCACCCGCCAAAATCACCACTTCGTTGCGCGCACTGCCAACAAGATTTTCGCTTGTGAATTTGACCCTCACACCGTTCAGCGACGCGTTCATCTCAACTGCGTTTTGCGTCCAGGGATCGATATCTGCCGTCAGCACTTCAGCTGCTCCCGCCATCATCGCGGCAATCGCAACCAGTCCAGAGCCGGATGCAAAATCCAGAACATGCCTGCCTGCTACCGCTTCCGGATGGTCAAGAATATAGCGCGCCAGCCCCTGCCCGCCGGCCCAGGCAAACGCCCAGAACGGCGGCGGCAGGCCAATCTCCTCCAACTCGTCTTCCGTCTTCAGCCACAGATCATGGGCTTCATCCGCAAGATGCAACCGAATCTCCGGCACATGCGGTGGCGCCATGATGGCCGTGTTTTGCAAAATGAACTGACGGGGTTCTGTTTTCATCAACAATCCGAAGGAAGAAAGCTGGACTTGCGGTCATCTCACGAGGGAACGGGAAATCCTCACATCGGCGGGTTTTCCAACCCACCCATGCGGCAGACTTCCAGATATTCGGCTTCCGTCACCGGCTGCACCGAAAGACGCATAGAAGTCACCAGCGACATTTCAGACAGTGCCGGATTGGCCTTCACATCCTTCAGTGACACAGGATTCGGCACCCCGCAGACCGCGCGAATATCGACGCATTCCCAAGTCGGGTTGTCTGCTGTGCTGTCAGGATGTGCCAGAGCGCAAACTTCGCAGATGCCAACAACCTCAAGCCCTTCATTGGAATGATAGAAAAAGCCTTTGTCGCCGATCTGCATGGCCCGCATATTGTTGCGGGCCTGATAGTTGCGAACACCATCCCACTCTTCGCCCTTTTCGCCCTTGGCTTTCAGCATCTCCCAGGAGAATTTGAAGGGTTCGGACTTAAACAGCCAATAAGCCATGATGCGTCTCCTCAACCATCCGGATTGTTGACGAGCCAGTTAAACGGGCGGATATCGACGCTAGCGAAGAGACCGGCCTTAGCATAGGGGTCGGCTGCAGCCATCGCCTTGGCCTCGTCGGCGTTCTCCGCAACAATCACGACCAGGCTTCCCATTGGTTTGCCGTCGCCATCCAGCAGAGGACCTGCCTGCTTTATTTTGCCTTCAGCGTTGAGGCCACCCAACCATTCCAGATGCGCCGGGCGTGTATCCATTCGAAGTTGCAGATGATCCGGTTTATCGGTGCACCACAGAGCGTACAGCATTTCGTCTCCTATTCCTGTTTTATCGGTCGGGTCATGAGGCCTTTGATGGCCTCAGCGACGCTTGTCCGGCCATCAATAATGGCCGCAACAGCGTTTGTGATAGGCAATTCGATACCAAATTCATCTGCCAGTCGGGCGGAGGCGGATGCCGTGTATGCGCCTTCAACCAGATAGCCGGTCGTCTCGTCGGCTCTGCCCTGCCCCAAGGCAATGCCATAGCGCAAATTTCTCGACTGGTGGCTGGTCGCAGTCAACACCAGGTCACCTAAACCGGAAAGCCCTTGAAGCGTTTCCGCCTTGCCACCTTCCGCGACCACAAAACGGCTCATCTCGGCAAGCCCCCGTGAGATCAAGGCAGCGCGCGCAGAATCCCCAAGCCCCGCGCCTTCCACAACACCACAGGCTATTGCGAGCACATTTTTGAGCGCGCCCCCAAGCTGCACACCAACGCGATCATTCGACGGATAGAGGCGGAAAGTTTCCCCGGATAACGCTTCTGCCAAATCCGCCGCATCGCTAAGCTGATGTGCCGCAATCACCATGGCCGTGGGCAAACCAGATGCGATATCAGCCGCGAAACCAGGACCAGAAAGGATGGCTATTTTCTGATTGGGAAGCTCTTCCTGCAATACATCGGTCAGGAGTTTGCCACTGGATTGCTCTATCCCCTTGGCGCAAATCACCACAAAGGCAGAGGGCTTCAAGTTGGAGGCCAAATGCATGGCTGCTTCGCGCTGTGCCTGCGCGGGCATGGCAAAAAGCACGATAGATGCCGATTTAAGAACCTCCGGAGTCGCGGAATATTGCAAACTCTGCGGCAAACTTATCCCGGGAAGTGACGCATCATGAACATGTGTCTTCTCAAGCTTATTGACGAGCTCCGCGTCGCGCGCCAGCAAGGTGACTTTCGACTTGCCCTCGCGAGCCATAACTGCGGCAAGCGCGGTGCCAAATGCCCCCGCGCCAACAACAACAATTTCGGGCTCCCCGCTCATGCTTTTGCACCCCGCTTGCCATGCCCGATCAGTGCCGTCGCATTTTCATCAAGCGGCCAACGCGAACGCGGCGCAACGTCCATTCCATCAGACGCAAAACCTGCTGCCAGTCGTTCCAGACCTGCCCAGGCAATCATCGCCGCATTATCAGTGCAAAGATTGTGCGGAGGGGCAACGAAGTTGAAACCGTTTGCCTGGCAAAGCTCTGTCAGCATGGTCCTGATCGCCGTGTTCGCCGCTACACCGCCAGCTACGACAAGCGCTGGATTTTTCACATCGCCAAAACGCTCCTTGAACCGTGCCAGGCCGCGCCCCAGCCGCTCATAGAGCGTACGGGTCACCGCTTTCTGAAATGATGCGCAAATATCCGCCACATCCTGCTCGCTCACCGGCTCAATAGACTGCGCCGTCTGTCTGACCGCCGTCTTCAAGCCGGAAAAGGAGAAATCAAGCCGTGCTTCGCCGACAAGCGGACGCGGGAAGGTGAAGCGGCCTGCATCACCCTTGGTCGCAGCTTTTTCCACCGCCGGGCCACCGGGATAAGGCAGGCCCAAAAGCTTTGCGGTTTTGTCAAATGCCTCGCCAAGCGCATCATCGATTGTGGTACCCCAGCGTTCGTAGTCGGCCACGCCTTTGATCAGCACAAGCTGTGTGTGACCGCCGGAAACCAGCAGCATGAGATAGGGAAATTGAACGCCGTCTGTCAGCCTTGCCGTCAATGCATGGCCTTCCAGGTGGTTGATTGCGTAAAGCGGCTTGTTGACGGCACGCGCAATGGCTTTGCCCGTCATCAGCCCGACAATTAGCCCACCAATCAACCCCGGCCCGGCAGTCGCGGCAATGGCATCCACATCCTTAAGCTTCACATTTGCCCGCAGCAGCGCCTCGGCAATCAGCGAATCAAGCGCTTCCACATGCGCACGCGCGGCAATCTCCGGCACCACGCCGCCATAGGCTGAATGCTCCTCCAACTGGCTCAGGACCACATCGGAGAGAATCTCCCCGTTGCCCTCCGCCGCGCGCGAAACCACCGCCGCTGCGGTCTCATCGCAGCTTGATTCAATGCCGAGGATGATCTGCTTGTAGGACATTTTGACTTCATTCATTGCGGGAGGCCGCAAGGCCGTTTATGTAGCACTCGGTAACAACGGAAGACTGCTGATGCAAACAAAACCTTTCAGAATTGGTACACGTGGAAGCCCGCTGGCGCTTGCGCAGGCCTACGAAACCCGAAGCCGCCTGATGACCGCGCACGGATTGCCGGAGGAAATGTTCGAGATCGTCGTTCTTTCCACACAGGGTGACCGAGTTCAAGATCGGGCACTTTCCGAAATTGGTGGCAAAGGTCTCTTCACCTATGAGCTGGAAGAGCAGCTGTCTGATGGGCGGCTGGATTTCGCGGTTCATTCTTCCAAGGACATGCCAACCGAATTGCCAAGTGGCCTGTACATCTCGGCCTTCCTGCCACGCGAAGATGTGCGCGATGCCTTTATTGGCAAGGCCGCTGAAAAACTTATGGAAATGCCATCAGGCGCGATAATCGGCTCGGCATCGCTGCGCCGTCAGGCAATCATCCGCAAGCTGCGCCCGGATCTGAATGTGAAGATTTTTCGCGGTGCCGTGGCCACCCGCCTTCGCAAGCTGGAAGAAGGAGAGGCTGACGCCACGCTCCTCGCCTATGCCGGTCTTCGCCGATTGGGCATGGAAGATGTTCCAACCGAAATTCTGGACGTCGAGAGCTTTCCACCTGCACCGGCACAAGGCGCGATCTGCATCGAAAGCCGCATGGGTGACAAGCGCACCGATGATCTGATCTCTCCAATCAATGACGCAACGACCTACGATGCAGTGACCTGCGAACGTGGATTTCTGGCAACGCTTGACGGCTCTTGCCGCACACCCATTGCCGGACATGCGATATGCGAAAACGGTCATATCCGTTTTTCGGGCATGATACTGACCCCGGATGGTACGCAGTTTCACACAGTTACAGCCGAGGGCAAGGCGTCGGATGCGCGCGAAATTGGCCTGAAAGCCGGTGAAGCAGTGCGCCAAAAAGCGGGGCCTGAGTTCTTCGCAAGCTGGTCGTGAGCGGTGCGGGTTCTGGTGACCAGACCGCAGGTCGGTGCTGAGCGCACTGCTGCCCGGCTGCGTGCAATTGGCCACACGCCACATTTGCTACCGCTGTTTACCCCGGAGTTTCTGTCGGTTGAGACCCTGCCAGAGGCCGATTCGCTGGTAGCAACCTCTGCCAATGCTATCCGTGCGCTGACCGCGACGCCCCCACCGGAAAACCTCACTAAAATGCCGTTATTCACAGTCGGCAGAGCAACTGCGAAAGCAGCCAGAGAGGCCGGTTACAAGAACGTATCGAGTGCAGACGGGACCGGCGCCGACCTTGCCAGATTGATCTTGAGCCAACCGGCGCGACCGGAGAAGCTTCTTTATCTTGCGGGCGAGCCACGAAGTCCCCAATTTGAAGCGGAGCTTCAAGCTGAGGGACTACCCTTCAAGACCGTGACGCTTTACCGCATGGCGAAGCTCTCGCAGGATCCCGCCACCTTGGACGCAGCTTTCAAGTCGCCGCCAAATGTTATTTTATTATACTCTCGCGAGGCCGCTACGCGGTTTTTCGAGATTGCAGAGCCTTATTTCGCAGCCATTGTCGCCGCAAAAAGTCAAATTCTGTGCCTTAGCCCCAATATTGCCACTGCTGTACCAGAAGTTTTCAAATCGCAGTCACAATTTGCCCCCGTTCCTGAAGAAGACGCTCTTTTGGCGCTTATCTCGACATAAGGGGTTTCACTTCGTCGCCTTGCTGATTATCTATTGCAAAGCAAGCCCGTGATATTTGAAGAGGTTAACATGCCGTCCGAAAAACCGACCCGTCACAAAAAATCCAAGGATGAGCCGGTGACAATTGATCTTGCGGCTGAACCTGCTGATGCCGAATCTACTGACGCATCGACTACGGAGACAGCAGAAGCCGGCACATTTACCGTGGAGCCATCAAGCGAGCCCGTGGAAGATGCGAGCGTTGCCGCAAGCTCTGATGACACCGCGAAAGCGGATGCCGAAAATGCGAAACCTGCCGCTGCTGCTCCACCAACACCCAAAAAGGCAGGTAGCAGCGGAGCGATTGCTGCGGGCATCTTTGGCGGTCTGGTTGCATTGGCCGGTGCGGGTGCTGCACAATATGCAGGCTACATCCCCAATTTTGGTCCGCAGAAAGAGATCAAGATCACCGATTACGGCCCGGATATTGCTGCGCTGAAAGATGAGATTGCCGCTATCGCTGCCAAAGAACCACCGAAGGTGGATCTAACACCTGTTGAGCAACGTTTGGAAACACTGGAAGCCAAGGTTGCCAACCTGCCTTTGGCTGACCTGATGGACGTGAAAGCTATGCAGGGCGCACTGGATGAGGCAACCTCCAAAGTGGCCAAGGCTGAGGCCGAAATTGCCGCAATCGCCAATCGCCTGAAACAGGCTGAAGGAAAGATCAGCGAGCCGCGCGATGACGTGGAAGTCGCTCGTGCAATTGCATCCGCCGGGTTGAAATCCGCGATAGATCGTGGTGGTCCCTTTGAGGCAGAGCTTGCAACGCTGGAAACAATTGCACCTGGCGACGCAGCAATTGCGGAATTGAAGACCTTTGCTGCTGCAGGCGTGCCCTCACGGACAAGTCTGGTCAAAAGCTTCCCCGATATCGCCAACACGATCCTGCGTACAATACATCAGCCTGACGAAAGTGCGTCCCTGTCAGAGCGCCTCTTGAGCAGTGCTATGTCTGTTATCAAGGTGCGCCCGGTTGGCAATGTGGAAGGCGACAGCCCGGAAGCTGTTCTCGCCCGCATCGAAACCAGGTTACAGAATAACGATTTGAAGGGTGCCGCCGCAGAATGGCAGGCTCTGCCAGAGGCCGCAACCAGTGCCGCTTCTGACTTCAAAGCCTCGCTTGATGCACGCATCAAGGTTGAAGAACTCGTCGATACGGCACTCAATAGTGCCGTGACCGGAAATGCGAACTGATAGGCCTGCAAGATGATCCGACTTCTCATTTACGCAATTCTGGTTCTCGGGCTGGCTTTCGGCTTCGCATGGTTGGCGGACCGCCCCGGCGTGCTGTCCGTCATGTGGCAGGGGCAGCTCATTGAAATGAGCTTGATGGCAGCAGCAACGCTGCTCGTCGCCGTCGTTGCCGCCGTCATGATAACCTGGTGGCTGATACGTACCCTTTGGACATCACCGCAATCGCTGCGCCGCTATTTCCGCGCGCGCAAGCGCGACCGCGGCTATCAGGCGCTTTCCACCGGTCTGATTGCTGCAGGCGCCGGTGACGCAGCACTTGCCCGCAAAATGAACTCCCGCGCCAAAGGCCTGTTGAGCGCTGATCAGGAACCATTGATCCATCTCCTGGAAGCGCAAGCGCATTTGATTGAAGGCCGCAGCGAGGACGCCCGTCGCAAGTACGAGCAGATGGCCGAAGATCCTGAGACCCGCGAGCTGGGTTTGCGCGGTCTTTATCTGGAAGCCAAGCGCCTGGGTGCAGAAGAAGCCGCCTCACAATATGCTGAGAAGGCCGCAGAGAAAGCGCCACACCTGCCTTGGGCCGCAGAGGCCACACTTGAATACAAGACGCGCCATGGCCTTTTCAACGAAGCGCTCGTGCTTCTCGACCAGCAGCGCACGACCGGCGCTATTGACCGCAAGGCCGCCGCGCGCAAGCGCACGGTGCTGTTGACGGCGCGTGCAGCATCAAAACAAGAGAATGACCCCAAGGGTGCCCGCGAAGATGCCATGGCCGCGTTGAAAATCGAACCGGCCTTTGCACCTGCTGGCCTGGTGGCGGCGCACGCCTATTTCAGAGAAAACAATGTGCGTCGCGGGTTGGCCGTTCTGGAACAGGTCTGGAAGACAGATTGCCACCCAGACGTCGCCGCAGCTTATGTGCGGGCTGCCTCTGGCGACAGTGCTACAGACCGCCTCAAGCGTGCTCGCCGCCTGGAACAATTGCGCCCCGACACACACGAAGCGCTGGCCGCGGTGGCAGCCGCAGCACTCGATGCCCGTGAATTTACGCTTGCCCGCGAAAAAGCCGAAGCAGCCGCTTTGCTGGATGCGCGCGAAAGCATTTTCCTTTTGATGGCCGACATTGAAGAGGCTGAAACGGGCGATCAAACACGCATCCGCCATTGGCTGACGCAGGCCCGCCACGCCCCACAGGACCCTGCCTGGGTGGCCGACGGCTTTGTATCCCAGACATGGCTGCCAATTTCCCCCATCACCAGCAAACTGGACGCCTTTGAGTGGAAGCGTGTGGAAGCCAGCGTTGATGGCATTCTCATAGGTCAGGATCCTGTCTCTGCAGAAGAAGCATTTGCGTCATTGCCGCCCCTGCGCGCACCGCTCGAAGAGGTGAGCATCGACATTCCAACAGAAGTCGAAGAACAGCCAAAGGAAATCGTTATAGAGGCTGTTGCGACGCCGGAGCCGATCACTGAAGAAGCGCAGCCTGAGACGCCAGAGATAAAGCCCGCAACCAAAACATCCGAAGACAAAAAGCCGGAACCTTTCTTCGGTGGTCAACCGGATGATCCGGGTGTCAAAGGCAATGGCGATGCTGCGCCCAAAACACGACTGAAGCTCTTTTGATGATTGATCGTTTGATTTCGTTTCTGCAGGCCATGGGAACTCCGCCTTCTCGCGAGGCAGGTGCGGACGATCCCAAGATCGCCACCATCGGACTTTGTTTTCAGGTCATGGCCGCCGACGGTGTTGTGACGGAAGACGAGCGCCGTGTATTGGCCGACGCCATTAGTCGCGAGCACGGGCTGGAGGGTGAAGCACTCCGAGCGGTTCTGAATTCAGGCGAAGCCGCAGAGAAAGAGGCGGTAGACTTTTACCGCTTCACCTCGGTTTTGAAGCGATCCCTGGAAGAACCGCAACGCAATGCCTTGGTCGGCTTGCTATGGGATATCGTTTACACGGATGGCATTCGCCACGAGGTGGAAGACAATGTGATCTGGCGTATCGCCGATCTGCTTGCTGTCGATTCTCGTGAGCGCGTCGAGCAGCGTGTCGCTGCAGAGAAGAGAGCAGGACTGAGGGATTAATCCCGATCAGCCCGCATCAGGCGCACTGAGATTGTCGATCTTGCGCAGTTGCGGGAACCCTAATGCCCATATGGCTGCGACGGCAAGTGTGCCGAATCCACCGATCACCACGGCCGGAACTGCACCGATCCAGTGGGCCATGGTGCCCGCCCGGAACTCGCCCAACTCATTGGACGCTCCGATAAACACCATATTGACCGCAGACACACGACCTCGCACGGCATCCGGCGTCCAAAGCTGGATCAGTGTCTCTCTCACATAGACCGAAATCATGTCCGAAGCGCCCATCAAAGTCAGTGCCGTGATGGAAAGCCACGGCGTCGCTGACAGGCCAAACACAATGGTACCTGCCCCGAAAAGCGCCACACCGATGAACATCACAACACCTGCATTATGACGGATGGGGAATGTCGCCAGAAATAGCGCCATGGCAATTGCGCCTACACCCGGCGCGGAACGCAAAAGCCCAAGACCGATTGGTCCCAGCTCCAGCACATCCTTTGCGAAAACCGGCATCAGGGCTACTGCACCACCCAACAGAACGGCGAAAAGATCCAGCGATATTGCCCCGAGAACCACCTTCTCCGACATGATGAAATGGTAGCCCGCAAGGATCGTCGCCCATGTTCTTTTTTCAATGGCCGCCTTTTGAGGCGGCTTTGGTATGAGACCAATACCAAAAGAAGCTAACGCCAGCAGAAGACCCGCCACCGTGTAAGCGACACTCGCGCCAAAGCCAAACAAAAGCCCGCCAGCGACAGGCCCAATGATCGTCGCCGCCTGCCAGGACGAAGAGTTCCAGGCAACTGCATTCGGCAGCACGTCTGCCGGAACCAGATTGGGCGCAAGTGACTGCGTTGCAGGCCCCATGAAAGCACGTTCAATACCGAAGACCAACATGACCGCAAAAACCGGGATTGGCGAAAACGTGCCCGTCAGCGTCATAGCCAACAGCGCGATGGTTGCAGCAGTCGCCACGCCCAGGCAAATCGAGACGATTGCGCGGCGATTATAGCGGTCGGCAACAGAGCCGGTCACCAGCACAAGCAGCAGCGATGGCAGAAACTGAAACAACCCGATCATACCCAGGTAGAAGGCGTTGCCAGTGACTTCGTACATCTGCCAGCCAACAGCCACACTCACTATCTGTTGAGCGAAAGCAGTCAGAAACCGACTGAAAAAGAATAGAGAATAGGAACGATGGCGGAAGGCGGCGAACCGGTCTGCACTCGCAGCAGCGCTCATGAAGAAGTACCTTTCTAGAACCCAGGCTTGGGCAACCAGGCCCGACATTAAGGATATTGTCGATTGCAGCGGTCCTGACCCTTGTCCGGTTAGTCGCCAATCGCTACATGTCTGTCAACTGAATATTGAATATCCCGTTTGGAGATCATCATGATCGCGATTATCAGCACGCTCAATTTCATCATCAACATCGTATGGTTCCTGGTGATTGCATCCGCCATCTTCTCGTGGCTCTACGCGTTCAATGTCGTGAACCCGAATAATCAGGCGATCAACTCCATTGGCCGCGCCTTGCATCAGGTGACCGAGCCAATGTACCGTCCCATTCGCCGCGTATTGCCGGACTTTGGTGGCCTTGATCTTTCACCAATCGTCGTTCTGGTTATCCTCTACTTCTTGCAGGTTTTCCTGAACACGACTGTGGCCAGCGCACTCATGCACTAAATCCCGGTGTCACATTATCAAAAATTTGAAGACCATATCCGCCTCGCAATTCGGCTCACGCCAAATGCGGGGCGTGATTCTATTGAAGGCGTAGAACACGACGCCGACGACAATGCGTTTTTGAAAGTGCGTGTGACGAGTGTTCCCGAAAAAGGCAAAGCCAACAAGGCGCTGATCGCGCTGCTCTCCAAGAAACTGAAAGTCGCCAAATCCAATATCTCACTGGAAAGCGGCGACACTGCGCGCAAAAAAATCCTCCGGATCGACGGGGACCCGGAGGATTTGGAAAGTCGTCTGACTAGTCTAACCGACTGATTACTTCTCGGCCTTCGCGCGCTCAATCGCCTCAACGATCAGCTTTTTGGCCACAGTTGCATCCTGCCAGCCTGCAATCTTCACCCATTTGCCGGGTTCCAGATCTTTGTAGTGCTCGAAGAAGTGCTCAATCTGCTTCAAGGTGATTTCTGGCAGATCGTCGTAGTTGAGCACCTTGTCGTAGCGCTTGGTGAGTTTGTGGGAAGGAACGGCGATCACTTTTTCATCCTGACCACCATCATCTTCCATGACCATGACGCCGATTGGACGAACATTGATGACACAGCCCGGCACCAGCGGACGGGTGTTGCAAACAAGAACGTCAATCGGGTCGCCGTCTTCAGACAGCGTGTGTGGCACAAAGCCATAGTTACCCGGATATGTCATCGGCGTGTAAAGGAAACGGTCGACGATCAGCGCACCCGCTTCTTTGTCCATTTCGTACTTGATCGGATGACCGCCGACGGGAACTTCGATGATAACATTCACATCTTCGGGCGGGGTATTGCCGATGGCAATCGCATCAATACGCATATTCTTGCTCTCCAGAACGGGTCAATTTGCGCACTCGATAGAAGGAAACGCGCTGCATTGCAACATAGCCCGCCCGCCGCATGCACTTTTTTGTCATATCTTTAGTACATAGCTTGTCAAATACGAGGTGCTAATATTACCTTCCTTGCAAACACCGGGGGAGAGCAGAATGCAGTCCGCATCTATATTCGGCGCTATTTGTGCAACAGTTGTGTTGGGGGCTGCCACGCAGTCGCTGGCTAATTCAAGCGCCTATTCTGACCTCGATCTGGATGCTTGCCAGACAATTGAAGAAGACAATATGGGTGGCACGTACAAGTGCGGTGGCTACAAGGACTATCCAATCTATTTCAAGGAAGGTGATCTACGCCAGTCTATGGCCTACGGCCATGTCGCCCAGATATTGATCGATGAAGGATTTCAGTCCTTTGGGGCATTCAACCATGTGAATACCAAAATTGAGTGGCGGCTTGATGCCAACGGTATGCCCATTGCAGCGATATTGCGCTGGTTTATTGAAAACTCCAACCCGGAAACGGGCGCTGTTGACGACGCGAGCCGTGGTCAGGTTCTGGTTATTTCGCGCGTCGCAGGGCAAAATGACGGTATGAGCTGCGTTGTCGGCTATGTGGACGCACTGGCCAACAAGAATGCCAATGAGCTGGCTCGTCAAATCGCAGACCAGGAAGCGCGTTATTTTGCGTGTGGTTTGGATGAAGCCTTTTGGTGGGGTGAACGCGGTCCGAAATCGTCGGAACCTATGAGCTATCTGCCTGACGCGATCAAAGTCGAATAATAAAATCTCATCAAAGCCATGACCAGACTGATCTCGACCGCATTACAATCCTGATCTGCCGGGCGGCAATGACCCTAATTCCACAAAAAGCCCAGCTTTTTCAGGCCAACATCGTCAAAGTCTTCAATACCCTCCACAGCATCGACACCGCCGTGATTACGGAAGAACTCCACTGCCCTGTCGCTGTCTTCCAGACACCACGCAATCATGCCCTCGCAGCCCAGCGAATTCAGAAGACGCTTGGCCTCGGTGAAGAGATGTGAACCAAGGCCAATCCCCTGATATTCGGGTTTGAGGTAGATCTCGTAGATTTCGCCTTCATGAGGTAACGAACGCGCGCGATTAAGACCCACAGTCGCATATCCAGCGACCTCTCCCGCAACATCAAGCACGAGTAGCGTGGAGGGACCGCGTGTCGCCATCTTCCACCATTTTTCACCGCGCCGTTCAAGCATCGCGGTCAATGGTTTGTGCGGAATAAGCCCACCATAGGCTCCCTGCCAGGAAGCCCGATGAACCTCAGCGATCGCCTGCGCATCATGCGGCTCAGCGCGCCTAATATCAATTGTCAACGTCGTCATAACGTTACTTTCACTCAAACACCCTGCGCCTGCCAGTGCCTCATGCCATGACAAACAGCTTTACCCACAAGTGAATATTGTGGATGCGTGAGTGATATTAACGTTTTATTAACCAGACCGGCAAGCCCGATTTAGGATGATACACGCCTAAATCGAGCTCAGAAATTTTAGCCTCAGGCAGCGCCCTTGGACTTTTCAAAACGCTTGCGCTCATGCGGATCCAGATAGAGCTTGCGCAGGCGGATAGACTTTGGTGTCACTTCCACCAATTCGTCGTCCTGAATCCAGGAAAGCGCGCGCTCCAGCGTGAACTTGATCGGCGGGGTGAGCTTCACGGCTTCATCCTTGCCAGCAGCACGGATGTTAGTGAGCTTTTTGCCCTTCAGCACGTTCACTTCCAGGTCGTTGTCGCGAGTATGAATACCCACGATCATGCCCGCATAAACCTTCTCGCCAGCATCGATGACCATCGGGCCGCGATCTTCAAGGTTGAAGAGGGCGTAAGCCGCCGCTTCACCGGATTCGTTGGAGAGGAGAACACCCTGTACACGACCAGCGATTTCGCCCTTATAAGGCTGGTAGTCGTGGAACAGACGGTTCATTACGGCCGTGCCGCGTGTATCTGTCAGAAGCTCGGACTGATAACCGATGAGGCCACGGGTCGGGGCAAAGAATACCAGACGAACGCGATTGCCCCCTGATGGGCGAAGTTCCACCATCTCGGCTTTGCGCTCGGACATTTTTTGAACAACCGTACCGGAATGTTCCTCATCAACGTCGATCACGACTTCTTCGATTGGCTCAAGGAGCTGACCGTTGTCGTCCTTGTGCATCACAACGCGGGGACGGGAAACAGCAAGTTCGAAACCTTCGCGGCGCATGTTTTCAATGAGAACAGCAAGCTGCAATTCACCACGACCGGACACAAAGAAGGAGTCCTTTTCGCCGGACTCTTCAATCTGCAGTGCAACGTTACCTTCTGCTTCTTTCATCAGCCGGTCACGGATAACACGGCTTGTGACCTTGTCGCCTTCGGTGCCAGCCAGCGGGCTGTCGTTGACGATGAAAGACATGGTGACTGTCGGCGGGTCGATCGGCTGTGCGGTCATTGCCTCGCTTATGGACGGGTCGCAGAATGTATCGGCAACCGTACCCTTGGAGAGACCTGCAATAGCAACGATGTCGCCTGCATGCGCTTCTTCAATCGGCTGACGCTCAATACCGCGGAACGCCATGATCTTGGAGATACGGCCCTGCTCGATCAGCTTGCCATCCTGGCCCAGAACCTTCACGGCCTGGTTTGGCTTGATGGAGCCGGATGCGATACGTCCGGTGATGATGCGACCGAGGAAGTTGTTGGCTTCCAGAATGGTGCCGATCATGCGGAACGGACCGGGTTCAACAGTCGGCTCCGGCACGTGCTCAAGCACGAGATCGAGAAGCGGCTTCAAGCCTTCGTCCTGCGGACCTTCCGGATTATGGTTCATCCAACCAGCACGACCTGAGCCATAAAGGATCGGGAAGTCGAGCTGTTCGTCGGTCGCATCCAGGTTTGCAAAGAGGTCGAACACCTCGTTGACCACTTCCTCTGCACGCGCATCGGGGCGGTCGATCTTGTTGATTGCAACAATAGGTCTAAGGCCAACCTTGAGCGCCTTGCCAACCACGAACTTGGTCTGCGGCATCGGACCCTCGGCAGCATCAACGAGCACAATCGCGCCGTCCACCATGGAGAGGATACGTTCAACTTCACCACCGAAGTCGGCGTGGCCGGGGGTGTCAACGATGTTAATGCGGGTATTCTGCCATTCAATCGAAGTCGCCTTGGCAAGAATGGTAATACCACGTTCTTTTTCGATGTCGTTTGAGTCCATCACGCGCTCGTTAACGCGCTGGTTGTCGCGGAACGTGCCGGACTGTTTCAACAGCTCGTCCACAAGCGTGGTCTTGCCATGGTCAACGTGCGCGATAATCGCGATATTGCGAAGCTTCATCTTTATATCTCTGAGGCTGGGGCGCAGTCAGTGATTTGAGAGGACGCGCCAATTACATTTGGCGCGCTCATACCCTGTTTTTTGCATTTGCGAAAGAGGGGAAGTGATTTTGTGGTGAATGTGTGGGGTGACATATCCCTGTCACAAGATTGCAAAGTCAGCTTCACATTACGCATATATGCCGGTCGTGACCCGAATTTCGGGAGGGTTCTCGACGAATCGGATTGAAACGATGAAGATTGCGATAGTCGGCACAGGTTACGTTGGCCTTTCAAACGGTGTATTGCTTTCACAGCACAACGAGGTTGTTGCCTATGACATTGCACCCGACAAGGTGGCGATGCTCAACAGGCGAAATTCTCCAATCGCTGATGCTGAATTGCAGGACTACCTGATAAACAAGCAGATCAGCTTTCGTGCAACAAACGACAAGACGGATGCCTATCGCGATGCGGAATTCGTCGTCATTGCAACACCCACCGACTATAACGCAGAGACAGACTATTTCGACACGCGGTCAATTGAGGCAGTCGTCAGCGACGTACTGACTATCAATCCGCGGGCGACTATGGTCATCAAGTCGACAGTGCCGGTTGGCTACACGGCAGCCACGCGGAAAAAACTCGGCGTCAAAAATCTGATATTCTCGCCTGAATTTCTGCGTGAGGGCAAAGCGCTATACGACAATCTTCATCCATCACGGATTGTCGTAGGTGACCTTTCAGAGCGTGCCAGAACATTCGCGGCGCTGCTGGCGGAAGGTGCGGTAAAGAAGGATGTACCAACCCTTTTCACCGGCCCAACGGAAGCCGAAGCGATCAAGCTTTTCGCCAACACCTACCTGGCGCTGCGCGTCTCCTATTTCAACGAGTTAGACACATTTGCAGCGACACACAGCCTTGACACGCGCCAGATTATTGAGGGCATTGGCCTCGATCCACGTATCGGCACGCACTACAACAACCCCTCCTTCGGCTACGGTGGCTATTGCCTGCCCAAGGACACAAGGCAGCTTTTGGCCAACTATTCGCAAATCCCACAAAATCTCATTCGCGCCGTGGTTGATTCCAACAACACGCGAAAAGATTTTGTGGCCACACAGATCCTGAAGAAGAAGCCGAAAACAGTGGGGGTCTACCGGCTCATCATGAAGGCAGGATCAGATAATTTCCGTGTTTCAAGCATTCAGGGCATTATTGAACGCGTGCGCGCCAAAGGCGTCAACGTCATCATCTACGAACCGGCACTGGAAGCCAACAATTTCGGTGGCTCACCTGTTGAAGCTGATTTCGAAAAATTCAAAGAAACCGCAGACCTCATTATCTGCAACCGCATGCACGACACCCTTAGCGACGTTGCTGACAAGGTCTATACACGCGATCTTTACGGTGCGGATTGATACAGGAGCTCAATGTCTTAGGCGCGCGTCAAACGGGTCTGCACGCTCATGCATGGATTCTTGGACCTGAGAAAAGGAAAACTGATTTTATGGCGAATGGAAGATCCCACAGCTACCAAATATCAGACCTGCTCAGGGCCTCAACACAAGCAGCCTCCCCTTTGAGAGGAGAAATGTCATCGCCCGTCAGCGATTGCGCCAACCAGCCATGCGGAAAGCTCAAAACCAGTGGGGCCTTGGCAACGTCTTCGGAAATGGGCAGAAATCCAACCCTCGCATAGTAATCAGGATCGCCGTATGTCACGGCCATATCCACTCCGTCCGCACGCAATTTGTCCAACCCGAACTGAATAAGCGCAATGCCAACACCCTTGCGCTGCCGGTCCGGCCTCACAGCCATTGGAGACAGTATGAACACGCGACGCGTGTCTTCACTGTAGGATAGACGAGAGAATATGGCACATCCAACGAGCGAACCATCGTCATGTGCGGAGAACACATAGCGGTCTGCTGCGGCGGTCTTATTCAGGAGATCGCGGGCAACGCCACCTATCAATTTGCCTTCCTCCGGCCCCTCCGATACGGCGAACGTTTCAGCAAAAAGTCCAACAATCGCGTCTTCGCGATCGCGGGTATCTATCAAGAATTCCATGACCAAGCCATCATTCACGCCACAACATTTTAGGCGGCGGCCCAAAACCTGATCCAGTTATCCGTCTTCGAAGCGGCTCGCCTTCACCTCAGCAGTACAGTTCCGTGCCCGCCAACTGACTGTCCGAATACCGATTGCCATGCGCGAAACCAACGGGCAGGATTTCTTCAATTTCGGCAAGCTCCGTCGGGCCGAGCTTGATTTCCAGACTTTGCAGCAGCTCTTGCAGATGTTCCGGAGAGCGTGTGCCCGGAATTGGGATGATAGAGCCGCTCTTGGCAATCGTCCACGCTGTGGCGAGTGCAGATGTATTCCACCCCTTTGAACGGGCATAATCGCGCAGGCCCTGAACCATCGCATCATTACGCTCCAGATTTCCACCCGTGAAGCGTGGCGTGAACCGGCGGAAGTCAGTTTCAGGAAATGTTGCCGGATCCAGCGGCTTGTCGGCAAATATGCCTCGCCCCACCGGAGAGAAAGCCACGAAGGCTGTACCTAACCGCTCGCAGGCTTGAATGAGCCCCAGTTCAGGCAGGCGCGTCCACAGCGAATATTCATTCTGGACGGCAGCAATGTGATGCACGGCGCTGGCGCGTTGCAGTGTTGTCGGTGCGATTTCAGAAAGACCAATGCCTCCGATCTTCCCCTCCTGAACCAGCTCCGCCATGTAGCCGATAGCATCTTCCACAGGCACATCCTCGTCGCGACGATGCAGGTAGTAAAGCGGAATGTGATCTGTCTGCAGGCGCTTCAGTGAGCCTTCAACGGCGTCGCGAATATAGTCACGCTTGTTATTGTAGTGGCGCTGCGGCTTCATGACGATCCCGCATTTGGAGGCTACGGTGAACTCGTTCGGGTTCGCCGCCATGAACTCACCAATCAAGGTTTCCGACAGCCCACCACCATAAATAATCGCGGTATCAAGATGGGTTACGCCAAGATCCAGCGCCTTCTTGAGCGTGGCAAAACTCTCGGATTTGTCAGTCTTGCCGTAAAACCCTGCAAAGCTCATGCAACCGAGACCCAGGACACCAACGTCCGGTCCGTTCTTGCCAAGTTTGCGCTGTTCCATCCACACTCTCCTACGCGATTAATAAGCGTTTTTGGCCTTAACGCCTATTCCACAGCTCTGTTGCCGGAGATGGTGTTGCCCTCTCCGCCAGTGATTTCAAATTTGCCGCCACCGCCGGTCATAATGTTGTCGGTGATCGTGTTCTTTTCCGCAAAGTCTTTGCCGTTCAAACTGCTTCCAAAGGGGTAGCGTTCATCCCGGAAACAATACAGACGCCAGCCATTGCGGGTATTGAGGGCAATAGCTGGCGCATTTCTCTGGCCCACATACTCGAAACGATTCTTCGATATGATATTATGTTGCGGCCTCTGATGGCGAATGACACCCCCCTCACCGCAATTGCGATAGACAAAGATGCCGCCATTGATGGGGTTGATGAATTGATTACCGGTAATGCGGTTGCCTGCCGAGCCGTCAATCGCAATCACCTCGCGCCCACGCGTTTGAACATCAATCCGGTTGCCAGTCAGACGATTGCGCGCAGACTCTGCATCCAGATAGATCGCCATAGCTGCATCACGGCCTGTCAGCCTGGAATCAACCAGCTCGGAGTCCGTCACACCGGGACCAAAATAGACTCCGATCGCAGTGGAATCGATATCGAGGTTCTGCAAGCTGACGCGCGAAGGTGCCACGGCTTGGGCGATTTGTGTGGCATCCGGGCGGCGCGACACCTCTTTCATCGGTCCGCCATTGGCGTTCTCATTCAAACCATAAATGCGAATGCGGCCGCTGACCCGACAGTTTTTGATGGTAACATCCACCGGCTGCTCCCAGGTATCCGCGGAGCGCTTCTTTGAACGTATCAGGATCGCGTTCGAATTTTTGCTTCCCGGACCTGCAATATGTGCACCGTTGCAGTCCAAGACATTCCCGCTCGCGGCATTACCCTCAAAAATGATGCGCCGTTTGATGACATCGTCCGGATCAAGACGCAGCGTACAATTCAACGTCACTGCCTTCTTGTCGGCTGTTGATCGCAGCCGTTCCAGAATCTTCGGCGAGCAGGGCGTCCCCTCCTGCGCGTTCGTCCATTGAGAGGACGTCAACATCGCAAACCCGCCGACAATTCCGACTGTTACAAAGTGCAATAAACGACGCTGAAAAAATATCAAAACTCGGTGCCTTCTTGAGATAAAGACCGCGCGTCGATCACGTTTCCTGATGGATAGTCCGTCTGACCGCCCGCTTTTTTTTCGACGGATAACATGGCGAAATGATATCCCAAATAGCGTGCCCACGCTTTTTTGCCCCAAGGGGCCAAGCATCGGCATTTTACGGGCAAAGCGGCAAGGGGACCGCAGCCCCCTCGCCCTCATCAAACTGGCATGAAAGAACCGAAGGTGAGTTCCGATTCCACCAAGGGCACCATTTCCATGCGCGAGCGCGAATAGACATCACGCATACCGGTGATCTGAAAGCCCAGCTTTTCCTGGACCTTCAGCGACGCAGGATTATCAGCGATCGCGCCGCAAAGCAGCACCTCGCCCACCATACGCGACAGAAATCGCTCGATAACCGCGCTGCTCGCTTCGCTGATGTAGCCCTCACCCCAGTGCTCCTGCCGCAACCAATAGCCCAGGTGCCAGCCAGGTCGTGGCCCCTCGTGCCGTTCAATGCTCACGACCCCTTCCAACGCACCACCATCGAAGGTGTTCGCGTAGACCCAGCCATCATTCTCACCGCTTTCCCAGGATTTGATCCATTCCAGCGCATCGTGATGATCATAGGGGATCGGAACAACCGTGAGCATACGCACGATTGCCTCGTTCTGCATCGCCGCAGCGATACGGTACTGATCTTCGGGTTTGATCTTACGCAAGACCAGGCGACCCGTACGGATCGTTGGTTGCGACGCAAATTCAAGCGCCGGTCCCTCGCGCCGTTGTGGCATGTGCAAAGCATCTCTTGTCAGCGCAGCGCTCATCTCGAACCTCCCCAACTTCTCAGTGACGACCAGGTTGAACGATCCAGCCGGTACCACTCCACCGGCACCGATCCACCAAGCGCCAACGAGGGCGCCATGCCAGTTCCCTGGTGCTGAAATCCGCACTTCTGTATGACCCGGCGTGATGGCGCATTGACCACCCTGCAACGCGCATCGATGAGCTCTATGGCAAGCTGACCAAATGCCATGTCTACAAGCACCTGCGCGGCCTCGGTTGCGTAGCCATGGCCCCAGAAGGGTTCGCCCAGCCAATAACCAATTTCACCGGCGGTCTGATCGCCTTCTGACAGCATCAACCCGCAGCACCCCATGAAGACGCCATCGGTTGCACGTGTAATGGCAAAGACGGCTTTGCCCATACCGCCTGTTTTCACGCGTCGCACGAAGTCAGTCGCATCTGCCACCGTATATGGGTGCGGCATGCGAGAGACCATTGTTGCAATGTTGGCGTTGTTGGCGAGATGGGCAAGGACGTCGATGTCTTTTTCAGTCGGCGCGCGCAGAACCAGCCGCTCCGACATCAACATGGAAGCTCTATCCTGCCTCCGCCGCTCTTCAAGTGCCCTTGGGGGCCCTTCTCTCAATATCTCGTTTTGCATTTGCTCAGTCCTTTCAAGACGCAAAAAGGGGAGATGGTTAATCCCATCTCCCCTGATCTCTTGAAACTTTGAGCTTCTGCCAGCCGGGTCGATGAGACGCCGGCTGTTTTAAAGCGCTACCGGCTTATTCCGCTGCTTCTGCCGTTTTCGGCATCACGGACACATACACGCGACCGTTGGCTTTCGTGGCAAAGCTCACGTTGCCTTCCGTAAGGGCAAAAATCGTGTGGTCTTTACCGAGGCCAACATTGGCGCCCGGATGCCACTTTGTGCCGCGCTGACGCACGAGAATGTTGCCGGCGCGAACAGATTCGCCGCCGAACTTCTTTACGCCAAGGCGCTTGGACTCAGAATCGCGACCGTTACGCGATGAACCGCCAGCTTTTTTGTGTGCCATTGGAGTTCTCCTTTAAAACCTTGTTCTCTTCGTTTCTTACTTACCAGCCGCGATGTCCAGAATGCGGACAGTCGTCTGATGCTGGCGATGGCCACGGGAACGCTTGGAGTTCTGGCGGCGACGCTTCTTGAAGGCGATAACCTTCCGCGCGCGGCCCTGGCTCACAACTTCAGCCGTTACCTTGGCGCCCTCAACAACGGGAGTACCGATCTTGGTACCGACCATGAGAACTTCGGTGAATTCGATCTTCGCGCCTGCTTCGCCTTCCAGCTTTTCAACTGTGACAACGTCGTCTGCGCTAACGCGGTACTGCTTACCGCCGGTCTTAATGACTGCGAACATATTTTTGCCTTTCTGTTCGGTCCGGCTCTTGTCGCGGAAAACCGCCTAGGCCGTCTTTTTATCAGTCGGATTGAGCAAGCAAATCAGCCTCTTGCGAGAGCATCACCGCCCGCCGGTGAACTTTGCCCGTTGGGCAAAATGAAAGCGCGGACAGATTCCGCGCCATCGTTGGGCCGTCAGATACGTGAGGAAAGTGTGCCTGTCAAGCGACAGCGGCCATATTGCAGGCATTTCACTCTTGCAAGGCAGTCCAACTGTCGCTATGTGATGGCCCGCACGAATAATGCAAATCAACCAAGGCACGGAGAGGTGGCTGAGTGGTTGAAAGCACCGCACTCGAAATGCGGCATACGGGCAACCGTATCGGGGGTTCGAATCCCTTCCTCTCCGCCATTTAGTCGGACCCTACTTTCCGATTTTTTTAAGCGTTTCTTTTCATTGCTATTTTTTGGCTCGTTCGGCTCAATACGGAGTTCGAAACGTGTATTCGACGCAAAATGTATCACGCCATGTATCAAATCAATCGAACGTGGTTGCGCTCAAATCAGCCCCCCCCCTCTAAAGGCACCTAAAACCGGGAAAAGGCGTTCGTCACCTGGCCGGAACAAAAAAGGAGATATATCTTTACGAACGGCTTCTGTTTTAACTGATGCAGTGATGCGAATGTATTCTCCGATGAAGTTTTGAGAAGGTGTGGTCGAAGGCAAGGATGTTATCGGGGTTGCACCCTTGCGAAAGAACCGTAAAGAATCGAAAACTCAAACATAGAGTGCTAATTGTGATGATTTTAATTACATACAAAAGAGCCCTGTTTTTCTCAGCTCTGATATGTATTGTATTAAGTGTATTAGAATTTGCGTTATTTGCATATGTCTACGGATATAATTTATTTTCGGACAGTATAAATGCTAATATAGCATATTTTGGGTTTGCTATGATCATAGCATCATTTATTTTTTTGTTTATAGCTGCGGCTTCATTCATTTCAAGCGTTATATATAAGCTTGCTATGCTGAACTTATACAATGATGGAGATCTGAATGATCCGCTTGATTGGCGATACGTGACCTATGTGATCGCAAAGAGGTGGCTCAGCAATGACGACATATTTGGGAGAAAACTGTGACTGATAATAACAGCTCGTCGAGCATTGAGCGTGGATTTCATTTCCAAATTTTTGCTGCGTAAATGTATTCTGGGACCAATTACGACTTCGCGGCCTTGGCCTCTCGCGGTCACTGCCTCCTCACCCTAAGCCGGGACAGGTGGTTTACCTAGCGCCGGAATCGAGTCGACAGGATGACGGATGATTGGGTTCTCGCCACACCATCCAGATCCCCGATGATGTCGATTATGCGGTCCAATTCACTGACTGACTGACCCGCGACCTCGACGATCAAATCGAAACTTCCACTGACCGAATGGACAGCCGAAACGCCTGCGATGGCCTGCAAATCGTGAACAACCACCCCGAGGGCCTTTTCCTTCAGCACGATCATAACGTGGGCACGCACCAAACTGTTTTGGAAATCGTCGGATAGGCGAACCGAGTATCCCGCGATCACCCCTTCATCGCAGAGCCGGTCAATTCTGGCTTGAACGGTAGTCCGCGCCACGCCGAGACGTCGGGCAATCTCCGCCACCGGCATCCGAGCATCTTCTGACAAAACCGTTAGAAGCTCTCGATCTTTCGCTGAAATTGTCATTTCGTACTCTTTATACGTCAATCTGTCTAATTTTCACGGCTATTTAATAAGAATTGCCACTACGAATCAACGTCCCGTTTTGAGATCTTGCCCAGAAACGCAAACCAAAGCAGGAGTAAAGCATGAAGAAGATTGCGGTTTTGGGTCTGGGCAAAGTCGGCACATTGGCAGCCGAATTGCTGAATCAGAGTGGTTTTGAAGTCATCGGTCTCGACAGCGCCACGCCCTCAAGCAGCCATGCTTTCACGATCAAACAGATCGATGTTTCTGATCACGGTGCCCTGCGCCTTGAATTGGAGAAGGTTGATAGCGTGTTGTCCTGCCTGCCCTATCACCTCAATGTTGGCGTCGCCACGGTCGCCCATGCAGTTGGCATTCACTATTTCGACCTGACCGAGGATGTCCCAACGACCAAGGCTATTATCGAGCTTTCAAAGACGTCTAAGGGGCTGATGGCACCGCAATGTGGTCTCGCCCCCGGTTTCGTCGGCATTGTTGGTGCCGACCTGATTTCCCGGTTCGACGAATGCCGGTCCTGCAAAATGCGCGTCGGTGCGCTTCCCCAGCATCCAACCGGCCTGATGGGCTATTCGTTCAATTGGTCGCCTGCTGGCGTTGTCAACGAATACCTCAACGATTGCGAAGTCTTGGAGGACGGCAAGATAAAGTGGGTCTCCCCCATGGAATGGGTCGAAAAACACTTTATTGGAGGCACGGAGCTTGAGGCCTTCACGACGTCTGGCGGGCTAGGCACGATGTGCGAAACATACAAAGACCGGGTTCCAAACATGGATTACAAGACCATGCGGTATCCGGGCCATGTCAAACTGATGAATTTCTTCTTCCATGAACTATTGATGCGGGAGGACCGCGCAAAGGCAGAAGAGATCCTCGTAAACGCAAAGCCACCAGTCAACGACGACGTTGTCTATGTTCACGTCTCGGCGGAGGGTAAAATCAATGGCAAACTGGCCCGGGAAGAATTCGTGCGCGCCTATTATCCGCTGGAGCTTGCGGGGCGACCACGCCCAGCCATTGCCTGGACAACAGCAAGTTCGGTCGTCGCGGTGATCGAAATGGTGCGGGATGGAAAACTGCCTGACCGGGGATTTCTCAAGCAAGAGGATATTCCGCTGGACGCGCTGCTTTCCTCAAGCACAGGCGCAGCCTTCAATGGCGGACGCGTGTAGGGCAAACATCCTCCGGATGACTGCACGGTCGGTCATCCGGTTGAGAACATGAACACAAACCTTTAACCGCCGGGAGTAGAGCGTCAACGGATCGGGCGACTAACTTGCTTTCTGAGCCACGTCGCAAATTGCGTTGCCAGGGGTTTGGTGTGGCCTGCAGGCGTAGCGATGTAATAATTACGGCCAAAAGAATCCGGCAGCACTGAAATCTGATGCAAGGTGCCTGATTGCAGCTCATTTTCAATGAGATAGGTTGGCAGGATTGCTGCGCCCATCCCCGCAACGGCTGCGGCTATGACCAGCGCGAACTGGTCAAAATAGCTGCCTTTGCGCGCTGGCATATCGACACCCGCCAATGTCTGCCGGAAGTTCTCCCACAAGAGGGGTCGAGACGACATGTGCAAGAGCGGCATATTGAATAGATCCCGTGGCGTATCGCCGAATTTATTTACAAGCTGCGGCGCGGCAACGGCGACGAGCCCCTCCGGGCAAAGCGGCATCAATTGCGCGCCCGGCCACTCCTCGCCGCCCGTGTGAATGGCGAGATCAATACCAGCTTCCGACAGGTCAAAGGGATCACTGCGGCTGTAGACAAAAAGCTCCATATCTTCGCGTGTACTTTTGAAGTCTGGCAGGCGCGGCATCAGCCAGCGCGATCCAAATGTTGGCAATACGGCTATGGAAAGCAATTTTGTGGCACCGCCGGCGGCCACCGCATGGGAAATTGTCCGGCGCAACCGTTCCAGATCGTCAAAAAGTTCCCGCGCAAGGTTTCGGCCAGCGTCAGTCAGACGAACACCCCTGCCCTCACGCCGAAAGAGCGCGGCTCCTATTTGGCCTTCGAGTTCTTTCATGTGGCGACTGACAGCACCTTGCGTCAGCGACAGTTCTTCAGCCGTCGCCGTGAAGCTCTCATACTTGGCCGCTGCCTCGAAACAGCGAAGGACAGCAAGACTGGGCAGATGTGTTGCAGGCAACATGACTGGAACTCATTCATTAATAAAACTCATGCAAAAATGCCAAATTATGATATTTTATTCAAGTCTAAATAGGTTACTCTCAGGCTCACCATCATCGAAAATTTCTTATGAGAGCTGAGACGTACCGGAAAATATTCCGACAGATGCGTTTCTGAGGGCGAGAATTGGAGCGCGCAATGCCACAAACTGAAGCGACGGGGCATACGGTGAACTTCCGGCGCGCATCACGTATTGCAGCGCTGGAAATTTCAGAAATCGTTCAGCTTGCCGAGCGCGCTGCTGCTCTGCGCAGCGAAGGCCGCGACGTGCTTTCCTTTGCGACGGGTGAACCGGATTTTCCAACGCCTGAGCACGTCGTGGACGGCGCGCACGCCGCCGCACTGGCGGGCAAAACGCGTTACCCCGCAACACTCGGCACTCCGGAACTGCGCAAAGCCATTGCCGAAATCAACAATGTGAGCGCTGCCGAAGTGATTGTTTCGACTGGTGCCAAGCAGGTTCTCGCAAACGCGATGCTCGCCACGCTGGAGCCGGGCGATGAAGTCATTATGCCAGCACCCTACTGGACGAGCTATTCCGACATTGTGAAAATGGCGGAAGGTGAGCCGGTTGTCATCGCCTGCTCTATGGTAGAAAATTTCAAGCTGTCGCCCGAGCGGCTGGAAGCAGCGATCACGCCGCGCACGCGCTGGCTGATGTTGAATTCGCCGTCTAACCCATCGGGTGCGATCTACTGTGCAGATGAGATCAAGGCACTTGCGGCTGTTCTTGCGCGCCACCCGCAGGTCTGGGTGGTTGCTGATGAAATTTATGAGCACCTGAATTTCGTGGACTTTAACTCCTTTACCTTTGCCGCACCGGAAATGGCGAACCGGACACTGATTGTAAATGGTGTTTCAAAAGCCTACTCCATGACCGGCTGGCGCATTGGCTGGGGCGTTGGCCCGAAAGACCTGATCAAAGCCATGGGCGCGGTTCAGGGTCAGGTCACCTCGGGTGCCTGCTCCATCGCACAAGCTGCCGCATTGACGGCATTAACTGGCGACCAGAGTTTGCTCGACACCCGCCGCGAGGCGCTTCTCGCTCGCCGCAATAAAGTGGTGAATGCGCTGAACGCCATACCCGGTATCAAATGCCCATCGCCCGATGGGGCATTCTACGCCTTCCCGAATATTCAGGGTGCTATGAAATCCGGCAGCTTTGCAACTGACGCTGATTTCTGCGCCTGGCTTCTGGATGAAGCGGGCGTGGCTATCGTTCCGGGCCGTGCCTTTGGATTGCCCGGCCATGCCCGGCTTTCTTTCGCCTATTCTGACACTGAACTCGATGCTGGCCTGAAGCGCATAGCCGCTGCAGTCGCCAGCCGTACAAACTGATAATCTCAAGGGAGATCAACCATGAACCATGCAGATATTTTGAAAGCGGCTGGCTTTGAGGCAAGCGAGCTTTCCGGCGGCATTCTTACAGTCAAAAGCCCGATTGACGGCGCTGAAGTGGCCAAGATTGCTGAAACATCGGTCGGCGATATGCCAGCCATCATTGCCAAGTCGCAGGCTGCCTTCAAGGCGTGGCGCAAGGTGCCAGCACCCCGCCGTGGCGAACTGGTGCGCCTTCTGGGTGAAGAACTGCGCGCCTCCAAGGACGAGCTTGGCGCAGTCGTGACGCTCGAGGCGGGCAAGATCACATCTGAAGGCCTTGGCGAAGTGCAGGAAATGATCGACATTTGCGATTTCGCTGTCGGTCTTTCTCGTCAGCTTTATGGTTTGAGCATCGCCTCTGAACGCCCCGGCCATCGCATGACGGAAAGCTGGCATCCAATGGGCCCCTGCGGCGTGATTTCGGCATTCAATTTCCCCGTCGCTGTATGGAGCTGGAACACCGCACTTGCTCTCGTCTGTGGCGATCCGGTGATCTGGAAACCGTCTGAAAAGACACCGCTGACGGCGCTCACCTGCCTGAAGATTTTGAACCGTGCGATTGAGCGTTTCGGCGACGATGCACCGGATGGCCTGGTTCAGGTTGTTATTGGTGGTGCCGAAATCGGCGAAGCAATGGTCAATTCCAAGGATGTTCCGATCATTTCAGCCACCGGCTCCACACGCATGGGCGGTATTGTCGGTCCGAAGGTGATGGAACGCTGGGGTCGTGCGATCCTCGAACTTGGCGGCAACAACGCAATGATCGTAGCTCCGTCTGCTGATCTCGATATGGCCGTTCGCGCTATTGTCTTCTCCGCTGTTGGTACCGCAGGCCAGCGCTGCACTTCGCTGCGACGCCTGATTGCGCATAATTCCATCCGCGAGGAACTAGTGAGCCGCCTGAAAAAGGCTTACGCCTCCCTGCCAATCGGCGATCCCCGCAAAGACGGTACACTGATTGGCCCGCTGGTGGATCAGGGCGCGGTCAACCGCATGCAGTCGCAACTTGAAAAGGCGAAGTCTGAGGGCGCAACGGTTCACGGTGGCGCGAGCGTTTCTGGAAACGTGCCTGCAGGTGGCGCTTATGTGGAACCCGCGCTCGTTGAAATGCCCAAGCAGACGGACACCGTTCGTGAAGAAACCTTTGCGCCAATCCTCTACGTGATGGGGTATGAAACACTGGATGAAGCCATCGACATCCAGAACGATGTGCCGCAGGGCCTTTCCTCCTGCATCTTTACGCTGAATGTTCGCGAGGCGGAAACATTCCTCTCGGCTGTCGGTTCCGATTGCGGCATCGCCAACGTCAACATCGGCCCGTCCGGTGCTGAAATCGGCGGCGCATTCGGTGGTGAAAAGGAAACCGGTGGTGGCCGCGAATCCGGTTCGGATGCATGGAAGGGCTACATGCGCCGCCAGACCTCCACAGTGAACTACTCCGCAGAACTACCGCTCGCTCAGGGCGTGAAGTTTGACTTTTAAGCTCGGGGGATTGAGGAGACGAACCATGTCAAACCTTGTTCATTGCGATACCATCCGCACGCTGTTTTCCAGCGCCATGTCGGACATGTACCGCAAGGAAGTGCCACAATACGGCACGCTGATTGAGCTGGTGAGCGATGTAAATGCAGGCGTTCTAGAGGCTAAACCCGAACTCAAGGCCCGCCTTGAAGCCGCAGGCGAGCTGGAGCGCCTGGATGTAGAGCGCCACGGCGCAATACGTCTGGGCACAGCTGAAGAACTGTTCAACATTCGCCGCATGTTCGCCGTTATGGGCATGTTCCCGGTTGGCTATTACGACCTCTCGGTTGCTGGCCTGCCGGTGCATTCCACGGCATTTCGCCCGGTTGATGAGAGCGCCCTTTCACGCAACCCCTTCCGCATCTTCACCTCACTTATCCGGCTAGAGCTGCTGGAAGATCGTGGATTGGCGGAAGAGGCGGCGAACATTCTCTCCAAACGTCAAATCATCACAGACCGCGCTTTGGAGCTGATTACAGCGGCCGAAGAAAATGGTGCCCTGACCGAGGCTGAGGCAAAGGAATTCGTGAAGGAAGCGCTGGAAACATTCCGCTGGCACTCCGATGCCACAGTGACGGCGGATACCTATAAGCGTCTGCATGATGCCCATCGGTTGATTGCCGATGTGGTGAGCTTCCGCGGCCCCCACATCAACCACCTGACCCCACGCACACTTGACATCGACGCCGTGCAGAAGGGTATGCCGGAGCGCGGCATCGTGCCGAAAGCGATCGTCGAAGGTCCGCCGCGCCGCGAGGCTGACATCCTGCTGCGTCAGACCTCCTTCAAGGCTCTGGAAGAAAAGATCCTTTTTGCGGATGAGGCCGCCGGTGTGGAAGGCACGCACACGGCGCGCTTCGGTGAAATTGAGCAGCGCGGAGTTGCGCTAAAGCCGAAAGGCCGTGCGCTTTATGACGATCTTCTCAACAAAACCCGTCGGGCGGCAGCCGTTAGCCGGAAAGGCGAAGGGGCAACCAGCTACGAGACCGAGCTTGAAAAGCAGTTTAAGGCTTTCCCGGATGGCTACGATGCGTTGCGCCGTGACGATCTTGCCTTCTTCCACTATCGCGCGGCACCGGGGGGCCGGTCTGACAGCAAGGCAGACAGTATCGAAGATCTCATTGCGTCCGGTGCCCTGATCGCAGACCCGCAGATCTATGAAGACTTCCTGCCGGTCTCTGCCGCAGGCATTTTCCAGTCCAATCTGGGGTCGGATGCCCAGTCCAACTATTCGGAAAAGGCAAATCAATCGGCTTTTGAAAAAGCTCTGGGCGCGACGGTGATTGATGCGGTTGAACTCTACGCGAATACCGAAACGGAAAGCCTGAGAGCAGCCCTTGAATCGCTTGGACAGGAACACTTGCTCGAAACGCTTTCCAAGGTCGCCTGAATGGAATTGGCTCCGCTTCGCGAGCTTGAAAACGATATCCTCCAGCGCTTTTTGAAGGCGCTGGAGGAAAATGGTTTTAGCGGTGATGTTGGCATTAGCCACGCAGTCAGGACCGTTTTTGCAACGGATAATTCCGTCTATGAACGCCTGCCCAAAGCGGTGCTTTTCCCGCGCGAATTGAGTGACCTGAACATCGTCATGCGCTCCGCCACCGAAACAGGCATTGCACTTGCCGCGCGTGGTGGCGGAACGGGTACAAACGGACAATCACTGACCGACAGCGTCATCGTTGATTGCTCACGCTACTTAAACAAGATTGAAGACATCGACCCTGTTGCGCAGACGGCCACGGTTCAGCCCGGCGTTATCCTCGATGAACTTAACCGCGCCGTTGCTCCCCATGGTCTTTTCTTTGCGCCAACGGTGTCCACCGCCTCACGCGCCACACTGGGCGGCATGGCGGCAACAGATGCATCCGGCAAAGGCTCTCGCATTTTCGGACGCACCTCCGATCACATCCTCTCCATGGATGTCGCCTTTTCAGATGGCAACGACTGGACGGCAGAACCTTTAGGACCGGAGGCCTATGAGACCGTCTGCGCTCGTGATGATCGGCCAGGAAAACTGCATCGAATGCTCGGCGACATTCTGGACACCGAAGCCGACGAGATAGACCGCGTCTTCCCGATCATGAACCGCGGCCTGACCGGCTACAATCTGAAAGAACTACGCGACAATCAGGGCGTTTTTCATCTTTCCAAACTGCTCTGCGGCTCGGAAGGCACGCTGGCACTGACCAAGCGTTTAAAATTGCGGCTTTTGCATAGGAAGCCGCTTCAGGCGCTTATGATTGTTGCTTATGACGATGCCATGGCAGCCCTCTCCGATGTCACGCGGCTGGTGAAAGCCGAGCCGCTGGCAGTGGAATTCATTGACGATAAGATCCTCAATCTCGCGCAGGATGACCCCGTCTGGTCGGATATTGAGGCGGTCCTTTCGCATTCTGCCGATGTGAAAGTCGGTGGTCTGAACTTTGTTGAGGTTCGGGCCGATAACGAAATTGAACTGGCAGGGGCGATTGCAAGGCTGGAGGCGCTTAAAGGTACACGGCCTGCATCGGTGCTTGATGAACGTATTGTGCACGAACCTCATGTGATCGCCCAGCTTTGGTCTCTGCGCGAAAAATGCGTCGGTCTTTTGGGCCGCATGGACAAGACGCGCCAAGGCACGCCCTTTGTGGAAGATGCCGCCGTGCCACCGCAAAACCTCTCCGCTTTCGTGAACGATTTTCGCGAAATTCTCGATAGCCATGGGCTTGCCTACGGCATGTTTGGCCACGCCGATGTGGGCTGCGTGCATGTGCGCCCAGCCCTTGATATGCGCCGCCCCGGCGACGCGGCGATGATCCGCAAGGTTTCCGATGCTGTGGCCAAACTCGCACAATCACATGGCGGGTTGATTTGGGGCGAGCATGGCAAAGGTGTGCGCGGTGAATTTGTGCCAATGGTCTTTGGCCCGCGTCTCTATGATGCGCTTTGCCGCATAAAGGCGGTATTTGACCCGAACAACCTTTTGAACCCCGGCAAGATTGCGAGCATCGATCCATCAAAAGCGTTGAAGAAGATTGATGAAATACCCTTCCGGGGCGCACGGGATGCCCAAATTGATGCCGGGATACTGGATGGCTTCGAGCTTTCGGTGAAATGCAACGGCAATGCTCAGTGCTTCAATCGCAAATTCGATGATGCGATGTGCCCCTCCTACAAGGCAACCGGCGACCGCGTCAAATCACCCAAAGGCCGCGCGGCGCTGATCCGCGAATGGCTGCGGCTGCGCGCCGACATTAATGTCGGCGGAAGGCGGGCAGCTGCGGCAAAGCCATTACTGCCCGCGCTTGAGGCGGATTTGCACCAAAGCCTCTCCGACTGCCTCGGCTGCAAGGCCTGCGCCTCGCAGTGCCCTGTAAAGGTCGATATTCCGGCCATGCGATCGCAATTCTGGGACCACTATTTCCAATCGCACCGGCGACCGCTGCGGCATTATTTACTTACCCAATTGGAAAACCTGGGACCTTTGATGCGCGCGCTACCGGGCCTCAGCAACGGGCTGATGCGCATCGCGAAACCCGCGCTTTACGCCCTCGGCCTCATTGATTTACCGAATGTCACACCGCCCAAATCGCCCCGCAAGATGACGGGCGGCACCAATGCCGTTATCCTCCTCGAAGATACGTTTCTGGGAACGTTTGATGGAAGCGTTATTGACGCCTGTCAGGCGCTCCTTGAAAAGCTCGGATACGAGGTTCAAAGAACGCGTCCGATTTCCAATGGCAAGGCCCAGCATGTTCTGGGATTCCGCAAGGCTTTTGCAAAAACGGTGAGCAAACGCGCCGCGTCCATCGCAGACCTCATGAAACAGGGCTATCCGCTGATTGGCATCGAGCCGGTGGTTCAGGCGATGGAAAAATCCGAATATCTTGAGCAGAAGGGTGCGCCACTGGCCACGCTATCCATCGACCGCTTTCTGGAAAGCGAAATATCAGCTGGCCGCATAGCCAAGGCAAGTTTTGAAAGTGACGCGGATGCCTGGCAACTTTTCTCGCATTGCACCGAAAAAAACGCCGATCCGCTGAGCGTCCAAAGATGGATTTTCATCTTCGCCCATTTTGGCCTAACCCTGGAAGCCAAGGCCACCGGCTGTTGCGGCATGGCGGGCACTTTCGGACATGAGCGCGAGCATGCGGCAATGTCAGAGAAGCTCTATGATCTTTCCTGGCGAGCACCGATTGAGGCGGCCAAAGGCAAAGCACTTGCGACCGGTTTTTCCTGCCGCTGCCAGGTCGAACGCTTTTCCGGCGAACGCGCACCACACCCTGTAGAATTGCTGTCCAGAGCCCTTGACGGTCAGCTTTAGCATTTGGTGATTACGTCATGAGCAGGCTCAGGTGAAAGTAGCGGATCAACCTTTAACGTCTTTGATCGCACCCCAAAATATGAGCTCGATATCCAACCGCTATGCGCTTTGTTGCAGGGCAGCAGTGAGCCAATCGCAGACAAGATCGCAAACGGCAGATCGCCGTGCATCAGTGGGAACCAGAATATTGTGGCGCCCTTCTGCAACGAACTCGATGTCCCCCAGCTTCACAAGACTACCGTCTTCCAGATTCGAGCTGATCAGTGCTTCCCATCCCAGTGCAACACCCTGCCCGGCTTTGGCGGCTGCAATTGTCTCGGTGTAGTGGCTGAAGCGTAGCGAAGGCTCGATGAACTCCTGCCGCCGTCCAGTTTTCACAAACCAGTCTGCCCATCTGTACCAACTGCGGCTTGAGAATTCAGTCTCAATCAGCTCAAGTCCCGGCTGGGGAAAGATACTAGATGCCAGTCGATTGGCATAATCCGGCGAACAGACCGGAAAAATCCTGTCACCGCATGATGCAACAACGGCGCCATCATCGAAGGGCGGATTGCCGTAGCGGATTGCAATATCGACCTCTTCGGCATCCAAGCTGAATTTGCCTTCTTGCGAGACGACGCGGATCTGGACACGCGGATGCGCGCTGCGAAACTCCGCAATTTTCGGCAGAAGCCACATCGCAGAAAAGGCAATCGTGGCACCTATTGTGACGACTTCCGTTCGCTTGGCATGAAATGTCTCAACGGCAGTTGAGATGTTTGAAAGACTGTCAGAGAGCGCGTTTCCCAACCTCATGCACGACTGTGTGGGCTCGATCTGGCGGTGACGCCGAATGAAGAGCGGTCTGCCGAACTCCTCTTCAAGCAATGCTATCTGCCGGCTGACAGCGGCTTGCGTGACACCAAGCTCCCGGGCCGCGACCGTCATGGAGCGATTGCGGACCGTCGCTTCAAGGGCGACGAGCGCCGTCAGAGATGGAAGTTTTCGGCGATACTGCATATCTTTGCATAATATTTCCTTATCCGAACCGCAACTATTTTTGCCGTTGATAGATAGAGGCTAGAGGCGCAAATTCGGTAAAATCTATACATCAGGGGATATCATGCTAAACAGCTTCCAATCTTCGATCACACATCTACTGGACTCCCGTAGAGAAGGTTATGCGCTGCCCGCCGGCCTTTATACACGCGAGGATGTGTTCGATGCCGACATCGATATTTTCTTCCGGAATCACTGGATCTATGTCGGCCTGGAGTGTGATGTCCCGGAGTCAGGCGACGCAACCGTCGTCAATATTGGGAATTCGAGCTTGATCCTGCTGCGCGATGACGATGAGCAAATCAGGGTCGTACACAATGTCTGTCGGCACCGCGGTTCGAGACTGCTGGACCCAGGCACAACAGTCATATCGAAGCTCGTTTGCCCCTATCATCAATGGACTTACGAGCTAAATGGCGAGTTGGCTTATGCCCCCCATATGGGCAGCGATTTCGACAAATCCTGCCATAACTTAAAGCCGGTCAATGTCAGAAATATCGAAGGCCTTATTTACGTCTGCCTGTCGGACAACCCGCCGGAAGACGTCGAAAACCTCGTCACAGTGATGCAGGAGCGTCTCGCGCCCTTCGGGCTCAAGGATGCAAAAATTGCCTACCAGACCGATGTCATCGAAGAAGGAAACTGGAAACTCACAATCGAGAACAATCGAGAACAATCGAGAGTGCTACCACTGCGCCGCCAATCACCCGGAACTGTGCGTATCATTCATTGAAGCCGATTCCGGTTATGACCCGGATACTTTGAACGAAGAAGATCGCCAGATGATCGCCGAGCATGAGCGTCTTTATGCCGAACGGACCAAAGCCTGGGAAGCAGACGGCTTTCCATCAGCGCCTGTCGAGCAGCTTGTTGACTGCGAAACCAATTTCCGCACACAGCGGTTGATTATCGCCGGTGCAGGTGAATCGCAGACCCCGGATGCAACGGCAGCAGTTTCCAAGCTTTTGGGAACGATAACGCGGAAGGATTTGGGCGATATCCATCTATGGGGCCACAATTGCTGGCATCATTTCATGGGCGACCACGCCGTGACATCGATGGTCATTCCGCTGTCGCCGGGCAGAACACTGGTGCGCACCAAATGGCTTGTTCACAAGGACGCAGTTGAAGGTGTCGATTACGATCTTGAAAAGCTGACAAGCGTCTGGGTCGCGACGACAGATGAAGATTCTGCATTGGTTGCACGCTCGCATCTTGGCGTGGAAGATCCTGCATACGAACCAGGCCCATATTCGCAGTTCACCGAAAAGCAGCTCGACAACTTCGCAACCTGGTATATTGAGCGGATGAGAGCGCATGGATACTGAGGTCGTGGGTAGTCAGCCCTATTGGGAGCCTGAAATTGACAGCGACCTGACCTGCATTGACGTCCATGCGGAAACACATGACGTCAAGACGTTCACCTTCGTATCCACCGAGGGCAAGCGCTTCGATTTTCAGGCTGGCCAATATTTCTCCTTCTCCATGTCGGTGGGTGGGGAAGATGAGACGCGATGCTACAGCATCTCCTCCTCTCCGCTCCGTCAGAACGCCTTCTCGGTCACCATCAAAAGGGTTGCCGAGGGCAAGGTTTCAAACTGGTTCCACGATACCGTCGTCTCTGGGACAACGATTAGGGCCGCGGGGCCGCTGGGGCAATTTACGAGACCGCCTAGGGCTGAAAAATTGCTTCTTCTAAGCGGTGGATCAGGCATTACCCCGGTGATGTCGATGGCAAGCGAACTCAATGATCGATCCATGCCGGTCGATGTTGTGTTCCTTCACGCTGGACGCTCTCCCCTCGACCTGGTCTTCCGTGACGAATTGAGCGCCATAGCCAATCGGCTGAAAGGCTTTCGCCTCTATTTCCTTCCCGAAACGCTGGATGGAGAACGCTCATGGCCGGGCGTTTCCGGCAGGATTTCGCGCCCGCTTTTGGAATTGCTCATCCCCGACCTGGCGGAGAGAACGATACTTTGCTGCGGACCGGCGCCGTTCATGCAGGAAGCCAAACAGATCGCCCGGGACCTCAAGGTCCCCGTCGAATCCTATATTGAGGAAAGCTTCACGGCAGCGGTTATAGAAGAGGCGACAACGCCATTGGCCGAAGTCTCCAACAGTCAGGTTTTCACGGTCGAATTTGCCAAGCAGAAACGTGTGATTGAGGTCTCGGCCGAACAGTCTGTGCTTTCCGTGGCCAAGAAAGCTGGCGTGAAATTGCCTTCATCCTGCTCAAACGGGCTGTGCGGAACTTGCAAGTCGAAGCTCTTGAGCGGTTCAGTCGATATGAACCATAATGGCGGCATTCGCCAACGGGAGATCGACGCAGGTCTGTTTCTTCCCTGCTGCTCAAAGCCGCTCAGCGATCTTGTGATTGATCGCTAGAGGCAGTTTGAAAAATGCGTGCACGCCGCATCAATCGGCGCGCACTTATTACTCAAATGTCCTTGGCGATGCGAAGACCATCGTAGATGGCTGCGTGGGTATTGCGGGCAGATACTGCATCCCCGATGCGGAAGAGCTGGAAGCTACCTTCGGCATTGCGGACAACACTTTGCGCCTGGCCTGCAAGCAACTGATCATGGGAGATCTCACCGCCATTGCTCGATTCCGGTTTCAGCTGGAAATAGAGTTCATCAAGCGGAAGCGTGCCGTGATTGACGACAATCTGGTCGAACTCGCGGCTTTGATTCACGCCGCCATAGTCACTGCCGACATGGGCAACTAGCTGATTTCCAACTCGTTCGACCGCGCTCAAACGATAGGTCACTGTAAACGTCGTATCCAGCTTCTGCAGCGTCCGCATATAGGGAACGAGGTTCATCGCCATCACTTCAGGTGCAAATGAACGGTCAGGCGTCATGATTTCAACTTTCGCACCCGCTTTTGCAATAATTTCAGCAGCCTGAAGGGCGGGATGATCGCCAGCGTCGTCGTAGACCAGGACGTTGTTGCCGGGTTTCACGTCGCCGGAGATGATATCCCAGGACGAGCATACCAGCTCGTTGCCCTTTGTGAGAACGTCCGTATGCGGCAAGCCGCCGGTCGCGATGATAGCGACGTCTGGCTGTTCAGCACGCACAGTCTCGGCTTCCGCCCAAGTATTGAAGTGGAATGTCACGCCGAGCTTCTCGCATTGGCTCATTCGCCAGTCGATGATGCTGATCATTTCGCGGCGGCGCTCGCTTTGCGACGTCAATCGGATCTGGCCACCGGGATTATTGGCCGCCTCGAAAACAACGACGTCATGACCACGCTCCGCCGAAACACGCGCGGCCTCCAGTCCGGCAGGGCCCGCGCCGACAATGACGACTTTTTTCTTCTTCTCCGCTTTCGCAATGATGTGCGGCATCGTTGTTTCACGGCCTGTTGCCGCGTTGTGAATGCAGAATGCAAGTCCGCCCTGATAAATTCGGTCAAGGCAGTAATTTGCACCAACGCAAGGACGAATATCCTCCTCACGCTTTTCCATAATCTTGCGCACGATATGTGGATCGGTCATGTGCGCGCGCGTCATGCCAACCATGTCAACCTTGCCCGACGCGATGGCATGTCGTGCTGTCGCCACGTCGGGGATCTTCGCGGCATGGAAGGTCGGGAAATTCGTTGTGGCGCGAACCTCGCCTGCAAAATCAAGATGCGGCGAGTTCGCCATGCCCTGAATGGGAATAACGTCGGTCAAACCAGGGTCGGTGTCGATATGGCCGCGAATGACGTTCAGATAATCGATCAGCCCACTATTCTTGAGGCGTCTGGAAATCTCCAGCCCCTCTTCCTGCCCGGTGCCGCCGGGAAGACATTCGTCCGCAGTGTAACGGATACCAAGAATGAAGTCGTCACCGACGCGCTTGCGGATAGCCGTCAATACATCGAAACAGAAGCGCATTCGGTTGTCGAGTGATCCACCATAGGGACCGTCCATCTCATTGGTCAGAGGCGATGTGAACTGCTCGATGAGGTGTCCGTAGGCCTCCAGCTCGACGCCATCCATCCCACCAGCTTTCATGCGCTCGGCGGCATCGGCGAAATCCTTGATGATTCGCTCAATATCCCAGTCTTCAATCTTCTTCGGAAAGGCGCGGTGCGCGGTCTCACGATGATGCGACGGAGCAACTACTGGCAGCCAGTCGCCTTTATCCCAGCGCGTGCGACGACCGAGATGGGTGAGCTGGATCATGATTGCCGATCCCTGCTCGTGAACGGCATCCGTCATTTCACGGATCCAGGGAACAATCTCGTCCTTATAGGCAAGCAGATTGTTGAATACCGGCGGGCTGTCTTTGGAAACGGCTGCCGACCCAGCTGTCATCGTGAGCGCCACACCGCCCTTAGCGCGTTCAACCGTGTAGGCACGATACCGCTCCTTCGGCATCCCGTCTTCGGGATAGGCCGGCTCATGCGAGGTCACGATGATGCGGTTGCGCAGCGTCAGATGCTTCAGTTGGAAGGGCTGAAGAAGAGGATCATTCGACATGGGTCGTCTCCATTTTAGACATCGTGCGAATGCTATTGCGAAATGTACACATGTGTCAACTGCCGAAACATGAATGTACATTTCGCTTGTCGGGTGGCCTTCAATTTGTTAGTGAACGTGCATGGAACAGGCTGCAAACGACAGCGGGTGGCGAGGCTCGCAAGAAGGATGGTTGGACGCTGCGTATGAGGCGCTTCTCGAATCCGGCGTTGACTCGGTCAAGATTCTGCCACTCGCCAAGCATCTCAATCTGTCACGGACAAGCTTTTACTGGTTCTTCAAAGATCGCGAGGAGCTGTTGGCGGCCCTCATCGGGCGTTGGCGAGACAAGAATACCGGAAACCTGGTGAAACAATCAGAAGCCTATGCGGAAAACATCGCAGAGGCGATGTTCAATGTCTTCGATTGCTGGCTTGACAATGAGCTCTTCGATGCACGGTTCGAGTTTGCGGTTCGCAGCTGGGCGCTTCAGTCAGAAGATATTCTCCGCGAAGTGCAGGACGCTGATCAGGTTCGCCTGGAGGCGTTGCGGAAAATGTTCATGCGCTTCGGCCAAACGGAAGTGAATGCAGATGTTCGGGCACGAACAACCTATCTCGTACAGATCGGCTATATCTCATTGCAGACAAAGGAAGATCTTTCCGTTCGCATGAAGCGGATTCCCGAATATGTAGAGATCTATACAGGGGAACGTCCTCAGCAACGCGACCTGGATCGCTTTTTTGCCCGTCATGGGTATAAACCGAGCTGAAGCGATATAGCGTGAAACGTCCCGTGCTCGATTCACATCGCGAGGCGTATTCGATACCAAATACAGATTTGTCTCCGGTATCCCAGACCAATATGACAGTGGCTAATGCCGCACACCTTGTGCGAGCAAAACCTTCACCAATTCCGCCTGCCGTTTGACACCGACTTTCTCAAAGACGCTTGAAAGCTGGGTGCGTGCTGTGTTGATAGAAACGCCGCAACGGCTTGCCGCAGCAGCACGCCCGTCACCCACCAGCATTTCCATCGCAATCTTTGCCTCTGCGGGCGTCAGGCCAAACCTTCGCTGGAGGAGACCGTGTCGCTGCTGAAACTCAGCATCCAGATCCTCAATCAGCAGTGCCGCAACCGCTTGAGGTACCACCGGCAGGATTTCACTCGAATTCACCGGATGAATATCAATGCTCAACCCATTGTCATGGATATGAGTCTTCACAACAATCCGCCCGCCCGCCACGACCAGCGGATCCTTCTTTTGGCATGCATAAACCGCCGCGGCCAATTGTGCCTCTTTTGCGCAATCAGTCAGGCAAATGCGTCCGTTTGAAACCCCGATTCCTCTTTGCGCCACGATCAATTGCTCAGCACTCTGATTTGCAAACAAAAGTCGTCGCTCTGCATCAACGATAATAACCGGCGCGAATGGCCGAACCCCGCCGCACATTGCTGCAACGCTCTCAAAGGCCATGCGCTGCATTTTGCGAGCCATACCGGTCGCCCGGATGAGATGGGGAACAAGCGGACGAAAACGTTCCGCAGCGTCCCTCTCAATTCTGTCCCTTTTGGGCGACGCTTGAAGAACAAGCGCCGAAAATCCGTCATTTGCCGTAAAGAGATTTGTCGCAATACGCTCGGCACCAAGACCAGAGCGTCTCCAGTAATCATTGTAGAATGAACTGGCAAAAAAGGCTTCGCGACCGGTGTTGTTGAGATTCGAGAGCTGTCCGACCGGTATTTTTGCGGTCGCAACGGCCGTTGGATCGTGCTCCCACCAATAATCCGCATAGTCTGAAATAACATCCGGGTGTGCCCTTGGCGTAATCACTGACGAATGCCCCAGTCTTTCGTCATTGGTCACAAGCGCGGCATTTTCCATGCCGCAATAATCTGCAATGTCGCTAAGCAACTCCGGCCACACTTCAGCGTCGAAGGCCGCATCGTATATTTTACCAACAATTTCCAAACTGCTCATTTGTGACATGCTCCACCTGCATCTTTTTCACTCGCCCCACATCACACTCAACTGCAAAGTCAAAACCGCGCCTGCCCCGCATGGGGCTAATCGAACAATTGACCAGTCTCAGGCTCTTGTACAGGCGCTCGGATCGCAACAATTCGAAAATTAGTTCTTTGCAATATGTTATTGCATCATCCAAATGGTGTATGCTCGCAAGAGTTGGATAGGTGAAGCCAATGGGGGGAGTTATGGCGGAAGATGGCTCAGAGGACGAGGGCAACACAAGGCTGAAAGATCAGCACCTGATCTATGCGCCCGATCCTCAGCAATTGGCCTCTCCAGGCGATATCGATCCGGAAACCGATCTGGACATCATTGCAAGCACATATCGGGCCGTTGTCGATCAGCACGCCTTTGAAGCAATGATTGCAAGCTGGAATGCGAAACTCGACCGTGTCAATGCAGACGATCTGCAACCGACCAACCTTTCTGGTTCCTTGCTGCGTCAATTGGCAAACGCCCGCCAGACAATGGAAATGCTGGATATTCCAGCTGACAATGACCCGTTGAACCGCATGGTAATGGACATTCCAGGGCCCGCTGTTGTGCTGGCACCCAACTGCCATATTGCAATGATGAATGTCGGTGCCGCGCAGACATTTGGAGGGCGACAGGGAACACCATTCGACCTGGCCAATATTGACCCCCGATCAGAAGACGATTTCGCCGCATTGCGCAGGACGGCAAATGGGCGGGGAAACCGCACACAGGCAATATTGCGTCTGACACCGCAAGGCGCGGATGATCAATCTCTGATAGCAGAGGCTTTTTTGCTGAAAGCACCTGGGCAGGAAACATCCTACATCGTCATTCGCTCTTTGGAGATTGAGTGGACCGAAACCGCCGCCACAAATTTGATACTTGCGTTTGCACTGAGTGACGCTGAAGCGGAAGTCGCCCGCCTCTTCTATCAACATCGCTCGCTGGATGTAATCGCGCGGGAGCGCGGTGTTTCCATTCTCACTGTCCGTAGCCAAATGAAAGCAATACAGGCCAAATTAGAGGCCTCGAGTCAGGCTGACCTCATCCGTCTCTTGGCGATGGTTGCAAGCCGTGCAATCATTGGACAGCGAAGTCAGGTCGCAGGTTGGCGTGACCCATTGGGCCGGGAGGAACGCCATACATTGCCAGATGGGCGCGTTGTCGCATGGACGTGGATGGGCGCGGAAAATGGCATACCCGCAGTCATGCTGCGAGGTTTTCCAATGGGTTATTTGCTGCCGCGTGGCGCCGAGCAAAAACTCGAAAAAGCTGGAGTTAAGCTATTCGCATTGTCCAGACCCGGCTACGGAAACTCGACCCTTCATGGCGATATGTCGGTGCTGGATGACAATCTTGCCGCACTCCAGTTCTTTCTCGACGAAGCCATGAAAGGCCCTTGTGTTGCAATTGGCACATCCAATGGCCTGGTACCGCTATTGGCTGAACAGCAGATCAACCCGCATCGCTTTCGCTCGCTGATAGGCATCGGCTATACGGGCGTCCTCGACCGCAGCGGCATAAACCGCTTGCCGATGATCCAGAGAACCATGATGCGGATGGCCGGTTACGCCCCCTGGCTTGTCGAACTGATGGCAAAGTCAGGTCACCGCATGATGCAGCAGCATGGTGTCGACTGGTATCTGGAACGCGCCTATCGCGACCGGCCGCTGGACATGAGCACCTTTGCCGACCCGAACCTTGTTCCGCTGGTGCGCAATGCCTGCTCGCACCTTCTTATGCAGGGGCATATGCCTTTCGTGCGCGACTTGCAGCTTGCCCGAGCACCCGTGGACAGCGCCATAGACGCACTGGATATTCCGCTATTATGGCTAGCCCCGATGGATGATGGCGTCTTTGATGAAAATCGCTACCGGCAGATCGAACAGCGAAATCCCAACATACGCATGGAACCGGTGCCAAACGCTGGCGAGTTGGTGCTTTACCAAAGCACTGACCTCATCATTGATCGAATTATTGAAGCTGTCACATCATCCAATATCGCATGAGGCGGCCCTATCAACGACTACGAATCCGAAGGCGGCTTAGCGAGAGCGGCAACGTCACTGAATGCGTATTTCACATTCCGCCCCGTTTCAGATTTGTGTGAATGGGGGCGCACACGAGCACATTTCAATAAAGACAAGCCCGTGATCAAACGATGATAATCTTCGATTTCTCACCCCGCAGAAAAAGCATGTCGCTGCAGGGTAAGATTTTAGAGCCGAATAGTCGACCGTAGTCAGGTTTGGGCGGCTACCTTATTTGCAGCAGCCTTCGACTTCCCGAAATAGAGAAACGCGCCCGCAAGTGCCGCACCCAGAACCAGGATGGAAATTCCGACCACGGGCCGGTAGGCAAGCCAGGCAGTGCCAATCACCAAAGGCGCGATGACAAAAGTCAGCGCCAATGCGGCAAGGCCGGTGGCAAAGCGGAAGACATCGCCCACAAACGGAATAATGTCGCCCAGCACACCGAAGATGGAAAACGCCATCTTGAACCCGATGAAGACTGCCAATGTGCCAACAAGGCGGATAATCCATGTCATGACTGTATTGGCGCTCTGCGCGTTTTCAAACATTTCGGCCGCACTCTTTTGACCGGCCTCGGTCAAAAAGACTGTATTGCCGTTGGAAGCCTTGTATTCAACAAGCCGATTGCCCTGCTGCACACCCACAACACTGGCATCACCCAAAACAGAGGCACGGAGCGTGACACGCAAATCGCCCACAGCCGGTGAGGCAGGATTGGCGCCTACATAGAGCGCATCATTGGTCGTTTGAACCCGGAAAGAGCTGCCAAGCTTGGACTGCAGGGCACGGGCCTCCGTGTCACTCATTGGCAGGTTCTGTGTTGCACCCAATCCGGCAAGAGTGGTCCCGGAAAACTCGAACGCGCCAATTGCGGCATTGCCCGCAGTCACGTTTTCCTCTGCCACCGCAAAGTTGGGGTTTTCGTGCCCTCCGGGCTTTTTGAATTTCGAGCTGTCATTGCGGCTTGAGGACCACTCCTTCACATAGGTGTAAGTGGTGACCGTCTCAGTTCCACCCCCGAGCTTGTTCTTCTTTTCACTGTGGGATTCCTGTTTCCACTGATACATTTCCACGTCACGCATCAAACGGATCGTATTGGCTGGCAATGCCATGTTTTGGAAAAGAGGATCAGCCGGCGCTGCGAGCACTTTGCCGGCTCCAGTGATGTGAACGAGCTTGCCATCATTGGCAGGATCGATCTGTGTCGCATTGATTGAAACAACCGCACCAGCACCCTCACTAAGCGCCCGCTCGGTTTTGACCGCCCTGCCTTCATTCCAAAACAATGCGCCGCATGCGACAACAATGAGAATGAGGCCTGTGGCGATGCCCCCCAGAGCGCCAGTAATTCGACTAAACCAGGACGTCGACGTCACTTCCGAAAACTGGTCGGACATATTTTTCTCCTCAAGCAAAAACTGTTTCGCAAAGAATACGGCCCATCACTTGTAAATATTCAACCGATGCTCCGCATCCCTGGAAGCCTTCGCCGCCTCAACACCCTCCGGTGTAACGGGTGCATTACGTACGTTGATGGAGCGAATGCTCTCCACTGAGGCCAAGTGTTCAAGCGATGCGTCTGTAACAGAGGTATCGTTCAACTGTACGTTGGAGAGCTTGCCCCCGCCAAGCGTAGCAACACCAGCATCTGTGACAGCAGTGTCAGAGAGGTTCAAATAGGTCAGCGAGCCATGGTTGGCCAGCGACTTCACCCCTTCATCCGTGATCTTGGTGCCTTCGACTCCTAGGTTGGTCAGACTGATAATTGTTGCCGCCTTGACAAGAGTCGCATCGCCAATCTTGTTTCCATTCAGGTTCAACTCCTCCAGCCCGGTAAGCTTGTCGATTTCTGCGGCGGTCTCATCGGTGACATTTGCACGATTGAGGTTCAAACGCTTGAGCCTGGATGCGGCGGCCAACGCATGAAATGCGCTGCCGGTAATCAGAGTGTCCGACAGGTGCAATTCGCTGAGACCGGGAATAGTGGCCAATTGCTCCAAGCCCGCATCGGTGATCGTATCCACATTATTGAGATTTATCATCTCCAGCGTCGCGTGCCGCGCAAAGGCTGCCAGCCCCTCGTCATCGACATAGATGTTGTTTGCAACGAGCTGCTGTAACTTGGGAAGTGCTGCAAGCTTTGCCACGCCCGCAGACGTAATCCCGGTCGAAAGAGCAATATTGAGACGACGCAGGGGCGTCATCGTGGCAATCGCCTCCAACCCACTGTCGCCCAGAGACGACGACGTTATGGATAGCTGCTCAATACTCTGCGACGCGGCCAGTGCCTTCATCCCCGCCACTGTGATCCCTTTGACATTGCCCATAGTCAGCGCTTTCAGACCTGGCATCTTGGCAATAGCGCTCATCACCTCATCAGTAACCTGCACATTGGTAAGCGCCAGATTGTTGAGCGAAGGCGAGGAACCAATAGCTGCCAATCCAGCAGGTGTGAGGTCGCGAAGATAGTTGATCGACAGGCTCTGCAGTTTTGGCAGCTCGGCAATCGCCTTCAGATCTTCGTCGGACAAACCGCGAGCATCGTTGGGAACCGAGAAGTAGCGCAATGTCGACAAGGCCGCTGCAGATGCTGGCTTGTTTTGCAATTCGATTTCAAGTGTTTGAAGTCGGCTTGCCAACGCTTCGAGATCAACGGCCTTTGCTGGCAGGCTACTCAGCGCAATTGAGGCGACAAATACCGCCGCTCCGATTTGTGCTTTCCATCCACCTGCAGCCCGGTTGAACAACATCATGTCTCAGATTCCTTCCACTTGGTGTCCCGCGCGAAAACTACCGAGCCGCAAATGTGCGCGCATGCGACATTTGTGTGATGTTTGACCGTTTTGTTTCCCCTAGCCTGCCCGCGACTGCGCCAGACGCAGTTCATTCGAATGCAAGATCGGCACATCGGGAGCGGGAGTACGCACAGTGAAACTATTTACGAGCTTTGAAGGAAGAATATCGCGAAGCGGGTTCTGGCTTGGCTTTATCGGCATGGGGGTTGTCGCGGTCATATTGGGACTTGGGCTGCTTGCCATATTGCCTTCAGGGGTTGGGCTGAAGATCGTTCAGCTGGTTGCAGTACTCGCCTTCATGTTTGTGTGGGCTGCAGTAATTATCAAACGCCTGCACGACCGCAATAAACCCGCCCTGCCCTATGCTGCCATCTTTATGGCACCGGGCGTATTGAACAGCATCATGAAGATATTCCTCATTGATCACACGGCAATGGATGTCGGCGGAATGGAGTTTGCAGTGCCCGGCATATGGGCTTTGGCTGTGACATATGTTTCAATGGCCGTTGGCCTGTGGATGCTGATTGAACTGGGTTTTCTGAAGGGAACACCCGGCGAAAACCGGTTTGGCAGCGACCCGCTGGCGGCGTCCAATGGCTGAACAAGCAACCACCAAAGACACCGCTGCGGCCCAAAGAAATGCGGCGAAGATTTTACGCTATTTCGGCATTGGCCTATATGTGTTTGGCGCGTTGACAGCACTGGCCTTCTTTTTCATGGCCGCTGGCGAAGTTGCGTTGAAAGTAGCGGGGAAGACTGTTGACGCAGAGATTCTCGACACGAGAACAGACACCTATCGTGTCGCACGCAGCCGCTACGGCGGCTCCAGTGGCACCATTCTGCAAACAGAAATGCGCACAGACTACTTCATCACGATACGGTTTGACGCCGGTGGAGAAATGCTGGAGCAGGAACGCCCGGTTTCGAAGTATTTTTTCGATGACATCGTGCGTGGACAAACAACGCCTGTTCGCTTTCTTCCCGTCTATCCGCAATTGAACACGGTCGACCCGCAACGCGGTTTCTGGGGGCTTGTCATTTCCGGCCCAATGGCCGCATTTCTTCTCGGCTGCGGCTTTCTGTTTCACCGGCTGGGTAAAAAGCTGGCGGCACCAAATCCAAAGCAAACGTGACCGACAATATGTTTATCTTCCTGCCCGCGAGTTCCAATAATTGGCTGCTGCGAACCCGAAATGGCAAGCGGGAAGCGTCCTGGCGCATGTGGCTTCTCATTTTTCTTCTACCTATCTGCTTCTTCGGTGCAACCATTTTTCTGTCATTCCAAAGCCTCTATTTTCAGGCCCGCAGCAGCAGGGCTTTGGGCGAAGTTGTCCGTGTTTATGCCTGGGATGATTGGAACCCGTGGGATGGCGAAATGATCTCTTACAGCCCTGTCTTTCGCTATCAGTTTACCGATGGCAGCTGGACAGAAGCCAGCACCGGACAATCGTCGCCAAACTGGAATTTTGCGCAGGGCTCAACACATGAAATCCTGTTTCTCAAAGGTCAGAAAAGCGATGTGAGGCTCAATAATTTCGAGAGCTTTTGGGCTGTTGCATTGATAATCTCCGCATTGGGATTTTTGGCATTGATACCGTCGATCGCCGCCGCATGGCTTTTAAAACGTTGGTTGAATTCGGGCCCATGACGAGTACCAAACCCGATATTCTTCACGCGCAATAATTGGACACCTCACACGAACGTCGCATGCCTGACATTACAAACCAGCCTAGAAGCAAGCAGGGACAATGCAAAACAAGGTCAACAATAATGCGAAAATCTCATTGTATATTGGCGGCAGTCACCTTTTCGTTGCTCGCAACAACGGGTCAGGCTGCAGCTTGGGATCTCATTGGCAGCAGAGTGGTGACGGATAAGGTAGACCGGGATGTGATCTATCTGAACGGTCCGCGCCGTTTCAAGGAGATCCGATTTTGCGTCTTCCGTAATCCGGTGCGCTTCTACGATGTCGATGTACGTTTCGCCAATGGGGGAAATCAGGACATTAAAATTGCAAAACGCATCAACCCCGGGCACTGCACGCGCGTTATAAACCTGCGTGGTCCTTCACGCGATATTGCCCACATCAAGTTCATCTATGAGGAAGCTAGCGTCAAGCTGAGGCGCGCCACGGTGCGCGTGTTCGGACGATAACGTCGCGGCGACAAGCCCGCAGAGCAACCGCCAAAACAAAAGGAGCGCCTGAGCGCTCCTTTATTTCATCGGTCTTCAACCGAAAAACTCATGCCCAAGGGCGTTTTTCCGCCGCGGATTTTTCGTAGCTGTCGATCGCAGTGACTTTTTCCAGCGTCAGGCCAATGTCATCCAGGCCATTCAGCATGCAGTGACGTTTGAACTCATCAATGGAGAAAGAAATCTTGCCGCCATCAGGGCCGGTGATTTCCTGTGTTTCAAGATCAACTGTCAGGACCGCGTTAGAACCACGATCAGCATCATCCAGCAGCTTTTCCAGCTCTTCCGGTGATACAGTGATCGGCAAAATGCCGTTCTTGAAGCAGTTGTTGTAGAAGATGTCGGCAAAGCTGGTGGAGATCACGCAGCGGATGCCATAGTCCAGCAACGCCCACGGAGCGTGCTCACGAGAAGAGCCGCAACCGAAATTGTCGCCAGCCACCAAGATGGAAGCATTGCGATAGGCAGGCTTATTGAGAACGAAATCGGGGTTTTCCGAGCCATCTTCATTGTAGCGCGCTTCGGCAAAGAGACCTTTGCCAAGACCAGTGCGCTTGATGGTCTTGAGATAATCCTTCGGAATAATCATATCCGTGTCGATATTGACCACTGGATAGGGAGCGGCAACGCCGGTCAGCTTGACAAACTTGTCCATGGGTTTTCGCCTTCAAATTTGCTCGTGTCGATTAAGTTGCCCCGCATTTAGCCGAAATAGTCGGGCATTTGAAGGAAAACTTTGCCTTCGTCACGACAAATAAAACGGGCTGCCTCTATGGACAGCCCATTTAGCAATTTCGCATCACGTTGCGCAGCAGATTACATGTCGATGATCGTGCCGCGACCATCATTCCAGACACGCTGAATTTTTTCGCTGCCATTGTTCGCATAAGCATAGGCAGGCGCGGCCTGTGGCTGCAATCTTACAGAGATGGCGCGCGCTGCAAAAAGCACAACCCCAATGCCAGCAAGTGCGACCATAACCGAGGCGGTAAAGACGGCGAGTGTGCCAGCAATCACCAGACCCACGAGAGTGACCAGAAGTGTCTTAAGCGTGTTCATAATCTGCTCCTTTGTGAACTCAATGTGGGAAGGCACTTGTCCATCTGCAAGTATCAACTTGTCGATTTTATGGCCTTGCGCTGATTTTCAAAGCAGGGCATGAGACAATCATGCAGCTGATATCCGATAGCCATCTCCTCCGTTCGCTTCTATGCGTGCCCGCGTCCAACGCAAAGGCGCTGGCCAAATCATCGACGCTTGATTGCGATGCTATTATCTTCGATCTGGAAGATGCTGTCGCGCCACAGGCTAAGGCTGCTGCTCGTGATGCTCTTGCTGCACATTTTCAGCAAACCCCGTCCGGCCATGCAATGCGAATGATCCGCATCAATGGATACGACACGCCATGGGGACATGAGGATATGAAGTCTGTTGTCGCCATTGCTCCGGATGTAGTCCTTGTTCCGAAGGTCGAGAGTCCGGAAGACATACATTGGGTTGACGACCTGCTGGATAGTGCAGACAACACAACAACCCGTATCTGGGCAATGATTGAAACGCCCAAGGGGGTTTTGAATGCGGCAGCAATTGCGCGCGCTGCACATACGCCAGATGCGCGCCTAGATGGTTTTATTGTCGGAGCCAACGACCTGCGTAAGGCGACACGCGTGCCCTTTAATACCGATAGAAGTCCCCTGCATCCCTGGCTGATGCAGATATTGCTGGCGGCGCGCGCCTACGGCCTCAGCGCCATCGACGCCGTGTCGAACAATTTCAAGGATATGGTGTTTTTCGCGGAAGAATGCGCCGAAGGACGCCGATTGGGCTTTGACGGCAAGATGTTGATACATCCTGCACAAATTGAAGCGGCCAATGCTGCTTTTGGCCCCAGCGAAACAGAACTGCATGAGGCACGCAAAATTGTAGAAGCCTTTGCGGCACCCGAAGCCGACGGTCAGGGCGCCATCAACATCAATGGAACAATGGTTGAACGCCTGCATCTGGATGAAGCTGTGCAGATGCTTGAGCGTGTCCGCCTTATCAAGGAGAGAAAAACGCCATGAAACTTTATCGTTTTCTGACCGGTCCTGACGATTCCAGTTTTTGCCATAAGGTTACTGCCGCCCTGAATGAAGGCTGGGAGCTGAATGGCTCGCCTACCTATGCTTTCAATGCGGCAACAGGACAGATGCAGTGTGGTCAGGCTGTGACCAAGAAGGTCAAGGGCAAGAAATATACGCCCGACATAAAGCTCTCCGAACAATAGTCAGGACCGGGCGGCATCCTCGGCACTGTCTTCAATCGCCTGCATATCGTCATCAGACAAACCGAAATGATGGCCGATCTCATGGATCAGCACATGCGAGATGATGTCGCCAAGCGTTTCCTCATTTTCCGCCCAATAATCGAGAATTGGGCGGCGAAACAGCGTGATGCGGTTTGGGGCATCCCCGGTTTCCACCGTGAAACGTTCTGAAATGCCATGACCCTCAAACAGGCCCAGCAGATCAAATGGCGTTTCCAGCGCCATATCCTCAAACACATCCTCATTGGGAAAATCGGCGATCTCGATAATGAGATTACCGGTGAGCTGGCGAAATTCGGCAGGCAGATGTCCGTAGGCTTCAATCGCCAGCGATTCCATCACGCCGATTGACGGGGAGTAGCGATTGCGCCAGTCAGCCGTTTCATCAACTCTGTCCATAGGCACTCCTTACATGACATTCGCTCTCATATAGGCATTTTCCACATGCTTTCGAGCGCTTGCAAATTCCGCTTTACGCTCTGGGGTGGCGAAATACTAGAGCAGACGGCTCTGGCTGCGGCGCTTTGTCATCCAGAAACGCACCCAGACGCTCTGCCAGTCGGCGCGATTGTGTATTTTCCACGTCCACATAGCTAACGAGTGTTTCTAATTTTCTGACATTGAAAGCCCAGTCCAGAAAAGCCCTAGCTGCCTCATATGCATAGCCTTTTCCTTCTGCGTGGCGGTAGACAAACCAGCCCAGCTCATGCTCCGGAAAAAGCGGTCCGTGATTGATGCCAACCTGCCCGAGGCATTTTCCGCTTTGCCGATCTTCCATCATCAAGGCCCCATGCCCCATGAGCGCCCATTGGGCCATATCCTGACAGAAGAGACCCCAGGCACCACTTTTGCTATACGGACCACCCATATGGATCGCACGCTCGGATGCCATTAGCGCATAATATTCCGGCCAGTCCTCCATCACCATGGGACGCAGGATAAGCCGTTCCGTTTCTATTGTTGGAATCGCCATCATTGGATCACCCTACCACCCGTCTCATAAGCTGATCAATTTGATCGCACGAGACGACTGAGGAATAAATTCTTAAAAATGGCGTTGACTCTTGGTTCAAGCTCTGGAATCAATAAGAACATATCATGAACACATAGGAGTAAACGCCATGGCGGAGAAGGCTTTGGCGCATGAGACCCTTTGCGCCTTGCGGCAGGTCATTACGCAAATTGAGACGGGTAAAAAAGCCCCTTCCGTGCTGGAAAACACACAAGCTGCGACCCGACTGAGCTTGGGCGTGGAGGCCTTTGATGCTGCATTGGAAGGTGGCCTTTGCCTTGATGGCATGAACGAGCTGCGTGCGGCAACGACAATGGATTCAGGTGCGGCATCCGGCTTTGCGCTGGCGCTTGCCGCATTGGCACAAAACAAACGCAACCATGACCATCGCTTCATCCTGTGGATCAGCGAAGCCATGACCGCGCGTGAGGCTGGCTTGCATCATGGTGCCGGGTTCTCAAGTCTTGGCATTGATCCTGCCCGCCTTGTTCACGCAACACCACGCAAACTGGAAGATGCCTTATGGATTTGCGAAACAGCGCTCAGCGTATCCGCCTTCAGTGCGATCATTCTGGAGGTTCGCGGCAATCCGGCGCGCTTTGGCCTCACCGAGAGCCGACGCCTGCATTTGCGTGCAACCAAGGCAGGCATGCCACTTTTTCTCCTGCGGCAAGCAGGCGAAGAGGAGGCGTCCAGCGCCATGACACGGCTGCGGCTTGCTCCTGCTCCTGCCAGCAAAAGGTGGAGGCCCGACGGGCAACCCATGCCCGGCTCAATCGGAAACCCTGTTTTTCAAGTCACAATCGAGAAAAGCCGCCTGCCCGGACCGGCTTGCTTTTACATGGAATGGAAGCCCGATGAATGCCAATTTCACTCCGCCGAACACAGCCACACCATCGCTCCTGACACACAACAGCCAGCGCATTCTGGCAATCCTGTTTCCGCATCTCTCAACAGATCGGCTGGCACGCAGGCGCTGGGGGCCGTCGTGGCGTTTGACCGGGCGTCCTGATGCGCCACCACTTGCTCTCTCCATCAAGGAGAAGAATGCGATGCGGCTTTATGCGCTGGATGAGGCCGCTGAAGCCAAAGGGTTGAAACGTGGGCAGGCTGTGACAGAGGCACGCGCCTGCGTGCCGGAAACAGAAATCATGGAGGCTACCCTTGCCGCTGACCTGAAATTTCTCAATGGACTTGCTGACTGGTGCGAGCGTTACACGCCCCTTGTTGCACTCAATGGGAATAATGGTCTCTTTCTCGACATTACCGGCGCATCACATCTTTTTGGCGGCGAGCACGCGTTGCTGGACGATGTTTTGAACCGACTGTTTCATATGGGGCTGGATGCGCATGCTTCGATCGCCTCCAGTCCGGGGCTAAGCTATGCGCTGGCCTTCGGTGCCCAGCGCGATGTCATTGCAGCAGGTCATGAGGTTGAGGTTTTGGCAGGCATGCCTGTGGAGGCCTTACGCCTGGATGCCAACACCATTACGGCCATTCGCCAGGCGGGTTTTAAAACCGCAGGCGATTTAATGCAGGCACCACGCGCGCCCCTCGTCCGCCGCTTTGGCTCCCAGCTTTTGCGCCGTCTTGATCAGGCTTTGGCGCGCGAGGATGAGCCCGTTTCACCACGCCAACCCGTTGCCAGCTTCTCCGTTGAGCGACAGCTTGGCGAACCCATTTCACTGGAAGACGATATTCTGGAACTCACACGCCACTTGGGTGGACAACTGGAGCAACGTCTGAGTGAACGGGGCATGGGTGGACTTGGCTTCGAGCTAACGCTTTTCCGTGTGGATGGTAATATTGCCCGCCTTGCCATACGTGCTGCCGAACCATTGAAAGACCCCAATATCATTACCGGGCTTTTTCGGGACCGCCTCACCGCCATTCATGACGATTTTGATGCCGGATATGGCTTTGAAACGATCCGTCTTTCCGTGTCGAGAACTGCACCCTTTGCGCCTCGCCAGCATGATTTTTCCAATGCGGGGAGACCTGACATTCCACTGTCCGAGTTTGCAGCACGCGTTGAAGCTCGGCTCGGCGAAAACCTCATAAAGGTTCATACCCGTAATGCCAGCCACATCCCCGAGCGCGCGGCTCAAATGGTAACCTTCGATGGTGCTGTGCAGGTACAGGCAATTGCAGAACCACACCCCATCCGGCCCTTGCGCCTTTTCAAACACCCCGAGCCCGTGGAAGCTATGGCTAGTGTCCCCGAAGGACCGCCGATCACCTTTCGCTGGCGGCGCGCGCTGCATCGCGTGCGCCGTGCTGAAGGGCCAGAGCGTATCGAAGCAGAATGGTGGATCGATGGAGAAGAGGCCCCGCCGCGCGATTATTTCCGCATTGAAGACGAGGTCGGGCGCCGCTTCTGGCTTTATAGGGAAGGCCTTTACGGCAGAAGTGCCGCGCCGCCCCGTTGGTTCATGCATGGTCTCTTTGCATGAACATCAAACCCTCCTATGCCGAGATTGGCGCGCGCAGCAATTTCTCTTTTCTCGAAGGCGCTTCGCACCCGGAAGAAATGGTCAAGGCGGCAGCGGCAATTGGCCTGAACGCTTTATGCCTTGCTGATCGCAATACACTTGCAGGCGTCGTGCGCGCCCATCAGGCAGCGAAAGAGGAAGGCTTGCAGTTTCATCCAGGCGCACGCCTCGTCTTTGCCGATGAGACGCCAGACATCCTCGCCTATCCGATCAACCGCAAAGGCTGGGGGCATCTCTGTCGCCTTTTAAGCGCGGGCAATATGCGTGCAGAAAAAGGCACATGTCTGCTTTATGCGGATGACCTCTTCACCTGGGGCGGCGACATATTGCTTGTTGTATTACCCCCGCATGGATGCCAGCAAAGTGAACCTCTGGAAGCCCTGCTGGCCCGCCTGCACAACCATTTCCCCGGCCAAACCTATCTTGGTCTGTCGGCCCGTTATGACGGCAACGACCAGCTGAATTTCGTCTGGCTTGGAACCATCAGTGCCCGCCTGAACATCCCGCTCATTGCCACCAATGAACCTCTTTATCACGACGCAGCCAGACGTCCGCTCAGCGACATTGTCACGGCTATCCGCCATCATGTCAGGGTGAGCGATGCGGGTTACCTCTTAAATGCCAATGCCGAGCGACACTTGAAACCTGTTGCGGACATGGAGCGTATTTTCCGTGATTTTCCGTACGCACTCGCCAATTCGATTGCATTCACAAAGCGGCTGAATTTTTCACTCGATGAATTGCGCTACCAATATCCCGATGAAGGTATTCCCGGTGAAAGTCCTGCGCAAACATTGCGCCGGCTGGCCTATGAGGGCGCACATACACGCTACCCGGACGGTATTCCTGAGAAGGTGCTGCGCCAAATTGCCCATGAGCTGAAAATCATCCGCACACTGGAATATGAACCCTATTTTCTGACCGTTCATAATATTGTCCATTATGCCCGCTCGCAAAATATTCTCTGTCAGGGGCGTGGTTCAGCCGCCAATTCCACGGTCTGTTTCTGCATCGGCATTACCGAAGTAAATCCCAACCTGACTGACCTGCTGTTTGAGCGTTTCATTTCACCCGAGCGCCGCGAGCCGCCCGATATCGATGTCGATTTCGAGCACGAGCGGCGCGAGGAGGTCATTCAGTATATTTATGAACGCTATGGCCGTAACCGCGCGGGCCTCGCCGCCGCTGTCAGCACATACCGGGCACGTTCGGCGGGGCGCGAAACCGCCAAGGTCATGGGGCTCTCTGCCGATGTGCAATCGGCCATGTCCAATTCCATCTGGGGCTGGTCGACCTCCAGTCTGGGCGAACGGGAAGCGCGCGCGGCCGGGCTGGACCTGAAAGATCCCACGACCCGTCTGGTGCTCAACCAGGCCTCCATTCTCATGGGTTTTCCGCGCCATCTGACCCAGCACTCCGGTGGCTTTGTCATCACGCGCGACCGGTTGGATGAAGTTGTCCCCATCATGCCCACAGCCATGGAAAGCCGCACCATGGTAGAATGGGACAAGGACGATCTGGATGCACTCGGCATTCTGAAGATCGACATTCTGGCCCTTGGCATGCTGACCTGCATCGCCAAGGCTTTCAAACTGTTGGAGGATCATTACGACCTACCCATGACGCTGGCCACCATGCAGAAAGAAGTGCCAGAAGTTTACGAAATGATCAGCCGCGCAGACACGATTGGCACCTTCCAAGTGGAAAGTCGTGCTCAGATGAGCATGCTGCCACGGCTACGCCCGGAGAATTTCTATGACCTTGTAATTGAGGTGGCCATCGTTCGCCCGGGACCCATTCAGGGTGGCATGGTACATCCCTATCTGAAGCGTCGCCAGGGACTGGAAAAAGTCACCTATCCGAAAGAGGAAATGCGCGCCGTGCTGGGCCGCACTTTGGGCGTACCGTTGTTTCAGGAACAGGCTATGCAGATTGCCATCGTAGCTGCCGGCTTCACGCCTGCTGAAGCCGACAAACTGCGCCGCGCCATGGCCACCTTTCGGCGCACGGGCACCATCCACAAATTCCACCGCAAGATGATCGTGGGTATGGTCGCCAATGGCTATGAAGCCGAATTTGCAGAACGCTGTTTCAAGCAGATTGAAGGCTTTGGAGATTATGGCTTCCCGGAAAGTCACGCCGCCTCGTTCGCATTGCTGGTCTATGCCTCGGCCTGGCTTAAAGCCTTCTATCCGGATGTATTTTGTGCTGCTCTTTTGAACTCCCAGCCCATGGGTTTCTATGCCCCTGCCCAGCTTGTGCGTGATGCGCGCGAGCATGGCGTTGAAATTCGTGAAGCGGATATCAATTGTTCGGATTGGGATTCAACGCTGGAAGAGGCAACCTTCTCTTCTGCCAACATTCATCGCCGCCATGGTTCCATGCGCACAGTTATCCGCACGCGCCATGCTGTGCGGCTGGGTCTGCGCCATATCAAGGGTTTACGGCAGGCAGATATAGAAAGGTTGGTTTTTGCCCGCGGAAAGGGATACCGCTCGGTGCGTGAAGTCTGGCTGCGCTCCGGTCTCAGTCGCGCGGCGATTGAACGCCTCGCCGATGCAGACGCCTTCCGTTCCATCGGCCTCGACAGACGCGAGGCACTGTGGCAAGCGCGCGCGCTGGACGCCAAAAGTGCAGCTGAATCCATGCCGCTTTTCGAAAATGCTTTTGGCACAACAGAACAGTTTGAAGACATTCAAGCCGAACCGGAAACGCACCTGCCCGCCATGCTGCCGGGCGAGCATGTGATCAATGACTATCGCTACATGTCGCTTTCCCTGAAGGCACACCCGGTTTCCTTCCTGCGTGATGAGCTCGCCACGTCCGGCATAGTGACAGCGGAAGCACTCGCCGACATTCGCAATGGTCGTCGCGTCACAGTTTCCGGTCTGGTGCTGGTGCGTCAGCGCCCCGGCACGGCAAGTGGCGTTGTCTTCATGACGCTGGAGGATGAAACCGGCGTTGCAAATGTCATTGTCTGGCCCAAAATCTTCGAGAAATACCGCTCCGAAGTAATGGGCGCACGGCTGGTGAAAATTCGCGGCAGGCTCCAAAATGCCGAAAATGTTGTTCACATTATTGCCGAGCATATTGAAAATACAACGCATGAACTCGCTCGTCTCGAGACGCAATCCCCTGACAACACACAATATGTGCCACCGGGTCTTGTCGCTGTAGCACCGAACAATTCGGCGCAGACAACGGCAGGTGTCATGCCAAAAGGACGAAACTTTCACTAAAGGTCCGACCACCATCGCGTGCGAGAAAAATGCCACCCCGCCTTGTATAAGGTCTGGCTTTGTGGTTGACCTTTGAAATCAGATCCTAAGGAGAAGCTCATGGCTGGCAGCGCCCTGATTGTCATTGATGTGCAAAACGACTTTTGCCCCGGCGGCGCACTCGCTGTCGACGGCGGCAATGAAATCGTTCCGCTCGTCAATCAGCTTATTCAGGATTTCGACCACGTGGTGCTAACCCAGGACTGGCATCCGGCGGGTCACTCCAGCTTCGCCTCCTCCCATGAGGGCAAAAACCCGTTTGACATGATCGAAATGCCCTATGGCGAACAGACGCTTTGGCCTGATCATTGCGTGCAAGGTACATCCGGCGCTGAATTCCATCCCGACCTGGCCTGGACCAAGGCAGAACTTGTTATCCGCAAGGGCTTCCGCACTGCTATCGACAGCTATTCCGCCTTTTTTGAAAACGACCACACGACGCCAACAGGTCTCAGCGGCTATCTAAAGGAGCGCGGCATCACCGAAGTCACGCTCTGTGGTCTGGCGACAGATTATTGCGTTGCGTTTTCTGCAATTGATGCGGCAGCACAAGGCTTCAAGACAACAGTCAAGATCAATGCCTGCCGTGGCATAGATCTCGGCGGGTCTGTCGCCGCAATGACCGAAAGAATGAAAGAAGCGGGCGTTATCATCGCCTGACGATTACCCCCACGGGAGGAATTCAATGGCCCAGACCGACATCGCCAGACGTGTCTACAATCATGCCTGGAAGCTGGACCCCATCATCCGCAGCCTGTTGGACACAGACTTCTACAAGTTGATGATGCTGCAGATGATCTGGCAGAAATACCGCCATGTCACCGCAGAATTCTCACTTATCAACCGCACCAAAACGGTGCGGCTCGCCGATGAAATTGATGAGGGCGAGCTGCGGGATCAGCTGGATCACGCCCGCACATTGCGATTCAGCAAGAAGGAAATGATCTGGCTGGCGGGTAATACCTTCTATGGTCGGCGGCAGATATTCGCACCGGAATTTCTCGAGTGGCTTACCAATTTTCAATTGCCCGAATACGAACTGCGTACGCGAGACGGTCAATATGAGCTGACATTCTCCGGCACTTGGTGCGAAACCACTATGTGGGAGATTCCAGCCCTCGCCATCGTCAATGAGCTGCGCTCACGTGCCGCCATGAAAGGGCTTGGTCGCTTTGAACTGGACGTGCTTTATGCCCGCGCGAAAGCCCGCACATGGGCCAAGGTTGACGCATTGCGCAAGCATCCAGGTCTGAGAATCTCTGACTTCGGAACGCGTCGTCGCCATTCATTTCTTTGGCAGCGCTGGTGCGTGGAAGCTCTGAAAGAAGGCATCGGTGAGGCTTTTGCAGGCACGTCCAACGTCCTCTTGGCTATGGACACCGACCTCGAGGCGCTCGGCACAAATGCGCACGAACTGCCAATGGTCGTGGCCGCGCTTTCAAAAAACGACGAAGAGCTGGCCACAGCACCCTACAGGGTTTTGCAGGACTGGCACCAACTCTATGATGGCAACCTGTTGATCGTTCTGCCCGACGCCTTTGGCACAACCGCCTTCTTGCGAAATGCACCTGAGTGGGTGGCCAACTGGACCGGTTTCCGACCCGATAGTGCGCCGCCGATCGAGGGTGGTGAGAAAATCATTGAATGGTGGAAGAGCAAGGGACGCGATCCGAAAGAAAAGCTGCTCATCTTTTCCGATGGTCTGGATGTCGAAACAATCATCAAAACCTATGAGCACTTTGAAGGTCGCGTGCGTATGAGTTTTGGTTGGGGCACGAATCTGACCAATGATTTCGCTGGCTGCGCGACCCGGGAAATCCCCGCGCTGGGACCAATCTCCATTGTCTGCAAGGTTTCCACGGCCAATGGTCACCCGGCAGTTAAGCTCTCGGATAATCCTCGCAAGGCAACCGGAGAGCCAGCGGAAGTTGAACGCTACAAGCGCTTCTTTGGCACGGAGGATTTCACAGTACAGGACTTGAAGGTCTAGATCTGCAATACTCTCGCCTATAGAAAAATTGAATTTGCAGCGCACAGTAATTATCTTGACAGAAGCAGTCAGATTTTGATTAGACTGACCAATCTCGCACAGCTTTTGGAACGACCATGCTGGTTTGTAGCTGCAACTTCATTTCGGATCATGAAATCCGCGACGTTATCGTTGAAATGCTCAATGAGGATCCGTGGCAGCTCATCGTCCCGGCGAAGGTTTACCACGCCATGGAAAAGCGCGGTCGCTGCTGCGGGTGTTTTCCCAATGTCGTCAACATCATCGTAGACACGACCGAGCGTTATCACCGCGAACACACCAATATCAGTGGCGAGAAGGTCGTCGATTTTCTTGAGCGCTTGCGCAAGTTCAGCGAAGAGCAGAAAGCGGCAATCAACTCGCGCCGCATTAGCCGCGTCGCTTAAGATCAATTGCATGAAATTGCTGATCAATCCTGCAGGTGGCGGAATGCCGCAACAACCTGATCATAGACAGGGCGCTTGAAAGGAACAATCAACTCCGGCAGTTCGTCCATCGGCTTCCAGGCCCACTCGTCAAACTCCGCTGTGTGCCCCCCCGGTGGCGGGTTGATTGCGATTTCACTTTCATCGCCTTCAAAACGAAATGCGAACCATCGCTGTGTCTGACCGCGATATTTGCCTTTCAGTGCGACGCCAACCAACTCTGCGGGCAGATCGTATTTGATCCAGTCAGGCGCTTCACCGAGCAACGAAACAGACTTCATTCCGGTCTCTTCGTAAAGCTCTCGATAAGCCGCTTCCAATGGTTCCTCACCCTTGTCGATGCCACCCTGCGGCATCTGCCAGAGCCTATCGCTGGTCCCGTTCTCAGAAGTCGCGTCGACAATGCGCCGACCTGCCCAGACAAGCCCCTGGGCATTGAGAACCATGACGCCAACGCATGGCCGATATGGCAAATCCCCTGGCGTTTTGTCTTTATCTTTCTTGCCCATTGTCTTTGCCCCTATTCTCCGGCCAGCGCTGATACACCAACAATCTCAATGCTTTTGCCGGATGCTTCACCCGCCCATTTTCGCAGCGCGCTCAACGTTTCGTCGAAACCGGACGCAACACCAATCGCGGTGCCCTTGCGATAGGCAATCCGCTCCAGCTCATCCAATTTCTGCAGAATGGCATTTTCGCTCACCTCATTATCAAGGATGAGGTCTGCAAAAGCATGTGGCATCGACAACGCCTTCGCATATTCACCGGAAAGGCTTTGCGCCGAAGTGCCGTCATCAAGGAACATGAGGCCACGTGCCGCAATGTCCCGCATCACAGGCTCCAGAGTGTCCGCATTCGCCAAAAAACGCCCGCCCAGGTAATTCATAACGCCGGTATAACTGTCCATACGCCCCATCGCCTGATGCAGATTGGCAAGATTGGTCGCATCGGATTTCGATGTCACCAGCGTCCCGCGACCAGGATCATTATTGGGATAGTCGAAGGGTTCCATCGGCACTTGCAGCAACACTTCGTGACCGTTGCGACGTGCTTCGGGCACCCAGCGCCCAAGGCTGTTACCATTCGCGGCAAAGGCAAGCGTGATTTCTTCCGGTAATTCGTTGATGGCCCGCATGGTGCCAGTCTGGCTTATTCCCAGCCCGCCGACGACAATGGCAATTCGAGTGCCCCGCGCACCTGACCAAGGCCGGGCATAATAGTCGAAGGGCCGCAGGCCATCGGAAGCCACGATCGGCAATTTGCCATCGGCAGTGTCTTCCAGCAGATCGTCATTTGGCAATCCGGCCAGTCGGCTATCCTGCTGCTGGCCCGTATTGATGATGAGCGGCCCGCTGGTGTCACGCCCCTTCGGACTGAAGGTCGTTACAACACTGCCATCATCCATCACTTGCCGTTGAACATTGCCACCGTCGAAGGGTCTGCTTACCTGCACCCCCTCCTCTGCAGCCATCGTCACTTGCGCTGCGGCATCAAGCTCGGCAACGTTTGAACCCGGCAGATAGGGATCATGGAGCGCTTCACCAGGCAACCAGCGCAGATACGAAATGCCTCCCACCACAACCACAAAGGCTACGGCAAACACTCCGCGCAACACGCCGCTGAGAGTCAGGCGTCGTCCGGTCTTGTTCTTGCGGTTACGGCCAAGCGGCGCGTCGAGGTCGGTGCTCACGATACCTGCCCGTTATTGAAAATGAAAACCTTGCCAAACATCATGGCTAAGTCGGTACACCAGTTTGCTTGCCCCGCGCTTGGCAGCGAGGCGAGCAATCCAGTGACACCTCAATCAGATCAATTCTCCACCTTGGGCGGGAACGACGGATCTGTCTTTTCTCCACGCAGCAAAGAAAGTGCCGTGTTGAGCTGAACATCATCCTTGGGATCCGGCGGCACGTAGGCAATGGAACCCGAGCCTTCCTCGGTTTCATCCTGCCCCTTGATGTGCCCTGAAAGACCGGCTTCGCCCTGTGTTTCAACCTTACCCTGCAGCTCCTCAGGAACCGGCTCTTCCACGCGAATATCCGGCGAGATACCAATTCCCTGAATGGAGCGCCCCGAGGGCGTGTAATAGAGGGCGGTCGTCAGACGCAGAGCGCCGTTGGCACCCAACGGGATAATTGTCTGCACCGAACCCTTACCAAATGAACGCGTGCCGAGGACTGTTGCACGCTTCAAATCCTGCAAGGCACCAGCAACAATCTCTGATGCCGAGGCCGAACCGCCATTCACCAGAACAATCACCGGCTTGCCATCGACCAGGTCACCTTCTGTTGCGTTGAAGCGGCGTGTTTCTTCTTCATTTCGACCACGCGTCGATACGATTTCGCCACGTTCCAGGAAGGCATCAGAAACATTGATTGCCTGATCCAGCAAGCCACCGGGGTTCAAGCGCAAATCAAGCACATAGCCTTTCAGCTTGTCTGCCGGCACTTCCTTCTTGATTGTCTCAATGCCCTTGCGCAAATCGTCAAAGGTCTTCTCGGTGAAGGAAATCACGCGCAGATAGCCAACATCGCCTTCAACCCGAAACTTCACAGCCTTAACTGCAATAATGTCGCGAACGATTTCGATCTCAATCGGCTTGTCTGCCCCATCGCGCAGGATCGTCAGCTTGATGGGGGTGCCCACCTTGCCGCGCATCTTGTCTACAGCGCCGGTCAGTCCCATGCCCCGGACATCTTCACCATCGATCTTGGTAATCAGGTCACCCGAAAGCACGCCTGCATTTGAGGCCGGTGTATCCTCTATAGGTGTGATGACTTTTACAAGATCATCTTCCATTGTCACTTCAATACCCAGGCCGCCAAATTCGCCACGCGTTTGCGTGCGCATGTCTTCCGCGTCTTTGGCATTCATGAAGCTGGAATGGGGATCGAGCGCGCTCAACATACCATTGATCGCGTTTTCGATGAGTTCGTCCTCTTTTGGTGGCGTCACATATTGTGCGCGAACACGCTCGAAAACCTCGCCGAAAATGGAAAGTTCCCGATAGGTCGATCCATTCGCAGCAGAGGCAGGAGCGCCCGCCGAATAGATGACGCCCATCGCCGTCGCGCCCATTAGCGCGCCTATTGCGAGAAGAGATGCCTTACGTATCATTGCTTGCCTTTCCAGTCTTAGATGCTTCCCACCATTGTGAAGAATCAATCGGCTTTCCGCCATGCCTAATTTCAATGTAAAGGGTCGGGCGATCGGTTTCCAGCGTCAATGCAGCAGCACTTGCCAATCTTTTCGCACCCATAGTGCCAACTGGCTCGCCTGCAACGACAAATTGGCCAGGCCGCACATTCACACCTTCCATGCCTGTCATCACAAGATGATATTCCTCGCCCATATTCATGATAACCATTTGCCCATAACTGCGAAACGAGCCCGCATAAACCACCCAGCCATCAGCGGGTGCGGTTACAAAAGCACCTGCCGTACTGCTTACGGTTACACCCTCTGCGGTTCTACCTACCCCATCAGGATCGCCATAGTTTCTTATCACCTCGCCCGCAATTGGAAGCACCAGCTTACCCTTCAACCCGGCAAATGCATATGCTGGCACAATGCGGTTTTTGTCGGGCACGGGTGGGGCCGCAACAGGCGACTGATTATCAAGCGCTTCTTTTTCCTGACGTTCGGCCTCAACTCGCGCGGCAGTCTCCGCCGCCGCGCGGACCGAAGATATTTCTGATTCCAGCGATGCTATGAGGTCCTGCATGCTGCCCGCTTTGGCAGCCAGTTCTTCTGAACGCTTACGCTCTTCTTCGAGCATGCGGTTGGAAAGCGCTGCCTGCTCGCGGTTCTTCTCAAGCAACAGGTTCAAGCGCTTTTCTTCTTCAAGACGTGATGTCATGAGCGCCTTCAATGCGCTTCGGTTTTCCTCAATCGACACTTTGGTTTCCGCCAAGGCTGTCAGGTCCGAAGCCAGCTTTTCCATCTCCTCGCGCATGCCAGGCACAACGGCACCGAGGAGAATGGCACTGCGCACAGAGCCGAGCGCATCTTCGGGTCGCACCAGGATGGCCGGTGGAGGATTGCGCCCCATACGTTGTAACGCAGCCAAAACTTCGGCAAGAAGACCGCGACGCTGATGCAGAGACGAACGAATGCGCGCCTCTTTTCCTTTCAGGGATGTCAGTGCGCTTTCGCCCTTGCTTATGTCCTCTTCAATCTCACGACGCTTGGCCGCTGATTGCACCAAAGCCTCGCGCATCTGCTCCCGGCTGACTTCCAGCTTGGCAACTTCCGCGTCAAGCTCCTCAATTTTGGCGTCAGAAATCGAAATGGAATTGGAAAGTGTCTCCAGCTCGACTGCAGTCTCTTTGCGGCGCAAATCAAGCTCCACTGCTGGGTCGGCAGCCCCGTCAGCGTCACTTTCTGCTGCCTGGACGGACTTGGTTTCCTGCGCCAGCGCAAATGACGGCAAACCGCCAGCTGCGCATGCAACAACCGTCCAGAACATCAAAGCTGATCTGATACCCGCCCGCATCAAGTCTCCGCGCCGTTGCAGCCTATTCCTCAAGGCTGCAAAGATTAAACTGATTTGCCACCAACGCCAAATTTGGACCGATCTACACGCGATGATACGGATGGCCAGAGAGAATTGTAACCGCGCGGTAGAGCTGTTCTGCCAGCATGATGCGCACAAGCTGATGTGGCCAAGTCATCTTTCCAAACGACAAAACGACGTCGGCGCGGTCTCGAAGAGCAGCATCATGTCCGTCAGCACCACCAATCGCCACCAGCATGTCGCGCTTGCCTTGATCTCGATATTTCCCCAGCACAGCAGCAAACTCCTCCGAGCCAATCGTCTTGCCACGCTCATCAAGGAGCACGAGCACCGCGCCTTCGCTTAGAGCCTTGTCCAGCAACACCGCCTCTTCCCGCTTGCGGGTATCCGCGTTTGACGCGCGGCTTTCAGCGACCTCATGAACCTTGGAAAATTCGAGCCCAATGGCTGGGCCTGCCTTGGCGAAACGGTCCAGATAGCGCTGGGAAAGTTCCTTTTCAGGTCCGGACTTCAATCGTCCAACCGCAAAAACTCCAATCCGCATCGCACCACCGTTCCAGTCAAATGGCGGCTCAAGACCACCTGCCGCGGAAAACCGCGGTATCAAAAAGCGTCAAATATGACCGCTTCAGCGCATCACCAAGCCGGCAAGGCTTAGTGCACCATCCCATCTTCCATATCGGGGGCCGACCACATCTTTTCGATGTTGTAGAATTCCCGAATCTCCGGACGGAAAATGTGAACGATAACATCACCGGTGTCGATCAACACCCAATCGCCCGCTTCCAGACCTTCAACGCGGGGATTGCCAAAACCATCACCCTTCATGTCTGTAATCAGGTGATCGGCAATAGCACTGACATGCCTGTTGGATCGCCCGGAGACCACAACCATATAGTCTCCCAGCGCAGATTTGCCGGCAATGTCGATGGTGACGATATTTTCACCCTTGGAATCCTCAAGACTTCCAAGGACGGTTTTAAGCGCATGGGCAGCGGCATCGGCGCCACGTTCCTGGCGTTTGGGAAAGCTGTGAATGACAGCCCCCTTGCTTTGTACTGTTGTCAGAGGTCTACCTTTCTTTCAGAATTAAACAGCACGTCATCATGCGATTCAACGCACCCTTATATAATATGCCTCATTGCTCGGGCGTTCAAGGCGCGAATAACACCGGGTTGACATGGAACCCGCCATCTTCTGACCTGTTGCCCAACTCAGCGCCGTAATGGATGGTCTCTGCGCACAAGCGCGCCCCTTTCAGGCAACGCCACTAACAGCGCTATTCAGCTTTTGCCTGTCGCAATGCGGTTGAACTGAGACTTGATCTCGGACCATGCAGAAATGTCCATGCGGGCGCACGGCGAAATGGCAACGAGCGGGCATGATCTTCATCAACGCGTGCGTAGTCGAATGTCTTCGCCATCTTTGAGGACAGGTAGGCAAGCGTGGAACCTGGGCGATCCACCACCGCAATGGGAAATGTCTTGGCAATTTCTTCCCAACGCTGCCAATGGTGAAAACTTGCAAGATTGTCTGCACCCATGACCCACACAAACCGGCAATCGTGCTTGCGCACACGGATGCGCCTGAGTGTTTCGGCCGTGTAGCTCTGCCCCATCGACTTTTCAAACGCCGTGACCTTGATACGACGATCACTGATCAGGGCCTCGCTGGCCGCGATACGGGCACCGAGCGGGGCAAGGTTATTGTGCTCTTTCAGCGGGTTCCCCGGCGTTACCATCCACCAGAGCTGATCAAGACCAAGCCGCCGCATGGCGAGTTCAGTAACCAGCACATGCCCCTCATGCGGGGGATTAAACGACCCGCCAAAGAGACCGATTGTCATGCCGGACTCTGTGTGCGGCATGACAAGATATTTTCGGTTGATGTCGGGTTCGTTGCTCACGGCCAATCAGGACGGACTTGCCCGGTTCCACGCACGCGATATTTGAACGAGGTGAGTTGTTCAACACCTACAGGACCGCGTGCATGCATCTTGCCCGTTGCAATACCAATCTCCGCCCCCATGCCAAACTCACCACCATCGGCAAATTGCGTAGACGCATTGTGAATCAGGATTGCAGAATCGATCTCGTTGAAGAAGCGTTCAACAACCTTCCCATCTTCGGCGACAATTGCCTCGGTATGATGTGACGAGTAGTGATTGATGTGCTCAATAGCACCGTCAATACCATCCACCAGGGTAACGGCTATGATCGCATCGAGATATTCTGTCGACCAGTCGAGCTCGTTGGCAGCGGCAAGCCCGGACACTTTTTCCTGAACCTCATACGAAGCACGGATCTCACATCCTTTTGCTGCCAGGGAATCCAAAATCGGCTTCAAATGTGTATCGGCCGCAGCCTTGTCGACAAGCAGGGTTTCAGCAGAACCACAAATTCCGGTCCGGCGCATCTTTGCATTGGTGACAATGTTTACGGCCATTGCCACATCTGCAGACGCGTCGACATAGACATGGCATATACCTTCCAGATGAGCGAATACCGGAACGCGCGCCTCTGACTGGACGCGACCGACAAGGCTCTTCCCGCCACGCGGCACAATCACATCAATTGCGCCATTCAAACCTTTGAGCATTTCGCCCACGGCAGCGCGATCTGTCGTCGGCACGATCTGTATGGACGTTTCCGGCAGACCGGCATCTTTCAACCCCTGCACAAGGCAGGTGTGGATGGCACCCGATGAGTTTATGGAGTCCGAACCGCCGCGCAGGACAACCGCATTGCCCGCCTTCACGCAAAGTGCGCCCGCATCCGCAGTCACATTGGGGCGGCTTTCATAGATCACACCGATAACACCAAGCGGTGTGCGAACGCGTTCAATGTGCAAACCATTAGGACGATCCCATTCCGCGATAACTTCACCGACAGGATCTTTCAGGTCGGCAATGGCTCGAATGCCATTTGCCATATCAATAATGCGCTCCTCCGTCAGGGTCAGACGATCCACAAAGGAGGCCGCCATTCCTGACTCGCGTGCATTTTCGAGATCGATGGCATTCGCAGCAAGGATCTTCTCTTTGGCAGCAATAATGTTCGTTGCCATGGAAACAAGTGCAGCATGCTTGCGCTCAGCAGAAGCAACAGCCAGTGGCTGGGCGGCAGCTTTCGCCTGCTTGCCAATCTCCAGCATCAGCGCTTCGACGCCGATATCCTGTGCTTCCTTCAACATTGCGATCTCCACCTGTCCTAGCTGTTCGATCCACCGTGTCTCATGACCATATCATCCCGGTGGATCATTGCAGAACGGCCTGCATAGCCCAAAACCTCAGCAATTTCACCCGATTTCTTGCCCGCAATCAACCGCGCATCGGCAGCATCATATCCCGCCAGACCACGCGCAATCTCCACGCCAGCGGATCCCATGATAGCGACAGTGTCACCGCGAGCAAACTCACCAGCCACAGTTTTCACCCCGGCCGGCAGCAGGCTTTTACCCGAACGCAGAGCCTTTTCGGCCCCGTCATCTACCGTAACGAAGCCCGCCGGTTGCAATTGCCCGGCGATCCAGGTTTTGCGCGCAGTGACCGCAGCGGGTGAGGCCGCAAACCATGAATGCAGCCCGCCTGCCTCAATCGCCGCCAGTGGATGATCCTTTTTGCCCGACGCTATGATCATCGCACAGCCGGAGGACGTCGCAATCTTGCCAGCTTCAATCTTGGTCCGCATGCCACCACGGGAAAGCTCCGAACCTGCGCCACCGGCCATCGCCTCAATCTCCGGCGTAATGGCTGCAATCTCGCCAATCAGCGTAGCATTGGGATCTTCATGTGGCGGCGCAGTGTAAAGGCCATCAATGTCAGACAGCAGCACAAGCAGGTCGGCCCCCGCCATGGTCGCTACACGTGCAGCCAGGCGATCATTATCACCATAGCGAATTTCCGACGTGGCCACTGTGTCGTTCTCATTGATGATCGGCACAGCCTTGAGCTTTAGGAGCTGGTTGATCGTGGAACGCGCATTGAGATAGTTGCGGCGCACCTCAGTGTCGCTCAGGGTCAGGAGGATTTGCCCCGCAACGATCTCATGCGCTGACAGGCTTTCGGACCATGCACGCGCCAAAGCAATCTGCCCAACTGCCGCGGCAGCCTGGCTTTCCTCCAGCTTCAATCCCTTATTGGGCAAATCAAGAACCGTCCGTCCCATGGCGATAGCGCCAGACGAGACGACCAGTACTTCCACACCCTTGCTATGCAGGGCCGCAATATCCTCCGACATGGCGTCAAGCCATGACTTCTTCAGACCGGACTTGCGATCAACCAGGAGCGCGGAGCCAATTTTGATAACAACCCGACGGCATTCACCCGGCAGCTTGCGAAGAACGGACATGCCTATTCCTCCTCGCCCAAATCTGCTTCGTCATCAAAATCGTCTTCGTCGATCATGGGCTCCTGGCGGGATTTGCGCCCCGAGTGCCCCTGAGCCGTCGTTGCTTCGACAATGCCCGGATCGGCGGCCTTGGCTTCGTCAATAATCTGGCGAAGCTGTCGCAGCGCTTCTGCCATGCCAACATTGGCAACAGATGAAATCTGCATAACGTTCTGGCCGCAAGCTTCTTTCAGCGCTGCGGTCTTCTCCGCAAGCGTTTCTTCATCAAGAATGTCAATCTGCGAAAGCGCAACGATTTCCGGCTTGCCTGTCAAACCGCCGCCATAGGCCTCAAGCTCATGCTTTACGGTCTTGTAGGCCAACGCGACATCTTCTTCCATGGACGACACAAGATGCAGCAGCACACGCGTGCGCTCTACATGCCCCAGAAAGCGGTCGCCTAGACCAATGCCTTCATGCGCGCCTTCAATCAGACCCGGAATATCAGCAATGATGAACTCGCGACCATCCTGCGAGGCAACACCCAGATTAGGATGCAGTGTCGTGAAAGGATAGTTTGCAATTTTCGGACGTGCCCGCGTGACAACAGAAAGGAAAGTTGATTTGCCGGCATTCGGCAATCCCACCAGACCGGCATCCGCTATCAACTTCAGGCGAAGCCAAATCGTTTTCTCCTCGCCTTCCAGACCGGGATTTGCCCAGCTTGGTGCCTGGTTTGTCGAGGACTTGAAATGCGCATTGCCGAAGCCGCCATTACCGCCTTTGGCAAGACGGAAGCGCTGACCTTCTTCTGTCAGATCAATGATCAAGGTCTCGCCGTCTTCTTCGAGAATCTGCGTACCCACAGGTACACGCAGCGTTATATCATCACCTTTCGCACCGGTGCGATTGCGTCCCATGCCATGCATGCCTGTTTTGGCCTTGAAGTGCTGCTGGTAGCGAAAATCGATCAGAGTGTTGAGGCCATTGACGGTCTCCACCCAGACATCACCGCCCTTGCCGCCGTCGCCGCCGTCCGGCCCGCCAAATTCGATATATTTCTCACGACGAAATGATACGGCACCGCCACCGCCATCGCCGGAACGAATATAAACTTTGGTTTCATCGAGAAATTTCATTGAACTGGCCTGTAGAATTGATCTGCGCACCTGCGGCACGCTTTAGAGCCTGCAAATACAGGTGCTTTGGCTGCGCGTCAAAGGCAATCGTTAAGGATGAGTGGTGATCCCGACGCGATTCGAACGCGTGACCCTCAGATTAGGAATCTGATGCTCTATCCTGCTGAGCTACGGGACCGTTGCGCGTCCTATTACAACAAGACAACAAAGAAATCCAATTGCAAAATGAACAAATCAACTGATCACGCCGCCTCAAAAAATCGAGACGAAGTGTCACTTCAGCAGTGCGGGAAGCTCAATTGGATTTACGACGCAGACGCACCACAACATCCACATGGGCAATTTCCATCCCGTCGGGAATTTCCGGAATATTGCCGATGGAAAGATTGCTAAGCGGAATATCCAACACTTCACTCCCTTCCTCCACGAAGAAATGGTGATGGTCGGAGGTATTTGTATCAAAATAGGTTTTGGAGCTCTCTATGGCCAAGACGCGCAAAAGGCCCGCCTGCGTAAACTGGTGAAGCGTGTTGTAAACAGTCGCCAGCGACACAGATTCGCCCGAGGCAATCGCCTCCTCGTGAAGCTCCTCGACAGTAAGATGACGGTCACCCTTGGCGAAAAGGAGGTTGGCCAAAGCAACACGTTGACGCGTCGGGCGCAATCCCGCGTCACGCAGACGACTCTCTGTTTTGACCATTTCCAAATCTGTTTCCGCGAGCATATGAATCCACAGCCAATCAAACTAGACCAGAATACTAAGTTTTTCAGCTTATAATCATTAAGCCCCATGCATTCAATAGTTTTTGATAAATGCAAGGCCCGCTCACCGCCAATGGCATGGAGTTTGCCGGAGATTATGCACAGCAAGCGATGAATAAAGCTGGCTTGACGACTATGCTTGGTTTAAAGAGCGCTTCGGAAAGCCGGGGACGGACGGTAATTACGTTGAATTGAACGTCGACGCCCTTCAATTCCCCACCTGAATGATCTAAGCATCATTGGGAAAGAAAAACAGAAAACATCGAGGGGAAGTGAAAAACCCATGAGTGAGAAGAAATCCAGCTACACCTACGAAGATATCTTAACCTGCGGTAGCGGTGAGATGTTCGGCCCGGGTAATGCTCAGCTCCCGCTGCCGCCAATGCTCATGCTGCATCGAATTACAGAGATATCTGAAACTGGTGGCCCGCACGACAAGGGCTTTGCACGCGCGGAATTCGACATCACGCCTGACCTTTGGTTTTTCCCCTGCCACTTCCAGGGTGACCCCGTTATGCCCGGCTGTCTCGGCTTGGATGCACTCTGGCAGTTGACCGGTTTTTATCTCGGCTGGCTCGGTGAACCTGGCAAAGGGCGCGCCATCTCCACCGGTGAAGTGAAGTTCACCGGTCAGATTACGCCTGCCACGAAGCTTGTTGAATTTGGTATCGACTTCAAACGTGTCATGCGCGGTCGTCTGGTACTGGGCATCGCAGACGGTTGGGTCAAGGCCGACGGCGAGACCGTGTTTACCGCAGCAGACCTTCGCGTTGGCCTGTTTAAGGAAAAGGCCGCCTGATAGGGTGGGCTGAACTACAATTTGAGAAAAGAGGCTGATGATATGAGACGGGTAGTTGTAACAGGACTCGGCATTGTATCCTCGATTGGTAACGATGCCGCAGAAGTCACCGCATCCTTGCGCGACGCAAAGTCCGGCATTTCCGCATCTCCGGATTTTGCAGAGCACGGTTTTCGCTGTCAGGTATGGGGTCGTCCGACCCTGGACCCGACCGACCTAGTGGACCGCCGCGCAATGCGCTTCTTGTCAGAGGGTGGCGCATGGAACCATGTTGCCATGAAGCAGGCCATCGCCGATTCTGGCCTTGAGGAAAAGGACTACGCGGAAAATCCGCGCGTCGGCATCATCATGGGCTCCGGCGGTGCTTCTACAAAACAGATTGTGGAAGCCGCCGACATTACCCGCAAGAATGAAAGCCCCAAGCGGATTGGCCCCTTTGCCGTGCCAAAAGCCATGTCCTCCACGGCCTCGGCAACGCTTGCGACCTGGTTCAAGATCCACGGCGTGAACTATTCAATTTCGTCGGCTTGTTCGACATCAGCGCATTGCATTGGCAATGCTGCCGAAATGATCCAATGGGGCAAGCAGGACATCATGTTTGCTGGTGGCCATGAGGACCTGGACTGGACAATGTCCAACCTGTTCGATGCCATGGGTGCAATGTCTTCAAAGTACAATGACAGCCCGGCCTCTGCCTCGCGCGCTTACGATGCAACCCGCGACGGCTTTGTGATTGCTGGCGGCGCAGGTGTGCTGGTTCTCGAAGAACTGGAACATGCCAAGGCACGTGGTGCGAAAATCTATGCAGAATTGACCGGCTATGGCGCAACCTCGGATGGCTACGATATGGTTGCCCCATCCGGTGAAGGTGCAATTCGTTGCATGCGGCAGGCGCTTTCCACAGTGAAGAGCGATGTTGACTATATCAACACGCATGGCACATCCACACCGGTTGGAGATAGCAAGGAAATTGGCGCTATCCGTGAAGTCTTCGGCGACAAGGTCCCGCATATTCAGTCCACCAAGTCGTTGACTGGTCACTCCCTTGGTGCAGCGGGCGCTCAGGAAGCTATTTACGGCCTCTTGATGATGCAGGCTGGCTTCATTGGCGAGAGCGCGCATATCACCGAGCTTGATCCTGAATTTGAAGGCATGCCGATTGTTCGAAGCCGCATAGACAATGCCAAGATCGACACAATTCTGTCGAACTCATTCGGCTTTGGCGGCACAAACGCCACTTTGGTGTTTGAGCGTCACAAAGACTGACAGGCAGCACGTCACAGATTTAAATGGCACAAATAAAACTGGCGCGGACTTCTCCGCGCCAGCACTGAATGCCAGGAATATCCGCCACGCAGTCCGCCACCAGGAACCGCCCTTCCCAGGCGCAGCGGTTTTCTGACCTCAGAAATTATATTTCGTCGTCGACTGGAACCAGACCGCGAACCAACGCGACAGAAATCGCATGCAAGCGGTTTGCGGCACCAAGTTTACGCTCCGCACAAAACATCAATGAAGCCACCTCCGTTTCAGACATGCCAAGGCGCGTACCAATGGCGGCATCCCGCATGCCCCGACAGGCCAAAGCCAAGCAATTCTTTTCCGTTCGCGTGAGCGACAGATCCAGAGGCTTTGCTTCTGGCAGAGGTATTTTCAAAAACGGTGACATCTCAAGTTCCATTCGATGACCGTTCTATCGATCACCCGCCAAATCGAAGCGCTTTGGAAATTCTTTCAGCAACGCTTGGCGCTACACTGAGCGGGCATATATGCCCAAATTACGTCCCTGTCTTTGACAGAAGATGCCAAAAAATTGATCTTTTGGTAAAATTCAAATCGACTAGGAAAAGGCTGCGCCTTTGCCACGCATTTTCCGATACTGGCTTGGCGATTTCCCATACCAGCGATGGAAGGAGCGCGTGAACACGCTGGGTTCGGAATAGCCGAGTCTGTAACATATCTCCGATGCGCTCAACAGCGTTTCCGTCAGCAGCCTGCTGGCCATGTCACGACGCACCTCGTCCCGCACATCGTTCATCGAAGTTTCATGCTCTGCCAAACGCCGTTGAAGACTACGCTCCGAAACACCAAAAAAACGCGCAGCATCCGCAAGCGTGACATGCTCTTCGCGCAACCGCGTGGTTATGAATTCACGCAGAGAGCCAACAATGTCACCGTCCTCGGAAAGTTTAGGCCGAAACTCACGACACTGAACATCCATGAGCACAAACAGCCGCTCATCTGCCCGGGGGTTCTCTTTGGCAAGCACGCTGTTGGGCAGACGCAAACAATTGCCGCGCTGTCCAAATGAGATATTGCGAGACAGGAATTTGCGAAATGGCTCAAAATCTCTTGGCGGCGGACGTTCCAGCGCGACTTCAATCAGGTCGGCTGACGCGCCCGCGAGTTGCTTGATACCATGCAGGATTAGCGCCAGTCCCATATCTACAAATTGATCACAGTGAAGAACGGCCGGCGAATACCGCCAGGAGAAGAAAGCCTCCTCAGTCCCCTCTTCAAAACTGCAATAGCTTGTCTCCGACACATAAGGCATGTGGCGGTCCTGAAAACGAAATACTTCGCGCACTGTCGGTGCCACCATAAGACCATAGCCAAATGGGCCTGTCGCCCCGTAGGGATAAACCTCCGAGTATTTCAACGCAAAGGCCTCGTCCCCAGATTTCTCAGCGCAAAGTGACAGCAGTCGACAGAAGCGGTTGAGGCTCACGCGTCCGGTCAAATCCTCAAACGAGGATGAAACAAGACCCACGCTTGCGCACAACGGTTCAACATCGAAGCCATAGCTGGCGCAATGAGCCTTCAAACCCGCGCCGAGCCCGGCGGACGCTGTATACCTGTCAGAAAGGGTACCCGACATACTCGCCTCCCCGAACGTCATTTGACTTGGAAATCTAACGCAAGAATAGCTTGAATGTCGAGATATACTTATTGCGAGGCAAGTGTCCCGCTATTTCTTGGCCCAGAGAACTTTGTATCGCGCATTGCGGCAGGTCTCACCGTGGCTGCGGAAATATTGAGCCAGAACAGTTTCATAAGGCAAACCGCGATTGGCCACCATCAGCAGTTCGCCGCCGTTTTTCAACGCCTCGCCGGCCTTGCGAATAAAACTCTGACCAAGCCCTGGCTCTGCGACATGCCCCTCATGAAAAGGAGGATTCATGACAATGAGATCATACTTCCCGCTCACCGCCTCACTCGCCATATCATGCCAGCGGTAGTTGGCCCTCACATCGGGGCAGTTCAGCGCCAGATTGCGTTTTGCGTAATCCAATGCCTGAAAATCTGCCTCGAACAAATCGATGGACTTCAGCTTGCGCGCGCGCATGGCCAACTCAACACTTAGGTATCCCCAGCCAGCGCCGAAGTCCGCTGCTGTGCCATCAAAATCTTCAGGCAAGCGCCCTGCCAACAGCTCAGATCCAGCATCTATGCGGTCATGCGAGAACATGCCGGGGGCCGCTTGAAAACGTCCATCCACGGTCGCGACCGTTTTCCTGAATGCAGCAACAAGAGCCTCAACACTTTCAGGGCGCACAAACCAGAAGACCTGTGCGTGGTACTTCGGCATATGCTCGCTGTCGACGCCCGCCTTGAGCAACCGCTTGCGCAGCGACTGGACGCCGTCTTCTTTCGAACCCGCAACCGCAATTATCCCACCGGCATGGACCCGCTCCAGAGCCTCAGCGAGATTACCCTCGTTTTCGCCGCGATGTTTTCCGCACAGGATCAAAGCTGACGAATAGCCCTCCCCTTCCGGCAGCGGCGTTACATTTGCGGCCTGTTGCTCCAGTGGAAGATAGAGTGGGCGAAATCCCTGCGCGCAAACAAGCTCAGCTTCGAAGCTTTCAGGCAGGGAGAAACCGGCCTCGGCGCCCAGGAACAAGACACGCTCTCCCGCATGCGGCGCTTCGAGTACAGCGGTTTCATAGGGGTAAAGAAGAGTTTTCAGCGCATTACGGCTCATGGTGCATTCTCTTTGCAAGGTACAAAAAAAGGCGCGGGTTCCCCCGCGCCCCATATTTAAAGAAAACGGCGCTTACTCAGCGTCAGCTTCTTTCTTTTTCTCTTCACGCGGCAATTCTTCGCCGGTTTCCTGGTTTACAACCTTCATGGAAAGGCGAACCTTACCGCGCTCGTCAAAGCCCATGAGCTTAACCCAAACCTTGTCGCCTTCCTTGACCACATCGGTCGTCTTGGCAACACGTTCCTGAGCGAGCTGTGAGATGTGCACGAGGCCATCACGTGGACCGAAGAAGTTTACGAACGCGCCGAAGTCAGCAGTCTTAACGACTGTGCCTTCATAGACTGCACCAACTTCCGGCTCGTCCACGATGGAGTGAATCCACTTCTTGGCAGCTTCGATTTCCTTGGCAGAAGCAGACGCGATCTTGATGGTGCCGTCGTCTTCGATGTTGACCTTGGCACCGGTCTTTTCAACGATCTCGCGGATAACCTTGCCGCCAGAACCGATAACATCACGGATCTTGTCGACCGGAATGTTCATCACTTCGATGCGCGGAGCATGTTCGCCAAGCTGATCGCGGCTTGCAGAAATCGCCTTCGCCATTTCACCGAGAATGTGCTGACGACCACCCTGAGCCTGGTTCAGAGCAACCTTCATGATTTCTTCGGTGATACCGGCAATCTTGATGTCCATCTGCAGCGAGGTGATACCGTCATTGGTACCAGCCACCTTGAAGTCCATATCGCCGAGGTGATCTTCGTCACCCAGAATGTCGGAGAGAACCGCAAAACGGTCGCCTTCAAGGATCAGGCCCATTGCGATACCGGCAACAGGCTTTGCCAGCGGTACACCGGCATCCATAAGCGCCAGCGAGGTGCCGCATACAGTCGCCATGGAAGACGAACCGTTGGATTCAGTGATCTCGGAAACCACACGCAATGTGTAAGGGAACTGATCAGACGTCGGCAGCATCGGATGGATAGCGCGCCAAGCAAGCTTGCCATGACCGATTTCACGACGGCCCGGAGAACCCATGCGGCCTGTTTCACCAACCGAATAGGGAGGGAAGTTGTAGTGCAGCATGAAGTTTTCCTTGTACATGCCTGTCAAGGAATCAACATACTGTTCATCTTCACCAGTGCCGAGGGTCGCAACAACGATCGCCTGCGTTTCACCGCGTGTAAACAACGCAGAACCGTGGGTGCGTGGCAGAAGGCCAACTTCTGAAACAATCGGACGAACCGTTTCCAGATCGCGACCGTCAATACGGGACTTGGTGTCGAGAATGTTCCAACGAACAATCTTGGCCTGCAGGTGCTTGAACACTGCGCCAATTTCCTCGGCGGTGTATTCGCTTTCGCCGTCTTCCGGCAGGAAGTGAGCCTTCACCTTGTCTTTCACTGCGTCAACAGCTGCATAGCGGGCAGCCTTTTCAGTGATCTTGTAAGCGTCGCGAAGCTCGGCTTCAGCCAGCTTCAGCATTGCTTCTTCAAGTGCGGAATAATCTTCCGGTTCAAATTCGCGCGGCTCTTTCGCAGCAACTTCTGCAAGCTTGATGATCGCGTCGATGACCGGCTGGAAGCCCTGATGACCGAACATCACAGCACCAAGCATAGTTTCTTCGTTCAGTTCCTTGGCTTCAGATTCCACCATAAGAACCGCATCACCCGTACCGGCAACAATCAGGTCGAGAGAGCTCTCGTCCATCTCGTCAACATGTGGGTTCAGGACGTATTCGCCGTTGATGTAACCAACGCGCGCACCGCCAACCGGACCCATGAAAGGAACGCCGGAAAGCGTAAGCGCTGCAGAGGTTGCAACCATAGCCAAAACGTCAGGGTTATTTTCCATGTCGTGCTGGATAACAGTCACGACAACCTGCGTGTCGTTCTTGTAGCCTTCCGGAAACAGCGGACGGATCGGACGGTCGATGAGACGCGATGTCAGCGTTTCGTTTTCGCTTGGACGACCTTCGCGCTTGAAATAACCACCCGGGATCTTACCGGCTGCGTAGGTCTTTTCCTGATAGTTGACCGTCAGCGGGAAGAAGTCCTGACCGGGCTTCGGAGATTTTGCGGAAACAACAGTTGCGAGAACCATGGTCTCGCCATAGGTGGCCAGAACTGCACCATCTGCCTGACGGGCGATCTTGCCGGTTTCGAGAATAAGCGGGCGACCGGCCCACTCGATTTCGACCTTATGTGTATCGAACATTTCTTGTCCTTGATTTGCAGATACCCGGGCGCAAGCAATGCTTGCGGCCTCGCATCTCATGCGGCTAATCATGGGCAAGACAACAGGAAGCTTTTACACATGGCGTCTTCGCCAAAAGCGTCCGGCAATCCTGCCCCATGACAGGCCAACGGTTTCATTTGACAGGTCCGGCCCACCCGGGTCTGTCATATTTGGTTGTTCCGCGCTTCAACACAAATGCAAGTCGGCGGAATGAAAACCGGCGACCCCGTGAAGGAGCCGCCGGAGAGTTATTAGCGGCGGATGCCCAAAGCACCGATCAGCTTGGTGTAGCGAGCTTCGTCAATCTTCTTGAGGTAATCAAGAAGCGAACGGCGGCTCGAAACCAGCTTCAGCAGACCACGGCGGGAATGGTTATCCTTCTTGTGATCCTTGAAGTGTTCGGTGAGGTTGGTGATGCGCTCGGTCAGGATAGCAACCTGAACTTCCGGAGAACCGGTGTCGCCTTCCTTCGTTGCGAATTCCTTGATGAGGGCAGCTTTACGCTCAGCAGTAATCGACATCGGACTTCCTTTCATTTTTAAGGATTAATCGGTCGCCTCAAGCCGGGATGTCGTCCAGCTCAGGCCATGAGAGCAAAAGGAAAACCCTTTGCTGCGGCGGCTATATACGAAATCGCCACCGAAGGGAAGAGGTCGCTTCAAAGCAACGACCCAAGCCCAGTGTCTGCTGCACGATTGGTATCAATCGCCCTTGGAGATCTCAACAGGAAAAGACCGGCCAGATATTCGTAGCGCGATTGCAGATTGCCTCACCCAAAAACACGCTTCGGCCTGAACTCGCCTTCCTCAATCGCCCCAATTGCAATCAATTCTCCAGAGATTGACGTCGCATAAACTTCCGGTGCGGGCAGTGGCGCGTCGCGGCCACGCAGCAGGATCGGATTGCCAGAACGCAATCGACGCACCTGATCGTCATTGACACGAAGATGGGGCAACGATGTGAGAGCTTCTGCCGGCGGAATGAGGAATGCATCAAGTGCAGCCAGGCGCTCATCCTGATCTTCCACGTTTTCCAAAGCAGTCAATTTTTCCAGCGGCACCAACAATTCTTCGCCAAAGGGCGCCACAAGTGTGCGTCGCAGCTCCGAAATATGGCCGTAGCAGCCAAGGTCGCGGCCCATGTCACGTGCCAGCGAGCGAACATAGGTTCCCTTGCCGCATTCAACCTCGAAATGGGCCTTGTCTACCTCTGCCTTCAAGAGCGTGAGGCGGTGAATCTCAACTTCACGTGCGGGAATTACCACCGTCTCGCCTTCACGCGCCATATCATAGGCGCGTTCGCCGGCAATCTTGATAGCGGAGAACTGCGGTGGGACCTGTTCAATAACGCCCGTATATTTGGGCAGCAGCGCAAGAATGTCTTCTTCCGCAGGACGCTTGTCAGAGGTTTGCGTGACCTCACCTTCAAGATCGTCCGTCGAGCGCTCTTCGCCCCACGTCACTGTGAATTCGTAGATCTTGCGACCATCCATCACATATGGAACGGTCTTGGTTGCATCTCCAAGCGCTATCGGAAGCATACCCGAAGCCAGCGGGTCCAGTGTACCCGCATGTCCGGCCTTTTGCGCCTTGAAGAGCCATTTGATCTTGGAAACTGCTTCCGTTGAACCGAAGTCAAACGGCTTGTCGAGAATGATCCATCCGGAAATTGGACGGCCCTTGGGCTTGCGCTGTCTTGCCATGCTTAGTTTTCTTCTTGTTCTTCATCATCGCTGTCGAGATCGCGCACTACTTCCGGAGAGCGCAACAGAGCATCAATCTTGCTATAATTGTCGAAACTCGTGTCGTCGCGGAAACGCAATTCCGGCATGTATTTCATTTGGCGTAGCGCTGGACCCAGACGACCGCGAATAAACCGTGCATGTTTGTTCAGTGCTGTAACGATCACCTGATGATCGCTCAATCCGAGTGGTGTGACATAGGCAGTCGCGACTTTCAAATCAGGCGACATGCGAACTTCGGAAATGGAAATCACGGTGGTTTCAAGCAGCGGATCGGTTACGTCACCGCGCTGCAGCACCTGCGTGATGGCGGCGCGAACTTGTTCACCAACCCTGAGCATACGCTGCGAGGGTGCAGAAGATGTAGCTTTTTTCATTTTATGTCTCTTGCCGGATGTCCGGAAACGGGGATCGAACCCACAAATCAAAGTGGCCGCTCAATGCCCCTTTTTGCTCCAAAGGTCAAGGACCGGCCACATCAAAGCTCAGGCCATGTCCTGTTTGGCAACACCATCCATGAGGCTGTCGTGCCAGAGTAGACGGATTTCTTTGTAGCGTTTGAGCATCGTCATCCGGTCTTCAAAGGCTCGCTCGGGTATATGAACGGCGGTTTGTTCCATATCCAGCAATATCATGTCCTTGGTATGCGATACGTTTTGGACTGCACGCCATTCAAAGCGGGTTTCGACACCGTCGGCCATGACGATAAGACCTCCTTCATAGATCTCTATATCCACATAGCCGATCGCCTTTATATGATTGAGCTGACTGGCGATGCGTCGCTTATGTAACAGGAAGCGATAGGCGAAATTGGCGGCGACAAGCGTCACACCCAATGGCAGCACAGCCATAAAATAGGTCATATAGTAGAGGCCCGGCGATTTCGCGACCGGGAAAAACGGCGAATATCGACGCGTCACTTCTATTGAAATGAAAAACGCCGCGATGATGGCAATGAAAAACAGCGCCAGCAGATAAGTGAAATTCTCATCCTGAAAAGCCGCGAACCGTTTTCGCGCAGACGCAACCACGCTCAACTCCTCCGCCGCGTCACGCCGGTAGGAAAGCGACATGAGCCAGGGGCCGTGGAACATGATCGAGCCGTTACGGGACTCACCATGCGTTGCGTTCATTTGCCTTTCACCTCGATCTTCAATGGTTCATATTGCCCAATCTCAACCAGACCTTCTTCAAGCAGGTCAACCAGCTTGCCATCACGAAAAGCCTTGCCGGAAATGACATCGAAGCCAGTGACCTCGCAATCGGTTTCCAGTGTTGTCTTTGTTCCCCAATATGCTCTCGCACCACCCAGCGTCTCTATCGAAATAACCTCATCGGGGAGTGTTGTCTTTCCCGTTGCTGTTGCATCCGGATCATAGATCGGTCGCATGACGATTTCGACATTGGTAAACTCATCGCCGCTTTCCTCAATGACAAAATCATAGGCGCAATAGCCCTGCCCTCCAAACCAAAAGAACGTGTTGGTCAGCACAATTGCAAAGACGTTGGCGAGCATTGCTTATCCTTGAGACTGAATCGCGATGTTTCTATCATGAGGCCCAAAGCCGCCTTGAGCAATGTGCAAGTTCAACGCAAACGAAAAATGGCGGCTCGAAGGCCGCCATTTTGCAATTTGATTTGCGCATGCTCAGAGCGTGCGCGTGACATGCTCCACGCGGAAACACTCAATGACGTCACCCTTGCGAATGTCTTCGTAGTTTTCGAAGGCCATACCGCATTCCTGACCGGTATTGACTTCCGAAACCTCATCCTTGAAGCGCTTGAGCGTCTTAAGCTTGCCTTCGTGGATAACAACGTTGTCGCGCAGAAGGCGCACACCAGAGCCACGCTCCACCTTGCCTTCGGTAACCTGGCAGCCTGCCACCTTGCCGACCTTGGTGATGTTGAACACTTCGCGGATTTCCGCATAGCCAAGGAAAGTCTCGCGACGTTCCGGCGACAGAAGGCCGGACATTGCTGCTTTTACATCGTCGACCAGATCGTAGATGATGTTGTAGTAGCGGATTTCGATACCGGCGCGGGACGCAGCATCGCGGGCCTGCGGGTTGGCACGAACGTTGAAGCCGATGATGGCTGCGTTGGATGCCTCTGCCAGCGATATATCCGATTCCGTGATTGCACCGGCACCAGAGTGAACGATGCGCGCACGAACTTCATCCGTTGCCAGCTTGTCCAGCGCACCAGCAATCGCTTCGATGGAACCCTGCACGTCACCCTTGATGAGCAGCGGGAATTCCTTCATGCCGGAAACCTGCAGCTGGGTCATCATCTGTTCCAGAGAACCGCGAGAACCGGCAGCACGTGCGACCGCCTTTTCACGGGCCAGACGCTGACGATACTCGGAAATCTCACGAGCACGGGCTTCGTTTTCAACGACTGCGAACTTGTCACCAGCCTGCGGCGTACCCTGAAGGCCGAGGATTTCCACCGGCATGGCGGGGCCAGCTTCCTTCACATGATTGCCGTGATCGTCAACCAGCGCACGCACACGACCCCATTCATCGCCAGCAACAATAATCTGGCCGGGCCTCAGTGTGCCCTTCTGCACCAGAACCGTTGCCACAGCGCCGCGACCGCGGTCGAGCTGCGCTTCGATGACAGAACCTTCAGCCGTGCGGTTGGCATTGGCCTTCAGATCCAGGATTTCCGACTGCAGCAGAATTGCTTCCAGCAGCTTGTCGAGATTGGTGCCAGCCTTTGCCGACACTTCCACATCCAACACTTCACCGCCCATGGATTCCACGAAGACTTCGTGCTGCAGCAGTTCGGTGCGCACCTTCTGTGCATCGGCCGCCGGTTTGTCCATCTTGTTGATAGCAACAATGATCGGAACATTTGCAGCTTTCGCGTGGTTGATGGACTCAATCGTCTGCGGCATCACGCTGTCGTCAGCAGCGACAACCAGAATAGCAATGTCGGTTGCCTGCGCACCACGGGCACGCATCGCTGTAAACGCGGCGTGGCCGGGCGTGTCGATAAAGGTGATTTTCTGGCCGTTCTGTTCAACCTGATAAGCACCGATATGCTGCGTAATACCGCCAGCTTCACCCGCCACAACATTGGCCTGACGGATAGCGTCTAGCAGCGAGGTCTTGCCGTGGTCTACGTGACCCATAATCGTAACAACAGGCGGACGCGTCTGCATGTCGCCTTCATCGTCCTCGATGTTGAAGATGCCTTCTTCAACGTCAGATTCAGACACGCGCTTGACGGTGTGACCAAATTCAGCCGTGATCAGCTCAGCCAGATCGGCATCAATCACATCGCCCGGCTTCATCATCTGGCCTTCTTTCATCAAATATTTGATGACGTCGACCGAACGCTCAGACATGCGCTGTGAGAGTTCCTGAATGGTAATGGTTTCCGGCAGAATGACTTCACGGGAGATTTTCTCGCGAACTTCCTGCATCTGGCTACGGCGCATTTTTTCCTGACGGCGACGCATGGCCGACAGAGAACGACCGCGCTGTGAACCCTCATCATCAAATGCTGCAGTAAGAGAAAGCTTGCCCTGACGACGGCCGTCGTCGCTACGCGGACGTGACGGCGGCTTGGCGGGAGCTGGAACGCCGGGCTTGCTGCGCGGGCTGCCAGCACGACGACGATCATCCTCTTCCTCTTCTTCCTTGCGAGTACGCGGACTTGCAACGACTGGTCGGACTTCAGGCTTGCGTGCAGCAGCGGCAGCTACGTCTTCCTGCTGAGGAGCAGCTTCTACTGCAGGCGCTTCTTCAACCTGTACAGGTTCTTCCTCGCCGGCAGCCGCCTTCGCGGCAGCTTCCTGAGCCTTGCGCTCAGCTTCTTCGCGCTCGCGCTGCATGCGCTCGGCTTCTTCTTCCTTGCGGCGCGCTTCTTCTTCCTTGCGGCGTTGCGCTTCTTCTGCGTCGCGAGCCTGCGCCTCGGCCAATGCACGGCGGCGGGCTTCCATTTCACCAGCAGAAAGATCCCCGGTCTGCGCCATAGGACGCGCCGGTGCTTCTACAGGAGTCGGCGCAGGAGCGGGCCGTTCAGCAACTGGGCTGGGCGCTGCAACGTCGGCAGTCGGTTTCTTTGCCACCTGAGGCTTATCGTCCTCAGGGCGATGAATACGGCGTTTGCGGGTTTCAACGACAACCGCTTTGGTGCGTCCCCGGCCAATATCCTGGCGCACGGTGCCTGCACTCAAACCGGACGGCTTCAATGTCAGGGTCTTTTTCCCACCTACGCTAATTTTCTTGTCGTCTTTGTTGTCGGTCATTCCGTTCCCGTTCCACATGGACCAGGTCGGATGAAATCACCATACCCAGTCAGTCAGTCTATCAAAACCTTTGTAAGCCTCATTGCCGGCAAAACCGGAAGGGACTTCACAGTTTAGTAAGGGCCATTCGCCCTTCTCCTTCATTCACAGCGTCGCCCAAACGGTACGCTTCAAGAAACATTGCGCGCTTCACTACACCCTCTCCGGCCTGTCCTGCAAGCGCTGCTGCGTGTATAAAAGCATTCTCGCCCATCAGTTTGTCCATTTCTGCCGGTTGAAACGGCTTGAAGGACGGTATTTCGGCCTCAGTTTCCATCGTCAGATGAAATGCCTTGCGGGCCTGGTCAACTTTTCTAACCCCATCTGCGGCAGCATTAACGGCATGAAAAACCGCCAGCGCTTCGCCAGATCGAACGGCGTTGTCGACCTTCATGGAGCCGGAGACAAATTGCCCGGCTTTGCGCGCAAGATGCATCATACCTGCCAGATCGGCCTCCAAAAGGCGGTCGACCTCAAAACCAAGTTCGTTTGAGGCTTTTACACCCGATTTGAGGGCACGGGCAAACAGCTTTTTGGCGACCGCTTTTTCAACGATCGCCCTTTCGGCCTTCACCCAGCATCCCCGACCAGGAAGCTTGCGCTTCAAATCGGGGACAACCATGCCATCCGGACCTTCGACAAAGCGGATCAGCCTATCGGCCTCACCGCTTTCGCGCGTCACGATGCACATTCGGTCGTTCATGTCGTCCCTGGCACCCTTCGGCATTATCGAAATCCGCTCTGGCTGAAAGCCGCAACAAATGACCTTATTGGTCCTCTGCCACAGCCTCTTCTGCTTCACCTTCTTCTTCTGCTGCACCAGCAGCAAGATCTTCCTCAGTGATCCAGCCTACAGCCAGACGCGCCTGAACGACCATCTGCTCGGCCTCCGCGCGGGAGACTTCGAGATCAGAGAAGAGACCGTCAAAACGCTTGGTTTCGCCGTTCTTTCGCTCTGTCCAGCCAACCAGATCGTCAGCGGCACAGCCTGCAAAGTCTTCCATGCTCTTGATGCCATCTTCACCCAGAGCAACCAGCATCTTGCGGGTCATGCCATCGATAGACAGAAGCTCATCGGAAACGCCCAGTTCCTTGCGCTTGGCATCCAACTCAGCTTCCTGACGCTCCAGGAATTCGCGAGCACGGGTCTGAATTTCCTCTGCCGTTTCATCGTCGAAACCTTCAATCGAAGAAATTTCGTCAAGATCGACATAGGCAAGCTCTTCAATCTGCGCAAAGCCTTCAGATGCAAGAACCTGGCCGACCATCTCGTCAACATCCAGCGCATCCATAAAGAGCGCCGAGCGTTCAGTGAATTCTTTCTGACGACGCTCAGATTCTTCCTGCTCTGTCAGAATGTCGATGTCCCAACCGGTGAGCTGCGATGCCAGACGCACGTTCTGACCGCGACGGCCGATGGCCAAAGACAGATGCTCATCCGGCACAACAACTTCGATGCGCTCAGCATCTTCGTCGAGAACCACCTTGGCGACTTCAGCTGGCTGCAGCGCATTAACGATGAAGGATGCCGGATCTTCTGACCACGGAATAATATCGATCTTTTCACCCTGCAATTCGCCAACAACGGCCTGCACACGGCTACCGCGCATACCAACGCAGGCACCGACCGGGTCGATAGACGAATCATTGGAGATCACCGCGATCTTTGCGCGGGAGCCCGGGTCACGGGCAACGGACTTGATCTGGATGATGCCGTCATAGATTTCCGGAACTTCCATGGTGAAGAGCTTGACCATGAACTGCGGATGAGTGCGTGAAAGGAAAATCTGCGGCCCACGCTGCTCGCGACGAACATCATAGACAAACGCACGAACACGGTCGCCGTAACGCATCGTCTCCCGCGGGATCATCTCGTCACGGCGGATAATGGCTTCACCACGACCCAGATCAACGATCACGTTGCCATATTCAACACGCTTGACCGTGCCATTGACGATCTCGCCGATGCGATCCTTGAATTCTTCGAACTGACGATCACGTTCGGCTTCACGTACTTTCTGCACGATAACCTGCTTGGCAGACTGTGCAGCGATACGGCCGAAATCCATTGGCGGCAGCGGATCGGAAATTGTGTCACCGATCTTGATGTCGGGGTCACGATCCTGCGCATTTGCAAGGGCGATCTGTGTTGAATAGTCCTCAACCGCTTCGACAACTTCCAGAATACGCTGAAGCTTGATTTCACCCGTTTTCGGATTGATATCTGCAACGATGTTCGATTCAGAACCATAGCGCGAACGAGCTGCCTTCTGGATCGCATCGGCCATCGCCGAAAGTACGATCTCGCGATCGATCACCTTTTCGCGGGCGACCGCGTCAGCGATCTGCAGAAGCTCGAGGCGGTTTGCACTGACTGCCATTGTCTTAGTCTCCGTTTTTAAACCCGTTCGGGTCTATTCCTCACTCGTTTCGTTCTTGTTGGCGGCTTTCTGGGCCGCCTTGGCTTTCTTGTCCGCGCGCAATGCATCGCGAATCAGATCGTCCGTCAAAATCAGCCGCGCATCAGACAGCGCGTTGAATGCAATCTCCACTTCAGCGGTCTCGCCGTAGGCAGGCTGGTCGCGCTCAAGCATAAAGCTGTCCTCACCAACAGTCGTGATCTTGCCCCGAAAGCGCTTACGCCCATCCACCATAACAGACGTCTCGCATTTCATCAGGTGACCCTGCCAATTCTGGAAATCGGACTTGCGGACCATGGGCCGGTCAATACCAGGTGACGACACTTCCAGATGATACGCTTTATCAATGGGGTCTTCCACATCGAGAACAGGCGAAATTGCCGTCGAGACCTCTTCGCAGTCCTCAACCGTCATCGTGCCATCGAGGCGCTCGGCCATGATCTGCAGTGTCAATCCATTCTGGCCGGAAAGGCGCACGCGTACCAGCTTGAACCCCATGCTTGACAGCAATGGCTCAATCATTTCGGCAACACGAAGGTCGACGCCGGTTTCAACGATCAGCCGTGGTTCAATAGGTTCAGACAAGACATACACTCCAAAAAATGGAATTTGGTTGTCGACCGGCTAACAAAAAAGAGCGGGTCCGGTCGGGCCCACTCTTCATCTACCGATCAAGAATTTGCGCCCTGTATATTCAAATCCTGCGGCAATTGCAAGCATTGTGCGGCTTTCCACTGCACATACGATAGATTGCTACGAAATCTATACCCCCTTCAAGGCAAACCACGTCACTGCTCACAATTATCGAATTTGCTTCAGAAGTTTCTCATCCGGAAAGCAGGTCGATCGCAAACCATGCGCTTCCTGCCAACGACCGATGGATCGGCGCGTCTTGTAGCCTGGCAATCCATCAACCTTGCCAACATCGTGCCCTTGAGCAACCAGCACCTGCTGCATCTTCAAAACATCGGAACGCAGCATATGCCCCACGTCACCCCAGCCTCCGGCGAAGGCACCTGAACCATATTCGATGCGGTCTGCCAGGTTACCGATGAAAAGCGCATAAAGGTCAGAGTTATTATACTCCTTGAGAACATAGAAGTTCGGCGTAACGATAAACTCTGGTCCATGACGGCCTGCGGGCACAAGCATCATTCCATCTGCACCCAGCTCGTTGGACGGGAAGCCTTTTCCGCTGATGCGCGTTATAGCCTGCCCTGCCCATTGCTTGATCGGCTTGGCAAGGTCGGGTCCTTCCTGAGCGCAGGACACATCAGCTGGTATCTTTGCCTCATAACCCCAATCACGACCCCGCTGCCAACCCTTTTTCGCCAGGTAGTTGGCGATAGAGGCCAATGCGTCGGGCTCCGACGCCCAAATGTCACGCCGTCCGTCACCGTCAAAATCGACAGCATATTGCAGGAAGCTGGTTGGCATGAATTGCGGCTGACCCAATGCGCCAGCCCATGAGCCTTTTAGCTGCGCCACCGTCGCGTCGCCACTGGCGAGAATATGTAGCCCGGCGATCAGCTCTGTGCGGAACATATCCTTGCGCGTTGACATGAACGCCTTGGTTGCAAGCACCTCCATCGCCGAATATGGGATTTTGGCAGCACCATAACCGGTCTCTCGCCCCCATATCGCGACCACGATACGGCCAGGCACGCCAAAGGTCTTTTCAATGCGACCCAATAGCCCTTTATTTGCCTGATACTTTCGACGGCCAATGCTCGCCAGTCCATTCAGTCGCTTTTCGTTGAAATACGGACCTGGCGATGAAAATTCAGCCTGGGTTTGCTTGCGCGTTGTCGGAGGTTTCGTGCCGGGTGGCACGAGATCGGGCAACTTCCACTGCAATTTCACGCCGTCAAATGCCGCGTCAAACACTTTGCGTGGAATTTGCTGAGCGGATGCTTGGGGCCACAGATCACTTTCCAGCCAAGCGCGAAACTGCCTTTCAACCGCCGAACGGTCCACAGCTTGCGCCGACACAAAACTTGAAAGGAATATCGTTGCACCAACCAATAACAGGCCTACCGGTCTAGCAATATTTCGCATTGCGTCCTCCTCACATAGAGGGGCTGATTATAACGCTGTTCTGGCCCGCAATGCGGCGCTCAGCGTTCCCTCATCCAGATAGTCCAGCTCTCCACCCACCGGCACGCCATGGGCCAGCCGGCTGATTTTCACGTCCAGTCCCGCAAGCTGGTCAGTAATATAATGCGCTGTCGTCTGCCCCTCGACTGTCGCGTTCACCGCAATAATGACCTCACGCACGCCGCCCGCCGAAACACGGTCGATCAGCCCTCGAATATTCAGATCATCAGGCCCGATACCATCCAGTGGCGAGAGCGTGCCGCCCAACACATGGTAGGCGGCATTCATTGCACCCGCACGCTCCAATGCCCAGAGATCTGCCACGTCTTCGACAACGATGATCATGCCACCGTCACGAGTCACATCCGAGCATACGGAACATGGATCGGATGTATCGACATTGCCGCAGGTGGAACAAACACCCACCTTGTCACGCGCAATAGCCATTGCCTCGGCCAATGGCCCCAGAAGCTGGTCTTTCTTCTTGACCAGATGCAATGCTGCGCGTCGCGCAGAACGCGGACCAAGCCCCGGCACTTTCGCAAGAAGCTGGATCAGTTTTTCAATTTCAGGGCCGGTGACTCGTTTTGCCATGGCGATTTTGTAGTGCATGAAATAGAAGAATGGAACCGTCACAAACACGCCTCCAAAGGTTATTTCCATGGGCAGCAAGCTAAATCGAATTGATGAGAATTTTTCCGACTGGCAAGCGCTGCTGGACCTTATTCTTGATGCGTTCGCTTATATGGATGGCGTTATTGATCCGCCCTCGTCTGCCACACGCCTGACTGTTACGTCTCTGCAAGACAAGGCAGCGACGGAGATCGCTTATGTCGCCCGCGATGCAGACGGACTAATCGGCTGCGCCTTCTTTCGGCCCGAGCCACCCCACTATCTCTATATTGGCAAACTGGCGATTGCGCCGCACGCGCAGGGCATTGGTCTCGGCACAAGCTTTCTAAATCAAGCTCTTGAAGACGCCCGCAGGCTTAACCTGCCCAAGCTGCGATTGGAAACACGCATCGAGCTTGTGGGCAACCACGAACGCTTCAGCAAATGGGGTTTTGCCAGGACTGCAGAAAACGCCCATGCGGGCTATGATCGCCCAACCTCAATTGAAATGCAGCGAGACGTCTAGAACGAGAACCGCCCTCCACTTTTCCGGGGATCGAACTAGTTCTTGCTCTCCATAATCATCGCAGTCAGGCTGCCTTCTGCCGGATAGGCCGGGATCAGGCACGCCTGAAACGCATGATATATGTCTGGCTTGCCAATGAAGAGGTTTTGAGTCGGCTTCAAATCCTCCGAAAGCTCGGGAAACCATCCGCCATATTCCCTGTCCACCAGATGCGCTGTCACAAAATCCCACAGCTTGCCGTACCAGGCGCTGTGAAATTCGGATGCAGCATGTGCCTGGAGGAAGGCCGCTGCCCCAATCCCCTCACTCACCGGCCACCAGAGTTTTTCGCGTTTGCGCGGGTTGTTCTGCCAATCCAATGTATAGAAAAAGCCTCCATATACCTTGTCCCAGCCAAGCGTGATGGAACGCTCAAACAGCGCAATTGCTGCGTCCTTCAGCCAGTCGAGTTTCTTGCCGTCCAACACCCAAAGCTGCAGACAAAGGCGCGCCCATTCCAACCAGTGACCAGGAGTTGATCCTGAAGGGCGGAACATCTCATTGCCGGAGTAATCGTTATCAAGTTCCCACTTTGCATTGAAATGCTCGGCGACGCGATAGCCAAGCGAAGCGGCGTGCTTGCCGATGATAAGACTGGCAATGCGCTTGGCCTTTTCCAGATAGAATGCCTCGCCGGTCGCCTCAAAGGCAGCCATCAGCGCCTCGGTCAGATGCATATTGGAGTTTTGCCCGCGGTAGTCGGAAATCGGCGACCAATCGCGGTTATACTCCTCGGAAACGGCACCAAACTCTTCTTCCCAGAAGCGCGTTTCAAGAACGTCCGTCACGTCGGCAATGACCCCGTCTGCAAGCGGGTGACCGACCAGCTTGCCGCTGGAAGCCGCAAGCAAAACAAATGCGTGGCCATAGGCCTGCTTGGTATCATCCACAGGCCTGCCATCCGCAAGCGACCAAATATAGCCGCCATGGACGTCATCACGATGCCCGTTTTTCAAAAATTGCAAACCGTGATCAACCATCGCCGCTGATTGCGCACGTCCCAAAAGCTGCCCGACAACATGGCAGTGCACCATACGTGTTGTGGTGTGGAGCTGCCGCGGCGTGTCAATCGTTTGGCCTTCGCGTCCCAGGTCAAAAAAACCACCTGCGGGATCGATAGTCACCGGGCCGAAAAAATCAAGCAATCCATGCGCCTGCTCGATCAGTCCCTGACGGTGTTTCGTGTCTGCTTGCAAATCGCCAACCAATTACGCCTCCCGCTAGCAACTTTCTGTTGTTGGCGTACTCATACAAAAAGCCGCCGGATCACTCCAGCGACTTCTTAAAGCTGACACACGTTTTCAATCAGCCACGCGGACCATTGCCCCCATGCCTGTGCCTGTGCATATCACGCGCATCAATGACATCGTCAGCATTGCGATCCATCATTGAGAAAGCGCGTTCCATTACAAAATTCAGCTCATCTTCGCTGATGAAGCCATTGTCATTGGCATCAACCTGCACAAACTTGATTGCGGCACGGGTGCGAGGGCCAAAGCGCATGTGCCCGTCACGGCCATGATGGCCACGGTCATGGCCATTCATATGCTGACCCCGCGTGCCCGGCATCGCACCATTCGGCGCTTCTGCCATCACTCCGGGTGCATCAGGCTGCTCAGCGGCGTTATCTTGGGAACCCTCCCCGCCGGGCGGTGGCGGAGGGGGTTCATTGCCATCCCCCGGAGGGCCCATTTCGGGCGGCTCCGGCATGTTGGCAACCATGGATTTCATAAATGCACGTGCCTCGTCATAGGAGATCTGCCTGTCGCCATTCGTATCGGCCTGTGCAAAAAGCTCGGCGCGTTTTGTGGCGGCTTCCTCACGGGTCACTTTGCCATCACCATCGGCATCAAACATTTTCATCATCGCGCCGTGTGGGTCACGCGGCGGCGCACCATCCGCAGCCATTGCGGCACCCGATACGCCAAGCATCGTTCCTGATGTGATGACCAGCAGGGTCAGTCCTCGCTTCATCATGTCCCGTTCCTCATATTGTTCTTTGCAAACTGTGAGTGGAGGATATGGGCAAGAAGGCGACACGCCAAATTAAAGCGCGGTAAGCTGGATTAAACTTTGTTCATAATTGGCCGCCGAATGCGATCCCGCCAAACGGGATTTTCAACTCGTAAGTGATTTCACAACGGGCACGCGCCAAGCATCAACAGTTGCGCTAATGCGCCTCGTCCCAATTGTCTGCCGCACGCGCATCGACCTGCAACGGCACTCTGAGGTTGATCGCCGGGAAGGCCGCATTTTCCATAGCATCAACAACCACGGAGATGGTTTTCTCCACTTCATCTGCCGGCGCTTCGAAAATCAATTCGTCATGCACCTGCAAGAGCATCCGTGCCGATAGCTTCGCATCCGCCAGCACGCCATCCATACGCACCATCGCGCGGCGAATAATATCCGCCGCAGATCCCTGGATCGGCGCGTTTATGGCCGCACGCTCGTTAAACGCCCGGTGTGAAGGTTGAGATGAGTTGATGTCAGGATAATGCGCACGCCGACCGAAAATAGTTTCCACGTAGCCATGTTCGCGGGCGAAGGCCTTCGTATCTTCCATATAATCCTTGATGCCGGGAAAACGCTCGAAATACTTCTTGATGTATTCACTCGCTTCGCCCCGCCCGATGCTCAACTGATTGGCAAGGCCAAATGCGGAAATGCCATAAATAATGCCGAAATTGATGGCCTTGGCACGACGACGCACCTCCGACGGCATGCCCTCCACCGGAACGCCAAACATCTCAGACGCCGTCATGGCATGAATATCTATACCATCAGCAAAGGCCTGCCGCAGCTGAGGAATATCCGCGACATGCGCAAGGACACGCAACTCAATCTGGCTATAGTCGGCGGAAATCAATTTGTTGCCCGGTGTCGAAATAAACGCCGTCCTGATCTTGCGGCCCTCGGCGGTGCGAACAGGAATATTCTGCAGATTTGGCTCCGACGACGATAGACGACCCGTCGTTGTCGAGGCCAGCGCATAGGATGTGTGAACGCGCTTGGTCTCCTGGTTGATATAGCCTGGCAGCGCATCCGTGTAAGTCGATTTCAGCTTGGTGAGCTGTCGCCAGTCTACTATTTTGCGCGGCAGCTCGTGACCTTCCGCTGCAAGATCTTCCAAGACCTGCGCGGACGTTGACCATTGTCCGGTCTTGGTTTTGGTACCTCCCGGCAGACCCATCTTGCCAAAAATAATTTCGCCCAACTGTTTGGGCGATCCGGGGTTAAACTCCTCGCCTGCCAGTTTCTGAATCTCATCTTCCAGCGCCGCCGCACCTTGTGCCAATTCACCGGAAAGGCGTGACAGGATTTGCCGGTCAACCGAAATGCCGCGCTCTTCCATAAGCGCCAGAACCGAGACAAGCGGACGTTCAAGACGCTCGTAGACCCGTGTGAGTCCATCCGCGATCAGGCGCGGCTTCAGCACCAACCAAAGCCGTAGCGTGACGTCCGCATCTTCCGCAGCATAGGCAGTGGCCTTTTCAATATCGACCAAATCAAAAGTGACGGCAGACTTTCCTGAACCGGCCACCTCTTTGAACGGAATTGGCGCATGCCCCAGCCATCGCTCAGAAAGTGCGTCCATGCCGTGCCCGCCCTTGCCAGCATCCAGCACATAGGACATCAACATGGTGTCATCGAAAGCTTCAACGGTGATCCCGTGACGCTTCATCACCAACCAGTCATATTTCATATTCTGCGCAACCTTGAGAACAGATGTATCCTCAAGCAGTGGCTTCAATATATCGAGTGCCTCGCGAAGCGGTATCTGACCATCCAAAAGACCGCCGCCGCCGAGCAAATCGCCCACTCCATCCTTGTGACCAATCGGCACGTAGGCAGCGCGAATTTCCTGCCCGGCGGGTGATTTCGTATTGTCTGCAAGCGCCAGCGAAAATCCAACCAATTCGGCGACCATAGGATCAAGTGAGGTGGTCTCTGTGTCGAAGGCTACGATGCCGGTTTCGCGCGCATCGGCCACCCAGCGTCTCAGAGTTTCCACATCACGAATAGCGACATAGGATCCACGATCAATCGGTGCAGACGCGAAATGAGCTGCACGCGCTGCAGCAAGATCCATGGGTTTGTAGCCTTGCTCACCTTCACGAGCCTCATTGCTCTCCACAGTTCCAGCCGTGGAGGCATTTCCCTCGTCGAGATCGGGTCCACGCGCAGTCCTGGCCCCTTCGACTTTAACGTTCGCCGCCTCAATCTCGCCTGCCTCTGCCCCCGTGGCTTCCGCCACGCGCCGCGTCAGCGTCGTGAACTCCATTGCTTTCAAGAAGGCAACGAGCCTTGGACCGTCCTGATCGTGAAGGACCATGTCATCCAGCGGCACATCGACTGGACTGTCCGTTTTCAAGGTTACCAGCTTGCGGGAAAGCAGCGCCAATTCGCGGCTCGCCAATATGTTTTCGCGGCGCTTTGGCTGCTTGATTTCGCCGGCGCGCTCCAGAAGCGTGTCGAGATCACCGTATTCGTCCAGCAACTGGGCAGCTGTTTTCGGTCCGATGCCAGGAATGCCAGGAATATTGTCGGTCGAATCGCCGGTCATCGCCTGAAGATCAATCATCTTCTCCGGCGCCACGCCCCATTTCTCGATCACTTCAGGGATCGATATCTGCTTGTCCTTCATCGCATCATACATGTGCACGTTTTTGGTAACGAGCTGCATGAGATCCTTGTCGGATGAGATAATCGTGACGTCCGCACCAACCGCCTCAGCCTGGCGGGCATAGGTGGCGATCAGGTCATCGGCCTCATAGCCTTCCATTTCGATGCAGGGCAGATTGAAAGCCTCTGTAGCCTGACGGATGAGGCCGAATTGCGGGATCAGGTCTTCAGGCGGCGCAGATCGGTTGGCCTTGTATTCCGGGTAAAGCTCATTGCGAAATGTCTTGGAGGAATAGTCAAAAATGACAGCAAAATGTGTCGGCGTAACACCAACAGAGGTATCGCGCGCGTCGTTCAGCAGTTTCCACAACATGTTGCAGAAGCCCGAAACCGCGTTCACCGGCAAACCATCCGATTTGCGGTTGAGCGAAGGAATTGCATGGAAGGCGCGGAAGATAAAACCCGAGCCGTCTACGAGGAAGAGATGATCGCCTTTTTTCATGGGGACCATGGATAGCGCGGGCGGGCACAAAGGTCCATGCAGCCTTCACATCTATGCAGCGCAATTTTGCGCCTGTTTAAGGCGAAACGACGTAAGGCATATGATCAATGCTGCAATCAGAAAGTTTGCATTTTCCTATTCCCCGAAGCCAAAGCCGCTTGAAAAGGCAAACTCCATCATATTTGCAAACTGGCACGCTCAATTTTCAGAATGCCTGAATTATCCCGAAATCTCCCCGGTTTTGCCCTTTTTCGACACAATTTCTTCCATTGAATCGCCACATTTGAATGGAAACTTCATTTCATACCGGTGCTGAACCGGTTTCTCCGCAAACGAGCCAGTCCCCGGCTCAGGAGAAATAAGGCGCACGCCCCCAATTATAGCGCCACATAAAGATTAACCGTCGTGGAACCGCCTATCCATGACGGTTTTTCTTTGCCTGGCCCACCGATCAACAAGCTCACAAAAATGTAATCCATCATTACAGATTTGTAATCCTGTCGCCCCTTGAATCGCCACATTCGCACGGCCATCTCTATAACACCGGCGCAAGAAAAACGCCGATGTCTGGAGAAGCGGCCTGTCCCCCGCCGCGCACCAGAATGGACAAAGGCCTACAGTCCCCCTCTCCGGGCCTTTGTCCCCCATTTCAAAGCCGCCATGGCCCCCCTCCAGCCATGGCGGCTTTTTCTTTTTTCATCGAACACCAGAGCGCATCCCCAAACTTCATAGCCTGCTTTCTTTTGAATAGACGCGAATCACATTGACCGATATGGATGGGGCCATGTCGCAAGAGTTGTTCGAATCAGCTGCCTATGTCTCAAGCTTGCTTTCGAAGGGATTCTCCCGTTCGTTTCAGGCAAAGGCCTCAGCGCTCGGCTTTTCGCCGGGCCAGTATCCTATACTGGTAACGCTTTGGGATGGAGACGGCATCACGCAGCGCGAGCTTGTTTCCAAATTGGAGATTGAGCAGGCAACGATTGCCAATACGCTTTCCCGCATGGAGCGCGATGGACTTATTGAGCGCCGCAAACACCCCGAAGATAAACGCGCCCAGCTTTTGTTCCTGACGGAAAAGGCACATGCGATGAAAGCCGATGCACTTCAGGCCGCACGCGAGGCCGATGACGCGCTTTTCAAGGGTTTTCGACGTTTTGAGCGGGAACTTATGATGGAATATATGCGCTGGGTTGTTGAAAATGCGCGCCGCCTGGAAGAGGGCGAGGCCGATGAAAACATCGACGTAACACAATTCAAACAGATTCCGTTGGAAGATAATCTGGGGTAACGTCCCGGCCAACGTCCAACAGGAATCACCAATATGTCCGATCTTGATCGCGTGCTCGCGCATGCTGATTCAAACCTTCCCAGCAGTCTTGAACGCCTTTTTGAGCTGGTGCGGATCAAATCCATCTCAACTGATCCGACCTACAAGGCCGACTGTCGGCAGGCAGCAGAGTACCTCGTAGGCGTTCTAACAGGCATCGGATTTGATGCATCGGTTCGCGACACACCCGGCCATCCGATGGTCGTGGCACATCTCGCCGGTGCAGCGGAAAACAGCCCACACGTGCTCTTCTATGGTCACTATGATGTGCAGCCGGTTGATCCGATCAATCTTTGGACCCATGACCCATTTGAACCTTCCATTCAAAAGGATGAGGCCGGTCGCGAAATCATCACCGGGCGGGGCACCTCGGATGACAAGGGCCAACTGCTGACCTTTGTGGAGGCCGTACGGGCTTACAAGGAAGCGCGCGGCAATGTACCAGTGCGCATCACCATTCTCTTTGAAGGTGAAGAAGAGTCCGGCTCACCATCGCTCAAGCCATTCCTGGAGGCCAACCGCGACGAGTTGAAAGCTGATTTCGCACTGGTCTGCGATACATCCATGTGGGACGCCGACACACCTGCAATTTCCGCAGGGCTTCGCGGCCTGGTGGGTGAAGAAATAACTGTCAGAGCAGCAAGCCGTGACCTTCACTCCGGCTATTATGGCGGCGCTGCAGCCAATCCCATCCACATACTTTCTGAGGTCCTTGCGGGCCTTCATGACGAAAATGGCGCAGTAACCCTTCCCGGCTTCTACGATGGTGTGGAAGAAACACCCGATGACATCAAGGCCACCTGGGAAGGACTGGGACGCACGCAGGACGATTTTCTCTCGTCAATCGGTCTTTCTGAACCATCCGGCGAAAAGGGTCGGTCGGTACTGGAACTGACCTGGGCGCGCCCGACAGCGGAAGTCAACGGCATCACCGGCGGCTACACCGGCGAAGGCTTCAAGACCGTTATTGCCGCAGAGGCCTCCGCCAAAATCTCCTTCCGCCTCGTTGGCAAGCAGGAACCGGACAAGATCCGCGAGAGCTTCCGTGCCTATGTCAAATCACGCATTCCGGCTGATTGCTCTGTGGAATTTCATGAACATGGCGGTTCGCCCGCCATTCAGTTGCCTTACGATTCCCCTTTGCTGAATAAGGCCAAGGAGGCACTTTCAGCAGAATGGGGCAAGCCCGCCTTGATGATCGGCATGGGCGGCTCCATCCCGATCGTCGGTGATTTTCAGCATATGCTTGGCATGGATTCGCTTCTTGCCGGCTTTGCACTCGCTGACGACCGTATTCACTCACCTAATGAGAAATACAACCTGAAATCCTTCCACAAGGGTATTCGCTCCTGGGTGCGGATCATGGATGCGCTGGCAAAATAGTCAGGAATAAAATGGCCCGGTCACGTTAGCCGGGCCTCTTTTTGCCCGCAATCGCTCAGTATCAAACGGCTGCAGATTCGCTGAGCGTTCCTGAGCCGCATTGGCAATGTTCTGGTTAACGTCCCTTAAACTGCCCCAGATTAGGATGCCCCTGAAACAGATTCGCACCGAACGGGCATGCACGCGGAATGGCACGCAAGACTAAATCACAAAGAAGAATCGAGCCATCTTTCGACGGCAACAAGCGCGCAAGCCGCAGCAGTGCCTCGCGCACGTCTTCGGCAAAGCGAAAGACCAGCGGCAAGCGCAGACAGACGTCTGGCAAAAAGGTAAACCGCAGTCTCTTCTCGCGTGCTATACGCTTCGTCACCTATTGGTCTTTGGTGCTGGGCCTGTGGGGTGGAATGGCAGTCGGGGCCATTGTTCTCTACTATGGCGCCAGAATGCCAAGCGCCGAGACGTGGTCTATTCCCGACCGTCCACCGAATATCAAGATCATTGCAATGGACGGCAGCGTCATTGCCAATCGCGGTGCTACCGGGGGCGAAGCTCTGTCTCTCGCCAATATGTCGCCCTACATTCCGGAAGCCGTAATCTCCATCGAAGACCGCCGGTTCTACTATCACTTTGGTTTTGATCCCATCGGCTTTGCGCGTGCGATGGTAACCAATGTCGTGTCTGGTCGCATGGTTCAAGGCGGCTCAACGTTGACCCAACAGCTCGCCAAAAACCTGTTTCTTTCGCCAGAAAGGACGCTGGAACGAAAAGTGCAGGAAGTGCTGCTGGCGCTCTGGCTTGAGCACAAATTCACCAAAGACCAAATATTGGCGATGTATCTGAACCGCGTGTATTTTGGTTCAAACGCCTACGGAGTGGAGGCCGCATCGCGCCGCTACTTCAACAAGTCCGCACGTGACGTGAATCTGGGGCAGGCCGCACTGCTGGCGGGCCTGCTCAAAGCACCATCGCGACTGTCTCCGGCACGCAACCCGGATGCCGCAGAAGAACGTGCTCAAGTCGTGCTCGGCGCGATGAAGGATGCAGGCTACATCACCGACCGGGAGGTCGCGACCGCGATGTCGCAAAACCCGGTCAAAACCAAGAGCTACTGGACGGGTGCCGGACAATATGTGGCTGACATGGTCGTCGCCCGACTTCCGAATATGCTCGGTGATATCAAGGAAGATCTCGTTGTCGACACAACAATCGACCCCGCTCTCGAACAAACAGCAGAGGACGTTATCCGTGATGCGATAGACACGGAGGGCAAGGCTCTCAACCTCTCGCAAGGAGCGCTCGTCTCACTTGACGGCTCAGGTGCCATTCGCGCACTCGTTGGCGGACGTGACTACGCCGACAGCCAGTTCAACCGCGCGGCCACCGCCAAACGCCAGCCAGGCTCTGCGTTCAAGCCTTTTGTCTATGCGGCCGCATTGGAAGCAGGCATCTCGCCTGGATCCATCCGCAATGACGCACCGGTGAAAATCGGCAATTGGACGCCGGAAAACTATAACCGGAAATATAGCGGACCTGTCACGCTTTCCGATGCTCTGGCGCACTCGCTCAACACAATCGCAGCACAGCTTGTAATGGAGGCTGGTCCACGCAATGTGGTCAAACTGGCCCACCGCCTCGGCATCGAATCCGACCTCCAGGCAAATGCATCCATTGCACTTGGCACTTCGGAAGTTACTCTGGAAGAGCTGACTGCCGCCTATGCTCCGTTCATGAACGGTGGCTACAAGGCCACACCGCACATAATCCGGCGAATTTCGACAGCAGCCGGCAAAGTGCTCTACGAAAACACCTATGACAGCCCGCCACGCGTACTTAACAGTGCGACCGCAGCCAATATGAACATGATGCTGAGCGGTGTCGTGGCACGCGGAACCGGCAAGAACGCGCAGATGAAAGGTTGGCAGGTTGCAGGCAAAACCGGCACGACGCAATCTTTCCGTGACGCGCTCTTTGTCGGATATACAGCGAACCTGACCACGGGCGTCTGGTTTGGCAACGACGACGGCAAGTCCATGAAAAAGGTAACGGGCGGCGGACTTCCCGCAAAAACCTGGGCTGCCTTCATGAAAGAGGCAGAATCTGGCAATTCGCCCGCGCCGCTCTTCGGCACGTCCGGATCCAAGCCGATGGCAGCGCTTCCCACAAAGAAACCTCAACAGCCGTCACGCCGCACAATTGCGGATTTGATCTCTGATCTGTTGGGCAAGGGAAAAGACCCTGACGCCCCATTGCAGCCGGCCACGTCTGACGGTGTGCCCTCGCAGGACGTCGCACGGCCTGCGGCTCCATCCGGCGTGCCCATACCACCTGGAAATGTTGGCGACGGACAATCTCAAAGCGGCAAAAAACCAACAACGCTTTTTGATGTGCTGACGGGTGGGTAGTTCGACTTTCGCCTGCGGCCAGCTGTTCGCAATTCTGAGGATCAGTCACATTTTCGTGAAAATCTGGCGTTCAGACGCCTTGCAGAGCGCAAAACCGCTCCTTATATACGCCGCAACGGCTGGAATTATCCAGCTATGTTCACAATGAAAAACCATCCCGTTAGGGGCTGCCTAGTGAATGCCTGATGGGTTCCAGCAGCTTGCTTCAAGGAGAGTACAAATGGCTAAAGTAATCGGTATCGACCTCGGAACAACCAACTCTTGTGTTTCCGTGATGGACGGCAAAGACGCCCGTATCATCGAAAATGCTGAAGGTGCCCGCACCACCCCGTCAATGGTCGCTTTTTCTGATGACGGTGAACGCCTTGTCGGTCAGCCCGCAAAGCGCCAGGCTGTCACCAATCCGGAAGACACTCTGTTCGCCGTAAAACGTCTGATCGGTCGTCGTTACGAAGACAAGACGGTAGAAAAAGACAAGCACCTCGTTCCCTACAAAATCATCAAGGCCGACAATGGCGATGCATGGGTGGAAGCATCTGGCAAGGGCTATTCGCCGTCGCAGATCTCCGCAATGGTTCTCCAGAAGATGAAGGAAACCGCAGAGGCTTATCTCGGCGAGAAGGTTGAAAAGGCCGTCATTACCGTTCCGGCTTACTTCAATGACGCCCAGCGTCAGGCAACCAAGGATGCAGGCAAAATTGCCGGTCTGGAAGTTCTGCGTATCATCAACGAGCCAACAGCTGCTGCACTTGCCTACGGTCTGGACAAGAAGGACGGCAAAACTATTGCTGTTTACGACCTTGGCGGCGGTACCTTCGATATCTCCGTTCTTGAAATCGGCGATGGCGTTTTCGAAGTGAAGTCCACCAACGGCGACACCTTCCTCGGCGGTGAAGACTTCGACATGCGTCTGGTTGAATACCTTGCTGACGAGTTCAAGAAAGACAACGGTATTGACCTGAAGGGCGACAAGCTTGCTCTGCAGCGCCTCAAGGAAGCTGCCGAAAAGGCCAAGATCGAGCTGTCTTCTTCGCAGCAGACCGAAATCAACCTGCCCTTCATCACTGCTGACGCTTCCGGTCCGAAGCACCTGACACTGAAGCTGACCCGCGCCAAGTTTGAAGCACTTGTTGACGATCTTGTTCAGCGCACTGTTGCTCCGTGCAAGGCAGCACTCAAGGATGCTGGCGTTTCGGCTTCCGAGATCGACGAAGTCGTTCTGGTTGGCGGCATGAGCCGTATGCCGAAGGTTCAGGAAGTTGTTAAGCAGCTCTTCGGCAAGGAACCCCACAAGGGCGTGAACCCTGATGAAGTGGTTGCCATGGGTGCAGCTATTCAGGCAGGCGTTCTGCAGGGCGACGTCAAGGACGTTCTGCTCCTCGACGTAACGCCGCTGTCTCTCGGCATCGAAACTCTTGGCGGTGTTTTCACCCGTCTGATCGAACGCAACACGACGATCCCGACAAAGAAGAGCCAGACGTTCTCGACCGCGGAAGACAACCAGAACGCCGTGACGATCCGGGTTTCCCAGGGTGAGCGCGAAATGGCTGCAGACAACAAGCTGCTTGGCCAGTTCGACCTCGTGGGTCTGCCGCCAGCACCACGCGGCGTTCCGCAGATCGAAGTTACTTTCGACATCGATGCCAACGGCATTGTTCAGGTTTCGGCCAAGGACAAGGGCACGGGCAAGGAACAGCAGATCCGCATCCAGGCATCTGGTGGTCTTTCCGATGAAGAAATCGACAACATGGTGAAGGACGCTGAAGCCAATGCCGAAGGCGACAAGAAGCGCCGCGAAACGGTAGAAGCCAAGAACCAGGCTGAAAGCCTTGTGCATTCTTCTGAAAAATCCCTCGCTGACTATGGCGATAAGGTTTCGGAAGAAGATCGCAACGCAATCTCCGAAGCGATTGCCAGCCTGAAGGAAGCCGTCGAGAAGGAAGAACCTGTGCTGGAAGACCTCCAGTCTCGCACGCAGACCCTGATGGAAGTTTCCATGAAACTTGGTCAGGCGATGTACGAGGCTCAGCAGGCGGAAGAAACAGCCGCTGGCGGTGAAGGCAACGCTTCTGCAGACGACAACGTTGTCGACGCTGACTACGAAGAAGTCGACGAAAACGACGATAAAAAGTCGGCCTGATAAACCAATGCCGTCTGGCTCGAGCAATCGAGCCAGACGGATAAACGGTAAGCGGAGCTGACGATGGCAAAAGCTGACTTTTACGAAACACTCGGCGTCGCAAAAGGTGCGGATGAAAAAGAGCTGAAAAGCGCTTTCCGCAAACTCGCGATGAAGTACCACCCGGACAAAAATCCGGATGATGCGGAATCCGAGAAGAAATTCAAAGAGATCAATGAAGCTTATGAAACGCTGAAGGACCCGCAGAAACGCGCGGCCTATGACAGATATGGTCATGCGGCGTTTGAACATGGCGGCATGGGCGGCGGGCAAGGCCCGTTCGGTGCAGGCGGCATGGGTGCTGGCGGTTTCTCCGATATATTCGAAGATATCTTCGGCGACATGATGGGCGGCGGGCGCCAAAGGCGCTCCTCCGGTGGTCGTGAACGTGGCGCTGATCTTCGCTACAATATGGAAATCTCGCTCGAAGAGGCGTTCAAGGGCAAGACGGCACAAATCCGTGTACCCACGACGGTTTCGTGCGAGGAATGCTCCGGCTCCGGCGCGAAGAAGGGCACCAAGCCTTCCGTATGTCCCACCTGTCAGGGTGCCGGCCGTGTTCGTGCGGCGCAAGGTTTCTTCTCAATCGAGCGCACCTGCCCGACCTGTCAGGGTCGCGGTCAGACCATTTCCGATCCCTGCGGCAAGTGCCATGGCCAGGGCCGTGTGAATGAAGACCGTTCGCTCTCAGTCAATATCCCTGCGGGTATTGAAGATGGAACGCGTATTCGCCTGTCTGGTGAAGGTGAGGCTGGCTTGCGCGGAGGCCCTTCCGGTGACCTCTACATCTTCATGTCTGTGAGACCACACCAATTCTTCCAGCGTGATGGGGCTGATCTTTACTGCACGATCCCTGTTTCCATGACGACGGCGGCGCTTGGCGGCAAATTCGATGTTTCGACGCTGGATGGCACGAAATCACGCGTTACGGTGCCTGAAGGAACGCAAGCCGGAAAACAGTTCCGCCTGAAGGGCAAGGGCATGCCGGTCATGCGCTCCAACCAGATGGGCGACCTTTATATTCAGGTTGTGGTGGAAACCCCGCAGAAACTCTCCAAGCGGCAGCGCGAACTGCTGCAGGAATTTGACGAGCTTTCTTCCAAGGAGAACAATCCGGAATCCTCCGGTTTCTTCTCCCGAATGAAGGATTTCTTCGACATCGGCGACTAGTCATCGTGAGATGCCCCCTGTCACAAGCTCCCGAACAGAAATGGTCGGGAGCTTTTTTATGTCGCGGACTGCTCGCCCGCCTCAAGCCAACGATAGACAAGGTAACTCGCAACGCTGATGCTGCCCATGATCGGCGTCAGCACGACAATTGCCAAATGCGGATCGACAAATGTGGCCGCGACGATGCCACCGACAAGACCGCTTGCCATTTGCATGAACCCCATGAGCGCAGAAGCAGAACCTGCAATATGCGGAAATGGCATCAAAGCGGCAATCATCAAATGCGGCATGACGAATGCGATGCCGAACGCGTAAATACCAAGCGGAATCATGACCGAAAGGTAGCTCGGTTCAAACAACAGCCCGGAGAGCAAAGCCGCGATGCTGCCGACAGCAATAATTACAAGGCCGGGCGCAACCAGCCGCTCCGCATCAAAGCGGCGCATGAGTATGCGGACGGTGATCGACCCCAAAAGGAAGAGCCCCGACTGCATAAGCATGCCCAGGCCGAATTGCGCTGGCGTCAAGCCAACTTCGTCAATCAGAACAAACGGAAGAACAGACGCCATCGTGTAGAGAACGCCAACAGCGCCAGCGACGACAAACGTGGCGCTGAGGAATACCGGGTTGATGACAATGGATGTATAGGCTTTCAGGAGCCGCCAGGGATATGCCTTCTTGGGGTCGGGAACCGTTGTCTCGCGCATGAAGGTCATGACCGTCACAAGCCCGACAAACGACAGCAGTAACATAGTGTAAAAGATCGAACGCCAACCCAGGCTAGCCAGCAGCAAACCACCAATGGTGGGTGCCATTGCTGGCGCGATTGCCAGAATAATACCCGCCATATTCATGATGCGAGCCGCCGCCTGGCCTGAGAACTGGTCCCTTATGATGGCACGGGCCACCGTTTGCCCAACTGCAGCACCAATGCCTTGAATGATCCGCGCTGAAAGCAGCACTTCAATAGACGTGGCCATCGCAGCCATGACACTGCCGATCATATAGATCGTCATAAAAATGAGCGTGGCCTTGCGTCGCCCAAACGCATCCGAAACGGGCCCGGCGATAAGCTGAGAAAATGCAAACCCGCCGAAATAAACTGACAGGGTTAGCTTGATCAGCGCCTCAGGCGAACCGAATGCCTTGGCAAGTTCCGGCATAGCCGGGGTATAAAGCGACATGGAAAGCGGACCAAGCGCGATCAACAAGGCACCGATCAAACCGGTGCGGCGCTCGCTCATTATCGAAGTTGTATTTTGCAGCATCGCCTATTCCGATTTATCAGAGCGCTCACTCGGAGAACCGAGGTTTTCGCGAATGGTAAGAAGAGCCTGCCTCAAAACCGCACGTTCAGCGCCTTCCAGGCCCGTTTGAACGTCCTCCACCAAGAGGCGTGAGTAATCACGAATTGTGCCAACCATCGCGTCGCCCTTCGGCGTTGCAGCAACTTGCTTTGCACGGCGATCCGCCGGGTCGGGCGTACGTTCAACGAGGTCCAGGCTTTCCAGCCGATCGACATAACGACAGAACGTCATTGGCTCGATGCCCATCAGTTCAGCCAGAGCATTTTGACGGTATCCCGGTCGAGCAGCGATATGCAGCAAGGCACGCGCTTCACCGGGGGTAACCTCCAGCCCGGCACCAGATATGCGGCGCTCGAATTCAGCACGCAGCATGCGGGCAACATCAGTGAGGAGAAAACCGAGAGAATTGGGGTCAATTTTGGAAGACATCAAACAATCCGCAATATAATAAGCGTCACTTATTATATTGCACCGCACTGCAACGCAAGCACCGATGACAACAATTAAATTATTTGCGCATTGCCCTTGCACATCCCCCCTTCCCGCAACCTATATTCAGCACAAATGATTTGCAGCACTCTTAAGGATTATCCATGACCAACCCTGCTCTGACCCATTGGAATGGCAAGAACGGCCTGCCGAATTTTTCCGCCGTAAATGACGAGGATTTCGCAGCGGGCTTCGAGGCTGCATTCGAGGAGCACAACAGCGAAATCGACGCAATTGCCGAGAACCCCGACGCACCGACATTTGCTAATACGATTGTCGCACTGGAAATCGCAGGTGATGCCCTGTCACGGGTATCAGCACTCTTCTGGAACCGTGCGGGCGCAAACACAAACCCCACGATTCAGGCTTTGGAGCGCGACATCTCGCCTAAAATGTCACGTCACTATTCCCGCATTGGCATGAATGAAAAGCTCTTCCAACGGATCGACATGCTTTGGGAGCAAAAAGACAGCCTTGACCTGACATTGGAACAAACCCGGGTTCTTGAGCGCCACTGGAAAGGTTTCGTAAAATCTGGCTCCAAGCTTCCCAAGGCGGAACAGGAGCGGTTGGCGGCCATCAATGAGCGTCTTGCATCGCTGGGTGCCTCGTTTGGTCAAAATGTGCTCGCTGACGAATCCAGTTGGGCGTTGTTTCTGGATGAAGCCGATTTGGATGGCGTGCCAGATTTCCTGAAGGACTCAATGGCCGCACAGGCCGCAAGCAGAGACCATACGGGACAATATGCCGTCACCTTGTCACGATCGATCATTGAACCCTTCCTCACATTTTCCGAGCGCCGTGATCTGCGCGAAACGGCCTTCAAGGCGTGGGCAGCTCGTGGAGAAAATGGTGGCAAAACAGACAACCGCACGATCATCGCCGAAACGCTCGCCTTGCGTGACGAAAAAGCCAAACTTTTGGGCTACAAGAACTTTGCCGAGGTGAAGCTCGACAACACGATGGCCAAGACGCCGGAAAACGTAAACGCCCTGCTGATGCAGGTGTGGGAGAAGGCCCGCACCCGTGCATTGGAAGAAGAGGCGGACCTTGCCGAACTGATCGCAGAAGAGGGCAAGAACCATGAGGTCGCGCCTTGGGATTGGCGACACTATGCCGAGAAACTGCGGGCGAAGACGTTCAACTTTTCCGAAAGCGAACTGAAGCCCTATCTGCAACTGGAAAATATCATCACTGCATGCTTCGATGTGGCTGAGCGCCTCTTTGGCATCAAAGTGACCGAGCTCAAAAATGTCGCTGCATATCATCCTGACGTTCGCGTTTTTGAAGTGCGCGACAGCGATGGCACGCTCAAAGCCATGTTCCTTGGCGATTATTTTGCACGCCCGTCCAAGCGCTCAGGTGCCTGGATGAGCGGCTTTCAGTCACAACACAAACTGACCTTGAAAGACGGTACAACGGGCGAAATTCCGCTGATCTACAATGTCTGCAATTTCGCCAAACCGGCTGAGGGCAAGCCTGCGCTTCTTTCGCTTGATGATGCCCGAACGCTGTTTCATGAGTTTGGTCATGCGCTGCACGGCATGCTGTCAGATGTAACCTTCCCTTCTGTCGCCGGCACTGCGGTTTCGCGCGACTTTGTGGAACTCCCCTCACAGCTTTACGAGCACTGGCTGACAGTGCCGGAAATTCTCAAAACCTACGCTTTGCACTACCAAACCGGGGAAGCCATGCCCCAGGAATTGCTGGACAAGGTTTTGGCTGCCGACACCTTCAACTCTGGCTTCGCAACAGTGGAATTCACATCCTCGGCGCTGGTGGATATGGCATTTCACACAGCAGAAGAGCCGGTGACCGACCCCATGGCCATGGAAGCAAAAGTGCTGGCAGACATCGGCATGCCCTCCTCCATTGTCATGCGCCATCGCACACCGCATTTCCAGCACGTCTTCTCCGGCGATGGGTATTCAGCAGGCTACTACTCCTACATGTGGTCGGAAGTTCTCGACGCGGATGCATTTGAAGCCTTTGAAGAAACAAGCGACACCTTCAACAAAGATGTCGCAGCAAAACTGAAGGGTTATATCTATTCAACTGGCGGCTCCATCGACCCTGAAGATGCCTACAAGGCATTCCGCGGCAAATTGCCAAGCCCGGACGCTCTGTTGCGCGGACGTGGGCTTGCCGCCTGATGACGATACATGCGCTGTTTGACCTGCTGGCGTGGTTGACTTCCGCCACCACGCTCTATGTTTTGCGGCGCACATGGTTTCCCAAAAACCCGGTCGAGGAGCCGCTCCGGTTCGGCTACCTCGCCGCCGTGTTGTTCGGTGCAGGACTCGGGGCGTGGATATTTGGAACCGCCAATCTGTGGATCAGCGGTATCCACGAATTTGGACGCTCCATTGCCGGGGCGCTTGCCGGAGCCATTTTCGCGGTTGAAATCTACAAGAAAATTTCGGGCATCGCGGCACGAACCGGTGCTGTCTATACATTGCCCGCCGCGCTCGGCATCGCCGTTGGGCGTGTCGGCTGCCAGCTATCAGGCCTTGACGACCATACCTATGGAATTCCGACCGGTGCCGACTGGGGTTGGGATTTTGGCGACGGGATAATGCGGCACCCGGTTGCAGGATATGAAACAATTCTCATGGGGGGCTTCGCACTGGCATATGCCACGCAAATGCTTCGTGGTTCTGCGTCATGGCGCCAAAACGGGTTCTACTTCATGATCGGATTTTACGCGCTGGAGCGTTTTGTGCTGGAATTCTGGAAACCCTATGCCAGCGCTCTTGTGGGTCTTAGCCTGTTTCAGCTACTGTCGATTGCATTGCTGATCTACGCGACTGCGATGATCCTTTCCCAAGTCAGAAGGCCAGACAGCAGCTAGCGGTGGGAACGGCAGAGCCACATGGAAGAAGATGTGACGGAAAATCCCACCAGCGGTCGAAGAGTATGGAAAGTTGAAACGTTAGCTGTTCAACAACAGGGGATATGAATGTCCGAAACAGCTTCAAACACTCCACCCACGAGCGACCCAGTCGCCCGACCGGGTGTGCGAAAAGCCCTTCTGATTTTTCTAGGCATTCTGTTTCTTCTGCCCGGCGCATGCGGTGGGCTCTTCTTTGGCACATCGGTCGCCGAATGGATTGATGGCGGGTTCGCCCTAAAAGGAGAAACTGGCGGGTATATGGCTATGTTCCTGTTCTTCGCGACGCCTTCAGTCCTCGCTTCCATCGCTCTTCTCGGTCTGCTCATGCGTATCTCCAAGAGAAGCTGGACACCAAAAGTCAGCCTTGCGCTCGCCATTCTGGCTACAATCACCGTTGCACTGTCCTACCTCATGCTGCGCAGCGCTTTCGCCCAGGAAGGCGCATCGACTGACCTCGTGCTGTCAGGGCTTGCTGCAGTGGCTCTCGCACTCGCGGCCTTGCCCCAATATATGCACTGGCGAAAAAGCCGCGTTGGAGAGCCACAATAATGCGCATAGTTGCAATCATCCTAGGTATTATACTCCTATTGCCCGGGGCATGCGGCGTGGTTTTCCTGCCCATGGCCAGCGACGATCCTTCTATTTTTGTCCTTGTGGGGCCTGGTCTTTTCCTCGGCGGCCTTGGCATTTGGCTCATTTACAAAGGTGCCACGAAGAAGAAAGACAACAATGAACCATCATGACACGGGCACCCGCAAATCGCGCCCCTACCTTTTCTATGGCGAGACGCGCTCGCTCTGCAGCAAGTGCCTGAAGCTTGTGCCGGCCAAAATCCTGATTGAGGGCGATGACGTTTTCTATGAGAAGCGCTGTCGCGAGCATGGCGTCCAGAAGGTACGCGTGTCTTCCGATGCAAACTACTACAAGGCCGAGCTTTCCTTCCTGAAGCCCGGCGACCGGCCTTTGGAGGTGCAAACCCGCACCGACTATGGCTGCCCCTATGATTGCGGCCTCTGTCCCGATCATGAGCAGCATTCATGCCTGGCCATCATCGAGGTCAACGAAGCCTGCAATCTCACCTGCCCGGTCTGTTTTGCAGGATCCTCGCAGGCCTCTACAAGCCATCGCGACCTAAAAACAATCGGGCGGATGATGGATGCGCTGGTTGCCAGCGAAGGCGAGCCTGACCTGCTGCAACTTTCCGGCGGTGAACCGACCATCCACCCGCACATTCTCGACATCATTGACATGGCGCAATCCAGGCCTATCCGCCATCTGATGATCAACACAAATGGTCTGCGCATTGCCTCCGATCCGGCCTTTGCAGATGCACTGGCCGAGCGAAAGAAGGGACTGGAGATCTATCTGCAGTTCGACTCCCTCAACCCCGATGCCATCCGGGCGCTTCGTGGCGCAGATATTTCCAAGGTCAGACGCAAGGCGCTGGAAGCACTAGAAGCGCGCGGCATTTCAACGACGCTTGTCGCCACAGTCAAGAAGGGTGTGAACGATGAAGAGATGGGGGCAATCATCAACCACGCGCTTGGTTATAAATGCGTGCGCGGCGTTACATTCCAACCCATTCAGGATACAGGTCGCAACGAGGACTACGACCTCAAGAACAACCGCGTCCTGCTCTCGGAAATTCGCCGCAAGGTGATCGAGCAATCGGGTATTTTCGGCGAGATCGACATGATCCCGCTGCCCTGCAACCCGACCGCCATTTCGATCGGTTACGGCTTGCGTAATGGGCGTGACGTGATCCCGGTCACCTCAATGATCCCGAAGGAAGAACTGGTTGAAGCTGTTCCGAACGCTGTGAACTTCGAGCGATATCCGTCGCTGAAACAAAAGATATTCGACCTTTTTTCGCTCTCCACGATCGAGCCAAATGTCTCGGAGCGCATGGGCGATCTTCTGTGCTGTCTGCCGCAGGTTCCCGTGCCCGAGGGTCTTTCCTACGAGAATATTTTCCGCGTCGTTATCGTGAATTTCATGGACCGGCATAATTTCAATGTCGGTAGCGTGAAGCGTTCCTGCATTCACTTTGTGACACCGAATGGTCAGATCATTCCGTTTGAGACATATAATCTGCTCTACCGGGATGGAACGATTGATCAGTTTCGTGACTAGGCCCAGCGGACGCAATCATCCTCGGGCTTAACCCGAGGATCCACGCACAGGCTTGCATTTGGATGGTCGGGTCAGTCCCGAACATGACGGAGGAGAGTTGCGTTATACCACTCTCCCCCAAAAGCTGTTGGCCCTTAGGCCGCACATTCCAGCAACAGTGTACCGGCCGCCGTGTTGGAAATCGGAATATGGTAGTTGCGGGTCACTTCGGTGACATTGTCGCCAAGTGCACCGCGCATCATCATCCACATCAGGAATTCCGTGCCCTGTGCGCCAGCCTTTTCAACCAGCTCCATGCGGGTGATCTTGGTCAGTTCCTCCGGATTGGAGACAATGTTCTCCAGGCAATACTGGTCAAACTCCTTGTTGATGAAACCAGCACGCTGGCCATCGAGCTGGTGAGAGAGACCACCGGTGCCAAGGATCACGATCTTCGCATCTTCCGGGAAAGAACGCAGCGCCTTACCTAGCGCCTTGCCGAAGTCCAGAGCGCGTTTCAGCGTCGGAATCGGATGCTGCACAGTGTTTGCTGAAATCGGCACAGCCTTCGGCATATCGGGGTGATGCGGAGCGCCCGGCCAGAAGAGCTGCATGGGAACCACGAAGCCATGGTCCACAGCCAGCTCCTGGCATGAAGTGATGTCGAATTCATCCGCTACCATGCTCTCGATAATGTGCCATGACAGCTCCGGCGCACCGGGGAATGGATCAAGCTTAGGGATGCCCCAGCCTTCATCTTCATTCCGATATTCACTGGCCGCGCCAATCGCAAAAGTCGGCATGCGGTCAAGAAAGAAGCCAAGGCCGTGGTCGTTATAGATGTTGATCACATAGTCAGGCTTGTTTTCCTTGATCCATGCATGAACCTTCGGGTAGCCATCAAAGAATGGCTTCCAATATGGATCATCGTAGAGTTCTTTTGCGATTGCGTTGCCAACCGCAGGAATGTGAGACGTGGTGATACCACCTAGAATCTTCGCCATCGTCTGTCCTCCTCACGCCTGGCTCAGCAGGAATTCTTTGAATTCCTCAGTTGTCTTGCCGGTCTGCAAACCGCCAACATCCTGCACTGTCAATTTGAAGATGCCCGCGAATTTCGCGAGATAGTAGATGTTGCCACCGGCATCAATCAGACCCAGCACATCGCGCTTGCGAATGGCTTCTTTCTGCTCGTCATTGAGGCCATACTTCTCCATATAGGCCTCTTCATCGGCAACGAATTCGTCGCGATTTTCCTTGGCATTAAAGGAATAGCACATCTTGTTCAGCGCATAGCCTTTCATGGCCATCTTGCCGTTAAAGATCGTCGTACCCGGAATATCAATATGATAATCGAACCCTGGCTGGTCCATCGCTTCACCTCCCAAAAGATGTCAGTTTGAGGATCGCTTGACCGCCCTCAATAGAAGGAAAAGCTAGTCTCAAATTTTTACGATCCATTTGATCGAAATCAAACTCAAGCTGGATGATAAGCCAAATAGGGGCTTCGCCCCATAGAAAGAACATCCTTGTTATAATCAATAGCTATAGCATTAAATGCGAAGGGTATAGCGCTGTTAGACTGACCGAAAGTCACGCAGATAAAAAAGGCACCCACATCGCTGCAGGTGCCCTTAAAGTCAGCCTTTATTTGAAACTCATTCGCCCCAGTAGAGACGCATCGGGTTGTCGATCAACAGTTTGCGCTGCAGTTCTTCCGTCGTCGCAATACGCGGAATGAAATCGACCAGCTTGCCGTCATCGGGCATGTGCGATTTCATATTCGGATGCGGCCAATCAGTACCCCAGATCACGCGATCGGGATAAAGGTCCACAATCTTCTTGGCGAAAGGAACCACGTCGTCATAGGTGTGTGGGCCAGTAACCGAGAGGCGCTCCGGGCAGGTCACCTTTGACCAGAATTTCTCGTCTTCCATCAGATCAACGAAACGCTGGAAGTCGGGGTGATCAACACCCTTTGTCACATCCGGGCGTGCCATGTGGTCGAAGACAACTGTTGTTGGCAGTTGCTTGAGGAAAGGAATGGTTTCTTCCAGGTCCGCAGCTTCCAGATAGACGACAATGTGCCAGCCGAGCGGTTTGATCTTGTCGGCAATGGAAAGAAAGACTTCCTTTGGCGTGGAGTCAACGAGACGCTTCACGAAGTTGAAACGCACGCCTTTCACGCCAGCTTCATCCATCTCCTGCAGTTCAGCTTCGGTAATGTCCTTGCCCACTGAGGCAATGCCTTTGGCCATGCCATTGGAGGCGCGGCAGGCGTCCACCATGGCGCGGTTATCCTTGCCGTGGCAGGTAGCCTGAACAATCACGTTGCGGGAAAAGCCGAGAAAGTCCCGCAGTTCGAAAAGCTGCTGCTTAGAAGCATCGCAGGGCGTGTATTTGCGCTCAGGCGCAAAGGGGAATTCAGCTTCCGGGCCAAAAACGTGGCAATGAGCGTCAACCGCGCCTTCCGGCAGTTTGAATTCCGGCTTGGAAGGATTCGGGTGGAATGGGAGCCAATCGGGATCCATTGTCTATTCCTCTTGTGCAAAAACAACGCCATCGAAAAGCTTGCGCGCGGTGCGCAGAATTGCAGCACTCGCCACATTGCCGTCGCCATCAAGGTTGGCAACAACGGTCATTTCTCCGGTCGGGTGTTCGATTGAAAGATTGCGTTCGGCGCCTGAGCCTGTTGCGGCAAGTGCCTTTGCAGGCGAACCGTCCAGCAGGCAGGCCGTGGCCACGCTCACCGCACCCAACACGCCAATTGCGTCGTGACAGGAATGCGGAATGAAGGTGCGCGTGGAAATCGCGCCGCCATTTTTCGGAGTCGAAACCATCGTCATCTTCGGTACGGATTTCTGGGAAACATCGCCAAGGTTCATCAGCGGGCCGCATTTGACGCGGATCGCTTCCAGTTTCTCGCGAAGTGCGGTGTTGGCTTCGAGCGTCTTCGGATCTTCGTCGCCGGTGATGCCCATGTCAGACGCAAGCATCACCACGCAGGGCATGCCGTTGTCGATCATGGTCACACTCACATCTTCAATCACGTCCACGGCGTTGCCAGTGGGCAGAAGTGCACCGCATGAGGAACCTGCCGTATCCTTGAATTCAATCGGAACCGGGGCTGACGTGCCGGGAGATCCATCAATGCGGGCATCACCCTTGTAGGTCACTTTACCGCCGGGCGTCTGGACGCGTGCTTCGGCGAACTGCCCGGTGTTTTCCATGTAGATTTTCACCGGCGTTACGCCGTCTTGCGCTTTCACCAGCCCGCGCTCAATGGCAAACGGGCCGACACCTGCGAGAATATTGCCGCAATTCTGCGCATCGGTGACAACTGCTTTGTCAACGAAGACCTGCAGAAACAAGTAGTCGACATCCGCCCCCGCGCGCTCCGACTTCGAAACAACAGCAATCTTCGAGGTCAGCGGATGTGCACCGCCCATCCCGTCAATCTGGCGAGCATCGGGCGAGCCCATCACTTCCAGCAGAAACTGGTCGCGCTCAGCCATATCCTTTGGCAGGTCCGAGGCAAGAAAGTACCCGCCTTTGGACGTGCCGCCCCGCATCCACATGCAGGGCGCAGAGGTCTGCTTAGACATATTTCAGGCCCTTCTCGGCCAAGCGTTCACGCATATTATAAATGTCGAGGCCAAGCTCGCCGGCGGCCAGGCGTTTGCGCTTGTCCTCTTCCGCAGCTTCACGGGCTTGCGCTTTCTTCAAAACCTCTTCGGCTTCCGCGCGCTTGACCACACAAACACCGTCATCATCGGCCACGATAATGTCGCCCGGCTCAACATAAGCACCTGCGCAAACGACAGGCACGTTCACCGAACCCAGCGTTTCTTTCACGGTGCCCTGCGCGAATACCGCCTTGGACCAAACGGGGAAGTTCATCTGCGTCAGATCACGCACATCACGCACACCGGCGTCGATAATCAGGCCCATGCCGCCGCGTGCCTGCATGGAAGTTGCGAGCAAGTCACCGAAATAGCCATCTTCGCAAGGGGAGGTTGGAGCGAGCACGAGAATGTCGCCCTTCTTCACCTGCTCAATAGCCACATGCACCATCCAGTTATCACCGGGAGGGGCGGAGATTGTAACGGCGGAGGCCGCTAGGCGTGCACCCGAATAAATCGGGCGCATATAGGATGCAAGCAGACCCTTGCGGCCTTGCGCTTCATGAACGGTCGCAACACCGCATGCGCCAAGCTTGGCGATAACTTCGGGGTCTGCCCGTTCAATGTTCTGTACAACAACTGCCATTTCGATCTCTCCCTTGATTTGGCTTCAGTGTGAGATGAGCTGAATTACAGCTCGTCCACCGTGCGCGGGAAGATCGATTGGAAGCCTTCTGCATATTTGGAATTGCGACCGCCAGATTGACCACCGGAGTTGCGGCGGAAATGGTTGCCACGGTTTTCAGCCACATTGGTGTAGAAGTGCCAGAGGTGTTCCTGCCCCTGCATGCATTCAATGGCAGCCTTCTTCTTTTCCCAAACGTCGGTGATGTCGAGGAATGTATCCGGCTTCCAGCCCATCTGTTCGGTCTGGTGTGGCTCAAACAGGTATAGCTGCGGAGCGCCAAGTACCTTCTGGCTAGGGTTATGACCCCAGGCCTGAGCAACCATGCGTGCTTCCAGAACAAACTTGGTGGTATTCATATGATCGGTATTATAGGGATCCCACAGCGAGTGGCTCATCATGAATGCTGGCTGCACTTCACGGATAACGTCCACAAGCTGGTCGCGGCGCTCGTTGGTGAAGTCCAGCGGATAGTCACCCCAATCGAAGAAGCGGATATCTGTTACACCGAGTGCCTTCGCAGCATTTTCAGCTTCTTTGCGACGAGCGTCCTTGACCACATCAAGAGTCATGCCCTCCTGCTTCCAGAGCTTTGCGCTTTCACCACGCTCGCCATAGGAAAGGCAGACAACGGTAACATCGTAGCCCTTCTCAACGTGCAGTGCGATGGCCCCGCCACAGCGCCAAACGAAGTCAGCAGCATGCGCGCTGATAATGAGTGCGGTCTTCTTGGACATTCGTGTTTCCTCGAGCTTATTGTATCTACAAAAATTATCCGGGCAGCGCCCGGTTTGTACCTAACATTCAATATGAAACAGCCCTTGGTATATTGCTATTTCAAATCCATCGTTCATTATAAGCTTTGGCTATAGGATCAGGCTGGGCAACCTACAGCTCTCCCTTTGAATACCCATTATGGCCCAGCGAGCTGCGACAGCTCCAAAGGATAAGACGATGCAGACTCCCAATATCCGTCACTTGAGGGTTTTCCGCGAGGTGGCTCGCTGCAAATCGGTTAGCCTGGCAGCAGAAAACGAGCACTTGTCGCAACCTGCCGTCACACAGGCAATCGCCGGGTTGGAGAAAGATCTCGGCGTCACTCTGTTTGAACGTCGCAGCGATGGCATGCATCCAACCCCCATAGGAACAACCTATTTGAGCCGTGCAACGCAAGCACTCCAACACCTCAAAACCGGCGCTGAAGACGCCGTTCGTCTTGGTCAGCGGCAACGTGGACGTGGCTTTTCAGGGTTTCACCGACTGCTGACGGTCGCTCAGCTGCGCGCACTCGTTGCCATGTCACGCGCCAATAATTTCACGATAGCGGCCCGCAGCATCGGGATATCTCAGCCATCTTTGCACCGCGCAGCGCGTAATCTGGAGAAGCTCTGCGGCATGACGCTATTTGTCAGCGCACCGGAAGGAATTTCGCTGACCAGCGCAGCGCAGGCACTGGCTCAACATGCCAACCTCGCCTTTTCGGAATTGCAGCAGGGATTTGACGAAATCAAAGCCTATCTGGGTCAGGATTCCTCGCGCATTCTGGTTGGCTCTCTACCACTGCCGCGAAGCCACATATTGCCAACAGCAATCAATGAGATGGCCGAGAAAACAAACTCCGTGCAGGTGCGCGTGATTGATGGTCCCTATGAAGAACAACTGGTGCGCCTGAGAAACGGCGATATCGATTTTCTCGTCGGCGCGCTGCGCAAACCAGCTCCTATCAACGACATAGAGCAGATACCGCTTTTCAGCGACCCTCTGGCACTCGTCGTTTCCAGGGATCACCCGCTCACCAGACAAAAGGACATCACGCTCGAGCATCTGCGTACATACCCCTGGGTGGCCCCTCCCATAAAGACGCCCGCGGGCGCATACCTTTTTGAAAAGCTGAATATTGGGGAGATGGATCAGACACCGGTGCGTGTCGTGACCAGTTCACTTGTGCTCATGCGCGGCTTGCTCATGGCTGGCAACTATATCACAATCATTTCACTGCATCAGATCCGCCAGGAGCTTGAGCAAGGCCTGCTTGTACCTCTCCCCATTGAATTGGATGGATCTGAACGCGAGATTGGGATTTCCGTTCGACGCGGTTGGCGTCCCACCCCTGCGCAGGAAAAACTAATGGAATACATAAAAAAAGCGTGTGATTTCAGTACCCTGAGTTGAGGTGACTTTTCACCTATTCACAAAACAAATATCGCTCGCGCCCTTTCAATGAGTGTTTGCGTGAACAACGTGCTAATGCGGCGCAATTGGAGGAAATATGACCAATATACCAAAACGCAAACAGGTGAACGTTCCCTTTCCGATTGCCTTTATCGGCTTCGGGGAAGCAGCAGGTGCCTATGCGGAAGGCCTTCAAGACACATTCGACGATCTGAACCTCGTGGCCTACGACATCAAAACCGATAGCGATGATGCGGCCATCCGCGCTGCAAAACTGGCGGACTATGACAAGGCAGGTGTGAAAGGTGCGGCAAACGTCGAGGAAGCCCTTTCAGATGCGATGGCGATATTTTCGCTGGTGACCGCTGATCAGGCGCATGAAGCCGCCAAACGTGCCGCTGGTTTTATCCGCAAGGATGCGCTTTTCTTCGACTGCAATTCCTGCGCACCGGGCACAAAGCGCCGATCTTCGGCAATTATTGAGGCCGCGGGCGGTCGTTATGTTGACATTGCAGTCATGTCACCCGTCTATCCCAAACGGCACCAGACGCCGCTCTTGACCTCCGGCCCACATACCGAAGACGCCATTGAGTTTCTCGAACAACTCGAGATGAACGTGTCACCCGTTGAAGGCGAGACAGGCACTGCCTCCTCAATGAAGATGATCCGCTCCATCATGGTCAAGGGCATGGAAGCTCTGGTGCTGGAATGTGTGCTGGCGGGCCGTCGAGCCGGAATTTCCGACGTTGTCCTCGACACGCTGGAAGCAAGTTATCCCGGCTTCGGCTGGAAGGAAAAATCCGCCTACATGATGGAACGCGCCCTCACCCACGGCGTTCGCCGCGCAGCAGAAATGCGTGAGGTCGCCATCACTGTGCAAGAACTGGGCTTTTCCGGTGGCATGGCTTCCGCCACCGCCGACTGGGAAGATATTGCAGGCAATCTGGGGCTGAAAGGCCATTTCACCGGAGAGGAACCCTACGGCGACATTGCTGACGAAATACTCAAGGCGATCAACGCCAAGAGCTAAAAAAAGATAATCATGACTGGAGAGGAAGCTGATGGCTATCAAGAAAGATTATGAGGACATACCGGGCACATTTGTGTTCGATGCAGACCGCGGGCGCGTGGGCTACCACCTCAACCAGTTCTGCATCACGCTCAGACTGCAGAAGAACCGGGATGAGTTCAACGCCAATGAAGAGGCCTACCTGGACAAGTTTCCGATGACGCCGGAACAGCGTGAAGCCGTACTGAAGCGTGACTGGAACGGCCTGCTCGAACTGGGCGGCAACATCTACTACACCTCAAAGCTTGCCGCCAATGATGGCATCAACTTCCAGAACCTCGCCGGCTTGATGACCGGCATGGGCGTCGACGCATATCGCGAGATGATGCTGAACGGCGGACGTTCTATTGAGGGCAATCGATACAAGAAAGAATGGGGAGAAGAATAATGGCCCGTATTACCGCTGGTGTTGGGTGCAGCCACGTGCCCGCGATCGGTGTCGCTATGGATACCAAAATTACACACGAACCCTACTGGCAGCCGGTTTTCAAAGGTTTTGAGAAATCGCGCGAATGGATGAAAGAAAAGAAGCCGGACGTGATCTTCATGGTCTACAATGACCATTGCACGGCGTTTGACGCATCCTGCATTCCGACCTTTGCGCTTGGTTGTGCGGCTGAATTTCAACCCGCCGACGAAGGCTGGGGACCACGCCCCGTGCCCGTCGTCAAGAACCACCAGCGACTGGCGAGCCACATTGCTCAATCTCTGGTTCTGGACGAGTTTGACATCACCATCATGAACGAGATGGAAGTCGACCATGGCCTGACTGTTCCACTATCCGTCATGTATGGCGACATGGGGCCTGATGATGAGTGGCCCGCTCTTGTAATTCCGCTTTGTGTGAATGTGGTTCAGTACCCGGCACCAACCGGTAACCGCTGCTACAATCTGGGCAAAGCAATCCGCAAGGCAATCGAGTCCTTTGATGAAGACCTGAATGTCGTCATCTTTGGCACCGGCGGAATGAGCCATCAGCTTCAATACAAGCGTGCAGGCCTTATCAACCCGGAATTCGACAAGCGTTTCATGGACCTTTTGACCGAAGATCCGGTTGCAGGCAGCAAGATCCCGCATGTGGAATATCTGCGCGAGGCAGGTTCCGAAGGTGTTGAAATGGTCATGTGGCACGTCATGCGCGGCGCGCTGGACGATGAAGTCGTCGAAGTTCATCGCCACTATCACGTGCCTGCGTCCAATACGGCGGTTGGCCACATCATTCTGGAAAACAAAACGGCCTGATCAATTACCCCCGGGGGCCATGTCTCCGGGGTGTCAAATTAACGACGAGAGGAAATATTCTGATGAGAGTTTGCGTTGCTGGCGCCTATGGCGCATTCGGTCTCAAACATCTTGATGCAATCGCCAATATCAAAGACGTTGAGGTCACATCCGTAATGGGGCCTACAAAGGACAAAATCGAAGCGCTGGCCTCCTCACGCGGCATTGGCCACGCGGCAACCACGCTTGAAGAGTGCATTGCACGCGATGATGTCGACGCTGTGATCCTGTCCACGCCAACCCAGATGCACGCCAAGCAGGCGATCGCCTGCATGGATGCGGGCAAGCATGTCCTCGTGGAAATTCCGATGGCTGATAGTCTGGCAGACAGCCTGGCGCTGGTCGCGAAGCAAAAAGAAACAGGCCTCACGGCAATGTCCGGTCAGGTTCGCCGCTTCAACCCGTCCCACCAGTGGATCCACAACAAGATCATGGCAGGCGAGTTGAAGGTCCAGCAGATGGACGTGCAGACCTACTTCTTCCGTCGCACCAATACCAATGCAAAGGGCGAGCCGCGCACGTGGACCGATCACCTGCTTTGGCACCATGCTTGCCACACGGTTGACCTGTTCCAGTATCAGACCGGCGGTAAGGCCGTGAAGGCCTTTGGCCTGCAGGGTCCGATGCACCCTGATCTTGGCATCGCTATGGATATGAGCATTGGCCTTCGGTCCGCAGAAGGTGCAATCTGCACGCTGTCACTGTCCTTCAATAACAATGGACCGCTGGGAACATACTTCCGGTATATCTGCGACAATGGCACCTATATCGCCCGATATGACGACCTCTATGACGGGCATGACAACCAGATCGACCTGTCAGGTGTTGCAGTTTCCAACAACGGTATTGAGCTGATTGACCGCGAGTTCTTCTCTGCCATTCAGGAAGGCCGCGAGCCGAACTCTTCCGTGGCTCAGGTCCTGCCAGCCATGGAAACGCTCGACGAAATCGAACGTTCTTTCGGCTGAACAGAGCCTCCAAATATGCGAAAAGCCCCGGACATCTCCGGGGCTTTTTTGTTTGCGCAGCGTTGCTGCCACTAATGCGCGACCACTTCCGGCCCCATGAGACTGTAGGGCAGGAACGTCGACATGGCTGGCACATAGGTCACCAGAACCAGGAAGAGCAGCAAAACCGCCACAAACGGCATCGCTGCACGCACCACCTGCACAAGACTCATGCCGGTAATCCCGGAGGTCACGAAAAGGTTCAGACCGATTGGCGGCGTAATCATGCCAATCTCCATATTCACCACCATGATGATACCAAGGTGGATTGGATCAACACCAAGCTCGACTGCGATTGGGAACACCACAGGGGCCACAATCAGCAACAGGCCGGAAGGTTCCATGAATTGCCCGCCGAGCAACAAGAGCAAGTTGATCGCAATCAGGAAGGTGAACCAGTTGAAACCCCAACCCAGCATGAACTCGGTTATGGTTTCTGGAATACGCTCCGCCGTCAGCACATGCGCAAACAGCAGCGCATTGACGATAATGAACATAAGCATGACAGTCGTGCGCGATGCATCCACCATCACTTTCCGAGTTTCTTCATTCACAACCGAGGGCAAGATTGCGCCGACAATTGCGAGCAAGTTGCGCCCCCAAATGGGCAAGCTTGCAATCAGGTGCCCAATGATAGCAACCGGATTATGCTTCTCATCACGCCACGTGCCGTAAGCCACCAAAATAGCCAGCGCGACGATACCGCCGACCATGAGACGACCAGCAGCATTGGAGCCTTGGGCATTGGCCGTTGCAAAATAGCTAAGCACCATCCACACGAAGAGGAAGGAAAGTGCGTAGACCAATGCCTTGAACCCGAGAACCGCACTGCGGCTATCGCGCTCCAATATCCATGCCCTGCCCTTCAGCGGTCCCATGTCGCGATAGATGAACACGGCAACGAAGTAGGAATAAACCGCAGCCACGGCAGCTGCCTCAGTTGGGGTGAAAACACCACCATAGATGCCACCAATGATGATGATGATGAGAAACAGGCCAAAGCCAGCTTCCTTGCCGCCTTCAATCCATTCGTGAATACCCATCCACTTACCAGCAGGCAGGCCGCGTTTGCGCGCAAAAATGTAAATCGCCGCCATCAGCATGAGACCGGCAACAATGCCTGGCACTACACCCGCCAGAAAGAGACGACCAACAGACACGTTTGTCGCTGCAGCATAAACCACCATCACGATGGATGGCGGGATAAGAATCCCAAGCGTTCCGGCATTGGCAATGATGCCCGCCGCAAACTCCTTCGAGTAGCCAACCTGCCGCATGCCGGCGATAGCAATCGTGCCAATGGCAACCACAGTTGCCGGCGACGACCCGGAAAGGGCGGCAAAGAGCATGCAAGCCAGCACCGAGGCGATGGCAAGACCGCCGCGAATATGACCAACACTGGCTATCGCAAAGCGGATAATGCGCTTGGCGACACCACCCGTCGACATAAATGCCGATGCCAGAATGAAGAATGGGATCGCCAGCAGCGTGTAATTCTGCGAGGCATCCATGACTTGCACCGCCACCGATGACATGGAGTCTTGAGAAAAGAAGGCGGTGATGAGAAGGGCTGAAAGCCCCAGCGAAACAGCCACCGGCACGCCCAGAAAGAGCAGCGACAGAACCAGAATAAAGAGAATTGCGGGTACCATGATGCTAGTCCTTCAACGCGTCTTTGTGCTCGGCAACGAGATCTTCCGCCTCGTGACCAGCAATCATCAACTCACGCTCACCCTTGGCTATTTGCACAAGTGACTGGAGCGAACGGAAAGCAAAGAGCGCAAGCCCCGTTGGCAACATCACGTAGGCCAACCAGCGCGGCAAACGCTCACGGAACCCGAAGCTATCGACGAAATATTGAGGCCATTTCATTTCATCCAGACCTGCCTGGATCTTGAAAATCTTCGACCAATAGAAGACGGCGCCCCCCTTGGTGTTGGCACCGAATGCCTGCATCCAGTCGGATTGCAGAAGGATGGCTGCGTAAACAACACAGGCCAATGCACCGAAAATAGCGACATAGCGCATCGCCCGATCTGGCAGAAGGCGCACAAACGCGTCGACACCCAAATGCGTGCCCGATCGCACACCGACACTCATGCCAAACAGAATAATCCAGGCGAAGAGAATGCGTTGAAACTCTAGCGCGCCGCTCCAGCCCGAGTTGAAGCCGTAGCGCGCGATAACCTGCGTGAAGGCAACAAGTGTGATGATCGCCAGCATGATGGCCAGCGTATTTTCTTCAAAGCGAACTAGAAGCTCAGGCCTCCGTCGGTCGATCAGATAGAAGACCAAGACCAGAAGTGCCAACAACAGCCACGGCCCGTAAGGCAGAAATGACATGGGATCCCCTCCACTTTTCCCGATGCAGGCCCGGCCCCTGGATGAACAGAGGCCGGGCCATGATTCAGTATGCTAGAGCTCAGCCTTCGTTGGCAGCAACTGCAGCATCGATCATGTCTTTGCCGACGTCAGCCTCGAACTTTGCCCAAACCGGCTTCATGGTTTCGACCCATTCCTTGCGCTGTTCAGGTGTCAGCTCACGAACCGTCGACCCAGCGTCGATGATTTGCTGACGGCAGCCGTCTTCCTTCTCTGCGATAGAAGCGTTGAAGTTCTTGGTCGTGTCATCGACCAGCTGCAGGAACTGTGTGCGAACGTCTTCGTCCAGGCCATCGAGCCATTCCTTGGAGGTGATTACCAGGTAGCCAAGCAAGCTGTGGTTGGTCTGGGTAATACCGTCCTGCACTTCGTAGAACTTCTGGGTGTAGATGTTGCACCAGGAGTTTTCCTGACCATCGACAACGCCTGTCTGCAGTGCGCCATAAACTTCCTTGAAGGCAAGCTTCTGGCCAGATGCGCCCATGGCTTCGATCATGGCGAGTGCCACGTCGGAAGGCTGAATGCGGAACTTCAGACCGGAAGCATCTGAAGGAACTTCAAGCGGCTTCTTAGCCGAAAACTGCTTGATGCCCGATGCCCAGAAGTCCAGACCTTCAAATCCAACATCTTCCAGCGTGTGAAGCAGGCTCTTTGCTGCATCCGTCTTGTAGAAACGGTTTACAGCGGCCAGATCGTTGAACAGGAAGGGCAGGTCGAACAGGCGATACTTCTTGGTATAAGCCTCGAACTTGGACAGAGATGGCGCTGCAAGCTGCACGTCGCCCAGCAGCATCGCTTCCTTCACCTTGTCATCGTCAAACAATGTGGAGTTCGGGAAAACCTGCATGCAGGCCTTGCCGTTCATCTGTTCATTGACGCGAGATGCCAGATCGAGGGCTGCAACACCCTTCGGGTGTGTTTCAGCAACGTCATGGGCGAACTTGATGACGATTTCACCAGGATCGCAATCATCAGCAAGGGCCGCCCCTGCGCCAAGAGACAATGTCAGCGCGGATGCCGCTGCAAGAAGCAGTTTCTTCATGGTTTCTTTCCTCCACTTTGGGCGTTGTGCCCGTTTGAAAAACTCAAATACGCGCAATGACACAGTGCAAGTTACATGCACTGCAGGAGACCTCTCATGGCAGGTGTGAAGACGATCGCGTTCGCCCGGTATTCCCCCTCCCGCAAAGCCTCCCTGCATCGCGGCAATTATTAGTTAGCAAGACGCGTGCCAACTTTGGCAGCATCGAAGAAAAAGTCAAAATGCCGTGAAATTTCAAAGATCTAATATAAGGTAAGTCCGCTGCCCATTTTCCAGCGATAGGCCGAATGTGTAATTGGCTACACGCATCTGCAATACAAATGTTACTCTGACGACACATCCTCATCATCGCCTGCGACACCGGAATAGGCAATGCCCAGACGCTTCATCTTATCGTAGAGACCCTTGCGGGAGATTTGCAAACCTTCATAAACTGGCTTCAAAGCTCCATTGTGGCGCGTGAGTTCGCCTTCAATGATCGCGCGCTCATACACGGCCAAACGGTCCGCAATACTGCCGGTCAAATCCTTTTCCGACAGTGTCGAGGCACCATCCGGGGTGGAAAAACCACGCCACATACCCAGCACAAAGCGATCCGCGTAGTTGCGCAGTTCACGCACATTACCCGGCCAGTCATAGCCCATAAGCTGCGCCTCCAACCAACTTGGCACGTCAGGTATTTCGCGCCGATAGCGAGCGCGTGCTTCACGGGCGAGATGGAAGAAGAGCAGGGGAACGTCCTCGCGGCGCTGCCTGAGTGGAGGCAGTTCAAGTGTAATAACGTTCAGCCGATAATAGAGGTCCGGGCGGAAAGTACCGCGTTGCCCATCCAGTGCAAGATCGCTCTTCGTCGCCGCTATAAAGCGCAGGTCGAGTGGCACATTCTTGTTTGATCCCAGACGCTCGATCGAGCGGGTCTCAATTGCCCTCAAGAGTTTCGCTTGAAGATCAAGCGGCATGGACTCGATTTCATCGAGAAAAATCGTGCCGCCATTGGCATGTTCCAGTTTGCCAATACGCTGTTTTTGCGCGCCCGTGAAAGCACCAGCTTCGTGACCGAATAGCTCCGCCTCAATCATGTCAGCTGGCAAGGCCGCGCAGTTGATGGCAACAAAATTTCCGCGCCGATGCTCACTGAAGTCATGCAGAGCACGGGCCACCACCTCCTTGCCGGTCCCCGTCTCACCGAGGATGAGAACGTCTGCTGTGGTTTCCGCCAACATAGCAATCTGCTCGCGCAGCTTCACGATTGCCGGTGTACGGCCCACCAACCGCCGTGCAAGCGCATCGTGCCCCTCCAGCTCGCTGCGCAGCGTGCGGTTTTCCAGCACCAGTCTGCGCTTTTCAAGAGCCCGCTCGATCACCGTATAGAGGCGCGAAACCTGAAACGGTTTTTCGATGAAGTCATAGGCGCCGCTGCGCATGGCATCAACCGCCATCTGCACGTCGCCATGGCCTGTGATCAGGATCACCGGAAATGTAGAATCGATGGCAAGAGCAGCCTTCATCAGCTCGAATCCATCCATGTCAGGCATACGAATATCGCTGACAATGACGGCGTATTCCTCATGCGAAATACGCGACAGCAAGCTCTCACCGCTATCGTGCACTTCAACAGGCAGGCCTTCCAGTTCCAGTCCCTGCGCCATGGCGTGGCGCAGATCGTCATCATCGTCGACGAGATGGATAACTGGTGAAAGCGTGTTCGACATGCAGATTACTCTCCTTCGGCGGCATCAAGCCGTATCTCAAATACGGTTCCGGGTCCCGCCTTATCAGTCAGTCTTATAGTGCCCCCAAAATCCTGCACAATGTTGTAGACGATAGAAAGACCGATGCCGATGCCCTCACCCTGTGGCTTGGTGGTGAAAAACGGATCGAATATCGAAGCGCGAAACTCCTCCGCAATACCCGGCCCATTATCAGAAACTGTAACGACAACCGTGTCGCGTTCACGGCGGGCATCTATTCGCACCTCGGCATTCGCCTGCCCATTCATGGCATCAATTGCATTGTTGAAAAGGTTGACGAAAACCTGAGACAATCGGATACGCCCGGCGCGGACGTGCAATCCTTCCAGGCCGTCGCCCACGGCTAGCCTGACGCCGCTCTTTGCGGCACGTGGCCGCACCAGTATGAGCGCTTCGTCCAATGTTGATGTCAGGCTCACGACCCGTTTCTCAGAACCGGGTTTGCGCGAAAATGACAACAGCGCGCCTGACAACTCTGCCATCCGGTCCACCATCGCCAGGACACGATCCAGAGTGGAAACCGCCTCCTCCTTGCGATCCATATCCATCAGGCGGCGCGCATTGGCGCCATAGGTGCGCATCGCTGCCAGAGGCTGGTTCATTTCGTGGCTTAGAGTGGCCGCCATTTGTCCAAGAACAGCCAGTTTCGCTGTCTGTACCAATTCGCTTTGCGCTGTCTTCAGCCGCTCTTCGGTTTGCTTGCGCTCCTCCACCTCCAGCGAAAGAGAGGCGTTCGTTACGCTGAGGGCGCGCGTCCTGTCACGCACAATGCGCTCCAATCGCAAGGCCTGCGCCCGGTCACGGCGCGTTTGCATCTCCGCACGCTCCCGCCGGTTAAGCGCCCAAAAGACCGCAAACATGGCAAGAAGGCTCACACCACCGGCACCAGCTGCAACCTCAAGGCCCGCTGTTCGCGCCGGTCTGTCATCCGCCAGAACATGCAGCTCCCAACCCATCGCCGGCAGTTCGCGCCCCAGATTGATAAAATGCCCTGCCCGCGTTTCCTCGCCCAGCACTTGCACAGCAGGACGCATTCGCCATTCCGGTCTGTTGGTCAGAATTATTATGCCACTTTCGTCCGAAACGAAGACCGGATTTGTGGTGAGTGACCAGGTCGCTTCAATGCCTTCAAAGCCGACATAGGCAACTGCAATGCCTTCTAATATGCCGTTGACCCGCACGCCTGAACTGAACGCATATGCCCGATCAGGCGTATCGAGGGCGACGGCCAACCTGCCAAGAACCCCGTGACGCGCTGCCTCCGACAAAGCATCAACACCAGGTGGCTCCGGGTGATACACATCACGGGCAGCGGCAAGCAGAGTTCCATCAGCCAGAAAAAAGGCGACCTCCTTCGCTCCGGACATTCCGGTCGCCTCTTCCGCTTTCGCCTTGGCATTGGCGATGCGGACGGGCCAGGGGGCATCATTTTCGAAAAGGCCACGAACATCGCTTTGGCGGGAAAGCAGCGGCGGCAGGAAGCGGTATTTCTCCAGAACTCCATTCAACACTTCGGTTTGAACAGCGAGCGTTTCAGCCGCCGTCTGGAAAAGCTGCTTCTCGGCTTGTCGACTGCCATAGCGCATAACGCCGAGGATGAAGAATGCGGAAATGATGGCAAGCGCAAGCAATATTGTCAGGCGGTATAGCCTGAACCGCCGCTTTACGCCGCTGCCACTTGATCTCGACATATAGGACCTCCCCCATTGAAAGAGGAAAATCTTGCGGTCAAGACGTAAAGTCAACTGCAAAGCGGAAATGAAAAGGGCGACCCATGGCCGCCCTCTTTCATCTTATTTCCGATTGCGCTTTGCCAGCGTGCGCAGTCTGAGCGCATTGAGCTTGATAAAGCCCGCCGCGTCTTTCTGGTCATACGCGCCGTGGTCGTCCTCAAACGTAACCAGTTCATCGGAATAGAGCGACTTGTCGCTCTCGCGGCCCATCACAATCACATTGCCCTTGTAGAGCTTCAGCGTGACTTCGCCTTCAACATGTTCCTGGCTCTTGTCGATGGCGGCCTGCAGCATTTCGCGTTCTGGAGAGAACCAGAAGCCATAATAAATCAGCTCGGCATAACGCGGCATCAGCTCATCCTTGAGGTGCGCCGCGCCACGGTCGAGCGTCAGGCTCTCCATCGCGCGGTGAGCCTGGAGGAGGATGGTGCCGCCGGGCGTTTCGTAGACGCCGCGGGACTTCATGCCAACGAAGCGGTTCTCAACGATGTCGATACGGCCGATACCGTGTTTGCCGCCCAGACGATTGAGCTCGGTCAGCACCTGTGCCGGTGTCATCTTCTCGCCGTTGATAGCAACGATATCGCCCTTTTCATAGCCCAACTCGATATATTCCGATGTGTTCGGCGCATCTTCAGGCGACACGCTCCAGCGCCACATATCTTTGGAAGGCTCGCACCACGGATCTTCCAGATCGTAGCCTTCATATGAAATGTGCAACAGGTTGGCATCCATCGAGTAAGGCGACTTGGAACCCTCGCGCTTGCGCTCAACAGGGATACCATGCTTCTCGGCATAGGCCAGCATATCTTCGCGGGAGACCAGATCCCACTCACGCCACGGCGCAATCACTTTCACATCGGGCTTAAGGCCGTAGAAACCGAACTCGAAACGGACCTGATCGTTGCCCTTGCCGGTGGCGCCATGCGATACTGCATCGGCTCCTTCGGCATTGGCGATCTCGATCATACGCTTAGCGATCAGCGGGCGGGCAATCGAGGTGCCGAGCAGATACTCGCCCTCGTAAATAGCATTGGCGCGGAACATCGGAAAGACGTAATCACGCACGAA
>JBNKZZ010000018.1:0-177977 GCA_050301895.1 Ensifer sp. | reverse complement strand
GAGCATGGGGGCCTGGGGCATCCCGGCGATCAACACCCTGCTGCTGTTGACCTCGGGCGTGACCATTACGCTGTCGCACTGGGCACTCAAGGCGAACGACCAGGCCAAGACCGTGCTGTGGCTGGTTGCCACCGTGCTGCTGGGCGCGACCTTCCTGGGCTTCCAGGCCTACGAGTACATCCACGCCTACCACGAGCTCAACCTCACGCTCAGTTCTGGGATATACGGTTCGACCTTCTTCATGCTCACCGGCTTCCACGGGTTCCACGTCCTCATCGGGACGATCTTCCTCGCCGTGTGCCTGTTCCGTACTTACAAGGGCCACTTCACCCCGCGCCAGCACTTCGGTTTCGAAGCGGCTGCGTGGTACTGGCACTTCGTTGACGTGGTGTGGCTCTTCCTCTTCTTTGCCATCTATATTTGGGGTGGTTGGGGTGCGCCGCTCGCCCACGGCTAAGCGCCAATGAGATGTGAAATTGGGCGGCTGTCGCAATACAGCCGCCCTTTTTATATGGGGGTGACGTTGGACCGGAATATTGCCGCTATAGCTGTGACCCTCATGCTGGCCGCGCTGGCGTCATGCACATACGCCGTTGCTGGAGAGACAGCAGCCAAGGTTATCGTGAAAAAGTCTGAAGGCGTGCTGGAGATATACGACGCGAGTGGAAACGTGGATGCCAGCTTTGCAATTGCGCTAGGGGGAAGCCCTCTAGGGCACAAGCAGCAGGAAGGCGATGAGCGAACGCCGGAAGGGCACTACATCCTTGATTGGCGAAACCCCGCCAGCGGCTATCACCGTTCCATCCACATTTCCTACCCTGACGCAAATGACAAGGCGCGCGCAAATGCCACGGGTGTTTCACCGGGCGGCATGATTATGATTCACGGTCAGCGCAACGGGTTTGGCTGGGCGGCATCCCTGGTGCAGTATTTCGATTGGACGAATGGTTGCATCGCCGTTACGAATAATGAAATGGATATAATTTGGGACATGGTTCCGAATGGTACGCCCATAGAAATAAGGCCTTAGCAGATACTGTACCGGCCAAGGAGAGAGTAATTGACCGAAGATAACGCACATTACCCAACAGTTGAGCCCATTTCGGCAGGTATCAAGGGCCGCTGCCCGCGTTGCGGAGAAGGCGCGCTGTTTGATGGCCTATCGAAGGTCAAGACCGAATGCACCAATTGTGGACTGGACTATTCGTTCGTGGATGCGGGCGACGGCCCGGTCGTGTTTGTGCTGCTCATTGTTGGCTTCATCGTCGTTGGCGGCGCATTCTGGATGGAGGTAAATTACGCGCCTCCCATGTGGTTGCACGCGTTGATCTGGTTGCCTCTGCTGGTCATTCTGGGCCTCACGTTAATGCGCATGTTGAAGGGCGTTCTCATCACGCTGCAATATGCCAACAAGGCCAAGCAGGGTGAACTCAGTCGTGATTGAGACTGGCGCAAGGTCAAGGCCCGGTATGGTGCGAAAGACGCTGACCGCGCTTCTTCTGCTCGCCGTTCTCGGTGCGCTACTGTCGCTGGGCACATGGCAGGTCAAGAGGCTTGCCTGGAAGCAATCGCTGCTGGCGGAAGTTGAAGCGAGACGACACGCGTCACCGATCTCAATCAGTGATGCTGCATTGTTGCAAGCCGAGGATACGCAAGACGCCAGCGCCATTTCGGCCATCGAATATAGGCCGGCACAGGCGACCGGCACGTATCTTCACAAGGCCACCCAGTTCTTCTTCGCGACCTGGGAGGGACAGACTGGCTATTATGCCTACACGCCAATGAAGTTGGCGGATGGGGCTTGGCTATTCGTCAATCGCGGCTTCATACCCTATGACGCGAAACCGCTTGGCAATGATTGGGCACAGCAGCCGCAGGGCGTCGTTACTGTGAACGGGCTGCTGCGCGACCGTCTGGGTGAAAAGCCAGGACGTTTCGTGCCGGACAACGATCCCGCCGGAAATATCTATTACTGGAAAGATCTGGATGCGATGGCGGCGCAGGCTGGCCTTGCCGGTGAGCGGGTGTTGCCCTTCTTCCTCGATGCTGATGCGACGTCCAATCCTGGTGGCTGGCCCATTGGCGGAGTTACGCAGATCGCCTTTCCCAATAATCATCTGCAATATGCCATTACATGGTATGGACTGGCGGCCGCCTTGATCATAATTGTCGGTGTCTATCGATGGCGCGCCAGGCGTTAACCCGGTACCCGCGCGGATTTCATGAATGCAATCGCATTGCTATTGATTGCGACGTTGATATTTGCCAATCCCTGATGTGGAATGAGCAACCAGGAAAGCAGTAGGCCATATGAAGGAAAAACTGACGATCCGTCTTTGTGAGCCACGTGGCTTCTGTGCGGGGGTCGACCGTGCCATCCAGATCGTTGTGCTGGCGCTCAAGCGCTACGGCGCGCCGGTCTACGTTCGCCATGAGATCGTGCACAACCGTTTTGTGGTGGAAGGGCTGGAGGCCAAGGGTGCGGTGTTTGTGGAAGAGCTGGACGAGATCCCGGCAGAACACCACAATCAACCTGTGGTGTTTTCCGCTCATGGCGTGCCGAAATCTGTGCCTGCGGACGCTGTGGCGCGAAATCTGTTCTATCTCGATGCCACATGCCCGCTGGTATCCAAGGTGCATAAGCAGGCCATGCGCCATCAGCGACATGGCCGCCATGTCATTTTGATCGGCCATGCGGGCCATCCGGAAGTTATCGGCACCATGGGGCAGCTGCCTGAAGGCACGGTATCGCTGGTGGAGACCGTTGAGGACGCTGACCGCTACCAGCCGCCTAATCCCGAGGAACTCGGCTATGTGACGCAGACCACCTTGTCTGTTGATGATACGGCTGGGGTTCTGGCCCGGTTGAAGGAGCGCTTTCCAGCACTTCAGGATCCAGCCGCCGACAGCATTTGCTATGCGACAACCAACCGCCAGGATGCTGTGAAAGAGGCCGCGCCCGGCTGCGATTTGTTTTTGATTGTTGGTGCTCCAAACTCGTCCAATTCGAAGCGACTTGTCGAAGTTGCCCGCAAGGCAGGCGCAAAGCAGTCGCTTCTCGTTCAGCGCGCGTCAGAGATCGATTGGGACAATCTGGGTTCACTGGGCATTGTTGGCATTTCAGCAGGTGCCTCTGCACCCGAGGTCATCGTCAATGAGATCATTACTGCCTTCAAGGCGCGCTATGATGCCACGGTCGATCTTGCGGTTACGGCGGAGGAAAATGAGCATTTCCCGGTGAACCGCGAAATCCGCGACGTGGAACTGACGAGCGCAGACATGGCTTTCGTGAACGGGTGAATGCACGAAAGCGCTCCTGCAGGGTGGCGCTGGCCCAAGCAAGCTAAAACATCTGGAATGTTTTCCGGACGGGTAGAACTTTGCGGGCTGCCGTTATATCCCTCAATAAATATGTGAACTTCCGCTGGAGCCTGCCTTGGCCGTTTATACCGATATTAGTGAAGAAGAGCTGGCCAACTTTCTGACGGCCTATAATGTCGGCACGCTGATGTCTTATCGCGGCATCGCGGAGGGCGTGGAAAATTCCAACTTCATGCTCCACACGTCCGAAGGTCAGTTCATTCTGACTCTTTACGAGAAGCGGGTTGATCCCGGTGATCTGCCGTTTTTCCTGGGGCTCATGCAGCATCTGGCCGGGAACGGACTTTCCTGCCCACTTCCACTGGCGCGCAATGATGGTGCGTTGCTGGGCGAACTGTCTGGGCGACCTGCTGCTATGATTTCCTTTCTGGAGGGCATGTGGCCGCGCAAACCCGAGGCCCATCACTGCCGCGAGGTTGGCCGTGCCAGCGCACAGATGCATATTGCGGGGGAAGGGTTCGAACTGACACGCCGCAATGCATTGTCGGTGGATGGCTGGCGGCCCCTATGGGACAAGTCCGTGGAACGCATCGGCGAAGTTGATGCAGCTCTTGTCAATGAAATCCCCGGCGAACTCGACTTTCTGGAAGCCAATTGGCCAAAAGATCTGCCGACGGGCGTCATTCATGCCGATATGTTTCAGGACAATGTTTTCTTTCTGGGGCGGGAACTCTCCGGCATCATCGACTTCTACTTCGCCTGCAATGACTTCCTCGTCTATGACGTGGCGATTAACCTGAATGCCTGGTGCTTTGAAAAGGATGGTTCATTCAATCTCACCAAGGGCATGGCGTTGCTCGCAGGATATCAGTCTGTGCGTAAGCTGACTGATGCGGAGATTGCAGCGCTGCCAATTCTGGCACGTGGCGCTGCGCTGCGCTTCTTCCTCACCCGGCTATATGATTGGTTGATGACCCCTGCGGGCGCGATGGTGACCAAGAAAGACCCGATGGAATATCTGCGCAAGCTTCGCTTCCACGCAGCCGTTACGAACCCTGCGGAATATGGGCTTTGAAGAAAATCCAGGAAATGTGCAAAGCGGGCCTCTGCCCCGGTTTTGCAGGAGAATAAAAGCACAATGAAGCATGTTGATATTTTTACCGATGGTGCCTGCTCGGGCAATCCTGGTCCCGGCGGCTGGGGCGCGATCCTGCGCTATGGTGATACGGAAAAGGAACTGTACGGCGGCGAAGCTGAGACGACCAATAACCGCATGGAATTGATGGCTGCTATTGAAGCGCTGGGCGCGTTGAAGTCGCCGTGCGAAGTCGACCTCTACACCGACAGCGTCTATGTGAAAGACGGCATTACCAAATGGATATTCGGCTGGAAGAAAAACGGCTGGAAAAACGCCCAGAAGAAGCCGGTCAAGAATGCCGAGCTGTGGCAGGCGCTGGATGAAGCGCAGAAGCGGCACAGTGTGACGCTACATTGGGTAAAGGGCCATGCGGGGCATGCCGAAAACGAACGTGCTGACGAATTGGCGCGCACGGGCATGGCACCCTACAAGCTCAGATAACTCTCGATTTAGGCCAACTTGGTTGATGAAAAGCGCTGCGGGTGGAAAACACCTGCGGCGCTTTTGTTTGGTGTGCGTGGCTCGCCTAAGCAGAAAACGCCAAACGAGCCGCGATACCCCACATCAAAAGCCCTATGCCCGTATCCAGTGCGCGCCATGCACGTGCGCTGGAGAGCACCGGTCGCAGAAGCCGTGCGCCGTAACCCAGCGCAAAGAAGAAGGCGAGCGAGCCAAGTGTAGCACCCATTGCAAATATCCAGCGGTTTTCAGCGAAACGCGTTGATATGGTTCCAAGAAACACCACTGTGTCGAGATAGACGTGTGGGTTCAGCCAAGTGAAGGCCAGCAGCGTGAGGACCGCCTCTTTGAGCGAGATTGAGGGTATATCGGCTGCGTTGAGCGCCTCACTGTTGAGCCAGGCCGACTTCAGGCTGGTAAAACCGTAATAGGTCAGAAAGGCAATTCCCCCGTAAAGGAGAGCGGGTTCAAGCCATGGAAACCGGGCAAGAACGTCACCAAAACCTGCCACGCCTGCTGAGATGAGAACGGCGTCCGAAACGGCGCAAATGAGAACGAGCGGCAAGATATGCTCGCCCTTCAGGCCGAGCCGCAGCATGAAGGCGTTTTGTGCGCCAATAGCAGCGATGAGGCCAAGCGATGCGCCAAATCCGGTGAAAAATGCAGTGAGCATGCGACGTCCCAGTGTTGATTTTTGACCTGTATGTTGCTTGTGTTGGAGGATTAGTCCAATTAAAGAAATTGCATCAGGATTAGGAAAACTAAATCATGCTGGACTATGGAGCTTTGGCCGCGCTTGCCGCAATTGTGCGCGAGGGATCGTTCGAGAAGGCCGCGGCGCAGCTACACGTCACCCCTTCTGCGGTTTCGCAGCGGCTCAAGCAGCTTGAGGAGCGCACGGGCAGCATTCTTGTGCGCCGAGGTCAGCCCTGCGAGGGAACCGAGGAAGGTCTTTTGCTTTGCCGACATTTCGAGGCAGTGCAGCTGATGGAGCGCGATTTGGCTGATAGCCTGCCCGGTGTACCGCGTCCTCATGGACCTGTAACAATTCCGATTGCGGTCAATGCCGACAGCCTCGACTCCTGGTTCATAAAAGCAGTGAGCAAGCATATCGTGCAGACCGGTATTCTGGTTGATTTCAAAGTGGACGACCAGGATCACACAGCGGAATGGCTGCGCAGGGGTGAAGTTTTGGCCGCAGTTACCTCTGTGGAGAATCCAGTCCAGGGCTGTCAGGTCATGCGGATCGGAAAGCTGTCCTATCGCGCGACGGCGACCCCTGACTATATGGCGAGACATTTTCCCGATGGTGTCAGTGAGGCGGCCGTTAAAGTTGCGCCAGCTTTGACATTTGGCCAAAAGGATCGATTACAAACGCAGTGGTTGGAAAAGCGCTTCGGAGCTGATGTGCCACGCCATGCCCATTGGCTGCCGTCAACCCAAGGCTTCGTCACAGCCTGCCTGATGGGCTTTGGCTGGGGTCTTAATCCATTGCAGCTTGTGGAAGGCCATCTGGCCGCAGGCGACCTGGTGGAGTTGGAGCCGGGGCTGTCAGTAGATATTCCGCTTTTCTGGCAGGTCAGCCGCCGGGCATCGTCCATTCTCGACGGCCTGTCGACCAGCATTGTTGATGCAGGCAGGAAATGGCTTCAATAGCCAATGGCAACCACGTTGCAGTCAAAGGGTTGCCTGCGTGAGATCTGGTAATGCCCATGGTCACCGCCATGAGGCCCGGCCTCAGCAATAGTGCCACCCCCACGCCGCAGGTTATGCGGACATAGGAGTGGCAGTCGGATGCTCAGCTTGAACTAGAGTGAATCCAGCATTGCAGCCGCAGAAGAAACCGTGGCTTGGCCGGGGTTTTCTTCAATATTCACGCTCTTCACGACGCCATTCTCGACAAGCATCGAAAAGCGCGTGGAGCGAATGCCCAGGCCGCCAGCGGACAGGTCCTTGTCAAGCCCCAGAGATTTCACAAATCCAGCATCCCAATCGGCAAGAAAGCGGATTTTGCCTTCAGCGTTGGTGGCTTTTGCCCATGCTTTCATGACGTGATGGTCGTTGACAGAAAGCACCACAATATCGTCTACGCCCTTGGCAGCCAGCGCATCGCGACTTTCCACATAGCCAGGCAGATGGTTCAGTGAGCAGGTGGGTGTGAAGGCGCCAGGCAAACCGAAAAGTACAACCGTCTTGTCGGCGAAAATTTCGTCAGTTGAAAGTTTTACAGGGCCATCCGCCGTCGCTTCCATAACGGTCAGGGTAGAAATCTTGTCACCAGGGGCAATTGTCATGGGTCTCTCCATTTTTGATTTGTCTCTGGAATATAGGTTGCAATTAGCGAAGCTCAAGCTCCGTTTGCATCGCACGGTGGCCCGCTTTCACCAACAGCATGACGCTGGCATCACGCAATGTGGCCGTTTTGGCCAGAAAGGTCGGACGTAGCTTCACCTGCAGTCGTCCGGGTGCTGCGTCAAGTGTCTCCGCTTTTGCAAAAGCCTGTCCGTCAGGGCCTCCGCCAATCACCACTGCGGACGTGGCGTCACTCTTCTGGGGGAGCGTGACGTCCACAATCACGGCCCTGTCATTGTCGGTGAGTTGATAGCTCGAAATTGAAAAATCCTCTGATGGCGCCTGTGGCAATCCCGCCTCTGCGGCATCCAGTCTGGCGCGTTCCAGGAGGTTGACGGGCGCGCCGGGAGGAAGCGTCATATCAAAATGCGCTTGAAATGGAACGCAAATGTCTGCGCAAACACCAATGAATACATCTGCGTCCAGCCGGGCATCTTCACCGGTCACGGCCTGCTGCAAGGTCAGTGGCAGAATGATCGGGTCGTAATAGACGAAGTCACGCATGCCGTCATATTCGTGTATCTGCGGGGCAGGGAATGCAATGCTGGTGAGCGACAAATTGCCTCCACCGCTGAGCGAAATCTGCGGGGGGATGCCGCCACTGCCGGGCACGCTCCAATAGGTATGCCAGCCCACATCCGGCGCAATTTCCAGCCCTGCACGCACGTGACCGTTCTCGTCCGGCGGTAACGCGATGATGCGCATACGTCCACCGTCCGTCTTGGCCCAGCTGCTGGTTTCAGCCGCGGCATCTGTGGCAACAAAGAGGCCGCAAATGCTGAAAACGCCGCCAAGGATGGCAACCAAACGGGAGGCAAACAGGCGGCGGTCAGTTTTTCGTGTGCTTTTCATATCTACGTCATTAGCGAAATATGTTGAACCGCACCACACACTTAGCGATGCCGGATTGTCAAATTTGCTTGAACGTTTGTGAGGGCGTATCGGGTTTTCGCTATTTGCCGCTTTTCATTTTCGGCTGAGTTGATAGGCTGTGTCTATGCTTGATGTCCTGAATGAACGCGATAGAGAAGAGCCTGGCTTTCTTGACGGTCATTTCCTGATCGCCATGCCGGCGATGTCTGACCCGAATTTCGATCGCGCGGTTGTCTATATTTGTGCCCATTCAGAGCAGGGTGCCATGGGGTTTATTATCAACAAGCCTCAGGAATTTCGGTTCGCCGACATTCTGGCCCATCTGGACATCATTGACGCCAATGACGCGCTGGTATTGCCAGATGATGTTCGCGGCTTTCCAGTGCTCAATGGCGGTCCGGTGGACCAGGGCAGGGGCTTTGTTCTGCATTCCGATGATTATCACAGTGCGGGCACTATTCCGGTTACCGAAGACATTTGCCTGACCGGCACGCAGGATATCATCAAGGCGATTGCCAAAGGTCGTTCACCGCGCCGTGCCGCCTTCATGCTGGGCTATGCCGGTTGGGCAGAAGGTCAATTGGAGCATGAGGTGAGCCAGAATGCATGGCTGACCTGCCGCGCAAGCGACAGCCTGATTTTCGACAGAGACCTGGACAGCAAGTATTCCCGCGCAATGGCGATTATGGGGATCAATGCCTCGCATCTATCCAATGAAGCCGGACATGCTTGACATGGGCCTGATCTAGGCCGTCAGCGGAAAGCTGTCCTTCAACAATCGACCAACATTTTGCGCTCCAAGCGGCGGTCCAAAGAGATAGCTTTGGCCATAATCACAGCCGATCTCGGCCAGCATTTCAGCCTCTTGTGTCGTGGAAATGCCCTCTGCCACGATTTCCATACCCTGATCGCGGATCATGCCCACAATGGCGCTAAGCAGTTTTCGTCCCTGCTCGTCGTCGCGCACCACCAGAGATCGGTCAATCTTGACGGTCGAAAACGGGAAACTGGTCAGGTAGCTGAGTGCAGAATATCCTGTACCGAAATCATCCAGTGCAATCGAGAAGCCGACCTCGCGCAAGCGGCGCAGAAGCTGGCTCGACTGTTCCGGATTTTCCATCATCATGGTTTCCGTCAGTTCCAGACGGAAATCACCGGCTTTGCACTCGGTCTTGGCGAGCACAGCCTGGAAGTCTTCAAGCAGCGTCTTGTTGAGCAGTTGCGCGCTGGACAGGTTGACCGACATGAAAATCGGAAGTTCGCCATTTTGCTCGCGCCATTTTGCGAGATCAGTCGCAGCACGGTCCATGGCAAACAGGCCCAGCCGGTTGATCAGGCCAATGCTTTCGGCAACGGCGATGAATTCCGATGGTGGCACTTCGCCCCGTTTGGGATGTTCCCACCGCATAAGCGCCTCAAGCCCTGCAATGGAATTGTCAGAAAGGCGGACAATGGGCTGATAGACGAGCGACAATTCGCGTCTATCGATGGCGCGACGCAAATCAGCTTCAAATTGCGCGGCTTCCGCATTTGAGGATCTGAATGCTGGGCGGAAAGGTTCGACACGGTCTCCGCCCTCCCGTTTGGCGCGGTACAGCGCCAATTCGGCGTCAGAGATCAGCATTTCCGCGCTTTGGTTCTCATCAACCCAGCTTGCCAGGCCTAGTGACAGGCTCAGCGTAATCTCATCGTCAGCGTAGGAAATCGGAATCTTGGCCGATTGCAACACTGTGTCAGCAAAGTCGGCGATGCGGTCCGGGCCTGTTTCAGAGGTCAAAATGATCGCAAATTTGTCGCCCGAAATGCGTGCCAGCGTATCGCAGTCTTTCATCAGGCGGCGCAGTCGGCGGGTCAGGACGATCAGGATATTATCACCGGCCGTCAGGCCTAGACGGTCATTGACGCGGTTATAGTCATCAATGCCCGCAATAATCACGGTCGGTTGTTTACGATCGGTCTCACGGGCCGACAATATGGCCGACTGCAAGCGATCCAGGAAAAGCTGGCGGTTGGGCAGCCCGGTCAGATTGTCATAGACCGCATTGTGCAAAAGCCGATCGATTGAGGTGCGCTGCTCTGTCACATCCGCCAACGTACCCACGCAGCGGATGACTTCGCCTCCAGCATCCAGAACCGGGCGTGCGCGCACCGAAAGCCAATGGTAGTGGCCATCATTTGCGCGAATACGAAACTCGTGGTGCAGGCGTCCTTTGCGGTGTTCCAGCAGGGTGTCCAGTGCCGCGCGGAAGCGGTCCTTGTCGTCTGTATGCAGCATAGGCAGCCAATGGCGCACCGGTCCATGCAACGCGCCAGGTGGCAGGCCAAGATGCTCGGAAATATCGGGAATTGTAATAACCCTGTCACGTGAGACGTCCCAGTCCCACACGGTGTCACCCGAACCGGTCAGTGCCAGAGATTGGCGTTCCAGATCGGAAAACAAACCCTGCTGGTGAGAACCGCCGGAAAAGGCGTGTTGCATCACTGTAAAGCCGATCAGCAGGACGATCAGCACCAGGCCACCACCCAGGGCAGGCTGGGCGATGTCGTTATCCAACTGGCCGGTAACCGCCAGCCAGGATGCAAACAACCACGCGATAATGAGTGCCCATGCGGGCACGAGCAAGATAGCCCTGTCATAGCGACGGAAGCTCAAATAGACGATAAGTCCAACCCCGGCCAAAGCCGTCAGAGCGAATGAGATACGCGCAATACCGGCCGCAATGGATGGGTCGTAGATCGCAACGCCCAAAAGGGCCAGCAATCCGACGATCCAGGCTGCCGTGACGTAGCCAAGATGGGTGTGCCAGCGGTTGAGATTGAGATAGGTGAAGATGAAGAGCACCAGGCTGGCCGCCATGATAACTTCGGTGCCCGCGCGCCACATCTGCTGGTCGTCCGGGCTTATGGAAACCAGCTTTTCCAGGAAGCCGAAATCGACACAGACATAGGCCAGAACAGCCCAGCTCAAGGCCGCGGCCGCAGGCAGCATTGCCGTGCCGCGCACCACAAAGAGAATTGTCAAAAACAGCGCCAGAAGGCCCGAAATGCCGAGCACGATGCCACGGTAAAGCGTGAAGGCATTCACCGTGTCCTTATAGGCTTCCGGCTCCCACAGATATAGCTGCGGCAAGTCAGGTGTGGCCAGTTCGGCCACAAAGGTGATGACCGAACCAGGGTTCAGCGTGATGCGAAACACGTCCGCCTCATCGCTTTGTTGACGGTCGAGCGCGAAGCCCTCACTCGGTGTAATTGCGATAATGCGTTGGGAGCCTAGATCAGGCCAGAACATGCGCGATTTCACCAAACGGAAATGCGGCGCAACAATCAACCTTTCAAGCTGCTCACCGGAGACATTGGCCAGCGCGAAAACCGCCCAGTCACCTTGGTGGCCTTCAGAATTCGACCGCACTTCGATGCGGCGCACAATGCCATCGGCACCGGCAGCTGTGGAGACCTGAAATGCATTGCCTTGATTGAGGTAGATTTCCGTGGTGGGCGTGAGGTCCAGCGCCGTATCATCCTTGGAAATCTTGATAGGCTCAGCCGCCCGGGCAAAGCTGCCCGGCAGAACAATCACGGATATGAGCAGCACCGACAGAAAAGCGGTAACTGCCAGGCGCAAATCACGCCAATTCGTATTCCTCGATCGTCCCATGGAAGGTGTATTCCCTCAGTCTCGGTCGCGGTCTTCTGCAAGGCGTGACAAAAGCAGATGGTCGCGCCATGCACCGTCTATTTTCAAATATTGCCGAAGCATGCCTTCGTGTTGAAATCCGGCATTTTCAAGAAGTTTCAGACTTCTGATATTGTCCGGAATACAGGCTGCTTCTACTCTGTGCAACTGGAGACGTTGAAAGATGTGGTTGATAGTCAGTCCAAGCGCTTCTTTCATGTGTCCCTGGCCCGCATATCGTTCGCCCATCCAATAGCCGATCATACAGGTTTGCGCAGCGCCGCGTCGAATATTGCCGATGGTGATGCCTCCCATCAGTCTATGCGTTTCCCCATCGAAGATGAAAAGCGGCACCGCGCTGCCAAGCGAATATTCACGTTCATTGCGGTTGACGCGCTCGCGAAATGCCCGCTCGGTCGTATCATCGATTGACCAGCGTGGCTCCCATGGCTGCAGGAAGGCCCGGCTTTCTGCCCGCAGGTCGCGCCATTGCTGGAAATCCGAAAACTGCGGAATCCGCAGATAGTGCTTCTGACCCGTAATGATGGAAAAGTCAGACCGGCGAGACAGCAAACGGAATATCGATGCCTGCATCCGTGTCGTTCTCCAGAGGAAGATTTCGCCGCTCAGGCTGTCCTTTGCGCCTGTACGCCGTTGGAAAGCTTGCTCGAAATCTCGCTGAGAGGTGAGAGCGTGTCCAGCGGGCCAATTGCCGAAATCGTCAGTGGTGTGTCGAAGAACAGACGACCCGCAAGATCCGTCAGGCGATCCGGTGTGATGCCAGCCAAACGTTCCATCAATTCCGCGTTGGAAATCGGGCGGCCATAAAGCATCATCTGGCGGGCAATCTGGCCGGCACGGGCGGCGGGGCTTTCCTGCGCCATCATCAGGTGAGCGCGAATTTGCGCGCGCGCACGGTCAATCTCGCTTTGGTCAATCTTTTCAGATGCCTTGCGGAGTTCCTGGACGATCACAGGAAGCAGCTCCGGCAGGTCTTCCTGACCGGTGGCGGCGTGAATGCCGAAAAGCCCGGAATCCGAGAAACCCCAATGGAAAGCATAGACCGAATAGCACAGGCCACGGTGCTCACGCACTTCCTGGAAAAGGCGGGAAGACATGCCGCCACCCAGAATATTGGCCAGAACCTGCGAAGCATAGAAATCACGCACGTGGTAGGCGCGGCCTTCAAAGCCCAACATGAGCTGCGCATCCATCAGGTCGCGTTTCATGCGGAACTCGCCACCGGTGTAAGTGGCAGTATCCATCACGGGCGCGAGTGCCGGTTTTTGTGGCACAACCGCAAAACGCTCCTCGGCCTGTCGCACAATCGTATCGTGATCAACCGCACCGGCAGCCACCACGAACATACGGTCTGTCGTGTAGTTGCGCGAAAGGTAAGCGCGGATATTGTCAGAGGAGAAAGACTGGACAGTTTCCGGCGTCCCCAGAATAGGACGTCCAATCGTCTGATCCTTGAATGCGGCCTCGGCAAAACGGTCATAAACCACATCGTCGGGCGTATCGTTTGCAGCACCAATCTCCTGCAGGATAACGTGCTTTTCACGTTCAAGCTCTGCGGGGTCAAAAACTGAATCGGTCAAAATGTCGGCGAGAATATCGAGCGCCAGACCGGTGTCTTCCTTCAGTACGCGTGCGTAGTAGGAGGTGGATTCGGTAGACGTGGCTGCATTTACATCGCCGCCAACATTCTCGATCTGCTCGGCAATCTGTCGTGCTGTGCGGCTATGTGTGCCTTTGAAGGCCATATGCTCCAGCAAATGCGCAATGCCGTGTTCATCTGCGGCCTCATTGCGTGAGCCCGACTTTACCCACACACCCAATGCCACACTTTCAAGATGCGGCATGTTTTCGGTGACAACGGTAAGTCCGGAATCAAGCTTGGTACATTCAACATTCATTGCGCAACACTCCGCGCCTTACCTCTTCGCAATCCTTGCTTTCTGCCGGATGAAAGTCTCAACGGCGTTCAGCTCAGCTTGCAAAAGGTCAAAGCGCTCCTCCCTGTCCATTAGCCCGGAAAGCCACGCAGGCAATGCGGGATCGATTTTACTTGCTGCCTTGACTGCGGCAGGAAACTTCGCCGGATGCGCTGTTGAGAGCACAACCATGGGCGTAGAACTCTTAGCGTAGCGTTTCGCAGCATAAACAGCAACAGCCGTATGCGGATCAAGCAGATAGCCAGTTTCTTCCAGCGTTGATGAAATGGTCGACTTCACCTGACGCTCGCTGGCGCGCACTGCGCGGAAGCTTTTGCGAATGGCCGTGAGCGCCTTTTCCTCAATGTCGAATGCGCCGGACTGTTTCAGCCCGTTCATGGCATGGCGCACCTTGGCGGCATCACGTCCGCAATCTTCAAACAACAAACGCTCGAAATTGGAGGAAATCTGAATATCCATCGACGGCGAGGTGGTTGCAGTAACACCACGCATCTCGTAGCGACCGGTCTTCAGCGTGCGCGCCAAAATGTCATTTTCATTGGTGGCCACCACCAGCTTGTCGATCGGCAGGCCCATTTTTTTCGCCACATAACCTGCAAATACGTCGCCGAAATTGCCCGTCGGCACTGTGAAAGACACCCGTCGCGATGGAGCACCCAGCGAAATTGCGGCTGTGAAGTAATAGACGGTTTGCGCCATGATGCGCGCCCAGTTGATGGAGTTTACACCCGCCAGCTTCACCTCGTCGCGGAACGAGGTGTGGCCAAACATTTCCTTCACCAGGTTCTGGCAATCATCGAAATTACCCTTGATGGCCAGCGCATGCACATTCGATGCGGTAGATGTCGTCATCTGGTGCTGCTGCACAGGCGATACCTTGCCCTCTGGAAAGAGGATGAAAATATCGATGCTCTCACGGCCCGCAAAGGCTTCGATTGCCGCCCCGCCAGTGTCGCCGGAGGTCGCGCCTGCAATGGTGGCGCGCTCACCACGTTCGGCAAGCACATGGTCCATCAGGCGAGCGAGAAGCTGCATTGCCACATCTTTAAATGCCAAGGTCGGGCCGTGAAACAGTTCCAGCACAAAGCGATTGTGATCCACTTGCACCAGCGGTGCTACAGCCGCGTGACGGAATGTTGCATAGGCCTCATCAATCATGGTGCGCAGAACGTCATCCGCGATCTCGCCATCCACGAATTTGGAAATCACAGCAAAGGCGATCTCCTGATAGGATTTGCCGCGCAGCGCGCGAATTTCCCTCTTCGTCATTTCAGGCCATTCTTGCGGCACATAGAGGCCGCCGTCTGGCGCCAGACCAGTCAGAAGAGCATCGCAGAAACCGAGAGCAGGGGCGTCACCCCGGGTCGAGACATATTTCACAGTCGCATTCCTTGGTTTGAGGCGTCTTTTTGGCGCGCCCCAATCGATTTTTATGGTCATGGCTGCTATAGAGCAACGGGGATGGCCGTGAAAAGGCCTAGTTTGTTAAATTTAAGACCGATATAACCGGCAAAGACATGAAAACGGGAAACAGGACGGATATGGTATTTCGTAAATTCCGCAATATCGGCGCACTTGGTTTGCTTGCCATTCTTGCTGCTTGCAATTCAACCGACACCAAGGGTCTCTTCGATGTTGGTCAGGAGAAACAAAAAGGCCCTGCGGTTGTTCAAGGAACCTGCCCGCAGATTGTGCTGCGTGATGGCACTGCCTTCCACCGCGTCTATGCGCGCGGCGCGCGCAAGATGCCCGATGGCTCCGGTGATCCTTCAAAGCTTATCTATCAGGCGTCTCTGGCCAATACGACCCGTGAATGCCGTGTGGGTCCGGAAGGTCTTATCATCACTGTTCAGGCACAGGGCCGCATTGTGGCAGGTCCGGCTGGCAAGCCAGGCAATTATCAGTTGCCCATTCGTGTTGCCGTCGCTGACGATGACAATGTGCTTTACGCGCAGTTGACACAGTTTGATGCAGAAATCCCCCAAGGCGCGCTTGGCAACCAGTTCCTGTTCACGAAGGCCGATGTTGTGGTGCCCGCCGGTGCAGGGCAGCTCACCAAAATCTATATCGGTTTCGACGAGCATCCCGGCAAGAAGAAGTAAGGGCGATCCTTGACGCGTATTTTGCTGCTGACCGGCCCGGCGGGCGTGGGAAAATCCACGCTGAGCTGGGAGGTGAGCGCATTGCTTTCAGCGGCGGACCTCCCTCACGCAACTGTCGAGACAGACGAGCTGGACCGCATATTTCCACTGCCAACTTCGGATCAATTGGATCGTCTTCGCCCCAGCATGACGGACATTAGCGAGGCCAATCTTGCAGGGATTTGGCAGAACTACGCAGCACTCGGCTGCGAGCACCTGATCATGACCGGGGTCATGACGTCACTGGATGACGCCAGAAGCTGGATCATTCGGGCTATCCCGGCCGCTACCTTCACTGTCGTACGTCTGCGCGCGGAAAACGACACCTTACTTGATCGCCTGAGACAACGCGAAACTAGTTCCGGTCTCGAAAGTCAGATTGAACGCACCATGCAGCAGGCAGAACAAATGTCGCGTGAGCAGCAGCCGGATATTATCGAGCTTGTTACGGACGGCAAAGCCCCGCAAGTGTTGGCGGAAGAGGTGCTAGCCCGGATTGAGTGGGTGTAGCCGATGAATAGAGAACGCCCGCTGACTGAGCCGGAAAGGCGTCTGTGTGACACTCTGGCTCCTTGGCTTTTCTATGAAATGCAGTCACGTTTGGAAGCAGTTTCTCCTGCGCCGGATTTGCTTTGGGATTGTGCCCAGAGCAATTTTGAATTTGGCTGCGATGCGCTTTCCCGTTTTGGTATTCTACAGCCGGAAGGCCTCTATTGGCGTGTCATTGCTGCTCCTGGTGCAGGTACGCTGTCTGCGGGCGCATCCAGGTTGGACCTTGATGCCCTCTTGGATGCCCTGGTGTGCCACTCCAGTTATGTGGTTGGATGGGGCTTGCTCAGCGAGGTGGAAAGTAGGCCAGGCGGGGCGCTGTCCGGGATTTATTCTGCCCTGATCGAATGCGGGTATATGAGTGTAGCGGATTGCGAAGAAGAAGAGGAGCCTCTTCCAGCAACATCACACACGATTGGCAGGCCAACGCTATGGGGGCGGTTGGGTTCATTTTTGGTGAATTTCCTGCTGAGCCCTGATGTGGATCTGACGAGTTTTGAACATAAAGCAGAGTTCTCTCGCGAGGAACTCAACTGGAATTGGACGCCTGCGTTCTTGCCTTGGCTGGTCCGCCATAACGAAGCAAAACTGACTGATCTGGAAGCAGCAACGGATGATGAAATTGATGAGGTGATATCCCAATTACCCGATGACGCGCGGGAAAAACTGGCGGAGAAACACTTTGACGAGGAGGCTCATTTTGTCCGCTATTTCTTTGGGTGCTGGATTGATGGCCGATGGCAGGCATCTGGAGGGTATAGCAATGGGAGCGATATACCCGGAGAGCACTGGGATATGCGTCTTGCGGCAGGTCTCTACCGTCGTTTTCAAGGGTAACATATGTGCCCTGCGGGCTGATCTGATGCTTCCCCGCCTCAATCAAACCTCAGATTTTCCCGGGGCGCAAACATCACATGGGCTGATTGCGGCGTGCCTTCGACAAGCTCGACATCGGTCATATCCAGGCTGACGAAGCCTATCTTCTCGTAAAAGATTACAGCACCGCGGCTGCTGTTCAGCACATGGACCACAGCCCCTTTTGCTTCTGCAAGAAAAGCCATGAGTGCTTGCAAAAGCGCATGGCCCAGGCCGCCACGCTGGTGGTCGGGATGAACATACATGCCCCAGATATGGGCGGTTTCACCTCTTACAGTGCCAACCGCGGTGCCGACAATCTCGCCGTCAATGGTAGCGACGACCGCCAGTTCATCTGCTCCCGGCAGGACCCCGCCAATATCTTCTGCCGCGAGACCGGCAAGCAGCTTTGCAATGCCTGCGGGCCCGAGCCGTTCGGCATAGGCTTCTCGCCAGCAATGCCGCAGATGCTCGGCAATTGCGCCGGCATCGTCCTTGCGTGCCTGACGGATTTCAACATCGACCTTGTTCAAGATCTCAAATTCCTTCCCATGCCTCAAGCGCGGCAATGGTGGCGGGCAGGTCCACCATGCGTGAAATCACGGTTTCGGCTCCCGCTTCTGTCAGCTTGTCGGCGTGTGCCGGGTAAGAGTGGGCTGCGCCGGTGAAACCTATCACCCGCATGCCAGCGGCCCGCGCGCCCTCAACGCCGTGCACCGAATCCTCGATGACGATGACACTTGATGGATCGACGTTCATTTCCTTCGCGGCATGCAAAAACACGTCCGGTTTGGGTTTTTCACAGTCGGGCCCAAGGTCTTTTGATGAATAGATATGCGGTTCAAAATAGGGCTTCAGGCCCACCTTTGTCAGCATCACCTCAAGGCGGGAAGAGGTCGAGTTTGAGCAGATGCAGCGTGGCTGGGTGAGGCGTGCAAGCGCGAACTTCACGCCTTCGATCATTTTCACTTCACGCGCAAGGCGCTGGTCGACAAGCTTCTCTGCCCGGTCGATGAGAGAGGCCGAAAGCGGCACTTCAGCATCTTTCTCGATCTGCATGAGGATGTTTTTCCAACTCATGCCAGCAAAACGTTCGGTGATTTCTTCGACAGAAACCGGAAAACCGGCTTCCTCGAGAAGCTTCGACTCCACCTTGGCGGCGATGATCTCGGAATCCACCAATACGCCGTCGCAATCAAATATGATGAGGTCAAAACCGCTCATGCCCGCTCGTCTTTCTAGGATAATGGAAGGTCGGGCGGGTGCTACACCAAAAGCCGGTGTGGGGCAAGGAAGGCAGCAGATTGTGATGCTATTTGATGGCCAATGCCGCCAGCCGTTCATAATGAGGCAGGGCCTCGGCCAGCAGCGGTTGCAGGTGTGCTGGCACCTCCGGCAAGTGTCCTTCGGGCGCGGCAAAGCCGGTGCTTCTCCACACTTCGGGATACCAATGCGGTGCCCAGGCACCGTCTTGCGCGTGTCCGCCTGCAGGCCAGGCAAGCATGGCCGGGTCATAAGCGATGCCGATTGCCACACACAATTTTTCCAGCATGGCGGCGGGGTTGGCGCGAATATCGGTAGAATCAACAACGACCGGTGCCGCCCCGCAATTGGCCGTAATCTCGTCAAACAGGGCAGCCTGACTTTCAAAGCCGATATCATCCGCAGTCAGTTCGGCGCGCTTCTTTGCGTAGCTGACGATGACGCGCGCGGGGTGGCGGATCAAAAACACGTTCGTGACATCGGCGATCCAGTCGCGTGGCAAACCATCTACCATGTGGTGCGGCATGTGCTTTTGATAGAAATGCCGCTTGCCGCCGGGGATTGGCCCCAGACAACGCGCTGCCACAACGGTCGGGTCGGTTTCTTCTGCGGCCAAAACTTTGTCGCGCAACGGGTCGGCCCGCCCGGACGCCACCAGAAACGGCGCATAAAATGGCTCATCCCAAACGGCGCAATCGGCCCGTGCGCCAAAGGAATACATCATCGCGGTTGAAAGGTTCCTCGGACCGGACCACATGGCAATTCGCATCAGCCGCACTCCTTCTCGATCAGCGCTTTATAAAGCTCCTGAATGCGACGGGTCACCGGACCTGCGCCCACATGATCGCCAATCGGCTTGCCGTCAATTTCCGCCACGGGCGTCTGCGCGCCGAATGTGCCGGTTAGAAAGGCCTCGTCAGCGCCATAGGTTTCTACAAGAGAGAAGTTCTTTTGATAGATTGGAATGCCATTTTGCTGGCAGAGCGAGATCACCTTTGCACGGGTCACGCCATTCATGCAGTAGTCCCCGGTAGACGTCCAGACCTCGCCCTTGCGTACAATGAAGAAGTTGCAGGCATTGGTGGTGTTTACAAAGCCGTGCGGGTCCAGCATCAGGCCTTCATCTGCGCCGGCCTGTTCGGCCTGCAGGCAGGCGATCACGCAATTCAGCTTGGAATGGGAATTATATTTGGCATCCTGCGACATGGGCAGGCCACGCACCTGTGGCACGGTTGCAAGCCGAATGCCTCTCTGTTGCAGGCGGTCCACCGGCTTGGAATGCTCCATGATTATCACCATCGTCGGCCCGCTTTGTGACAGGGCAGGGTGCTGAAATGGCTTCACCTTCACCCCGCGGGTCAGCATCAGACGGCAATGCACATCATGGGTCATGCCATTGGCGGCTGCGGTTCGCATCAGCGCCTCCAACACGCCAGCCCGGTCCATGCCAATGTCCAGCGAAACGGCTTTGCAGCTTTCAAGGAAACGATCCATGTGATCGTCAAAAAAGGCCCATTTGCCATTGTAAAGACGCATGCCTTCCCACATCCCGTCACCCAGCAGAAAGCCAGAGTCATAAACGGAGACTTTCGCAGCATCGCGGTGAACGATCTCGCCATTGACGTAGATCATGATATCGCGATTGCGGATGTCCTCTTCGGCGTCATGGGTGGTCGGGGCACGGTCTAGCATATACGGCTGGCTCTTTTGAAATTTGCCCGCGCAACGTGGCCGAAAAGCTCACGCGTGACAAGGCGCTATCCGAACAGGCGTTGAAATTCACTTTCGCCCTTCGCGCTGAACTCGATCACCCGACTATTGGCGAGCCTGCGGGCGTAATTCTTTGACAGGAAGTGGTTGAGCATCTCTGCGCCCAGCGATCCCGCCAGATGCGATTTGCGCTCGCTCCAGTCGAGGCAGGAGCGACAAAGCGGGCGGCGCTGCTTCGTCAAATGCTCGACATCAATGCCAATTGACCCAAGCCAACGCTCACCGTCAGGCGCCAGGAATACTTCTTCTGCCTGGGTCCCGATGAATCCCTTCTGCTTCAGGCTTTCAAACATCTGGACACCGAGGTGGCCCGCCAGATGATCGTAACAAATGCGCGCCTTTCGCAGCGCCGGGTCCTTCGGACCATGCAGGCGTTTCTGCTCTGTCGACGCGGAAAAGACAGTGAGGCTTTCCAAAAGGCTGCCGGCGGCTTCCGTCAGCGCGAAATATTTGTGCCGCCCCTGCTTGTGTACAAAGACCAGATTGCCCGCCGTCAGTCGCGCCAAATGGCTGCTGGCTGTCTGCTGCGTGATCCCTGCAGTCGCCGCCAGCTCACTGGCCGTCAGTGCCCGCCCGCCAAGCAGTGCAGTCAACATGTTTGCACGTGCAGGATCGCCGATCAGTGCGGCAGTCATGGCTATGTCCGGACCCTCCTTCATACTTCGATTTTAGTCGAAGTATTCGTGCCAAATCAAGCTTTATGAATGACACTGCAACGGCGGAGGAAATTTCCGATCCTTCTCTCACCCGCTATCTGCGCGGTGAATCAGCTATCCAGCGTCACGCAACTGCTCTGCTGTTTGCAGGTCGACGGACACGAGCTGGGAGACGCCCTGTTCGGCCATGGTGACGCCGAAAAGGCGGTCCACACGGGCCATGGTGATGGGATTGTGGGTAATCACAACGAAGCGAGTTTCGGTCGAGCGGGACATTTCATCCATCAGGTTGCAGAAACGTTCCACATTATGATCGTCCAGCGGCGCATCCACCTCGTCCAGCACGCAGATAGGCGCAGGATTGGTGAGGAACACCGCGAAGATGAGCGCCATCGCGGTGAGTGCCTGTTCGCCACCGGACAGAAGCGTCATTGTCTGTGGCTTTTTGCCGGGCGGGCGGGCCAGAATTTCAAGTCCCGCATCCAGCGGGTCGTCGCTTTCCACCAATTGCAGCTCTGCGGTGCCGCCACCGAACAGGTGGGTGAAGAGCCGTTGGAACTGCGTATTCACCTCGTCGAAGGCGGCAAGCAGCCGCTCGCGCCCCTCGCGATTTAGGCTCTGGATTGCAGATCGCAGCGTGCGGATCGCCTCCACCACGTCGTCGCGCTCTCTTACGAGCGTGTCGAGCTTCTCGGAGAGTTCCACCTGTTCTTCCTCGGCGCGCAGATTGACGGCGCCCAGGCGTTCGCGCTCGATACGCAGGCGATCAAGCTCGATCTCCACATTGCGCGTGTCGGGCAGCGGCGCGTCGCGCTCCAGCTCGGTGAAGCGGAACACGTCATGCGGCGCACAGTTCAGCGTCGTGGCAATGCGGTTTTCATTGTCAGCACGGCGTTCTTTCGCTGAGGTCAGTCGCTCTTCCGCACGGCCACGTTTTTCGCGTGCTTCCGCCAGCGAAGAAAGGGCAAGCGCTGCTGCCTGATCGGCCTCTCGCTGGTGATTTTCAGCCTCTGCCAGAAGATCGGCGGCGGCACGGCGCGCCTCTTCTGCCTTGGAAAGTTCGCTCAGCAGCGCGCGACGTTTTTCATCGAAGTCCTCCGGCGCATCGGCCAGGTCTTCCATCTCAATGCGGGTTTCTTCCGCACGGTCTTTCAGCGTTTCAATCTGGTTTTCAGCATTTGCGGCACGCGTGCGCCAGGTATTACGCTCTTGGGCAATCGCGGTAATGCGGCGCTGGCGCATCTCGTTCTCGCGCGCCAAACCGTCATAGGCGGCACGTGCTTCTGCCAGCAGTGCACGCGCACTGGCCAGGTCCAGCTGCGCTTCGCGCAAACGCATATCAAGACCGGAAATATCCGGTGCGTCATCCAGACCAATGCGGGCTTCTTCCTCCTGCATGGCCAGTTCTTCCATCTGCGCATCCTGCCCGTTGCGGGTCTCGGACAGCACATCGCGGCGGCGGGTCACTTCGCCCGCAGCTCTCTCGGCAGCAGCCAAAGCGTCGCGCGCCTCGGAGAGTTGGCGCGCTACCATGCGCTGAGCCTCGCGGTTGTCACGAAGCTGCGCTTCGGCAAGGCTCACGCGCTCGGCGGCCTTGCGCTGCGTTTCGGCCTTTTCGTCCAGCACACGAGCCGCCTCGGCAATCTCTGTTTCCAGATTGGCAAGACGGTTTTTCTGAGCCAGCCGCAAGGCTGCTGCACTCGGCGCATCAGCACCCGACACATGCCCATCCCAGCGCCATACTGCGCCGTCTTTGGAAATCAGCCGCTGGCCGGGTTTGAGTTCAGCCTGAAGCCTTGCACCATCTTCCGCGGCCACAATGCCGGTCTGCGCCAGACGACGCTCCAGTGCCTGCGGTCCACGCACATAGCGCGACAGCGGCTCGGCACCATCTGGCAGGGCAGGGTCATCGGCCCGCACTGCACCCAGCCCCCAATGACGCGCGGCTGATTGGTCCAGCGGGGAATCGATGTCCTCGCCAAGTGCCGCACCAAGGGCGGCCTCAAAACCGGCATCCACGGAAAGCTCTTCGGCAACGGGGCGATATTCACCACCGGCAGAACTGGCCTCCAGCATACGCTCAATCGTGCGGGCTTCAGTCTCAAGGCCCTTGATTTCCTGACGCGCTGCATCGGCCTCGGCGCGCGCAGCGCTTTCGGCCTCACGGGCGCTGGCAATGGCATCTTCCGCTGCGGCTATGCCTTCCTCGGCGCTCATCAGCGTCTCTTCGGCAATGGCTACCGCCTCTGCATGTTCTTCCGGCCTCGGCAGATCGGCAATACGCGCCTCAATGCTTGTCAGCTCGCTTAAGGTTTCCGCAATCTGGCGCTGCAGGCGCTCGCGGCGGGTGGCAAGATCGGCAAGCCAGCGCTCCATCTGCTGGCGGGCAGCAGCGGCTTCGGCTCGCTCAGCCGTCAGCTTTGTGAAGACGCTCTCCGCGTCATCGACACGCGCCTGCGCCTCTTCCTGCACAATGCGGGCTTCGTCTGCCTGCTCGCCGGAATGCTCAATCGCATCTTTCAGCTCGGCCTCCTCCGTGTCGAGGCTGGCGAGAATCTGGCCGTTGTCAGCGAGCATCTTTTCTTCGCGCGCGATGTCGTCGGCAAGCTGAAACAGGCGGCGTTCCAGCTCTTCGCGGCGTTTGGAAAGGCGCGCGGCGTCGGCTTCAAGTTGCGTGTTAGCGATTTGCAGACGCTGCAGGGCAGCCGCAGCTTTGGCCTCACCATCGCGCAGTTCAGGCAGTTTCAGGCTGGCAACTGCTTGCGCCTTGGCGGCTTCCATCTGCGCTTGCGCGCGCTCGGCTACCAGATTGGTTACCTCGTTCAGCGCGCGCCCTGCGTCCAGCTCTGCATTTTTGGCCTCTGTCCAGTGGATATGCAGTAGAGTCGCCTCGCGGGCGCGAATGTCCGAGGAAAGTTTCTTGAAGCGGTTGGCCTGACGGGCCTGTCGCTTCAGACTTTCAATCTGGCTTTCCAGTTGTGTCGTAATATCGTCCAGCCGTTCCAGATTGCCCTCTGCCGCGCGCAGTCGAAGCTCAGCCTCGTGACGGCGTGAGTGCAGACCCGATATGCCCGCTGCCTCTTCCAGGAGCTGGCGACGGGCCTGCGGTTTGGCTTGTATCAGCTCACCGATACGCCCCTGACCCACCATGGCGGGCGAGCGCGCACCCGTGGACGCATCGGCGAATAGAAGCTGCACATCCTTGGCGCGCGCTTCCTTGCCATTGATGCGATAGACTGAGCCATGTTCGCGCTCAATGCGGCGGGTAACCTGAATTTCATCGGCGTCATTGAAAGCCGCCGGTGCAGTGCGGTCGGCATTGTCGAGGTAGAGCCCCACTTCCGCCGTGTTGCGGGCAGGGCGGTTGCCAGAGCCGGAAAAGATCACATCATCCATGCCGGAGGCGCGCATATTCTTGTAAGAATTTTCGCCCATTACCCAGCGCATGGCTTCCACGAGGTTGGACTTGCCGCAACCATTGGGGCCAACAATGCCGGTCAGTCCGGCCTCAATCACGAATTCGGAAGGTTCCACAAAAGACTTGAAGCCTACGAGGCGCAGCTTGTTGAACTTCATGATCTGTCCTCGCGGCATGCGGCCCTGCCTGCGGGATCGTCCTCTCCCCTTGTGGGAGAGGATAGCAAGACCGCTTGAAGCGAAGCTGAAAGCTCGGTCGCGCTTGGTGAGGGGTGGCGGGTGTCCACTTTGAACACTTGAGTTTGGGCTTTACCCCTCACCTGATTTGCCAAGCCAATCGGCTTCGCCTCTCGGGGCAAACCTTCCTCTCCCACAAGGGGAGAGGAATAGAAAAAGCCGGGCACACGGCTGCTGCAGCGCCCCGGCCCATTTGAGCTGGAAAAGCGCTTAAAGCTTGCTGTCGATGATGGCCGACATTTCGTCAACCGTCATTTCCCCCGCATATCGGTCGCCATTGATAAAGAACGCCGGCGTACCACTAACCTCGAATTCCTTGGAGCCACGCTCCCGCACAGCTGTCACATCATCGAGAAGTTTCTGGTTCGTCAAGCACGCGTCGAAGCTCTCCTGTGTAAAACCGGCAAGTTTCGCGATTTGTAGCAGTGCAGCCTTCTTATCCTGCGCTGTGGCCCAGCTGATTTGCTGTTCAAAAAGAACGGAGACCATCGGGAAGAATTGCTCCTCCGGTGCGCAGCGTGCCAGCATGATGGCCGCCGTTGCCAATGCATCAAGCGGGAATTCGCGGATGATGAAACGAACTTTGCCCGTATCGACGTATTTTTCTTTGATGCCTGGAAGGGTGTTGTGATGGAAGCGTGCGCAGTGCGGGCAGGTCATGGACATGTATTCGACGATTGTCACCGGCGCATTCTCGTCGCCGATCGCCATGTCCTTCAGCGGGCCGGGCTCCATCAGTTTTGCAACATCCACCTTGCCGGAAGGGTCCGGCACATCCACCGTTGCCGAGGTCTTCATCTCGGTGTCGACTGCAGGCGTCTCGGCCTTTTCCTCTTCAGATGAGCAGGAGGCGAGAAGTGCTGCGGCGGCAGTCATTGTCATACCGCCAACAAAGTGGCGCTTGGTGAGCAAAAATTCAGACATCGGCGTTTCGACCTATTTGTTATCAGCGTTTAATGATCTCGTAATGCTACCAGACGCCGCTTTCAAGTTATGTTGGCAACAACATCTTCAAAGAATTGTGACGAGTAAAGGGCAGCGCTGATTAAATATGCGTAATATCTCTATCTCTTCCGGCTTCCCAACACGCCGCGCCCCAGCCGCTCCAGCGCCTTGCGCAATTCGCCGTCTTCCATTTCGCCTATCATGTCATTCAGTTTTTCAGCCTGAATGGCATCAAGTGGGCGGCGTTGCCGCTTGGTGCGGGCCTGCGACACCGGCTTCTGCACAATGCGAATCTGACGGATCGCCGGAAAGCCGAAAAATGTGTTGATCCGCGCGATCAGTTCGCCCTGGGCGTGAGAGAGAAAGAGCGCCCGCGCACTTTCGCAGGCAATGGTCAGCACGCCCGGCCTGTGGCCGCCGTCGAGATCGTCGCCATCACGCCGTGGCCAGGCGATCTTTTCCGGCCTCGTGCAATCGGCGAATTCATCACCGGCAATTTCGTCCCATGAGCCTAAAAGTGCGGAATTAATGCCGGCACGACGTGACAGTACCGGGTCCATGAGCCGGTTTGCCACATCTGAAATCTGTACTGGTCCGCGCGGACGTTTGGCCATTCGTCAAATTTTCCGTTCAAAATGCGAGTAACAGCTTGCAAGTGACAGCCGCCGGAACGCAATGATACGCCACTGTTTATGTGATTTGAATTTTTCCGGCAAATGGAACGGGTGGCAGGCGGTTGCAAGAAGATTATGCGGTGAGGTTGCTGGCCTGGTACGATGTGCATCGGCGCGAACTGCCCTGGCGCGTGACACCGGACATGGCAGCAAAAGGCGCGCGCGCCAACCCCTATCATGTCTGGCTTTCCGAGGTCATGTTGCAGCAGACGACCGTGCAGGCGGTAAAGGCCTATTTCGAGAAATTCCTGAGCCTCTGGCCGCGTGTTACGGATTTGGCAGCCGCTGATGACGACGATGTGATGAAAGCCTGGGCAGGGCTTGGCTACTACGCGCGCGCACGAAATCTGAAGAAATGCGCGGAGGTGGTTGCCAATGAGTTGGGCGGGCATTTTCCTGATACACAAGAAGGGTTACGCGCCCTTCCAGGCATTGGTGACTACACATCTGCAGCCATCGCCGCGATCGCCTTCAATAGACCTGCGGCCGTTATGGATGGCAATGTGGAACGCGTTATTTCGCGTCTCTTTGCCATTGATGCGCCGCTGCCCGGCTCCAAACCGCAGATGAAAGCAAAGGTCGCCGAACTTACTCCGGAAGATCGCCCTGGCGATTTTGCTCAGGCCATGATGGATCTTGGCGCAACAATCTGCACGCCACGGCGACCAGCCTGTGCGCTTTGCCCCTTTCGCACCGACTGCGCTGCGCTATCAGGTGACGATCCGGAGCGCTTTCCCGTCAAGGCGCCCAAGAAAGAACGTCCCGTGCGGCTGGGTGCGGCCTTTGTCATACGCAATAATGACGGCGATGTTTGGCTGCGCAAGCGCCCCACAACCGGGCTGCTCGGCGGCATGGCGGAAGTGCCGACCACAGAATGGAATTCCCGACGCGATGGCATTGCCGATGTGTCGGGCGCGCCAATTGAGGCAGACTGGAAGCCATGCGGCGTCGTCACACATGTCTTCACGCATTTCGAGCTACGTCTGAATGTCTTTCAGGCCGGGGCAATTGTTAATGTACCGGGTGAGGGGTGGTGGTCGCCACTCACGCAAATCGGCGGCGAGGCATTGCCGACCGTCATGAAAAAGGCGATTGAAGCAGGGCTGGGGAAAGTTGATGAGCGCTGAAGGGCAAGCTATGAAGCCGAAAATCCACCATATCGTCTTTGATATCGGCAAGGTACTGATCCACTACGATGCAGAGATACCCTTTCGGCGGCTCATACCGGATGATGCAGAGCGTGGATGGTTTTTCCAAAATGTCTGCACAGCCGAATGGAACTTGGAGCAAGATCGGGGTCGCGACTGGGGCGAGGCTGAAGCTCTGTTGATAGCCAAATACCCCGAGCAAGAAGCCAATATCCGCGCTTTCCGCCAGCATTGGCACGAGATGGTTTCGCACGCCTATGCCGAAAACGCCGCCATTCTGGAGCAGCTTGTCGGCGAAGGGCATGACGTGACCATGCTGACCAATTTTGCGAGCGATACATTTGCCGCAGCCCAGGAAATGTACCCATTCCTGAAGCTTCCGCGCGGCGTCACGGTGTCGGGCCGCGTCGGCCTTATTAAGCCCGATCCTGCCATCTATCGGTTGCATGCAGAGACGTTCGACCTCGATCCGGCGCACTGCCTGTTCATCGATGACTCTCTTCCCAATGTCGAAACAGCGCGTGGCTGCGGCTGGCATGCAGTGCAGTTTTCAGGCAGTATTGTGTTGCGAGATCTGCTCGGTCAATTCAATATATAGTCAGTATTTTTGATGTTGTTCAGTTGTAGGTTTCATTATCTAAATTAGAATGTCGTTATATTATGTTTATCTTTGTATAACGTTGGCTCTTTGTAGTTGAGTATGTCAGTATTGAAGATTGTATATTGCAAAGTAATTTCAAGGAATTGATGAAAGATAATTCCGTCTTATAATTTGGTAAATTTGGACTACTAGATTTGCCATATATGTGAAATTGAATGCGTTTCATTCATGTTTTATTTACGGTCAAGTTTGCAAATGGAACGCATCGGTTGCATTTGACTGGGGAACGTGATGAGTACAATTCGGCAAAAAATGTTTGTCGCCTGCTTGGCGATTTTGGTGTTGGCTGGTGGCAGTGGCGCTATTGGATTTTGGGCGACTAAATCCTTGGGCCATAGCGCGATTGATCTCAATCGTATTGCCGACGTCATGCATAATCATATGCAGGCTGACATGAAGCATGACGCGATCCGCGGCGACGTCTACGCTACTCTTTTGGCCACAACGGGTTCAACTGGCGCCTCGCTCGCAGAGGTCAAGGCGCAGATGAAGCAGGACATCGCGGACTTTAGAGATGCGATTTCAAACAATCTTGCCAATGCCGAAGAGGGGGCCATCGTTGAGCGCCTCAATCAGCTCAGCGCTCCGCTGGCGAAATACGAGGACGCTGCGCTGGCTATCATGTCGGCTGCCGAAGCAGGTGGAGATACGGCTTCAAAGCTTAGCGCATTTGACACGGCCTTCCGCGATCTTGAAGTTGAAATGGAAGCTGCCGCTGACGTGATTGACGGCACGGCAGAAGCAATTCGCATGCAGAGTGAAGCGCTAAACGCCATGGTTGGCCCGTTGATGATTGGTGTCATCGTCGCAGGCATCTCTTTCGCAGTGGCGCTGCTGTTCCTTGCAGCACAACTCGTAAGCAAGCCTATTCTGAGCCTTTCCGAAGACATGACGAAGATTGCGGATGGAGATACGCAGATTGATTGCAGCGGTCTGGGCCGGAAGGACGAAATTGGAACGATGGCGAAGGCGGTGGAAGTCTTCCGTCAGGGCGCCATCGACAAGTTGCGCCTGGAACGCGAAGCAGAGGAAACGCGTGAGCGCGCCGAAGCCGAGCGCATTGAGATGCAGCGCAAGGCTGAAGATGATGCCGCAGAACGGTTGCGGATTGCGACGTCCGGTCTGGCCGTTGGTCTCAGAAGGCTTGCGTCTGGCGACCTCTCCGTTCAGTTGACCGAGGCATTTGCGCCAGATTTTGAAGCTCTTCGCCATGACTTCAATCAGTCGGTGCGTCAGCTTGGTGCGACCATGGCCGCAATCGCGCACAGCATCAGCGCAATCGACGGCAATGCGCAGGAAATCACGCGTGACGTCAACGATCTTTCGCGTCGCACCGAACAGCAGGCAGCCTCCCTGGAAGAGACAGCCTCGGCGTTGGAGGAGATTACGGCCAATATATCCAACTCCAGCCAGCGAACAGACGAGGCGCTGCTGGTTGCCAACGACGCGAACCGAAATGCCAGTGGCTCAGCCAAGATCGTGACTCAGGCCGATGAGGCTATGAGCCGGATCGAGCATTCGTCCGAACAGATTGCCAATATCATTGGCGTGATTGACGAGATCGCTTTCCAGACCAATCTTCTTGCGCTGAATGCTGGTGTTGAGGCTGCACGCGCAGGTGATGCAGGCAAAGGCTTCGCAGTTGTTGCGCAGGAAGTGCGCGAATTGGCTCAACGTTCTGCAACAGCCGCGAAAGAGATCAAGGACTTGATCCAGGCGTCCACCGATGAAGTGGAAACCGGCGTGGGCCTCGTTCGCAAAACCGCTGATGCTTTGAACAAGATTGGCGAGCAGATTGCCGAAATTGATCGCAACATGCAGACCATTTCAGGGGCCGCGCGTGAGCAATCAACGGGCATTCGCGAAATCAACACCGCAGTTAATCAGATGGATCAGGTAACCCAGCACAACGCGGCGATGGTGGAGGAGGCAACAGCGGCAACGTCTGCACTTGCCCAGGAAGCCGCCAATCTTCGCGCGCAAATAAGTCAGTTCAAACTGGGCGAAGGCATGGGTGACATGGCGCACGCAGCCTGAGCCTGAAATCTGAATGAGCGACATGAAAAGAGAGGCGGGGTTTCCCGCCTCTCTTTACGTTTCAAGGGCTTGGCCACGCTTCTCTTCAAGCATTTCCAGATAGAGAGTTTCTATTTGCCGGGTCTTGGTTTCCGTGTCGAACAACGGGGCAGTGTCGCGGGCGTCGATCAAATCAGACTTGAGCCGGGCGAGCCTGCCTTCGTCCTTGGCAAGCGATATTGCTAGCGCCTTGTATGCCTCCAGATCATTGGCCACCAGCTCCGGTAGTCCGACTGCATTTAAAAGGCTTTCCGACACGCGCCCGGCGAAACTTGTGCCTTTCACGGTGATCAACGGCAAACCGGCCCAGAGTGCGTCTGCGGTCGTCGTGTGCCCATTGCAAGGGCTGGTGTCGAGTGCGATATCGGCTTGCGGCAGGCGGCGAATATGCTCCAGCGGCGGGACGCTCTTTGCAAAAATCAGCCGTTCCGGATCAATGCCTGCCGATTGCGCGGCCCCCCGCAGGTTCTCTTGTGCAGGCGGTTTTTGCAGCCCCAGCCAAAGAACGGAATTGTCGACTGCGCTGAGGATTTCCATCCAGGCCGAAAAAACGGGTATTCTGATCTTGGCAGTGTGGTTGAATGAACAAAAGACAATGGCATCATCCGGCAAGCCGTGCTCGCTGCGCGATCCGGTACGGCTGACGCGTTCGCGGGCGCTGTCGTTGCACTGATAGGAGCCTTCAACCCGCATCAGCTTTTCCTGATAAAAGGGTATCGACGTGTCGGGCGTTACAAACTTGTCGGTAATGGCATAATCAATGCCAGCGCCGGTGACGCTGCCGGGATAGCCGAGCCAGGTGACCTGTATCGGCGCGGGACGGCGACAGAAAATCCCCAGTCGCGAACCATGGGTGAAGCCTTTCAGATCAACCAGAACATCAATGCCCATTTGGCGCACGAGTTCTGCCGCCTCTGTGTCGTTTTTGTCGAGAATATCGACGTAGAAATCCACGGTTTCCAGCATACGGTCGTGCATTGCATCGTCACGCTTGGCCTCTGCCGTGTGGCAAAAGGCGAAGATTTCAAACCTGTCGCGATCATGGTGCTCCAGAATGCCTGCCAGCAGCGACATGGTTGCATGGTCGTAATAGTCGCAAGACACGTAACCAACCCGAATGATGCCGGGTTCCTTGCCATCTACTTGGGTATTGTACTTGCCTGGCTCCTGAACCGGTGGCAGGGCAACATCTGCAGTCCGGCGCGCATAATGCGCCAATAGCGTTTCGTCACCAGTCCACATCAACGCACGAAATGCGTTTTCGCGGATGTCTGGCGCATCACCCTCTACCGCATAGCCGCGTTCAAGCTCTATCTGCAACGCAGTCGCCATAGGCAGGTCGCCCAGATTTGAGGCCGCCCAAAATGTCTCCACCAGTGCGACGCGGTCATTCGCGTCTTCCGCCCGCGCCTTTTTGAGCATCGTGTAGGCGTCGCCAAAGCGTTCCAGGCCGTTGAGGATCAGCCCGGCACTCAAGTACTGGGAAAAGGTTCTGGCGGTGGAAAACAATACGCCACAATAGGGCAATGCTGCATGCAGGTCCCCAATGTCGCGATAGATATTGCAGATTGATGCCAGGAGTTCGGGGTCGCCGGGATCTGCCTGCAAGGCGATAATCAAGGCTTTTGCAGCCCTTTTATACATACGGCACCCAAGAAAGATGGATGCTGCCTTGAAGGCAAGCTCCTTTTGTCTGGTCTCAGGGGATACCTCGGCGGCTTGCGCATAGCGGGTTGCGGCCTTGCGGGGATGTCCAAGTGCCTCATGCGCGTTGGCGGCGATCAAAAGCGCATCATAGTCTTTCTCGATTGCCAAGCCGAGCGATTGCAGGTGCGAGAGTGCCTGTTGCGGCTCTCCCCGATCTAACGCCTCCCTGGCTTGTGCGACGAATTCGGCAGACAATCGATTTCTCCTGCAGCGGGCTGGTATTTAACAGGATTTAGGACCCACGTCTTGTGTCAAGCTGTTGGGTCGTGTGACACGCCAGCTCGATCATCCGTTCAAGCGCCGGCGCGATATCGTCGAAACCAGTGGCACCACCGTCGAAATGACGCTGCAACAGGCTGCCCAACATCGTGCAATAGGCCGAGTGAGCGTTGCCCGGTCCTGCGAGTGCGGTGAAGAGTTCGCCAAAACGCCGGTTGGCGATCTGCATTGGCTCATCCGTTGCAATCTCTGCCGCGTCGCGGTTGCGCAAGTAATCAAGCAGCAGTGACATTTCTCCCGCAATGCCGGGTGCCAGATCATCGTAGAGTTTGCGCAGCACCGCCATGCGTTCTGGTACATCCATATCGTGCGCGGCATCGACTATTGCCTGCGTCTGGTCGTTGACGCCTTGCGTGACGGCTATGGTGCAAGCCGAAAACAGGTGCTGCTTGGAGGGGAAGTAGTGATAAAGCGCGCTCTTGGAAATCCCAAGTTCGCTGGCTATCTGGCGCATGCCGAGAGCCGAATATCCGTCGCGCGAAAACAGAGCCGCAGCTCGCTGGGCGAGTTCTGCCCGATAGGCATCTCTATCAATGATTTTCGGCATGGCACACCTTAAATAGTCCAATTGGTCGAAGATATATTGACTCTGCTTCAGATTGTCGACTAGTCTTTTTAGACCATGTGGACGATTAAAGGAGGTCGAGATGGTCAAACAAGGCGGCGTCACGCGCGAGCATGGCAGTTCAACAGTGCAGAAGTTCACCTTCTGGTTCCTGCATTTTGGCATTGTGGTCTTCTGCGCCTGGTTAGCGCTTGGCGATGGCCTCACGCGTGTTGGCGCACTTTTTGGTATGGAGTGGTCGCTGTCCGATCCTGATCGTGCAGCGCTGCTTGTCGCCTTTGCACTCATTTATTGTCTGCGCCATGCCGTCACCCTGTTCTACCTGTTTGTGCGGCAGGTCGCGTGGAGCGAAGCGTTGGGGCTGGTCTTCTTCATGGCGGTGTTTGAGATCGGCCTCGTTGTTGTCGGCGGCGGCGCGTTTCGGGCCGAGCCGGTGCCATTCTCATGGCTGGACGCTATCGCTATCGGGCTTTTTGCACTCGGATCATGGCTCAATAGCTGGTCGGAGATCCAGCGCAAATTGTGGAAGGCAGATCCCGCCAACAAAGGGCATTGTTATACAGGCGGGCTGTTTTCCCATGCGATGCACATCAACTATTTCGGCGATGTCGTGCTTTTCACGGGCTGGTGCCTTGCCACCCACAATCTGTGGACGCTGGCGCTGCCGCTTCTTATGGGGCTGAGCTTTGCCTACATGCATATCCCGGCTCTGGATGCCTATCTGGCTGAGCGCTACGGGCGTGAATTCGACGACTATTCCGCGCGAACCCGGAAGCTCATTCCCTTCGTCTGGTAAAAAGAAACCCGGAATTTCAATATGAAATTCCGGGTCTAGTGACTTCATTGCGGGACTGAAGGTACACTAACCGCAAGGAAGCATTGCAACACCAAATTCGGTTCAGGGACTAACCGGCCTTGGCCATTTCTTTGCGTATGATGGTGCGAAGCGCATCAATTGGTTTCATCTGGCCGTCTTCTTCCAGGTGCCAGAATGTCCAGCCATTGCAGGCATCCAGTCCTTGCACCTTCGCGCCCAAGCGGTGAATGGAGCCAGCGTCCCCGTTGGAAGTCAGCGTGCCATCGGCGCGAACAATTGCCTTGTAGCGGCCCTTGGCATCGCTCAGCACTGTGCCTGGCGTAATCAGGCCAGCTTCAATGAGAGAGACGAATGCCACGCGTGGCTCGGCCTTCTTGCCGGTCATAACAGTCAGTTCGGTCGCGCCGAGCGGTTCCACTGCGGCAATGCGCTTCGAGGCTGCGTCGATGTAATCCTGCTCACGCTCGATACCGACAAAATTGCGGCCCAGACGCTTGGCAACAGCGCCGGTTGTGCCGGTGCCAAAGAAGGGGTCCAACACAACATCACCGGGCTTGGTGGAGGAAAGCAGCACCCGCGCCAGCAGGGCTTCCGGTTTCTGCGTCGGGTGAACCTTGTCGCCATCATCGTTTTTCAGGCGCTCGCCGCCATTGCAGATCGGGAACAGCCAGTCAGAGCGCATCTGCACATCGTCATTGGCGGCCTTCATGGCGTCGTAATTGAAGGTGTAGCCCTTGGCGTCCGGATCACGCGACGCCCAGATCATCGTTTCATGGGCGTTTTGGAACCGGCGACCTTTGAAATTGGGCATGGGGTTCGACTTGCGCCAGACAACATCATTCAAGATCCAGAAATTGAGGTCCTGCATGATTGCGCCAACGCGGAAGATATTGTGGTACGAGCCGATGACCCAGATGGTGCCATTCGGCTTCAGCACACGGCGCGCTGCCAGCAACCAAGCACGGGTAAATGCATCATACATCTCGAAAGATGCGAACTGATCCCAATGATCGTCGCAGGCATCAACCTTCGACTGATCGGGACGCATCAACGCGCCGCCAAGCTGAAGGTTGTAGGGCGGATCGGCAAAGATAACATCGACCGATTTGTCGGGAAGTGCTTCGAGGGCGGCGACGCAGTCACCCTTGATGATAGTGTTCAGCCATTCGCGGCGTTGCGAGCGACCATCAATTTGGCCGAGCGGAAGAACTGCTGACATTTGCTACTCTCGATTACGCTTACTCAATACCAACGTGCCAAGAAATTTGACGCGCTTAACTGACCATTAGGGTTACCGAACTTGGTTACCAAATGCTGAAGGTCGCCAAAAATTTTAATGGCCCGGAGAAAAATTCGATGAAACCATAGGTTAGCATCTCCTGTTAACCTCACGTTAAGCATGTTTGTTAGAATTTGCGTCCAGCGCGATGCGGTTGGCGTTAGGGTTGGGTGATTCCCCAGAGCATTGAATTATTTTATGTTTTCCCGAGAGTTTCCGATTGTTCGGATGTATTAATTTGGAGTCATCAATGCCGGTCATCACACTTGCAAACACCAAAGGCGGTTCAGGCAAAACAACGACTGCGCTTGTCCTTGCGGGCGAATATGTACGCCTTGGTTACAAGGTTGCGGTGATTGACTGTGATGCGCAACGCTGGATCACAAGCTGGGCAGAAACCTGCGAGGCTGCAGCTGAGATCGACATTATTTCCCAGGTAGCGCCCGAGCATGTTGGCGAATGCGTGGCGGCACTCAAACAGGAAAACGACTTTGTGATTGTGGACCTGCCATCAAATCTGGATTCGATACTGGCGGCAGCCGTTCTGGCAAGCGACCATGTGCTGGTTCCGTTTCAGGGTAGTCCGGCCGATTTGCGCGGCGCTGAAGATGTGCTGGAATTTATCCACCTGCTCAAAGAACAATGTGATTTTGAGATCGCCCATTCTGCATTGCTTACGCGCAATTCTGCTGCGTTCAAGTCACGCTCGGTCATGTCTGCTCTGAAAAAGCTTGAGAGCAGAGGCACACATATTCTCAAGACCTCGCTCAACGACAGATCCGCGTTCCGCGAAATGTTTGAAGAGGGCGTCATGCTGCATAATGCTGAAGGCGATACCGTCAGCAATCTGAGCAAAGCGCGTGAAAATGTTCGTGCACTCGGCATTGAACTGAAATGGCGTCTGCCGCGGTTTGAACGCAAGACCCATCAGCTCGAATGGCCTGACTTTGCGTCGGATGCCCTCAAGCGCGCCGCCTGAACGCACAACTTCCCGCTCTTGTCTTGGTCCGGCACTCTGGTGAATACTGCCGGAGGCAATAGAAACGACGGGCAAGGAGTGACGTATGGGCGAGACGGACAAGATAAAACTGGCCATTTCGGCGATGGACGCTCCGCCGCGCACCAAGCCGTCCACCTATCCCGAGCCGTTTGCAAGCCGTATGAATGGGCGTATCAAACGTACACTTGGCGACCTCTTCGGATTGACGAATTTCGGTGTCAATATGACCGTGCTGCAGCCTGGAGGTGAGAGCGCCTTGCTGCATCGGCATACCCGACAGGATGAATTCATCTACATCATTTCCGGTCACCCGGTGCTACGCACGGACGAGGGCGAGGTGCAGCTGGCCCCTGGCATGGTTGCAGGTTTCCCCGCAGGCGGTGTTGCACATCAGTTCGTCAATCGGTCGCAGGAAGATGTGACATATCTGGAGATTGGTGATCGCACGCCGGGCGATGAAGGATCCTACCCTGAAGATGATTTGAAGGCCGTTATGGGTGACGATGGGCAATGGCAATTCACCCACAAGGACGGTACGCCATACTGAGGTAATTACGCCGCACAAACGCTGCAAAAGCTGCGAACGGTCCCTGTCTGCGGAATTGTTATTGTGCGTCGCACCATTTTTTCCATCGGCCCCGTTTTCTTTTGGTCTCCAATGCTCTAGGTTTTCGGGAAATGATGCCAGCGGAGGATCTGGCGGCGGGAACGATCAAGATCAAATGAGAAAATGGGTCTATAATTTTGGTGCCGGGCAGGCAGAGGGCAGCGCTGGCGACGTCGAGCTGTTGGGCAGCAAAGGTGCCAATCTGGCTGAAATGAGCAATCTTGGCCTGGCTGTGCCTGCGGGCATGACCATCATTACCGAGGTGTGCAACTGGTTCCATCTCCACGGTCGCCATTATCCTGATTCTCTCGGTGATCAGCTTACCCATGGTCTTGCAGCCCTTGAACAGCGCACGGGCCGTCAGTTTGGTGGCGCGAATGCTCCGCTTCTCTTGTCGGTGCGTCCGGGCGCGCGGACGCCGGTCCCCGGCATGCTGGAAGCGGTTCTCAATCTCGGATTAAATGACAAGACTGCAGATGCGTTGGCAGCGGAAACGGACAATCCGGAATTTGCCTGGCAGACATATCTGCATTTCGTGCAGTCTTACACCGATACGGTTCTGGGCCTTGGCCATGGTGTGTTGGAAGAATTGCTGGAAGAAGAAGCGGGCGAACTGCCGCGCAATCCGGCCAATGTCAGCGTTGACGATTTGAAGGCACGGGTTCGTCTTGCCAAATCTATTGTGAAACAAGAACTCGATATCGAGTTTCCCGATGATCCGAATGTGCAGCTTTGGGGCGCGATAGAAAAGACTTATGAAAGCTGGATGACACCTTTGGCGGTGTCCTACCGCCAGCTGCACAATATGCAGGAGAGCTGGGGCGCAGCGATCAACATTCAGGCCATGGTGTTTGGCAATCTGAATGACCGCTCTGCGACGGGTACGGCCTTTACGCGTGATCCCAAGACAGGGGAAAAAGGCTATTGCGGAACATTTTTGCCGCGCGCTCAGGGTAGCGCGTTGGCTGCTGGAACCTGCATGCCGCATGCCTTTTCAAAAGCGGAAGCTGAACAGCTCGGCCATAGCGAGCCATCGCTGGAGGCCTCTTTCCCGGATGTCTATGCTGAATTTTCAGAGATTGCCGATCGTCTGGAACGCGACTTCCGCGAAGTGATGGAAGTCGAATTTACCGTTGAAAATGGCAGGCTTTGGCTTCTGCAAAGCCGTGAGGCCAAGTTGCAGGTATCTGCCGCCATGCGCGCTGCCGTCGGCATGCACGAGGACGGTTTGATTGATCGTGGTGAGGCAATTGCCCGCATCGACCCGCTCGAACTGGAACAGCTGCTCCACCCGACAATTGATCCTTCTGTCGAGCGTGAAGTTATCGGCATGGGGCTTCCGGCTTCCCCAGGGGCTGCATCGGGTCGTATTGTCTTCCGGTCTGTAGACGCAATTGCGGCGGAGAAGGAAGGTCGCAAAGTCATATTGGTGCGTCAGGAAACAAGCCCTGAGGATGTGCACGGCATGCATGCCGCCCAGGGCGTCATCACCTCGCGCGGTGGCCTGACGAGCCATGCCGCAGTTGTCGCACGAGGCATGGGCATTCCGTGCGTCGCTGGTGCGGGCGGCATCCGTATCGATATGCAAGCCGAGACGATGACGAGCAATGGCGTGACGCTCGGCAAGGGCGATTTCATCACAATTGATGGAACGACCGGGCAGGTGCTCAAGGGTCGCATTCGCATGACACAGCCGGAGCTCTCAGGTGATTTCGCGACAATCATGAAGTGGTCGGATGAAATCCGCCGTCTGCGGGTGCGCACGAATGGCGACACGCCGATGGATGCGCGAATTGCGCGCAATTTTGGCGCGGAAGGCATCGGTCTGTGCCGCACGGAGCATATGTTCTTTGATGAAGGGCGCATCAATATTGTGCGCGAGGCCATTCTCGCGACATCAGAGACAGAACGTCAGGCTGCGCTGCAAAAGCTGCTGCCGATGCAGCGCTCCGGTTTTGTTGAACTTTTCGAGATCATGCATGGCCAACCGGTGGTGATCCGCCTGCTGGATCCGCCTTTGCACGAATTTCTGCCCAAGTCGCCGGAGGAAATTGCCGAGGTGGCGGAACTCATGGGCTGCGAGGAGGCAAGTCTGCGCCGCCGTATTGATGAGATGCATGAATTTAATCCGATGCTGGGGCATCGCGGTTGTCGCCTGGCAATTTCCTTTCCGGAAATCGCAGAAATGCAGGCACGTGCGATATTTGAGGCCGCCGTATTGGCCGCCGAAAGCACAGGTGCTGCCGTTGTGCCGGAAGTCATGGTGCCGCTCGTCTCGTTGCGCCGCGAGCTGGACTATGTGAAGGCCCGCATTGACGGCGTTGCCGCGCAGGTGGCGGCGGAAACCGGCGTCTATATTGAATATCTGGTTGGCACGATGATCGAGTTGCCGCGGGCAGCGCTTCGCGGCAAGGAGATTGCCGAAGTGGCCGAGTTTTTCTCCTTCGGCACAAACGATCTGACGCAGACAACCTTCGGCATTTCGCGCGATGACGCCGGTGCGTTTCTCACCACCTATCGAAACAAGGGCATATTGGATCAGGATCCATTTGCATCTCTGGATGTGGTGGGCGTGGGCGAACTTATCGAGATTGCTACCGAGCGCGGCCGCATGGGCCGCCATGACCTGAAACTGGGGATCTGCGGTGAGCACGGTGGCGACCCCGCCTCAATTCACTTCTGTGAAAAGAGCGGGCTCGACTATGTGTCCTGTTCGCCGTTCCGTGTGCCTGTTGCGCGGCTGGCGGCAGCACAGGCTGTTGTCCAGGCTCGCACCCGGTAGGGTACCATATCTCAGCCGCCCGCAGGCACAGCCTGGCTGTCGATGCGGGCAAGCACGTCGATGAATGCCTGCGCAAAGCTGATAAGACCGGGAAAACGTTTTTCATCTGTTTCCGCGCGAATAGTTTCGCCGTCTGCGTCCAGCAGGGCAAAAATAATGTGTGTTTCATCCTTTTTGCCAAGCGGCAAATGCAGTGCGCCTATGCGCAGGCAGTCTTTTGCCAGCCCGGAGGCGGGAAGGTCGAAAAGGTAGGTTCCACCCAATGCCTTGGCGACATCGCCCATATGCTTGGCAAATGTATCCTCACCCTTGGTAAATTCACGCTCTATGCGCTGGGCAGCAAACGCCAGCGGGTTTGCCTCTGCCGATTTGCGCGCCTCACGCTTTGCCGCCCGTCTATTCTTGGGTTTCTGCGGGGAGGAAACTTTTACGGCGCTCTCGTTCTGGTTTTCTTGCATTAAAATCTCCATATCTGGCCGCCTGCTTTTCAAGCTTACGTCGGCAAATGGCAATTTTGAGGCGTCACCGTGATCTCTTGACAGCGCCAACATGGCAGGCGATTACCGTTGCAGGCGGAAGGCGGACCTGCAAGCATGCAAATCGAGTATGAAAGACCAGTCTCTTATGCGGCGCGTTGGGCGCATCGCTTGGCCTATTTCTCGTTGGTTCTGGCCATCGCAGTTGTCGTTGCGCATCGCTTTGGCCCGGTATTAACGCCAAACCTTCTTGCCATTTTGAGCTTTTGCGTGGTCATTTCCGGCCTCGGCTTTTTACTAGCGCTTGTGGGCTTTTCCAGCCTCTGGCGTGTCGGTGCAAAGGGCGGGCGGGCCTCGTTCATGGCGGTGGTTTATGCGCTGCCAATTCTGGCGCCGTTTGCCGCCGGTATGTGGCTCTATGAGAAAACGCCGAAAATATGGGAGGTTTCCAGCGACCTTCTGGAAGTGCCGCAATGGTTGGAAGCGCCAGACTACCAGCAGATGTGGCTGGGCAGGCGTTTGCCGGCAGATGATCTGGCGCGCGAAAGCCAGTATCTGGCCTACCCAGAACTTGTTGGTCACCGATATGAAGGTGCATTGGACCGCGTGGCCGCAGGTGTGCGGGCTGCGGCAGCCCACCAGCGCATGATTATCACGTCAGAAAAACTGCCCAAGGGCGTAACAGGTTTGCCTGCCCAGCCGCAGGAAGATGACGAGACAACGGCAGGTGGCCTGATCCCCATCCCGCAATCGCGTCCGCAAAACAGTGTTTCGCTGCTTTCACAGGGGCAGCAGGCAGTTGACATCACGGCACGGTTTCAAGGCACACTGCGCAGCTTGGTAACCGGGGTTGAATATGACTTTGTCATCCGTCTGCGCGAAGAGGCGGAGACAACCCTTGCCGATATTCGTGTTGCTGCGCGCTACGGTCAGTTTGACCTTGGCAGCAGTGCGGCGATTGCGATCTCGTTTCTCAGCGCTCTGGATGCCGAACTTCTGGGGATAGCCGGGGACTGATTACGCCGGATCAATCAGGCAAGACTGAAAATACCGGAAAGTCGCGGATAACCGTCACTGGTGACGGCACCTTTTGCCATCAGATCTTCCAGATGAGCCAGCACCGAAAGCGCCGCAGCAGGGTGCAGCCGTGGATCGGTTTCGCGGTAGATCACTTTGACCATGTCGCCAATTCGCCGGTCACCGGCCTTGATGCGCTCAAGAATGGCCCGCTTGCGCATACGCCGGTGGGTGCGCAGGCCACGCAGAAACGGGGCAGGGGCGTTCACGGGGCCACCATGGCCTGGCAGGTAGCGGTGGTCGTCACGCGCAAGCAAACGCTCCAGAGAGGCCATATAATCGCCCATTGCGCCATCTGGTGGTGCAACAATGGACGTCGCCCAGGCCATTACATGGTCGCCGGAAAAAAGAATACCGTCCCGATCAAGCGCAAAGGCCATGTGATTGGCCGTGTGTCCGGGCGTGGCAACGCCGGTCAGGCTCCAGCCGTCCCCGTGCAGGCTTTCTCCATCGCCCAAGACAATATCGGGGGCGAACCGCATATCCGAACTTTCAGCAAATGGGTTCGTCTCACCATCATGAAGCGGGCGGGCCGCGCGGTGCGGGCCTTCCCCCACCAGCAATGCGCCGGTTTCTTCTTTCAACCGGGCAGCCAACGGAGAATGATCGTTGTGCGTGTGGGTTATAACGATATGCGAGACTTCACGGCCGCTGAGTGCCGCCATCAAGGCTTGAAAATGTGCATCGTCATTGGGGCCTGGATCAATGACCGCAACCGAGCGCCCACCCACTATGTAGGAATTGGTGCCATGAAAGGTAAAGGGGCTTGGATTATTGACTGTGATTCGCTGAACCTGCTCGGCCACCGGTACGGCTTCGCCATAGGCGGGAGAGAATTTCAGGTCAAAATCGGGACTATCGCTCATGCCCCCTTATACTCAATTTCTATGAAGCTCATAGGGTCATTGTCATGAAACTGGTGCATGCGAGCAATGGGGCAGCTGAAGCAGGGCTGTGGCAATTTTTTGCGGAATTCGGATTGCCACAGTGAAGTTAGCCGTTGCCCCACAGGTCACTTCTTGCTAATAGCGCTTCGCGCCCGATACCTCGCGCGCATGTTGGGGTGTAGCCAAGTGGTAAGGCAGCGGTTTTTGGTACCGCCATTCCCTGGTTCGAATCCAGGCACCCCAGCCATTCCCCCAAAGCGCCAATCTCCGATCCTAATAATCTTTCACCGGCAGGCCCTGACCAATCCAGTTGTTCATGCCGCCTTTCACGTCGATTATGTTCGTGAGACCTGCGGCCTCAAGCTGCGCTGTCAACTGACCGGAACGATTGCCCGAGCGACAAACAAATGCGAGCTGCTTGCCAGGGTTGGCGGCAATCACACCCTTCAGGTCCGCAATGAATTGCGGGCTGCTCATGTCAATTGGTGTCGCATCCACGGCAATTCCCGTATCTGCCCATTCGCCCGGTGTGCGAATATCTATGAGCACCGCTTTGCCCGCGTGAACCGTTTCCAGAGTTTCGCTTGGCGTGAGTAGCTCAACGGCCCATGCCGGGGCGGAGAAAGCGATACCGGCGATAACGCTGGCGGCAAAGGCGAGGTGATTGAATTTTGCAGAAAACATTGAGATCTCCCGAATTGGACTTTTTCGAAATATAGAAGTTACAATATGTATTTCAATATGCGGACACAAAAAAGGGGCCATTGAGGCCCCATTGTCGATCTGCCAGCAAGGAATGGTTACTTGGTTTCGCCAGTCAGCAGCTCTTCACAATAGGAGCCGCCGTTCTCGCCTTTGCGGTCACCGGTGATCTTGATTGCGCGAATATTGTATTTGCCGTCGACGCTCACAACGCCTGCGCAGCTCTTCAAAGATCCGTTGACGGTTTTGTAGCCGCCTTTCCAGCGATATGCGCTGGGGCCGGCTTCGCCCATCGGGGGGCCGTAATTTGCGAAGAACTTACCGGCGGATTTGCCAACCCAGGCCTTGGAAATCGGATCTCCCGCCGTGCTGCAGGATGCGAGTGCCATTGCCATACCAATAGAAACGAGAATTGCCTGTCTCATGCGTGTTCCATCAAATCTTGAATTAACCCGCTGCGAAATCGCGCTCGTCGGGCCGCCCCGCACCTCTTTAGCAGATTTGGTCCCGCGCAGAAGGGGGCAAACCCACTCTGTCCGCAATTTTCCATAGATGTTGCAGCTTTGCGTCGCAAAATTCGTTTGCCCGCGCCACCATTCGCAGCCCTGGACAATTTCTGCGAAAAAATCATGGCGATGGCTTGTGGAATACAAAATGCTGGTCTATAGAACCGCCGCTGGTCACGGAGTGTAGCGCAGCCTGGTAGCGCACCTCGTTCGGGACGAGGGGGTCGAGTGTTCGAATCACTCCACTCCGACCAGCCAAAAGCCCTTTCCGATCATATGGGCCACCTCAATTCCATCCAATGTAGCTGATGCCGATGAGAAGGATTTGAAGCCCTTCATCGGTCGCGTCAGCTTCTTGATGAAGCGATGGTCCCGCTCGATGATGTTGTTGAGATGCTTGACCTGGAGAATATCGATCAGCCAGAATCAGCCATGGAACTGCAACAGCCGGTTCATGTTTTGCAACCCTGCCAGGTTGGCGCCGCTCTTGTCGATGACCACGTTCTCAGGCCAGCCATTATTGGCAATGGTGCGGGCGAATAAGGTGCTGGCTGCAGCCGCGCCACGAGCTGCTGGTCGTTGATTTCCGGCGCTCGGTCATAATCTCTTCCAGATCGCGATACGAAACGGCATATCGGACGTAGAAAAACACTGCGTGTAAAATCACGTCTTTCGGGTAATGGCTGCCTTTGAGACAGATTATGCGCGCAAAGCTCAGTTTGTAATTCGGAAATCAGCAGGCATCGATGACGCCATCAGGTGATCAGAAAGTCTGCGAGGGAACCGGGTCAAGTTGACCTGTAATATTCGAGATAATCCAAGAGAAGGGGAGGCCAGTTTTCAGCTGAAATGCGCTGTTACCTATTGTCGGGCAACTCTTCTTGCTCCCGCAACGCACGCCACTACGGCAACAGTTACGATGAGCATAGACGGGTTGATCTGTTCATGGAGCAGACCGGCTGCGAGGGCCAGACCGAAGAAGGGTTGGAGCAATTGAAGTTGGCTGATGGCAGCAATGCCGCCTTGAGCTAATCCCCTGTACCAGAAGATGAAACCTATCAGCATACTGAATAAAGATACGTAGGAGAGTGCGAACCAGGCAGAACCGCTGATATGGGACAGCGACGGCGGCATAAGGATGATTGATAGGGACAGTGTGATCGGCAGGGACAAGGCCAGCGCCCAGCAAATGACTTGCCAGCCGCCAAGCTTGCGAGAGAGTTGGCCACCTTCTGCATATCCGAGACCGCAAATGCCGATTGCTGCCAGCATCAATATGTCTCCGATTGGCGAGATGGTAATCCCCTGAGCGACCGCATAGCCGGCAACCAGGACGCTGCCTAGGCACGAGAATGCCCAGAAGGCCGGGCGCGGGCGCTCGCCTGCGCGCAACACGCCGAATGCCGTCGTTGCGAGCGGTAGCATGCCGATAAAGACAATTGAATGTGCAGATGTAATGTGGCGAAGTGCCAAGGCAGTCAGCAGTGGAAACCCGACGACCACGCCAAGCGATACAATCGCCAGTGAAGTGAGATCGGCCCTTGACGGGCGTTTCACTCTAAAGAGCAGCAATAAAGCGATTGCAGACAGTCCGGCAATGGAACCCCGTGCCACAGTCAAAAATACAGGATCGAACTCCAGCACCGCTACACGTGTTGCAGGTAGCGACCCACTGAAGATAAGGACGCCCAGAAATCCGTTCATCCATCCGCTCGCTGCCTTGTTCATCCATGCGCTCCTCTATGTTTTCGCTCTTTTCGACGACGACAAGGTGCGTTAACAGAGACAGTGCAATACAATTTGCACATACTGTTATGGTTGCACTGGCAATACAGATGAATGAGCGAGCAGAATTATCGGCAAAAGGCGGCACACTGATTGATCGTGTCATGGCGACGATCAACCATAGAATTGCGGGGCGTATTCTTACCCCTGGTTCTAAATTGCCATCAATCAGGGCGCTCGCACGGAGCATGCAAGTTTCTGCGTCAACCGTCGTGGAGGCCTATGAGCGCCTTGCCGCAGAAGGTATCATTCGCGCGCGGCCGGGTTCTGGTTTTTATGTTTGCGATCCTGTCGCCCCGCTGTCACTCGCCGATGTCGGCCCTAAGCTTGATCGGGAAATTGACCCGCTTTGGGTGTCGCGTCAGTCGTTGGAAGCCGATAGCGCATTCCTGAAACCTGGCTGCGGCTGGCTGCCAGAGTCATGGATGCCGCAGGAGGGGTTGCGCAAGGCACTGCGATCTCTGGCACGTGCTGACGAGACCGCACTCTCGGACTACGGATCGCCGCTCGGTTTGGCACCCCTTCGTCATCAGCTTGCAAGACGTGCAGCCGCTCATGGCATTGAAGCAATTTCCGATCAGATCGTCATTACAGATAGCGGCACTCAAGCTATTGATTTGCTTTGTCGGTTCTTGATTGAACCTGGCGATACGGTTTTGGTCGACGACCCTTGCTACTTCAACTTCCTTGCCCTGTTGCGAGCTCACCGCGCAAAAATTGTCAGTGTTCCCTACACTCCCACCGGGCCGGATCTTGAGCTGTTTCAGCAGGCAATTGCGGAGCATAAGCCGCGCATTTACATCACGAATTCAGGCGTTCACAACCCAACGGGCGCGACCCTCTCCCCGGTTGTCGCGCATCGCTTGCTGAAAATCGCCGAGCAATCTGACATTACGATTATTGAGGATGATATCTTTGCTGATTTCGAGGCAGTTCCGGCACCCCGACTGGCGGCGTTAGACGGGCTAAATCGCGTCATCCATATCGGCAGTTTTTCAAAAACGCTTTCGGCGTCGATACGTTGTGGCTTCATCGCTGTGCGGCGTGATTGGGTCGAAGGCCTTGTTGACCTGAAGATTGCAACCTCGTTCGGCGGTAACCGTTTTTCGGAGGAACTCGTCCTGGCTATGTTGAAGGACGGGAGTTACCGCAAACATGTGGAAGCATTGCGGTATCGTTTATCGCGTGCCATGAGCGAGACTATTCCACGTCTGGAAGCGATTGGGATCAGGCCGTGGCATAGAACGACGGCAGGTATGTTTTTATGGAGCAGGTTGCCGGAAGGTATTGATGCAGCAGAGGTTGCTCGACGCGCTCTGATTGAAGGCGTGGTGTTGGCCCCTGGTAACGTTTTCAGCCACGCACAATCCGCTGGAGATTTTCTTCGCTTCAATGTTGCACAGTCCATAGATGATAGAGTGTTCAGCCTATTGGCCCGTATCATGACAACGTAGCGCCTGGTGGTGGGCGAATGTCGTGGTCAGTGGCTTGGGTCCCGGGTGTCCTCCGGCCCCCGAGGGGGATGGCCTCATGCAGCCTGTTTTGCGAAGTGTGATGCGTCACTGCCTCTGAAGGGACCAGCCATGACCGCGTAACTTCAGCCAAACGGTCTCCCGCAAACCCGCGGCTGTTCAACTCTGGCCGTCGCGCGGACGCAAGATTTCCGCGCGGTCTGTATCCATCAGATCAATAAGGGCGCGGACATCGTCAATGACAGCCTTGTTGCGATCGATAGAGACGCCGTAGTCCTTCAGCTTGTGAAAAGTACGTGACAGGCTTTCAGGCTTCAGGCCTAATTTGCCAGCCAGAAGGGCCTTGTCATAGGGCAAATGGATGTTACACGGACCGGAGCGGCAGGGGGCAATCGACACCAGAAATTCCGCGACGCGCTGCGCGCCCGTATGGGTCTTCAACTGTTCAATCTGTTTGACGAGCTGATGCAAATGTGTGGACGTGGAGGCCAGCATGGCAAGGCCAAGCTCCGGTGATTGCGCGATCTTGTCCGTCAGCCGATCAGCCGGGACTCGCAGAATGCGGGCTTCCGTCACGGCTTCTGCGGCAGCGGGAAAAACGCCGCCGGTGAATGCGGCAGCTTCCGCAAATGATTGACCGCGCGTGAAAATACCCACGATAGCTTCGTCACCTGCTGGTGTCGCTCGGTAGACCTTTATCCAGCCTTCCAGCACCACAAAGAAGTATGCAGCCGGTTCTCCCTGAAAGAAGATGGTTTGGTTGCGCTCGCATTTGGAAATTGTCGCATCCGACACCAGAGCATCAAGCAAATCAGGGCGCAACCCGCGCATTAGCGCTGCTTCGCGAGCCGCATCAAGGTCAGACTGGGACAGTTTGATACTCATAGAGGCTTATTGCCATCCCGGCAGAAGCCTTTCAAGCTGAAATCAGGAAGGCGATGTGAAACACGCGCCTATTCACCACGCTTGGCGCGGTCTCGGTAATCTCGATAAGGTTCCGTGCCCAGCGAGCGGCCGCCCAGGTGGCCGGAAAAGCGAGTGGAAACGACCAGTCGAGCGCTGCAAGCAGTGGCGATGCGCTATACACAAGACGTTCAGGCGAGGGTTTGTGCCCAGGCAATGAGTGCATCAAGCTCCGGCTCAAGCTCCGCTGCTCCGCCGCCGGAAAATTCGTGGAATGCATCCAGGTTCAGCTTGTTAACACCGACAATGACAGCAATGTCGCTGGCCAGAGCTTCCGCCACCACCTCGCGGAAGCCGCGACCTTCGCCTTCATGTTTGCCAAATTTGTTGATGATGACGATATCGGCACCGACTTCCAGTGCTTTCTGGGTTTGCGCAACTGCGTCTTCCAATGCGTGCGGATTGAGGCGGCAACCGGTCGCCTCCGGACCCAGATCCTGCGAAATGCGGATCACCGGCCCTTCAGGCAATATCTGCACATCCATGTCGCAATGGTGGGTTTTCTCACGCGGCGTATCGATTTGGATTGTTCCGGCCAGGCGTTTGCCTTTGGCTTTCATTGCATCAGCAAAATCCGCCAGTAGACGGTTTGTTTCGCCGCGACCGGGCGCGATTGTGTAGGCAAGCTTCATGCGATTTTTCCCAGAGTTTCAGTGGGGCTGGAGCGCCGTGCGCCCATTCGGGCACACAAAGACGCTCTATTTCTTTAACACCTGTGCAGCGGCCCACCGAGATATATTGTTGGACTACTTCTTGGCTTCGATTTCGTCCGCCACTTGCCTGTAGCGCTCCAACCAGCCCTCGGGCAATTTATGCGCAATACCCTGGTGGCAGTCGATACAGGTCTTGCCGTCATCCAATGCTTTCTGGTGGTTGTCGGCAGCACGGTTTTCCTGCTGGGTGAAGTCCATGAACTCAAAGCTGTGGCAGTTGCGGCATTCGCGACTGTCGGTGCTCTTCATAGCTTTCCACACACGGCTGGCAAGATAGAGCTTGTGCTCCTGGAACTTCTCAGGTGTGTCCACCACGCCCGAAATGAAGTGGCCATAGAGCTCCTGCGACGCCTGTATCTTGCGGATCAGCTTCGGACCCCATTCCTTCGGCACGTGGCAGTCGGGGCAGGTTGCACGCACTCCGGCATTGTTGCTCTGGTGCACAGTGCCTTGATACTCGGCATAAACATTGTCGCGCATTTCATGACAGCCGATGCAAAAGGCTTCATTGTTGGTCGCTTCCAGCGCCCAGTGGAAGCCGCCCCAGAAAATAATCCCGGCGAAGAAACCTGCAATCAGCAGAACGCCAAGTGAAAATGCGCCGGTGGGCGACCAGAAGAACCGCCATAGTCGGCGGATGAGACCAGGTTTTGTATCAGACATAGCTTTGGCCCTCTCGCCTTTCTGTTACTTGGACGCTTCAAAGTCGTTGTCGACGAGAGCGGGGGCATCTGCTTGCGGCACATGGCACTGGTTGCAGAACCAGCGTGTGCCAGCAATCTTGTCGAGCTGCCGACCTTCGCGATCCATGTAGTGAGTCATGGAGAGAGTTGGCGCGCCGCGCTCGCCGGCCACGGTCCAGTCGTGACAGGACAGGCAGCGGTTGGCTTTCTTGTCGATCTGGTACTGGTCGATGGAATGCGGGATCAGCGGCGGCTGCTGACGGTAGTTGCGCACGAAGCGCTTTTCATCCTGATGAAACACGTCTTCAACAGCGACGGGTTCGTCGACCCCTGCGCCACGCAATGTCTTTACACCATCGGCAGTCTGCGCAAATGCAATGCTTGCGGCAAAAGCTGTGACAGCCAGTGCACTAAGTATGATCTTTCTGGTCATGGGGATCTCCCGTAGGTTGCTCCGGACACGTGTCTGGCCTCGGATGGTGGAACTCTTGCCGCGCGAACCTGTCGGGGCGCTGCGGGTGTTGTGTCGAAACGGTGGGTGAAGGCGTATACATCGGTCGCGCAGACATCGATGCAGCGGCCGCAATTGGTGCAGTCGGAATTGATGATGATGGGTGATGCCTCATCGCTGCCGTTGAGTGCCGGGCTAATGACATGCATTTCCGGGCAAACGGCATAGCAGTCCATGCAATCGTTGCAGGCCTGGCGGTTTGATGCCGTCACGCGCAGAAGCGATGCCTTGCCGACGACGCCGTATGCGGCGCCCACGGGGCAAAGGTGCGAGCACCAGCCGCGTCGTGACACGACGACGTCGAAAAGAAAGATCGCCAGAACGAAGGCCCACGCAAAGCCCAATCCAAATACCAGCCCGCGGAAGACCATGGAAACCGGGTTCACCAGCTCCCACGCAATTGTGCCGGTGGCAGCTGATGCGGCAAGTGCGGCCACCATTACCCAATGCCGTGTAGCGGGTTTTGGCTGCCAGCCCTTCGGCATGCCGAGCCTAATGTGCAGCCAGTGAGCCAGATCGGTCACCGGGTTGATGGGGCAGACCCAGCTGCAATAGACACGCCCACCAACCAGCGCATATGCAGCCACGACAATTAGTGCGCCAAGTGCAACGGTCATTTCAGGCCAGTGGCCAGCTGCCAGACTTTGGGCAAAAACAAACGGGTCGGTCAGCGGTAAGACGTCAAATGTCAGGGAACCGCTCAGGTTACCTTTTACCCACCAGATGCCCATCCATGGACCAAGAAGGAACAGGCCCAGGAAGAAGAGTTGGGAAAGGCGGCGCAGGATCAAAAAGCGATGCGCACCCAGCCAGCCCTTGGCGTCAATGGCATCACGACCGACAGAAATGGAGGCTCGTGCGTTCATTGAGACGCTCCTTCCATTTCGGGAAGCTTGAACGTCGGTTCAAAGCCGCCCGGTGCCACCAGATTGTCAGTGCCGGGGCCGGGCAGGCGGTCTGGCAGGTCGAACAAATCGTCCACCAATGGGCCCCCGGCCTTGTTCTTTTCTTCCCAGCCAAGCCGGTAATGTTCAGCATTGTCGGCACGTGCCAGTCGGGTGGGGAGCACGCGAATGGCGGCCTCGTTGGGCAGGACACAGGATTTCTCGCATTTGCCGCAGCCGGTGCATTTATCCGCATGGACGACGGGCATGAAAATGGCATGGTGGCCGGAGCGCTCATTGTGGCGCAGTTCCAGTGTAATCGCTTCATCGATCACCGGGCAAACGCGGTAGCAGACGTCACAGCGCAGACCCAGCGCATTTAGGCAATGTTCCTCGTCCACCAGAACAGCGACGCCCATCTCGGCATCGTCCATGTTGGTCAGCCCTTTGTCCAGCGCACCCGTTGGACATGCCGCGACGCAGGGTATGTCATCGCACATTTCACAGGGCACATCGCGCGCGGTGAAATAGGGCGTGCCGGTCGCCGGGCCGTCTCGGCCCAGTTCCGCCAGTTTTAGCGTGTCATAGGGGCAGTCACGCACACACAGGCCGCAGCGTATGCAGGCTCCCAGAAATGCGGTTTCAGGCAAGGCACCGGGTGGACGCAGTGCTTCTGCGGGTAACGCCTTGGCGTCGTTTGCAAGGAAGGCAAGCCCAAAGCCCACCAGTGTACAGCCTGCCGCGCCGCGCGCCGCTTCCTTCAGGAAACGACGACGGCTAGGCGTCAGAAAGCTGTCACCAGCGGCAGACATTGTTTGCCCTCCTTGCCCGTTTTCCTTACGCCCGCTCAACCTTGCAGGCGCATTTCTTGAAGTCGGTCTCCTTCGAGATCGGGCATGTGGCATCCAGCGTCAGCTTGTTGACCAGCTGGCCTTCGTCAAACCACGGGAAGAACACAACGCCACGCGGCATCTTGTTGCGCCCACGGGTTTCGATGCGGCTGCGCACATCGCCACGCCGGGTGGAAATGCTGATTTCCTGCCCGCGCTTGAGGCCACGATCCTTGGCATCGTCCGGGTTCATGAAGACCACGGCAGAAGGGAATGCGCGGTGCAGTTCCGGCACGCGGCGCGTCATCGAGCCTGAATGCCAGTGTTCCAGCACGCGACCGGTAACCAGCCACAGGTCGAACTCTTCGTCCGGGCTTTCTGCCGCCGGTTCGTACGGCGCGAAGATGATGCTGGCCTTGCCGTCAGGCTTGCCATAGAACTTCACACCCTCACCTTTCTTGACATAAGGGTCGTAGCCCTCGCGGAAGCGGTAAAGCGTTTCCTTGCCATCCACCACGGGCCAGCGCAGGCCACGCGCATGGTGGTAGCTGTCGAAATCCGCCAGGTCGTGACCATGGCCACGGCCAAAGGCCGCATATTCCTCAAACAGGCCCTTCTGCACGTAGAAGCCGAAGTGCTCGCTCTCGTCGTTGCCAAAGCCTTCTGCTGTCTCGCTCAATGGGAAAGCGTTCACTTTGCCATTTTCAAAGAGAACTTCGTAGAGCGTCTTGCCGCGCAATTCCGGCTTTTGCGCCAGAAGTTCTTCCGGCCAGACTTCTTCTGTCTTGAAGCGCTTGGCAAATTCCATCAACTGCCAGACATCCGATTTTGCTTCTCCTGGCGCTTTGACCTGCTGACGCCAGAACTGCGTGCGGCGTTCTGCGTTGCCGTATGCGCCTTCCTTTTCCACCCACATGGCCGTTGGCAAGATCAGGTCCGCCGCAAGCGCCGTCACGGTCGGGTAGGGGTCGGAGACAGCGATGAAGTTTTCCGGGTTGCGGTAGCCGGGATAGCCTTCCTCATTCATGTTGGCGGCGGCCTGCATATTGTTGTTGCACTGAACCCAATAGGCATTCAGTTCGCCGTCTTTGAGCTTGCGGTTCTGCAGTACTGCGTGGAAACCGGGTTTGGGCGGAATGGTGCCCGCCGGAATACCCCACGCGGTTTCGCAGATCTCGCGGTGCTTATCATTGGCCACCACCATGTCAGCAGGCAGTCGGTGCGCAAATGTGCCGACTTCGCGCGCTGTGCCGCAGGCTGAAGGCTGGCCGGTTAGCGAGAAGGGGCTGTTGCCTGGTTCTGAGATTTTGCCGACCAGCAGGTGCACGTTGTACATCAGCGAGTTGACCCAGGAGCCGCGCGTATGCTGGTTAAAGCCCATTGTCCAAAGGCTCATAACCTTGCGGTTCGGGTCAGCATATTGTTTGGCCAGACGCTCCAGCTTTTCCGCCGGTACACCGGAAAGTTCGGAAACTTTCTCAACCGTGTATTCACTAACTGCCGCCGCATATTCCTCGAATGTCATCGGCTCCATCTTGCCGGAGTCGGGGTTCGCAGCGGCTTGCTGCAATGCGTGGCTGTCACGCAGGCCATAGCCAATATCGGTCGCAGTCTTGGTGATGTTGACGTGGTTTTTGACGAACTCTTCGTTCACCGCGCCGGTCTGGATAATGTAGTTGGCGATGTAGTTGAGGATTGCCAGATCGGTTTGCGGCTTGAACACCATGCCATTGTCGGCAAGCTCGAAAGAGCGGTGCTCAAATGTCGACAGGACATGCACTTCGCAGCCTTCCTTGGTCAGGCGCGTGTCAGTCAGGCGCGACCAAAGGATCGGGTGCATTTCCGCCATATTGGAACCCCACAGCACAAATGTGTCTGCATGTTCCAGATCGTCATAACAGCCCATCGGCTCATCAATGCCGAATGTGCGGATGAAGCCAGCCACGGCAGACGCCATGCAGTGACGCGCATTCGGGTCAATATTGTTGGAACGAAAACCGGCCTTCAACAGCTTGGCAGCGGCATAGCCTTCCCAAACGGTCCACTGACCAGAGCCGAACATGCCGACGCTTGTCGGACCTTTCTTCTTGATGGCCTCTTTCCATTTTTCGGCCATCACGTCGAAGGCCTCGTCCCAGCTGACCGGGGTGAACTCGCCATTCTTGTCGTAAACGCCATTGGTCTTGCGCAAAAGCGGGGTCGTCAGGCGGTCCTTGCCATACATGATCTTGGACAGGAAATAGCCCTTGATACAGTTCAGGCCACGGTTCACCGGTGCATCCGGGTCGCCTTGGGTTGCCACAACGCGACCATCCTTCACGCCCACCAGCACTGAGCAACCAGTGCCGCAGAAGCGACAGGCTGCCTTGTCCCAGCGAATATCCGTTGTGTCAGCCTTCGCGGCGGTGACTGGAAGTGTGATGCCTGCTGCCGAAGCAGTTGCGGCGGCAGCCGATGCCTTGAGCAATGTGCGGCGGGACGTTTGCATGTCTATTCTCCCGAGGTCAGTGTTGGAGGGCCGGTGCGTAACCGGTCTCGTCTTCAAGTTCTTCGAAATGGTGATAAGTGAGCGTGACCGTCAGCACGCCGGGAATGGAGTGCATGTCCATGATGAGGTCTGAGGCGCGTTTGGTGGCTGTGTCTTCGGCAGTCATCACAATGCGGCCTTTCTCAACCGCATGAACTTCGCCACCCTCCGTAGCGCTGATGGCTTCGGCCACCTGGCTTGTCAGGTCTGGCAAAGTCTGCACGAGGCATCCGCAAATATTCAGCATGTGGCCATCTCCATGTCCGGTACAAATTGCATCAACGAGATCGCACTTGCGGGGCAGGCCGAAATGCAGCCACCGCAGCCCGTGCATGCTTCGTGATCGATGATGGGGTGAGATCGCCCGCCAAGCGCCAGGCGAAAGCGAATCGCTTGCGGGTCGCAATGGTCTTCGCATGCGCGGCACTGCACACCCGAAACAGCAAGGCAGCTGTCGGCGACCTTGGCGCGCCACAACCATGCGCTGGATGCATCCAGTGCACCTGTTTCGCAGGCGGAAATGCAGTCGCCGCAAAATGTGCAGTCGCCCTGTTTGGGGTCAAAAAACGGATAGCCTTCAGAATCCAGGGCGATAACAGCTTGCGGACAGTGCGCCTGACAGTCGTTGCAGCGTGTGCAAAGGTCGTGAAAGCGCACCTCCGCTACTGCGCCAAACGGACGGACCACTGACTTTCTCTGAATGCCGCCGCGCAAGAAAGCGCGTCTGGATGCCGCCAACATTGGCATCGTCCCCTGCTTCTGTGTTCAGCTGTATGCATAGCCAAACGGGGATGGGCCTCCTTGATTTTGGTTAAGTGAAGCGACAATTCGTCGCATAGAATTTTATGAATATTTTGGTCCGCGTTCAGCTTGAAGAGCAAGGCCGCGATCTGGATTTGATGGTGGGCGCATGCATGAGTGAATGGCCTGCATGGTTTCAAAGCCTGCACAGGAAAAATTATATCAAGTGGTAAAAAAAATGCAGTTGCGACTTGCGGATAATTGATGCAGTCTTCGTCCCACTTCCGGCCGTGTGGCTGGCAAAGTAAAAAATGGATACCAAGAACCAACAGGGGAAAGCCATGAAAAGACTGACCTACATGCTTGCAGCCACGGCGTTGATTTCGACGCTGGCAGGCGCCGCTTCGGCTAAGACACTCGTTTATTGCTCGGAAGGTTCGCCGGAAGGCTTTGATCCCGCGCCCTATACGTCCGGCACGACATTCGATGCTGCGGGCCGCACGATTTACAACCGTCTCGTTGAGTTTGAACATGGCCAGACGGCTACCAAGCCGGGCCTTGCTGAAAGCTGGGATATTTCCGACGATGGACTGGAATACACATTTCACCTGCGCAAGGGTGTAAAGTTCCACACGACCGAATATTTCACCCCGACCCGCGACTTCAATGCTGACGATGTCCTCTTCTCCTTCAACCGCCAGCGCGTGAAGGATGATCCGTGGTATCAGTATGTACCGGGCATTTCCTGGGAATATTTCAATGGCATGTCGATGCCGGACCTCATCAAGGATATCGTCAAGGTTGATGATTATACCGTGAAGTTCGTGCTCAACCGACCAGAGGCACCGATGGTGGCCAACCTGGCCATGGATTTCGCTTCCATCGTGTCGAAAGAATATGCTGATCAGCTGATGGCGGCAGGCAAGGCTGAGCAGTTCAACCAGAAGCCGATTGGTACCGGTCCTTATCAGTTCGTTGCTTACCAGCAGGATGCTGTTATTCGCTACAAGGCCAATGCTGACTATTGGGCTGAAAAGCAGAAGATTGACGATCTTGTCTTCGCGATCACCACTGATGCAGCGGTGCGCCGTCAGAAGCTGGAAGCCGGCGAATGCCATATGATGCCATACCCGGCACCTGCTGACATTGAAGCACTCAAGGGCAATCCCGACCTGACCGTCGGTGAGCAGGAAGGCCTGAATGTTGGCTATCTGGCCTACAACACCAAGGTTGCTCCTTTTGACAATGCCAAGGTGCGCAAGGCGCTGAACATGGCAATCAACAAGCAGGCAATCATTGATGCCGTTTTCCAGGGCGCAGGTCAGGTTGCTAAAAACCCGATCCCACCGACAATGTGGTCGTATAACAATGCGGTGGAAGATGACGCCTATGATCCTGAAGCCGCCAAGAAGATGCTGGACGAAGCAGGCGTAAAGGATCTTTCCATGAAGATCTGGGCCATGCCGGTTCAGCGTCCTTACAACCCCAATGCCCGCCGTATGGCAGAAGTCATGCAGGCAGACCTCGCCAAGGTCGGCGTGACGGTGGACATCGTCTCCTATGAATGGGGTGAGTATCTGGAACGCTCCAAGGCCGAAGACCGCGATGGCGCAGTTCTCCTGGGCTGGACGGGTGACAACGGTGACCCGGATAACTTCCTGGCCGTACTTCTGGGCTGCGATGGCATTGGTGGTTCCAACCGTGCACAGTGGTGCAACGCCGAGTTTGAAGACCTGATCCAGAAGGCCAAGGTGACTTCCGACACTGCGGAACGCACCAAGCTTTATGAGGAAGCACAGGTAGTCTTCAAGCGTGAAGCACCGTGGGATACCATCGCCCACTCCAAGGTCTTCATGCCCATGTCGGCCAAGGTTAGCGGCTTCCACATGGATCCACTGGGTTACCACCGTTTCGACGACGTCGATATCGCTGAGTAATCGATCTGAATGAACGCGCCGCCGCAACCTCAGTCGAGGTAGTGGCGGCGCGTGTCATGCATGATTGGCTTTTCAATGTTCCGTTTCATTCTGCATAAGCTTCTGCTCATCATTCCGACCTTCATCGGTATCACTATTGTTGCGTTCTCTTTCGTGCGCGTATTGCCGGGCGACCCTATTTTGCTCATGGCGGGCGAACGCGGTGTTACGCCGGAGCGCTACAAGGAACTGCTGACGCAGTTCGGCTTCGACAGGCCTATCCCGGTTCAATACTTCGAGTATTTCACCAATTTGCTTCATGGGGACTTCGGTCTTTCCATCACCACCAAGTCGCCGGTTTTAGAAGAGTTTTTCACGCTTTTCCCCGCGACGCTGGAACTCACTTTGTGCGCTATGATTTTTGCAGTGATCATAGGCATCCCGGCCGGCATTTTGTCTGCGGTTAAGCGCGGCTCGCTTTTCGATCAGTTGACGATGGGTGTTGCGCTCACAGGCTATTCAATGCCGATTTTCTGGTGGGGGCTTCTGCTTATTATTCTGTTTTCCGGCATGTTGGGCTGGACGCCGGTTTCAGGTCGCATCTCGCTGCTCTATTTCTTCCCGCAAGTGACCGGCTTCATGACCATTGATGCGCTGTTGTCCGGGCAAGCGGGTGCTTTCAAATCCGCGCTTTCGCACCTTGTGCTGCCGACAATCGTTCTCGGCACTATTCCGTTGGCTGTCATTGCACGCCAGACCCGTTCTGCAATGCTGGAAGTTTTGGGTGAAGACTATGTGCGCACAGCACGCGCCAAGGGACTTTCCAGCTTTCGTGTTGTGGGCCTGCATGCGCTTAGAAACGCCATGGTGCCAGTCATCACAACAATCGGCCTGCAGACCGGCATGCTGGTTGCGGGCGCGATTTTGACAGAAACAATTTTCTCCTGGCCCGGTATCGGCAAATGGATGATCGATTCCATCGCACGGCGTGACTATACCGTGGTGCAGGGCGGTCTGGTGCTGATCGCGCTGATCGTGATGGCCGTCAATCTTTTCGTTGATGTTCTTTACGGCCTCATCAACCCGCGCATCAGGCATCAATAGGTTCGACATGGCACAGAGCAACGTTTCAAACACACAGGAAACCGCCACGGCCATCAAGCTGAAGATGCTGAAGTCATTCTGGTTTGATTTCAGCCGCAGCAAGGGCGCGGTCATCGGATTGGCATTTCTGATGCTTCTGGTTTTTGTGGCGGCATTTGCGCCGCTTGTGGCCCCGCATGATCCGAGTTTTCAATATCGCGACGCGCTACTCAAGCCGCCGTTCTGGCAGGAGGGCGGAAGCCTCACCTATCTGCTGGGGACGGATGCGGTGGGCCGCGACCTCCTTTCGCGCCTCATCATGGGGTCGCGCTTCTCACTGGTTATCGGCATCATCGTTGTTACCATTGCCATGACAACCGGCGTGATCGTCGGATTGCTCGCGGGCTATTTCCGCGGATGGGTGGACGTCGTGGTTATGCGCGTGATGGACATTATCCTGTCCTTCCCGCCTTTGCTGCTGGCGCTGGTGCTTGTTGCCATTTTGGGGCCGGGACTGTTCAACGCCATGATAGCCATCGCGTTGGTGTTGCAACCGCATTTTGCCCGACTCACCCGCGCCGCTGTCATGGCGGAAAGCGCACGCGAATACGTAATTTCGGCAAAAGTGGCCGGTGCAGGCCACCGGCGATTGATGTTTGTAACGATATTGCCGAATTGCCTCGCGCCGCTCATCGTTCAAGGTACGCTGTCTTTTTCCAATGCGATCCTGGAGGCAGCAGCGCTTGGCTTTCTTGGAATGGGCGCACAGCCGCCAACACCGGAATGGGGCACCATGCTCGCCGAAGCACGTGAATTCATTCTACGCGCGTGGTGGGTTGTGACATTCCCTGGCCTCGCCATTCTCATCACGGTTCTGGCGATCAATCTCGTCGGCGATGGTCTGCGCGATGCGCTGGACCCGAAGTTGAAGCGGAGCTGAATCATGGCGCTACTGGAGATCGAAAATCTGAGCGTCAGCTTCGACACCGCGGAGGGCCAGTCGACAGTTCTCGACCGGGTTTCCTATAGTATCGACAAGGGCGAAGTTCTGGCGATTGTCGGTGAAAGCGGCTCGGGCAAGTCTGTCGCGATGCTGGCAATCATGGGATTGTTGCCAGATACTGCAACTGTGACTGCCGACAAGGTGTTATTTGAGGGGCGTGATCTGCTGACCATGCCATTGGGCGAGCGCCGCAAGATTATCGGTCGTGACATATCGATGATTTTTCAGGAGCCGGTTGCCAGCCTCAATCCCAGCTTCACCGTGGGATTTCAGATTGAGGAAGTGCTGAAAGAGCATTTGAAACTTGACCGCAAAGCGCGGCAGGCCAAGGCGCTCGAATTGCTGACTGCGGTCGGCATACCCGCGCCCAAGGACAAATTGTCCTCTTATCCGCACCAGCTTTCCGGCGGGCAGTGCCAGCGTGTCATGATCGCGATCGCAATGGCTTGCGAGCCGAAACTGCTGATCGCTGACGAACCTACCACGGCCTTGGATGTGACCATACAAAAACAGATACTTGATCTGTTGACCCGGTTGCAGCGCGATACCGGTATGGCGATTATTCTGATTACCCACGACATGGGCGTGGTGGCGGAAACGGCTGATCGCGTGGTGGTGCAGTTCATGGGGCACAAGATGGAGGAGGCCGACGTGCTTTCGCTGTTTGAAAGCCCGCAAAACGATTACACCAAGGCGCTGCTTTCTGCGCTGCCGGAAAACGCGACCGGCGACCGCCTGCCCACAATTGCAGACTATGAGGCCCGATCATGAGCGATATTGTTCTCCAAGGGCGCGATATTACCCGCGATTATTTGGTTCCTCGCACCATGTTTCGGCCCGCAAGCACGGTTGCAGCGCTCAAGGGCGTCAGCTTCTCGCTGGAACGCGGAACAACCTTGGCTATTGTCGGCGAAAGTGGTTGCGGCAAGTCGACACTTGCACGGATCATCACCATGATTGATCCGCAGACCTCCGGCGACCTGGAGATTGACGGACAACCGGTCAATATTCTCAAGTCGCCGCTGACATCGGATATGCGCCGCAAGGTGCAGATTGTGTTTCAGAACCCTTATGGGTCGCTCAATCCGCGTCAGAAAATTGGCGACGTGTTGATGGAGCCACTGCTCCTCAACACCAATGCCAGTGCGGCAGAGAGGAAAGAGCGCGCGCTCGAGCTTCTGGTCAAAGTTGGCTTGAAGCCGGAGCATTTCCACCGATACCCGCATATGTTTTCGGGCGGTCAGCGCCAGCGTATCGCCATTGCCCGTGCGTTGATCTTGAACCCGAGCCTTCTGGTTCTCGACGAGCCGGTTTCCGCGTTGGACCTGTCCGTGCAGGCGCAAATCCTCAATCTGCTGGCAGACCTGCAGGAGGAGTTCAATCTCTCCTATGTTTTCGTTTCACATGACCTGTCGGTGGTCAAATACATCGCCGATACGGTTATGGTCATGTATTTCGGCGAAGTGGTTGAATACGGCACACGCGATGACGTGTTTTCAAACCCGCAGCACGAATATACGAAGACGCTGTTTGCTGCGACCCCGAGAGCTGATGTGGACAGCATTCGCGCGCGAATCGCGGCTAAACAGGCGGCAGGCTAGGCGCAAAACTGTCGGCGTTGGCAATGTTGCCGTTGCCGAATCAGCCACCTGAAAGCCGTGGACGAGCGGTGTCGCACGCTTGTGCGCTCCGATCTGGCCACTGTTGAGAGCCAGCGCTTTCGTCAAGGCCTTCGTGAAAGTTGAATTGCTTGTTTAGTATAGTCGAATAGCAGGTTTAGCTATTGGTGACACTTTTTGCATCGTTATATCTTCGCCAGTAAATTGCTTGAGGTTGAAGATGTTGTCCAGACGGTCCAGCGGTCGTGTTACGCTTGCTGATGTTGCAAAAATGGCTGGTGTCAGTCCCATGACGGTGTCGCGCACCATTCGTGGGGAAGGTGCTGTGTCGGATGCTATCCGCAAGCGCGTTTTCGACGCGGTGGAGGAGCTGGACTATATTCCAGATGTGTCGGCACGCAAATTGGCCTCGCGGGCCGAGAAGATGGTCTACATGATCGGCCGTCCCAACCTCATCAGCGCCTATTCCGAATCTGTCGTTGCCGCGGAAGTGACTTTGCGCCTTGCCAATGTCAGACTTCAGGTCAGCTATATCTCCAGTGACCCGGAACTTGAGTATAGCAAGGTTATCGAAGCGCTGGGGTCGACGCCGCTGGGAATCATATTGGTGGATGAGCCGCAAGAGGCGCGAACACGCAAATTGTTGGCGAAGGCGCGGTGCCCGGTCATTTACCTCATGGATATACCGAGCAATGCAGCCGATCTCGTTGTTGGTCTCGACCATGTGGAGGTCGGCCATGCCGCAACACGCCACCTTCTGGAAAGGCGCTATAGCCGGATCGCGTTTCTGGCTCCTGCGCCGGATTGGCGCGTTCTCGCACGTATCGATGGCTACAAGTCCGCCATGCATGAGGCGAGACTGTCTGACCGCATCGTGGTGAAAGCCGCAAGTCAGCCATCGGGTGCCAAAGTGGGATCTGCCTTGCTGCGCGAATTGCTGGATGAGCATCCTGAAATCGAAGCAGTCTGCTGCTATGATGACGAAATTGCACTCGGTGCAGTTTTTGAGGGCCACCGGCGCGGGTTGGATATGCCGGAACGTCTGGGAATCAGCGGCTTTGGCAATATTGAGGTGGCGGCAGCCTGTGAACCGCCTGTTACGACGGTTGCGCCGAATTTTGAGCTTATGGGAGCCCAAGCGGGAGATCTGCTACTTCGCGCGAAACGTCAGCTGCATGTAGAAAAGACGATCAATGTCGGCTTTGAAATGATCGAGCGCGCCAGCACACAACGCGATGCAGTTACGGTGCGAAACGTGTGTTAGAAAAAAAAGCCGCCTCTGGTTCGAGGCGGCTTCTTGTTGGAGCAATCGCTTATAGATCGTCGAGAATCTCGGCCGCACGGCCTGGATTGGTCCGGCGAATTTCCACCTCATCGCGGCGATCAGCCATAAGCTCGGAAGCCAGAACCTTGTCAGCCAGATCTGCAGGCAGTGACAGGATCACACGTTCTTCGCCCGAATTGAGGCCCGATAGCCCGGCGCGTTTACCGGTCACCATGCCGCCCGCCACCGTGTTGTTGGTGTCAGGGTCGATCAAGATGAATGCACCCGTGGCCCGGTTCAGTTCGTAAGGGTCGAAGATTGCGGCTTCATCAAAAATCAAATGCGCCTTGCCGATTGCATTCATGGCAAAGCCCTCATGGTGGGGCTCCCAGCTGCCGGTCTTCAGGTGAAGCTGGCTGACCGGCTGAATGCTGACACGTTGGCGGCGCGAACCGGATTTCAGCCAATAGCGCTTGCCCGGCTGAATACCGTCCGGCTGCATGGACACGAGCTGCGCATCAAAGGACAGCCCCATTTGCGGCTGCGCATCAAGGGTGGCAATCACATCACCACGGGCAACATCGACCTGACGGTCCAGCACCAGCGTGATGGCGTCACCGGCCACCGCAGCGTTACGCACCAGGTCGAAGGTCACGATCTGCTTGACGTTTGCCACCATGCCGGAGGGCAGAATGACAACGCTGTCGCCGGGCTTCACAGAGCCGCCTGCAACAGTGCCCTGATACCCACGGAAGCTCTCGCCAGGGCGCGAAACCCGTTGAACCGGCAAGCGGAAACCAACTGTCTGGGCCGAGCGCACTGTCGCCAGCTCCAGCACTTCCACCAGTGTTGGACCTTCATACCAGGGCATGGAAGCCTTGCCATCGTAGACGACGTTTTCGCCTCTCAGAGCGGAAACCGGAATAGAGGTCACCTGCTTGACACCAAGCGATAGCGCGATCTCCTTGAACTCGTGCGAGATCTCGTCAAAGCGGACCTTATCGTAGCCAATCAGGTCAATCTTGTTGATTGCCAGCACGAACTGGCGAATACCCATCAGCGTGGCAATGGTTGCGTGGCGGCGGGTCTGTTCCAGAATACCTGCGCGAGCATCGACTAATAGCACGGCGAGATCGGCGGTCGAAGCGCCCGTTGCCATGTTGCGGGTATACTGCTCATGGCCGGGCGTGTCCGCGACGATGAAGGAGCGCTTGTCTGTGGAGAAATAGCGGTAGGCAACATCAATGGTAATACCCTGTTCGCGTTCTGCCTGCAGACCGTCCAGAAGCAGCGCGAAGTCGGGCAGGCCGAGATCATTCTGTTTGCCGGAATCACGGTTGAGGGCCGCAGCCTGATCTTCCTTCACCGCTTTGGTGTCCCAAAGCAGGCGGCCAATCAGCGTGGACTTGCCATCGTCAACCGAGCCGCAGGTGATCAGGCGCAGCGGTCGTGTGTCCTTGGTGGCGTGAGCGGGTTCTGCTGCCGGTTCTGCGGCAGCTGCAGTGGCGTTTGCAGTCATCTTAGAAATACCCTTCACGTTTTTTCTTTTCCATGGAACCGGCCTGGTCCTTGTCGATCGCGCGTCCCTGACGTTCAGAAACGGTGGCGATTTCCAGCTCGGAAATCACCTCGTCAAGCGTGGTCGAACGGCTTGGAATTGCGCCGGTCAGCGGGAAGCAGCCGAGTGTGCGGAAACGAATATAGTCTTCCTGCACCTGTTCGCCTGGCAGCAGCTCCAGACGTTCGTCTTCAGCCAGGATCATCATGCCGTCGCGTTCAACATATTTGCGCTTTGCGGCGTAGTAGAGCGGCACCAGCGGAATGTTTTCCGCCTGGATGTAGCGCCAGATATCAACTTCGGTCCAATTGGACAGCGGGAAGGCGCGCACGCTTTCGCCACGGCGCACCATGCCGTTATAGATGTTCCAAAGCTCAGGGCGCTGATTGCGCGGATCCCATTTGTGGTCAGGCGTGCGGAACGAGTAGATGCGTTCCTTGGCGCGGGAGGCTTCTTCATCGCGACGTGCACCGCCGAAGGCCGCATCATACTTGCCTGCATCCAGCGCCTGGCGCAGAGCCTCGGTTTTCATGATGTCGGTGTAGAGCGCGGATCCGTGAGAGAAAGGCGTGATATTCTCCGCCGCACCACGTGGATTGGTGTGCACATGCAGATCAAGATCGTATTTCGCGGCCATTTCGTCACGGAAAGCGATCATTTCCTTGAACTTCCAGCCGGTGTCGACATGCAGAAGCGGGAAGGGCACGCGACCAGGATAGAATGCCTTACGCGCCAGATGCAGCAGCACAGACGAATCCTTGCCAATCGAATAAAGCATCACAGGGCGCTCAAACTCGGCAGCCACTTCGCGGAAGATGTGGATCGCTTCATTCTCCAGCGCCTTGAGATGTGGATCAAGCGGCGGCTTGGTCGGTTTGTCCTGCGTGTGCAGATCAAATTCAGAAATATGCATTTTCTCGTCCTGTCAAAGTTCGCTGGAGTTCAGCGAGGCTTCCGCGTTTTCCGGCACATGCAGGCCGCATTCGCGCTTTTCGTCGTTTTCCCACCACCAGCGGCCAGCACGTTCTGGTTCGCCGGGGCGGATAGCTCTTGTGCAGGGTTCGCAGCCGATGGATGGGAACCCTTTGTTGTGCAGCGGATTGTAGGGAATGTGCTCGGCATCCACATGAGCGCGGATTGCATCGATATCCCAATCCGCCAGGGGATTGATCTTGATGAGGTTGCGCTCGGCATCAAATTCGGCAAACGGCGTTTCTGCGCGGTTGGCGGATTGACCCCGGCGCAGGCCGGTAAACCAGAAAGACGCACCTTCCAGCGCACGGGCAAGCGGCTTCAGCTTGCGCACGCCACAACAGGCATGGCGAGCCTCTACGCTCTCGTAGAAGCCATATTTGCCGTATTGTGTGATGTAGTCTTCCACATCGGTTTCAATTGGGTGAAAACGCTTGATGGTGATGCCATAACGCGCTTCCGTCTCGGCAATCAGCGCTACGGTTTCCTTGAAAAGCATGCCGGTTTCCAGCGTCGCCACTTCAATCTCGCGGCAGTGCTCGCCAATGGCAGCGGTGATCACCTGGTCTTCAATGCCAAGTGATGTCGTGAATACGGCGCGACCACCAAGACTGGCGATAAATTTCAGGCGACCGGCAAGGTCAAGCTTCGCCAATTCGTCGTTCAGCGACGCTGCGGTTTCCGCACCTGGTTGAATTGCGTTCATCTTCTGACCCTGTGTTTCCATTAAGGAGATTATGTCTGCGATTATCGCAGCTAGAGTCAGCACAAGACAGAAAACAGAGTTTCGGGATTGACGCTTTGAGAGCAAATATCTCTCTCAAATCCGGAATTGATGAAAAAGCTGGCCTTATTACACGAGGCCAGACACGTCGCCGCCTATTGCTGCTGCATGGAGCGGTCAGACGGGCCTTCGGGCTTGTCGGCATCCTGCTCAGCGGCACGTTCGGCCTGTGCGTCGGCGCGCATGACACGGATCGTATCGGCGATATAGGCGCGAGACAGGCCGTGATAGAGCGGTTCGCGGCCCACCATGCGGGCGGCCACATATCCAAGCATTGAGGCCGCCATCAGGGCGATGACATTGTCATGACCGTCCGTCATTTCCAAAATGATGACGAACGCAGTCATGGGCGCCTGAACAACGCCGGCAAAATAGCCCGCCATGCCGAGAATTGCCGCAATGCCGGTTGTTGTTCCCAGTAGCGTGCCCATAGTGGAGCCAAAACCGGCACCAACCGAAAGCGATGGTGCAAAGATACCACCGGGGATGCCCGACATCATGGAAAGGAACGTTGCTGCCAGCTTGCCGAGGAAGAAGAACGGAGGCAGGGCCTCACCCTCCAGAGCGCCCCTGGCTTGTTCATATCCAGTGCCAAATGTTGCGCCACCTGAGATGATGCCGATTATGGCCACGCCCAGTCCACAGGACGCGGAGACGATCAACAGGCGTTTGGCCGGTGCGGTGAGGCACCAGCGTTTGACCCGGATCGTGAGCCACAGAGCCCAGGATGAAAAGACAGCGCCCAGAACGCCCCCTCCAATGCCGCATAGTGGCACCAGCGACCATTCGCGTATGCCCTCTATGACCTCCTCGGTTTCGCCGAAATAGGTGTAGTTGCCTTCCAGAGCCAGAGAGGCGAGACCGGAGAGAATAACCGCAGTCAGGATTGCACCATTGGCGCGGATCTGGAAATTGCGGCTCATTTCTTCAATAGCGAACACAATGCCCGCCAAAGGCGTGTTGAAGGCTGCCGCGATGCCCGCCGCCGAACCTGCCAGAATAAGGCCCTTGGCATGCAGCACACGGCCAAGACGGGCCGATTGCAGCATGAAGGACGCGCCCACCTGAACGGTCGGTCCCTCACGCCCGATGGAGGCGCCGGACAGCAAACCCAGAACGGTCAGCGCGATCTTGCCCATCGCCAGTTTGAATGACAGCAAACGACCGCGATACTCCGGCGTCTTGAAGTGGCGCGCGGCAATGGCCTGCGGAATGCCGGACCCTTGGGAATTCGGGAAATAGATAAAGGCCAGCCACGCAGACAGCGCGAAACCTGCCGGAGTGATGATGAGCGGCAACAGAAATGACCACTCAGACGATGTCGTAACTGAATGAAAAGTCTTGTCGGCCCAATCGGCGGCCTTCGCAAAAATCACACTGATGATGCCGATTGCCAGTGCACCAATCCAAAAGACTGCACGCGCGCGCCAACTGCCGCGCTTACCGCTCATAACCTTTATGCGGCGCATAAGCTTCAGCTTCTTGTAATCGGGCATCGGTCAGGACTCTTGGGGTACAGGGTGCAGCGTCATTTGATAAAGCGCAGAATGCTTCAGCATTTCAAGGGGGGACTGGCCTGATTGCCCGGAATAATCGAGTTTCTGCGCAAAGAACCATGCTGAGTGCAACATTATTCGACTCATATGCATAAAATCTAAAAGTGTATATTGATTAATATACAACTAATGGTTATGGGGCTGTTAGGTTTCAATGTGTCAGGGGCGTCGGTTCATGCGTAAGGCTTTGGTTTGTATCAGTGTTGTTGGAAGTTTTCTTGCCGGGTGCGCGACACCACCGGATAAGGTGAAGAGCAGCTATGTGTCACCGGTCCTCTATCAAAGCCTGGGCTGCACTCAGTTGAGTGAAGAGGCGCAACGCGTTTCAAACCGCGCGGTGGAAATATCCGGTGCGCAGAAGAGCAAGGCCAACAAAGACGCTGTTGCAACGGGCGTGGCCCTTGTCCTGTTTTGGCCAGCAGCATTCCTTGTTGGGGGAGATGATGAAACCACCGCTGAACTTGCCCGCCTGAAGGGCGAGATGGAAGCCATCGAAATGGCATCCGGCAAGAAAGGTTGTGGCATCAGGTTTGAACAGGGCTGATTGATCTGGCAGCGTATCGCCATCGGCTTGGTGTCGTCACCTGTTCTGATCGAGATGTTTGCGAAACTCGACCAGGTCCGGCAGCAGTCTCTGCATACGCTCCAGTTGTTCAGGTGTTATCAGGTGTTTGAACTCGGCGGTGACACGTTCAATTGCCGCGTTGCGGAAATTGCGCCCGTCATCCGTGATGAAAACCAGCTTGCCGCGCGCATCGTCCGGATTGGCGCGGATATCTATGAAGCCGCGCTCTTCCAGCACTTTCAGTGTATGTGTCATGGTCGCTTTGGTGACCTGCATGTTGCTGGCCAGATGCACCGGCGTCTTGCCATCGCCGGTGCGGAAAAGATGGTTCATCAAAGCGAAATGTGATGGGTGAACCCCGTCCGGCAAGGCTTTGGCAAGCATCGCCGTGGAAAGCTGCGAAATGATGCCAATCTCGTTGAGAAAGGCGAATGCCACACCTGTTCTGTTGAGATTGTCGTCAGTCATAGCAATGATCAGTTCTCGTTACACCAGCTTCTTGTCCAGCGGCCAGCGCGGCGTTGCCGGTACCGTCGCAGCATAGCCGATGCGGGCCAGCATTTGTACAGTGCCGCCTGCCGGTGCCAGCGACTTATGCACGGATTCATAGATGTCCTGCATCTCTGGATACTCCTGAAGAGACTGGCTCAACGGGTGAAAGCCAAGGCCCGCAGCAGTTGCAGCAAGGTTTGCCCGCAGCCAATCGCCACCGGCCTTGATCTGGTCAATGCGGGAGTTGCCATCAGATACCATCCAAACATAGCCCATGGCAGAGCGGATATTGTCCATCACCGCACTCATGCCTTCGACATAAACGGTGGTACTCGGGTCCAGGGAAGCCTCGCGCGTGAAGATGCCTGCCATCGAAAGCGTTTCGAAAAGCGGCCCGGTAAAGCTGATACCGTCCGGGTTCGCGTTCACCTCGGCTTTACCAATGCGGAACAGTTCAACGCTTTCACGATAGGTGCGGGGTGTCTCCAGCTCAATCGCCATGGCTTTTTCAGTCAGTGCACGCAACTCGGCAATATCGCTGTTGGCTACGGTGCCGCCCAGCCGGTTTCCATTTGCCGCCGCTGCAATAATGGAGCCAAGCTTCTCCTGCTCAACATTGCGGCCTGTATCAAAAGGCTGCTTGTTGGAGCGTCGCGCCATCACATGCGCAAAGAGAGGATCGGCTGTCAGGCTTTCGTCTCTTGCAAACCGCACATGCGCTACGGGCCGCGTGTCCAGCCCTTGCTCGCTCATACCTTCCGGAAATAGCGTCGTGTCAACTGCATAGCCTGATGCATTGGCCGCCAGCTTCATCAATTCCAGAAAGCAGCCGAGGCCAATTGTCAATTGTCGGTCAAAGGGATCTGTTTCCGTCAGCTGCTTGTCGGTATCGAACCATAGCGTAAACGCGTCGTCGCCCACGAGCTTGATAATCCATGGCTGCCGATTGTGCGGGTTGGGGGCGAGAATGGCATAAGACAGCGCGTGCTTGCGTGGATCGGCATAGCGCGCCGCACCCGCCAGGCTCCAGGGAGCAAGTGCTGCGTCTGGCGTGCGGGTTGTGGCAAAAACGCCAACACCGGCTGCGGCCACCACAACACCGCCACCGGCGATCTTCAAAAAATTCCTGCGTTTCATGATCATCTCCATTTAGTTAGATGTCATACCAATATAGTTAGACGTCTAACTTGTAAAGAGCACTAAGCAGGTTCTGTTGTAACGCATTGAATTGGCGGAATTATATCTATGTCTTGAGGTCAGTAGTCGCCGAATTTGGCTTCGCCCTGATCCATCAGCAGTGGCAGGATCAGATCTTCCTCGTCTTCCAGATGGCGGATCAGGCCTTTGAAAAGGCTTTCCGCTTCAACTGCGTATTTATCAAGCGCCTTGCGCGGCTCGACACCGCTCTCACCTTGCAGTGCCCGGATAAAATCATTCGCGGCATGGGCGTTGCGTTCCAGCATTTCGTGCAGCAGATGATGATCCGCGTCCAGAAGGTCAAATCCACCCGTCAGTCGCTGGTCCGCGGCTGCAAAAATCGGGAAATATTGAAAATCCTCGATTTGATGATGTCCGTTCAATTCACCCAAAAAACGGTTGAGACGTGGCGCAAACCAGATCGCGAATTCCTGCGGTGCCATTTCGCCTTCAAGCGCCCGGTTCGTTGCAGCTTCCAGTGCGGTTGCCATGTTGCGAAAACCATCGTGCCGCTCAAGCCAGAACAGGCCCAGATCACCTATCTCATGCACGGTGCCCCATTCGGAACGCGGATACTTGTTGAGAAGGACGCGGAAATCCGCCGGCAATTCAGTGCGGGTGAAAAGAGAATTTTCGCTCATCGGTCGCTCGTCTCCCAGCGCGGATTAATCCATGGTTCCTGATTGGAGCGGGGCAGGCGAGGCTTGCCAAGGATGTGGTCGGCGGCCTTCTCGCCCGTCATGATGGATGGGCCGTTTAGGTTGCCATAGGTCAGACGCGGGAAAATGGAGCTGTCGACAACGCGCAAGCCCTCCACGCCAATGACTTTGGTATCAGGGTCAACAACCGCCATCGGATCGTTCACAGAACCCATTTTGTTGGTGCCGCAGGGGTGGTAGGCGCTTTCCAGATGTTCACGCAGGAATGCGTCAATCTGCTCATCGCTTTGCACATCTTCGCCGGGCTGGATTTCCGGCCCGCGAAAATCGTCAAAGGCCTTTTGACCGAAGATTTCGCGCGTCAGCCGCACGCAGTGGCGGAACTTCACCCAGTCCTCTTCATGGCTCATATAGTTGAAGCGGATGACAGGATCATCCTTCGGATCGGCGGATTTCAGCGTCACAGAACCGCGCGATTTGGAATGATTGTAGCCCACGTGAACCTGGAAGCCGTGGCTCTTGGCGGCAGCCTTGCCGTCATAGGAAATAGCAACGGGCAGGAAGTGGAACTGAATGTCCGGCTGTTTGACGCCCGGTGCCGAACGCACGAAGGCACAGGACTCAAACTGGTTGGAGGTGCCAAGGCCCGTCTTGGTGAAGAGCCACTGCGCACCCGCAACGCCCTGCCAGAACCACGGCAGCCAGGAATAAAGCGACACGGGCTTGGTGGAGACCTGCTGGAAATAAAACTCCATATGGTCCATCAGGTTCTGCCCGACGCCGGGTCGATCGGCAATTACCTCGATGCCATGTTCTTTCAGGTGTTCTGCCGGTCCAATGCCGGAGAGCATCAAAAGCTTGGGGGAGTTGAAAGATGAGGCCGAAACGATGACTTCCTTGTTGGCGCGGATCACCTCGACATTGCCGCCACGCTCGACTTCCACGCCCACAGCGCGTTTGCCTTCAAAGACCACCTTGCGTGCAAAGCAACGCACCAACTGCACATTGTCGCGCTTCAGTGCAGGTTTCAGGTAGGCCGATGCCGCAGACCAACGACGGCCCTTCCAGGTGGTCTGCTCCATCAGACCAAAGCCTTCCTGCTTCTCGCCATTATAGTCTTCGGTCGTTTCAAAGCCGGCCTGTGCTCCCGCCTCTACAAAGGCGCGCACCAACGGGTTCTTCGCAGGTCCCCGCTGTACATGCAGCGGACCATCGGTTCCGCGCCAGCCAGCCTGACCGCCATGCGAGTTTTCCTGCCGTTTGAAATAGGGCAGCACATCGGCATAGGACCAGCCGGTTGCCCCGGATTCATCCCACTTGTCAAAATCATCTGCCGTGCCGCGCACATAGACCATGCCGTTGATGGAGGACGAACCGCCAATCACCTTGCCGCGCGGTGCGGTGATACGTCGATTGTTGAGATTTGGCTCCGGCTCTGACAGATAACCCCAATTGTACATTTTCATGCTCATGGGCCATGCAAGGGCCGCTGGCATCTGAATGAAGGGGCCGACATCCGTGCCACCAAATTCCAGCACGATAACTGTGTTTTTGCCATCTTCGGAAAGCCGCGATGTAAGTGCGGAACCTGCCGAACCCGAACCGATAATGACGTAATCTGCCTGCATTTCGTTTGCTCCATGATCCTGGAACCGCTTGGGCTGGCGGCTCTATCATGCAAATGCCTGCCCCAACATTCAGGTGCAGGCCGGTTTAAAGAAGTCTTCCGGGCGAGCCCGAGGATGACGCCGCACGGACGTCAACCCCTCCCGACAGCGGAATCGCTGTGGAGGGGTGATCGCTTAATCAATAGGGCGCTTCGCACTTGCCCATGCCCACATAAATCGTCTTGATCTCAGTGAAATGATTGATCGCAGCCATGGAGTTCTCGCGGCCAAAGCCTGATTGCTTGACACCACCGAATGGAATTTCCACCGGGCAGAGATTGTAGGTGTTGATCCACACGGTCCCGGCCTCAAGTTGATCCACCACGCGGTGCGCGCGTGTCATGTCAGCGGTGAAGACACCGCCTGCCAGACCAAATTCGGTCGCGTTGGCACGTGCGATTGCTTCTTCTTCCGTCTCAAAATCCAAAACGCACATGACGGGGCCGAAGATTTCCTCTTTCGCGATAGTCATGTCGTCGGTCACATCGGCAAAAACCGTAGGCTGCACAAAGCAACCTTCAGAAGACACATGGTTGGGGATGCCGCCGCCTGTCAGCAGAGTTGCGTTCTCGGCCTTGCCTTTCTCGATGTAACCCAGAACCTTTTCCTGCTGCGCCTTGTTGACCAGTGGGCCAAGATGCGTTGCCTCGTCCATCGGGTCGCCCATGATAATGGCTTCTGTGCGGGCCTTCAGGCGGGCGAGAAACTGGTCCTTGATGCCCTTCTGCACAAAAACGCGCGTGCCGTTGGAACAGATCTGGCCAGTAGAATAGAAGTTGCCAAGCATGGCACCGGAAATCGCGTCCTCAATGCTGGCATCGTCGAACACGATCATGGGCGACTTGCCGCCAAGCTCCATGGTCACGTGCTTCAGTTGCCCCGCCGCTGCGCCCGCAACTGCGCGGCCAGTTGGTACGGAACCCGTTAGGGTTACCTTGGCGATATCCGGATGGTTCACCAGCAGCGGGCCTGTCGCCCGGTCGCCCTGTACCACGTTGAAAAGGCCTTTCGGCAAACCGGCTTCAACCAGGATTTCCGCAATCTTCAATGCGCCGAGCGGCGTATTTTCCGAAGGCTTGAACACCATTGCATTGCCTGCAACGAGAGCGGGGGCAGCTTTCCAGCAGGTGATCTGCTGCGGGTAGTTCCACGCGCCAATGCCCAGCACCACACCCAGCGGAATGCGCTTTGTGTAGGCCCAGTCGCCACCAAGCGGTATCTGTTCGCCATTGAGTGCGGCCGGTGCAACACCACCGAAAAACTCTAACGCGTCAGCGCCGGAGGTCGGGTCCGCCACGATGGTTTCCTGTATCGGCTTGCCGGTATCCAGCGTTTCCAGTTCCGAAAGCTCGCGGTTGCGCTCGCGCATGATCTGCGATGCCTTGTAGAGAATACGTCCACGTGCGGTGGGGCTCATCCTGGCCCACTCCACCTGCGCGGCCTTTGCAGAGGCAATAGCTTTCTCAACGATGGCGGGTGTTGCCGCGTGAAGCTTGGCGATGACTTCGCCCGTCGCGGGGTAAACGCATTCAATCACAGTCCCTGCGGTGTCTTCCACATATTCGCCGTCAATAAAGTGGCTGGCTGTTGGTTGTGCGCGCATATTCGCTCTCCATAGGTTCCTCGATCACGTAGAGTCATGACCGTAAGTTGATTTGTTCTTCCAGAGTCAGTTGGCTCGTCACATAGTCTTCCACCATGGCCACGGCGCCAGCCTCATCAGCCTGCCGGGCATGAAGCGCACGGCGGATATAAAGCCCGTCAATGAGCGCTGCGGTTCCTTCGGCTATGTGCTGGGCTTTGGCTTGGTCGCAAAGTGGTTTGAGCGCGTGGACCAGATTTGAGTGCAGACGGCGCGCATATATGTCCAGCAACCGGTGGGTCTCGGTCGAGCGCTGGGCTTCCACATAAAAAGCGAGCCATGCGGCAATGGTTGCTGGTGAAAACTGCTCCTTTGCAAAGGAGGCGTGGATAATCGCGCTCAGCCGCTCACGCGGGGTCTTCGCTTTTCTCAAACCTGCAACCGTTTCGGTGGTGAGCTGCTTTAAAAGATTGCGCATGGTGGCAATCAAAAGCTGTTCCTTGGAGCCGAAATAGTGGAAGGCAAGTGCGGGCGACACGCCTGCGCTCCTGGCAATCTCCTGCATGGTGACTGCCAGCGTGCCGTGCTCGCCTATTGCTTTCAATGTCGCTTCCACCAGGGCCTTGCGGCGCACTGGTTCCATTCCGATTTTGGGCATCTTGGGGGTCCTTGATGCCCGCAATATAGCGTTGATTGACTCATCAATCAATAAAAAATGCAGCAAAGGACTATAGTGTGGAAAATAGGGGCGAGGAAGCGAGGCCAAGAAGCGGAAGCGAGGCCAAAAAAAAGCGGAGGCCGGAGCCCCCGCTTCGCATCAAACCTGAAAGGTCAGATTATTCAGCAGCTGTTACAGCTGTAACGTCGTTTTCTTCGCCGTTCTTTTCGAACGAGATCATGACGTTTGCGCCGGCTTCCAGATCGCCAACTTCGACGCCTTCCGGAACAGTGTACATTGTGCCGTCTTCCAGCGTGATAACGCCTTCTTCAAAGGTCGCAACAACACCGTTTACGTCTTCGGCGTATGCAGCGCCAGCGGTCATGAGAAGGGCTGCAGTCATGGAAGCGATAAGTGTACGCATCAGAAATTCTCCTTGTGTCCCGTTCTGGGAGATTGTGCTGAACCGTCGCGACGAGACGCCTGGGATGTGGCCTCGAGGCCATTGAGCCCCGCCGTGGTTCGAGTGGAAAATAGGGGCGGCGGGCGAGAGTCTCAAATTAATTTAATTTAATTATTTCAGTATCTTATTTTGCCGCAATCCTGTGCATGATGGCAAATTAATGGCTTTCGTTTTGACTTCGTGGCGTATTCGTGACCGAATTTGTGGATGTGAAAATAATTCTGTTCATATTGGTCTGTTTTTGAGATTTTCGGCGCCTGATCGTCACATTGCTTCGTGCTGCTCAACAATGTTGTGGCCTTGACGGGCATGCTAGGCATGTCTGATAAATTGGCGGATAGACGAGGAGTGGAAATGAGCGATTTGCCCGAAACGATGCATTATGTAGATTTGCCGGAGCCTGGAGCACCTGAAGCCATGCGCATTGCAACCGGGCCATTGCCGGTGCTCAAAGCGGGCGAGATACTCATTCATGTTGAAGCGGCTGGTGTAAACCGGCCGGATGTCGCCCAGCGGCAGGGCGCATATCCGCCACCGCCAGATGCCAGCCCTGTTTTGGGGCTGGAAGTCGCTGGCGAAGTCGTGGCGATGGGCGAGGCGGCCACCGGCTTTGCAATCGGCGAAAAAGTGACCGCACTCGCCAATGGCGGCGGCTACGCCGAATATTGCGCTGTGCCCGCCACGCAGGCCATGCCATGGCCAAAGGGCTATGATGCCATTCGTGCTGCCGCGCTGCCGGAAACCTTTTTCACGGTCTGGGCCAATCTTTTCGATATGGCCGCCTTGAAAAGCGGCGAGCGTGTGCTCATCCATGGCGGCACCAGTGGCATTGGCACAACGGCCATCCAGCTTGCCAATGCTTTTGGTGCAACTGTCTATGCCACCGCCGGGTCTGACGAAAAATGCAATGCTTGCCTCAAGCTCGGGGCGGCTTGCGCGATCAACTACAAGACCTCCGATTTTGAAGCGGTCATTCGACAGGAAACTGACGGCAAGGGTGTTGATGTGATCCTCGACATGATTGGCGCGGCCTATTTCGAGAAGAATTTGAAGTCTTTGGGCAAGGATGGGCGACTGGCCATCATCGCTTTCCTGGGTGGTGCCGTGGCGGAAAAAGCCAATCTGATGCCTATCATGATCAAGCGTTTGCGCGTTATGGGGTCCACAATGCGCCCGCGAACCTCTGCCGAAAAACAGACCATCCGCGATGCCTTGCTTGAAAAGGTCTGGCCGCTCCTTGAGGCTGGCACAATAGCGCCGCCAATCCATGCGGTTTTCCCGCTGGAGCAGGTTGCAAGCGCGCACCGGCTGATGGAAGAATCCAGCCATGTCGGCAAGATCGTTATGACTTTGGAAGGCGTTCGCAAAGACCACTGACCTTCGCAGATCACAAGGGTGCGATGGGCCGACATTGTCATTTGCCACAAGTTGTTAAATATTGAACTTTCGAAAAGACTCGGACTCTGGCCAATTGCGATGTGGAGGAGACATGCGCGACTTTCAGTTCAATACGACCAGCTCGTTTATTTTTCGGGCAGGTAGCGCGCGCGACCTGGCAAGTGTTGTGCCGTCGAAATTTGGGTCGCAGCTTCTGTTTGTCACGGACCCAGGCATTATGAAATTGGGGTTGGCGGATGCCGCCATCGCCAGCTTGCGCTCTGCTGGCTTCAACTTGCTGATTTTCGATCAGGTGGAGGCCGACCCATCAGCCACAACCATTTTTGATGCATTTGAAACCGGTCTGCACGAACGCGTTAGCGGCGTGATCGGTTTTGGCGGCGGGTCGTCGTTGGACGTTGCCAAACTTGCGGCACTCCTCATCGGTTCCGGTGAAGACCTGGACGAGGCCTGGGGGGTGGGCAATGCCATCGGTCCGCGTCTGCCATTATTGCTCATTCCAACAACGGCAGGCACAGGCTCAGAGGTCACGCCGGTTGCCATTGTTACAGTCTCTAAAGAGGAAAAGCGCGGCGTATCTTCACCGCTGCTGCTGCCTGATATTGCGTTGCTTGACCCGGAGCTGACAAAGGGGCTGCCACCGGCCATCACCGCCGCCACCGGCATTGATGCCATGGTGCACGCCATTGAGGCTTATGCGTCAAAAAACGCAAACAACAATCCCATGTCGCAGGTTTTGGCGCGTGAGGCGTTGCGTTTGTTGGGCGGCAACATAGTGAACGCAGTCCACGCGGGCGACAATATGCAGGCGCGTTCTGCAATGTTGCTCGGTTCCATGTTGGCGGGTCAGGCATTTGCCAACTCGCCGGTCGCTGCCGTTCACGCGCTGGCTTATCCTATCGGCAGTCATTTCCATATTCCCCATGGCCTGTCCAACGCTCTGGTGTTGCCGCATGTGCTGCGCTTCAATGTGCCAGAGGCAGCGCCGCTCTATGCCGAAATTGCTGCAGATGCATTTCCTCATCTGGCGAAAATTGAAGACAATCTGGAGCGTGCGACCGCTTTTATTGACGCTTTGGCGGCGCTTTCTGCAACGCTGGGGTTGCCGCCGCGCCTGCGCGATGTGGGCATCGGTGAAGATGCCTTGCCCATGATGGCCGCCGATGCCATGAAGCAGCAACGCCTGCTGGTGAACAATCCACGCGCGGTGAATGAAGCTGACGCATTATCGATCTACAAGGCTGCATGGTGAGATATGAGTGAACGCAAAGCGCCGGGCCACCGTTCGCAATACAAGGTGTTCCGTACAATTCAGACACGCTGGATGGACAACGACGTCTATGGCCACATGAATAATGTGGTGCATTACTCATTGTTCGACACCGCCGTAAATGGCTGGTTGATCGAGGCAGGCCTGCTGGATCCGCAAAACGGTGATCACGTCGGGCTCGTTGTGGAAACCGGTTGCCGCTATTTCTCGGAAATGAAGTTTCCCGATGTCGTGAATGCGGGTATCAGGATTGCACGCGTTGGTTCGTCATCGGTGCATTATGAAGTCGGGTTGTTTCGAAATGACGAGGACGTCGCAAGTGCCGAGGGCTTCTTCGTACATGTCTATGTTGACCGCACTTCGCGGCGCCCCAAGCCGTTGAGCGAGGCGGCGCGCGAAAAGCTGCAAGAAATCTCGGGAGTATCGGCGTGACGCCAGACGCATTGAAAGATTATCTCTATGAACGCATTCCATTGGCGCGCGCCATGGAAGTTGGCGTGCATTCGGTCGGGCCCGAAAGTCTGGTGCTGCAGGCACCGCTGGAGCCCAATCTGAACCACCGCGGAACATTATTTGGGGGCAGCGCGTCAACGATCTGCATTCTGGCGGCATGGTCGCTCTTGCATCTGCGTCTGAAAGAGATGGGTATAGATTGCCGCATCGTCATCCAGCGCAACTCCATGGAATACACCGCGCCGGTAACAGGAGCGTTTCAGGCGCGCGCCTTCTTTGAAGACGGTGTCGACTGGCCGACATTTGAGGAAAAGCTGGCGCGATATGGACGCGCGCGCATTTCAGTTGAAGCGATCCTGGAAGGCGATGGCAAACAAGCTGGCAGATTGCATGGTGAGTTTGTGGCTTTGCTCAGGGAGTAGATCAGGCGATCTCGGTCCGGTTCCGGCCCTTGTGTTTGGCGTTGTAGAGCGCCGTATCTGCACGGTTCAGCAGCTCATCGATCGTTTCGTCACCATAGGTCACGACGCCTGCGGACATCGTGTAATTGATGAGTGCAGGTGTCCTGATCGGATCACGCTGCATCTGTTCGCGAATGCGCTCCGTCACCGCTGAAAGCTGATCGCTGCTGGCATCCGGCACGATGATCAGAAACTCTTCGCCACCAAAACGGGCAAATGTGTCGGTGCGGCGCAGGATCCAGCTTGCCGTAACGCAGAAATGTGAAAGCACATCGTCGCCGGTGCTATGGCCATATGTGTCATTGACCTGCTTGAAATGGTCCAGATCTATCAGTGCTATCGATAGCGGCCGATTATTGATGCGTGAAAAATGCATCTCTCGCTCAAGCCGTGAGATGGCGTAGCGGCGGTTATATATGCCGGTAAGCGGGTCCGTATCCGCGTCACGCCGGGCTGAATCGCGGGCCAGCTGAAGTTTGTGCTGCTCTGATTTGTAGTCAGTGATTTCCGTCAGAAAATTCCAGATATATCCTCCATCGAGGAGAATTTCCTGCTGCAGAAACCAGCGGCCATCCGTGGCGTCAACCTCGAATTTTCTAAAGGGTGATGCTCTGCGTTTTGAATTGGCATAGTCTAGCCAATCATCAACAGGGCCTTCCACCAGCATACCCTTGCCGGAAGCCGCCCAATGACGAACCATATCAGAGAATGTCTGCGTGCCGGGTTGCAGATCAACGAGTGTTCGATACTGCTCGGTCGTATATACAATGTCGTCATCAGGACCAAAAAGCGCGGCCGGCATCTGTGCGCTCTCGAAGCCTGCAACAAGCAACCTCGCCAAAGCGGCTTCGCTTGCCTGGGAGAAAATGTCCTCCACTGATCTGTTTGCACCGCTACGCTCTGCCGCTTTTACTGCTGACTTCTCTGACACTGTACCGAATCCGTAACTGTTCTGCTTTGCGAACCAACCCAACGTTAACCAGCAGTTGTTTAGGAAGTGCTAACATTGTATTTGTTGGGCTGACCGATCTCAAGGACAATAGGGTCTACTGACTTTGAGATATTGCAGCGCAAAACTAGTCCGAATTTCAAAACAAAGAATTAATCCCTGGGTAGTGTTGCACGTTCTGCCAGTATCAGAATGACACAGCCGAACACGGCCACGCAGGCCGCCAGCAAGGCTGTCCCGGAGTAGTCGCTTATAGTGGTTCCAAGGGCAAAACTGCTCGAATTGATCCAGGTTGATAAAAAGTAAAGAAGTGAGAGTAGTGAGGCCGCGAGACCCGGTTTGTCGGCAAAGAAATCTTGCATATATGACAAGGGGATAGACAGAATTGCAGCTGCTCCGGCGGCGCTGACCGGAATAAGCAGGTAGAGCTGCAACACACTTGTGGATAACCCCAATCCGGTCAGATAAAATGCAAAAATGACGCCTGCGGCCAGCAGCACAGTCTTGTTGGAAAACCGCGATGCTGCCCAACCCCACATCAGCATGAATGGGATTTCCGCTGCCGCCGTTGCACCGGCTATGATGCCAACATCGGTAGTGGTTCCCGCCAGCTTGCCGGTAACCAACAACGGATAGAGGACGTTGGAAAGGGATTGCACGCCCGCCATGCACGCGATAGCCAGAACTCGGATCACAATGGAGAAACGGCTCATTGCCCGCAGGGCCTGTTTGAGCTGCTGCAGTTTGCTTTCATCTGCTGCCCTGTTGGGGATTGGCGGCGTCAAGAGCGCCGATGCCGCAGCGGAAAGCAAAACGGCGGCACCTGACACAGCCCACGCGCCGGACACCGTGTCGGCGTCTGTCAGCATATACCCGACAACGCCGGGGGTGATTATCCAGGCAAATGCAACAAGCGTACGTACATTCGAGTTGATGATTACAGCTTTGCGGCCATCGAGTTCGGATGTCGCCGCGCGAACGGCTGCAAACTGACCGGAAGAAAGCGCCCCGATGAATGGCATGACAAAGAGGAACACCAACACGTAGATCCGGACGTCGGGGAGGAGATAGATGAGAAAGTAGCCCGCTGCGGCCACAACCGACTGCAAAATCAACAGGGAACGTCGATCACGCACCATGTCTGAAAGTGCGCCCATCACAACACCGGCAATAAGCCCGATAAATGAGCCGACCATCAGCATTATCGCAAACGCATTGTCGCTCAGACCCAGCTCGTTGATGCCCAAGATGGAATAATAGGGCTGGGCAGCCGCAAAGGCGATGCCAACGAAGAAAACGCCAATAGACGTGCCACGAATGGCCTGATTGGTGGCAATGGTTTTGATGGCTTCAAGCAACGGCATTATCCCTATCTTCCGGCAAACGCAGGAAACGCTCGACCCCGATCAGGAGCACGACGGCCACTAGGGTCAAGATGGCACCAATTGCATTGACCCCTTGATAATCAGTCCATTGGCTGCCGACGCCAAAGATCAGTGACGCAATCCCGGTGCCGACAAATCCATGGAGCGGGTAAAGTGAAGTGCCCAGGCCCGGGCGTTCAGGGAACAGATCCTGAAAATAAGATAGAGGCACCGACAATATAGATGCCGCGCCCAGTCCCGCTACAGGGATCAGCGCGAAATATTGCCAGACTTCCCACACCAGTGATGTTGCCCCAAGGTAGACTGCATAAATGACAGCGCCTGCGATGAGTACAGGCACCGCGCCGTATCGCTTCAATCCCGCTGCCCACAAAAGCATGAACGGGATTTCCAACAAGGCAATCCCGCCGGCAATGAAACCCGTATCGGCCAAGCTGCCACCCAGATCCAGAACGACCAATGACATGGTATAATTCTGCAGCCAGTTTCCCGCACACAATGCCGCCAGCACAATGAGACGAAGAAGAATGCTCAACTGCCCAAGTTCGCGGAGCGCCTTGAAGAAACCGGACTTTCCACCCTGCACCGTTGAGCGCTGTGTATCGCGTGGCAGAACGAAGAGCACGACGAGGATCACGATACAGTAGAAGCCAAGAGACACGGCAAAGGCATCGGTGACATCGGTACTGCTGCGGCTTGCAATGAGCACGCCCACGAAAAATGGCATGCCGACCCAGGCCGCAGACATCGAGGTGCGCACAACCGAGTTGACCGCAGCGGCCTCGCCGGACGGCATGCTGCTTGTTGCGTTTCGGACGCCCGTGTAGATCATCGGGTTTGTGTTGCTGAAGGGCAGGATGAAGATCGTTGTGAAGGCCATCATCCAGACCGAGGGGAACATCCAGATCAGGCCGAAGCCAAGCGCACCCATAAGGCCGGTGGCCAGCAGTAATGCACGTCTATTGGTAATGAAATCCGAGATGATGCCGATGCTGACGCCAAAAATCAGGCTTGATACCGTAGCGACAAAGCTCATGACCGAGAAGAATTGCTCGCTCATGCCAAGCACGCTGATACCCATCAACGAGCGGTATGGAAATGTTGCTGCCCCTGCGCTGGATGCCACGAACATCAGCAATGCATAAATCCGCAAGGCCGGATTTCTCGCAACAAAAGCTATGGTTGAAAGCATTCGCCAGCACTCCAGTGAGTGCAACCAATTATTGATATTGGTTGATTCCCGCAATTGCGTGGCTGTTATGAACTCATCAAAATGGCTGCTGCGTCATTTCCGCAACAGCGGCAATCTGCAAATTCCCGGCGCGGTAGGCGCATGCTTCGATGAAACTTTTGCTGCAATCAATGCATTTTCTGCTAAAAGGCGAAAACAACAAATCGGCCTGCCAGTGCAAAGAAAACGGCGGCTAATAAAAATGGCAGGAGAGGCATGAGCAATCCCGTTCTGGTGGAAGTTACGCGCGGCAATATCGTGGAATCGCGCCATCGTGGTCAGATCGCTGTTGTAGACAGCGCGGGCAAATTGGTCTTTTCCCAGGGCGATGTAGAAAGGCCGGTTTTCCCCCGCTCTGCAGTGAAGGTCATCCAGGGCCTTCCATTGGTTGAGAGCGGCGCTGCGGACGCCTACGGTTTTGGCGACAAGGAACTGGCGCTTGCATGTTCTTCGCATTCCGGTGAGGACGCACATTCCGAATTGGCGCTTTCCATGCTCAAAGCCGCCGGTCGCGATGAGGAAACGCTGGAGTGCGGGGCGCATTGGGCGTTTCAGTTGCCTTCCGCCATCCATCAGGCACGCATCATGGAAAAGCCGCTGCCCATCCGCAACAATTGCTCTGGCAAGCATGCAGGCTTCATTTGCACCTGTTGCCACACCGGCGAAGATCCGACGGGATATATTGGCTACGACCACCCGATCCAGTCAGAGATCCGCGGCATCATGGAAAGCCTGACGGGCAGCATCATCGGCCAGGATACCTGCGGCGTGGATGGCTGCTCCATTCCCACCTATGCCGCACCTTTGAAAAATATCGCTCAGGCCTATGCCAAGCTGGCAACAGGTGACGGCATCGGACCAGAACGCGCCAAGGCGGCCAAACGTCTCTTTTCTGCCTGCATGGCTGAGCCATTTTATGTTGGTGGAACGGGGCGGGCCTGCACGGAAATCATGCAGGCAGCGCCAGGTCGCATCTATGCGAAAACAGGTGCCGAAGGCGTCTTCATAGCGACGATCCCCGAGCAGGGTATTGCAATGGCCATGAAATGCGAGGACGGCGCAACGCGGGCGTCTGAATGCATGGTCGCGGCCACGCTCGCCCGGTTCTTCCGTCACGATGACGATGTGCATGCGAGACTTCTGGCATTGTCAAACACGACCCTGAAGAGCTGGAATGGCATTGACGTTGGTGAAATACGCCCTGCACCGATCCTCCTTTCATAGTTGAAATGCCAAATTCCAATAATTGCCAGGAGGTTAATTATCCCGATTTGGTACAGAATTTCGCCGATTTTTGGTGAAAATTTACTGGGAATTGAAGGTTTTCAGCGCGACGCATGAAATAGCGCTAATGTCTGACCGGGTGGCTGAAACGATACCGATGTGAGTTCGGTCGCAGCATGATGGTGAGTTTAAATGTTTGCAGGGCGTTATCTCTGGTGGGTGATGGTGGGCGTTGCCACCTTTGTGTTCTTTGCCGTGTATTTTCCACGTTTGGCAGAGGTCTATGTCTCGGTTTCCGGCTGTGAAGCAGGTTTTGGCGGTGGGTGTGACCACCTCTATGTTACCTTGCAAACCATTGTCGCGCCTCTAGGCTATTTTCTCGGAGGGTTGATTGTACTTCTGGCCGTGGCCGGTCGCATCCTCTTCGTCAAACTCAGCATTCTCTGGTTTGTCGCCGTACTTGTCTGGTCTGCAGTCTCGGCATCCTTCCTGACAAAGATTGGTGTGGCCTGGACCGTTCAAAGCGGAATGGAAAGCTTGTTGCAGGCTTTCCCCGTCGAGAGCCTCTTCCTGGCCGCGTTCCTGCTTTTCATCGCATTTCCGCTGGAGGATTTCGATGCGCCGGACAACGACGCACCGAAAATGGCTTATCTCTTTATGGTCTTGGTTGCTGCCTTCTCGGTCGTCGCAAGCTTCGCCGGCATAACCGACTTCGACACCTATGTCGGGCATAATCAGATTTCCAGCGTGCTTCTTCCATGGTTGATTGCAATGCAGGGCTGGGCGCGTTGGGCGTTGGTTGAGAGCGGGCTGGGGCGCATGCCGCAATTGTTGATGCTCCTGGCCTTTGTTGTGCCTGCCGGCATTCTTGCAATCATTCGCACCAGACCATTCGCCTACGCGTAACGGCTCATAAGCGAATTTGATTTGATGATGTGAGGTCTCTGTGGTCTTCTCTCCCAAAAACGGAGAGACTCGATGATCACGCTCTTTTTTGGGCCGAATACCTGCGCACTGGCATCATTGATTGCAATGCATGAAAGCGGTTTGGAATTTGAATTGCGAATTCTGAATATGAAGGGGCTTGAACAACGTTCGCCCGAATATCTTGCGGTAAATCCAAAGGGCAGGGTGCCTGCCTTGGTAACCGACAAGGGTATATTGACGGAAACCCCTGCAATCCTTGCTTATATCGCGCAGCAGGTGCCGGACAAAAATCTTGCGCCGCTAAACGATCCTTTTGCATTTGCACAAATGCAGTCGTTCAATTCCTATCTTTGCTCCACGGTGCACGTGGCCCATGCGCATCGCATGCGCGGCAGTCGCTGGGCAGATGAGACCACTTCTCATGAGGATATGAGGCGCAAGGTGCCCGGCAATATTGCGGAGTGTTTCCGCCTGATTGAGGGGGAAATGCTCAAAAGCCCTTGGGTGATGGGTGAGCAATACACCGTCGCTGATCCATATCTTTTCACCATTTCCAATTGGCTGGAGATCGACGGTGTGGACATTGCCGATTTCCCCCGCGTCCATGATCACTTCAACAGGATGATGGAGCGCCCGGCGGTTGCCACAGCCATGAAAATTGCGCGGGGAGATGCCTGACGCAATAAAGCCCCAAGCAAGTCTGTCGTCCTATCAGTGAATTACCATTTGGGGATTGGATCATGCAGCAGGCCTTGGCAAATGCGCTGGCGCTATACAAATCGGGCAAATTTGATGAGGCACTTTCCGCACTGCAGCCGCTGCTGACGGCTGATAATGTAGGCGCACAACTCCACGCGCTGCACGGCAATATTCAGGCAAAGCTGGGCAACAATCTTGCTGCAGGTGATGCGTTTCTGGCCGCAGCCGAATCGGCAAGTGCTGACCGCACCGTATTCGCGCGTTTTGCGGTCAAAATGCTGAATGCGGCGGGAGCAGACACCAGACTGAGCGAAGCTGCGGAATTGCTGCTGCCGCATGTGTCGGCAACGCCGGAAGATGCGTTTCCTGTCTTGTCGGCATGTCTGAAGAATGGAAAGGCTGCCCTGGCGGCAATGTACCTGGAGACGCTGGACATTGCCAACCCGCACCATGCCATGCTGGGGATGCGTCTATTGCGCGAGACAGGCAGGTTGGGCGAAATTGTACCCTATCTTGATCGCGTGCTCGTGCATCGTCCGAATGACGGGATGTTCAATGCAGAGCGGTTTTCAGCCGCGCTGATGACCTGTGATTTTGACGTCGCCGAGGCTTGCATGGCCGCAGGGCTCGACCCGAAATCAGATGTTGGGAAAAACATGCTGGCGGCTGAATCGGTGCATCGCCGCTTGATGTGGACGGATGATCCTGCGCTCCTGGTGATGCCCGGTTTGGAGCATCACAAAGCGGCAAGGGTGCTGGCCGGGTTCTCGCCATTGCCGCGCCGATCTATGCCGTCTCACGGCGGTCCGCTGAAGATTGCTTACCTCTCCAGTGACTTCCACACCCATGCAACAATGATGCTGTTGCGCCAGGTGTTGCTGCAGCACGACCCTTCACGCGTTGACTTTCGTCTCTTCTGCTACACTGCGGCGGATCGGATCGCTCAGAGGCAGAATTGGGAGCCGGAACTGTTGGAGCGCATCGTGGTGGTGCGAGACATGGATGATCTGGAGGCCGCAAACGTCATCAGTAATTGGCGGGCCGATATTCTGGTCGACTTGAAAGGCTTCACCGGCGGCGCACGGCTGGGCATTTCAGCGCTCAGCGATTGTCCGATAAAGATGACCTGGCTCGGTTATCCGGGCAGTATGCCGGGGCATGGCTTCGATTATGCGATCACGGATGGGATTGTTACACCCGATGACGCCAAGCCCTTCTACGAGGAGAAACTCTGCCGGTTGCCGGAATGCTATCAACCGAATGATTGCATCACTCGTCCGGTTCCTCGCGGTGCTCGGCGCGTCGATCACGGGCTGCCAGAAGGCGCATTCATTTTTGCATCATTCAATGGCGAGACAAAAATAACGCGCGCCATGGTGGGGCGCTGGGCCGGGCTGCTGCAGGGCGTTGAGAATTCTCACTTTTGGTGTTTGTGCAAGGACGAGACGGCCAGACGAAATATTCTGGCGGAATTTGCCCGCCAGGGGATTGCCGCAACCCGCATAACATTTGCCAATCATGTGGAATACGAAGCCCATATCGACCGAATCCCCTTGGCTGATTTGGTGCTCGATACATTTCCGTGCAATGGCCACACAACAACCTCAGACACGCTGTGGGCGGGTGTGCCTGTGCTCACCATGACCGGGCGAAGCTTTGCTGCACGTGTCGCCGCAAGCCTTCTCAGTGCAATCGGCTTGCCGGAATTGGTAGCAAATGACGAGCAAGCGTTTGCCCAGAAAGCCACCGCGCTTGCTACTTCGCCACATGAGCTGGCAGATTTGCGAGCACGTATTGCTGCAAATCGGTATCGCGCGCCGCTCTTTGACGGCGAACGTTTTGCCCGCCACCTTGAAGCTGCCTATGAGGCGGTTGCAGAGCGCGCCCGACAGGGGCTTGCGCCGGAACATATGGACATTGCGGCGCTGCCGCCCCGCACCAGGCCTTTTGCACACTCAGGCTAGGTTTGCGCTGAATCAAAGTTGACTTTTGCTGAAAGGTTTAGATATCGCGTCAGCAACATGGTTCCCGAATGCGGATGCAAAAATGGTCTCTTTGAAATCCGGTGTGTTGGCCGTCCTTTCTCTCATAGCGGTTCCGCACGTAGCATATTCATCTGACGTACTCGGCATTGCCGATCTCGGCCAGGCTCTGTTTTTCGATACAGACCTTTCCAAAAATCGAACTCAGGCCTGTTCCACCTGTCACGATCCGGATCACGGTTTCGCTGATCCGCGCGGTACCACGTCTCTCGGCGATGATGGCTCGTCATTTGGCGGGCGCAATGCACCCACTGCTACCTACGCCGCTCTGGTTCCAGCATTTGGCAAGAACGCGGATGGAGATTGGCGAGGCGGGCTTTTTCTGGATGGGCGTGCGCACAACGGACTTGAAGATCAAGCGGGTGGTCCGCCACTGAACCCGATTGAAATGGGCATGCCGGACAAGGCGGCGGTGGTGGAGCGTATTCGCGAAAAGTCGGTCTATGTCGATAGTTTCAAGGCAGTCTTCGGTGCAGATATTTTCGACGATGTGGACGCGACCTATGCGGCCATGGCGAAGGCGATTGCGGCCTTTGAACGCACTGACACATTCGCGCCATTCGATTCCAAATATGACCGCTTTCTACGGGGCGAGGCCCAACTGACGGATCAGGAAGAGCTGGGGCGCGTGCTGTTTTTCTCGCAGCAATTCACCAATTGCGCGACCTGCCATGATGTGAAGGGAAAAACCGGCTATGAAGACAGCATTTTTTCCAACCACAAATATTTCAACATAGGCGTTCCGGCCAATCCGCAGCTGGGCGTTGCGCAGGACACAGGGCTTGCAGGTGTGTTGCCAAAGGATGTGAGCGGGCGGCAGGCGGGTAAATTCCGAGTGCCAACATTGCGCAACGTCGCTGTGACAGGCCCCTACATGCACAATGGCGTTTTCAAGGATCTGCGCACCGTGATCCTCTTCTATAACAAGTATAATTCCAAAGCGCCGAGCCGCCAGATTAACCCGGAGACCGGCGAGGCATGGGCTGCACCCGAAGTGGAAGACAATATTGCAATGGCCGAGCTTACCGAAGGTCCGGGATTGGATGATCAGCGCATTGATGCTCTGGTTGCCTTCATGAAAACCCTGACGGACAAGCGCTATGAGGCTTTGCTTGATGGTGCAGAGTCGCAATTGGCACAATGACGCATTGACGATTGGGCGAGGCGGGAATATTCCTGCTTCATCTGGAGCAAGATGGTTCTGAAATGATAAGACTGGCGACAAGATGGAATGTTGCGCTGCGCATGCTCTGCGTTGCGGGCCTCATCTTGTTGAATTTCGGGCAAACCGCCAACGCCGCGACAGAGCGCGTTGTCTCTGCTGCCGATCTGGCTTTCTACGTGCTTCCTGACGGCACCCTGCCGGAAATCTGTATCACGATACCCGGCGGTTCAGGTGAAGGTAAGATCATTCAGATCACGCCTGATCTTGCTCAAGCCCAACCAGGCTTCGCGCTGCCTCCTGTGGCGGCGTCTTTCGGCCCTAGTGTAATTTCCCCCCACGATGGGCCGCCCACCGTTGAAGCCGTTGTGCTTCAATATGTTCTATATTCTCCTGGTGCCGGGCCTCGGGCACCACCCGTCTTTGTATCCTCATAATTGGCTGAATTGGCGCATCTCGAGCGCCGGAATTGAGCTGCATGCGAGCCTGGCTGATAACTCGCATGCACGCTTCCACAAGAGATACATAGGACATTCAAATGAAGTTTTTCCGCACGACATCCGCAGCATTGCTTGTTGCCGCCTTCGCATTTTCTTCCGCCTCCGCAATGGATTACAAGGTCGGCGATCTTGAAATTATCCAGCCAACGACCCGCGCCACAGTGCCCGGTGCAAAGGTTGGTGGTGGTTTCATGACCATCGTGAACCACGGTCAGGAAGATGACCGTCTGGTGAGTGCCGAATCGCCCATGTCGCCCGACGTGCAATTGCACACGATGAGCATGGAAAACGACGTGATGAAAATGCGCCAGCTTGTCGACGGTATTCCGGTTCCTGCCGGTGAGACCGTTGAATTGAAGCGTGGCGGTCTGCATGTCATGTTCATGGATATCAAAGAGCCTTTCGAGGAAGGCGGCATGGTCAAGGTGACGCTGCACTTTGAAAAGGCTGGCGATGTTGACGTCGATATGATGGTTGGCCCGGCAGGTGGCGCGCCTGCAATGAAGCATGACGGCAACATGAACATGAACGGAAAGAAAATGGGCACAAACTAATGCGTCCATCAAGCTTTCTGATTGCGGGGGCGGCAGCGGTCGCTCTCGCCATCGGGATGTTCAGCTTCCAGCAGTTCTGGAAATCCAACCCTGATGCGCTGACCGGGGGGCTAGGTGTCCCCTTCAATCTGGTCGATGATCAAGGCGAGGCAATTACAGAGCAAGCCTTTGTCGGACATCCCTCCATGCTGTATTTCGGCTATACGCATTGCCCTGATGTTTGCCCCACAACGCTGTTTGAAATGGCTGAGTGGATGAACACTCTCGGTGAAGCGAATGGCCTGCACGGCTATTTCGTGACCGTTGATCCCGAGCGAGACAGCGGCGAATTGATGCACTCTTACGTTTCTGCCTTTACCGACCGCATAACCGGTATTACCGGTGACGCCGAAGAATTGGCAAAAGTCATAAAAGGCTGGAGAGTGTATGCGGCTAGAGTCCCCGGGGAAGAGCCCGGAGATTATACGATGGACCACACCGCGTCCGTTTTTCTCCTGTCATCTGATGGCCGATTCAAGGGTACCATTTCCTATGGTGAAGACCGGGACGTGGCGCTCGAGAAACTGCGTAATCTGATAAAGGAATAAAAAATGGAGAGAGTGATCTACAATGTGCCCGTTTTTGGATGGGCACTGCGCGAAGCTGTGCGTGGGCCGGCTGCGACCAAGGCACTGTTTGTCGTCAACATGGTGCTCGTATGGGTGCTGGCGATTTTGAAGTTCGGCTACCCGGCGATCATCATTCCCGCGCTGACATTCGTCGCATTCATGTTTGTCGTGTTGATCGTTCTCTCGTGGCCCTATTACAAGCATTAGAAATAAGGATGGCGGCGCAGGGTGCCGCCATCCTCACCAGACCAGAGGGTCTTGGCCCCACTCAATAATACCGGGACGGAATGGAAGCATTCGGGTCCTGATTAAACCAGTCGATATCGCGGTTGATCAGATCCAGATCGCGTTCGAGATCGTCACGATCACGCTGCAGGTCGTGCACTTGGCGACGCATGCGCTTCACCTCATCTTTGGACCACTTCTTAGAGCCCTTTTTCTTTGAGCCGCCCTTCGCCTGTTCGATCTGGTACTCAAGCGAGTTGATCCGGTTGGTCAGTGAGTTGATCGAGGATTGTTTGCTATAGGCTGCATGCCCCAAATTGTAGCCCCTCAGAAAGCCGTCCTGGGTCTCTACCGGGCATACATTGTGATACGCCTTGCCGCTGCGTCCGGACTGAAGACCGCTTCTGGGTGTGCAATAGCGAACAAGTCCGGTTTTGTAGCCCTGATTCCACAGTGTCTGGTCGGGCACAACATTGACGCGCGCGCAGGCCTTTACATGCTGAGCGAAGCGCCCCTGAGGGTCCTGACCGGCTGCGCCGTCATTCTCTCCAATAACCTGCCAATCGGCAACAAGGCACTCATCCTTGCTCAGTGACTGGCAGGAAGAAAGGCCAGCCAGCAGTGCAATGGCTGCAGGTGCAGCCCAATACGTCAGTCGCATAAAGTCTCTCCAAAACAGCCCCTTCAAGGGCGGTCACCCCAAATTTGCGGCCCTTTATAGCATAGCCACTATCCGTTGATCGGCCAATTTTGGGCGGAATTCCGGCCAACTCGTCCATTGTCAAATGAGCATGACAAGCGTTTCTGCAATGCTGTTGAGCCGCACCCCATTAGGCTTGAGTTAAATTGATGTATGTCAATGCGGCATCCCCTGCTGCCGGGCAAGACTTGGTATATGTTCAAGTGCAGACATGCAGAGGGCGCGTCTGCAGGGAAGGAAACAGCATCATGTTCAAGAAGATCATCGTACCGATTGATATTAGTCAGGTCGAAAAAGGGAAGAAAATCCTCGAGCGTGCGCTGGCGCTGCTTGACGAAGGTGGCAAGCTGATCCTGCTGAACGTGGTGGAGGAAGTGCCTGGTTATCTGGCAATCGACCTGCCTGCAGATGTGATTGAAAACACGCGCAAACAGGCACTTGGTGTCCTGAGCCAGCTCAAATCCGATCACAATGTCACGGATGCTACAGTTGAGGTTCGTGTTGGAGCTCCGGCGCGCAACATTTTGGCCGCAGCACAAGACAATGATGCTGATCTGATCATTGTGGCCTCTCACCGCCCTGATATCTCCAACTACCTGCTCGGTTCCACCGCAGATCGCGTGGTTCGGCACGCCAAGATCTCGGTTCTGGTTGATCGCTGACGCGATCTGCCAAAAATCCGTCCAAAAACAAGAAAGCGGTGAACGGCAATGGTCGATCTTTCTCACTACGAACAAAAACTGAAAAAACGTCAAAGTGAACTCGATGTCAGGCTTCACAGGATCGAGGATGACCTCGATGCGCACCCCAATCCGGACAGCGAAGAACGCGCGACAGAACGGGAAAACGATGAAGTTCTCGAAGAACTTGGCCTGCAGGGCCAGGCGGAATTAAAGGCCATTGAGGCGGCGCTGGAACGTATTGCCAAAGGCACCTTCGGTGTGTGCGTACGTTGCGGCGAGGACATTTCCGAAGACCGTCTTGAAGCCGTCCCTCATGCCGCACTTTGCCGCGATTGCATGACCAAATAGACAGGCCGCCCAGGCGATGCGGCCGTCAATGGGCTTGGGGCTGTCCTGTTACGGGGCCGGGGGTGCGAACTCCCGGCCTCTTTTTGATTGCAAGCTCAAATCATTTGGGTTTCAATATCACTGCTTCGTTTTTGAAATAGGGCTTGCATGACTGACTACCTGAAATTCACACATTTCAAATGGAACTATGACCGCGCGGAAATTATTGCCGACGGCATTGTTCATGGCATCGGTATTGTTGCAGCGCTGATTGGTGCCACGGCACTTATTTTTTATGGATTTGTCTGGGGAACTGCTGGCACCATTGCCGCGTCTTGGATCTATGGTCTGGGTCTGGTGGGCGCGCTGGCCATTTCGTTCACCTACAACATCTGGCCTGTTTCTAGAACCAAATGGATATTGCGTCGCTTCGACCACTCGGCGATATTTGTGCTGATAGGCGCGACTTATACGCCGTTTCTGGTTCGCGGCGCTGATGACTGGCGGGTTGCCTCGCTTCTCGCGCTCGTGTGGACCATGGCCGGTTTCGGGATATTCATGAAATTCCGCTTTCCCGGTCGCTACGACCGTTTGGCCATCCTCTTCTACATGGCAATGGGTTGGTGCGGGCTGGCTGCCGCCGGTCCCCTGTGGGGACGTCTTGACGGAACAACACTGCTGTTGATCCTCATCGGCGGCATCATTTATTCACTGGGCGTGATCTTCCATGTCTGGGAGAAGTTGCGGTTCCAGAACGCAATCTGGCATGGCTTCGTGGTTTCTGCCGCTGCCGTGCATTATGTCGCTGTGTTTCAGGCCTGCCAGGCGTAGAGCCGCTCACGAAGCGGGGGTAAACGTCATGGCGGTGCCGTTCAGGCAGTAGCGCAGTCCAGTGGGTGCGGGGCCGTCGGGGAAAACGTGACCCAGATGTGCCGCACATGACGCGCAGCGAATTTCAGTGCGAACCATAAAGTGTGATTTGTCCTGATGCTCGGTGATGGCATCCGGCGAAACAGCCTTGAAAAAGCTGGGCCAGCCGCAGCCAGCATCAAACTTGGTGTCCGACAGGAAGAGGTCGTTGCCGCAGCAAACGCAGGAATATGTGCCTGGCTGAAATGTGTCCCAGAAAGGCCCGGTAAAAGCGCGTTCGGTGCCTGCGCGCCGCGTGACTTGAAACTGCTCAGGCGTTAACTGTGCCCGCCATTCATCGTCACTCTTTTGTACAATGGGAACGATATTCTCAGACATTTGCGGCTCCTGCTTTGTGGCCTGAGAATAGGTGCACAAAGCAGGTCCTTCAATGTGTGGTCACTTCAAATGAAGGTGATCGGCAGGAATCAGACGCTGATCGATCCATACATCTGATAGTTCTTGCCGCTATCAGCATCGGTACCGGTCTCACCGAATATCTGGATTTCGCCATCCGCGCGTTCGGCAGCTTTGATGAGCGCCTTTTCTGCATTACCAATCATGGTGGCCGCATTCGATGCGCCGTAAGTGGTGCATGCGCCGAAGAATGTGTTGCAGCTGGGCACGAGCGGCGAGGTGCGGCGCATGTTGGCCAGCAGCGCGTCGAGTTTTTGGCGCACATTGCCACAGATACGTTTGATTTCGCTTTCCGACGCGGTGGCCAGAATGATGCAAATCTGCGGGCTTTCGATCCAGCCGCCAAAGTCATCTTCAGAGACGACCCCGGAAATCGTTATGCCAATCTGTTTGAGCAGGTATTCCTTTGCCTTCAACAGTTCAGCCTTTTCCATAGCCTCGAAATGGCTGATACGGCCAAAGCAGAGCGCATAGTCGCCCGGGAATTTGGCATCGGCAAACATTGTGGCCATGCGCTTGTTGAACGCACGACGGTTTGAAAGACCTGTCGCCGGATGGGTAAACTTGGCGCGCTCAACTTCGTCAATCTCAGAGGCGAGTGTGTTTACCGATGTCAGCTTGGTGTTGATCGTTGTCAGCGTCGCCTGGTTCAGCGAACGCTGGTAATCTGTTGCTTTGGCCAAGCCGTCAAGCTCCGCCTTGATCTCGTTGGCGTTGGCCGGATCAATGGACTTGAACTTGTCAGTGGATTTGGAGAGGTGTTGGGTGAAGGTGTCCAGATCGCTGTGGGAGCGCTCCAGGGACGCCATCAACTCCTCAAGATCTTTCGACATGGTCTTGGAGGAGGTATCAAAAATGGAATCGCCAAAATGGTGCGGAAGATACCGGCGCGCAAGCTCGGCAATCGCCTCGTTGTTGATCGCTTTGCCAAGCTTGGAAAAGCGCTCACGCAGCTCCGGATTGTTGCCGCTCATAATCTCATGAAACAGCTCGTAATTCACCGGAGAGGCTTCAATATTGAGCCGCGTCATCAGTGAGAAAATGCGAAAGCTCAAATCTTGTTTCTGTTGAGGTTGGGGCTGCACTGTCATCGTAAAGTTCCATTTAGGTCGGAATTCAAACTAGTTTATCCCCGTTACCAAAGCCTTACCGTTTTCCTGGTGTGGAGTTACCTTTCCATCATCCTATCGAATATACTTAATTTAACCTTTAATTTTTGGTCTGGCGGCGCGGCATCCGGCGCATAAATTGATGAAAATTGTCAACCTTTTGCCGAATAGGCCTTGAGCCGCCCGCACCTTTATCCTATCTGGAAAAGCATCGAATATCGCGAAGCACAAAAAGAACAAGCGACGAGGGGAAAGTGGCTGCATGGCGGAAAATGCCGTTCATATGACATTCCTGATGCTGTTGTTGCCTTTTGCCGCTGCCGTGCTTGCGCCTTTTCTGGTCAGGGTGATGGCATGGCGTGCTGCCTGGGTACTCGCAGCATTCCCGGCGGCAATCTTCGTCTATTTCGCGGGCTTCGTTCAGAAGGTTGCCGAACATGGAGCCATTACGGGCGGCTTCAACTGGGTGCCCCAGTTTGATGTGACCTATTCCTGGCTGCTGGACGGGCTGTCACTCACCTTCGTATTGTTGATCAGCGGTATCGGGACATTCATTGTTCTTTATTCCGGCGGCTATCTGAAAGGTCATCCGCAGCTTGGCCGCTTCCTGTCCTTCATCCTGATGTTCATGGGTTCCATGCTGGGTGTTGTCATTTCTGACAACTTCCTGATGTTGTTTATCTATTGGGAGCTGACATCCATCACATCATTCCTGCTGATCGGGTTTGATCATAGCCGCGAAGCCTCGCGCCGGGCCGCCTTGCAGGCGCTGGTGGTAACCGGCGGTGGCGGGTTGCTGCTTCTGGCCGGTCTGCTGCTGATCTGGGGTATGACGGGCGTATCATCATTGTCGGCGTTGCTGGAAATGGGCCCCGCATTGCAGGCGCACCCGCTCTATCTGGCGGCGCTGGTCTTGATCCTGGGCGGTGCATTCACGAAATCTGCTCAATTTCCGTTCCATTTCTGGCTTCCCAACGCGATGGAAGCGCCAACGCCGGTTTCCGCATTTCTCCATTCGGCAACCATGGTCAAAGCCGGTGTGTTTCTGCTCATGCGTCTGCAGCCTGCCTTCGGCGGCACTGAGGCTTGGGAAATCATACTGCCGGTTTTCGGTGGCACGACCCTGCTGGTTGGAACATTTCTGGGCCTGCGACAGACTGACCTCAAGTTGATGCTCGCCTACACGACCGTTGCATCACTGGGCCTGCTGGTGATGATGACCGGTTTCGGTGCGCCACACGCCATTGAAGGTGCGGTGCTCTATCTCATCGCGCACTCGCTGTTCAAGGGCGCGCTCTTCATGGTCGCCGGCGCGGTGGACCATGAGGCGGGAACCCGCGATGTGACCAAGCTTGGCGGATTGATGCGTTTCATGCCAATCACGTTTGGCGCGGCGCTTCTGGCAGCTCTTTCCATGGGCGGGTTGCCGCCGTTCTTCGGCTTCCTGGCCAAGGAAGAGATTTATCATGCGCTGGCCAGTGACAGCATCCGCGGCATTGTCTTCACAACAGTCGCCGTCATCGGTAATGCGTTCATGTTCGCCTTGGCATTCGCTGTTGCGCTGAAGCCCTTTATTGGTGTCTACAAGCCTGTTCCCGGTGCCCATCATGGTGTGGCAGATGGAGCACACGGACATCACGGGGACGTACACGAGGCGCCGCTTCTTTTGTGGGCGGGGCCAGTGGTTTTGGCGTTGTTGGGTCTGGCTGCAGGTCTCTTTTCAAGCGCGTTTCACGAGCTGATCACGTCGCCATTCGCAACCGCAGTTGAGGGTGAAGCCGTATCGGTCGAGATTTCGGCCATGCCGCATATCAGTCTGCCATTCTGGCTGTCGCTTCTCACAATCGGTCTGGGCGTTGTGACCTATTTGAGCATTGATCGCCTTCGCGGCCTTGCAGCCAGCATATTGAAGGCGATTGGCTGGGGCCCGGATCATGGCTTTGACCAGTTCATGCGGGCTTTGGTGCGGGGTGCCTACGCGCTAACGCGCTTCCTGCAGTCAGGCAAACTGGAAGTCTATGTCACGCTGACATTTGTTTTTGTGGCTGCCGCTCTCCTGGTGCCAATGACCGTTTACGGTGAATGGCCCGCATGGCCGAAGTGGCCTGAAAATCTGACGTTTTATGAATTCGTGATTTTTGCTATTGCCATCATAGGCCTGTTTCGCGTGGCGTTTGCAAACGGGCGGCTTACCGCGATTGTTTCTCTCGGCATTCAGGGCTTTGCGGTCGCGGTGATTTTCATGCTCTATGGCGCGCCTGACCTGTCGTTTACGCAGTTCATGGTGGAGACCTTGTCCGTGGTCATTCTCGCCTTGGTGATGACCCGTTTGAACATGAGCCCTGCTGATCATCGTCCGCTGCGCCATCGCACCATGGATGCGGTTATCGGTGCGGCCTGCGGTCTTGGTTTTGCCGCGATGTTGATGCGATCAACCGAAGCAGCCTTCAACAACCAGCTGACAGAATTCTTCAATGCCTATTCCAAGGTGATTGCGCATGGCGCCAACGTGGTCAATGTCATCATCGTTGACTTCCGTGGAACAGACACGCTGGGCGAAATTTCAGTGGTCGTGGTCACCGGCCTGGCTATTCTGGCGCTGATCCGCATTCGGGTGGTTCGCCCCTCCGACGAGGGTGAGAAAAAGGTCGCCGCCAAAGTGACGGGAGAGGCATGATGAATACGCTGATTTTCAGAACCATGGCTCCTTATCTCACAGCGCTGATGGTGCTCTTTTCGGTCTACGTGCTTTTGCGGGGGCATAATGCGCCGGGCGGCGGCTTTATTGGCGGGCTAATAGCGGCCTCAGCCTTTGCAATTCAGGGTATTGCCGCTGGCGTTGCATCCGTGCGCCGCGCTGTGTATTTCCACCCTATGGCCATCGCTGCAACGGGATTGTTGCTTTCCAGCGCTGCAGGTGTTCTTTCCATCTTTTTCCATGTGCCGTTCATGACGGCGCTCTGGGTCTTTCCTAATTTCTTTGGCACCGAGATCGCACTTTCCACGCCGCTTCTTTTTGATGTTGGCGTCTACCTTGTGGTGACGGGTGCGATCACGTCCATTGCGCTGGCGCTGGAAGAAAGGGAGGATCTTTGATGGAAGGCTTCCTCGCTCTTATCGTTGGCCTGTTTTTCGCCGTGGCGATTTACCTGATGCTATCGAAGCACATCATCCGCATTCTCATGGGCGTTGCGATCCTTGGTAATGCGGTGAACCTGTTGCTCTTTACCGCCGGACGCGTAACGCGGGAGATCCCGCCGATTATCACCGATGGAAACGACGTTCTGCCCTCAGGCGCGGCAAACCCGTTGCCGCAGGCATTGATCCTGACCGCGATCGTGATTTCCTTTTCATTTTTTGCTTTTCTTCTGGTTCTCGCTTACCGCGCCTATCAGGACCTGAAGACGGACAATACCGACGAAATGCGCACGGCTGAACCGGAAAACGCTCCGCTTCCGCCGCTGGGCTACTAATGGGATATGCGTAGTTAGATGGCTCAGACAGGTGCACATTCTGTTGATCTCGCCAGAGCGCTGGTGATGGATCCGGTGCCATTGGAGCATTGGCTGGTTATTCTGCCGGTGGCGTGGAGCCTTGCTCTGGGTGCAGTGCTGATTGCCACCCGCAAGAATACAAAGCTTCAGCCTTTGCTGGCGCTTCCCGGACTTGGTGTTCTGGTGATTATCGCCGGGCTGTTGCTACGGCTGGTGCTGGCAGAAGGCACAGTCACGATGGTCATGGGGCGGTGGCTTCCGCCGTTCGGTATCGCTTTCACGGTTGATGTGCTGGGCGCAAGCCTCAATCTGGCCGCCGCAATCGCCGCATTTGCGGCAGGCGTTTATGGCTTGAAGGATGCCGACAGTTCGTCGCGGCGTTACGGCTTCTATCCATTCCTGGTCATCATGATGGCCGGGGTATCCGGTGCGTTTCTAACCGGCGATATTTTCAACCTCTATGTCTGGTTTGAGGTCATGCTGATCTCGTCCTTTGGCCTGCTGATCCTGGGGTCAGAGCCGGAGCAGATAGACGGCGCGACGAAATATGCAATTCTGAACCTGATGGGAACGACGCTGTTCCTGATTGCCACCGGCTATCTCTATGCCATTTTCGGCACGCTCAATATGGCAGATATTGCGATAAAGGCGCGCGGCCTGCAGGGAACCGCGCCTTTGGTTACGCTGGCATCGCTCTACCTGCTGGCATTCGGCATGAAAGCGGCGGCGTTCCCGGTCAACTTCTGGCTGCCTGCGTCCTACCACACGCCTCGCATCGTGGTCTCCGGCCTGTTCGCCGGTCTGTTGACGAAGGTGGGTGTCTACGCGCTCATTCGTTCGCTTGTCATGCTACTGCCAGAGCAGCATGTGGAACTGGCAACGCTGACCGGCATCGTCGCGCTTGGCACAATGTTGACAGGCATTCTGGGTGCTTTGGCCCAGGACGATTTCAGACGCATGCTCGGATATGTCATTATTTCCGGTATTGGCATCATGCTGGCCGGTTTGGCGCTGACAACTCCGGAAGGTCTGGCGGGAACCGTTTTTTACGCTCTGCACTCCATGATTGCCATGCTGGCGCTCTATCTGTTGGCCGGTATTGCTGGCCAGTTGAGCGGGAGTTTTTCGCTGTCCGGCATGGGCGGGCTCTATCGCCAAAATCCGCTCATCGCAGCCTTGGCATTGATGTTGTTTTTCGCGGCAGCCGGTCTTCCCCCATTCTCTGGGTTTTGGCCGAAAGTCATGCTGATCAAGGCTGCTATTGACGGTGGTGCGTGGTGGCTTGCTGCGGGCATCATGGTTACGGGCTTCCTGACAACAATCGCGTTTGGTCGCGTTTTCGCCCACGCATGGTGGAAGCCGGCTGTGGTGGAGCGGCAAGCTGTTTCCATTCCTCACACATCACTTTTCCCGCTCATTGGCCTGACAGTGCTGATCATCATATTTGGCGTGTTGCCAGGTGGTGTTATTGATGTTGCGCAGCGGTCTGCGGACGGCATTCTCAATACCGGCGCCTATGTCCAGTCGGTTTTCCCTGAAGGGGAGAGCAAGCCATGATGACGTTTATTATCAATGTTGCGTTTACGCTTCTGTGGGCGGCAGTCAGCGGTTCCTTTTCGCTGCTCAATCTCGCGTTTGGCTTTGTGCTGTCGGCAATTGCACTTTTTCTGCTGCGCGAGCAGACGGGCAGCACCGGCTATGTGGGTCGCACACGGCGCGTCCTGTCGCTATTCGCTCTCTTCATGAAAGAGCTAGCCCTTTCCGCGTGGAAGGTGACGGTTCTGGTTTTGAAACGCGATATGGACCTCAAGCCCGGCATATTCGCGTTCCCGCTTACCGTTGATAGGGATCTCGAAATTACGCTACTGGCCAACCTCATTACCCTGACGCCTGGAACCTTATCGGTTGATGTGTCTGAAGATCGCAAGTGGCTATATGTGCACGCCATTGATTGCTCCGACGTGGATGCGGCCATTGCGGACATTGCCGGCGGCTTCGAGAAGAAGATCCTGGAGGCGTTCCGATGACCTTTGGCGAGACAATGATTGCGTGGTCCGTAAATATCGCGCTGGTGGTGCTGGCGCTGGCATTTCTGGTGACCGTGGTGCGTGTCATTTATGGTCCCACGCTGGCAGATCGAGTGGTGGCGCTTGATATGCTGGTCGCGATTGCGATCGGCTTCATCGCAGCAATTGCCATGAAAACCGGCTACAACCTCTATATTGATATCGCCATTGCATTGAGCCTGGTTGGCTTTTTGGCCACCGTTGCCTTTGCACGCTTCGTTCAGACGCGCGGCGCGCGGGTCAAGGGTCCGCCGAAAAGGAAGTCGCAAGCCAAGGCTGCTGAAACCAGCGTCAAGGAGGCAGACTGATATGCTGCATTTGATACTTGATCTTGTCGCTTGTGTGCTGCTGCTGGCAGGTGCCGGATTTGCCTTCGTTGCGGCTGTAGGCATCATTCGTCTGCCGGATGTCTATACGCGCATGCACGCAGCCGCGAAGGCGGGCACCGTTGGTTCCGGCCTGCTGCTATTGGCCACAGGCCTGCAGTCTGGAGATCCTGCTATTCTGGCACGCGCGTTTGCAGGCTTTGTATTTTTCATATTGACCGCGCCGGTGTCGGCGCATTTGCTGGCTCGCGCAGCGCATCACGCAGGTTGTGAGTTAACAGATTTAACAGTCCGCGATGATCTCGAGCATGATTTGTTCAATAATGAGAAACAAGAGTGATTGCGCTAACCCACAATAAAACTATCTAGGCAAATTGATATATATTTTCTACTGGACATTTCTAACAGGAATGCTAATTCCATGAAGTAGATGGACCGATTTGAATTGTGGTCATTTCATGGTTGCATTTGAAAGCGCGTCCTCTTTTTGTTGTGATAGTACAATAATGGTCGCGAAAGACAGTGTTTGTCGCAATGACAGGCTCGTTTTGACGCGGCGCTCAAATAAAAAATCTATATGCGTTCCCGGTGCTGTCTCATGATAGCCCGCCCATGGAATGCTTCATGCAGGAGTGATAAATGTCCGAAGAACGAAATGAACCGGAACAGAACCTGTTGGTTGAGCTGACCGCCGATATCGTGTCGGCCTATGTCGGCAACCATATGGTTCCGGCGGCTGATCTTGCAAGTTTGATCGGCGAAGTCCACTCAGCCTTGAAGAACACCTCTGAAGCTTCAGTTGCTGCTCCGGTGCTGGAAAAGCCAAAGCCAGCCGTCTCCGTTCGCCGCTCGGTTCAAGATGATCACATTATTTGCCTGGAATGCGGTGGTTCGTTCAAGTCGTTGAAACGCCACCTGATGACCCATCACAGCCTTTCTCCAGAGCAGTATCGTGAAAAGTGGGACCTCGGTGCCGACTACCCCATGGTTGCTCCGGCATATGCAGAGGCTCGGTCCAAATTGGCAAAGGATATGGGACTGGGTCAGCGTCGCAAACGTCGCTAAGACACGTCTCAAATATGCATGAAGGGGTCGCGTATGCGGCCCCTTTTTGTTTTGTTGGTACAAATTGCGTTGAAAAAAGAGGAAAAAAATCCCAACAATTTACCCAGTTTTAACAAAAAATTGAAGAAAAACAATGCTAGGTTGTAGCGATGACGTTTATTTCATCCAACAACTTCCCATAGGGTGTATGAAATAATTCCTATTTCGAGGGAGTGGTTCATGCATATGTCTCAAGAGTTCAATTCCGCCCGTCCGCCTGCCTATGTTCCTGACAAGGATGTTGCCAGTCGTTCTGATTTGCAAAGTTCTGATGGCTGCAGACCGCGTGCATTGCTGCGCAGACGCGAGGCCGCGACAACGAAGGAGATTTGTCGGGCCGTGTCCCGCCTGACGGCCGAAATGGTTTTTGTGGCGGGTGGCAACGTGCCAAGTCGGCGCGAATTGCGCAGGCACTCAATCCATATTCGTCAGATGTCCATGTATATCTGCTATGTCACCCTGGGTATGCGGCAGGTTCTGATTGGCGAAGGCTTTGGCCGCGATCGTTCGACTGTTGCACATGCCTGCGCCGTTGTTGAAGATCGCCGCGACGATGCGGCGTATGACGCCTTTGTTGCCTCTGTTGAGCGGGCAACCGCTTCCGTTTTCGTGTTTGAGACGGAGGATGAGGACTGATATGGCAAACGCAAGTGACGACAAGGCAATTGCACGTCTGGTCAGGAAAGTGCTGCAGGCTCCCCTGGAGATCTCGTTGGTCAAGGCTGGCGAAATGGGGGACGCGGTAAGACTGGCGCAGCGAGGCGGGCTTGTGCGCGTTTCTGCAGGGAAGGTGCTGCCAACGCCGGAGGCCCGCACGTGGTTGAAACGCCATTTGAGTGGTGTCGATGAGAGCTTTGCCACCCAACATCGCGATCTTGTGGGTGAGATGCGGGATGAAGGCTCCCGGCAGCTACATGTTCAGTTCAATCGCAATGAATCTCCACTGTCAGCGATCACGCGGCTGAAGGATCGCAATGGGGCTCCCTTTTTGCCACGGGAGGCGGTGGCAGCAGGTGAACGGCTGCACGCAGATTTCACACGTGGGCAGTTGCAGCCACGGGTCACACAGAGCTTTGAACCAAGGTTGTTCTCGCCCACACGCGGGGGCAAGGGTGGTATGGAAGAGCTTTGCGACAGCGCCATGGCGGCGCGGATGAGGGTTGGCAAGGCCGTGGATGCCATGGGGCCTGAATTATCCGGTGTTGCGCTGGACATCTGCTGTTTCCAGAAGGGACTGGAGACGGTGGAGCGTGAACGGCAATGGCCAGCGCGTTCCGCCAAGCTGATGCTCAAAACCGCGCTGCTGGCGCTGCATCGGCATTACACGCCCGCGCCACGGGCACAAATGCGCCATTGGGGGGAGACAGGCTATCGCCCCGAAGTTTAATGAATGGCGGGTTGGATCAGGCAGCCTGCGCGGCGGCCTCCTCGCGGATGCGCTTTATCATCGACCGCAGACCGTTGGCGCGTTGCGCGGAGAGGTGCTCGACAAGGCCAATCTGGTCGAAAATGCCAATTGCGTCCAGATCGCGTATCTCGGATGCGCGCTTGCCCGAATAGATGGAAAGGACAATGGCGACCAGACCGCGCACAATATGCGCGTCGCTGTCGCCTTCGAGGGTGAGAACGGGGTCGCCGCCTTCGCCCGTATGGGTGACGAGCCAAACCTGACTGGCACAGCCTCGAACCTTGTATTCGTCCGTCTTCAGCTCTTCGGCAAGGTCAGGCAGTGCCTTCCCAAGTTCAATCACATAGCGATAGCGGTCTTCCCAGTCGTCAAGGAACTCAAAATCGCTGACAATATCGGTGATGGGTGTGTAGGTAGCGTTCATGATTTCAGTCATAGAGAACGCCCATAGGGCAATCAATATCTGGGAACAAAAAAGAACGCCGTGAAAGAAACTTTCACGGCGCCGCAAAAATTGCGAGTTCAGGCAGGGTAATTTCGTGCTGTCCAGAGGCTAATTACTGCAATGCAGGGCGGGGCTGCGGAATGGGAATAATTGTGCCGGTGAGGGTTGTGTCCACGACGACCGGATTGGGCTGATCAGTAACCGCAGAATTGTCTTCCAGCATGTTGTAGGCGATGCGGGCACCGGCGCGGGCCTGGTTGCCCAACGCAACGGCTGTCTCGGCGCCAGCCTCACATACTTCAGGCCGCTCGGTGCAAATCTTGGTCATATAGTTGATGGTGCCGGCAACGGCGGTGATGGCTGTCACAGCCTCAACCTTTGGTCCTTCGTTCGTCGTCTCGTCCAGGCCGCCTTTAAAGAGTGGCAAGGCTGCCAGTACAAGTGAGAACCAGAAGCTTGCTTTAATCAAAAACCACATGTTTCTGCCCCGTTTACTGCCGGTATTTGCTCCGGCTTGTTCGCCCTTTCGGGTCTTGATGAGTGGAAACTAGCCAATGATTTCCAACAGCTGATTAGAAAAAATCGGCGGATTTGATTCGAATTTGTGTAAAATTTGAATGATTTGGCTCGCGCGCCGCCACCCGGCTCGCATTCGGTGCGGGCTGTTAATCATAGTTTGAAGCCAAATAGCGGATTCTCAGGCGGTCGCGGATTTGTCTCTCAAAAGCATGGTTAATGTGATCGGACAATTGCACCTCAAAATCCGCTTACCAGCCGTTAACCACGTTCAAAAGATAGCGGAAAATTTGCCCCAAAACGGGACTTGAAGCGCCGGATTCGACCTTCCAGGAATGGCGATTTTATCCTTTCCTTAAGCAGGTGATGCGAAGTTTGGGGCAGTTAGTAATGAGTACTGGTTCAAGCGTTGAAAGTATTGCGTAACATCAAGGACAGCTGGGCATCCTCTGCGGCGAACATCGCTGGCAGATGGTACTCGCGTGATGGCGACGGCAGCAGAGCCGCATCGCGTGCCACGCGCTTGCTTGCGCCTGTTTTGACCGGTGGCTTGATCGGTTCATTCGCTGCCCCGCTCTTTATCAGCCAGTTTGTCAGCCCCTCGGTAGCACTACCCGCAGGCGTTGGTTTCGCAGGCGCAGTTACCATGGCTGTCGCACTCGGTGTTTTGCAGTTTGCAGGTCGCAAGCCATCGGGCAATGCGGACGGCAACGGAACCGAGAAGGCACTCGATCAGGGGCATGTTGACATCTACTCCCAGCTTGCTGGTTTGATCACCTTGCACGACGCCAATGGCAATGTCGTTTCAGTTATGGGCCGCGATGCGGATGCCTATCGCAAACGTCTCGGTATTGCGCGTTTCAGTGCATTTGGTGAACTCGTTCATGTCTCCGACCGTATCGCTTTTCTGAGCGCCGTTGATGGAATGCGGCAAGGAGCGGAAACGAGCAGCGTTTCCGTGCGGCTGGAAAGCCGAGGCGCTGCACGCGAAGCCGGACAGTTTCTGCACGTGCGTATGCATATGACGGCGACACGCGACGACAAAGGCACATTTACAGGCTTCCTCGTCCAGTCTGTGGAGAATGCCGAAGAAGCAGCAGCTAGCGTCGAGCTTGAAAATGCGCGCGCAGATGCCGCAGGCGCAAATGAGGCAAAGTCGCGCTTTCTGGCCGCAGTCAGTCACGAGCTCCGCACGCCCTTGAATGCCATTCTCGGCTTTTCCGACATTCTTGCAGGCGAGTATTTTGGTAAGCTCGAAAACGACCGTCAGCGTGAATATGTGAGCCTCATCAACCAGTCCGGCATTCACCTTTTGGCCGTGGTCAACACCATGCTGGACATGAGCAAGATTGAGGCCGGGCATTATGAGTTGATGGTGGAGCCTCTGGACATCGAGCGCGAGTTGAAGGCGTGCCACGGCATGATGGAGCTTCAGGCCGAGCAAAAGGGTGTGACACTCAATTGCCGCGCCGAAAGAGGTATCGAAGAAGTTATCGCTGATCGCCGGGCTATCAAACAGGTGCTTATCAACCTGGTCGGTAACGCCATCAAGTTCACCGACAAGGGCGGTGTTGTGACCGTTGATGTGGCGCTGCGCGGTGAGAATTTTGAAATCAGCGTCGCCGACACGGGCATCGGAATTCCGGCTGAAAAGCTTGAACTGCTGGGCAAGCCTTTCATGCAGGTGGACAATGAATATACTCGCAAGTTTGAAGGTACGGGCCTCGGCCTTGCGCTGGTCAAGGGGCTGGTCGCTCTGCACGATGGCGAGTTTTCTATTGCCAGCACACAAGGAGAAGGGACCACGATTACAGTGACCATTCCAGCTGACGGTTCGGGCGCTGCCCGCGTAGAGGAAGCCGGTCGGACACAAAACCGTGTTGAATTCCCGCCGCGCCTGACAACGGCGTCGGCAAGCATGATTGACAGGGACGAAATGAATGAGCAGGCAAAAGCGAAAAGCGCCTGACAAGAAGGTGCAAAAACGCCGCAACGTGCTCCTCACGGGTGTTTCGGCGGCAGCAAATCTGGCTTCCACGCATCCAGCGGCTACCGGCGGCTCGATGGTGTTTGGTATTGTATTCTCTTTTGTCGCGGCGAATGCGCTTTGGTATCAGCCCGGCTTTCACCCACATCCCTTGCTTGATACACGCGCCGCATTTGACGCCTATGCGGCCCGCGCTGCGGCTATTGAGAGCACAGGCGACGAAGGCGTAACCACCTTCAGGATCGAGCGTCAGGTCAAGCCGGCCGCCAAGCCCGACAATATCGGCGTGACTGCGAAAGCGCCGTCTGGATCAGACGTCATTGTCAAGGACACTGAAACGGGGCAGGTGACAGCATTACCAGGCGATCAGGATATGGTCAGCCAGATCCAGCAAAACCTGGCGCGTCGCGGCCTCTATGATGGCGGGGTCGATGGAAAAATGGGTCCAAAGACTGAAGCGGCAATCATCTTCTACCAGGAAACACGTGGTATGGAGGTGACTGGCGAGCCGAGTGTGGCTGTGTTGCAGGCACTCAAGGCGGATAATGCCGAGTTCAACATTCTCCCGACGGAACGTCCGACACAAGACATTACGGGCGGCATTGTAAGAAAGAAGCCTGCCGGTGATCCTCTGGCGGGGATCATCAAGCAAGTGGCCGCAAATGATGCCGCACCCGCTGCGGCAAAGCCATTGTCAAAACCTCAAGCCAAGGCAGCGTCGAAGAACACGCAAAAAATGCCGATGCCTGATTTGGTTTTGCAAATCCAGAAAGGTCTGGCGAAGCTTTCCTATAGTGATATCGCAGTCGATGGCATAATGGGAACTCAGACGGCTGACGCAATCAGCCATTTTGAGAAACACTATCGTCTGCCAATTACTGGCAAGCCAAATATGCTTGTGCTGGAGAAGCTGAAACAAATCGGCGCACTGTAATTGTTAGTTTCGCATTATAGTGTATGTGCAGATGCGTACGTGCTTACAGTTGAAAATTGCTGCTGCATTTAGCGATTGTTAACCTCAATGAGTCAGTTTCGACTGACGATCGGGGGAGAGATAATGTCTGCAGCTACAGCATATGACACAGAGTTTGTTGGCGATGCGACAAGCGCGACAGAGCTTGCGGTAGAAGCTGAGTCTGGTGTTGCGGCTCCCGATATCTCTGCTCTCACAAATGTCGTTTCATTGCTGGCGCAAGAAGCATCACGCCTGGGCATAGATCTGGCGGATATTGCAGGCGCTATTCAGGATGTGGCATCCGCCTCTGACAGCCGCGCGGCGGTCTTTACCGAGTTGACACGCAATGCCGTGAATATTGCGCATGCCAACCGCGATATTGCCAGCGCCCTCAGAAATTCTGACGAAAGTGCGACCAGCGCCAGAGAGGTGCTGCATAGCACGACAGAAGGTTTCACCACGGCGGTTGATCGCATCGACGAAATGGTCAAGGCAAATGGTGAAATCTCGGGCGAGATTTCCGCCTTTGCGGAGTCCATTGCCAATATCTCCAAATTTGCCGCGGAAATTGGAATGATTGCGCGTCAAACCAACTTGTTGGCATTGAACGCAGCCATTGAGGCAGCGCGTGCTGGCGACGCAGGCAAGGGGTTTGCCGTTGTGGCCTCGGAAATCCGCGAACTGTCCATGCAGACTTCCAATGCGACCTCGACAATTCAAGAGACATTGAAGGACATCAACCAGAAAATCGGGCAATTGGAAACCTCCGGCGAGGGGGCCGCAAAGTCCGCAGTTGAGGTCAAGGAAATTGCCGTCTCCACACAGGCGGCATTCGTTCAGCTGGAAACCGCATTCTCGGCTATTCTGGATGTGTCTCATCAGCTTGCTGCAAGCACAGCGCAGGTGGAAACCCAATGTGATGACCTGGCCCATCGGCTGCAGGACTCCGTTCAGGGAATGCTGGAAAGCAATGAAACCCTGCAAGGTGCCGCAGATCGCGTGGATGGCCTGGTCACCATGTCGGAAGAGATTATCCAGCACACGGCAGGAGCTGGTGTTGATACCCCGGATAGCAAGTGGGTTCAGCGTGTCCAGTCCGTGGCAAATGAAGTTTCACGTGTCTTTGAGGAGGCGATCAGGAACGGACAACTGCGTCAGGATGATTTGTTCGACCGAAGCTATCAGCCGGTTTCTGGAACCAACCCAGAGCAATTGACGACGCGCTATATTGGTTTTGTCGAGAAGGTGCTTCCGGGCATTCAAGAGCCGGTTGCTGGTTCCGACCCTGCAATCGTGTTCTGCGCGAGTGTGGATGAGAATGGCTATCTGCCGGTCCACAACGCAAAATTCTCCCAGCCACAGCGTCCCGGTGACGTGGAATGGAACACGGCCAACTCACGTAACCGCCGCATCTTCAACGACCGTACCGGTCTTGCAGCGGGCCGCAACAAGAAACCATTCCTTGTGCAAACCTACCGACGTGATATGGGTGGCGGCAACTTCGTGATGATGAAGGATATTTCCGCACCGGTGACTGTAAACGGTCGCCATTGGGGCGGCGTTCGCCTGGCGGTGAAGGTCTGACGCTACATTGATGAGCGCAATAACATGCGTTTGAAATCCGGCATATATGTTTCCGCGTTGATGCGCCGCGCTTTTGCTGCGGGCGGATTTGCGGCGGTTGAAAACAAGGGGGCTGATGAAGCCGGTGCCATTTTCATTCGCACACGCGGGCGCGATGGTCTGGAGACATTATACGGTCCCGCCCCACAATCTTTTTTTGACGAAGGTGAGGCAGCCGCTGGCAAACGTATTTTCGAAATACGTCTGGAAGGCGTTGCGGGCAGCGATATTGACGCGCTTCTGCAAAAGGAAAAGCGCTATGATCCTGACCTGTGGATCATCGAACTCGAAATGAGCGATGTGTCGAGCCTGATTGATCTGGCTGAATAGACAGCCGATCTGCGTTACAATCAGGCCTGTTTCTTCTCAGAGAATGCAAAGCCATCATCGAGATTTGCGGCCTGAGGTGCTGCGTCGACGGCGTCCCCATGAATGGTGAAGTGATCAGCACGGCGCCAGGCCTCGACACGTTCGACGCAATCAACAGGCGTGAGTGTTGAGATGATCTCTTGCGCATGTGTACGACCATCGGAAGCGCGCAGAAGATGCGGGTAGAAGCTGCACAAAATCTGGCGGGCCTCACCCAAAGGAGTACCCAGAGCAATGAGTGTCGTGGCCAACTGACGACCGGAGACATCCAGCATAATGCGCTCGGCAAGCCCACGGCTGGAATCCAGAGCATCAGCAAGCGTGGATGCAAAATAGCTCGCTTCACGGTCGCGCGAAAAGCGCACAAGGAGCGCCGCATTGAGACCGGAAAGGCCTTTAAGGACGGGAAGGGTAGCGGCCACCGCCTGCTCAGCGGGTTCCATCGCGCCAAGCTCGCGCAGTGTGTCGCGCAGTGCTTCCTCGCGGGCCTGTCGGGCCTCTTCACGTGCCTGGTCTTCTGCTGTCGCCCTGTCTTGAGCGGCAGACATCAAACCTTCTTCCGAATGTCGGAGATTGGATCCGTTGTGTAGCGCAGCCAGAGCATCCACCAATGTAGGCGACAGCTCCTCGCGCTTTGCAATTGCGCGCGCATGGGCGGGGCCCTGTGTGCGTGCAATTGAAATAAGCGTTTCCTCGGAGATCGCTCGTGACGAGGTGAGGAAGGGCGCGGCAATTGTGATGGGCTGGCTGCCAAGGAAGAAGCAAATCGAATCGGGCAGGGCGCTGCTTGAAGCCAATGCTGCGGCAACCTGACGGCGCGTTTCGATGCTGGAATTACGGTAGAGCGGCAGAAAGAGCTCGGCGAATTGGCGCAGTTCCTCACGTTTGGGATATCTGATTTCCTGGAAACTGCTTACGGTGGCCATAAGCACCACATCCTTTTCCCGCATCCCATACGGCCTTTCTAATGCTCGATAACGGTCATACACGGTAACACCTTTACGCGGGATACTAACAAGCCGGGCGAGACTGACCGAGCCCCGCACGAAGTCCAAATTAGGTCAAAACTGTTTACAAGCCATTAACTATGCTGTGTCTCAATAGCTTTCAGTACCGTAATATTCGTGTACTCTAATCTTATGCCTGTCATTGGCGATGAGAGACCGCAAAGGGCGGTGTTTCATAAGGGGTCAGTTACAGGTTGTGAGGAGATGGCGCAAATGTCCCGGGGGAGGGTCCGGAGAATGCGTTGGCCCGCCAAAGTGATAGCGGGCAGGGTGAAATAATGTTTTCGTTCATCCGTCTCGTTGACAATGGAGACGAGAATGGCAGATGTAATCAGACTTTCAGACCGGGCTCCGCGCCAGCCACGACGCAGTGTGGATATGGCAGAGGATGCCAAGATTTTGCTCTTTACCGGTGTGCGCTATGAACACCTGGAAACGCTGGAAAAGACCAAGCAAGCCAAAGTTGAACTACCAATCAAGCACTGAGCTTGCTTTGGTGCTGAGCTATGGGCCCATTGCACGGCAGGTCGCAGAGCGCACGAATGCGCTTGCTGTGTCGGCCAGAGATTTGGTCGGGTAGAATGCGCGAACGACCGCATAGCTTTCTGTATCGGGTGTCTCAATCAGGATTGAGCGATCCAGCCCACCGGCACCGCTATTGCGCAGGTGCGCGACTTGCGCCGGGGTTCCAGCGATGACACTCATGACGCCGCCAATCGATGTGCGATCATTCATGGAAAACACTTCATTTGATGCTGTGTCATAGATCGCCGCAGACCAGAAACGCGGTGTGCCTTCTGCCGTGAGCAGGACCGGGCCATTGCTGACGGAAAATGCGCAAACGGCTTCGTACATGAATGGTGTGCTGACCGCCAGGCCGCCCTCGGGCTTCTTGACTTCGAGCGTGTGGAACTGATTGGTTTCCCCCAGATCCAGAACGCGGCTGAAGGCGTCCAGACCTGTGAATGACGGCACTGCAAGTATGATGATAACGTGCAGCAGAACTGCGCCGATGATGCCTGCTCCCAATGCATAAAATATCCTAGGCATCGCGGCACTCGAGCTTGGTAATGGTTGGCATGGACAGGCCGACCAGCCCTGAACTGCCAGCCGCTGGTGTGTCGAGCAATGTCAAAACCAGCTTGAATGATGCTTGTGGTGGGACCGCTATCCAGTTGCCCGGCTGAGCCTTGGCTGACAAAGTGACGCGAAATGAGCCGTCGGGCTGGTAGAGTGCGATGTCGGAATTCAGTGCGCCTGGCAGACCTTTGGCGAGTTCAAGCGGAGCGTTGTCATCGTCGGCGGCGTAAAGCACCCAATACCGCGCGGGTGGGGTCTGACCGGAAATCTCATAATCACAGGTCGGGTTCAAAGTGCTACCGGTATCATCGACAAGGCTGGAGAACACGAGTCCTTCTGCGCTGGCAAGCAAAAGACGACCAGCCTTGGCACGGTGGTTCTTCGCATACGGATCAGCATCAGCTGACTGGGCCTTGGGAAACGCTTGCCAGACACCGAGCGAGATTGCCCCGAATCCCGTGGAGTAGCGAACGGCATATTGCGTCACATAGATGCCGCCGCCAAAGGCGGTGGCAAGTGCGATTGCAACAAGAAGCGGAACTCGGAACATGGGTCCAGACTCAATATTTCGGTGCGGCAAGAGACGTTATCTAGTGCACAACTTCCCTTGCGGGGAAAGAACGGGTGTATGTTGCCCACAGTCTTTGCCGACTGCCTGGGATTACTCGGTAGCGCTGGTTGTCTCCAGTGAACGGGCGGTGCGAAGTGTTTCACCAATCTCACGGATCAGGCGTGTGGAAGCCGCCGACAACGAACGTGGACGTTCCAGCACCGGTAAATCACTGTCATTGCTTACGATCTTGATCGATTTGCGGGTTGCCGGATCTGGAAGCGGATTTTCGATGCCGGGAATTGGACGCAACTCAATGCCCTGATGGGCGTAGTCCATCAGCTTCTTGAATGTCATGGCCGGAATGGAGCCACCTGTGATGCGATTGGTGGAGGTGTAGTCGTCGTTACCGAACCACACGGCTGTTGTGTAATTGCCGGTAAAGCCAACAAACCACGCATCGCGATAGGCCTGAGTGGTGCCGGTTTTGCCAGCCGTTACAATTCCGTTGTCGAGTGCTGCACGACGCGCCGTTCCGTTGACCGGGATGGTCACGAGAATCTGGTTCATGTAGGCATTTGCTTGCTCGGACAACACTCTCTCTGCTGGCGGCTCATCCCTGTTGAAATCATAAATGATATTGCCGTCATAATCGGTAATCTGCGCAATGCCATGACGGCGCGACTGCATGCCGCCTGCCGGAAAAACAGCATATGCCGTTGCCTGATCCAAAACCGTGACTTCTGAAGTGCCAAGTGGAATTGTCTTGTCCAGACGGATCGGAGTTTCGACACCCATGGCCTTGGCCATTTTGGCAATCGGCTCAATGCCCAGGCTCTCCTTTGCCAGCCGCACGGGCACGGTGTTGATGGATCGGGCCAGGGCCGACTGCAATGTAACGCGACCGGAAAAGGATCGACCGTAGTTTTGCGGCGACCATCCGCGCCAGTTGATCGGCGCATCGGAAATCGTTGACTGCGGGGTGAACCCGTTTTCCATGGCCAATGCGTAGGTATAAACCTTGAAGGACGAACCCGGCTGGCGCAGCGCCCGTGTCGCACGGTTGAACTGGCTCTTGCCATAATCTCGGCCACCAACCATGGCCCGCACGGCACCGCCATTCTCGACCATGACCAGCGCACCTTCACCCACATGGCCCGTCTCGCCATATTGGCGCAGTGTTGACTCCACGGATTGCTCGGCAGCTTGCTGCAAGCCGGGGTCGAGTGTGGTGCGAACAATGAGCGTGTGAACACCCAGCGGACGCGCAATGCGCAGCGCCTCCTCATAGGCCCAATCCAGGAAGAAGTCTGGCGACTGGGAGGCGACGCGGTCAACCACGGTTGCGGGGTTTCGGCGCGCGGCAACCACCTGTCCCTCTGTCATCAGACCCGACTGCACGAGGTTTGTCAGAACCTCGTTGGCGCGCGCACGGGCGGCCGGCAGGTTGACGTGCGGCGCATATTTGGCTGGTGCCTTGAAAAGGCCTGCCAGCATGGCCGCTTCCGCCAGATTGACCTCGGTAAGTTCCTTGCCGAAATAGAAGCGTGCAGCTGCTGCCGCACCAAACGTGCCGCCGCCCATATAGGCGCGGTCAAGATAAAGACTGAGGATCTCTTTTTTGCTGAGATGTGTTTCCAGCCAAAGGGAGAGAAAGGCTTCCTTGATCTTGCGTTCCAGCGAACGCTCATTTGTCAGGAACAGGTTCTTGGCGAGCTGCTGGGTGAGGGTGGAGCCACCCTGCACAACACCGCCTGCGCGGGCATTCTCGCCCAACGCACGGGCCAGGCCGAAAAAGTCGATGCCGAAATGCTCAAAGAAGCGACGATCTTCCGTCGCAAGAACGGCCTTGATGACGTGGTCTGGAAGTTGCTCGATCGGCACCGAACCTTCGTGAATGATACCCCGATGGCCCAGCGGATTGCCGTAGCGATCAAGCAGCGTGACTGCAAACTCGTCGCGTGCGCGCCAGTCTTCCTTGGTCTCTTCAAAAGCGGGCAGGGCGAGTGCAAGCAACAGAACGAAACCGGCAGTGCCAATATTCATCGCTTCGCCAGCGGCCTCGAAAAAGGCTTTGTAGAGACCGCGAGCACGGAAACGCCGGGAGAAAATGGTGATTTCTTCCCAGATTTCTCCAAATTTGAAGCCCGCATTCCATACGGTGGAATCAATCCATGAATCGAGCCCCAGGAAGAAGTGACTCAACTTCCAGCGAGGTTTCGCCTGCTTGTTTTCGTCGTTTTCCTTGCTGTCCAATGCTCTAAAGCCTCCGAAAGCCACCGCAAGGTGCCCTATGCCTTGACCGGGAAGATAAAGGCAGATAGCCGGTTTTGTGCGATTTTTTGAGAAATCTCAAGGGTGTTCAATACCTTTGCAACATGTGACGGAAAATAAAATGGCTGGTGAGCCTTTCTGGCAAAGCAAGAAACTGGCGGAAATGACCAACAGCGAATGGGAAAGCCTTTGCGATGGCTGCGGTATTTGTTGTCTCAACAAGCTGGAAGATTGGGAGACGGGTGAGATAGCCTGGACCAATATTCGCTGCACGCTGCTGGATGGCGATAGCTGCCGATGCACCGATTATGAAAACCGCCAGGCCACCGTGCCCGATTGCATTCAGCTCACGCTTGAAGAAGTCCACGAAATCAGCTGGTTGCCGCCAACCTGCGCATATCGACTGGTGCGCGACGGGCGCGAACTGAAATGGTGGCATCATTTGAACTCCGGTTCCCGCGACACCGTGCATGAAGCGGGTGTTTCTGTTCGCGGGCGAACCATCAGCGAGGATGGTCTGGACGTGGATGATTTCGAAAATTACCTGGTGGACTGGCCGGAGAAAGACCCTGGCGCTTAAGTCTTGCGCAGGCGTTTTCTGTCGGTGAGCGATTTGATCTAGCGCAAAGATTTGTGCGAGGCCTTACGGCATACATATAAAAAACGTTATATGTTGCTTGAAAGGACATCTGAATGAGCGCTAATAAGAACTTCCCCGAAATCACCAAGGGCATTTCGGCTAATTCCCGCAAGATCCGCAAAGCTATCCCTGAAACGATGGCTGGCTTCTCGCAATTGGCACTGAATGCCTCCAAGGACGGTGCATTGTCAGCAAAAACCAAGGAACTGATTGCTGTAGCAATTGGGATTTCCACGCGTTGCGACGGCTGCATCGGCTACCACGTGGAAGCAGCGGTGAAACTGGGCTGCACCTGGGAAGAGTTCAACGAAGTGCTGGGCATGACGGTTTATCTGGGCGGCGGTCCGTCGCTAATGTATGCGGCAGATGCCGTGGCGGCATTTGAGCAGTTCTCTGCGATCCGCGATGGTGCAGTGGCTGCGTGACGAATCCGCAACGCAGGTGATATGGCAAAGGCCCGGCGCGCACCGCCGGGCTTTTTCGTATTTGTTGCGGTGACTTGCACCGAAAATTCAGAAAATAGGAAAAAAAGCCTTGACGGCGTGACGGTCGTTTGGTAGGGTTAAGGCACAGTCACAGAATTGCGACTGCGCGATAGGGAAACCCCGTTTTCCCCTCCCGGGCCTTGGATTGCTGGCACCATTCGTGGTGATACCAGTAAGGGTCATGCGGGTTATGCGAAGCTAGAGACGGGCGTCCGGAGTTTGGAATATGAAGATATTCCTATTTCGGTGCCCGTTTTGCGTTTGGGCATATGGGGGTACTTTTGTGCGTGGCGAGAGACCCGGCGAGCCTTTTCGGTTTGCTCACCGGCGATAGACCTCTGACAGGCATTATTTCTTGGTTTGCACGGACTGCATGGGAATAGCGTCGCCAGCGGGTGCTTCTTCGCCCGGGGCGGAAGGGGCAAGGACTGCAGCCGCTATGCTGCGTTCCATTGCGGGGAATATGTCCGGTAGGCGGGATTTATCCTGATTGACTGAGATGAGCATGAAAACCGCGAGGCCGAGAAATGGAAGGCTGACCAGTGTTTTTGCCGTTTCACTCATTATCAACTCGCTTTGAGCGTTGCCGCTTCTTGTGGGACGCTGAGGCGCCTCTTGTTGTTATTGCGCGCAGGGAGGGCGTGGTCTCTCTTACACGAGTGCATTTGTATCAGGGCTCCCTTATGCCTGAGGGGCGTATAAGGGGCTGTTAAGGCGATAGATTGCATTTTATCGATCGGGCGATTTTCATGAAAAAAGATGTTTTTGATCTGGAGGTTATGGACCTCTGGGGCGGCGAACCGCGTGTTGAAGACTGGCAAATTGCCCCTTGTGGCGAGAGCCATGCCATTGAGCGTGGCGTTGATGCGGTGATGCTTGAGATCAAATCGGCAGAAGCGCTGTCTGAAGGCGAGGACCTTGGCGAAATACTGCGCGATCTGACGGCGGAGCTGAAGGCCCAGATGATCGCATTTTCGGCGATCAGGCGCAGTGCGCAAGCGGTGCTGGGTGACACCTCGGCGGACGAGAGCGCGCAGAAGCAGGCGAAAGCCGACATGAAGGCTGCGACCGATGCGGTGGCGCTGATTGCCCGCACGCTGGACAAGGTGGATGACCTTTCACGAAGGATGCGCGATGATGTGGCCAAGGACGCAGGCAATGCGCTTGACGAAACTGAAATGGAAGCTCTGCGCCAGTACTTCGAGCAGCTTATTGCAGATAAGGCAGAAGCCCGCGCCAGAGAGCTTGTTCTGGATGGGGCAGGTGACGGCAAAACTGGCGCAGACCCCGGCGGCTGAAAAGGCGCTTTGGCGCAAATATTATCGGGCCGCTTTGATCCATGAGCAGGAAATGGCGGACATCAGCGAAACGAGAAAGCGCGCCGTACAGACGGGTAAATCGGGAGATGAACTGCTGGGAGACATGGAGGCGGACCGGGCATCTGGCAAGGCGCAACACGCAAGGGGTGAGGCTGACGCCGAAATGCTGGAGCTTTGCGGGAAAAGCCTGACGCGAGAGGCGTTTCTAAGCATTACGCGCGATTGGCAGATTATCCGCCGTGAGGAGCAGGCCCCGCCGCAAGGTACGTGGCGCAACTGGTTGCTGATGGGCGGCCGCGGGAGCGGCAAGACACGCGCGGGCGCTGAATGGGTGCATGCGCTGGCAAGCCGTGGAGAGACGAGTGATCTGCGCATTGCACTGGTGGGAGAAACGCTGGGCGATGTGCGCGAGGTGATGATTGACGGCATTTCCGGGATCATGAGCGTTGCACGGGTGAAGCGCCCGGCACTGGAGATTTCGCGCCGACGGTTGGTGTGGCCGAACGGCGCGGTGGCGCAAATATTTTCCTCGGAAGATCCCGAAAGTCTGCGCGGGCCGCAATTTCATTTTGCCTGGTGTGACGAACTGGCGAAATGGAAGCATGGCGAAGAGACCTTCGACATGCTGCAATTTGGCCTGCGGCTGGGGGCATTTCCGCGCCAACTCGTGACAACAACGCCAAGGCCGGTGCCGGTGCTGAAACGGCTGATGGCCGATAGCGGCACGGTGACGCGGAAGATTTCGACAGCGGCGAATGCGAAGAACCTGGCACCCGGCTTCATGAAGGCGATGCAGGCGCGATATGGCGGCTCGCGGCTGGGCAGGCAGGAGCTGGATGGCGAACTGGTGGAGGATCGCGAAGATGCGCTGTGGCGGCGCGATGCGATACCGGTGGTGAGCCTGAAAGAGGCCGGGCCCATGCGGCGCATTGTGATTGGCGTGGACCCGCCGGCGGGATCTGGCAGGACAAGCGTTTGCGGCATTGTGGCTGCCGGGCTGGATGGCGAAGGCCGCGCGGTGGTGCTGCAGGATGCCTCTGTTGAGGCGGCAACACCTGCTGGCTGGGCAAGTGCCGTGGTGGCCGCCTTTCGGCGGTTTGAAGCCGACCGCGTGGTGGCGGAGATTAACCAGGGCGGCGATATGGTGACAAGCATGCTGCGCAGCGTGGATGTGCATTTGCCGGTGACGGCGGTGCGGGCAACACGCGGCAAGTTTTTGCGCGCTGAGCCGGTTGCAGCGCTCTACGAACAGGGGCGGGTGGTGCATGCCGGTCGCTTCACGGCGTTGGAAGACCAGATGTGCGACTTCGGCCCGGATGGACTTTCGGATGGTCGCTCACCCGACAGGCTGGACGCGCTCGTGTGGGCGCTGACCGCACTGATGCTGGATGGCCAGAGCGAGCCGCGCGTGCGGGGAATCTGAGCCGCAAGAAATCTATATGGAAGGGATAGCCATGTTGAACCGGGTCGCGAAAATCGACCGGGCGCGATTTTATGCGTGCGTGAGAGAAGAACTTGCCGGTGGCAGCCTGAACCAGTCTCAGGTGGACGGGATGAACATGATCCTCGATCGCTTTGAGGCGTCGCGCGCGCTGACGGACCGGCGCTGGCTTGCTTATATGCTGGCAACCACCTGGCACGAGACCAGGGGCAAAATGCAGCCGGTGGAGGAAAACCTGAACTATTCAGCCAAAGGGTTGATGGCGGCATTTCCGCGCCGGTTTTCGGCAAGAGAAGCCAAGGACTACGCTGGACGCCCGGAGGCAATTGCCAACCGGATCTATGCCAGACGCATGGGCAATGGTGATGCAGACAGCGGCGATGGCTGGCGCTATCGGGGGCGCGGGCTGGTGCAAATTACCGGGCGGACGAACTACCGCGCCTTTGGCGTGGAACGGCGGCCTGACCGCGCGCTGGAACCGGACATGGCGGTGCGCATTTTGATGAACGGGATGGTGAGCGGTGTCTTCACCGGCAGACGGCTTGCCGACTTTTTCGATTGGCGGCGTGAAGATTGGAGTGCCGCGCGTGCGATCGTCAACGGTTCGGACAAGGCTGACCTGGTGGCCGGCTATGGCCGGTCATTTTACGAGGCTTTGGGATAGGCGAAGTTCTGGCCGTTTGATGTCGGGTCAACCCGGCATGACGGCGACGAACACTCCAACCAATCCACGATATTGCGTGAAAGGTTCACAATGAAAATTCCATTCTTGAAGACAAAAGCCGCCGTGGAGGCTGTGCCCGAAACCAAGGCTGCAGGTGGGGGCTTCTTCACACTGGCAAGCGCGGGTTCTGCACATTGGTCGTCGCGCAGCTATGCAGGGTTGGCGCGTGAGGGCTATATGCGAAATCCGGTAGCACATCGTGCTATGCGGATGATTGCCGAGGCTGCAGCTTCCGTGCCCTGGCTTGCCTATGAAGGTGATGCCGAATTGACCGACCATCCGGCACTGGCGCTGATGAAAACGCCCAATGGGCGGCAGAGCGGAACGGAGTTTTTCGAGGCGCTTTACGGCCATCTGTTACTGGCGGGTAATGCCTTTGTTGAGCCGCTGGTGATTGGTGACCGCTTGCGTGAGATGCATCTTTTGCGACCCGACCGCTGCCGGGTGGTGGAGGGGCGTGACGGCTGGCCAGCGGCCTATGAATATCGCGTTGGCAGCACGCTGCGGCGGTTTGCAGCCGATGGCGAAATGACACTCCTGCACATGCGGCTCTTCCACCCGCTGGATGACCATATGGGGTTTGCGCCGCTGGAAGCGGCAGGAACCGCGCTGGACATTTTCAATGCGGCGGCGAGCTGGAACAAAGCGCTCCTGGATAACTCTGCCCGGCCTTCTGGTGCGCTGGTGTATCAGCCCAAGGAGGGTGGCAACCTGACAGCCGCGCAATATGAGCGGCTGAAGGCAGAGCTTGCGGAGGGGTATTCCGGACCCGCACGTGCTGGCCGCCCCATGGTGCTGGAGGGCGGACTGGACTGGAAAGCGATGGGGCTGAGCCCGCGCGAGATGGATTTTGCCGAGGCGAAAAATGGTGCTGCGCGCGACATCGCGCTGGCATTCGGTGTGCCGCCAATGCTGCTGGGGATACCCGGGGACAACACCTATGCGAACTATGCCGAGGCCAATCGCGCCTTCTGGCGACTGACGATTTTGCCGCTGATTTCGCGCACGGCGCAGACGCTGAGCGCATGGCTGGAACCAGCCATCGGCGTAGTACGGCTGGGTCATGATCTGGATCAGGTGGCAGGGCTTTCCACCGAACGCAGCGAGCTTTGGGCCCGCGTGGGCGCGGCTGACTTCCTGAGTGATGAAGAGAAGCGCCAGGCGGTTGGTTACAGCACCTGAAAAGGCTGAAATACCAGAGGTTTGGACGGGAAATGTGAATCAAAACAGCGGCTTGTTGATTCAATCTGTGAAGTTCTTGAATCAATTTGTGAAGCACACAGCGCAACAGATTCAAATGAATCAGCTTTTCGCCGATCATTGACCCTGCGTGAGGTGCTTATTTTAGTCTGTTTGCAAGAAGTGCCGCCCCTTGAAACCGATAAGTGCATGATAGACAAGAGAAATTAAGAATGACTTACTTTTCTGAAAGCCACGATCTGTGGACAGCGCGTGCTGCAGGATCGGTTGCAGGCGCGGCAATTTCGCTGATCTATCTCTTGCCCAAAGGGCGGCGTGAGGGGGCTTCGCGCTTTGTGACCGGGCTTGTCTGCGGGCTGATTTTTGGCGCGCCGCTGGGCCTGTGGCTGGCGGACAAGCTGAAGCTCACCGCGCATCTTTCCGCGCTGGAAATCACGCTGTCGGGTTCAACGCTTGCGAGCCTGACTGCCTGGTGGGGGCTGGGTGTGTTGAAGCGATTGGCCGAGGCAAAGGGGCGGTGACGTGAGATTTTGAACCCCGCCACTGAGCGGGTTTTTTATTGCCGAAATGAGGGATGTGCGATGACGGACTTGAGTGAGCACGGTGAGATGAGATTTCTGGCCATGGAGCTGAAGGGGCTGAATGCCGAAGGGCGGTTCTCCGGCTATGCGAGCATTTTTGGCGAGGCGGACCTGGGCAAGGATGTGATCGAGCCGGGGGCCTTTTCACGATCGCTGAAGGCGCGTGGTGCGGGTGGCGTTCGGATGCTGTTTCAGCATGATCCGGCGCAACCGCTGGGGCGCTGGACAAAGCTGAAGGAAGACGGGCGGGGTCTCTATGTGGAGGGTCAACTGGCCGGTGGCGTGGCCAAGGCGGACGAGGTCTACCGGCTGATGAAATCCGGCGCGCTGGACGGGCTTTCCATCGGCTTTCAAACCGTGCGCGCGAAGAAGGATGCCAAGACGGGGCTGCGGCATATTCTGGAGGCTGACCTCTGGGAAATTTCAGTCGTGACCTTTCCAATGCTGCCGGTGGCCCGCGTGGCGGAAGTGAAAGAGTATTCGGGCCATGGCGTGATGCCAGGCGAATGGGCGGTGATTGAGAAGATGCGCAGCGTAACGCGGATGCTCAGGGGGTAGGGGCGTGTCCTGATTTTGCACTTCTCCCCAGCCCTCTCCTCTGGTTGGGGAGAGGGGGGCTCCGCGCCTGCCGTACGGATTTTCCGCACGACGACGGAGGTGACCGTTCAGGTCACAGTTCGTCATCCTCGGGCTTGACCCGAGGATCCACGCGCAAGCTTGTGTTTGGATGGTCGGGTCAAGCCCGACCATGACGGAGGTCTTGGAGGGGCGCTGCTGAATCTCGGAAGCCGATTGAGCGCGCTATGCGCTAAGGCGCTGAAATCACCGCCTCTCCCATGAGGGGCGAGGACTAGGCTCCGCGCCAGCAACAAACACATTCAAAAATTCCGGTGGCGGGGGCTGCCGGTTCACTTGGGGTCGCTTGAATGAGCGCCCCTTTTTTTATTCCAGAAAAGGAAAACCACATGACGGAAGAAATGACGGCGGCAGCTCCGGAAATCAAGGCAGTGCCGGAGACGATGAATGCGGCGCTGGATGAGCTGATGAGCGCATTTGAGAGCTTCAAGGAGACCAATGACCGTCGCCTGAACGAGCTTTCCACCAAGATGACTGCTGATGTGCTGACGGATGAAAAACTGGAGCGCATCAACAAGGCGATGGACGAGCAGAAGCGTGTGCTGGATCATCTGGCGCTGAAAAAGGCGCGACCGGCACTGGGTGGCTCCCGCGTGAGTGCACTGGATGCCATTGAGCACAAGCAGGCATTTGAGAATTATGTTCGCCGTGGCGACGAAACAGGTCTGCGCCAGATGGAAGCCAAGGCCATGTCGGCAGGCACGGGTTCTGACGGTGGCTATCTGGTGCCGGAGGAAACGGACACGGAAATTGGTCGTCGTTTGACCGCGATTTCGCCGATCCGCGGGCTGGCAACCGTGCGCCAGGTTTCGTCCAATGTGCTGAAGAAGCCGTTTGCGACCGATGGCATGGCCACCGGATGGGTGGGCGAAACGGACGCACGTGCTGAGACGAATACGCTGTCGCTGGCCGAGCTTTCCTTCCCGCTGATGGAGCTTTACGCCATGCCTGCAGCAACGCAATCGCTGCTGGATGACGCGGCAGTGGACATTGAAGCCTGGATTGCAGGCGAGGTGGATGTGGCCTTTGCCGAGCAGGAAGGTGCTGCATTCATCAATGGTGACGGCTCGACACAGCCTGCGGGTATTCTTTCCTACACGGCGGTGGACGATGACAGCTGGAGCTGGGGCAATCTCGGTTATGTGGCAACGGGTGTTTCCGGCGACTTTGCTGCCGTTGGCCCGTCGGACACGCTGGTGGATGCGATTTACGCGCTGAAGGCGGGCTACCGCCAGAACGCCTCCATTGTGATGAACCGCAAGACACAGGCCGAGCTTCGCAAGTTCAAGGATGCTGACGGCAACTATCTGTGGCTGCCGCCTTCTGCAGCAGGGCAGAATGCCAGCCTGATGGGCTATCCGGTGGTGGAGGCAGAAGACATGCCTGACATTGCTGCAGATAGTTTCTCCATCGCCGTCGGTGACTTCCGCTCTGGCTATCTGGTGGAAATCCTGGGCGGCGGAACAGTGCTGCGCAGCGAGGAACTGACCTCGCCAACCTATACTTACGCTCAAAGTGATGAATTGGCTGATTTTGGCGCTCTGCAAAGTGAGTTGGCGTTTCGTGTGCGTCAAATCGGCTGGACGGTGGCGCTGGGTATTGCGGCGACTGCAACAATTTCCGTTTGAAAAAGGAGACTTGTGATGACTGATGAAAAACAGTGGTATCAATCACGCACCGTGTGGGGTGCTCTGGTGGCAATAGCCGCATCCCTGGCGCAGATTGGCGGAGTGGACATGGCAAGCGATCTGCAAAACGATCTTGCAGGCAATCTTGTTTCTCTATCGGGCGCACTGGGTGGCCTTCTTGCCATCTATGGGCGCATGAAGGCCGACAAACGCGTCGGCTGAGGCCGCATTGCGCCGGATTTCATGGTTTTGCCCCGAAAAAGCTGCCGTTTCAATGATTGTTCATTTGTCGTTCAGCTTCGAGCGACTATGTTGCCCTCAAGATTGAAATACGAGACTTGAGGCAGAGCCATGGGACCACAATTTTTGACAATTGCACTTGTTGCCGGACTTGGCATTTTTGCGGAGCCCCTGGCACTGGAGAGTGCAACGGCATATGCAGGCGGTGATTGCTCCGCCGCTGCCAATAAGGTTGTCTCGCAGACAGGCGGCCAGCTTCTTTCCTTTGAGTTGAAGGGTGCCAATTGCGTGATTACCGTTCTCGTTCCACAAAAGGACGGGCGTCCGAAGAAGATTACAAAACGCGTTCCAGCATAACTCCAGACGCTGAATTCTGATATAGAACAAGCGACGGAGGACGACTCGATGCGCATACTGGTTGTTGAGGACGACACAGACCTGAACCGGCAGCTCAAGGATACACTTGAGGAAGCCGGTTATGTGGTAGATCAGGCATATGATGGCGAAGAAGGCCATTTTCTTGGGGACACGGAACCCTATGATGCCGTGATTTTGGATATTGGCCTGCCGGAAATGAACGGAATCGACGTGCTGGAACAATGGCGGCGCGACGGACGCGCCATGCCGGTGTTGATTTTGACAGCACGTGACAGATGGTCGGACAAGGTGGCGGGCATTGACGCTGGCGCAGACGACTATGTGACCAAGCCATTCCACACGGAAGAAGTGCTGGCGCGCATTCGTGCTCTGATCCGCCGGGCTGCGGGTCATGCCAGCTCTGACATCGTGTGTGGTCCTGTACGGCTTGACACGAAAGCGTCCAAGGCGACGGTCGATGGCACCACACTCAAGCTGACGTCGCACGAATTCCGACTGCTTTCCTATCTTATGCATCATATGGGCGAGGTCGTATCTCGCACAGAGCTCGTGGAACACATGTACGACCAGGATTTTGACCGGGATTCCAATACGATTGAAGTTTTTGTCGGGCGGTTGCGCAAGAAAATTGGCAATGATCTGATCGAGACCGTGCGCGGCCTTGGATACCGCATGCAAGCACCGGATAATGGATAGGCCCTCGCAAAAGAAACCGCATTCCCTGACCGCACGAGTTATCCTCGTCGCGACTGTCTGGGCGGCGTTTTCCACGATCATTATCGCGCTTGTGATTTCGACGCTTTACCGGCGCGATACGGAACGCGGGTTCAACGACCTGCTGCACGCTCAGCTCTACAATGTCGTCAATTCCATTTCTATTGATGAAAATGGTGCGCTGGATGGTGCGCCACAGATGGGAAATCTGCAGTTCGCGCAGCCCGACACCGGCTGGTACTGGATCGCGGAACCGGTTGGCAATTACAAAGCCGATCGGCTCGCGTCGTCCTCGCTGGGCAGTGCTGAACTGCCCGCCGCTGACCCTGCAGATGTGCCTTTTGATGGCTGGTATGAGCGCAGCTATCTCACGACCGACAAGGCCGGAAACAATGTTCAGGTAAGTGAAGCCGAAATCCAGCTTGATGAGGATGGTCATGTTGTCCGTTTCCGCGTGGCGGGCAATCGCTCGGCGGTTGAGGACAGTGTTGGCGCTTTTGAGCAGAACCTCTATCTCGCGCTTTTTGTTTTCGGGATCGGTGGCATCGTTTTGAATGCTGGCGCAATATTCTTTGCGCTCAAGCCACTTGATCGTGCCCGGCGCGCACTGGAGCGGGTTCGCGATGCCAAGGCGGAGCGGCTGGAAGGGGACTTTCCGCGTGAGATTCAGCCCCTGGCCAACGAAGTGAATGCGCTGATTGATAATAATAGACGGATTATCGAGCGTGCCCGCATGCAGGTGGGGAATCTTGCCCACTCATTGAAAACGCCAATTGCGGTGTTGCTGAACGAGACGCGTACTATGGCGCCTGAACACGGAAAACTGGTCAAGACACAGGCCGATGCCATGCAAAACCAGGTGCAGGCATATTTGAACCGTGCCCGCATTTCGGCGCAACGCGGGACAGTGCTGGCGCGCACCGAGGCCGGACCCGTGTTGGCGCGACTGGTGCGTGTTATGGCGAAGCTGAACCGCGACACAGAATTTGAACTGCGTCACGACGATGGTGAAATCGTGCTGGCGATGGAGGCCCAGGATCTGGAGGAGATCATGGGCAACCTGCTGGAAAATGCCGCCCGCTTTGCACGCCAGCGGATTATTCTGGACATGAGACGCGCGCCGACGCCAAAAGAAGCGAGTGGTCATGCCAACTGGGTTGTCATTACTGTTGAGGATGATGGGCCGGGTTTGACCGCCGAGCAGCGCAAGGAAGCGGTGAAGCGAGGCCGCCGACTGGACGAAAGCCGCCCCGGATCGGGCCTGGGATTGTCAATTGTGTCGGAGGTTGTCCAGGAGTATCAGGGCTTCTTCAGTCTCGATCAATCTGATATGGGTGGACTGCGGGCCGAACTGCTTCTTCCCGCAGTGGCATCTGAAGCGGCATGACGGGTGTTTTGCAACTTGATGGTTAGCCAAACATCGTTACACTGCTGCAACGTGATTTGGTCGGCCAACACAATTGCGCCATATCTGCGCGCGATTGGTTGAAACGGTAAAGGTAACCGGGGCGGTTTTGACATGAAGATTTTCAACCTTGCTTTATTGCTGGCTGCACCGGTTTTGTTGACGGGCTGCAATACGAGCAAGCGTCTTGCCGATACTCCGGTTTTGAGTTTCGTGTCTCTGGCAAAACCCGACCAAGCCGACGATTTGATAACAGCGCTGAATGGCGGCCTGGTGTCGCGCGCTGAAAACGTCCAGCTTGATGCAGGAAGCAGGCGCAAGGCACTGGAGGCTGAGTATCGCGCGCTTGAAGGTGCGCCGACAGGGCAGGCCATCCATTGGCAGGGGAACGCCGTGAGTGGCGATGTGGTAGCTGCTGCGCCATACCAGGTTGGGTCCCAAAACTGTCGCCAATATACGCAGAAGCTGACCGGTCAAACCGCGCCAACTGTTGTTCGCGGTGTGGCGTGTCGCAATGATGATGGAAGCTGGACACCATTGATATGACGCCCCGGCAACGTGGCGTGTGAAGCCGTGTTGCGATGCTTGCCGCGTCAAATTGACGTGAAGCAAGAATTGGCTGTTGGAAACAGTCCCAGCATCAGGTAATTGGCAGTCATGACATTCTGGATTCTAATTGCGATTATTACCGCACTCTCAGTGGTGGTTCTGTTGTGGCCGCTTTACCGCGTTATCGTGACGCCCGCCGAAGGCGTAGAGCATGATGCGGAAGTCTATCGTGACCAATTGAAAGAGTTGGACCGAGATCAGGCGGAAGGTCTGATTGACGCGAATGAAGCTGAGTATGCGCGCGGCGAAATCGGCCGCCGCTTGCTGGCTGCAGCCAAGGCTGGTGGAGCAAGCGGGCAGGAATATGCGGGCGCCGCCAAACGCAATCTGTTCGTGCAGATCCTTGTGATAGCATCTCTGCCGCTGGTGGCTATGGGCCTCTATCTCAACCTCGGTGTTCCCGAACTGCCTGATCAGCCGTTGCAGGCGAGATACGACAATCCGGGCCGCGATATTGGTATTCTGATCGCAAAGACTGAAAAGCATTTGCATGACAATCCGGATGACGGCAAGGGCTGGGAAATCATTGCGCCGGTATATTTGCGCTCCGGCCGTGTTGATGATGCGGTGGATGCGTATCGCAAAGCGGCAAGTTTGCTGGAGCCAACCGCAGAGCGGCTGGGAAATCTGGGCGAAGCGCTTGTGGCGCAGGCGAAAGGTGAAGTGACGGCAGAAGCGCGCAAGGCTTTTGAGGCGTCTTTGGCCGCACAAGCGGGAGATCCACGAGCAAGTTTTTACCTGGCCATGGCGCTGGAACAAAGTGGGCGCACGGGCGACGCAATCGACGCCTACAAGGCAATTGTTGCGAATTCGCCGCCGGATGCACCGTGGGTGCCAATGATCAACGAGCGCGTAGCTGCAATAGCTGGTGGCAACACATCGGCGCAATCATCGGCGGATGCTCCCGGAAACCCAACTGCTGCAGATATGGAAGCGGCCGGGCAGATGAGCGCGGCGGACCGTGCGGATATGATCCGTTCCATGGTTGAAGGGTTGGACGCAAAGCTGACCGAGAACCCGAACAATTTTGAGGGTTGGATGCGGCTTGTGCGCTCCTATGCCATGCTGAAAGAGAGCGACAAAGCGCAGAGTGCACTGAAACGTGCCTTGGCGGCGTTCCCACCTGACAAAGATCAAGGAAAGGCGCTTTTGGGACTGGCAGAACAGCTGGGACTTTCAATTGAAGGAGCCGCGCAATGACACGTAAACAGAAACGCCTCGCTATCATCGCCGGCGGCATGAGCTTTGTTATCGCTGCGGTGCTTCTGGTCATGTTCGCGTTCAGTCAGTCCGTGGCTTATTTCTATGTGCCAGCAGATCTGCAAAACGCGAATTTGGCACCAGGAACGCGCATACGCTTGGGTGGTCTGGTGAAGGTCGATTCATGGAAACGCGGCGAGGGCACTGTTTCGACTTTTGAAGTCACAGATACGCTGGCGACAGTGCCAGTGACCTATGAGGGCATTCTGCCTGACCTCTTCCGTGAAGGGCAGGGCGTCGTGGCCGAGGGTGCGTTTGGTGCCGACGGCAAACTGTTTATTGCAGACACGGTGCTGGCCAAGCATGATGAAACCTACATGCCAAAGGACGTGGCTGACCGTCTGGCTGAACAGGGCGTGCAACTGGGTGGCGGAGAAGTCGTTAAATGATCGTCGAACTGGGCCATTTCCTCCTTCTTCTCGCATTGCCGGTCTCGCTTATCTTGTCGGTGCTGCCGGTGATCGGTGCGCTGCGACGGGATGTCCGACTGATGGCAATTGGCACCCATGCAGCCTTGTTGCTGTTCGTGCTTGTGGCTGGAGCATTCGCCGCGCTGACCTACGCGCATATGACATCTGACTTCTCGGTCAAGAATGTTTGGGAGAATTCCCATTCGCTTGTGCCATTGCTTTTCAAATTCTCGGGCGTGTGGGGCAACCACGAAGGCTCGATGATGCTGTGGCTAATTATTCTGGCTCTGTTCACGGCATTGGCGGCGATATTTGGCGGCAATCTGCCCGCGACGCTGAAGGCTAATGTGCTGGCAGTACAGGGCTGGATTTCTTTCGCGTTTGTGCTGTTCATTGCTCTGACGTCCAATCCGTTTTTGCGCCTCAACCCGGCACCGCCGGAAGGGCGCGACCTGAATCCGGTGCTGCAGGACGTGGGGTTGGCAATCCACCCACCACTGCTTTATCTGGGCTATGTTGGTTTCTCGGTCTGCTTTTCCTTTGCAGTTGCCGCGCTTATCGAGGGACGCATCGATGCGGCCTGGGCGCGCTGGGTGCGACCGTGGGCGCTGGGCGCCTGGACGTTCCTGACTGCGGGCATAGCGATGGGGTCGTATTGGGCCTACTACGAACTTGGCTGGGGCGGCTGGTGGTTCTGGGACCCGGTGGAAAACGCTTCATTCATGCCGTGGTTGGCAGGCACAGCCTTGCTGCATTCCGCATTGGTGATGGAAAAGCGCGATGCGCTGAAAATCTGGACCGTGCTGCTGGCAATACTGACATTTTCTTTGTCGCTGCTGGGAACCTTCCTGGTGCGTTCAGGTGTGCTGACATCTGTTCACGCCTTTGCAACGGATCCGAGCCGCGGTGTGTTTATCCTTGGGATTCTTGTGCTGTTTATCGGTGGTTCGCTGACGCTCTTCGGGTTGCGCGCCCACTTGCTCAAGAGTGGCGGATTGTTTGCGCCGATCTCGCGTGAGGGCGCGCTTGTCCTCAACAATCTGATCCTGACAGTTTCGACGGCGACTGTTCTCACAGGAACGCTCTACCCTCTGCTGCTGGAAGCGCTTACAGGATCGAAAATCTCGGTCGGTGCGCCTTTCTTCAATCTGACTTTTGGCATCCTCATGTTGCCACTCCTGCTGGCAGTTCCATTTGGACCTCTTTTGGCGTGGAAGCGCGCCGACTTGTTGGGTGCTGGCCAACGCCTGTTGGCTGCGACGGGCGTGGGCATCATCATTGCCGGTGCAATCTATTACGCGAACCACGGCGGACCGGTGATGGCGCTGCTGGGTATCGCCATCGCATTTTATCTGATGCTGGGAGCGCTGACGGATCTGTGGTTCCGTGGTGGTTTCGGCCGGTTAGGCTTTTCCACGGCCTTGGCACGGTTGACTGGTCTTCCCCGATCAGTGATCGGTACGGCACTCGCACATTTTGGCTTGGGCGTGAGCGTATTGGGTATCGTGGCTTCAACGACATATCAGACCGAAACCGTGTTGGAGATGAAGCCGGGGCAGACGGTTGATGCTGGCGGATACACGCTGCATTTTGATCGGATGGATGCCGAACGGGGCCCGAACTTTGAAGCGGAAAGCGGCGTTTTCACATTGTCACGCGGCGGTGTGTCCCTTGGTGAAATTGCCTCATCCAAGCGTGTTTATGTTGCGCGGCGTATGCCGACAACGGAAGCTGGAATCCGCACATTTGGTGTACATCAGCTCTATGTTGCGCTGGGTGATTTGATGGACGATGGCGGCATTGTCGTTCGGGTCTGGTGGAAGCCCTATATCCTGTGCATCTGGTATGGTGGCCTTATCATGATGATTGGCGGCTTTGTTTCGCTTTCCGACCGACGTTTGAGGGTTGGCGCTCCGGCACGACGCAACAAGGTGTTGCCGGCAAATGTAGAGGCCGCAGAATGATCCGCCGGTTGATTGTTACAATTTTTCTGGTTTTCATGGCTCTGCCAGCCCATGCGGTGAACCCGGATGAAGTGCTCTCGGATCCGGCACTTGAAGCACGTGCGCGTGAAATATCTGCAGGGCTTCGCTGTCTGGTTTGCCAGAATCAATCGATCGACGACTCGAATGCTGATCTGGCCAAGGATTTGCGCGTTATTGTTCGCGAACGTTTGGTGGCGGGTGAAACGAATGAAGAAGTCATCAATTATGTGGTTTCCCGCTATGGCGAGTTTGTGCTGCTGAAGCCGCGCCTAAGCCTTCAGACCGTTCTACTTTGGGGAACACCGGCAATATTATTGCTCATCGGCCTTATCGCAATTGCATTCAAGGTTTCACGCAAACGTCCCATATCAGCATCCGGAACTTTGAGTGACGAAGAAAAGGCAGAGATAGACCGACTGATGAACGAATAGCGCATTTTCGCTCACATTACCGATTTTTCATGCTTCAGAAACATCGCGGTAAGGTGGCAGGCACTAAATCTATCCTCATCGAATGGCACTTACCCGCAAACGGGTGTGCAAAATGACTCGAGGAGAGATTGATGTCATCGAATACAAAAGACCGGAAGTCCTATAAGGCAGTTCTCAAGTCCACAACCGCTGCAGGTCTGGCCGCAGTGATGATGCTGACTGGTGCGCCGGTATTTGTTTCAAACGCGTTGGCAGCACCTGTCAGCGTAGAAGCACCCGATATGCCGAGCTTCGCTCCTGTTGTTGAGGCCGTATCTCCGGCCGTTGTTTCCGTTCGCGTAGAGACACTTGTTCAGCCTGTCGCAGATGACGGGTTCAGCTTCAATTTTGGTGGCCCAGGCTTTGACAACCTGCCAGACGATCATCCCCTGAAGCGCTTCTTCCGTGAATTTGGTGGTCCTGGTGGACCCGGCGACCGTGGCCACGATGGTGATCAACGCCGCGAAGCAAAGCCAAATGATCGTGGTGAAGGACGTCTTCGCCCGACGTCTCAGGGTTCAGGTTTCTTCATTTCTGAAGACGGCTATGTTGTAACCAACAACCACGTGGTTGATGGCGGTGCAGCATTTACGCTGGTGATGAACGACGGTACTGAGCTGAAAGCAGACCTGGTCGGTACAGATCCCCGGACTGACCTTGCAGTCTTGAAGGTGAAGGATGCAGATCGAAAGTTCACCTATGTCCAGTTTGGTGATGACAGCAAGGTTCAGATCGGTGAGTGGGTTGTTGCAGTTGGTAACCCGTTCGGTCTGGGTGGCACTGTGACTGCGGGCATCGTGTCGGCGCGTGGCCGTGACATTGGTTCCGGCCCTTATGACGATTTCATTCAGGTGGACGCAGCGGTGAACCGCGGCAACTCCGGTGGCCCGACTTTCAATCTGCGTGGAGAAGTGGTTGGTATCAACACGGCGATCTTCTCACCGTCAGGTGGCAACGTCGGCATCGCATTCGCAATCCCTGCCAACACGGCCAAGGGCGTTGTGGATACGCTCATCAAGGACGGCAAGGTCAGCCGTGGCTGGTTGGGCGTACAGATCCAGCCTGTAACAGCGGATATTGCGGAATCACTCGGACTTTCCGACGCCGCTGGTGCATTGGTGATTGAGCCACAGGAAGGTTCTCCGGGCCTGGAAGCAGGCATTCAGAAGGGCGACGTGGTAACGGCTGTAAACGGCGAGCCGGTGTCGGATGCCCGCGACCTGGCGAAGAAGATTGGCGCGATTGCACCCGGTACAAAGACCGATATTACGATCTGGCGTGATGGTAAGGCCAAGTCTTTGACACTGACAGTTGGGACACTGCCAGCTGTGCAGCAGCAGGCGATGTTGAATAACGATCAGGCACCTGATGGTGCACCCGCAGCAACGGTGTCCATTGATGCGCTCGGCATCTCCGTTGCTCCGGCAAAAGACGGCGAAGGTGTTGAAGTGACAGATGTCGACCGCAACTCCATTGCTGGAGATGAGGGCCTGCGTCCGGGCGACAAGATCGTTGCCGTCAACAACAAGGGTGTATCCAACGCCGGTGACATCGAAGATGTCCTGAAGGATGCTGAGGATGCAGGTCGGACAAAGGCGCTTTTCCAGATTGAGACGCCGCGTGGCACTCGCTTCGTGCCATTGCCTGTAGATAAGGGCTGAGGACAGCCTGGGGCAGGCGGGCGTCTGGACTGGAGTTCCAGGCGCCCGTTTCGCGTTTGCTTGCAAGGTTTGTGTCGAACGAGCCGAAGCCTTGTTGGAATTGCTGATAAACGCCGGTATACGATCATGCCTATGAAGATTCTTGTGATAGAAGACGATCTCGAAGCTGCCGCCTATCAGGCCAAAGCGTTCCGTGAAGCCGGCATTAATGTGGACCACGCCAGTGATGGCGAAAGTGGTCTCTTCATGGCGCTGGAAAACAGCTACGACGTGCTGGTGGTGGACCGAATGCTGCCGCGTCGTGATGGCCTTTCGGTTATTTCGGAGCTGCGGCAAAAGGACGTGAACGTTCCAGTGCTGATCCTGTCAGCTCTGGGTCAGGTTGACGACCGCGTCAAAGGTCTCCGTGCCGGTGGTGACGACTATCTGCCCAAGCCCTATGCTTTTTCGGAGCTTCTGGCGCGTGTTGAGGTGCTGGGTCGTCGCAAGGGCGTTCCAGACCAGGAAATGGTGTATCGCGTTGGCGATCTGGAACTGGATCGGCTTGCACATGAAGTACGCCGGGGCGGGAAAGATATTCTGCTGCAACCGCGTGAGTTTCGACTGCTGGAATATTTGATGAAGAATTCCGGCCAGGTGGTAACGCGCACCATGCTGCTTGAGAATGTCTGGGACTATCATTTCGATCCGCAAACCAATGTGATTGACGTACATGTCTCTCGTCTTCGCTCCAAAATCGAAAAGGATTTTGACAGGCCGCTGCTGAAAACCGTGCGCGGTGCTGGCTACATGCTGAAAGACGAAGGCTAGGAAATATGGGGCAGCTTCGGCTCTTGCTGAAAAATACGGCCGTTCGTCTCTCCGCGCTCTACATATTGCTGTTTGCGGTCTGTGCTGCTGGTCTTGTTTTTTACATCGGCGGCATGTTTGACGGCTTTTTGCGCGACCAGGCCAAGATGCGAATTGGGCAGGAATCTGCCTCATTGCTGGAGCGCTATGATAACGGCGGGATGAGTTCGCTCCTGGCATCGTTGGAACGCCGCTCGCGTCAGCCAGGCGCAAACCTCTATTTGATACTGAGCCCGGAAAGTGAAATTCTTGCGGGCAATGTGCGGTCGATAGACAAGTCTATCGTTGCGAAGGTCGGTTGGGTGGATCAGCCGTTCCGCTATCAGCGTTTTACGGACGAAGAGCTGGATGAACCACGTGCAGCAATAGCCCAAATACTCATCTTGCCCAATGGGTTGAAGGTTCTGGTGGGGCGGGATCTTGGCGACCCGCGACAGCTGGGCGGATTGATCCGTCAGGCGCTTATTGCGGCATTAGGCATCATGGGAGCAGGCGCGATCATTATTTGGCTCGTCGTCGGGCGCAACGCCCTAAAGCGTATTGGAACGATGTCTGAAGCCAGTCACCGTATCATGGCTGGAGATCTGTCGCAGCGCTTGCCGATCTCCGGTTCAGGCGACGACTTTGATCGCCTCTCGACGTCACTCAATGCCATGTTGGATCGTATTGAAAAGCTAAACGTGGGATTGAAACAGGTCTCCGACAATATCGCTCATGACTTGAAGACACCGCTCACGCGGCTGCGCAACAAGGCTGCGGATGCACTTCTGATTGCCGATGAACCGGAGGAATGCACCCGCGCGCTGGAGGGCATTATCCAGGAGTCTGACCAACTGATCCGGACGTTCAATGCGTTGCTGATGATTTCTCGGGTTGAGGCCGGATCGAGTGCTGCGGAAATGCAGGAAATAGACCTCTCCAGCATTGTGAATGACAGTAGCGAGCTTTATGAGCCGGTTGCCGAGGAGGCAGGATTGGCGCTGACTGTAGATGTCGTGCCAAATGTCAAAATCAATGGTAATCGAGAATTGATCGGGCAGGCGCTGGTCAATCTCATCGACAATGCGGTGAAATATGCGGCCGACGGTGGGACACGCATTCATGTCGTTCTGACCGCAAACGCCAAAGATGCCGTATTGCAAGTAATTGACGATGGGCCGGGCATTCCCCAGGAAAAATATGAAGAGGCCAAGAAACGCTTCGTGCGGCTGGATGAAAGCCGAACGAAACCGGGCACTGGGCTTGGCCTGTCTATGGTGGAAGCTGTCGCCAGATTGCACAATGGCAGGCTTGAACTTGGTGTTGGAAAAGACAACAATCAGGCAGGCAAAGGCCTGTGTGTATCAATCTATCTTCCTTTGCTCGTTTGACGCCGATTTTAACGCGCCTTGGGAGGGGCAATGGATCGCAGCGCCGAGAACATTGCCACGTTTTTGAAAGACAACCCGCTGTCTGCATTGACAAAGCAGGACGCGAAAAGTGCAGCCGCATTTCTGAAGAATGCTGCCAAGGATGAACCGGCTCTCCAGCAAATCATAGACCACGGCGGTGCGCCGCACGAATTTGCCGTCGCGGCAATGTCGCTATCGCCTTATCTGCGTGAGATAGCCGAGTTGAATCCTGCGCTTTTGACAGCGGCGCTGACGCAGCCGATTGATCAACAGTTGGAAGAGATCATCGCGCGTGCAAGAGAGGCCTGGTGGCCCGATCCGGACGTTCAGGAAAGCGCCGAGACCGCGCTGATGAACCAATTGAGGCTGGCAAAACGGCAGGCTTCCTTTGTCATCGCAATGGCAGACCTCGCCCGGTTGTTTGGTGCCAGGGAAACGACACTTTGGCTTAGCAGGCTGGCGGAGGCTTGCGTTTCCGCCGCCGTCGATTTTCTGCTTCTGTCATTGGCTGACAGCGGGAAAATTGAGATCGCTGACCGAGAGCGCCCCAGCCACGGTTCGGGCGTCGTCGTGCTCGGTATGGGCAAGCTGGGTGCCTGTGAATTGAATTATTCATCTGACATTGATCTGGTGATTTTCTATGAGCCTGCGGCTGGGTTGGCGGATGTGCAGGAGCTGCCGGACATATTTGCACGGGCCTGCCGCCGGCTTCTGCGCATCCTGCAGGAACGGACTGCCTACGGATATGTTTTCCGCACCGATTTGCGATTGCGACCCGACCCCGGTTCCACCCCGCTGGCGATACCAGTTGAGGCCGCATATCTCTACTATGAAAGCCGTGGCCAGAATTGGGAGCGTGCCGCCTATATCAAGGCGCGTCCTGTTGGCGGCGATATTGATGCTGGTCACGCGTTTTTGCGCGAATTGGTGCCATTCATCTATCGTAAGTATCTCGATTATGCAGCGATCTCAGATATTCACTCGATCAAACGCCAGATACATGCGCATCGCGGTTTGGGCGAAATTGCCGTCAAGCAGCACAATGTGAAGCTGGGGCGCGGCGGTATTCGCGAGGTTGAGTTTTTCGTGCAAACGCAGCAACTGATTGCCGGTGGCCGCATGCCGGAGCTACGCGTGTCCCGCACTGATGAGGCGCTGGCAGGGTTGGCAAATGCAGGTTGGATTGGGCGCGAGGTAGCGGATGAACTCACAGCTGCATACTGGTTTTTGCGTGATGTTGAACATCGCATCCAGATGGTGCGCGACGAGCAAAGTCACGAATTACCGGCAAGCGAAGCCGAGCTGAAACGCATTGCATTTATGCTGGGTTTCAACGGTGTGAAGAGCTTTTCAGATCAATTGATTTCGACGCTCCGCACAGTCGAGTTGCGCTACGCACACCTCTTTGAACAGGAGAGCGGGCTCTCCCGGGGAACTGGCAATCTGGTATTTACCGGCGACGAAGATGACCCCGGCACGCTTGCAACATTGAAGGAGCTTGGCTTCGAGCGTCCGGCAGACATAGCGCGCACGGTCAGGACTTGGCATTATGGCCGTTACCGCTCAACGCAAAGCGCTGAAGCACGCGAACAGCTCACCGAACTGACACCACAATTGTTGGAGGTTTTTGGCGCGTCCAAGCGTGCTGACGAGGCGTTGTTGCGGTTCGATCAGTTTATCGCTGGCCTGCCTGCCGGAATACAGCTCTTTTCTCTACTCGGGAAAAATCCCGGACTTCTGAGCATGCTTGTGTTGATCATGTCGGCGGCACCGCGCGCGGCGGCAATTATTGCGGCGCGACCGCATGTGTTTGACGGCATGCTGGACCCAACCTTGATGCAGGAAATACCGACAAGGCAGTATTTGGCGGAGAGACTTGCGACATTTTTGGGTGGAAGCCGCTATTACGAGGATGTGCTGGACAGACTGCGAATATTTGCAGCAGAACAGCGCTTCCTGATCGGAATACGTTTGCTGACCGGAACAGTTGATGCGTGGCAGGCAGCTCGCGCATTCTCTGATCTGGCTGACTTGGCCATTGAGGCTGCACTGAACGCAGTGGCAGACGAGATGGAGCTTGCACACGGCAAAATGCCGGGTGGGCGGGTCGCCGTTGCTGCGATGGGAAAGCTTGGTAGCCGGGAGATGACTGCGGGCTCCGATGTTGATCTCATCGTGCTCTATGATCACGACGCTGACGCTCAGGAGTCCGACGGCCCCAAGCCTCTTGATCCCGGTCGCTATTTTGCGCGCCTGACGCAGCGGCTGATGGCGGCACTTTCTTCGCCAACAGCGGAAGGAATTCTCTATGAGGTCGACCTGCGGCTGCGCCCCTCTGGCAACAAAGGACCTGTCGCGACACGGATCAACGCCTTCGACAAATACCAGCGCGAAGAGGCCTGGACGTGGGAACACATGGCGCTCGCACGCTGCCGAATTGTGTGCGGTGACGAGCATTTGGTTGCTGAGGCTCAGCGCATCATAAGCGAAATTATCATGCGGCAGCGTGAACAGGCGGCCATCGCCGTTGATGTTGGTGAAATGCGAACGCTGATTGACAAGGAGAAGCCGCCTGAAAGCAAATGGGACATGAAGCTCATTGCCGGAGGGCTGATAGATCTGGAGTTCATTGCGCAATATATGGCGCTGATGGCACACAGCAGGGGGCATAAGGTTGGCGAGTTGAGTACATCAACGCGCCAGGTGCTGCTTGATCTTGGGCCTCACTTCATGGCTGAGGATGCGCTGGCGACGCTCGTCAACGCTCATGATCTCTACTCACATCTCTCGCAGATACTTCGCTTCTGCTCCGATGGGGTGTTTGAACCCAATGATTCTCCGGCTGGATTGAACGACCTTCTCTGTCGGGCGGCGAACTGCCCTGACTTGAAATCTTTGGAAGGCACCATCAAGCGACAGGCCAAGCAGGTACGCAAGATACTTGAGAAACTACTCAGCTAGAGTGTTGCCGCAGGGCAAACGAAGAGAGATTGTTGTACCCACATGTTGGCGTGAAAAGATACGCATATTGCCACCGTGAAGCTGCACGAGTGAGCGCGAGATTGCGAGGCCGAGACCGGATCCACTCTTGCTCTTTGCATACTGGCTCTGGACCTGCTCAAACGGTTGGCCGATCTTGCCAAGCGCAGATTTGGGTATGCCGATACCAGAATCCGCAATAGAGAGAATGAAGGTGTTGTTGACGCGGCGCGCCTTGAGCGTGATGCGCCCGCCGTGATCGTTGAATTTCACGGCGTTGGAAAGAAGGTTGATCAGAACCTGTTTCATTGCGCGACGGTCCGCAGACAGTGTCAGGCCTTCACTTACACTCCGTGAAATGGAAATGCCCTTGTCCTTGGCGGGTATGGATGTGATGCGTAACGCCTCTTCGATGAGCGGGGCGAGATCGACACTCTGGCGCTCGATATCCATGCGTCCGGCTTCAATCTTCGACATATCCAGAATGTCATTGATAACGTTCAGCAGGTGCTTGCCACTATCATGAATGTCCTTGGCATATTCATCGTACTTGTCAGAGCCAAGCGGGCCGAACATGTTCGTGATCAGGAGTTCAGAAAATCCGAGGATGGCGTTTAGCGGGGTGCGAAGCTCATGGCTCATATTGGCCAAGAACTCTGATTTAGCCCGGTTGGCGGCTTCTGCACGTTCTTTCTCTGCGAGGTAACTTGCGTTGGCGAATGAAAGTTCTGACTTCTGTTTTTCCAGCTTCTGTCGGGATGCTGAAAGATCTCCAATGATCAAAGACTGACGGTGTTCGGATTCGCGCAGACGTTCCTGGTGCCGTTTGAGCAGAGTGATATCCGTGCCAACCGAAACCAGGCCACCGTCCCGTGTGCGCCGCTCATTGATTTGCAGCCAGCGCCCATCGGCAAGTTGCACCTCGGAACTTTGCGAATGAGGGGCGGCATGATCCGGGTCTACAATGCGGCGAACGATGACGGGGCGTTCGGCTGCAGCGTTTAGGATGTTGCGCTCGGTTCCAGGAACCAGAAGGTGATCTGGCAGTCCATAGGCTTCCTGGAAGATGGAATTGCACATCACCAGACGGTCATTCTTATCCCAAAGCACGAAAGCTTCCGAGGTCGACTCAATCGCGTCGGCAAGGCGCTGATCGGCTTCTGCATAGCGCTCGGCCAGTCGGTGCTGTTCGCTGACATCCATGGCGATGCCAATAAGGTGGTTGCGCCCGGACGGTGTCTTGATGATCTGCGCTCTCGCGCGCATCCATACGTAGTGACCATCGGCATGACGCATACGAAACACCTGGTCAACCTGCCGGGATCTTCCGCGGCGAATGGATCGTGCCAACGAGTAGATGCTGCCATCGCCAGGATGCATGAGGCGGGCGGCGTCGCCAAAGGTCAGGACAGACTGTCCATGCTCCATGCCGAGCATCTCGTACATAGAACGAGACCAGACAAGCTGACGCGTGTTCAGGTCGAAATCCCAAAGCCCGCAGCGACCGCGTGAAAGCGCTGACTCAACCCGCATATTGGATTCGTGAAAGCTCTCGTCGACCTCACGCGCACGCTTGGCCTGGATGTAGTATGCGTACAAGATAACAAGCAATATTGCGGAAATGCCAGCAAACAACGTGACATTGAGAGAGACTTCCTCCCGCCAGCGATTGTCTATTGGTGTGTGCGGCCCGGCGGAAAGAATGTAGCCGGACCCATCGGACAAAGCGTGCATGGCCACAAAATGGGGCACGCCAGCGATCTTGGCCTCAAAAACGCCCGCACGCTCTCCGAAGCTGCGCATCACGAAGCTTTCTGGCGACGCTGAGGATAAAAATTGACCGACAAGGTCGGTGCCGTTTGCTGTACTTGCAAAAATGCGTCCATCTGACTGCATGAGCAGGATAAACGCAGCATTGCTCAACCTGCTCTGCGGGAGATAGGTGCTCAGAAGGTCTTCAGCCTCAAGGCGTCGCCCCAGGGTGAACAGTTCCACCTTGTCGTGCAATGCCGCTGCTGCCGCTGCTGCAGACAACGCCGTTGAGTGCTGCAGTGCTGTCTCCATACGGCCTTTTTCGGCATAAATGCCAAAGACGCGTGACGCCGCAACAACGGCTAGAAACAGAACAATGAGAACCGGGATTGTACGACGTAGCAGTGTTTCAATGCGTTCAAAGGACCGACCGCCAGATCGTTCACCCGCGTTTGCGCCCCCTGACACAAAATTCGATACCGCTTCGGACAAAGCTGGAAACTTAAGCAAAAAACCGCCCCCAGCAGCGCGTCCTCGATGCGCTTCCGCCATATCTACTTGACCCCGTATTACGATTGGGCTCCGCCATTGCCCTTACAAGCACAAGTGAATCAGACGCGATTCGCCTTGTCCAGAGCTAGTTTTTGGTGGATTCGTAAGCGATTCAATTCGTTAACGATTTTTTTATATTTGGCCGCGCGATTTTGGCGCACGCGCGTTTGATTGCCTTCAAATCACGCAAATCATTTGCAGATTTGGCAAATCACTTGGTTGCGCGGATGCGTCCACGGACTGGAATTCGTGATTGCTCGGTGGATATGGGCACGTATTCGTCAGTATCGCCAGGCGGTAACGTGAAGAGGCCTTTGCCCCATTCCGCGCGCTGCCACTCATCCCGCGCCTGCTCAATCTTCTCTGGAGACGAAGACACGAAATTCCACCAGATATAGCGCGGACCATTCATCGTTTCCCCACCAAGTGCGAGGACGCGTCCGCCCTGTTGCCCACCTTTGACCGTTATTTTGTCGCCTGGGCGAAACACCATCATGCGGCCTGGCTCGAAGGTATCCCCCGCAACCTCAATCGAGCCAGAGACAACGTAAATACCGCGATCCTCGTGATCATCAGGCAGTGGAAAGCGTGCGCCAGGTTCCAGCGCCACATCAGCGTAAAAAATCTCGCTTTGCATGCGTGCGGGAGATTTTTCGCTCCAGGCGGTGCCCAGAATGAGCCGGGCTTCAACGCCCTCCGATGTCAGGAATGGAAGGGCATCTTTTTTATGATGTTCGAAATCCGGTGCCATATCCTCGCGGTCTTCCGGTAGGGCAAGCCACGTTTGCACCCCGAACAATGAGTGTGTTTCTGCGCGTGCCTGTTCGCTCGTCCGCTCGGAATGGGTGATGCCCTTTCCCGCGAGCATCCAGTTCACCTCTCCGGGCTGTATCATCTGGCAGGTGCCAAGGCTGTCACGGTGCTGGAATTCGCCCTGAAAGAGATAGGTAACGGTGCCCAGCCCAATGTGGGGATGCGGGCGCACATCGATGCCGCCGCCGGTGATGAACTCGGCAGGCCCCATCTGATCGAAAAATATAAACGGCCCAACCATTTGTCGCCGAGGAGAGGGGAGCGCTCGACGCACCTCAAATCCGCCAATGTCCCGGGTTCGTGGAATGATCAGCGTTTCGATACTGTCGGGGCTACCCACTTCTGGATAGCCCTCAGAATGCGTTGGATTCCAGCTCATTGCTTTCCATTGTCCGTCTAACAGGCGTTAACCCTGCAGCATTCGCTCGGCAATGTCACGCACGTCGACAGAAAGTGAAGAGCTTGTCTCAATGAGACGGAGCGCATCGCGTGCCCGCGCTGTTCTCGCCCCCTCCAGTGAAGCCCATGAACGCATGGAGGTGAGCAAACGCGCTGCCAGCTGCGGATTCTTGGGGTCGATCTTGAGAACCTGGTCGGTGAGAAATTCAAAACCCGCGCCGTCTGGACGACAAAAACCTGTCTGGTTGGCGAATGCAAATGTACCCACAAGAGCACGCACGCGGTTTGGATTGTCTGCATTGAATTGTGGATGATCCAGAAGCAGACGTACCTTTTCGAGTGCTTCATGCCCAGGCGCTGACGCTTGAATGGAAAACCATTTGTCGAGTACCAAAGGATTGTCCTTGAAGCGCTCCAGGAAGGCTTCAAGTGCAATTGCTGTTTCTTCGGCCTGTTGGAATTGATGGGCCAGAACGGTGAGCGCATGGCTCAGCTCTGTCATATTACCAGCAGACGCAAAAGCGTTCGCTGCGCGCTGAGGTGTGCCTTCGGCAGTGGCGAGGAACGACAGGGCAATGTTGCGCAATGCCCGACGCCCTGCGCTTGCGGCATCTGGGCTGAATTCACCCTCGCTTGCCAGGTTTTCGTAAATCGAAACAAATACGTCCTTACCGACCGCCGCGATTGTGCTGATGAGCGCCTCGCGTGCCGCATGAATGCTGTCAGGGTCAACATCCGTACCAATTTCGCGGGCAATGTCTGTTTCACTCGGTAGCGAAAGAACCTGTGCCCGAAAAGCTGGCTCCAGGCCATCATCGGCCGCTGTATTCAAGAGCGCGCTGACCAATTCCTCACTGAATGCTGGTGTCTGCCCGCTTCGGAGCGCAGCTGTTGCTGCTACCAGTTCTGGCATTGCCATGCTGTTCGTCGCCTGCCAGCGGGAAAAGAGGTCGCTGTCATGGTTGGCGATCAATGCAAGATCGGACTGGGGTATCTCGTAGTGGATGTTGATTGGTGCGGAAAAGCCGCGATTAATGGAGAGCGTTGGGCGCTCAACTATTCCTGTAAAGGTGATTTCCTGCTTGCGCTGGCGTAGATGAATGACATCGCCTGCAACATCCCCACCTTCAATGCCGGTCGGCTGGGCCAGTGCACCATTGGGCATCAATAGCGAAAAGCTCAAAGGAATATGCATCGGCTTTTTGTCGCTCTGTCCAGGCGTTGGTGGCACCATTTGTTCGAGCGAAAGGGTGAATGTGGCTGCAGCTTCGTCATAGGCGGTGGAAACGCTGACGAGCGGCGTTCCTGCCTGGTGATACCATAGTGAAAACTGCTCCAGATCGGCACCTGACGCATCCTCAAAGCACTTGACGAAGTCTTCGATCGTGACCGCTTGCCCATCGTGACGTTCAAAGTAGAGGTCCATGCCCGCCTTGAACATCGCTTCGCCCAAGACGGTTTTGATCATGCGGGTGACTTCAGCGCCTTTTTCATAGACAGTCGCTGTGTAGAAATTGTTTATTTCCTTGTAGCGATCCGGACGCACAGGGTGTGCCAGCGGTCCGCCATCTTCGGGAAACTGCATCGCTTTCAACTGACGAACTTCCGCAATGCGCTTCACTGCCCGCGAGCGTTGATCGGCCGAGAATTCGTGATCGCGGTAGACCGTCAGACCCTCTTTCAGGCAGAGCTGGAACCAATCGCGGCAGGTGATGCGATTGCCCGTCCAGTTATGAAAATACTCATGCGCGATGATTGCTTCGATATTGGCGTAGTCGGCGTCTGTTGCAGTTTCGGGATCTGCGAGAACATATTTGTCGTTGAATATGTTCAGCCCCTTGTTCTCCATCGCGCCCATGTTGAAATCGGAAACAGCGACGATCATGAAGATGTCGAGATCATATTCGCGTCCGAACACCTCTTCGTCCCATTTCATGGAGCGCTTCAAAGCATCCATTGCATATGTTGCACGTGGTTCCTTGCCGTGTTCAACATAGATTTTCAGGGCAACTTCGCGCCCCGACATGGTCGTAAACGTATCTTCGATAACGCCTAGGTCGCCTGCAACTAGAGCAAAGAGATAGGATGGCTTTGGATGCGGGTCAAACCAGGAGACAAAGTGCATTCCGCCGCCATAGGGGGCCGCACCAAGATTGTTGCCGTTGGATAGCATCACCGGCGCTGACGCTTTGTCCGCAATGATATGGGTCGTATAAACACCCAGCACATCCGGACGGTCGTAGAAGTAGGTCATGCGGCGAAAGCCGTCAGCCTCACATTGGGTGCAATAGACACCGTTGGTGCGATAAAGACCCATGAGCTGTGTATTCGTGGATGGCGAAAGCAGTGTTTCCACAGTGATTTCGAAAGGCGCTGTCGCCGGGAGTCCAGAGATTTCGAGAGAACGTCCGGATTCTTCGTATTGATCGTGCGGCATTTCCACGCCATCGAACAATAGCGAAGTCATGTTCAGGCCCTCACCATCAAGGATGAGGGGAGCGTCAACAGGGGCACCTTCACGACGGTGATACAAGCTGCGAGCGGTCAACTTGGTCTCTGTCGGGTGTAACTCAAAGGTTAAATCTGTGCGCTCAAGAACAAAGTCGGTCGGCTTGTAGTCCTTCAATAGAATGGTCTGGCCTGTCTCGGTGCGCATAGTTACCCCAAATCAACTGTTATTGTCGCTTTTCAAGCACGCAAAACAGCGAATTGCCCTACTCAAGACATTCGCCGTTTCTTGGATCTGCTAACGCAATTTTGACAGCCAATTCTGAACGATTGATAAAGTTTTAGGCGAATACACCATACTAATATGATTAGTACCTTCGACAATCGTATATTCGAACGCATCGCTGAAAGCGGAGAACTCTTCCCGATAAGCAGCAATATCGTAAAGTTCGTCGTTTTCAGCCACAGCGACAAGAATTGGCGTTTCGATAGCTTTCATTGCATCTTCAGCAATTTCACTCGGGTCGAGTGACTTGAATGTTCGCCAACTCAGGTTCTCAGTTGCCGTGAATCCAAACTTCGAGCGTATAAACTCAAGTGGAAACGCAAGTTGAACTGCGGTTTCGCCGTCCATGAAGTGCAATCCAACCATGTTTAGCAGTTTCAGCCCGGCTATGCGAAGCGAATAGGCTGTCACCCACGGGTCGGCATCTTCCCGGTTTATCGGATTGTCCAATCCCAGAAAGGGAGACAGCAGGAAGTAACCCTGAATGTTTTCAGGCAGGCGGGTTGCGCCATATCGCAAAGCGAGCCCGCCACCAAACCCGTAGCCGCCAATAATAATCTTGTCGCCCGGACGCGATGTGGCGGCAATCAAATCTTCAAGGTCGTCTTCCAATTGGCCGACATATTCAATGTCGCCCTGGCGCTTTGGGGATGTTCCGTGGCCGCGCATGTCCGGAACGATGATTTCACCAGCACCAATAAATGCAAGGCCTTGCGCCAAATCATGCAGCGCAGTGCTGTGCCACCCGGCGTCGTGCAACAGGTAGATTTTGCGCTGCGTCTCAAGACGGCTACGGTAACGCCTGTATGCCAGCGCAGTGTGATCGCGCCCCTCAAATGCAACAAGGCGGGGCACTGAAAACGTATCGACGTTCTCCAACAACCCGAATTCGAGATTGCTGCTAATTTCCGCGCCCGGATTTTCTAGTGGTGTCTGCAATTTGATAAGTGCAATAGCTATGGCGAGATAGGCAGCCACCAGAGCTATGGGAACCAGAGCCAGTTTGATCGCAAGAGCGCGCATAGTCCTTCCTCGTTATTCAATTTTATCATTGCAGCTTATTCTGAAGCCAATGTTAATCAATGATCGGCGTGCGTAACGCAAAAGTGGCAATAACCAATTTTTCGGGTTTGAAGTTGCTTAGCATTTGATAATGTCATTTCCCAAAGATGAGGAATCGACATGACCGCTTCGACGCAACAAATGCTCAAATTCGGTGTCGGCGCTTCCGCGCTGCGCAAGGAAGATTTGTCACTGCTCACAGGCAAGGGGCAATATACTGACGATATGAGCCTGCCGGGGCAGTGCCACGGATTTGTTGTTCGCTCCCCCTATGCAGCGGCAAAGTTCACGATCACCGATACAGCCAGCGCCGAAGCTGCGCCCGGCGTGAAGCTAGTGCTGACTGCCGCCGATCTCGCCGGCTTGGGGCCGGTAAAGAATCTGATCACCGTGACGCAGCCTGATGGCACCCGCCACGAGCAGCGCCACATTCCGCTGCTTTGTGATGGCGAGGTGCGTTATGTCGGTGATGCGATCGCATTCATCGTTGCGGACACGCGCGCTCAGGCAGAGGACGCTGCCGAATTGCTGGAGGTGGATTGGTCGCCTGAAGATGTGATCGCCACATTGGGAACGGCGCTGGACGCCGATGCCGTCAAGGTTTGGCCCGAGCTGGGTACCAACCGTGCCTATGAGTTCGAATTGGGCGATGCTGCTGCCGTCAGCAAAGTACTTGAAACTGCGGCGCACAGGATTGAGGTGTCGGTGGTCAACAATCGCCTTGTTTCCAACTATCTGGAGACACGTGCGGCACTTGCCGACTGGGATTCGGAAAACGAAAGCTGGACCCTGTGGTGCCCCAGTCAGGGTGTCCACTCTATACGGGGCACGCTGGCACGCGACATTTTTGGTGTTGCGCCAGAGGCGATCCGCGTTGTCACCGGCGATGTTGGGGGCGGCTTTGGGACAAAGACCTTCAACTACCGTGAGTACCCGCTGGCAATGGAGGCGTCACGCCGGCTGAATTGCCCGGTAAAATGGGCCTCCAGCCGAACCGAGCACTTTTTGACCGATGCACAAGGACGCGCTTCTCTGGCAACGGCGGAGGCGGCCGTTGATGAGGATGGCAGAATTACCGCCCTGCAGGTTCACATGACTGCCAATATGGGCGGTTATCTATCGCAGTTCGGGCCGCTGATCCCGACGATGGCGGCGATCATGCTGACGGGGGTCTATGATATTCCGCTGGCAGCAATGCATATCGATGCGGTTTACACACACACGGCGCCGGTTGATGCCTACCGCGGTGCTGGTCGCCCGGAAGCGGCTTATCTAATCGAGAGATTGATGGACGCAGCAGCCCGCAAACTGGGGATGTCGCCGGTAGAGTTCCGTCGTCGTAATTTCATACCTGTCGAGAAGATGCCCTACAAGACAGCCGGTGGACGACTATATGATACCGGAGAGTTTGACGGCCACCTGACAAAGGCGCTTGAGTTGGCCGACTGGGAAGGTATCGACCTCCGCGTTGAGGAGGCCAGATCGAGGGGCAAAATTCGTGGCCAGGGACTGGCGACCTACGTCGAGGCTTGCGCCTTCGCTGGTTCTGAACCTGCACATCTCCATCTCAATGAGGATGGAACGATCACGCTCTTCATCGGTACGCAGACGAATGGACAGGGGCACGCAACCGCATACAGCCAGTTTATTGCCGAGAAAATCGGGATCGATTTCGATCGCATTATCGTGCGTCAGGGCGATACGAAAGATCTGAAATCCGGCGGTGGTACTGGTGGGTCAAGATCAATCCCGTTGGGCGGCGTTTCGGTCTCGCAGGCCAGCGATGATCTTGCCTCGAAAATGAAGCGTATCGCCGCTGAGGAACTGGAAGCAGCCCCAGAAGACATTGAGCTTGTTTCCGGCGAAGCCCGGGTTGTGGGCACAGACCGCGCGTTGGATTACGCAGGTGTCGCAAAAGCTGCGAAATCCGCAGATGATCGCATCGCGATTGCCGAGATCAAACAGGATGAGGCGACATATCCCAACGGTACCCATGCGGTTGAGGTTGAGATTGACCCGGAAACCGGCGAAGTCGAGATCGTTAATTATCAGATCGTGGATGACTTCGGGATGACCGTGAACCCGCTCCTTTTGTCTGGGCAGATCCATGGCGGTGCTGTTCAAGGCATCGGCCAGGCCCTGCTTGAAGATACAGTCTATGATGCTGATGGTCAGTTGCTGACTGCCAGTTTGATGGACTACGCGCTGCCGCGTGCCGACAATATGCCGAGTTTCAAGTTCGAAACGCGCAACGTGCCGTCCACGACCAATGCGCTGGGCATTAAGGGTGCGGGCGAGGCCGCAACGATTGGTGCGACGCCTGCAGTTGTCAATGCAGTGATTGATGCGCTTCATCGCGCCTATGGTATTGAGGCGGTCGACATGCCGCTCACACCGCAAAAAATCTGGGCGGCGATTAAAAACTCCGGTCAGGCCTGACCTGGATGTCGCCGGTAGCTGAGGAAAACCCTTTACGCGGAATTTTGCTCAAGGTGGCATCTGTGTTGGTGTTCCTGTGCATGTCGACATGTATCAAGCTGGCCGGAGATAATATTGCGACCGGGCAGATAACGTTCTACCGATCAGCCTTCGCAATAATACCAATCCTCGCCTATTTGATGTTCAAGGGCGAGCTTCGCTCTGCGTTCAAGACACAAAACCTCACCGGCCATTTCTGGCGCGGTTTTGTAGGCATATGTGCAATGTCCCTTGGGTTTTATGGACTCGTGCATTTGCCTCTGCCAGATGCAATTGCCATCGGCTATGCGATGCCGCTTTTTACAGTGGTATTCGCAGCGGTCTTTCTGAAGGAAACGGTAAGGCTTTATCGCATCAGCGCCGTCTTGCTGGGGCTGGGCGGCGTCCTTGTCATTTCGTGGCCAAAGCTGGAATTGATCCGTGGCGGCGGCGATACATCCTCCGCACTTGGCGCGATAGCTGTCATCATCTCGGCCATGCTGGGTGCTACGGCAATGATTTTGGTGCGAAAACTGGTCAAGACCGAGAAATCGCCGACGATTGTCCTCTATTTCTCACTGACCGCGTCGCTTTTTTCCCTGCTGTCGATCCCGTTCGGTTGGGAGGTGCTGTCGGTCAGGAGCCTGGCGTTGATGGCAGTCGCCGGTATGTGTGGCGGCGTTGCGCAGATATTGTTAACGGAAAGCTATCGTTACGCCGATGTATCAACCATCGCGCCGTTTGAATATACGTCGATAATCTTCGGGCTCATTGTTTCGTATTTTCTGTTCGGCAACGTGCCCGATATGATGATGCTCGCGGGAACAGTGATTGTCGTGAGCGCCGGCATCTTCATCATCTACCGCGAGCGTCAGCTCGGGCTTGAGCGCAAGTCAATGCGCAAGCATATCACACCGCAAGGCTGACAGGCGTCTAATCGAAGCTGAAAAACGATCCGCGTTTGCCAGCTTTTCTCAGCGTTGCAAGGCGCTGATAATCATTGGCCGCCGATACAGCAGACTTCAAAGTGCCGATTGTTTCACGAACTGATTTGATCGGATGAACTTGCATGATCATTCGCCTCTTTACCTTTGCATGAATACGTCAAAACGCGGCGCGTTGCGGCGACCACCACTATGCGGCCCGCCAACGGGAATATGCCGATGATCGCCACGGATCTGGCGACGTTGCGCATGAGAAAGCATAGATTCTCCCATTCGGAGGAAAACCTCGTCAGACATTTGAGCGCTTTTGAAACTACGTGTCGTCATAGCCTTGGTTCCTGATTCTCTATTCCTCCCAAGACTTACTCTTATATTGCGACGCAATAGTGATGGTGCAATGCAGCATAACGGGAATCTGCCATGCGTTTCCTGCATGGCTGAGGAACCTCGCGATCCTGGTGAGCGGCTAATTTGAAAGAAAGTCCTCGAAGGCGAGCAAGTCGGCCCAGACGAGGCGCTTGCCTGCTGGTGCCGCAATCATGTCCTGAGGGTGCAGGGTCGGCAGTGTAGGGATTGCGGTTTGGCCGATCCGGATCTCCTGCCATTGCCCTCTCACGCCGTGAATGTTCACGGATGTGCCAAAGAAAAATCGGGTAGCAACATTACCGAGCAACAGGATTGCTTTCGGGTTAGCAAACTGGATGAGCTTTTCGGCAAAGGGACGGCAGATTTCAATCTCGGTGGGTGTCGGAGAACGGTCGCCGGGAGCACGCCACGGAAGGCAATGCGCTAATGTGACCTCGCTCTTGTCAATCTGGATCGCGGCCAGCATGCGTTCCAGCAAATCGCCATAGCGGCCTGAGAACGCGACGCCTTCCCGATCATCATCCGCCGACGGCATGGCACCAAGAACCAGAATGGGTTTCTGACCGGCGATTTCCGGGAAAACCGTATTGCGGGCGCTGCTCCTCAGGTTGCAGCCCTCAAAGCTTGCAATGGCGGTTCTAAGCTCGGCGAGATCGGCGGCGTCAGACGCGATCTTCTTCGCGGCATTCACGACGTCTTCATCAGGAACGGCAAGCGCCTGTGCCGGTCGCATGGGGGCAGGGGTTTGTGCGACTTGACGAGCAGGCGCTTTGCCCGCCGTTGCTGTGCGTTCATCGGCCTGCGTTACTGCGGCCCGCGTCGCTCGCTGTTCTTCAAACTGCGCAATGCGATCAACCGGCGCATCTTCCAGCATGAAGTCCACCCCTGCATCCGCGTAGAAATGCAAAAGCGCACGTAGCTCACCTGCTGAAAGTTGTCCGGCGTCAATCATGGTCCTGTCTTAGCGCATGGCCGCGCGCTTGGGAACTGCGGGTCGTATATCTCCACAGTCGCAGGTTACCGCGCATTCAAATGAGGGTTAGCGGCGCCTGCGTCCCACCACCATCATCGCGACGCCCAGTATTGCCAGGGCCGCGCCATAGGCGATCCAAGGGCGGTTGTCGATCATGAAGCTGACCGAAGGGTAGGGGAAGTAGCCACTTCCCTGACCCATCCAAACAAGCCCGACGAGCGTTGCAACAAGGCCCAAGCCGAGAAGTAATTTGCTTTTCATGATATTTCCCAATCAGATTGACTTTGCCGCGCCGCCGTCGCAACGGACCATCGTGCCGTTGATATAGCTGGCAGGTTCGGAGCAAAGGAAGGCGGCAGTGGCTGCAAATTCCTGCACGTGACCGAGGCGACCAGCCGGAATGGATGCAACGGAAATCGCGCGGATCTCCTCCAGACTCTTGCCCTGTTTTTGCGCGTTCGCGGTGTCTAGCTCGACGATGCGGTCAGTCAGAATGCGCCCTGGCAGAAGGAGGTTGGATGTCACGCCGAATGCGGCCACTTCCGTTGCCAGTGTCTTCGACCATCCGGCCAGTGAACCACGCAAGGTGTTTGACAGAGCCAGATTAGGGATAGGCTCAATAACGCCGGATGAAGCGCAGGTGAGAACGCGCCCCCAGCCGCGATCTTTCATGGATGGCAGCAGCATATTGGTGAGCGTGATTACACTGACCACCATGGACTGGAAATATTGGATGAGCTGATCTGCCGTCATGGTTTCGGCAACGCCAGGCACCGGGCCACCGGTATTGTTGACGAGAATATCAACACCACCCAGAACCTCGTTCGCCTTTGCGGCCATCTTTTCAGCAAAATCAGGTTCGCTCAGGTCAGCAACCACGTAAGATGCCTTGCCACCACCGGCGGCGTTGATCTTTTCGCAATTGGCTTTCAGGCGTTCCTCCGTGCGTCCGCATAGCAAAACATTCGCGCCTTCTGCCGCCAGAGCTTCGGCGACGCCTGCGCCCAACCCCCGCGATGCAGCCAGCACCAATGCGCGTTTTCCCGAAATGCCCAGATCCATAGCGTCTACCCCCGATTTGTTTGCACTCCGTTATATAAAGATCAGGACCAAATTGGGAAGGTGCCGGATTGCCTATTCGTCGCAGTCGCAATCAGCCTAGGCCCCCATTTTCTTCAGAAGCGCTCGAAACTGCGACTTGCCACGCATGGGCCTCATACCTTTTGATGGCGGCGAGGCAGGTATTGGTGTTTCGCAAGCAAGAAGCTCAATTCTGCAGGAGTGTTTTTGCCATCTGTGTGATCATCTCAAGGCTGAGGATTTCCCATAAATCTCTGCATTAGATTATTGACGTGTACGTAAACGTAATTTATCTTGGTGGACTAATTGAATGAGCTGAGGCTTTTTGGGCATTGAACGCTCGACAAGCAGGCACTCTTTTGCCAAAGAAACGGCTAACTGGCACGAATATATCTCGGGGAGACGGCTGAACATGAGCGAGACAATGGAATTGCCCGAACGCGAAAGCATGGAATTCGATGTGGTGATCGTAGGCGCCGGGCCGTCTGGTCTGTCTGCAGCGATCCGTCTGAAGCAGATCAATCCTGACCTGACCGTCGTTGTTTTGGAAAAGGGCGCAGAGGTTGGCGCACACATCCTTTCCGGTGCGGTGGTTGATCCGATCGGCATTGATGCCTTGCTGCCCGGCTGGCGTGACGAGGAAGATCACCCCTTCAAGACGCCTGTGACGGACGACCAGTTCATCGTGCTTGGTCCGGCTGGCTCGCTCCGCCTGCCGAATTTTGCAATGCCGCCGCTGATGAACAACCATGGCAATTTTATTGTGTCACTTGGCAATGTTGCCCGTTGGCTGGCTGAGAAGGCTGAGGCCCTTGGTGTCGAAATCTATCCTGGTTTTGCAGCATCGGAACTTCTCTACAATGATGCAGGGGCGGTCTACGGCGTTGCCACCGGCGATATGGGCGTGGAACGCAATGGCGAACCGGGACCGAACTTTGCGCGCGGCATGGAGCTGCACGGCAAATATGTTCTGATTTCCGAAGGCGTGCGCGGCTCGTTGGCCAAGGAACTGATTGCCAAGTTCAAACTGGATGGGGATTCTGATCCGCAGAAGTTCGGCATCGGCATCAAGGAGCTTTGGGAAGTCAAGCCGGAGAACCACAAGCAGGGCCTCGTTCAGCATTCCTTTGGCTGGCCGTTGAAATCGGATACGGGTGGCGGTTCGTTCCTCTACCATCTTGAAGATAATCTGGTGGCTGTCGGCTTCGTGACGCACCTGAACTACAAGAACCCTTACCTCTTCCCGTTTGAGGAGTTTCAACGCTTCAAAACACATCCTGCAATCAGGGGCACATTTGAGGGCGGCAAGCGCATTTCCTATGGCGCACGTGCAATCACCGAAGGTGGCTGGCAGTCTGTACCAAAGCTCTCTTTCCCAGGGGGCGCGCTGATCGGCTGTTCCGCTGGTTTCGTCAACGTTCCGCGCATCAAGGGCAGCCACAATGCTGTGCTTTCAGGCATGTTGGCCGGTGACAAGATCGCCGCCGCTATTGCTGCCGGTCGCGCGAACGACGAGCCTGTGGAAATTGAAAACGAATGGCGTTCTACCGCTATCGGCAAAGACCTGAAGCGCGTGCGCAACGTGAAGCCACTGCTTTCGAAGTTCGGCACGTATGTGGGTACCGTACTCGGTGGATTGGATATGTGGACCAACCAGCTTTTCGGTCTCTCCATCTTTGGCACACTGAAGCATGGCAAGACCGATGCAGCGTCGCTGGAACCGGCATCCAAGCACAAGCCGATCGACTATCCAAAACCCGATGGCGTTCTCACTTTCGACCGCCTGTCTTCCGTGTTCCTGTCGAACACGAACCATGAAGAAGATCAGCCCTGCCACCTGCAACTCAAGGACGCTGCGCTGCAGAAGTCTTCCGAGCTGGAAGTGTACGGCGGCCCGTCGGCACGGTTCTGCCCGGCAGGCGTCTACGAGTGGGTGGAGAAGGATGGCGAAATGAACTACGTCATCAACGCACAAAACTGCGTTCACTGCAAAACCTGCGACATCAAGGACCCGAACCAGAACATCAACTGGGTGCCGCCACAAGGAGGCGAAGGGCCGGTCTATCCGAACATGTGAGGATAGAAGGTCCGCACGGACCTCCGATAAGGGGAAGCGGCGAAGGGCCGGTCTATCCGAACATGTGAGGATGGAAGGCCTGCACGGACCTCCGATAAGGGGAAGCGGCGAAGGGCCGGTCTATCCGAATATGTGAGGATGGAAGGCCCGCACGGACCTCCGATAAGGGGAAGCGGCGAAGGGCCGGTCTATCCGAATATGTGAGGATAGAAGGCCCGCACGGACCTCCGATAAGGGGAGGCTATCCGAATTTGGGATAAATTGAGAGGCGCTATGGCGCCTCTCTGCTTATTTGCGCCGTCGCGAAAACACCCCGGTGGATGCGGCAACACCCGCCCCGGTGACGATGGTTGCGATGACCCCTGCCGCCCCCAATGTTTCCCCGAGAATAAGCGAGCCACCGATAGCTGCAGCCACAGGTGTCAGCGCAGTGAATGCGGCGGCTTGGGTGCCGCCAAGCACGCGCACAGCTGTGCCATAGGCAAGCGTTGCCGCAAGGCCGGACAGCAGACCCTGGCTGATAATTTGCGGCGCGAGTTCGCTGAAATTCGCTTCAAGCAGGTGCGTGCCAGAGAAAGCCATCAGCGCGAGATTGATGATGGTGGACCAGACAGCAATCAGAGCGCCGCCTTGTGCTGCTGACAGACCGGATTGCTTGAAGGCGTGAGTGTAGATTGCCCAGCAGGTCGCCCCGATTGGCAGAACAACATAGCTCTGCCAGCTCAAGGTGCCGGACATGATGTTTTGAGCAAGCAAAATAAGCCCGCCCAGGAAGATGCCGAACATTCCAAGTTTGCGGATAAGATCCGGGCGCTCTCCAAATACAGCAATCCCGATCAGAGCGGTGGCAAGTGGCATGAAGCCAGGCAGGAGCACGCCCGCCGCAGAAGCTGGTGTGTGGTGCAGGCCGTATGCCGCGATCTGGAAGAACGGCGCGCCTGATCCGCAAATCATCAGGATCAACGGAATCTTTGGCACATTCTTGGGCCACAGGCCGATTTTCAGCCATGCAGGTGCAAGGACGATTGCAGGAAAGGCATAACGGATGAAGCTGAGATCTGTTGTGGTGAGACTCGTGTTGGAGGAATAGCGTGTGGCCAACAGCCAGGTTGTCCAAATACCCACGACAGAAAGCGCCGAGAGCATGCCTCCAAGGCGCATTGTCTGGCTCGATGTTCCTTCGCTCGCAACGCTGGTCATATTGTACTCTCCGTTCAACGCCGAGAGCACAATATCCAATTCTCAAATCCGATATCTTGCTAAATATGTCTATAACTGAGAAAGAAATGATAGAAGCTACCAAAATATGACGTGAAAGTTTGATAAAATGCCAAAGATTGACAAATTCGACATTGCTATACTGGAAGCGCTTCAGGACGATGCCCGCGCGACCAATGTTGAGATTGCACAAAAGGTATCTTTGTCGCCGTCACCCTGCCTTCGGCGCATCCGCAATCTGGAACAAGCCGGAATCATTCGTGGCTATAGTGCTGATCTCGACCGAACCAAAGCGGGCCTTGAGCTTACAGTCTTTGTTGGTTTGAAAGTCGCAAACCACAACCGGGAAAGTGCTGCACGTTTTCAGGATTCTTTGTTGGAGATTCCCGAAGTCGTCGCCTGCTTCCTGATATCCGGCGACACAGACTTTCTGGCCGAGGTGGTGGTGGAAAATCTGGCCGCATATGATGCTCTCTTGACCGACAAGCTGCTGACGCTGCCGGGTGTGTCAGACATTCAATCAAATTTTGCCATACGCGCGATCAAGACGCGCGGAGCACTTAAGCTGCCCCAAGTGTAAAGATCATTTCCTCGGAGCTTTTGGGGTCAAAGGCACTGCCAACCCAGTCTCCAATGAAGCCGGTAACTTTCAACCCGGCATGCTCTGCCAAACGCTCAATCGTTTCATGAGGTGGAAAATAGAGCGTGCTCTCAGATGTTCGCAGCTGATCGTTCAGCAGGTAGTGGGTGCGAAATGTAAGTCGCGCATCCCTCATGGGATCGGCATCGCGCCGCACCACAAGTTTACCTTCTGGTGTGTCGAAGCTACGCGCGTGGGTCCACTGGCTCTGCCAGTCAATGTCCGGATTGCGGCTTTCAAAGACAAAACGGCCAGCAGGTGCGAGGTGAGTGCGAACACACGCGAATAGCTGCCCGATTTCCGCGTCAGACAGCAGCACCTGAAAGGCGTGACCGGTCATGATGATGAGATCAAACCGCTTACCCAGCGTGAAATCACGCGCATCGCCTTCCACCCATTCGATTGCAGAGCCCTGCGGCTTTTTACGGGCGATGTCCAGCATCGCGCTGGCGGGGTCCAGGCCTGTCACGTCGTGCCCGGCTGCGGCAAAGGCATTGCAAATGAGCCCAGTGCCGCAACCGAGATCGAGTATTGATATGGGAGAGGGGCCTGCCAGGGCGAGATAGAAAGACCTGTCAACAGACCAGCCGCATTCCAGGTCATAGAATGCGGCCAGCTCTGCAAGCGTGTAATGTGCGTCAGGCAAGGCCTGGCCTCAGCCGCGACCAAAAAGCGAAGCGATGCTCTTGCTATTGTTCTTGCCGCGATATTTCTTCGGCAAGTCGGCAGTACGGGCAACCACGATGATCTCGTTAATCAGGCCCTTTTTGTAGTATTTCAAGAAGGCGTAGTAGTCCTTGAAAGCAATGCAGCCGGCAGAGTCACCAGGGCGACGACGCAGGTAAGTGTGCGCCAGAATGCCGTTGCGACCATGCATATTGGACCAGTCTGTCGGTGTCATGCGCAGCGCCGGTACGCCGTGGAATGGTTTTTCACGCATGGAAAGCTTGTAGCGGTTCGGTGGTGTCGGGCCGCGCGCCCGAACTTTGATATATTTCGGGTTGTCACGCATATCTCCGAGGCCGGAATGAGCCTCGAATACCTTGCCATCGGGCATATAAACCTTCTGCTCGGTAATGACATAGATTGCAGTCCGCGAACTGGCGCTGGGTATGTTTGCCTCGGGCAGAACCTCATCCAGACCGCTGTCAGGCTTGGCGTATGCCAGCACCGTTTTTGCAGGCTTTGCCTTCGGCTGGATCAGGGATTTGATGGTCGGGCGCGTGGATGGCGTTGGAATTTCAACCTCAGGGTCGTTCAGCACAACATCAAATGGGTTGAATGCCGGCTCTGTGACCAGTTCTTCGGTTGTCGCCAGTGTTGCCAGGGCCACTTCTCGCGATTCAAACGTGGTCGCCTTACGATCAACGCTGCCTGTTGTCTCAAAACTTGGAAGAGCATTTGCATCTGTGACTGGCTTGGTCAGTACAGACGCGATCTGGATACCACGCGTTGCCTGATGTAGTTCGAGCTGCTCCGCCTCGCCGATGTTGGCCAGCATGAAGCTATCCGTCAGCGTTTCGACCGCAGCATCTTCCAGAGAAGCAAAGCGATTGGTTACGCTTGCATCAGCCTCCAGCGCAAATCGCGAGAATTTCTTGGCGACAATGTTGCGTTCGCGAACGCGCGGCGATTTCAGCGGGTGCGTTGTCAGCGCCAAACGTGCCAGGCCGGTTTGCTTGTCTGGAGAATATTTTTCACCAACGCTCAAGATTGACAGCGACGCGACAGTAAGACCCGCAGTTGCCGCAACAACAGCAGATGTGATGGTTGCTGTACGGAAGAATTTCTTTGCGAAGACAAGGGACTTCGCCTTGGAAACCGGACGTCCTACGGCGCCGGAAGACGCTCGATACGCATACGCCATTACGCTGTACCCCATACGCTTTACACTTACTTTTCGACGGCCAATACGCTTGCTGCCGATACCCACATGATGGTTGCCGCGAACACGATGCGGCTCATCAAAACTGCGTTGATTATGAGGAGTTATGGTAACCAAATGGTTTATGGCTGTATTTTCTTGAGACAATTCTTTATTTCGCGCCTTTTCGGGGTGCATCATCTTCAGCCTGTTCTCCACATGGCCCTGAGCGCGTAGAGGCAAGATGTGGTCATTTTTGGACCAACGGACAATTCTTTCGCTCATGCAAGAATAATACTTGCATTTGATTCGTAATGCAGTGAGCTGGGTCAAAGTAGCTTTCGCACAATAGGTGTATTCTGAAAATTCTAACTACAATTACGCGAATCAAGAATTACGCTTCAGCGCGTGCAGTGGTACCAAACAGAGTTTCCCGCATAAAATTGGCACTGTTGCATTTGAGACATAGCGCCTGCGTTAATCATGAATTAACCATAATCAAAATATTTTCGGGGTCATTCACGATTACCTAAGGGGACACTAAATGTCGATTTCGCGCCGCGGCCTTCTCATTGGCTTTTCTGCGTTACTAGCTGGCTGTTCTTCTCAATATGCTGAGCAGCGGAAGAATTACGCTGCCAAGCCGGATGAGAAGCATCCGATGAAGAAAATGGCGCTGAAGGACATCAAGCCCGAATTTCGTCGCACCGAGGTTGCCTACGAAACCAAGTATAAGGCTGGAACAGTTGTCGTCGACACGCCAGCTCGTCGTCTCTACTACGTTCTGGGTAACGGCAAGGCGATCCGTTACGCAGTGAGCGTTGGCAAGGAAGGCAAGCAGCTACGTGGCAACGCCTATGTCGGGCGCAAGGCAGAGTGGCCAAACTGGACCCCAACTGCAAACATGATCCGCAACGATCCGCGCAACCGCAAATATGCTGGCGGCGTTCCGGGTGGCATCAACAACCCGCTCGGCGCACGCGCACTTTATCTTTATCGTGGTGGCGGCGATCTGAACTTCCGCATCCATGGCACCAACCAGCCGAATTCTATCGGCTATGCAATGTCCTCTGGCTGCATCCGCATGCTGAATCACGATGTCATCGATCTCTACAACCGCGTACCCACGGGCGCGAAGGTTGTTGTGTTGCAGAGCTGATATCTGCAAACAAAGACAAAGCCATGAAAAACGCATGTTCACTCGGCCGAGCGGACATGCGTTTTTGTTTGGTCGTCTCGCCGTATCTTAGCCCGTCGGCTGAATTACTGAAACGCTGTTTCGAAGAAGCTTCTGAGCTTGCGTGAATGCAGGCGCTCGGGTGGCATCTCGGATAGTATCTGCATTGCGCGAATGCCGATTTTCAAGTGCTGGCTTACCTGCGTCTTGTAGAAAGCAGTAGCCATGCCGGGCAGTTTCAGTTCGCCATGCAGTGGTTTGTCGGAGACGCATAGCAGCGTGCCATACGGAACGCGGAAGCGGAAACCATTGGCTGCAATTGTTGCCGATTCCATGTCGAGGGCAATGGCGCGTGCCTGGCTCAACCGTTTCACTGGCCCGCGCTGGTCACGCAGTTCCCAATTGCGGTTGTCGATGGTGGCGACCGTGCCGGTACGCATAATGCGTTTCAGTTCGTAGCCTTGATAGCCGGTGACTTCCGCCACGGCGCCTTCAAGGGCCAGTTGCACTTCCGAAAGTGCAGGGATTGGCACCCAAACCGGAATGTCATCATCCAGCACGTGGTCTTCGCGCATATAGGCATGCGCCAGCACATAATCACCCAGGCGCTGTGAATTGCGCAGGCCTGCGCAGTGGCCCAGCATGAGCCATGCATGGGGGCGCAGTACGGCTATGTGGTCGGTGATAGTTTTCGCATTGGAAGGGCCAACTCCGATATTGACCATGGTAATGCCCGCATGCCCCTTGGCCTTGAGGTGATAGGCGGGCATTTGCGGCAGCCGGGCAGGGCCGCCTTCACTCGGTTCGCTCTCTCCCGCGTGCGTGATGAGGTTTCCCGGTTCCACAAATTCCGTGTAGCCGTTTCCACCTTCGGCCATCTGGCTCCGCGCCCAATTGCAGAACTCATCCACATAGAATTGATAGTTGGTGAAGAGAACGAAGTTCTGGAAATGCCGGGCACTCGTCGCTGTGTAATGGCTTAGCCGTGCGAGTGAATAGTCAATGCGCTGTGCGGTAAATGGCGCAAGCGGCAGAGGTTCGCCTGCTTCCGGTTCGTAGTCGCCATTGGCGATCTCGTCGTCGGTGGTGTTCAGGTCCGGTGTATCGAACAGATCACGCAAGGGCAGATCAATGTTCTCTGTTGCAGACGCTTCGACATGGGCACCTTCATCGAACGCAAAATGCAGCGGGATGGGTGTCTCTGATTCCGAAACCGTAACCGAAACGCCATGATTCTTGATCAGCAGACCAAGCTGCTGCTTCAGGTAATGGCGGAAAAGCGCGGGTCGGGTGATCGTTGTTGTGTAGGTTCCAGGCGCAGTGACATGGCCGAAAGACAGGCGAGAATCGATGGGCGCAAAGGAAGAGCTTTCGATGCTCACCTGGGGGTAATAGGCACGAAAGCGCGTGCCGGGCGTTACGCCTTTTGCAATTGCCTCAAAGGCGTCAATCAAAAAGCCGGTGTTGCGCTCATAGAGTGCCGTCAGCGCCTCAACGGCGTTTGTAGCATCGTCAAATGCCTGCGCCTCATAAGGTTCAGGCGATATAAATGAAATTGGTTTTTGCGTAGAGATTCGTTTGTCCATGAGCCATTATAGGTCAAACATTGTGACAGGCAATCGGGGCTAATTGGGCTTTCTAACACAATACATGCGATAGGCATCTCGCACGGTTGCGATCAACTCCGCCTCGCGTGTGATGCTCATCTTGGAAAATACAGAGCGCAGATGCGCCCGCGCGGTGTTGATTGAAATGCCTCGACGTTGTGCCGCAATCTCGCGCCCGCTGCCATCCAGCATCTCGACAGTGAGCAGCGCCTCAGAATGGGTCAGCGTATATTCCTCCTGGAGAAAACCGCTCAGGTGATCGCGTTTTGCCTGGATGTCTTTCAGCAGAACGACCACTGCGCTTTTGGCGGCGCATGCGGGGTCAATAATGGTCGGTGCAATCTCGTTTGTGCACGGAAGCACCTCCAGCTCCAGCCAGCGCCCGTCAGTAGCACTCTGCCAGCGTATCGGAATATCGTTCAGCAGTTCGAAGTTACAACATGTCAGTGCGTCCAGACGGCGGCGCAGCAGCATGTCGTTGCTTGAGGTTTGAAGTCCAAATCGGCCCGCCGTGATCTGAATCTCAGCTTCCCGGCACGTAAGCTCGATAGCGTCGTCATCGAGAAATACGATCTTGCCGTCACGATCCAGAACGAAAAGGACAGTTCCGGCCCGGCTTTCACCAGCGGCCAGAAACATCCGCTCCACCTCAAGCTGGCGTGTCTTGACGAGAAGACTGGTAGCCCGCGCCAGATGTGGCAGCAGGATCGACAAATGACGATCAACATCAGTTGCCAGCGTTTCGTTTCTCGGGTCGGAAAAAACTGCGAAATTGACCAGGTGGCTATTTCCCGTGGCCAGATTGGCAAAGCGGCGCTGAACGCCAAGGCCGCCTTGTTTCCAGCTTTCGTGGTACAGCGGTGACTTTACGAAATCCTCTTTCTCGCCAAGACCCAAGCCACCGATGTGACCTGCGGGCATTGTTGCCGCACGTGCGAAAACCGGGTCACTCGCCGCCCAATGCTGCAAATAGCTATTCATGACATGGGGGTCGACGCGTGGCGTCACGGCCTTGCGGAGATCGCTAACGGGTGAATCCACCGCCAGCGAGGCTGTCATGCCGCCGCAGGTCTCAGCCATCCGACAGAGCAGCGCTTCGATGCCGCTTTGGTCACCCAGCATGCTATCGTATATATCGCCAACGAGGCCTTCAACGCTCATGAGCACCTTGATTCATGATATGGTATTTTAGCGATCATCCATAAACTATACAGGAATTTGACACCCTGCAAACCCAGCGTTCGGCTGCGTGGTGACCGCCGACGTCGCGATGCGACTACTCACACTGACGCGCAATCACGTTGCAATTGTCATCACGAAAATAGGTGCAGTTGCCTTCTGTCATAACGGCAACGCAGGTGGGCCCGCTTTCTGTCAGGGTTGCCCTCGGTTGCAGCAGCGTCGCTTCCACGAAAAATAGTGCGAACACCACAATCCATACACCACCGAATATATAGAGCCTGTTGCGCGGAAGGTTCTGATCCTTCCAAAGCAGAAACAACGCGACTGGAAATAGAAGGAGTACCGAGAGCGGGTTGATCAGGCGGAATCCACCGATGGCAAAGGCCGCCAACGCGGCAAGCGCCAGCCCGATGCGGCCCCGCACTTCGAACAGGGTCGTCTTCCACAGGCCGTAAAGGCCTGCCGGAAAGAATATGAGCAGCCAGACATACAACATTGTTCTGTTGTCATACCAATTTTGTTTATCCGGTAGTTTCGACGCTTGCTGATCAGACATTGCGTGTTCCGCTATTGATATTTCGGCGGCAGGCATTCGCTGATCGGCTGCGGCTCCAGCAAGAACAGCTTGTCGTCGGGCTCGGGGTCAAGCAAAGCGTCGCCCGCATCGCAATCTGTGAACCACATCTCGCCTGCAGGCTTCAAAAGCAGCTTGCCGTCATCGCGTATGGTGACGGAAAACTGGCCCGCGTCACACTCCATGGAGCAGTTCACCGCGCGCCCCTCAAGTTCGCAACCGGCAAATTCTTCCCAGTTTTGTGGCTGACCTTTTACGTGCACAAGCAAGCGAAGTACGCGGGCCGGTCGTTCCAAGGGGATTTCGCCAAACCACGCCTTTTCCTGCGGCGCAGTGGCATGGTTGAGCAGAATATAGTCTACCTTCTGCTTGGGGTGCGCTGCCATATGCGCCTGAGAATATTGGCGCGCGAAACAGCTTTTGTCCGCATTGAAGTAGTCGGTAGCGCTCATAGTGTCAGCAAAAGCATGACCGGCACCTACAAAGCCTGCCGTGACGCCTATTGTGAAAATCGTCAGATAGCGCAGCATCACATTTCCCGATTAGCAATTGTTACCAGATGTGAGATCGGTGTCGAGCAAGCGCCATGTTATGGTTGGCGGTGCATTTGGAGCGGCCATCAATGCGACATTCAGGCCGGTTTCATCCTTGGTCCAAATGCCTTGCGAACCGCCCCCAGATGCATCGCAGGTCTTGCCGAGATAGTAGACAGGTTTGGCGGCCAGAATGTCGACGGTCCATTGATCGCGCGGTTGAAAGCCGTAATGTTCGCTCAGGCTGGTGAGCACGAGACCATTCTCATTGGATTGTACTTCGTAGAGAAAGCCGTCGGACCCAATGGCAACAAATTCTGCGCTGGCGGCATAGTCGGGCAGGTCAACGGGTTCCCATTCGTTTGCGGCTATCGCCGATCCGGCAATGGCAATTCCCAGAAAGATGGTGAAATATTTCATTTGGACTCCGGATCTCTATCGATTTCAAAGTGCGGTGAGTCAGGATTTTGCGAAATTCACAATCTGACGCCATAGTCCGTTCGGACTAAAAGCGCGCAAGCGTCGGATCAGCCGCCCATCGCATTGCGCTGCAGGCTGACATAGAGCACCAGGCCTGCGCCCTGTTTATCCAAAACCGGTCCGTCATTGTTGTTGAAAGCAAGCGCGCCAACTGGTGCGAGAAACAGTGAAGCCAGAACCAGAGCGGGGACGGTCTTGCGTGCTGCGTTGGTTGCGATCTTTTTCATTTTTTTCGTGCCCCGTGGCTTTGTTTCGTTTCGATGATGCATTTATGCCTGAATGCATCTGAACGGCCTCTGATTGGCGCATTCATGCAGCGTTCAGGAAAAGAGACGGGGGGGAGAAAAGAAAAAACGGAGCTGCTGCAGGGAAACAGCAGCTCCGTCAGGCGGAGGTTCACGCACTAATCAATTATTGAGCGACGCAGCCAGTGCTGGCGGAATGATAGCATGGAGCCGCTGTACCAGCATGGAAAAGCGGCGGGTGACGTTGCCTGCTATTCACCATGGCTGTCATGGCAAAGGCGAAAACCATCGCACTCAAAACGATGATGACCATGCGCCGGGCCAATATGTCCATTTTTGTATCTCCCCAAATATCGGGCTGCTCAACTTGGAGGCCATATTGGGGAATGTGAGCTGAACATTCGCTGACATTGCGGTTCATATTCAGTTCAGCTTCCAATTTCATCAGCATTGCTTGCATGGGGTCCGCTCAGTTCATCGCATTGCGCTGCAGGCTGACATAGAGCACGAGACCAGCACCTTGCTTGTCGAGAACGGGACCGACTTTCTGGTTGAATGTCAGCGCGCCAACAGGACCACCCAAAACTGCAGCCAGAAGAAGCAGAGGGAAGAGTAGGCCAGTGCTTTTGTGTGCTACGCTTTTCATCGCCGTCGTCCTTCAGCTTTGCGTGTTTGCCTGCAGCGGTGCCGCTTCGTTGAAGGTGTTTTGCCATGATGCCGGTCAGTCGGCTGTTACCTGCGGGACAAGCAACAAAAAACCCGCATCGAAGACGCGGGTTTTCATGTGATTTGGCGAAATGTACCGCCTACTGGCGTTTCAGGCTTTCTGACTTGCAGATCAGTCCTGCCAGTGCGCAGCCGGAAAGCTTCATCGTATTGCCGGTTACCTTGGCCTTGCCAGTGTAGGTTTTGTCCTCATCGAGCTTATTGACCTTGCCTTTGTAGTCCATGCCTGCGCCGGACATACAGCCGATGGATTTGCCCTTGTACTCATTGTTGAGCACAGTTCCGCAAAACTGATCGCCGGACTTGGCGTATTTGATGAGCGTGCCGTTGGAACGCTTCCACACGCCTTCAATCGGTTCGCCAGCCAGCGTTGGTGCGGCATAGCCAATTATCAACGCGACACCCAAGATTAGTCTCTTCATACCCTACCTACCTCCTACTAGGTTAGAATGTGCAAATATCGGCTCTTTGTGCCGAGCCTTTGCATCACTCTATTAAAGGCGTTTCCAATTCTGACTTTTGCAGAAAATCTTCATAACGCAACCCTTCAATTTCAGGTTCGTGCCTGAAACCGACGCGGAACCGGAATAAGTCTTGTCATCGGCAGGGTCGGTAATCTCACCCGCATACTTGCCATCGGTGCCGGACATCTTGCCAATGCGCTTACCGGCAAACTGGCCGCTTTTCAGGGTAACACAGTAGCTGCTTCCGCAAGGGCCGATCTTCGCCGTTTCGCCGCTCTCAGTTTTCCAATTGCCGACAATCGGCTCAGCTGCAAATACCGAACTTGAGATTGACAGCATCAGTGCTACTGCAAGACCTATCTTCTTCATTCAAATTCCTCCCAGAATAGAAGACTATCGCTCTTTGCCGATGCTTGATGAGTTCGTGTACTTCCGCCAAGCAGGCAAATCTCGACCAATATTGCGATTTATATCTTACGCGCACGTAAAGGTAAATATGAATTGCAGCCGGATTTTGACCGAAATGACTGGTTTTGCGGGGGTGAGAGGAGGCGTTTTTCCCAAGTCATGAAATTCTCTTCGTTTTTCATAGTTATCAATTGGTTGAAATGACAGGTTGAATAATCCGTAAAAATTGAGACGAAAGTGCGGTAATTCCGGCATTGCGATGTTTAACAAAAACTCAAATTTACCAATCATTTGAACTTTGTTTGCTTCAAATTAATCATGCATTTTAAGCGAGCGTTGAAACCCTGCCTGCATAATCAAACTCAACAAGACGAGCACGGGAGCACAACCCGGCCACACAGTCAGGCAGGTCTTAAGCCCGCATCAAGACGGGCAAGACCGGCAAGGCTGAAAAACAGGGAATGTGAACTGAACAGGTAACAGGGAATAAGAAAATGGCACGTTTTGAAATGAATGAAATGACGGCAATGGGTGGTGAAGCCCGCGCCGATGTCCTGTGCGAGATGGGACTGATGTATGCAGCAGGTCGTGGCTGTGAAATAGACCTGATCGCGGCCCACAAGTGGCTCAACATCGCAGCAATCAAAGGCAGTGAACGCGCAGCCGCAATGCGCGCCGACCTCGTGGAATCTATGAGCAAATCTCAGTTGGCACAGGCGCTTCGTGAAGCCCGCGAATGGATGACGATGCACTGATTGAACTCATATGTATCGCATGGGCGGCATGATGGCCGTATCAAAATCCAAAAATGAGAATCCCGCTAAACGGGACGCAATGTATACTCGTCAAATAATATGAACCGCGCTTTTGGTCAGGCGCGGTTCTTTTCGTTTCAATTCAGGTCTTTAAGCACCTCAGGTAGAACGGCCTCAAACAAGTCCATGTCCTTTTCCACGCCTGCACTGACGCGGATGCAGCGGTTAAGTGGCTCCACGCCCGGCATGCGAATGAAGACACCATGCTTCATCAAACCATCCACAATTGCTCTTGAGTGAACGCCGTCCCGTCCGCAATCTATGGCAACGAAATTGGTGGCGGTTGGTATTGGCTGCAATCCGTTTTGGCGTGCAATATGCGCAATACGCGCAACGCTTTGATGTATCTTTTCAGTCACTTCGACTAGATATTGCTGGTCTTTCAGCGCCTGCAACGCGGCGATGCTCGCCAGCTTGTTGACGCCAAAATGATTGCGTATCTTGTTAAATGCGTTGGCCGTGCCAGGTGTTGAGATAGCATAGGCGACACGCATCCCGGCCAAGCCATAGGCCTTTGAAAATGTGCGCGTGCGTATGACGTTTGGCATGTCGATCAGGCGTTCCACCGCGGGCAGGGCCTCACCGGGGCCGGTTTCGCAATAGGCCTCATCGAGTATCAGCAGCGTGGTTTCGGGCAATGCGCGGGCGAAGGCGACGACATCGTCGGCTTTGTGCCACGTTCCCATGGGATTGTCCGGATTGGCGAAGTAGACCAGCGGTGCATCTTCCCTTTTGACCGCCTCCAGCAGTGCGTCAAGATCCTCATGGTCGTTCCGGTATGGTACGGTCACCAGTCGCCCGCCATGACCTGCCACATGGTAATTGAAAGTGGGATACGCGCCGTGCGATGTGACCACGGGCATGCCCGGTTCAATAATCATGCGCACGATCAACCCCAGGAGACCGTCAATACCTTCACCAATGGCCAGGTTGTCTGCTCCACATTTCAAATGTGCGGCGAGCGCGTGGCGCAGATCATGGTTCTCGGGATCTCCATATGTCCAGACGCCGTCAGCATTGTCGCGGATCTTTTGAATGACTGAGGGCGCTGGGCCAAAGCCGCTTTCATTGGCACCAATGCGCGCTTTTACTTCCAGGCCGCGCTGGCGTTCGATGGCTTCCGGCCCCACAAACGGGATCGTGGCAGGAAGGCTGGCGATGAGCGGGGTGAAACGGGCGAAGCTGTCCATGTGTCCTCCAGACATAGCGAATTGGCGACACAATAGAAAACTCAGCGGCTACGGCAAGTGCTGTTATTGACCGGATCACTCAGGGAGATGGGCGCTGGAGGCCTCGCGACACAGATGAGGAGAGGTTGACACCACCTGCGCGGAAATCAGCTCGAATAATCTGGCGTATGACACCGGTATCGATTGGTGAAATAAACTTGACCCCAACCCGACTATCCTGCCGATGCACTTCGGCACAGCCCACGCGATAGGGAAAGCCCAGGAAGGTGAGATAGTAGTGCAGGGGAAGCCCGATTGTCGTCCCGAAATGCAGACCTGCGCCTGCAACGGACAGATCAACGACAGTCACAGGCCAACGGCGCATGCCGGTGAGGTTTGGTCCAATTGCGTAGACCGTCCCCGGTTTGTTGACGACAAAGCGCTCATAACTGCGGTCGTAGACCTCAGATGGTATGCGCGCCAAGTATGTTGACTTCTCCATCATAAGCTTATTTCCGCCCATTTTCGTACAGAATTAGCAAGTGAATCTGTCGATTTTACCAACAGGATTGCTTGCATTTTATCAAATTCGAACAATCATGGAGGCGATGGAGATCGGTGCTGACAAAAAAATCCGACCGGGTTCGTTGAAACTGGGTGGCTGATACGTAATATCACCGGGGCGTTTCGACGAGGAGTAACCATGCCTTCGATATTCAATCTGGTACGAATACTGCTGTTGGGACTTGTTTTTGGCACGCTGGCGCTCGCAGATGCATTTGCTGCGGGAGGCCGCGTGGCACTTCTGATTGGTAATCAGAACTACCAAAACGTCAGCAGCCTTGCCAATCCGCATAGCGATATAGCGCTTATGGCAAGTGCCCTGAAAGAGGCCGGTTTTGACAGCGTGGAAACCGTGGAAGATGTCAACCTGCGCGGTCTGCAGCTTGCCCTGCGCAATTTCGAAGATCAGGCCGACGGTGCCGATGTCGCACTCGTTTACTACTCCGGTCACGGCATGGAGATGAATGGCCGCAACTACATGATACCGGTTGACGCTGTGCTGAAGTCTGACCGTGACGTGGAAGATGAGACAATGGAACTGTCCCGCCTTCAAAGATCGCTCGAAGGTGCACGGCGTTTGAAGCTGGTCATATTGGATGCATGTCGCGACAATCCTTTTTCCGCGACGATGACACGCACCATTGGCACGCGCTCTCTGGGCAAGGGGCTTGCAAAGGTGGAACCCGAAGCGCCGAATATGCTGGTTGCGTTCGCCTCGCGCGCGGGCACTGTTGCCCTTGATGGCGAAGGTGTGAATTCCCCCTTTGCTCTGGCCTTGGCAAAGTACCTGGTTGAGCCTGGGCTGGATATCCGCATCGCGCTTGGCAAGGTGCGAGATGCCGTGATTGAGCTGACAAATCGTCAGCAAGAGCCTTTTGTTTATGGATCGCTTGGCGGTTCGCGCGTCGTTCTCAATATCAAAGAGGTCAATATCAATCTTGATGGCGGCTCGGGCCAATCCACCGCTGCGGCAGATTGGGAGAATATTCGCGACCTGGCCGATAGCGAGCTTCTATCTGCATTTCTGGAGCGTCATGGCAGCGATCCGGTCTACCGCATTCTTGCGGAAAAGAAGATGAAAATGCTGGAGGAGACGCAGAAGACCGGCTCGCAACGTCCCGACGATATAGCCTGGGAGGCTGTGCGGGGTTCCAGCGACCCATCTGCCTATTTGCGCTTTCTGGAGCGCTATCCCAACAGTGCGCATCGCCGCGCAGCGGAATTGGAAGTTACAGCATTGCAGCCTGCCGCCGTTGCCGGGCAGAGCGCACTCTCGCCCGCGCGTCGCGACTGCTATCTGATGGCTGCTGAGCCGGGCGCTGTAGTTGGCTATTCAGGCGTGACCTTCAAACGCATTGATCCACAACGAGCTTTGACAGCCTGTGCGCAGGCCGTGAATGAGAATCCGGACGACGGCATGCTTGTCGATTTTCTGGCGCGTGCGCAGGACGCGGGCAAAAGCTACGAAGAAGCCAAGCTGAATTATGAAAAGGCTGCGGCGCTGGGCAATATGTATGCGATGACCAACCTTGGGTGGTTCTACATCTACGGCACAGGGGTGGCACCAGATGGGCCACGCGGGCGATCTCTGTTTGAAGAGGCAGCAAAGGCCGGAAATCCATTTGCGCAAAACTCGCTTGCCTGGCTCTATCGTGAGGGCAGGGGTGGTTTGGATAAAGATCCTGCACAGGCCTTGAAGTGGTACAAACAGGCAGCAGAGCAGGGGTTTTCGCTGGCGATGACTGCGCTAGGGCACATTTACCGCGAGGGAGATGGTGTCGACCAGAATTATGTGACGTCGCTCAACTGGTATCAAAAAGCTGCCGAAGCTGGTGATATTGACGCGATGTCGGCGCTGGGCTTTGCCTATCAGAATGGGTTGGGCGCACCAAAAGACTACGGTGTCGCAAAAAGCTGGTTTGAAAAGGCTGCTCAGGCGGGCGACGCCTACGCCATGGCTTCTCTCGGCTTTCTCTATGATGCCGGACGCGGCGCGAAGGATGACTACAAGAAGCAGGACTATGTTCAGGCCCGCTACTGGTATGAAAAAGCCGCGGAGGCTGGCAACGCCTATGCGATGACAAATCTGGCACGCATCTATGACAAGGGTTTTGGCATTAAACCGGATGCAAAAGAGGCGGCCAGGTGGGCCATCGGTGCCATTGAAAGCGGCAGCGATGCGCAATTGCAGGCGCTCCTGCGTACTCCTGACAATTTCACGGTGGAATTCCGCCAGGAAATTCAGCGCTACCTTGAAGGCAAGGGGCTTTATGAAGGGCCGATAGATGGTGACTTTGGCACTGCAACTCTGGACGCTTTGAAAAACTTTGGTAATGCGGCGTCGAAGTGACGATCGACAAGGTTTCAGCCGTGTACTGCCAACGTATTCAGCCTTTGTTCATCATACCCCTTCTATTCTGAATGCAGAATTGAACGCGTGACACCCAACTTCTGAACCGTTGGCCGTGGTAGAAAACCTCGTGCGTTGCGCGTTTGTGAATGGCGATCGATTTCCATTCCACGTTGAAACACGATCACGGGGCGTTGGCTTTGATGAGAATTGCGACGATCATGTATCTGGCGAAGCTGAAGAAAATTGGCGTCAGCCTGACGCTCGCAGCCTTTCTCGCGGCACAACCAGCTCTCGCTACAGCTGCCGCGCGCCCGGAGATACCTGGCGCGACCGAGCTTGCCGACTGGGTGCTGAAGGCCCGCGCGGTCTATTGGCCGACAAATAAGATCAAGTCGAATCTGAAGGGCGATGTCTACGTCCAAACGGTCAAGAAAGCGGGACTGCGTTATCTCATCGAAACGGACGCAAAAGCGAAGATCCAGACCATTTCTGTTCAGGGCACCCGCTCCCATCGCAATGTCTTGACTGACTTGAATATCATCATGAAGCGCTCAAAGAAGCTCAAGATCATGCTGCATGGTGGCGTTCATGACGAAGCAAATCGCCTGTACAAAGCCATGAAGCCGCGTCTGCGCAAAGACAACGCGCTGCGCTTCACAGGGCATTCGCTTGGCGGTGCTGTTGGGCTGGTGCTGGCTATGATGCTGGAGAAGGATGGCTACAAGATCGACCGCGTTGTGACTTTTGGTCAGCCGAAAATCACGAATAACTATGGCGCGAAAAAATATCGCAACTTTCCGCTCGTCCGTGTTGTGCATGAGGATGACCCGGTACCGCGGCTTCCATCGACGAAATGGTGGCCCGGCAAGTCAGGAGACTACGAGCAATTCGGCCGGGAAATCATCATAACCAGCGATGAGCGCTATGTCGTCAGGCCCGAAGGTGCGAAATTGAGCGGTGATGGAATGTTTGCACGCCTGTCCCGCTACGAAAACCGCGAACACAAGGTGAGCGGCTATTTTGACGAAGTGCGCAGGCTCGCACGCAAACCTGTCACCCTTCCTTGGAAGGTCTACGCCGCACAGTAGGCGACGCCGTTCCGTGTTGGTGTTTTACCTTGGGCAGACATGACAGCCAGCAACAATTCCTGCAGGCGCAAGCCTGATCCAGTTGGTGGAGCTCAGGCCGAGCACGAGGTTTAGATGTCCCTGCGGCCCTGTCGCCCGCCTCAGAACCTTGCCACGAAGCGCATATTGAACCTGTTCGTGGCTTTCGAGGTTGTTGCGCCGCCTCGGGCATATTCCAGTGTGAGGCTTGATGCATTTTGGGTGCCCTTTTGTGAAAAGGAGAGGCGCAGGCCCGCGCCGAAGGCTGCTGCCCTGGTGACTTTGGTTTCCACTGCACTTGGCTGATTGAGAACGGCGACACCTGCAGCTGCAAAGATGTAGGGCGCGGCCAGGCCGCCAATGTTGGTGTAGGTTTCCAACGGGGTAAACACTTTCGGGAAAGTAAGTTCGGCACGCGCCACTGCTGCCATGTCCCCTTGGAATGAACCGCTGTCGAATGCGGAAACCCAGTTAGGGCCGCCAAGGCCCATCTGTTCAGAAGCCGGCAGCGCGGCGCCGAAAGCTGTTTGGCCTTGGGCCGCCAACGAGAACTGTGCGGCATTGTTGAACAAACCTTGACGATAGGAGCCGGAAAGCGTCAGTTTGGCAAAGTTCGGCTTCGCGCCCGTGCGCGACAGCGGCAGGGCTGCGGTTGCACTTCTCGCTCCAAACGCATTCAGCCCAAAGGAGAGTGTGGTGCTACCCGCAAACTGGCCACCAAAATCGGTGATGATATCGCCGGATTGGGTAATGCGCAGCACGCGTAGTCTATCCAGCGTGTAGTCGCTCAAGGTTCCGCCAATATCAAGCTGCTGATACTCACTCACGATGTCGAAATTGACTGAGGTGGAGAGATTGGCATTGCGCGAACGCAACCAACTATAGCCAATGCCGAGGTCGAACTTCTGATAATGATCGCGCGTGGTGAAACCTACTGTGGATGTAGGATGGGTGCGGCTGTCGATTGCCTCAGCACTCGCCCACCAGCCATCTGTGCCAAGCGGCATGGTGATACCGGCCGCAATTTGCCGGTTGCGCGGGTCGGAATTGAAGATCGACTGACCGGCAAAACCCGGATAGCCTGCAACGTTGAGAAAGAAGACCTCGCCCAGTCCCAGCATATTGTTGAGATTGATGCCGGTGTTGAATGTGTAGGTGCCCATGGACTTGCCGAGCGAGTTGTCAAAGCCCGCTGTCACCGTCACATTATCCTGATGACCTTCCACCACGATAACGGTTGCGCCAGCTTCCCCGCCGGCTTTGAGTGTGGATTTAAGCAGGAGACCGGGTGTATCACCCGCCAGAAGCAGTCGGCGTTCCAGCTCGCCGCGCGTAAGACCATGCTGGCCTACCAGCGGTGCCATAATGGCTTCCACGCGTTTGCGGGCGTTATCGGGCAGGGAGGATGCGTCAACGGCGCTCACATAGCCATCGGTCACAACAAGGCGCAGTGGCTTGCCATCCTCAATTGTCTGTGGTGGCAGGGTGACGCGAGCGAGCAGATAGCCCGCCTTGGCGTAGGCTGCTTCCAGGTCGCGTGCAGCGGCAAAAAGATCGGCTCCGGTGACACGTTTGCCGTTCAGGCGGGCCTCGATAGCAGCGGTCTCATCGGCGAGTTCTTCCATTGCACCCGTAACAACAAGGCCTGATGGCGTGACGAAAAGGCGCTCTGCTCCAGCCGGTGTTTGAAGTCCGGGCACCGAAGGCAGCGTGATCCCGCCGGATGCAGAGCGGGTAACGGGCAACGCGAAGGTGTCTGGTGTTACCTGGCTTGCGGTTTGCGCCATTGCTTGCAGTACGAGCCCGCCCGCCAGAATGCCCCCCAAGGCCAGAATGGAAACAGATTTGTGAAGTTGTGCCTTGCCCATCATGAATACTCACCTGTTTTTGAAAACATTCGTGCTTCTCATTGTCCCCGGAAGCATTTGGTTTTTGGAAAGTTGGAAAACCGGGCCGCGAGCGCGGGCCCGGTTCAAGGATTGTGATTATCCGCTGCAGGCAACCGCCATGCCGTTGTCCGTCACACAGATCGCCTGATCGAGTTCGGGATCGCCAATCGTGACATCACTGTCCTTGCTGCGGTCCTCATTACCGCGCTCAGCCTGCTGGCTGCTTGCAGGCGCATTGCCCGCCTGCTGCTCGCCATCACCCTGGCCATCAGGCCCATTGTTTCCCGAACCACTACCCGCTGCGCTTATTGGCGGTGAAATGTGAACCACCAGAGGCGCTCCACCGACCGGCCTACCCACGGAGCTGAAGGCTTTGGGCTGTGTTGCCACAAAACTTGCCAGTGGTGCTGGAGCTGGTTGCGGTGTTGCCGTTGAAGCCGGTGTTGTGGCTGGCTGCGTTGTTGACACTGTTGGAGCGGGTGTAGGAGTTGCTACACCTGTTAGCGCCGGATAGGTGCCAGGGAATATCTGAAGGCCCGGATAATGCGTTGTGTCAGGCGTGACCCAAACCGTGTCAAAGTCCCAGCCGTTTGCCTTTGCCTTGAAGCCTGCCGTATCCGCAAATTCCGCTGTTGTCAGGCCCGTAACACTCGTTGCACCCGGTTCGGAGCCAACGCCCTGTTGATTGCCGCTTGTATCTGCATCCCAGAAGAGGTCACTGAAGGTTCCACCATCGTTGTAGCCAACGACCCCACCTACATCGGAACCACCGGTCACCTTGCCTTTGGCGTAGGAATTTGTGACCGCTCCGCCATAAAGGTACCCGATCAACCCGCCGATGGCAGTGGTGCCTGAAACATCGCCCGTCGCATAGGAGTCGGTCACCGCAGCATCAGCTTCACCAATCAAACCTCCAACCCAGCCGGAAACCGCAGAGACATTGCCAGTCGCATAGGACTGACTGACGGTGTCATAGGCAGCAGCCACCAGGCCGCCCACAGTTCCTCCTCCTGTGGTTGACACATTGCCCGTTGCATAGGAGTTGCTGACCGTGCTGGCTGCTTCAGCAATGAGACCGCCTGCATATCCGGCCCCAGCTGTTACATCACCGGTCGCATATGAATTTGTGACGGCAGCTAGAGAATAGCCAACGAGTCCAGCTACATTTGATCCTGTGCCACTTATCTTACCTGTTGCATAAGAACCATCAATGCTCCCCGATTGTCCCGCGAGACCGCCAACGGAGCTGCCTCCACTCACATCTCCGGTAGAATAGGAGTTTGAGATCACACTCGTCCTCTGGCCATAGCCGACCAACCCACCGGTGTAGTTGCCACCGCTGACATTGCCGGTCGCATAGGAATTCGTGATACTGCGACCGTTACTACCAACCAGACCGCCCACGGAGGATATTACGCCAACAATGGAGACATCGCCGGTCGCGTGGGAATCGTCAATAAAGCCTGAATTGCCGCCCACAAGGCCGCCAGCTCTTCCGCCAGCTGTCGCGGTAAATAGGATTGCTGAAGAAGATTGTCCAATCAAACCGCTATTGTTTCCGACCAGACCACCGGCATCGAGACCGCTCGCGGTTACCGATCCATTTGCAGAAGTATTAAATATGTCACCCATATTTAGGCCCGCAAGTGCGCCGCTCGTTCCTCCGCTGAGCAGATCGACATTATTCAACCCGATATCTCGAACGCTGCCATTGCTGGAAATTGCACCGAACAGACCTCCATAATTGTATCCACCGGTATCAATCGTTAGATTGTCAATTGAATGGCCCAGACCCGCAAAGGTGCCATCAAATATCTCATTGACAGCATTGCTGATGCCAATAACAGCTTCAGTAAAGGTACCGGAGCCGGATGCATCGAGGTTGTCGGCCAATGCATAATAACCGGAAAGGCCGGTTGTATCGATTGCATCCAGTTCAGCCATGGAGTGGATCAGGTCGTAAGACTGTCCATTGATATCAAGCGTAGCATTTGCACCTGAAAGGGTAACGGCCTTTCCAGACGCAATGCGGTATTCACCACCATACGTCATGGTGAGACCGGCATTGGTGCCCGTTGCGGTGATGTCTGCATTGATTGTGATAGCGTTGGCCGCATCAAGCGTGAGCGTGGTATCCGTGCTCCATGCCACATCTGCGGCCACGGTAATATCGCCATTCTGGCTGCCCGCACTGCCTGTGGTAACAGCAACATTGGCCCCACCAAGCGCGGTCGTCAGCGTATTCGCATTCAATACGCTGTCATCCGCATTGGCATCAAAGCCGGATAGCCCGGAATCTGCAGCACTGGAGATCGTCAGGTTGTACGGATCAAGCAGTAATGTGCCAAAGCCGCCCGGACCGGAGAGAGCGGTGTAGCCGGTATAGGCGAGTTTCGCCTTGCCGGAGACTTCCGTGTCGCCGCCATGTCCGGTGCCTGCACCGCGCGCGGTGATGAGACCATCGAATGTGGTGAGATCATCTGACCAGACAACAACATTGCCGCCATCACCATCCACCGTGGCGTCAGCGCGAATGGTGGAGGTAGCATCCATACTGACCGTTTTAGCCGTTTGCAGGCCCGTCGCTCCATGTTTCAAGCCGCCGATATTGATCGAGCCACCGCCATTGGTGCCGGATGCATCAATCTCGGCACCCGCGAGTTCAATCGACTGACCCGTCACCGTGATTGCGCCGCCTGTGGCGTCAGGACGTGGTGTAGGAACCGGTACATTCTCATCAAGCTTAGCGAAGGTGGTGACCTTCCCTGAAACCCGCACTGAGCCTCCGGCCCCACCGCCGAGCGTGATGGAACCGTTGCGCCCGGAAACTGAATTGGCCTCAACAAGGCCGGACATGTTGATTGCCCTGCGGGCGGCCTCGCGCGCCGTTGCTGCGGTCATCACGACAGTGCCGCCATTCGCAGAAAGCGTGCCGCTGTTTTCAATCAGTGCGCCATCGCCCTCAATGCCATCCGCACTGGGAAGTGCGACCTGCAAAAATCCATCGCCGGAAAGATCAAGCGTTGCTTCTTCGCCCGCACCAAGGCCAATTTTGCCCATAGGCACAGCCACGAGCCCGTCATTCTTCACCGTGCCACCGATAAGCGCTGCATAACCTTCCCGCCCAATGATGATGACACCCTCATTGGAAACACCAGCGGACGCGCCATTGCCCTTGAAATTGAGATTGCCATTGAGGAAGTCGTCATCGGCAATATTCAGTGTGGAAGCGACAAAACCACCGCCGACCTTCACCGTACCGGTTGCCGTGATTGCGACGCCATTGGGGTTGATGAGATAAACCTGACCATTGGCGCCAAGCGAGCCAGCCAAAGTTGAAGTCGCCGAACTCGTCACGCGATTAAGGATCGAGGAAGACGCATTCGGTTGAACGAACGTGACGCTGTTGTTCTCACCGATGGAGAATGTGTTCCAGTTCACAATCGCCTTGTCAGAGCCCTGGATGATCGTCATGCTCTTGTCTGATGCGCCAATGTCCACATCACCCGCGGCCACGCTGCCGCCAGTTGGCAATATATCGCTCGCAAAGGCCGAAAGCGGATTTAGAATGAGTGCTGATGAAGCAAGAAATGCCGCAAGGCGCTTGCCGCCTGCCGTCAATGACGGCTCTTTGAATTGATTTGTTGAACCTGCCCGATGTGCAACTGCTTTCGTTGCGCCGCCTGAAAGTTTTTTCATCATATGCCCCGTACGACTTCAAGCTAACCCGAAAAACAAAAGTTCATTCGGCTTAGCGGATTTCGAAATGGGCGCACAAAACGCCGCCAGCACTTTAAAATTGCGCGCCATCCCGATTCGTATCTATGATTATATTTTTGAAGAAGTAATTGTAAGTGGTGTTTAAATGTATAAATCGAGTTTTTACAGAGATTATGCGTCATTAATATTACAAGTATACATATACGTTACATGACATCAAGAATGTTACAATGAAACATGCAGGCGTAATAACGAATTGCCGTCGACGCCGTGTACGGCAACGAAGGGACGCTGAATTGTCAGTTCGGGTGTATTCAGTTTACCGATATTTGACCGACAAATGTGTAGCCGGCATTCTGAACGGTTTGCAGGGGCAGCGTCTGTCCGAAACTGGAGAGCACTTTGCTGCGCAGGCGGCTGACTGCGACATCCAACGCCCGGCTTTCAGGCTTGGCTCCGTCATAGCCGAGCGCGGAAAGCATTTCCTGTTTGTGAATAATGGTTTCGGGATTGGCCGCAAAAAGCTCCAAAAGCTGACTTTCCTTGCGGGTCAGATCGACAGAGCGCCCATCAGGACCGCAAAGCTGCAGTCGCACCCGGTCAACACTCCATGTGGGGGTAATTTCCAGCCCTGCAGTTTTGGCCCGGCGGCGTGTCAACGCATCAATAGCGGCGGAAAGCTCCGCACAGTCAACGGGTTTGACAAGGTATACGTCCGCTCCGGAACTATATCCCGTGATGCGATCATCAACCTCGCCACGACCCGTCGCGATAATAATTGCCATGTCGGAATTTTCGTAGACATGTTTGGCGATGGAGAAGCCGTCCTGCTGGGGCAGGTTGACATCCAAAAGCGCTATATCGAACGATTGCGTGGCAAGTTGCTGATAAAAGCCCAAGGCATCGGCCGCGGCCTTGACCAAGTGGCCAGCCTGGGAAAGATAATCGACAAAACTGGCACGCAGATCGTCGTCGTCTTCGGCAATTATGATATTCGCCATGCGGCAAATGCCTCCGAATCAAGATGTCGGAACTGGAGTACAAACTGATTATGCAATTGGCAAGACGCGCTCTAATTCCTGTACTTACCAGTGTTTTGTTTCTTTGGGCAGCCAGCGTTGCGAATGCCTGTTCTTCGGGTCTTGAAGCGATTTCCGTAGGTCCAGATTTTGTAAGCGCCAACCTTCAGGGACACATCTCTTATCTGTATGACCATACCAACAAACTGACAGTGAGAGACATTGCCAAGCAGTCTGAAAATGGTGATTTTGAGCCAGCCTTGCGCGCGTTTGGCGCTGGTTTTTCCAATGAGACCGTCTGGTTCCAATTTTGCATCAACAACTCTGGTGCTGAGGCAAGAAAGCTCTTTCTGGAAATCAAACCGGCCTATCTTGATCGGGTCGAGATTTTTGTTGTCGGCGGAAACCAATCTGTGCGGCAAAACATCCTGCCGGATCACCTGCTCGGCGACCATCTGCCCATTGTAGAGCGTCGAACAATCGCCACTGTCATGGCAACTGACATAAAGTTACAGCCAGGCCTGACCACGATCTTCATGAAAGTGAAGACAACAGGTTCGCTTGATTTTAGAGGCAGCTTGCGATCCCCCGAAGCGATGGTAACGAGTGGGGCGCTTCAAATGTTCGGGTTCGCCGCGCTGGAAGGGATAATGCTGTTTGGCGCTATCGCCAACTTCCTCTACTGGCTACGTCTCAAACAGCGCATTCACCTCGCTTTTTCCATATCGCTGCTAACGATCTCAATGATGATTGTAACCCGCTATGGCCTGTTGCCTCCCGAGCTTTTTGCAGGCGAGCATGCGGTCGACTATGTGGCTTCTTCGCTTGTTTGCCTCGGATATATCACGCTGGCCTGGTTGTTCATTGAACAACTCTCCGCGCGTAGAACCTTGCCGAAAATCTATAAAGCGCTGCTGATCCTGATGATATTCGATGCGGCTGTCATCCCCGCCTCATGGCTTGGATACTACCAGTTATTCGCGCCATTCGTAATCCTGGGAAGTATGGCGATTATCGTCTTGGCGGTCACCGGCAACGTCATCCTGGCGAAAAGGGGTGTTCTGGGCTCCAAGACCGCAGCCACCGGCTTTATCATAGCGGGACTGGCGGCCGTTGCCACATGGCTGGCCCTTCTAGGCATTCTGCCCTTCGACTTCCTGTCATATCACGGTTATGAAGTCTCCATAGTCGCACTTATGATCCAGATGCAGATTTCCGTGGCGCGACGTGCTGAACAAATTCTTGAGGAAAGAGATAAGGCTAGAGCCACGGCTCTTGAGCTAGCCAAAGGCTCGGAACAGCGCGCAATTGAACTGGCCGAAAAACGTACCCTGGAGTTGGTGGAAGCCAAAGAGCGGGCAGAAATCGCTCTAGCGAATGAGCGTGAAGCACAAGAAGAGCAAATCCGCTTTGTTGACATAATTTCGCATCAATACAGAACACCGCTGACGGTGATCTCCAACAGTGTCGCCACGCTTGTTTCAAAGCTGGCATCAGATGATGAAGAAGGCTCGGCACGTCTGCAGCGGATGCAGCGCGCAATCAACCGTCTGGCTGAGCTGGTTGATGTCAACCTTCAGCGAAGTCGCCTGGACGGTCTTTCCGTTGTCCCCTCAAAGAAAGTAACGAGGGTCAAACCGATGCTGGAAGAAGCCGTTTCAAGAGCACGCGATGTCTGCGCGGGGCGAGAGATCGAGCTTGTTATGCCGCCTGAGCTGGATGCCTTCGAAATCGAGGTCGACAGTGATATGATCGGCTTGGCGCTGTTAAATCTCATAGAGAATGCGCACAAATTCTCACCGCCAGCAGAAGCGGTAATCGTGAGAGTGAAAGTTGGCGACAACGAATTTCACATTTCTGTCGAGGATCAGGGCAGGGGAATCCCCGCCGACGAAATCTCCAAACTTGAGCAAAAATATTACCGCGCATCGAATAGTGCAGGCGTCACAGGTGTAGGCCTTGGACTGCATATCGTTTCGGTCGCAGCGAAGGCTCACGACGGTGACCTTCGTATTGCAAGCCAGGAGGGAAAAGGAACGGCTGTGACTTTTTCAATCCCGCGCAGAGGATGAGGGTCGAATGCCAATCCACAATACGCTCGTTGGGGCGGAGCGACCGCAAATCCTGACATCTATTCTCGGGTCATGTGAACTCTGAGAGCGGCTTTCCCGGTGGGCGGCGGTGTTGACTATCTGCATGAGGGCCGTGCGATGATTTGCGTTGAGAAAGCCCGCGTCTCAACCGATCCCTTTGCGGGTTCTGCAGGGGAATGTGGAGTGACAGACATCGCGGGGTGATATTGCGCTGGAAAATAAGGTGACTGATAGAGTGGATTACGCTCCATCAGGTCGTACCGAATTTGGAATCCCACCAGAACGCATTTGATCTGGAGCAAGCAATGAAAAGAAACGCATAAAAAGAATCGGAGATTGGGGTCCGATTAAATGGCGGAGAGGAAGGGATTCTTCGCCAAGTTCATGCTTTTTAACCGCTTTTCGCCAATTTGGGGTCGGACGGAAGCTGTTTGATACAAAAGCGTATACATCTTGCGGTATCGATTTTCAACAGCCGGGCCTCAAAAGTGCAATGCGTCTTGCAGGATTCAATTGCTAAGCACTGGTTTTGAATATGAGTTGCGTTCAGTGGAGGACTGTTGAAGATGACAATAAAATTTCACGTCATGCGGTAACGACCCAGGCCTATGCTGCTTCCCCTGCCGATATGCGTAAGCGTGCCCATTTGCAGAGCTAATCTGAGTTCAGTTGTTGCATTTTTCAGCTGCCACATCGCTGGAGCGGTCAATGCATTCGCCATATGTTGGCCGCCTCTTTCTGCGGAGGTGACGCAGGAATAATCGACAAGTTCGATTGCCGCGCCGCCGATAGTCTCCGATGCCATGCTGTCAAAGTTTGTTGCCATGGAGATGCCGTGCCACGGAGCGACAAGGGCTAACCGGCGTAAAAGCCTACGCAGAATGAGTTCCGGATGTTCTGCAACATTGCCGCGCTCAGCGTCCAGCGGCGAGAGGAATAGCAATTTCGCATCTCCAGGCCGTTTATCCAGAAGCAGAAAACGCTCAGTGACGCGGATAGACGAAATGGTGACCTTGGGAGGAAAAGAGGCGGTAACATCGCGTGCCAACTCGCGCCACTTTATGGCGGGAATTGCTTGAGGAAGCGCGTCAGCAACGGCGTTTGCACGCTCGCAGCCAATGCCGAATATGCGCATGTGCAGCACCAGCTTTCCCGTTCTGTCTCCTGTTGCCCACAATACAAACGGTTTCGCCACTTCGCTGTCGAAGCCATCCAGTCGGATTTGTGGGCGTCGCCCAAAGAAGATTTCCGCAGTAGAGGTGTAGGGCCGGTCGCACGGTTGGCGCATCCGCACAGCTTCTGACGCTGACAGAAGAAAAATCTCACCCAGTGCGCCGCGCAATTTGTTGAGCAGGCTTGGCGAAGCGGTGAAGCCTGCCATTCCAGGTAAATCAACTTCAATCTCAACCATGCGCCAGTTTTGCGAAAGCGCATGCAGCCAGCCGGAGACCGCCCCCTGCAAAAGCTGATTATCAAGGGCGTTCGCTGTCACAGCAGAATAAATCCGCCGTCCTCAGGCAATGGAGCCCCGCCATGCACCCGACTTTTCTCCAAACCTTCTTTTGTCATGATGTAGAGCCTGAGACTGTCACCTAAGTCTAGCATGGCGGATGTGGCGTCAAACAGGCGGTGCGCACGCGACGGCTTTAACCTTCCTTCAAAAACAGAAAACTGAACACGAACCAGCCGCTCTTCCAGAAAATGTGAAACGCGCCGACGTGTCCCAGCTGCGCTTATGTCATAACAAATGACTATTGTATGCTCACTTTCTGACATGGGATTCTCCATCTGGTCGTGAACCTTACCGCCTACGCGGATACAGGTAAATATGTGCCGACGGCAACATAGGCGGAAGTTGATGGAAAGGGAGATTTGCCTTGGAAAATATAGAAAAACATTTATAATTAATGTGTTGCTGTATTTCTATCTTGGAAGGTTTATTGTTTGTTCTTTCACTTTCTCCAACAAACATGTTTGCCTTGGAAATTCAGTGTTTTTCATGAAGCTTGACAATACCCTGCAAGGGGGTAGGTTGGCTACATACCCAGCCGTTGGCTGGGATAGAAACCCCACGCTGCTTCCGCTGCGGTCATCTGTTTAGTTGGCTACATACCCAGCCGTTGGCTGGGATAGAAACTCAAAGGAGTTTGACGCATGGCCGCGACAAAAGTTGGCTACATACCCAGCCGTTGGCTGGGATAGAAACACTGTCTCGCCATCTGTCCCGCGAAGCCACAGGTTGGCTACATACCCAGCCGTTGGCTGGGATAGAAACAGAGGTGCTGCATGGCCGAAGCGTTGGCGGTGTTGGCTACATACCCAGCCGTTGGCTGGGATAGAAACGCAAGTAGGCTGCAAGCAGACCTGCAATGATGTTGGCTACATACCCAGCCGTTGGCTGGGATAGAAACGCATGAGGGAATTCCATTCATCAGCGTCATTGGGTTGGCTACATACCCAGCCGTTGGCTGGGATAGAAACTT
>JBNKZZ010000017.1:0-99295 GCA_050301895.1 Ensifer sp. | reverse complement strand
ACGGTCAATTTTTGATGCCAGAACCACCAGCGAAACCCGAGAATATTGATAGAGCCTGTGAACCAGCCGACGACGACCAGAACGGCAACCACAACACCCAACACAGAAAGAAAATGCCTCAAAGTTTCACCTCGACAATATGCACAGCTCAAACTCAAAATAGTGTTCGAAGCTTTTCGCCATATTCCGCAGCCTTAGCGCAGGAACACTAATTTACAGTAACGCTGGCCCGAATTGCAATTGCAGGTGGTGTCGGCGCAGCCCGAACATTTCGTCTTCGGATTTTGCGTCTGCACTCGCATTGCGGTGCATGAGAGCTGAGGCACTGCCGCAGCAAGGCGGAAGATAGCGCTTGATGTAGGCTGACATGCTCCGCTCGCTCAAAGGGCAGAAAAGAGGGCTGCGAACAAGCTTTCTCCAATCATGACGTCGTTTCCCCGGCATATCAGTGTGGAGCGCTGGATGCAAAAATGGACGCATTTTCATTGAGTTATACAAATTGTTGGACCGTGACAAACTTCAGGTGCGTTGACGCTTGAGCCCCTAATCTGGCTCGATAACTGTGCGGCAAAACCGAATTCACTGATCAAGTGGTGGTTCAATTGTTCAATGGGATCCTGCGGGACTCGGGACGGTAAGCGGAGGAGAAGAAAATGAGATCACTCAAGGCAACATTATTGGGATCGCTCGCGGCTCTCATGTGTCAGCCCACGATGGCGGCTGATCTGGAGGTTACGCATTGGTGGACGTCTGGAGCTGAAGCTGCGGCAATCCGCGTGCTCGCCAACGCGTTTGAAAAAACGGGTAACCACTGGGTTGATGGTGCAATTGCTGGCGCTGGTGGCGCTGCTCGCCCACTTATCACCAGCCGTATCACAGGCGGCGACCCTATGGGCGCAACGCAGTTTACTCACAGCAATGCAATGCATGAGCTTATCGAGGCCGGCTTCATGCGTGACGTGACCGACCTGGCAGAGAAGGAAGGGTGGAAAGACCAGATTTTCCCTCAGTCCCTTCTGGATGGCTGCACCTTCGAAGGAAAGCTCTACTGCGTGCCAACAAATATACACTCGCAGCAGTGGCTCTGGTTGAACAACAAGGTCTTTGAAGAGAATGGCCTTGCTGTTCCCCAGAACTGGGACGAGTTCGTCGCGGCGTCAGCTACGTTGCGCGAGAAGGGCATTACGCCGCTCGCACAGGGCCAGCAGGCGTGGCAGCAGCAATTGACATTCAACGTGCTTATGGTCGCCATCGGGGGACCCGAAGTGTTTGAGAAGGTCTATCGTGACCGCGATGCAACTCTGGCCGCAGGTCCGGATGTAGCGAAGGTCTTCAAGGCAGCTGCCCAGGCGCGCGAAATGATGGCGGGCTCCAACGTGCAGGCCTGGAACGAAGCCGCGCGCCTTTTGATTGACGGTCGTGCTGCCGGACAAATTATGGGCGATTGGGTGCAGGGCGAGTTTACGCAGTCTGGCATGACTGCGGGCAAGGACTTCACCTGCCTGCCTGGTCTGGGCGTGAATGAATACATCACCGCAGCAGGGGATGCGTTTTATTTCCCGAAGGTGGACAACGCGGAAATCGCTGCTGCACAGGACGCGCTGGCAACGGTGATCGTGTCGCCGGAAACGCAGGTCGAATTCACAAAAGTGAAGGGTGCGCTGCCGGTGCGACGTGATGTCGAGCTGTCCGATCCGACGCCATGCATGGTGAAGGGGATGGAAATCCTGAAGAAGGGGCAAATCGTCGAGAGTGTTAACACGATGGTTTCTCCTGACACCCTTGGACGCGTCACCGACCTGGTCGTGGAATTCTTTGCAGACCCGGGCTTTTCTCCAGAAACAGCACAAAAGGAATTTGCCGAGATCATTGCGACGGCAGACTGAAAAAACAAGGCGGACCTTCTTCAGGAGGTCCGCCTTTCAAGTCACTTTTTTGATCTGGGGAGGTATCGATGTCTAAGGGAGTTAAACCGGCAGGTTTGGCCAAGAACCTGAGTTCCAAGATTGCCGCTATTCCTATGGTGCTGACGGCAACGGTAATTTTTGTCGGGTGTACAGTCTGGACGATTGTTTACTCGTTCAGCAATTCCAGGCTTCTGCCGTCCACGGATTGGGTCGGGCTTGCGCAATACGAACGGCTATGGGCGAGCCGACGCTGGCTCATTTCTATCGAAAACCTGGCAATTTACGGGAGCTTGATGCTCATCTTGTCCCTGGTTATCGGTTTTTTGCTTGCGGCATTGATTGACCAGAAAATCCGATTTGAGGACGGCTTTCGGACCATCTTTCTATACCCGTATGCTTTGAGCTTCATTGTCACCGGACTCGTGTGGCAATGGTTGCTCAATCCGGAGTTCGGCATACAGAATGCCGTTCGAGGCCTGGGATTCGAGAACTTTGTTTTCGATCCGCTCTATAACCCGGATGTGGTGCTCTACGGCGTGCTGATCGCCGGATTGTGGCATGGCAGCGGCCTTGTGATGTGCCTTATGCTGGCAGGGCTGCGGGGAATTGATCAGGAAGTGTGGAAAGCGACACGCGTAGACGGCATTCCTGCGTGGAAGACCTATCTGCTTGTCGTGATACCCATGATGAGACCGGTGTTTATCACCACGCTTGTTTTGATTACCTCCGGGATCATCAAGCTCTACGACCTCGTCATTGCTCAGACCGGCGGCGGCCCCGGATTGGCATCGGAAGTTCCAGCTAAATTTGTGTTTGATGCAATGTTTGTATCGCAAAATCTGGCGCAGGGGTTTGCCGCGTCAACGATGATGCTCGTGGCAGTCATTTTCGTCATCATACCGTGGGCTTACCTTGAATTTGGAGCGAAGAAACATGGCTGATATGGCAACAAACTTGCAGCGGCGGGAGCCGCAACTGATGGCGGGGCCAAAACCTCGGCCAATTTTCTCCAGACGCAATATCATTTTGTACGGAGTGTTGTTCGTTCTGGCGGTGTATTATCTCCTCCCGATCTACGTGATGATAATGACCTCGCTCAAAGGACTTAATGAAGTTCGCGTGGGAAGTATCTTTGCGCCGCCCGTTGAGGTGACGTTTGAACCTTGGGTCAAGGCATGGTCGACCGTTTGTACTGGCCTCAATTGTGATGGCATTTCGAGAGGGTTTCTGAACTCGATCAAGATCACGGTGCCGTCCGTCTTGTTCTCGATTGCAGTTGCTTCTGTGAATGGCTACGCGCTGTCGATGTGGCGCTTCAAAGGCGCAAACGTGTTCTTCACAATCCTCATTGTCGGTGCGTTTATACCCTATCAGGTCATGATCTATCCCCTGGTCATTTTGCTTCGCGAAGTGGGGCTCTATGGGAACCTGGCAGGCCTCGTTATTGTGCATACGATTTTCGGGATGCCGATACTCACATTGTTGTTTCGAAATTACTTCTCCTCGATTCCGGAGGAGCTGTTTAAGGCCGCACGCGTAGATGGCGCCAAATTCTGGACTATCTACTTCAAAATCATGCTCCCGATGTCGCTTCCAATCTTTGTGGTTGCGGTAATTCTGCAAACCACCGCGATCTGGAACGACTTTCTGTTTGGTGTGATTTTCACAAAGCCGGACAACTATCCAATGACGGTCCAGCTGAACAACATCGTAAACTCCGTCACGGGCGTTAAGGAATACAATGTCAACATGGCAGCAACCCTTCTGTCCGGCATTGTCCCACTTACGATCTACTTCATTTCAGGCAAGCTCTTCGTGCGCGGCATTGCAGCCGGCGCCGTGAAAGGATGATGTCATGCAGCCAAGCGTTTCAATCCAGAACCTCAAGCTCGATTTTGGTACCGTATCTGTTTTGCGGGATCTCAATCTAGACATTGGGAAGGGTGAATTCCTTGTTTTGTTGGGCTCCTCCGGGTGTGGTAAATCGACCCTGCTCAACTGCATCGCCGGTTTGCTTGAGGCCACCGGGGGAAGCATCTTCATAAATGGCAATAACGTGACGTGGGCGGAGCCTTCCGAACGTGGCATCGGGATGGTTTTCCAGTCTTATGCGCTCTATCCCCAAATGAGCGTGGAGGGCAATCTGACCTTCGGATTGAAAAATGCGAAGGTTCCAAAGGAAGAGATCAAAAAGCGTGTGGCTCGGGCTGCAAGCGTGTTGCAGATCGAACCACTTCTAAAGCGCAAACCGGCCGCTCTGTCCGGTGGCCAACGTCAACGCGTTGCTATCGGTCGGGCATTGGTCCGCGACGTTGATGTTTTCCTTTTTGACGAGCCTTTGTCGAACCTTGATGCAAAGTTGCGGGCGGATTTGCGGGTGGAGATCAAGCGTCTTCATCAGGTGCTTCAAAATACCATGATTTATGTCACGCACGACCAGGTGGAGGCGATGACCCTTGCAGATCGTATTGCCATTATGAAGGGCGGTACCATTATGCAGCTTGATTCACCGAGCGTGATTTACAACAAGCCAGCGAACAAATACGTCGCTGACTTCATCGGCTCGCCGGCAATGAACTTCTTTGAGGCGAAGCTGGATCGGGCGGGCGGTTCATCTGTAACGCTTGCCGGACAAAAGGTTCCTCTCGTGGGCTACGAATTCGTCCGTCCTGAATTTGAAGGCGACGTATGGTTCGGCATTCGACCCGAGCACATCTTGGTCGGGGAGGCCGCAGCCGCCGCACCTGTTCATTTTGAAGTGCCCGCCGAACTGGTCGAACCCATGGGGGCCGAGACTTTGATTTGGTCAACTCTCGACGGAACGCCGCTTCGTTTCCGTGTCGATGGTCAGGAAACAGTTGCAACAGGCGACAGGATTCAGATTGGCTTCCACCCTGCGCGCGCCTCTATCTTCGACAAAACCGAAGAATTGAGAGTGTAATCCGTCCATCCGTCGGAAAACCTCCCCGCCAGTTGGATTGGCCCTAGGCACGATTGCCTGGCCATCCAACTGAGGAGGGAGCCTGTTCAAACCGACCAAACATATTGATCAGTTGCTCCCCACCAGACTGCGCATATGTGGCAAAACAAGACCTGAAACGCGGCACACTGAATTCCCTCAGTGTGCCGCGCTTTCTATTAAGCTGATGAATATCTGCGAATTCAGATAATTGCGCGTTCTTTCAGCCAGGAGCTGATGACTGCAAGGACTTCCTGCGGCTGCTCGAAAGTCAGGAGATGTCCCGCGCCGGGGAAGATCACGGTCTTGGCGTCTGGAATACGGGATTCAAGATCTCGGTTCACAGCCTCAGTAGAAATGTGGTCCTCACTGCCTGAGATGAGCAAGACGGGAAATGTGAATTCGCCAATGAAGGCTTCTGCGTTGTTACGATGCAGCAGGGCGAGATTCTGACGTTCGTGGATCTCGGGGGTGCAATCGATAACCATTTGGCGAATTGACTCGACGAACTTCTCATCCTGAGCCTTGGCCTTCGAAATGACTTTGGGTGCCCAGTTTTTTGCGTAGGCCACCATATCGGCATTGGCTTCGTCGATGCGCGCTTGTCTCTTTTCGCTTTCGTTTGCAGCGGGGCCTTCGGCGCTACCACTTGAGAGCACGATTGCTTTGACTCTTTGGGGCGCTAGACGACCCATTTCCATAGCAATACGTGTGCCCATAGAATGCGCCAGGATAACGAGGTCCCCTGACGTTTCGGCAAGCGCGCGCTCAGCCATTGCCTCAAGAGATGAATCCTTGGTTGTGTCGGCGACATGTACTTCATCAAAATGTGCCTTCAAACCTTCGGACACCTGGGACCAGGTGCGCGCGTCAGACATTATACCAGGAATGGCGACGAGTACGGTCATATCATGTTCCTTTACAGAAATGGGGACTTACAATTCCCCGCAAATCTAACAAATCTGCGGGATGGACATTAACTGATTAAAGATTGGGTGCGCCCAAACTGATTGTCACGCGTCACCTTCAGACAGATATTGCTTTGGCCTTTGTCCTGCCGCCATTGTTGTTTTGCAAAATTAGCCTGTGCGCCATCCGCTGGGGGTAGAGCTTCTCAAGCGCCAACCAGTGTCGGGCGACAACAATGCTTCAAGCAGGAGGAAGAGGTCGTAATGGATTCATTTGAAAAGAGACGGACTTTTGTTTTGGTTCATGGTGCTGGCCACGGCGGATGGCTGTGGAAGCGGGTGCGGGACAGACTGCAGGCCAAAGGGCATGAGGTCTTCACTCCAACGCTGACCGGTTTGGGCGAACGTTCACATCTCATGAGTTCGGGGATCACCCTTCAGACCCACATTGACGATGTGGTCAATACATTTCTGTGGGAAGATCTTTCGGATGTCGTGCTTGTAGGACATTCATATGCGGGCTGGGTTGTCACAGGCGCGATGGAATACCTTTCGGATCGCGTTTCAGCAATCGTTTATCTGGATGCCTTTCTTCCTGATGACGGACAACGTGGTCTGGACTTCCTCAATGAAGCGCAGACAATTGCCTTTCAAGAGGCTCAAAGCCGTGGGGAGGTGTCGCGGCCCGGACCAAAGGCCGAAGCCCTGCGCATACAAACGCCCGCTGATGCTGCTTGGGTCGATTCCAAGATAACCAATCAGCCTATTGGCGTTTCACTCCAGGAGATTAAGAACACCGCTGCGAGAGAGGCCGTTGCAAAGAAACTATATGCGCGCGCGCCTCTATTCCCGCAGGTGTATTTTGATGCTGCATACGAACGCTGCAAGGCCGATCCAACGTGGGAAGCAGTGTTGATGGAGGGCTGTGGGCACGATCCCATGGTTGATGATCCTGACGCCGTTGTCGCGATCCTAGAAGGTATGCTTTGAAGTAGACCGCCGCAGTGAGGCGAGAGCGCGGCCCAGTGCAAAGGGCGCGTTCTTGGCATGAAAGTTCAGGGCTACTCGTTTTTCATTGGCTTCGGTGGAGGTGTTTGTGGCAAAAAGTGTAATGGCATGATTTATTTCGCGACAGATTGCGAGTTGCCTTAACTTTCGCGCCGTCTTGGAAAACACAAATGACCTCCATCCCAAATCGAACGCTTCCACCGCTGAATCCTCTTAAAGCCTTTGAGGCCGCCGCAAGGCACAATAGCCTGACTGTCGCTGCAGACGAACTCAACGTCAGCCAGGTTGCGGTCAGTCGCCAGGTTAAAGTCCTGGAGGATTATATGGATGTCATTTTGATCCGCCGCCTGAACCGTGGAATCGAGCTTACCAAAGAAGGCGCGCGGCTCTATGAAGGTGTGACCAAAGCCTTCCAGGATATAGAAAACGCTACAAAACGGGTCTCCCGCAGGGGGCAGCGCAATATCCTTGCGATCCAATCTTATGTGACCTTTTCGCGTGGCTGGTTGATGCCCAGGCTCAGTGACTTCCACAATGAGCATCCGCGCATAGAGGTTCGTTTGTCTTCGTCCCCGGAACCTGCGGACTTTGAGACAGATAATCTGGATGCCGCAATCCGCGGGGGTGATGGGAACTGGCCGGGACTTCATGCGGAAAAACTTGCGGATATGGAGCTTTTTCCCGTGTGCTCTCCAAGTTTTCTAGCTGCTAATCCTTTGAAAAATGTAGATGATTTGTCCAAGGTGAAGCTATTGCACTCGATGGCCCGCCCAAGGGACTGGTCGATGTGGCTTGATTCTGCAGGGGCGACATTCACACCCAAAAACCGATTGCTGTTTGAAAATAGCTCGTTGGCATATGAGGGCGCACTGATGGATCTTGGCGTGGCGATCGCCAATATCCACTTCGTTCAAGACAGACTTCGCCTCGGCACGTTGGTTATGCCATTTGAGCATGGTTTCAGAACAGGGGAGAGCTACTATCTCACCTGGCCAGCCGGGGAGAAGCCCTCTTCGCCCCTACTCAATTTTCTGGACTGGATCAAAAGCCAAATTTCGCAGAGTGAAGCACCGGTCACACAAGAAAATTAGAAATCACCAGCTGCTGGCGCATCTGTTGAAAATTGCCATAGGAGCGCTGCCGTTCCTCGCTGAAAGGCAACGCGGAGGGGCCTTGGTGGCGCTAGCTTGCGATAATGTTGTTCTGGCGCAACCTGGCAATGTCGGCATCGCCATAACCAAGTGAAAGCAGGATACTTTCGGTTTGCGCGCCCAACGGTTGCGGCGGCTGTTCCAAAGAGGGTCCGTCCGTATCCATTCTAAAACCGGCCAGCGTCGTCGTCATTCCCATGGGCGTTTTGGGGTGCCCGCCAAACCGATGCAATACCGGTCGAGCAGTGATTTGTGGGTCATTTAGCGCCTCATCCAGGCTGCGAATGCGGGCGCAGGGAATGCCTTGTGATGCAAGGCGATCTTCCCAATAGTCTGCAGGATGCTGAGCGAAAATAGCCCGCAGGATAGCGCTTTCTTCTTCGTGTGCATCCAGCCTCTGATTGTTGTTTTGTTTGATCTGGTCCTCACGACCGAGAAGCGTCCAGAGTTTGCGTTGCTGGTTCAAATTCGATGCGGATACCATCATGGGTGCGTCGCTCGCCCGGTATTCTCCGATCGTCGCAAACGGATATCTATTTCCTTTTGCTCGCGGAACTTTACCGTCCCAGAAATAGGAAACCACATGGGGCGTCTCGAACATCATTGCCACGTCCAGCATTGAGACATCGACGAAATTTCCGACGCCGCCGTTGCGTTCACGCTGGAGCAGTGCAGCAGCGATTGCATAAGCGGCAGTCGTTCCGGTTGCGTAGTCCATAATCGGCGCACCGGACTTGAAAGGCTTGTCCGGATCATCGCCGGTCATTCTCATGATGCCCGAATAGGCCTGAATGATATTGTCGTAGCCGCGCATTTCCCGGCGAGGACCTGTGGAGCCGAAAGCAGAGAGCGAGCAGTAAATGAGCCCAGGGTTACGTTTCTTCAGGTCATCATAGCCCAGGCCGAGAGCTTCAAATGCTCCGGGGCGATAGTTCTCCACCAGCACATCCGCAGTGTCGATCAATCGCAGCATCACTTCTATGCCTTCGGGCGTCTTCAGGTCTATGGCGACAGATGCCTTGTTGGACCCCTGTCCAAGAAATGCAGTCCCCATACCGACATCATTCATTGAGCGGTCTGCGCCTTGAGCCCGCGCCTGATCGGGATCGCTCGGATCTTCAACTTTGATCACCTCGGCGCCCAAAGTGGCCAATTGAAAGGTCGCGAACGGGCCGGCCAGAACATGCGTCGCGTCAATAACGCGGTAATTTTGAAAAGCTTTCACCCTTTGTCACCTCTGCGGCATCTGCAAATGTTGAGAGCCTCGCTAAGCTTGATCGATCAACTAAGCAAAACTGTTCCTCTAATTGAACGATTCTGCTGCGCAACAATCAACGCTACAAATGCGCAAAGCCATTGCCGAAAAGTTGGTTCTGCTCTGACCTATACTTTCATCAAACTGGCTCGGAACCTGCTATGCTCCAGGCTTGAAAATCGGGTGACACTGGAGAGCACTAACAGTGAATGCGGTAAAGAAAATCCCTTCAGATGCTGAGCTGCGCGCTGCGCCGTTCCACCTTGATGATGCCGCGTTAGTGTGGGTGAAAACGCAATTCGGCGAACTCAACATTGAGGAAAAAATCGCCCAGCTCCTGATCCCTATGTGCCGGGATCTCTCCGATGCGAATGTGGATATGTTGGCTGCACTTGGCTTGGGCGGCGTACATCGATTTCCCAGCTTTCCAGAGGAAGAGCTACGCCGTTCAGCAAGGCGACTGGTTGAAGGCAGCAAGATACCACCGCTTCTGACCGCGGACATCGAAATGTCCGAAAAAGCAAGCGTCAAAGCAGGAACTCTGTTCCCCAATCAGATGGCTGTTGCTGCGACAGGGGATCCCGAAAATGCAAGGCGCATGGGGACGATTGCCGCACGAGAAGCCAGATATCTGGGATTTAATGTTAGCTGGACGCCAGTTGCGGATCTGGCTTTGAATTTCAGATCCAACGCAGTCAATACGAGAGCGTTTTCCGATGATGTTGGCCAGACGATTGAATTCGTTTCCGCTTACCTGGCGGGTATGCACGAAAACGGGCTGGCGGCATGCGTAAAGCACTTTCCCGGCGACGGGCTGGACGAGCGTGACCAGCACTACGTGACCACCCACAACACGATGCCGGTTGAGGAATGGCGCAGCAGCTTCGGACGGATCTATGAGAACGCAATTGGCAAGAATGTACGGCTCATCATGGCCGGGCACATTAGTTTCGCTGCTTATGGACGGGGACTGGGCAGCGACGCATTGAGTGGAGCCCACCTCCCGGCTTCACTCAATGCAGACCTTTTACATGGACTTCTTCGTGGTGAGCTGGGTTACAACGGGGTCATCGTGTCTGATGCTGCAGGTATGGCTGGCTTTACATCATGCGGCGCTCGCAAAGATATTGTTCCACTGTGCATTGAGAGCGGGTGCGATCTGCTGTTGTTTCCTGTGGACGTGGCCGAGGACATGGAATATTTGCGCCTCGGCTTGGAAACCGGCGCGCTGTCTGAGGAAAGACTCGATGCTGCGGTCCTGCGTGTCCTGGCGCTAAAGGCCTCCTTGGGGCTTCATCTCGATGCACCTCATCTCCCCAAAAGTGAGGACCGCGATGTTCTCATTGGTACAAGGGAGCACGGCGACTGGGCAAAGGGTGTAGCCGAGACATCGGTGACGTTGGTAAGAGACCGGCAAAACCTGCTGCCGATATCGCCCGACCGTCACCGCCGTATACTTTTGGCTGAAGTCCGTGACCGTCGCAGTCCGTCTGCGCCTTTGCCTGATCTGGAAATTCCCGCAATGCTGGAAGCGCAGGGGTTCAAGATCACACGTGTTGTGCCTGGCCAACCGATTGACGTCACTGATCAGGACATTGGCATGTATCTGATTGCCGAGGAAGGACTGTCAGGAAAAGAGGTTCTGGGCCCCCAATGGGAGCGCTTGCACGGGGCGTTTCCATTAACAATGCAAAGAATGTGGCAGCATTTGCCGACGGTTTACGTGTCGCTGGGGTCGCCGTTTCTGACCTTTCACATGCCCGACTGCCCAACTTTTATAAATGCTTACAGCGCAGTGCTTCCGGTACAGAAAGCTGTGCTGGACGCCATGATGGGAAAAATACCCTTCAATGGTCAAAGTCCGGCAGATGTCACATGCGGACTACCGGATTTCTCGAGCTTGTGAAGATCCTTCCAACCCAAGCGCGCAGTTTTGCAGTCAAATATCCAGGTTCATCCCATCCATCCGGAGTTCGCCAGCGAATTTGCCATGAATAGCAGGCTTGCGCGCAATTCCTCCCGCTGAATGCGGCCGCCCAGACATACGCGAATGTGCTCGTCGGGCGCGCCCAGCACAGTGAAGGCGTCGGATGGCATAAGGCCGACATGTCGTCCGGTCATGCGCCCCATAAGTTCGGCTCTGCTTGCGCCAGCCGGAAGTTTCAACCAGATATTGAAGGCCTCTTTCTGGCTGCGAAAATTGTAGTCAGCCAGGATATCAGAGGCAATCTTTTGCCGGGCAGCGCTTTCAGTCCGCACAAATTGTCGGATCGCATCTGCCGTTCCGTCTTCAATCCATCGTGTGGCGAGTGCCATGCAGATTGGCGAAGGCATCACCGCGCTCGCGCGCAGCGACTGTTCCAATGAATAGGCTGCTTTGGCGTTTGGGGCCACAGTGTAGGCAAGGCGAAGCCCCGCACCGAGGCATTTTGCCAGTCCTCCTATATGCCAGGTTAGGTTTGGTGCAAGTGTTGCAAACGGCATGGGGACTGTGGCCGGAACGAAACCATAGGCATCGTCTTCGATCAGCGTAAGCTTGTGGCGAATGAGAACTTCAGCGATCTCCATCCGCCGGGTTTGCGGTATTGTTAAAGTCGTGGGGTTCTGGACTGTCGGATTGAGGTAGAGTGCCTTTGGTTGATGCAGGTGAATCGCGGCATCAAGAGCATCGGGAAGGATGCCGAACTCGTCCATGGGTAGGCCTACCAATTGAAGTCCCATCCGTCCGGCTATGGCGCGGAGCCCGGGATAGGTGATGCCCTCGCAAAGGATTACATCGCCTTGCCGGGTCATCGTGGACAATATGGCCGTCATGGTAGCGTGTGCCCCTGGGGTAATGGCAATACGCTCAAGATTGGGCACCATTCCGCGTTTGGAAAGCCACGACGATGCCGCTGTCTTATCCTTTGTCGAGCCCGTTGTTGATTGATACCGAAGCAGCGATATCAGATTTGCAGATACCGTCTGCAGGCCTTCCTGCATACGCGCAAGAAGTTCGGGATCTTGCGGTTCCGGCGGCATATTCATGGAAAGGTCTTCGTCGAGGGCGCGGCGCGGATCCACCTCGTGTCGCGCATGAGCAGGGGCGCGTGCGAACGTACCACGCCCGACATGGCTCTCTATGAGTTGACGTGCATGCGCTTCGGCATAGCCACGACTTACCGTGGTGAAATCGATACCCAGCCAGTCGGCCAACCGTCGTTGGGGAGGTAGTCGCTCGCCGGGGGCAATTTCTCCGCTCTTGATTGCCGCTCCGATGGCATCTGCTATCTGCAGGTAGCGTGGTTTTCCATCAGGTTTTAGCTCCGGCAGCCACTTCATCATATCGTCTCGATTCACGTCTTTTCTAAATTGTTGCAGATTGTATGGAACATCTTTTCCAATGGCAAGCCTCATCTTGCTGCATAAAATTTGGCCAGACTGCGCCCCAATATTGGGCTTCCAGATATAAACAATAGCAGATTTTGACGATTTTCAAGTTTTATTGTATGGAGATTGAACTTCCTATTGATTCATACAATTCTTGTCGTACGCTTGGTCATCCCAACCTGAACAGGAGCTTCAAAAATGCCAGTTGTAACGCAGGAACCACACAAGGACGGCGACTATTTCGTAGATTATGAATCCAAGGTTTTTGAGGATGTAAAAGCTGATGAAGGCGAAAAGGCCTTGGTCACTTTTCACACCGTTGCGTTCGAAGGCTCAATCGGTCTTGTCAACATTCTCAATGCCATCCGGCTGCAGCGGAAAGGCTATGAAACGTCTATTCTGCTCTATGGTCCCGGCGTCACGCTCGGTATTCAGCGAGGCTTCCCAAAGCTCGGCGACGAAGCTTTCCCGGGGCATCTGAACTTTAACAAGAACCTTGAGCGCTTCATGGCCGAGGGCGGCAAAGTGTATGCATGCCGCTTTGCACTGCAGGCGCTTTATGGCCATGGCGAGCCGTCGCTTATCCCGGGCATTATCCCGATCCTCCCGCAGGACGTCCTTGATTGTGTGTTGCTGCACAAGAAGGCCAACGCGTTGATCATCGACACCTGGACTGTCTGATCGATCTTGCTGCTCCGATCCAAGGCGGATCGGGGCAGCCAACATCCAGAGCAACGTTGAGGAACCAACTATGTCCAGAATTGTTCGAGCTGCCGCAGTACAGATTGCGCCCGATCTTGCCTCTCGCGCAGGTACGATGGAACGGGTATTGAATGCTATCGCCGAGGCCGCCGATAAGGGCGCTGAGCTGATTGTCTTTCCCGAAACCTTCGTGCCATGGTATCCCTATTTCAGCTTCGTGTTGCCCCCGGTCCAGCAGGGCCCAGAGCACCTTCGCCTGTATGACGAAGCGGTAATTGTCCCGTCCGCTGAAACGCGCGCCGTGGCAGACGCCGCCCGTAAACGCAACGCGGTGATTGTCTTAGGCGTCAACGAACGTGACCATGGTTCTCTCTTCAACACCCAGCTGGTTTTCGATGTTGATGGCAGCATCAAACTCAAGCGCCGAAAGATAACGCCAACCTATCATGAACGCATGATTTGGGGCCAGGGTGACGGGTCCGGGTTGAAGGTGGTCGAAACCGCCGTAGGACGTGTCGGGGCGTTGGCATGTTGGGAGCATTACAATCCGCTCGCCCGCTATGCTTTGATGGCGCAGCACGAAGAAATTCACGTCTCTCACTTCCCAGGTTCTCTCGTTGGCCCAATTTTTGGGGAGCAGATCGAGGTGACCATGCGTCACCATGCATTGGAATCAGGCTGCTTCGTCGTCAATGCGACGGGCTGGCTGAGCGAGGAGCAGATTGCTTCCATTCACCCCGATCCATCGTTGCAGAAGGGTCTTCGCGACGGGTGCATGACCTGCATCATCACCCCTGAAGGACGCCACGTTGTTCCGCCGCTGACATCGGGTGAGGGCATTTTGATTGGCGAACTCGATATGCGGCTGATCACCAAACGGAAGAGGATGATGGATTCCGTCGGCCATTATGCAAGGCCTGAGCTTCTACATCTTGTTCATGACGCGCGGGTTGCACAGACCTTGGAGCAGGTGGAGGCGACCAAACCGGCACGCGAAATCGTGGATAACCCTGTTGCCCTGGAGATTGAAGATGCGTGAATTGCAAGCAATTATGGATCCCAACCTTATCAACGATCTCCAGACACGCGGTATGCGGCTTGTCGACCCCCGCGTTGGCCATGAAAGCCGCCGAGGCGGTGCGGGCCCCTCTGATCACAAGGCCGTCAGTTTTGGCGACACCACGGTCATGGTGCCGGTACATACGGCCCCGGCATTTGACAGCCCCTATCTGGTGGAACCGCCGGGCAAAGATGGGCGAGCGCGCATCACGAAAGAGGGGACAGAGGTTGCTCGCATCCATTTCCCAGGTCGGCCGAAATTCTACGATATGACCACCGCCGATGGTATTCCCTATAACAAGATTGCGGTTTTGCATTCACGTGATGTTCTTGCCACGACAATCCTTCAGACCTGCATCCGCTATGAAAGCCGCAAAAAGACCTGTCAGTTCTGTTCGATAGGTCAGAGCCTGGCTGCCGACCGGACCATCGCGCACAAGACGCCGGAGCAATTGGCAGAAGTGGCCAAGGCTGCCGTTGAGCTTGATGGCGTGAAGCATATGGTCATGACGACCGGCACGCCGGCGGGCAAGGATCGAGGCGCTGCCGTACTGGCGGCGAGCGCGCGTGCTGTCAAAGCTGCGGTCGACCTGCCGATCCAGGTTCAGTGCGAGCCTCCGGAAGACGATATCTGGCATCAGCGCATGAAGGATGCAGGCGCAGACGCACTTGGTATGCATCTTGAAGCCGTGACGCCTGAGGTTCGGCAGCGGATCATGCCGGGCAAGGCTAGCGTTCCGCTTGAAAAATACTTCTCAAGCTTTGAGGCCGCAGTCAAAGTCTTCGGACGGGGGCAGGTGTCCACCTATATTTTGGCTGGTCTGGGCGATACGCAAGAAGCGATCCTTGCCATGTCCGAGCGCCTTGCTGCGATGGGAGTCTATCCGTTTGTGGTCCCCTTCGTGCCAATTTCAGGGACGCCTCTGGAAAGCCATCCCGCGCCAACGGCAGAATTTATGTCGGGCATTCTGGAGCCATTGTCCAGGATCGTAATCGATGCAGGGCTTAAAGCATCGGACATCAAGGCGGGATGCGGCAAATGCGGTGCCTGCTCGGCATTGTCGACCTATGAGAAGCTGAGGATCCCCGCATGAGCTTCATAGATCACGCTTCGTTTATCAGTCCTGAGGTCCTCATTAGGGCAGCCACCGAAAGCTGGGAGCTGAAGGGTGCAGCGGATCTTCGCCATGAGGTGTTCGTGGACGAGCAGGGCATCTTTAATGACAATGATCGTGATGCAATCGACACCGAGGCATTGTCGCTGGTAGCAATCGCGACTGTGGCTGCAGAACCGGCGCATGTCGTTGGTACTGTGCGAATTCATCAGGCTTCACCCGGTATTTGGTGGGGATCGCGTCTTGCCGTTGCCCCTACTTGGCGCAGGGTCGGTCGAGTTGGTACCGAGCTGATCCGTCTGGCTGTCAGCACTGCCAATGGGCTTGGATGCGACGAATTTCATGCCCATGTGCAGCTACAAAATGTGCCGCTCTTCGCCCGGTTGCATTGGGAACCTGTAGAAAAGGTCGATCTTCACGGGGTCGCTCACATGCATATGGTGGCGTCGCTTGCGCATTATCCCGCCATTTGTGATCCTGCTGCAGGTTGGTCATCCAGGGTGCGGAGAGCGCAATGAATCTCCACCGCATCGCCACCGAACTGGCCGAACATCCCTCTATTCTGGGCAAGCTCGACATAGCAGTTTCGACGGGCGCCCTATCGCTATCGTCTGCAGCGGCTGGGAACCCGGGTGATGATGCAGCAGCTATCGCGCGTCCTGAAGGCGGATGGGATCTGTTCGCCGGAGAAGGTTTCATGCCGCAATTTGTGAAGGATGATCCTTGGTTTGCGGGCTGGTGCGGCGTGATGGTCAACCTGTCAGACATTGCTGCCATGGGAGGGCGTGCGACTGCGTTGCTCGATACGATCTGGGCTCCGGACCCCGCAGCAGCAGGCGAGCTGCTCAAAGGACTGAAGGAAGCAGCGTCTGCATATGGCGTGCCCATCGTTGGCGGTCACACCAATCTTCGCAGTCCAGAGCTCAATCTTTCAGTTTCTGTCACGGGACGAGCGACACGGCTGATATCCAGCTTCGCGGCAAAACCTGGCGATGTTCTCATTGCCGCAATCGACCACCGCGGATGTTACCGGCCACGTTTTGACAACTGGTTTGCAGCACTCGATGCACCGCATGCACGCCTGCAAGACGACTATGAGCTGCTGCCTGTACTGGCAGAATCCGGCCTCGTCGATGCTGGCAAGGACATCAGTCAGGGTGGAATTGTCGGGACCGCATTGATGCTCGCTGAATGCTCGCGCTGCGGTTTTGATATTGATCTTTCGGCGATCCCGTTGCCTGCCGATGTTGACCTCACCCGTTGGCTGAGGAGCTTCCCGAGCTATGGCTTTCTGCTTTCAGTTCGGCCTGAAAATGCGGCCAAGGTGTGCTCGGCGTTTGCAAGCCGCGATATCAGCGCTGCGGCTATCGGTACGGCAACATCAGGAACGACAATAGACCTGACCCATGATGGCGCGCGCGCGACATTCTGGGATTACGCCGGTTCCCCTTATCTCTCTTTGTCCAAGGAAGTTGCCCATGCCTGAAGTTCGTTTCACCATCCGCTGGCCGGATGGCGCCGAGGAGAGCTGCTACTCCCCTTCAACCGCAATCCACCGCCATCTTGATGCGGGGCAAACCTATCCGCTCGCCGAGTTTCTGGAGCGCGCCCGGGCAGGTCTCAACGAAGCATCGGACAGGGTCGCCGCCAAATACGGCTTCGCCTGTTCGTCCGCAATGGATCAACTCGCCCGGATTGAAGCCGAAGCTCAAAACCAACCCATTGATGGGCAGGTTATCTGCCTATCTCTTTCGTGAAAGGTTCCGTCATGAATGACACTATGATCTCCCGTATTCCCGTCCTTATCATCGGTGGTGGGCAGGCCGGTCTTTCTGCAAGCTGGTATCTGACACGTGAAGGCATTGAACATGTTGTGCTGGAGCGTTGCCGGCAGTTCGAAAGCTGGCGTAACAATCGCTGGGACAGCTTCTGCCTGGTCACACCAAACTGGCAGTGCCGTTTGCCGGGCTGGTCCTACAGTGGAAATGATCCCGACGGCTTCATGCTGAAGGACGAGATCGTGGAATACCTCGATGGGTTTGCGCAAAGCTTCAATCCACCGTTGCGCGAGGGGGTAGACGTCCTCTCAGTTTCTCAGCGTGAAGGAGGAGGTTACAGGGTTGAAACCACTGACGGAGACTGGATTGCCGATCAGGTGGTGATCGCCACAGGTGGCTACGATAATCCCATTGTGCCTCCCTATGCTGCTGATCTTGATCCTTCCATTGTTCAGATCCATTCGCGCGACTACCGTCGCCCTTCACAATTGCCGGAAGGTGGAACCTTGATCGTCGGGACAGGGCAATCCGGGGTGCAGATCATGGATGACTTCCATCTGGAAGGTAAACCGGTACATCTGGCTGTAGGTCCTGCTCCGCGCAGTCCGCGTCAATATCGTGGGCGTGACGCCACAGATTGGCTCTATGACGCCGGCACATATGCTGTGACAATCGACACGCATCCCGATCCGGTGAAAGCTCTCACACAGACAAACCACTATATGTCCGGGCGTGACGGCGGCAAAGAGATCGACTTGCGGAAATACGCTCTGGAAGGCGTCAAGCTATACGGATCTGTGGCTGGTGGCTCTGGCACGAAGATGACATTTTTGCCGGATCTTGAGCAAAACCTCGATGATGCTGATCGCAGCTATGTTGGCATCCGCGATCAAATTGACGCATGGATTTCCGAACAGGGCATTGATGCGCCGGAAGAACCTCCATTCGAAAAGGTCTGGCGACCTGAACAAGAAATCACCGAAGTTGATCTGGCGGCGGCAGGTATTTCCTCGATTATCTGGGCGATTGGATTTCGTCCGGATTATTCCTGGCTCAATGTCGATTGCCTTGATGAACGCGGCAAACCGGTTTTCCGCCGCGGCGTGACCGATTTCCCCGGCCTCTATTTCCTCGGCCTTGGCTGGCTGAATACCTGGGGGTCTGGCCGTTTCCTCGGCATTGATGAAGACAGCCGCTACCTTACGGAACAAATCATTGCCCAGCAGAAGGGCACACTTGCGGCATAACCCTTTCGCAGTGCCGCGAGGGTAAATGCGAGTTTTCGGCCCGGTTGTTGAGCACCTTGTGAGAGATGTGTTCAACGCCGGGCGTGGTTCGCCGTGACATCGCCGGCGCGGGCGGCACCTGGAGTTACGCCTTCAAGCTGAAGGCGGTTCGGGTGAATCAGGAGGCCGCCTTCTCCTTTCCATCCTGTCGATCAGCTTTATTATCCACGGTATGTTGGGCATGAATATCATGATGCGGGTTATCTGAAAGGCCGTTACCAATGCGACATCCATGCCGAGATATTTTGCGGTCAAAGCCATTTCTGTAACGCCGCCGGGTGCTGTTGCAAGTATCAACTGATCCCAGCGTTGGTCGGTCACCAGCGATAGGCCTGTCGCTATGAAAGACACGATGATCAACAAAAGGGCGGTACCCAAAAAGGCAGCACCGACGGCGCGTCCCCCGTTGGTGAAAAGCTCACGCTTGAAGGTGGAACCCAGCCACGTTCCCAGGACAATTTGGGCCGCTGACAGTACAACGACCGGGAAAGCCGCAAGTTGAAAGCCCGCTGCGGTTACTGCTGCGGAAACTGCCAGAGGTCCCAGAAAAGATGGGTTGGCCAGTCGCAGCTTTTTGAAACTTGCCGCTGCGATAACCGCAAGCGCTGCGAGTGTGAGATTGTCAAACAGGTGAAACTCTGTTTCTCGGATGGCACCGGTTCGATCCGGCCAGCCATCAATAGCGAATATGAGGATTGGAATAATGACCACCACGGCGGCGATACGAATGGTCTGAGAAAGTATTATCGGCGCTGGTTCGCAACCATAGCGCTCTGCCATGACCGCCGCCTCTACCGGGCTTGTCGGGAATGTGCCGAGAATTGCCTGAGGCAAACTCTGGCCGGTCGTGCGCGCTATCGCAACACCAAGGACAAACGCGCCGCAAGCTGTAGCGATGGCGCTGCCAATGAGCAAAGGGGCAAGCTTGAGCAGCGCCTCAAACGCCACCGGCGTGAATGCCAGGCCAACCTGCGCGGCAACCGTCATCTGCCCAAAGGGACGTGTTGATATGGGGATTGGCTGTTTGGCCATGCCGCTGATGTAGAGTGCGGCAGAAAATACCAGCGGCCCAATCATCCAGGGAAGCGGTATTCTCAATTGCTGGAATAGCCAACCTGCGCCCGCAGCCGCAATGTAGATTAGAGCAAGGGATAGTAGTTTCGTGAGGCGTTGCATAATTTCGTATCGTGTCTCGGGGATATCCAAGCGGTGTCGTAAGCCGCTGGCGGTTGGGGCAGCATTTGGGCAACACGCTGTTGCCAAGATCGTCCTAACAGGAAGTTTGGCTCTTGTTGCCTTGATGACCTTCCAGAAAGCGCGTCAGAGCTTGATTGAAACCGGACGGGTTCTCGACGTTAATCGAATGACCACCATCCAGGTCAACAATGCTGATATTTGGATGTGTTTGGGCGAGTTTATGCCGTGTTGGCTGAAACTGACGCTCCAGAACGCCATTGATCAAGAGCGTTGGAACTGAAAGCTCGCTCAAGCGATCTGCCACAGTGAGTGCTGGTATCGCAACTTCCTGCAATGCCAGGAATGTTGTCGGATCGACCAGTTCTGCTTCTTGCGTGAGAACCTGCCGTATGTCGTCGTCAAAGCGGTGCGCTCTTGCAGGATGGTAGCGCATCTTACGGATTGCCTCCATTCCAGTGTTTCGGATAGCTTCAAGCGATTTGTCGTGATCCAGTCTTGCCTGTTCCGGCCAGTCTGTGCGCAAAGCCGCATTGCCGTTTGTAAAGGCGTGAGCCAGAATGGCATCCGGAAAGTTCAGTGCGTATAGCAAGGATAGTCCTGCGCCAAAGCTCTGCCCGCAGACATGCCAGCGCTCGATATTCAGCTTTTTGCGAACAGCTTCCAGCATGAGGACGAGGTTTTCGGGCCGGGCGTTTTCAGGGTGATCCAGTTTTGGCGAACGCCCATGGCCGGGAAGGTCCACACAAACAAGTCTAAAATGCTCCGCCAAGGCGGCGTTGGGTTGCCAGTGCAAACGGCTGGATAGAAGACCATGCACCAACAACAAGGCTGGTTTTTCTGATGGGGCTTGCGCTTCAAAATACAGATCCATTCTGTGTCCTCTCCGCAAAATATGTCCAGTCAGCACTGAACCTTGCATTACAAACATAGCCAAAAGAGTGGGGGTCAAAACCCAACCATTTGTTTGGTCACACCTACCTTTGGAGTCTTTATATCTCGGCCAAACTGCAGAGGAGGCAAAGCAGATGGCTGAGGTTCAGGTTGAGGTAAACGGTGAGATTGCTCACATCATCATCAACAATCCTCCAGTGAACGCACTTAATCAAAGCGTTCGCGCCGGGCTTCTTGCCGCTGTTGAAAAAATCAATGCAGATGACGCGGTAAAGCTGGCGATTGTCAGAGGGCACGGCCGCGCATTCATTGCCGGTGCCGATATTACCGAGTTGGGAAAGGTTCCTCTTGAACCTCAATTGCCCAATGTTATTGCCGCCATTGAAGGCGCACGGGTGCCGATTGTAGCCGCCATTCACGGGTTGGCTCTCGGAGGTGGCTTGGAAGTTGCGATGGCCTGCCACGCGCGCATTGCAGAAAGTGGCGCTAAACTGGGACTTCCCGAAGTTAGCCTCGGCATCATCCCCGGCTCTGGCGGAACCGTTCGCCTGCCACGTCTTGTGCCAATCGAAGAGGCGATCAAGCTGGTAACCGGTGGTAAACCGATTGGAGCCAGGTCTGCCCTCGCTATCGGGTTGGTGGACCAGATAAGTGATGGGGAGCTTGTCGGCGCTGCCGAAACCCTTGGAAGATCTCTTCTGGACGCGCCGCTCGTTTCAACACTGTCACGGGCTCCGCGCGTTGATGGTGACGTTGATTGGTCTTCAGAATGTTCTCGCCTGGAAAAGCGCAGCCGTGGTGCCGTTGCTCCACTGGAAGCATTGGATGCCCTGCATGAGAGCATAACTTTGCCTGCCGATGAAGCCTTGGCAAAGGAGAGGGAGCGATTCCTTCGCTTGGCCAAATCGGAGCAATCGGAAGCCTTGCGTCATGTGTTCTTTGCGGAAAGAGGTGCTGGAAAGAGCCTGCGAAATCTGGATGTGGTACCCGCCGATCTAAACCCAATCGGCGTTATTGGCGGCGGGACCATGGGTGCGGGCATTGCGGTTTCCCTTCTCCTTGCAGGGGGTGAGGTCCGCCTTGTGGAGCAGAATGACGAGGCTGCAGCACGGGCGCACGGCCGGGTGGCGGATATGCTGAGCGAAAGTGCTCGCCGCGGCGTCATCTCCGAAGAGAAGTTGCAGCGCGCGCTTGCATCTTTGAAAGTGGCAGCAAATTTTGACGTCTTGGTCGACTGCCCGCTGGTCATAGAGGCGGTATTTGAAGACATGAACATCAAACGTGAGGTGTTCGCGCGTCTCGACAAGATCATGCCCGCCGAGGCAATACTGGCCACGAATACATCATACCTCGACATAAATACTCTTGCGGCCTCGACGATGGCCCCGGAGAGGGTGTTGGGCCTGCATTTCTTCTCCCCCGCGCATGTCATGAAACTTTTGGAAGTCGTCCGCGGCGACAAAACCGGAGAACGGGCGCTTGCGACGGGTGCTGTACTTGCAAAGAAGCTCAAGAAGACCGCTGTTGTGGCCGGGGTTTGTGACGGGTTCATTGGCAACCGCATCATGGCGGCCTACCGGCGTGACTGCGAATTCATGCTGGAAGAGGGCGCGTTGCCCGAGCAAATTGATGCCGCAATGCGCGATTTCGGATTTGCCATGGGTATATACGAAGTACAGGATATGAGCGGGCTGGACATCGCATGGGCACAGCGCAAGGCGCGAGCGGCGAGCCGCTCCCCCTCAGAACGCTATGCTCATATTGCCGATAGATTGTGCGAGCTTGGTCGCTTTGGCCGCAAGAGCGGCAAGGGTTGGTATGATTACGGATCCGGAAAAGCTGTGCCAGATCCGGAAGTGACCAACATCATTTCGGAAGAACGAAAGAAGGCGGGCATTGAACCGCGCGCTTTCACCTCTGACGAGATTATGAGGCGGATTCTCTCCGTGATGCAAACGGAAGGCAACAGAATCCTTGAAGAGGGTATCGCAGACGATGCCGACGACATCGATGTGGTCATGATACTGGGTTACGGTTTTCCGCGTCATCTAGGCGGTCCAATGTTTATGGCGGGTCGCGGCGATGGTGGAAAACAAGCCTAGCGCTACTGCTCAAGCTGACACGTGCTTTTGCTGCTCAATTTTCCGGTGAATTTTGCCTTGGAGAAATCTCCGGAGATCGAGCTTCTGCGGCCGCCCGAATTGAACCAGTCGGTTTGAGGATTGGCTGCTGAGGCAGGTAAATACGGCATGAATTTCCCCACATAGGTCTATTCCACACGTCAGGATAAGGCTTTTTTCCATTTAAGTAGCTGAAATTACACCGCTATTCGTGGAATAAGCGCTTGTTGGTGCTGCCCTAACATATCGTTAGTTCAACAGAGGGGCGGGATACTTGATTAAATAAACCATGCCGGTCGTGGGAGTGACCAGCGAGGGAGGAAATCAATGTCCAAAATAGGGTCCGGCCAGAAGGGCTGGCTTTTCAGCGTCAAAGAGTTGCGGGCTTCGCTGCCGGTCGTAGACCTGTTGGGATGCCTGGTGTTGCTAGCTGGCTTCGGCTGGTATCTGAAGCAAGCCGTTTCACTACCTCCGCCTCTCAATGAAATTGACATCGGGCCGGGCGGATTTCCACTGCTGCTATCGATAGCAGGTATAGGTTCGGTCGTTGCCGTAGTCGTTTCGGCGTTCATACGCTTGTTCGACAAGGTTCCGGTGCTCTGGACTTCCATTCAACGGCCGCTGAGCGCGCTCGCTGGCATCGCCATAATCATTGCCGAAGGTATTTGGTTCCGAGAAATCGGAACTATCGGCAGCATTTTGCTGTTTGGCGTTTTGACGATGCTGGCCTGTGGCGAGCGTCGGCCGATCCACCTCATCGGGGTCCCGATAGCGTTGGCCGCTTTCATTTATGTCGTCTTTGTTTTGGCGCTCGCTGTCAATCTACCTTGAGGAGGATGTGATGTTAGGCGATCTCGCAATAGGTTTTTCCGCTTTTGCAAATCCCATGGTGTGGGCCGCGCTCGTATTTGGCGCCTTCGCAGGCTATCTCATTGGTGCCATTCCGGGTCTGGGTCCGAGTCTGGGTGTTGCTCTGCTCATCCCCTTTACCTACGGCATGGACCCGGTTGTTACTATTGTCGGCTTGGTGGCACTTTATGCCGCAGCGGAATATGGCGGTGCAATTACAGCGGTCTTGATCAATTCACCTGGTACTGCTGCAGCTGTTGCCACGGCCTGGGATGGCTATCCATTGACCAAGCAGGGCAGGGCTGGCGAGGCGCTAAGCGTTTCGATCATCTCATCCGGCGTCGGTATTCTGATTTCAACGACATTTCTGTTTTTCACGGCCGTGCCCTTGTCTGAACTTGCGCTACGTTTCAGTGCCAGTGATTACTGCGCAATGGCCCTTGTTGGACTTAGCCTTGTAGCGGGTCTTTCCGATGGGTCGCCCTTGAAGGGCGCAGTTGCGATGTTCATCGGGCTTGCTTTGGCAACTGTTGGTCTCGACGTTCAAACAGGTGTTCCCCGCTTCACGGGTGGAAGCCCGGACTTCTTCGAAGGGCTGCCACTGGTGCCGGTACTGCTGGGTCTCTACGCTTTGTCTGAAGTGCTCTTCATGCTGGAAGAAGGGGCGGCTCAGAAGGCAAAGAGTGAAAAGATCAAGGGTCTTATCGCCTTGCCCATGCGCAGCTTATATAGCCTGAAATATGTGATCCTGCGGTCTTCTGTGATCGGGTATGTTATTGGCGTCATACCTGGAGCTGGAGCGTCGATTGCCTCCTTTGTTTCCTACGCATTTTCTCGAAGAATATCCAAGGAACCCGAGAAATTTGGCAAGGGCGCGCTTGAGGGCGTTGCCTCTTCCGAGGCTGCAAATAACTCAGCAGTTGCTGGTGCCTTGGCCCCACTGCTTGCACTTGGCATACCTGGTTCGCCAACAACCGCGATAATGATTGGTGCCTTGATGGTGCAGGGCATCACGCCGGGCCCGTTGCTTTTTGCGCGTTCACCGGAAATTCCATACACCGTTTTTGCATCGCTCTGGGTGGGTGTTCCGGTGATGGTCATCATTGGTCTGGCCGGGGCACGTATGTGGGCCCGCGTTGCTGATATCCCACGTCCTGCTATTGCGGCCATCGTCGGCGGTATTTGCTTTGTTGGTGCCTATTCTTCTCAGACAACCATGTTTCCTGTGCAGGTGATGGTGGCATGCGGACTGGCCGGCTATGTGCTGCGCAAAATGAAGTTCCCGCTTGCTCCAATCGTTCTGGCTCTCGTGCTTGGTGAAATGATGGAGACGAATCTGCGTCGGGCACTCATCTCGAACCAGGGTGACTGGTCGGTGTTTTACACCTCACCGATGACGCTTTTCTTGCTGGTAATAGCAGCCATGGCATTCGTTTTGCCCGGCATCTCGATGATCCGAGCACGCAGGGCGCGTGCTGCGAAGGATGCGTTTGACCAACCTTAGTTTAGTGCTCGCCTGAGAAACAATCAGTTTAGTTCTCAGGCCGCATGGCGGACTATTGTAAAATGGAAATGCTGAGCGTTTCCGGAGATTTCAAAGGGAGGAACCTTTTAATGCAATTCATGAAGTTTCGGAATGTTGCCTTGGCGCTCGCTGTAACGGCAACGGCAGCAGTGACATCTATGACATGGGCACAGGCGGAAGATTGGAAGCCGGAGGGGCCAGTCAATATTGTTCTGCACACAAAGCCAGGTGGCGGGGTTGATGTGTTTGCCCGCACGCTGGCCAAGGAACTTGAGCCTATTATCGGCCAGGATATTATCGTTGTTAATGCGCCCGGCGGCGGTGGTGCGACACAGATGGTGGCGCTTCGTGGTGCCAAGCCTGATGGTCTGACACTTGGCGTCAACACTGTGACCCACTTTACCGGCATGTTGACTAACTTGCGTGGCACGTTTTCGCCAGATGACTTTTCATGGATCGCGTTGGCACAGATTGACCCCATCATGTTTTTTGCAAATAGCGACTCCCCGCTCAACAACATGAATGACCTTGTCGAGTTGGCGAAGAAAAATGATGGACGGGTCAATATTGGGGGATTTGGCCCTGTAGGGTCGATGCAAAACATCGGCATGAAAATGCTGGAAGAGGCCGCTGGCGTAAAGTTCAATTGGGTTGCCTTTGAATCGACGCCAGACATCATTGCGGCTGTGCTGGGTGGCCACGTTGATGTCGGCGTTTCCAACCTTGGCCCCGCGCTTGAATTTTTCCAGGCCGGTCGTCTCAAGGGTCTCGGCGTCCTGGGCGACAATCGCCTGAAGACGTTGCCTGACATGAAGACATTTGGCGAACAGGGTTATGAGGTCGATACCAGTTGGCTTCAGGTTCGTGGCGTCTTCGGACCAAAAGACATGCCGCTCGAACTGCAACAACAGATTGCTGATGCGATTCACAAGGCGATGGCGTCCGAAAGCTACCAGAAATATGCGCGAACTGCTGGCGTGGAAGATAGTGATTTCGGCCCAGTTGAATACACAGATTTCGTCAAACGGTTGGTCAAGGTGGCTGAAAAGCAACTCGTCGCCGGGGGTCTCGTAACCAAGTAGTAGACGCAACCAAGTCTCCAGCCGTCGGCTTTGATGCGTTGTCGGCTGGAGCGCAAATCTTCCATTTTGTTAGCTGCTGGATAAGTCTTATGCGTGGTGTATTTTCGGGGATCCGCATTGTTGATACGACCCACGTTCTCGCCGGGCCCTTTGCGAGTTATCAACTGGCATTAATGGGCGCAGAAGTGATCAAGGTGGAGTCACCGAAGGATCCTGACCAGGCCCGTTTTCAAGGAAGTGATCCTGAACTCGTGCGCTCTGCCATGGGCACTTCGTTTATGGCCCAGGGTGCTGGCAAAAAGGCGCTGGCTCTCGATCTTAAGACAGAGGGTGGGCGCGATGCGCTCCTCAGGCTCATCGATACAGCAGACGTGTTTGTTGAAAATTACCGGCCCGGCGCTTTCGAGGCTCTCGGGTTAGCGCCTGAGGACTTGTTGAAGCGCAATCCGCGTCTGATCTATTGTTCCGTGTCCGCCTTTGGTGCCACTGGCCCGCGGCGTGAGCAAACGGGATATGACAACGTTATTCAGGCGTTTTCCGGCATTATGGGTATGACCGGCTTTGGCGACGGTCGCCCGCTAAAATGCGGTGCGCCGGTCGTTGACTACGCGACCGGTCTGACTGCGGCTTTTGGCATCGCCTCAGCCTTGTTCAATCGCGAGCGCAACGGCGGGAAGGGTCAGCACATAGACGTGTCCATGCTCGACGTCGCGATGACGCTGATGACCTCGCACGCAACTGACTTCATGTGGTCGGGCAAGCAGCCTAAAGCAAAGGGCAATGAGCTCGCCTTCGCGACACTTGGCATGTATCGCGCAGCAGACACGGAAATGATGATCGGCGCTTCCAATCTGCGCCAGCAGCGCCGCCTCTGGATTGCTCTTGGTCGGGAAGACCTTGTCAAAAGCAACAATCTTGACCGTCTCAAACATTACGATGAGGAACGCGCGGTGTTGCAGGAAATCATCGGGGCCATGCCTGCCGATTTCTGGGAATCTTTCTTGAACGAACGGCGCGTGCCTGCCGCCAGAATCCGCTCAATGCCAGAGGCGCTTTCGGACGAACATCAGATTTCGCGCGGCCATGTGTTGGAAGTCGATGCCCCGGGTGATCGGGACAGAAAGCTGCGGCTCATGTCGTTGGGTTTCAAGATGTCCGAGGCTGAAAGCGGTGTGTCGTTATCCCCCCAACGTGTTGGTGCGCAGACGGTCGAAATTCTGAGTGAACTCGGATTGAGTGACGAGGAAATTGAGAGGCTGATTGTTTCCAAATGTGCCTATCAGAATGAGATCCAGCCGACCGATGCGAAGACAGGGGTGGCGCCATGACTGAGCATGCAGCGACAGCGCTGGCGCGTCTTGCCAGCCATTGGACGTCGGCAGATTTGCCAACCGATGTTAGCGAAGCAGCCAGGCATGCGCTGCTGGACTGGTTTGCGACCACATTGCCCGGCACTGTGCGTGCGCCTGCCACTCTGCTGGCGGCCACGGGTTTGGGTGGCGGTCAGGGTCGTGCGATTTGCTATGTGGATGGAAAGGGTTATGGACCTCGTGATGCGGCATTCATCAATGCGACGGCCAGCCACACAGTCGAATTTGATGATATTTTTCGAGATGGCGGATACCATCCAGGATCGCCGACGATTGCCGCTGCGCTCGCCATGGCTCAGCATATCGGCGCGTCACGCGAGGCTTTGGATAGGTCAATCATCGGGGGGTATGAGGCAGGGTGCAGATTGTCCCTTGCCATTCAACCCAGTCATTACGAATTCTGGCACACGACAAGCACTGTCGGCACGATAGGGGCCACGGTGGCGGCCGCTATGCTGCTCGTTTGCGATGTAGGGCAAATCGCAAACGCAATATCGATTGCCAGCAGCTTTGCAGGCGGACATCAGCAGAACCTCCTTGGCGAAAGCACCGCCAAGGCGATGCATCCCGGACATGCCGCCTCCGCGGGCATATTGGCAGCTTATGCTGCGAAGGCCGGAGGGCAAGGTGCACCGGACGCTCTTGAAGGCGAAAAGGGTTACTGCGCAGCAACAAGTGCCAGCACCGGAAATTGGCAGGCGGCGTTTGAGGGCGCGGGCGAATGGACGCCAATTACCCGCATGACTGTGAAGATTCACGGCTGTTGTGGCCATATATTCCCTGCACTCGATGCCTTGGAAATACTGAGGAAGGATGTGGGGTTTGTAGCGAACGATATCGACGCGATATCGGTCGAAGGCTATGGGGCTACAAAAACGATGTGCGACAGGCCGGACCCCGGTTCAGCACAGGAAGCTCGCTTCAGCCTGCAATATTGCCTGGCTGCGCAAATGGTACTCGGCGCAGTTCGGCTTAACGCCTTTGAGCCTGCGGCGCTTGCTGATGTGCGGATCAAAGAGCTGATGCGGGATATCAGTGTCGAAGCAGCCGACGATCTCATTGCTGAGTATCCACGCCGGCGCATGGCGCGTCTGGCACTCAGGCTCAAGGACGGCCGTGAGTTTCATCACTTCCAGCCTGACCGGAAAGGTGACCCGGAAAATCCGGTCAGCCGTGACGAACTGGTTGGAAAATATCAAGAACTTGCCGGCTCGGTTTTGAGCACGGAAGAAATGCGCAGTCTTCAGAACCTGATTTTACAAGGTCAAGAGCTGCCCGGTGTTGTACGACACCCCCTCAACAATAATCAGGATGAAGAAAACGACGCCCGGTCGAACGGCTGGCGCGCAAATGGAGATATAACAGCATGAACATCGCTGCAAAATTGCCGGAATTCATTACCGTTTCTCAGAAGGACAGTATTGTAACGATTACCCTCAATCGACCCGACCTTCGCAATGCCATCAACGATCAGATGCGTGCTGAGTTGATTGACGCCTTTGCTCAGGCCGATGCTGACAAATCCGTTCGCGCCATTATTCTTACAGGTGCTGGCAAGGGCTTCTGCTCGGGCGGCGATATCGGCGGTATGCGGGCTCGGCTTGATGCACCTTCGGGCGAGGTGGCGTTCAACGGCTGGAAACGTCAGAAGAGCACCCACAAGGGTGTTGCTGCAATTCACGGCGTCACCAAGCCGGTCATCGCGGCGGTCAATGGCGCTGCATTTGGTCTCGGACTTGATATGGCGCTTGCTTGTGATTTCATCATCGCTGCGGAGGGCGCAAAACTTTGCATGAGTTTTGTCAAACGCGGATTGGTCTCCGATGGCGGCGGCATGTATTTCCTTCCACGCCGGGTGGGCTTGTCCAAAGCCAAGGAATTGATCTTTACCGCACGTGTGGTTGAGACGACAGAAGCGTTGCAAATAGGGCTGATTGATCGCGTGACCTCAGGTGATCAGCTATTGGCAGAAGCTGAGGCCTGGGCAAAAGAAGTCAGTTTCGGCTCGCCCGCTGCAATAGCGCTCTCCAAGGAAATTCTCGATCATACGTTTGAGCATAGCGATGAAGAAGTCTTTGCCCTTGGGCGCGAGGCTCAAGCGGTTTGCTACACAACCGCAGAACACCGGCAGTCGGTCGAAGAATTTTTGAACAAATCATCCAAGTGAGACGCAAATGAGTTCAGTTAGCTATATTCTCAATCCTAGAAGCGTCGCAGTGGTTGGGGCATCCAATGATCCTTCCAAGCTGACGGGGCGACCGATTGCCCACTTGCAGAGGCAGAATTTCAAAGGCCCGATTTATCCCATTAATCCGCGCTATGAAGAGATTGCTGGGTTGAAGTCCTATGCCTCCGCGGCCGACTTGCCGGAGGCTCCCGACCTCGGTGTTGTGCTGGTGGGTGCGCACCGCGTGATCGATGCTGTTCGTGAATTGGCGGCGCGCGGCACCAAGGCCGCCATTGTTCTCGCCTCGGGTTTCGGTGAAGCCGGTGAAGAAGGGCGTCGCAGACAGGAGCAACTGCGCGAGGCCGCCGGGGAAATGCGCATTCTTGGCCCCAATACAATTGGGCTCGTCAATCTTACCGATCAAATACCACTGAGCGCCAGTGGTGCCATGGAAATGGATGACTTTAAGGCAGGCAACATCGCTCTACTGTCGCAAAGTGGCGGTATTCTCGGTTCGCTTTTGAGCCGTGCGGTTGCTCGCGGTATCGGCTTTTCCAAGCTCGTCGCGACGGGTAACGAAGCCGATCTGGAGGTGTCTGATTTCCTTGAAGCTCTGGCCGATGACCCGGCGACCAATGTGATAGCCCTTTATCTTGAAACTGTTCGCAACGTTCAGAAATTCAGAGTTGCGGTCGAGAAAGCCGTGAAGGCTGGAAAGATGATCGTCGCCTATAAGGTAGGGCGATCTGAATCCGGCGCTCGTTCGGCTGTTTCACATACCGGTGCCCTGGCGGGTGCAGATAATGTCTATGATGCATTGTTCAAGCAGCTTGGTATCATCCGTGCTGAAACCTTTGCGGACTTGCTGGACATTCCCGCAGCGCTCGCCCAAGGGCGTGAGATGAAAGGCAACCGCGTTGCCATCGTTACATCTACTGGCGGAGCGGCGACAGTTGTTGCTGACAATGTGGGACTTGCCGGTTTGGAGATGGTTGCGCCGGATGCCGAAACAGCTGAAAAGCTTTTGGCCCTGGAACTGGCTGATGCCTCACTGGACCGCAATCCAATCGACGTGACGCTCGCAGGTCTGCAGCCCGCTCTCTTCCGGTCTATTCTCAAGATTTTGGCCGAGAGCCCATCTTACGATGCCATCGTGGTCGTTGTGGGTTCGTCGTCGATTGCGCAACCGGATCTCGTCGCCAAGCCGGTGCTTGAATCACTTAGTCTGAGCGATAAGCCTATGCTGGCCTATGTCAGCCCGGATGCACCGAATATTGTGAAGCATCTTAACACCAGCGGAATACCCGCCTTTGCAGCACCGGAAAGCTGTGCATCTGCGCTGGCGGCGCTTGCACACAGCCGAACAGGCGCAACGGCATCTGCGCTTTCCGCTGCGAAGACAGTGGATTGTTCCGATGTTCCTTCCGGCTCGCTCAACGAAGCTGAGGCCAAAGCACTCTTTGGTCGTTTCGGCGTTCCTGTACCACGCGAAGTGGTTGCGGAAACACCTGAAGCGGCACAAGCAGCAGCAGACACGTTTGATGCACCTGTGGTGGTCAAAATTCTGTCACGGGAGATCCTGCACAAGTCCGAAGTGGGGGGTGTAATGCTCAATGTGGCACCTGCTGATGTCGGTGCGGTTTGCAGCGAAATGCAGGCCAAGGTATCAGCGGCGACAACTGCCAAGCTTGAAGGTTTTCTCGTTCAGGAGCAGGTCATCGGTGGTGTAGAGATGATACTTGGCTACAACCGTGATCCTCAACTCGGACCTTACGTTCTTCTCGGCGCGGGTGGCGTTACCACTGAGCTCTATCAGGATGTCGCTATTCGGTTGCTTCCGCTTGGTCGAGCAGACGTTGAAAAGATGATTGATGAAATCCGGTTCAGCGCGTTGTTGAAAGGCTTCCGCGGTCGTCCGGATGCCGATATCGACGCGCTGGTTGATACAGTCATGGCCTTCGCGACCATGGCGGAGACCCTTGGAGACCGCCTGCAGGAAGCCGAAATCAATCCTGTCTTTGTTCTTCCCAAGGGCAAGGGTTGTCGTGCGGGCGACAGCCTTGTTCTTCTGGACTGAAACCCTACCCAGTGCAAAAGGGAGGGGAAACCTCTCCTCCCTTCTTCAAGTTAAACCAGCCCATATTGATGAACTCGCGGAAATTGGGACCGGTCAGTGGCTTCTCGGCTATTCGTCGGTTCGAAGCCGCTCTCGGATCCAGTCCAGGAATTTTATGAGTGGCTGAGACGGTGGAATAACCTGCGGCCACGTCAGGAAGTATCCCTCACCACTGTAACAGGTTTGTTCAAACGGAGCGACAAGGCTGCCGTTCTGGAGTTGGCGCTTCACAAAAACCCTCACAGCGAGCGCAACGCCGCTATCCAGAGACGCTGCTTCATAGGCGAGAGCCGAGCTTTCAAAGCGGATTCCAGGTTCGGGATTTACATTTGCTCCGGTGCGTTTGATCCACGCGGCCCAATCAGTTGGACGCGCCATCGAATGCAGCAGTCGAGCACGCGAAAGGTCATCTGGCGTTTTTAGATTGTGCTGGCGCTGATATTCGGGTGTGCAAATGGGAATAAGCTCAATATCGATAAGCTTCTCGCAGTGGAGCCCCGGCCAGCCACCTTTGCCAGCACGGATGGCTGCGTCAAGATTTTGGGTTTCAAAGTCCACCGGTACAACCGACGAACTTAGCCGAACCTCTATGCGCGGAAAGGCGTCGTGAAACTGGGTAAGCCGAGGGATTAACCAGCGCTGCGAAAATGTGGTGTAGGACTGGATCGCCAGAATATCTCTGCGACCCCGACGGGAGACGCGTTTGGATGCGTTGGCAATTTCTTCGAACTGCCGCGTCACGCCCTCGAACAATCGGCGCCCTTCATCAGTCATTTCAATGCCGCGATGCAGCCGCTTGAATAGCGTCACACCGAGATATTCTTCAAGTGTCTTGACTTGCCGGCTCACGGCCACCTGACTAACATTCAGTTCATCGGCGGCGAGAGTGAGACTGCCCAGTCTTGCAGCTACCTCAAACGTGCGTAACGGATTTAGAGGCGGAAAGACTTGCTTCATCGACTATTGTTCCATAGCGATTTAAATTAGGTGGCTCACGGTTGGGCCGCCGTGAACATATTTACGCATCTTATTATCTAGACTGCGTTCGGGGCTGTGACAAGCAAACATTGCCGGAAGTTTCAGCCGATCCGGGAAAGCTGGGGAAGCAATGTGACATGCTCCCGCCAACTTGGACCGTTCAAAGCCGGAATTTTCCAATTATGATTTCGGGCCGGGAAATCGGAGAGTTCTTGCGAAAGAGCGTTCCCCGGAATCAAGTGGAATGCTCTACCTTGCCAGCCATCCACCATCTACATTCAAGACAGCGCCGTGAACATAGTCAGCAGCTTTTGAAGAGAGATAGACAGCTGTTCCCGCAATGTCGCTAGCTTCCCCCCATCGGCCAGCGGGAATGCGTTCCAATATGGCCTTGTTTCGCACTGGGTCCTCGCGCAAAGCCTGGGTGTTGTTGGTCGCAATATAACCCGGTGCGATGGCGTTCACATTGATGTTCTTGGCGGCCCATTCATTGGCCAGCAGTTTGGTGATCCCTGCAACCCCGTGTTTCGCCGCTGTATAGGCTGGCACCCTGATGCCGCCCTGGAACGACAGGAGTGATGCAATGTTGACGATCTTGCCGGGCTTGCCTTGCGCAATCAGTTCTTTGGCGAAGGCCTGGCAGGTGAAGAACACAGCTTTGATATTGACGTCCATCACAGCATCCCAATCAGCCTCGGTAAAATCGACACTGTCGGCGCGTCGCACAATGCCGGCATTATTGACGAGAATATCGTAGTCGCCGCCGGTGAACAGATCTTTCGCGGCCATAGGGTCTGCGAAATCGAGATGGCAATAGGTGCCTGAGCCGCCTGAATTTTCAATCATGGCCAGCGTTTCGTCGCAGTCACGTCGTGCGGCGCAAACTGTGTGAGCACCCGCTTGGGCAATGGCAACGGCAATGGCCTGACCAATGCCGGTATTTGCGCCCGTAATCAGTGCTTTGCGGCCGTTCAGGCTAAAAATGCTGTTCATCGAAGTTCTCCAGGCTGGATAAAGTCCATATCGGTATAATCTATATTATCGCCAGCCATCGCCCAAATGAAGGTGTAGCTGCCGATGCCCGCACCTGCGTGAATAGACCACGTGGGCGAAATGACCGCCTCTTCGTTGGCGACAATCAGGTGACGGGTCTCCTGTGGCTCTCCCATCAGATGCAGTACACGGGATTCCGGTGACATGTTGAAATAGAGATAGGCTTCCATGCGACGGTCGTGCACATGGGCTGGCATCGTGTTCCATACGGAGCCATCTTCAAGTGTGGTGTAGCCGAGCACGATCTGGCAGCTCTCCATGACCAAAGGGTGAATAAACTGGTTGATGGTTCGCTTGTTCGACGTCTCTACAGCGCCCAATTTCACCTGCTTGGAATCTTCCAGCCGAATGAGGCGCGCAGGCAGGCTTTTGTGCGCGGGTGCCGAGACAAGATAAAATCGCCCCGCGCCTGAGAAGGTCACAGGACCGCTGCCTTGACCCAGATAGAGCACATCACCGCGATCCATATCATAGGAGTTGCCACCCGCTGAGACTTGCCCCGCGTCTCCCACATTGACGATGCCGAGCTCGCGACGCTCCAGGAATGTTGCCGTCCGCGTCTCCTCAACCTTGTCCAGTGTCAGGGATCCGCCTGCAGGCACCGCGCCACCAAGGGTAAACCGGTCATAATGCGTATAGACAAGCCTGATTTGGCCATCCTGAAACAGTCCCCCGGCCAGGAAATGCTTCCTCAATTCATCGGTTCCCATTTGCCGGGCGTGATCCTGATGGACTGCGTGGCGGGTTTCGACGGTTAACATGGGTCTTTCCTTTCAATTCGGTTTTAGGCCTGCGGGAGCGGCAGTTTTGAGGCGGAAAACGCCAGGCCGCTCGCCATGCTCCTGGAAACGGGCTTCAAGTTCGCCAATATCTGGCATGGAAGGCGGGGTTGCGGCAAACGCCAGCGCGTCTTCGCTCAGTGGCAATGCCATAGCCGCGGTTGCCAGAATGCTGGTTCCGGCTGGCAGCTTGCCTGTGAGTTGTGGCACGATGGATTTGGCATGAATGAGGTTTGTGTTGGGCAGGGGAAAGTGAGTCCTGCCAGCGCGACCGGTGCCAGCGATATCGATGATGACGCTGACATCGGTCTCGCTGACAGCCTGTGCGCGGCCCTCTTTTTGGCTTAGTTCATCCGTGTTGAAATCGGCACGTCGCAGCGCGAACCCGCCTTCAGTCGTGAGAACCGGGGTGGTGGCGACAATGCGATGAACACGGATGTGCCAAGGGTTTTGGGGTAGCAGCCATGTTTCGACGGTTACGTCTTCATAAGGCCGCCATTTGGAGTAAAGCGTGGTTCCGGCGATCAGGGCCTCATCGAGTGTTTCGCGGACCCGCAGATGTTTTCCGTCTTTCGAAAAGCCAATCATTCCATCAAAGGCCGCGCCATCAAAGTGGCGGTCATTCGCCTCCACGGAGAAACCGTAACGCGTCGAATAGACGAACTTGGCGTATTTCTCCGCCGCGCCGCGCATGGTCTCGTGTTCCTGGCCACTGGAAAGAATAACAATGTTTCCGCCCGTGTGCATGGCGACCATGCCGGGTTCGTTGAGTGCGACCGGCTCAACGAATGTTTGCGGCGGCAATTCGTCGGCAGTCCAGAATGGATGATCTTTGTGTAACGCAAGTGGCAGGAATGCTTTCATGGCCCAATAGGGGGACCCGGCGGAGTTATAGCTCTCGCTCATCATGAGATTGGGATAGGCATAGCCGACAGAAAGCACACCGTCCCGATCGGCAAAAGCTTTGTCTGACCACCAGCGAAGGTGGCGCAGATAGTAGCCCTTGATTTCGCCCCAAGGCAGCGCCTCGACATCGGCAAGGGCAAGTGCTGCCCAGAACCCGGCAGCAGCAAAGCGATAGGTCTGGCTGCGACCAAAGGCCAGCGCGGCGCCATCTGGTCCATACCAGTGGCGAATATCGAGTGCGAAGCGGCGCGCGCGTTGTCTGAAACGCTCTGCCCGTGCATCGTCGTTGCGGGATAAGGCGGCGTAGATCAGGCCGTAGAAGTGCATGGCAAAGGGCACATAATGGTCCATGCGCCGATGTGGCCCGTCACGATACCAGCCGTCACGCTCTGAGAAATTTTCAAGATCGTCGAGATAAGCGCTCGTTCCGGATCGGTCGAATTCTATGCCACATTCTTCGAGGCCGAGGTCGACCAGAACGCGGAAGAACTTCCAATTGTTGTCGACATAGTCGCGGTTGCGCGCTTTGAGAAGATAGTCGGCGACGATGGCCTTGTCGGTATCGCCAAGCGGTTGAAATAGATGTTGAGGTACCAAACGCATGGCAAGCCCGATGGCCGCCAACTCCACCAGCCGCTGGTTGCGGTCGGTCACATCGCCCCAATATTCAGGGTGCGAGGGGTTCATGCCATTGACAAGGCCTTTGCGGTAGAGCGCCCAGTGATCGAATTCAAATCCACCCTTTGCGAGCGGTGCCAGGCCCCACAGTGGACGTGCAAAACCTTCGAGATCTGCTGCCGCGCGGTCAAAGATTGCAGATGTGTCGCTCAGCCGGACGCGCGCGCCACCTTCCGAGAAATAGGGGAGCAGCGGTTTGAAGACGGCCAGCACCGCCCGGGCGAGATCATTTCTCGACTGGAGTGGGTTGCCAGAAAGCGGATTGGCGGCTTCGAACGCAAAAGACAAGGTGAAAGCTCCACAGAGACAAGAGGGTGGACCTTCCGGCACTAAACCGGAAGGTCCTTTGCTGGATCAGTTGGCCAGGATCGGGGCCACGCCTTCGTCCATCTCCTTCAAGCCGTCATCGACGGAGATGTTGTTGGTCATGATCTCGTCGTGAGCGCGGTTGAGGACAACCTCGATTTGAGCCGCCTTCAGGTTCACCGGCATTTCAAGATAGGCCGCAACGGTCTTCATCGCTTCTTTGCTGCCGTCGTCTTCGGGGAACCCAGGCGTAGAGGTGATCTTGGCAATCACATTGTCGTCACGCAGCGCAGGGATAGTGCCAGTGTCGGCGAGAACAGCAGCGCCTTCCGGGCCGGTGACAAATTTGACGAAATCAAGCGCTGCTTCCTTGTGTTGGGAATTGGCAGCGACACCGAGACTCGTCACCGTACTTGCAGTGGAGCCCGCTGCGACACCATCGGGGTGCGGATATTTAGCCAGTCCCCAATTCACAGCCTTGGATTCGCCGGATGCGACCTTGGCGATCTGTGTGCTGATGAACCAGCTACCCATTGGCAGCATAGCAATCGTGCCATTGAAGAAGGGACCGGAATAGTGTGTCTTCGTGGTCTTCAGGCTTGCATAGCTCGGGATTGCCCCGTCCTCCTGCATTTTCAGTACGCGCTCGTAATAGGGTTTCAGGAAGCCGTAACTACCGCCGTCGAGCGTGTGTTTGCCGTCAATAATTGCCGGTAGTTCAACTGTTGAACGCCAGGTGTGAAGAAGCGATCCATAGACCTTGTCAGAGCCGAAGCCGCTTGTCAGCTTGCCAGCAAGTTCGGCCCACTGGTCGAGCGTCATATCGTTGGTCGGGTAGTCAAGACCTGCTTTGTCGAAGATGTCCTTGTTGTAATAAAGCACCCAGAAATCGGAGCGGAAGGGAATGCCATAAAGCCCACCGTCAACCGTTAGCGCCTCAATAAGTCCACCATAGGCTTTGGGGTCCGCAACGGCTCCGGAAAGGTCATCGAGGAGATTGGAGCGGATCAGGTTCGCATAGCTTGGGATATCCTTGACGGTGATCACGTCGAGATCACTGCCGCCACCCGTCAACTGCGTTTGCAGAACAGTCTGATAATCTGTGGAGCCAAGATCGGTATAGGTGATCTTGACGTCCGGGTTTTTAGCTTCATAGGCGGTAATCAGGGCTTCGTAGTAGGGCGTCTTGGCCCAATCCCACATCGCCCAGTTGATTGTCACTTGTTCGGCAAAAGCCGGAGCGCCCGCAGCGACGGAAGCAGCAAGTGCAAGACCGGCGACAGAGGTTGAATGCAAAAAGCGTTTCATGTTCTTTCTCCCATTAAAATCCGGCGTCACTGCCGGGCATTGCCTAACCGGCCCCTATCGCAATAATTCCTCCTGATTGTGAAAGAGGCGCTTCACTGGTTCGAGTACGCTGAAGGCAACGGCCAGCGCCCCGAATGAGAAATTCACCACCGCAGGCAGGAAGAGCGATACGGGGTAGAAGAGAATGTGCGCGAGCCAAAGGGCTGCGATGAAAGCAAATGCGGCAAGCACATGAAGCGGACGGGCCAGTGCTGCCTTGAATGCGAGGATCGCCAGATCAGCCAACGGTCTTTGCGAGGATGCAACGAATGCTACAAGGTAGGTTGTGGCGATTGCCAGAAATGCAACGACTGAGATCGCCAACACGAAAGCAGGTGCATAGAAGAGGCTCGTCAAGGTGAGCCCGCCATAGACATAGGCTGCATAGAGCGGAATGCCGAGAATGGGTGTCGCTGCCACAGCAATGGCGCTCGACCGCACAAGATGTCGCCGGAATGCGGCCTTGAAGTCATCCCAAAGATAGACATTGCGGTCATCGGCGATCGTCAATGTCACGTCCATAAGGGCAACGATTGCGGCGGGCAGGGTGATAATCGGCAAGGCGCTGAGCACGAATATCAAGTTGAGCTTCATCAGCTCGTAGCCCTCGCGCCACATCGTTTCAGCAATCAGCGCAAGCCCCTTCTTTTTTGGCAAGTCTTTGGGAATGCCGGGGCCTTCTGCCAAGTAGAAATTAGCGAGCCACTTCATGCCGCTGCTCCCAGATTGGTGGCGTTTGAGGCGAAAATGGACGCTTCCGTATCAGGATCGAAAATGTGGGCCGCCGTCATGTCAGCGATCAATGTCAGGCTTTCACCTTCTCCCGCGCGGCAGCGTGGCGAAACCTTAGCCGCAATTGCCTGGCCCGCGCGGCTCAGTCCCAGATGCAGTTCAGATCCCATTGGCTCGACAAGTTCAACTGTGGCTTCAAGGGCAATCGTGCTTTCTGGTGCAATATCCGGCGGCGCGATTTCGTGCAGATTTTCAGGACGCAGACCCAGAACGATCTTGCGACCTTCGTAGGCAGCTATCCGTGATTGGTCGAGATTTTGGGGAAGCGGCATTTCCATGCCATCGAACAGAGCGGCATAGCCGCCTGCGGACTTAACCACGGTTGCAGGCAGCATGTTCATCTGCGGGGCACCGATGAAGCCTGCGACAAACAGATTGACGGGATGGTCGTAAAGTTCCTGTGGCGTATCGACTTGCTGGATATAGCCGTCCTTCATGACCACGATGCGATCGGCCATGGTCATGGCCTCGATCTGGTCGTGGGTCACATAAATGAAAGTCGCGCTCAGCTTTTTGTGTAATTTGGCTATTTCGGCGCGCATCGTGCCGCGCAATTTGGCGTCGAGATTGGAGAGCGGTTCGTCCAGTAGAAATACTTCCGGGTTGCGAACCATCGCGCGACCAAGTGCAACACGCTGACGCTGCCCGCCTGAAAGTGCCTTTGGCTTGCGGTTCAGCAGGTGTTCGATGTCGAGAATTTTGGCGGCTTCCTTGACCTTGCGGTCGATCTCGTCGCGCGGCGCACGGCGCAGCATCAGCCCGAAAGCCATGTTTTTGTATACGGTCATATGGGGGTAGAGCGCATAGTTCTGGAAGACCATGGCAATGTCGCGGTCCTTGGAGGGAACATCATTGACCAGCTCGCCGCCAATCAAAAGCTCGCCGCCTGACACTTCCTCCAGTCCGGCAATCATGCGCAGCGTCGTTGATTTTCCGCATCCTGATGGCCCGACAAGAATGATGAATTCCTTGTCGCCGATTTCCAGATCGATGTCATGGACCACCGTCAGCGCGCCGAATGTCTTGTTGAGTTTGCGAAGTGAAATCGATGCCATTTGTCTTTGCCGAACCTTTACCAGTAGGAAACCCAGGACCGGGTAAGCCGGGTCAGTGCTTCCAGATAATAGTAGTCGCCCCAGGCCACACACTCATCGACGCCTTCGCCGCGGCAGGTGTTGTGGGGTGTCTTTTTTGAATATGTGCCGTGCAGCAAGAGACCGTTGGATTGGCTGCGGTCGCGCACGGCATAGTCTGAAATCAGGCTTGTCATCATGCGCCGGGCGGTGAGGCGGTATTCCTCTGCATGGGTGCCGTCAGGCTCGATTTCCGCCATCTCAAGAAGGCCGCATGCCACGATTGCCGCTGACGACGAGTCGCGCGGCTCATCGCCGTCTGTAAAAATGAGATCCCAATAGGGAACGAGATCTTGCGGCAGGCGGTCCAGGTAGTAGCTCAACACCTTTTCGAATGTTTCCCTGTATTCAGGGAGCTGTTCATAGCGATAGGACAGCGCCATGCCGTAGATGGCCCAGGCCTGACCGCGCGCCCAGGACGAGTTGTCGCTATAGCCCTGCTTGGTGGCCCCATGGGACGGAGCGCCTGTAACAGGATCCATATAGAATGTATGGAAGGTCGAATTGTCGGGCCGCACCGAATGGGCAAGCGTGGTTGCGGCATGAATTCGCGCGATTTCGCGATATTTCTCATTACCGGTTTCGGCACTTGCCCAATAGAGCAAAGGCAGGTTCAACAGGCAGTCGATGATGTAGCGGTAGTTTCCCGGTTCTCCCATCGGGCCCCAGGCTTGAATGAAACCACCCGTCGGCTGGAAGCGTTCGATCAGCTGATCTGCCGCCATGATGGCGGCGCGGCGACCATCCTCGTCGCCCACCAGTTTCCAAGCCGCAATGCAGGTGGGGCTGTAGAGGAAGCCCATGTCGTGATGATCTGTGGCGATACGATTTTCGATCCGGTGAAGGAAACTTTGAACCTGTATCTGCGCGGCATAACGAAACACCTTGTCGCCGCTATGCTCATAGGCCAGCCAGATTTCACCTGGCCAAAAGCCCGCCGTCCATTGGTCATTCGCAACAGCGGGGTAGAAGTTGTTGATGCTCGAATGGTTTTGCGCAGCGTAGGTAAAGTCCGGCAAGTTGGCCCGCACCAGCTCGACAGCCAGGTCCAGCGCTGCCTTCAGGGCCTCGTCGGTGGCGGGCTGTGGAACGATTTTGGTTAGCGGTGCGTTCATTGTCCTCAACCCTTCAATCCGGTGGAGGCAATGCCTTCGACGAAGAAACGCTGCAGCGCCAGGAAGACCGCGAGAACCGGAATGAGCGAGATAATGGAAGCCGCCATAATCAGCCCATATTCGGTCGAATATTGCGTGATGAACATCCGAATACCGATCTGGATCGTCTTTAGTTCAGTCTTGGTCAGATAGATCAGCGGGCCGAGGAAATCGTTCCAGGTGGTGACGAAGGTAAAGATTGTCAGTGTCGACAATGCGGGCTTGGAGAGCGGCAGCATGATCCGCAGCCAGATCTGGTATTCGTTCATGCCATCAATGCGGGCGGCTTCGCAGAGCTCGTCGGGAATGCTCATGTAGAATTGCCGCATCAAGAAGACGCCAAACGCAGTGAAGGCCTGGAGGCAGATAAGCGCCATATGGGTATTGTTCAGCCCCAGCTCGCGCATCAGCAAAAATTGCGGAACCATGTAGACCTGCCAGGGCATAGCGATGGTGGCGATATAGGCCAGGAACAGAAATTCACGATTGGCGAAGCGCAGCTTGGCAAAAGCATAGGCTGCAAAGGACGATGTGAAGAGCTGCAGCAGCGTGACAATCACCGTCAGCTTCGTCGTGTTGTAGACGAACAGGCCCAGCGGAACCTTCGTCCATATATCGACGTAATTTCTCCAGCGCGGCTCAGACGGTATCCATTCAATAGGGAAGGAGAAGACGTCGCGGTCAAGCTTTAGCGATGCCGACAGCATCCACGCGAAAGGCAGCAGCATGACAAAGGTTACACCCACAATGAGCGCGTAGATTGCGATAGCCTTGAATGAAATGCGGTGTCCGAAAAGCCTCAATGAGTTTGTTTTTGCCTGCGCCATTTCAATCTTCCTTCGTCAAACGGAATTGAACGACGGTGACGGTGAGAACCATCAGGAAGAGGACCAATGCAATCATGCTGGAATAGCCAAGGTCCCAGGAAATGAAGGCTTCATTGTAGACGTGATAGACGAGAACCAGTGTCGATGTTCCCGGCCCGCCCTCGGTCAGAAGCATGATCTGGTCGAAGACCTTAAAGGACTGGATTGTCAGCATAACCGAGACAAAGAAGGTTGTGGGGCCAAGCTGCGGGACCGTGACATACCAAAATTTCTGCCAGGCATTTGCGCCGTCCAGATCGGCCGCTTCGTAAAGTTCGGCGCTGATGCCCTGCAGGCCGGCGAGGTAGATCACCATGTAGTAACCCATACTCTTCCAGATGCCGAAGAGGATGACCGTCACCATGGCCCAATTGTTGGAAGCCGCCCAGCCGGGCAGGTTCTTGGGGTCAATGCCAATGGTGTAGAGAACCATGTTGACCGGCCCCATTTCGGGGTTGAAGACCATGTTCCAAACAACGGCGACGGCCACCAGAGATGCGACATAGGGAAAGAACATTGCCGCGCGGAAAAATTCGCGCCCGAAAATCTTCTGGTTGAGAAGAATGGCAAGGCCAAGCGCACATATCAGTGTCGCAGGTACCGATACCGCTGTGTAAATCAACGTGTTCCAGAAGGCGGTGGCGAAGGTGCGATCAGAGAACAGGCGCCAGAAATTTTCCAGCCCGGCAAAGGTGATGGCGTTTGAGCCATCCCAGTGCAGAAAGGCAAGCGCGAAGGCAAAGCAGATGGGGCCAAGTGTGAATATGAGGAAGCCGAGAAAATTGGGCGCGATGAAAGAGTAGGCGACGAGCGTTGCACGGCGTTGACGCTGCTTGCGCGTGAGCGCTGGGCGTCGCGCGACAGCAGGCGTGCGCTCAATCTCCTGATAGGCAGACATTCTCCCTCCCTCTCGTGCTGCACAATGCCTCCTCAGACCGTGCGCAAGCTGCGAAACATCTGGAAACTTATATCATCCATTTCGCATGTTATAAAATAAGTGACAAAATTAATCGTATCTGTAAAGATGAATATTGAAAATTCATCGTATGTATATTGCAGGAAGGAAAAATGGAAACGTCCCGGCATATGTTCGAAGCGCGGCTGCCATATATGCCACAGCAGCTTTGCAGCTATATGCCAGGGCCACCGGCGCAGGATCGACAGGCCTGGAAAGAACTGCCGGAGGGCATGGCTGATGAGGCCGTCGCACTTGGGGAAACTGCACTTACGGATGAATGGCGTGCTTTGCCTGCAACGCTCTACATGGACTATGCGCGCACCGGTAATCGCGTGAACTTTGAGACCGCCTATTTTTCACGGCGACGCAGGCTGAATGCGCTCATTATTGCAGAATGCATTGAATACGAAGGGCGGTTTCTCGATGAAATTGCCAATGGTTTGTGGTTGCTTTGTGAGGAAAGCGGATGGCAACTTCCCGCCCACAATTCATATGTGCGGGGAGGGCCGCGTAGTCCTTTGCCTGATCCGGAGCGCCCGGTGATTGACCTGTTCGCTGCCGAAACCGGCGCATTGCTTGCGATTGCTGCCGGACTTTTGGAAAACGAACTTGATGCGGTGGCGCCGGGGCTGGTCACACGTATTGATCGGGAGTTGAGACACCGCATTATCCGGCCGTATCTGGACACGCATTTTTGGTGGATGGGTGACGGCGATGAGCCGATGAACAATTGGACTGTCTGGTGTACGCAGAATGTGTTGTGGACGGCGTTCGCGCGAGAGAATGATGAAGATGTCCGTCGAGCGGTGGTCAAAAAGGCCGTGGGCAGTATCGATGCCTTTTTGAAGGACTATGGCGAAGACGGTGCATGCGAGGAAGGCGCTTTCTACTACCGCCATGCCGGGCTTTGCCTCTTCAACGCGCTTGAAACCCTGAGCCAGATTGCTCCCGAAGCATTTATGCCGCTGTGGGGCTGGCCGAAAATTCGCAATATTGCGAAATATATTCTCAATGTTCATGTGAGTGGCCGTTACTATTTCAATTTCGCCGATTGCGCGGCGGTATGTGAGCCGTGTGGCGCCCGCGAATTTCTCTTTGGTCTGAGGACTGGGTCGGAAGCGCTTACTCAGTTCGCGGTGAACGACAGGAACGATGGCGGCGATTGCCTGCTTGCGGAGGAAATCAACCTCGGATATCGGCTGCAGGCATTGTTTGCCGCCGAAGCCATGGCCGCCCACGGCGGAAATCTGCTTGAGAAATCCGATATTTTCTATTCAAGCATCGGATTGTTCGTTGCGCGTGACAGCCGTTTCGCGCTGGCCGTCAAGGCTGGTGACAATGGCGATGGTCACAATCACAATGATGTTGGCAGTTTCATTCTCTACAAGGATGGCAAGCCCTTTTTGATCGATGCCGGCGTTGGCAGTTACACATCCAAGACCTTTTCGCCCTTGCGCTATGAAATCTGGACCATGCAATCGGCCTATCACAATCTGCCGACTTTCGAGGGTGTGATGCAAAGAGACGGCAAGGAGTTTGCCGCAGACAAAGTTGAGGTTTCGCTTGGCGGGGCGGAACCCTTCATCACCATGGATATTGCCGGGGCCTACCCGCCCGAGGCGGAAGTGAATACCTATCGACGCGATGTCAGATTGATCAAGGAGAGCCACGTCGAGATCGTGGACCGTTTCGACGGCGGAAAGCGAGCGGAGGTCTCACTGATGTTTGCTGCCAAACCCAGTTTGACGGCAGGCGGAATTCATGTCGCTGAGCTGGGCGAAATTGAAATTTCCGGCGGCGGAAATATCCGGATTGAGGAAATTTCCATTGAAGATGCACGTCTGCGCCAATCCTGGCCGAATTGCATTTACCGTGCGCTCATCCCGCTCGCATCCACAGAACTCACACTTGTAATCAGGTAGGAAATTCTCGCATGAAATTGGCGGCAAGAATTATCAATGCATCGGGAGATGTTCTCGCTTCAGCGGAAGGGAGCGCAGAAATCAACCTGGTCTATCGGCAGGCCTACACTCAGAACGACAGGATTGTTCTGGCAGCGGATGCACCGTGCCATCTGTTGGTCTGGCTTGATGCTGCGATGCCGCCCGCACCTGTCTACCTATCGGGTGGAGCGTATGAATTTTCTATACCTTCCGGGGAGCGCCGGAAGGCTTATGCGCCACAGGCATTTTCCGCCGAGCGCAACCGGATTGCCATTCGCGTTCTGCGCCCGCATGAAATTGAAACGCGTCGCAATCTCGCTTTCAACCCCTATGACGAGCACGGCAATGCCAACCTGTTTCCGCACGCCTATGCCAATGTGGAAACGCGTGGCGAAGCCGTGTTTGCCGCGCGTTGTGCAATTGACGGCGAAAAGGCCGCTGATGACCATGGCCGCTGGCCCTACACAAGCTGGGGTATCAATCGCGATCCTGACGCGACATTGACGGTCGATTTCGGGCGACCCGTACTGATTGATGAGGCTGTGTTTTATCTGCGCACGGACTTTCCGCATGATGCCTGGTGGGAAAAAGCGAGCCTCACATTTTCGGACGAGACGGCTCTGGACGTTCATTTAATCAAGACGGGTGCCGCACAGAGTTTTGCCATCACGCCTCGCCGGGTTACATGGGCAAAACTTCACACACTGGTCAAGGCAGAGGACCCGTCGCCGTTTCCGGCACTGACACAGTTGGAATTGTGGGGGAGTGATGTATGAAGCAGGGAAAAAGACGACCAGCAATGGCCAATTGGGTGGAGGGAATGGCAGATGCGCGATAACGAACTGACAGCATCGAGGAAAAGCGGCACGCTGGTCTCGAAGGTTATTGATGATCTGCGCAATTCCATTCAATCGGGAGAGTTTCCGCCCGGTGCCAAATTGCCGACCGAGGCGCAATTGATGGAGAACCTGGGTGTCAGCCGAACGGTGGTGCGTGAAGCGGTCGCTGTTCTGCGCGCCGAACGGCTTGTTGACGCGCGTCAGGGGGCAGGTGTTTTTGTGCTTCGCACGCCAGCGGAAACTGTCCCGAAACAGGTTGATCGCGCCCGTGTTTCTTCTGTCTTGGAGCTTCTGGAAATTCGCACACCGCTGGAAGTTGAAGCAGCGGGGCTTGCCGCACTTCGTCGGTCCCCTGCTCAAGAAGAGAAAATTTTTGACTGCCACGCAGCGGTTTACAGATGTATCGAAGCTGGAGAGCCGATCCGGGACGCTGACTTTGCACTGCATCTTGCCATCACCGAGGCCACCAACAATCCGCGCTTTGTTGAATTCTTACGCATGCATGGCGTATCGGCCATTCCGCAGGCGGAAATTGTCACCGACAGCCAGCAGGACAGGCAGTTGGCCTATTATCGTCAGCTCAATGCCGAACACGAAAAGATTGTTTTGGCTATTTCCAATCGGGATGAGCAGGTCGCGCGAGAGGCAATGCTCGAGCATCTGAAAGGCAGCCAGGTGCGCCACCGCGAGTTGATACGCGATGGCCGTTTGCGCCAAACTGCTTGATAGAGCAGGCTTGGGAATTTTTCTGCTCTGTGAAGTATTTGCAACGGAGCCCGATCATCGTTGCCTGATGCCAAAGCAAGCCTGGCGGCATTGTAACGTGAGCCTTGGTTGAACGGACAAGCCCCCACCTGAGCCCCAGGAAACCTTCATAAGAGGCCGCTTCCAGAGCCAAGATATCCTATCGCATCGTAACAGCTTTTGCTTCAAGTATGGCGATCATCCGGTTGGCGGCGGTTTGATTTGCGGTCAGGGTTGCCTGGGTGACAATTTCAACCTCATACCCTCTCCGGCGTGCTGCCAGTGCCGTCTTGGCAACGCAGTATGTCATGTCCAGCCCGACGATCCGAAGCTTGCCGACGTTGAGTTTCTCAAGAAGCATATCCAGCTCCCCCGTCTCGAACGCGTCCTGGACCCTCTTGACGAGAACATGATCAAAGCTTGCGTCAAATGGCGCTGCGATCTCGGTTCCCGGCGTTCCTTTGACTGCCTGCCCCTTCATCGTCAGACGCGCAATGACCTTTGTTGAAGGGATCGACCATTCCTGCCGCACGGCAATGACCGGTATTTCAGCCGCCCTCGCGGCTCCCACTTCGGCAAGGATGGCAGACATGGCTTTGGATTTTGCTTTGTCGTCATAGTGGCCATGATCCCAAAACACTGTCTGAAGATCGATCAACAGTAAAGCCGTTTCGGAACGGTCGCCGATCGGTGTACCTCTGCTGACTGCGCCGATCTGCCTTATGCCGTTGCCGAGCCATAAGACCACGGCCAAAGCCGGAAGAGCGAGAAGGTAGCCTATCATCACAATTGCTCTCCTTCAGGGCTCTTCAGCTTCGTGATCAAAGTCGTAACGACCTCAAGTGCTGTCGCAACATCCGCCGCGTCGATCTCCGCGCCCATCAGCTCTACAAGCCTCTTCTCGCGTGCAACAACCTCTTCAATCAGCCTGCTGCCCTTTTCGGTCAAAGCAATCAGCGTAGACTTCTTGTGGCGAGGGTTGGGGCGGCTGATGGTCATGCCTTCGGCAAGCGTTTCATTGACCATTAGCTGCACATATTGCCGTTTGATTTCCAGTTTCATCGCAATATCGGGAACGGTCGCGCTCCCATGTGCGTGGAGGATTTCTAAAACGGCGCGCATCCTGACCGTCAGGCCAGTGCCGTCGAGGCCTCTTTCAACGCGTGCCTCCGCTGCTTGCATGAGCGGACGCGACATCCATATGAGGCGATAAAGTTGTTCGGATTTCTTCATGACAATAAGAATGTCATATTGACAATGATCTTGTCAATATGAATTCATGCAGTTCGTCGTCAGCCCATTTTTATGACAACCGTCGCTGGGTTGAACGATGTTGACCCGACACACGGCATCTCAGTTTCCCTTTGCCGCCTCAACCAAGGGACAACTTGTCCAGTGTCAGATCGGAGACCGCCTTCCTCAAGCGCACCTTCTCCGTGTGAAGACACTTGAGTTCTGAAAGATGGTGGCATCCCAAACCACTAAACTGCTTGCGCCAGCAGCAGGTCTGCTCAGTTGCGCGAGCTACACCGCCGCGCGTCTCCACGTAGTCAGGCCTTCACAATGAAATCAAAGCGATATTCACAGCGGTTCAAACGGCTCACCGAGAGAGGAAATGCCGTTGAGCTTGAGAAGCTTTTTGTTGGACGAGATGATGCCCAGGACTATGATTGTCACCAGATAGGGCAGGCTGGAAAGAAGCTGTGAGGGCAGTTCAATTCCAGACGTCTGCATTGCGAGACTGGCCAGTGATACTGCGCCAAATAGGCAGGCTCCCAAAAAAATGCGACCCGTGAGCCATGTGCCGAAGACAACCAGCGCAATGGCAATCCAGCCGCGACCGGCAATCAGACCGTCCGCCCATAGTGGCGTGTAGACTGTCGACGCATAAGCCCCCGCAAAACCAGCCATCAGGCCGCCAAAGGCGGTTGCCCACACGCGGATTGTCACGACGGGATAGCCGATTGCGCGTGCTGCTTCGGGGTTCTCTCCAACCGCCCGTAAAATGAGACCAATTTTGGAGTATGCGAAGGCCAGACCGATTGCGAGGGTAACAAGGAGTGAGAGCCAGACGACGATATCCTGCGTGAAAACTCCGCCGATGACCGGCAGATCCGAGAGGACAGGTATGTTGATTTTCGCAAGCCCTTTTACTGTCATGCTTTCATAGGAATTGCCAAAAAGCGCAGAGAGGCCAAGGCCGAATATGCCGATTGCGAGGCCGGTTGCGATCTGATTTGCGCGAAAACCCAGTGCGACAAAAGTAAAGAGGAAAGAGAGCAAGGTGGCAGCGAGACCGGCCGCGATGAAGGCCAGAAAATGCCCGCCGCCATTGTGAACAACAATAAAGGCAATTGCGGCACCTAGCGCCATCATGCCTTCAACACCGAGGTTGATAACCCCTGAACGTTCCACCACCAGCTCGCCAAGTGCAGCCAGCAGGAAAGGGGTGGCAGCCGCCAGCATGCCTGAAAGGATGAACTCGAACGCGCTCATATGCGGCCTCCTGAGGAACGCCCTGGCCATTCGAGGCGATATCGAACAAATGCAACTGCAATCATGTAGGACAGGAGCAAACTGCCTTGGAAAACACGCACCGCAGCGACGGGCAGATTGGCTGACACCATGGCATTGTCACCTCCGATATAGAGGACCGCCATGAGCAGGGACGAGATAATGATGCCAATGGGATGAAGGCCACCGAGATAGGCGACGATAATGGCAGAATATCCATAACCGGTGGATATGGATCGCTGCAATTGTCCAAGCGGGCCAGCAACCTCAGCGGCACCGGCGAGTCCGGCGGCAAAACCGCCAATGAGGAGCGAGAGCCATATGGCGGTTCCTCCGGAAAAACCTGCATAGCGGGCGGCACCGGGAGCCAAACCGCCCACCTGCAATTTGTAGCCTGCAAAACTGCGCTGCATGAAAAGCCAGGCGAGAATTGAAATGAAGACGGCGATGAGAAGCGAAACGTTGACCCGCGTTCCAGGCAGAAGGGTGGGAACAAGTGCATCCATCTGAAACATAACCGACTGCGGGAAATTGAAGCCCATTGGATCTTTCCAGGGTCCCAGCAGCAGATAGTTTAACAACTGTTCCGCGACGAGGCTGAGCATCAGTGAAACAAGAATTTCATTGGCGTTGAAGCGAACTCGCCAAAAGGCTGTCAAGCCTGCCCATATCGCGCCGCCTGCAGCACCCAGAAGCAGCATAAGTGGCCAGACCCACCAGCCAGCGGCTTGTGGATACAAAACGGGAATGGCCGAGGCAAATATGGCGCCCAGAATGAATTGCCCTTCTGCACCAATGTTAAAAACCTTAGCGCGAAAGCCGATGGCTAACCCTTGTGCGATGAGCAGAAGCGGCCCGGCTTTCAGCAGAACCTCGGAAAAGGAATACCAGGTGAGCAGCGGTTCCAGCAGCATAGCGTGGAATACTGCGCCCGGATTACGACCGATGGCCAGATAGAGAAGCAGGTTGAGGAAGGCCGCAACGCACAAAGCGATCAGCGGGGCAAGGAGTGTCATGGAGAGCGATGCTTGATCGCGGCGCGCCAGATGCGGCATTCGGGAGAGGGTTGCGGCGATCATGGATGGTTGGCCTCTGCTTCTGCGCCAATCATCAGGCGCCCGATATCTTCCAGCGTTATTTCGGATGTGGCCCGTGGTTCGCTGAGATGCCCTTTGTGCAAGACTTGTATGAAATCACAAAGTTCGAAAAGCTCTTCGATCTCTTCAGAAATGACCAGAATGGCCATACCATTGTTGCGAAGTTCGATGAGCTTCTGGCGAATGGCTGATGCTGCGCCAATATCCACGCCCCAGGTTGGCTGTGCGACGAAGAGAAGCTTTGGTGCGAGCATGATTTCGCGGCCCATGATGAATTTTTGAAGGTTCCCGCCTGAAAGCGCCCCTGCTTCGGCATCCGGTCCAGGAGTTCGCACATCAAAATTGGCGATGCATTTCTCGGTAAATGCGCGTGCATTTTCAGTGGCGATCAAACCACCTTTGGTTAGGCCCAAGGGGTGGGCGGTGAGCAGACTGTTCATGGTGAGCGACATTTCTGGCACCGCGCCACGGCCAAGGCGATCTTCGGGCACAAAGGCAAAGCCGAGCTTGCGCCGCTTTGCGGGTGGCATGTCTCCGGCTTCCTGTTGCATGATGTAGAGCTGGTCACGTTGCAGCTCGGTGAGCCGAGTTTCGCCGGATATGATCTCCGCCAGCTCACTTTGTCCATTGCCCGAAATGCCAGCAATGCCGAGAATTTCACCTGCGCGCACGGACAGCGTGATGTCGTGCAGCGGCATGGCAAAAGGATCCTCGGGTCCGTGGTTCAGGCCGATGAGCTCCAGACGTTTCTCACCGGTTTCAACGGCAAGTGCGGGGGCTGGTTCTGGCATGTCGCGGCCAATCATCATCCGCGCCAGTTCGTGTGTGTCATGTTCGCGCGGATCCACATTGCCGGTTACCTGACCAAGACGCAAAATGGTTGCCTGGTCGCAGATTGCGCGGATTTCTTCCAACTTGTGGGAAATAAAGAGGATTGAAACGCCGCCATCGCGAAGGCGTTTCAGTGTTTCAAACAGGCGCTCCACAGCTTGCGGCGGCAGAACAGAGGTTGGCTCGTCGAGGATCAGAAGCTTGGGGTCGCTCATCAGGCAACGTACAATTTCCACGCGCTGGCGTTCACCCACAGAAAGCGTGTGGACGTGAGCGAGCGGGTCGATTTCGAGACCAAAATCACGACCCAGAATCTTGATTTTTTCAATCAGTTCCGCCCGGCGACCGGGCACAACGAGCGCGATGTTCTCAACTACCGTCAGGTTTTCGAACAGGGAAAAATGTTGGAAAACCATGCCAATGCCGCGACGACGAGCTTCTGCTGGAGAGGCAAGATGAAGCGCCTCTCCCTGCCATGAGATCACACCCGAATCTGGGGTTTCCACACCATAAATCAGCTTCATTAGTGTGGATTTTCCAGCACCGTTTTCGCCGAGAATGGCGTGGATGGAATTGGGTGCAACGGCCAGGTTGATGCCGCGATTGGCATGAATCTGGCCATAGCTTTTGGAGATACCCTGGAGGGAGAGAAGCGCTTCGCTCATTGCTTTGCCAGGCTTACTTGGGCAGCGGTGTCGTTACACCTTTCACATGCCAATCCAAGCCAACAATTTCCTCATCGCTCAGGGATGAGCCCTCGGCCACACCTTCGCTACCATCCTGCTTGGAGATAGGGCCGGTGAACGGCGAGAAACTACCATCGGCGATCTTGGCTTCTGTCTCCTTGATCTTGGCCATGATGTCGGCGGGGACGTCCGGGTTCCAGTCGACAACTTCAACCACTGCGTCGGCCATGCCGAGGAACGTGTTCGCGCCCGTGAATGTACCCGCCAGATGCGCATCGACAGACGCCTTGAAGAAGGGTGACCAATCGGTAAGAACGCAGCCGAGATATTTCTCCGGAGCATATTTCTTCATGGAAGAATTGAGGTTGAATGCGTAAACGCCCGCCTCTTCACACGCTGAGATTACCGATGGTGTGTCCTGTGCGTTGGAGAAGATGACGTCGCAATCCTGAGAGATCAGAGCCTTCGCAGCATCCTGTTCCTTGGCGGGATCAAACCAGGAATTCACCCAGATAACGGAAACCTCGATATCCGGGTTTACGGTTTGCGCGCCGAGCGTAAACGCATTGACGGAGGTGATGAGTTCGGGAATTGCAAAGGCAGAGACTGAACCGATCTTGCCGGTTTTGGACAGTGCCGCGGCCGCCATGCCCATGAGATAGGTGCCTTGGAAATATTTTGCAGCAAACGGCGAGAAGTTTGGAGCGACCAGATAGCCTGAAGCGTGAAGCACAGAAATGTCCGAGCGGCGCTTGGCGAGCTGCAGTGCGCCGTTTTGATAGCCGAACGAACCGGCGATCAGGAAGTTGTTTCCATCGGCAACTGTCTTGTTCATGATGCGGTCAGCATCGGGACCCTCGGGAATGTTTTCGATGATGGTGACCTTCACCTTGTCGCCATAGGCGGCCTTTACCGGTTCCAGACCGTCTGCCAGAGCGCGACCCCAGCCCACATCACCAACGGGCGAGGGCACAACGAGGGTAATGCCAAGCGGATCATCGGCGGCATAGGCGGCGTGTGAGCCAACCGCTGCTGCGACACCTGTGAGTGCGGCACTTTTCATCAGGTTTCTACGTGTGATTTTCAGAGACATGCGTCTTTTCCCTTCTGGTGGTTATATATCAATGCTTGCGAGTGCGGCCTCGGCTTCAAAAAGAAGCTGGGCCTCATCAAGTCCTGGAAATTCTCCCGCCTCCCAAACGATGCGGCCATTGATCATGGTCAGATCCGTTGGCATGCCGATACCGACTTTGGCCAAGAGGCTGATTGGGTCGTGGCGGGTGCCCACATAATCCATGCGGCGGGTATCAATGGCGAAAAGATCGGCGGCCATGCCGACTGCAAGTCGCCCGATGTCATCGCGTCCCAGAAGGCTTGCGCCGTCTCGTGTAGCGTAGCGCAGGAAATCGCCAGGTGGCGGCACCTGGTGTTCGCGCGTTGAGGCGACAAGACACTGCAGCATGTAACCGGAGTGAATGCAGTGCATGAGATTGGAATTATCGTTGGAAGCGGCACCATCGCAGCCGAGTCCAACGCGAACGCCGAAGGCTTCCATAGCCGGAATATCGGTGACTTCTGCACCGACGAGATAGACCGGTTCCGGGCAATGGGAGACGCCGGTTCCACTTGCCGCCAATTGTTTCAACTCGTCATGCGTCAGTTCCCAGCAATGCGCATAAAACGTATCCGGACCGGCAAAGCCCATTTTCTCCAGATAGTCGACCGTTCGCATACCGTATCGGGCTTTGATGACTTCGCTTTCACCTTCGCCAACATGCGTGTGCAGGAATACACCTTTGTCGCGGGCGAGCCGAACGGATTCAGCAAAGGTTTCGCGGTAGGCGTTGACCGGCTGACAGGGGGAAACTACCACCTGCCGCATACTGAGTGGAGATGCATCGTGATAGGTATCGATTACCCTCTCGCAATCGGCAATAAATTCATCCGTCGTCTCCAGCATCTCGTTGGGAATGGTGGAGCCTTCCGATTTTGGCAGTGAGTTTCCGCCACGGCCCGCATGAAACCGCATTCCCAGACGCTCAGCGGCTTCGAACTGTCGATCAATGATCCGCTTTCCGGCGTGCCGGGGAAAGCAATACTGATGATCGAAAGCCGTCGTGCAGCCGTGCTTGATCAACTCGGCCATGGCAGTGAGCGATGAATGGTAGAAACAGTCTTCGGTGAGGCGCGCGAAGATGGGGTAAATCCGGTCGAGCCACTCAATCACTGAGAGCTTGGTCCAGTCGAGATCTGCGCGGTTGCGTACAAAAGTCTGGAAAAAATGGTGATGGGTATTCACGAGGCCGGGATAGATGAACCACCCTGAGGCGTCGCGTATGACCGTGCCTTCCGGCAGGGGATTTACATCCAGTTTAGCGGCGATGGCCTTGATTGTTGCGCCTTCAGTGAGAACATCGACGTCGCGATGAACAACCGCGCCAGCCCCGTTATCCGTGACAACTGCCGCGCAGTTTTTGAAAAGATAGCCAGCCAAATTCAAGCATGCTCCTCTTTATATTGAGGTTCTGGCTGCAATTCATGCAGGCGATGAATGCCGGGCATTTCTATAAAGCCGTCGAGAGCTCGGATTGCCCGCATCCATAGACGGATTGAGGGGTAGGGGTTGAGAGACACACTTCCATCCGGCGCTAGTGCCACATAGGGGGAACAGCTGATGTCTGCGATGGTCGGCTTGTTGCCCGCAAGGAAGGTTTGGCCATCAAGCCGTCGTTCAAACAAAGCTGCTTCAAGCTCGCGCAGAGCCGCAATGCCCGCAGCTTGAGCAGCTTGCAAGTCACCCGAACGATGCAGCATTTCAATGAGGCGGGCCTGCCCAAGTGAATCTGTGAGCCGATGAGAAAAGGAAAGCCACTGCTGGACCGTTGCCTTTTCTTCCGGCGTTTCACCAGCTAGCCAGTTTTTGCCGGATTTTTCGGCGATATAGGTCAGCATGGCTGACGATTCCGTCAGTAGCAGTTCGCCGTCCTCGAGAATCGGTATGGAACCCGCAGGATTGAGTGCCAGAAATTCGGGTCTCAGATGCTCCCCGCCGGGGTGAAAGTCGACAGGGCGCAGTTTGAGTTTAGTGCCTGTCAGGGCCGCCAGAAGCCGCACTTTGTAGCAACTTGGAGAGAGAATATAGTCGTATAGTTTCATTTTGCGACCAGTTGTCCGCCATAGGTGAAATTGTGTCTTTTGAGCCAGCGCCGATAGGCAACGGAAGTTAGATCGGCGCGTGTGGGAATTTCCATGCCGGGATCAATCGGCAGCAGACGTGGGATTTGGTTTTCCAGAATTGAACGGTCCTGTAGGAAGATCATCTGCTGGAAATGGATTAGGTCCGTCATATTGGCTTCGTCATCATAGAGCGCCATCCAGGGCCAGACGTCGCAAAGCTCTTCGGTGAGCGGTTGCACGAAGAGCGTGATCACGTCCCATTCACCAGGTCGCGGCGGGCAGGTTTTGTAGAGAATGGAACAGGTGGGCGCGGGCACGCGGTACATGTAATCCGTGGTGATGCCGCCGTTGGCCGAATTTGCGGCCTGCGGCTGGTAGAATTTCACCTCGGTTGCCCAGACCTCGTCTTCTTCTTCACGTATTTCTACGGCGTAGTTTTTCACCTCGGTGTGTGGCTCGGCTCCCAAAATATCCGTGTGGACGAAAGGGAAATGGGCAATGTCGAGGAAGTTCTCCACTGCGCGTAAGGGCGAACAACGAACTCGAACCACACCAACATCGACAAGGCGACGACCGGGTTGGTCGGCCTCAGGGATGTCGAACAATGGTTTTTCGGGTTCACCGAGGCTGGTCCAGACGTGGCCGTAGCGCAGTGTTACCGGCAGGCTGCGGCCATCTTTCGTTGTCACGCGAGCTGCGCCGTCTTCTGCTTCTGAGACAAAGATTGGTTCTTCCATAAGCAGGGTTTCGCGGCCGGCTTTCGAAAGCTGGCTGATCAGGCCGACCGGATACCATTGGTTTTGCATCGCGCCGCCGGTCATGCTTGCTCTCCATTGCTCTTAGTCGCTTCCGCAAGCTTGCGAAGTGTTTCCACCCCGCGGGATACAGCGACCCGTGTGTGCGGATCTGCGGTTTCAGCAATCAGAATGTGAAGGAGTGTCTGTTTGACGCTTTGCGCTGTAGCCAGAAATTTGACTGCCACGCCGCCAATTGTTGCGTTCCAGAAACCAGCGTCATCCGCAGTCATTTCCGCCACTGTTTTGAGTGCAGGAATGTCAGCATCAATGGTGATGGAACGCAACGGTTCATAGCCAGCTGCGGAGGGTGGTGGGTCCGGCAACTCTTCACCAGAAATCCAGATAATGCCATCAATCTCTTTCACAAACTGGTTCTTGGTGTTGATGGTCTTCGGTGGCTCCAAGTCTGGATGGGCCGGAATACGCTGGCATCCGCCGTCTTGGCCAAAACTCCAGCCATGATAGATGCAGGCGAGGGCGTCTCCACGAACGAATCCATGAGACAGGCGCATTCCGCGGTGAGGGCAGCGATCAGCACTTGCCGTAACCGTACCGGACTGGCCTCGCCAAAGTGCAATTTCGCCATTGGGTGACCAGGCAGGTATGACTATACCGGCGGGCAGGTCTGAGGATAAAGCGGCGGGGTGCCACCCGGAATATCCGATCGAATTCATATAAACTACTCATTTTGCGAACTTTTGCGCCTTCACAGGAGGCGTGGCGCATTGCTGACCCGCTCAAAGTTGCACAAAGTTTCTGCATCGTCAACAATGATTAAAAAAAGTGCATATATTTGAGGTGGCTTCGCGCTGTGATTGCAAAAACTGACGAAATCCGCGCGCAATTGTCCTTGGGAAAAGGTACTTTAGGGGAATGGGCTGGTTGATTTTGGACGCTTTTGTCGTCTGGCTGAGGCCGCCACCTAGCCTTCTGAGGGTGTGCGTACAATGCGGTCCACGCGGTCGACCATTACGCTAATTGGGCCAAGCGAGCACGCCATTTCCATGGCGTCGATCAGTTCAACCGGGCCTTCGATTTCTATCTCAATGCGGGCGGAATTTGCTTGGATAATATGCCGTTGCAGCCCCAATTTGTTCGCATGGCGCTCAATCCAGGGAAGGAAGGATGCTGTGTCCAAGTCGCCCGATATTGTCATGGTTTCCCAGTGTCCAGTTGGATTGATATTGGGCATTTCATTTCCTTCATCGAATGAATTGGGTGTGTGCTTCGGTCCACGTATCATTCTTCCGCGTGTTTCTGCTGGAGGCAATACTGGTACCGCAATGTCAACCGTAGATTGATCAAATTCTGGGATCTGGCGGGATGACAAGGTTTACCCGCGACCCTCGTTATCGTTACCACCAATGTGCAGCGATGTAGTTACCCATGTGGTGTTGCCAAGTCGTTTGCTTGCCTAATTTCGAAAGTCGAGACGGTATGAAGTTGCCGAATGCTCGTCCCACCGACGCAAGGGTCATACTTGGCCCCCAAAGTCGGCTATCTTTACTGCGGCATTTGTCAGGGCGTCTATGTGACCTCTCAATAACCCAGTGCAATCCCATCTTTGCGAGATTCCGAGGCCCCGCTGAGGGTGTTATTTTCCCAGTCGATACGGATGATTTGCGCGCCGCCGATCGGGTCTTCTGCCGGCACGAACTCAAAGCCGCGCCGTGTCAGCTCAGAGACTGTCTCTTGTGGTAAAGTGTGTTCAGCCTCGACACGCGGTACCTTGCCCCCGATGGGGAAGAGCCGCGGCAGATCGATGGCGTCCTGCATGTCCATGCCGCAGTCGATGACCTTTGATATGAGGCTGGCGTGGCCCATTGCCTGATAATAGCCGCCCATGACACCGAAGGTTATTTCTGTCCGCTCACCGCGTGTTACCATGGCGGGAATGATCGTGTGCAATGGCCGCTTTTCCGGAGCGATCATGTTGGGATGGCCGCGTTCAAGCGAAAAGCTCTGACCACGATTGTGCAGGATAATGCCGGATTCCGGTGCCACAAGGCCCGTGCCGAAGCTATCGAAGATCGAATTGATGAAGCTCACCGTGTTGCGATCTTTATCGACGACGGAGATGTAGACAGTATCGGGATGCAAAGGCATCTCGAAGTTGGGCAGTTCGGTCAGGGCGCGTGAAAGATCGATCTTGTCCGCCAAACGGCGAGCGAAATCTATTGAAAGCAACTCATCGATTGGCACGTCTGCCTTGGTCGGATCGGCAATCCAGGCATCCCGGGCGGCATATGCGAGGCGCGTGGCTTCCACTTCCAGGTGCAGGCGATCAGGTGATTGGGGATCCAGCTGATCGTCGAAGCAGGACAGTATGTTGAGGATGAGAAGCGCAATAATGCCCTGCCCGTTGGGCGGACACTCGTGAATTGTATATCCACGGAAAGTGGTGGTGACGGGCGTCACATATTCACCTTTTGCCTCGGCGAAATCCTCCAGCGTATGCAGGCCACCATGGGCGTTTAAATGCGCTACCATGTCGGCTGCCACCGGGCCGGTGTAGAAGCCGTCACGACCTTCGGCACCTATGCGGCGCAGGGTTGCGGCGAGTTTTGGCTGACGGTGTATCTCGCCAATCTCCGGTGCACGGCCGCCTGGCAGGAAGATTTCCGCTGCTGCCTTGTCTGCGGCCAGGAGCTTTTCCTCTATTTTCCAATCGCGGTGGACACGGGGCGTAATTGCGTAACCTTCCTCGGCATAGTGAATGGCGGGCGCCAACACGTCAACGAGCGGCAAATGACCATGGTCCGCATGCAGGCGTGTCCAGGCATCGATGGCACCGGGAATCGTGACCGCGGCGGGAGACTGGCGTGGTACTTCGGTCAGGCCACGTTCTTCGAACCAGTCGATGGTCAGCGCCTTCGGCGTGCGACCGGAACCGTTGTAAGCGATGACTTCGGCACTGCCTTTGGGCGCGTAAAGCACGAAGCAATCGCCACCAATGCCAGTGGAACCCGGTTCGACCACGCATTGCACTGCGCAGGCAGCGATTGCTGCGTCCATTGCGTTGCCACCGGCCTGCAGTATGTTTATCGCCGTCAACGTTGCATAAGGGTGAGAGGTTGCGGCCATGGCCTTGGTCGAAACGGCCACTGATCGTGTCGGCTTCTCAAAGTTGCGCATCTTTGTCAGTCTCCTCGAGTTCTTTGTTGCTACCGCCTTAGCCACGGGTTCGATCTGGCGTCAGATAGGTCTCCAACGCCGATAGGCCCCGCACAATCAGGAAATTCAGGATCAAATAGATTGCTCCGGCGGCGACGAAGACCTCAATGGCTCTGTAGCTCTGCGAGATAAGGCCCTGTGCGATGCCGGTTACCTCCATCAGGGTGATGATGGAGGCAAGCGAGGTGCCCTTCACCATGAGGATGATTTCATTGCCGTAAGCCGGGATCGCCTGGCGGAGCGCAATCGGCAGGATAACGAGCCTGAGTGTTAGTATGCGCGACATGCCGAGCGCCTGGGCGGCCTCGCCAAGGCCGCGTGCAACATTCTTGATGGCACCGCGGAGGATTTCGCTTCCATAGGCGGCTGTGTTGAGTGTTAGCGCAAGGATTGCGCACCAATAGGGTTCACGGAACAGCGTCCACAGGCCGATTGCCTGCAGGGAGGGGCGGAACTGGCCGAGTCCGTAATAGATCAGGAAAATTTGTACGAGCAGGGGTGTGCCACGGAAGACCGCGACGAATGTGCGAATGGGCCATACGACCAACCAATGTTCACCCTGCTGGGCTAGCGCCAGCAGCAAGGCCAGCACAAAGCCAAGCAGAATGGAGGATCCTGCCAGTTTGAGGGTCAGCGGGAGGCCGGAGAGAAGCTGCGGGATAATTTCGAGGAAGAAAGAGACGTCGATCATCAGTGTGTGATCCCTCTTGAGGAGCGCGTCTCAGCAACTCGGAAAAACTGCCCAGTGATGCCTGCAATAACGAAATAGAGGCCGGCTGCCGCTAGGTAGAAAAGGAAGGGCTCGCGGGTTGAGCCTGCGCCAATCTGTGCCTGACGCATCAATTCGACGAGGCCGATGACGGAGATGAGAGCCGAATCCTTCAACACGAGCTGCCAGACATTGCTCAGGCCCGGGATTGCGTGGCGCAAAAGCTGTGGGACGATGACCAGCCGCAATACCTTCGTTCGCGAGAGTGCCAGAGCTCTGGCTGCATCGAACTGTCCACGATCGATGGCGAGATACGCGCCGCGAAAAATTTCCGCCTGATAGGCTCCAGAGATGATCCCGATAGCGATCACGCCGGTAATAAGTGTGGGAAGGCCCACAAAGCCGTCTGAGCCGAAGCTGCGCGCGATCGCGGTGAGAGCCACGCTGCCGCCATAGTAGAAGAGGTAAATGGTAAGGAGGTCTGGAACGCCCCGAAAGATCGTTCCGTAGGCTGACGCCAGTGCCTTTGGAAATCGTCTTGATGATAGGCCACCACTGGCACCAAGAGCACCGAATACTGTACCGAGCATAAAACCCAGCACCGATAGCAGCAGCGTCATACCGGCAGCGCCCATAAGGGACAGGCCCCAGCCACCTTCAGCGAAGCCGAGCAGATGCAATTTTTCAAACATATGGGTGAACCCTCATTTGTTTGAAGCGGTCAGGAACCGATGCTCCCGACCGCTTCGGGTCCGCCTTGTTATTTGACTGGAGTGACGTCAGCGCCAACCCATTTCTCGGAAATGCGCTTGATCGTGCCGTCGGCCATCGCCGAGTCGATGGCAGCGTTCAACATTTCCTTGAGCTTGGTCTCATCCTTGCGCAAACCGGCCCCCGTGCCGAGCCCAAAAATGCCACCGACGAAGCCGGGTCCGGCCACAGTGTAGTCGGCGAATTCAGGTTTCGCGAGTGTTGCTGCGAGAGCCGTCTGCTGCGCGAAGAGCGCGTCTATGCGGCCTGCCGCAAGATCGAGATCATGTTGTTCCGTCGTCTTGTATTCTCGGATCTCAACGGTATCGCCGAAATACTTTTTCACAAAATCGAGGTTCGTCGTGGCGGCTTGCACGCCCACGATCTTGCCCTTCAGAAGAGGTTTCAGCTTTTCGATGGCGGCCATTGATGCAGCTTCGTCATCGAGTTTGAACTTCTCCGTCGAGACACCGAGCTTGCCAAGATCGCTGTCCTTGGCGACCGCAAATCCCGAAGGGTCGACCGCGTAGGGCTGGGTAAAGTCTATGGTTTCCAGGCGCTTCTGTGTAATAAACATGCTGGCCATGATGACGTCGAACTTGCCGACTGTCAGCGACGGGATCAGGCCGTCCCAATCCTGAGCGATGATGGTGCATTTGATCTTCATGCGCTCGCACAGGTCATTGGCGAGCTCGACTTCAAGGCCATCCAACTTGCCGTCAGCGGTTGTGAAGTTCCATGGGGCGTATGCGCCTTCTGTAGCGATTGTTATCTCTGTTGGCGCATCCTGTGCGAGGGCGGTGTGGCCGTATGCCAATGCGGTGAAGGCGGCCGCAAAAGCGGCCATGCGAGGGATCATCATGATTATTCCTCTTCGTTGTTGGGCCGTTTGTGACGGCTGTTCCCCGTCCGCGCCGGATGTACCTCCAGCTACAGACAAATGACCGGGCCGCGTTCAGCGCCGCCCGGGACTTGCGTACTCTGCAAGCAGTGATGCCGTTTCGATGATGTGTTCCCGCATCACAACTTCGGCACGGTCGGCATCGCCGGATCGTAATGCATCGATGAGCTTTTGATGCTCCTCACGAGCCGACAAAGGTTTTTCTACATAATCGAACCAGATACGCATGTAGGGTTCGACGACAACATGCAGTGCAGTGATCTGGCGGATGAGTTTCGGGCGGTTGCTCAGGCTATAGATCAGAGCATGAAATTCCTGATGGCGTAGAACCCAGTCATTGCTGCCGGACTGGCCGGCCCGTTCCATACGGTCGAGCAATCGCTCCAGTTCCTCGAAAGTTTCTGAGTTCATGCGTGGAGTGGCGAGACGAACTGCCAAGCCCTCAAGCACGGAACGTATCTCGAAGGTCTCATGGATCTCATCCAGTGTCAGCCCGGCGACAACGCAACCCCGATTGGGGCGAAGGGTCACCAATCCATCTGCGGCCAGGCGACGAAAGGCTTCACGAACCGGCATACGGCTCATGCCTATTTCGGCCGCGATCTCTTCGGGAATTAATCGGTCACCTGGTTTGTAGTGGTTGACGCGTAGTGCCTGCTGAAGATGGAGATAGGCCTCCTCTTCGGCAGTTGAAGCTATGTGGGCAGTTGATGCGGGCGAAAACGGCATAGGTTGCTTTCTGGATTTTTGTATCCACTTATCCAAACATCCACTGAGTGCGCCGTCAAGCGACTTTTGATCAAAAAGATGAGGGCCGCCTCAACGGGCGCAAGAGAGAGCCTCTTCTCCACACGAAGTGCGCAGACGTGATCGATTTCCATCAGCCGCTGGCGTGCCAATCGGGCTCGGCGAGGTAAGCCCAAAACGCCTTCATGGTAGCATGATCAGGGTGCTCGGAATTTGACTGGCGGTGCACAAGTAGAACACCTTGCGATGCTATGGTCGCGACGATGTCGACACGACCATTTGTCCAGAAGGCCTCGTAGTCTCAGGGTCAGGACGCATTGCCGCCGGAGAAAAAGTGGCTCCGAATTTCCTCGGACAGGAGATTGCGATCTTCCACCTCATCGCTGGATGCCACGTTTTGAGCCATATCGTCCGGCAGCAAGCCAGCGCGAGCCGCCAGCAGATCCTTGACAAAATCGGGTGTGAATTCAGGATGTGCCTGATAGCTGAGGATATGATCTCCGTATCGGAGCATCGCGAACGCGCACGAGGGTGAGGAGCCGATCACCTTGGCCGATTGTGGCTTTTCAAGAACCTGGTCCTGATGCCAAGCAATGATTTCCTGTGCTCGTCCCATATCATTGCGAAAATACCTATGTGGCCCCGCCAGCCAGCCGCCATCAAATTTGGCAACCCTGCCTCCAAGTGCTTGGGCGATAATCTGATGGCCGAAACACACGCCAACCAGTGGCCGCCGCGACAAATTGATCTCATGGATCAGATTTTCCAGCGGAGCAATCCACGGATGCTGCTCGTAGACACCGTGTTTTGAGCCGGTAATCAGCCAGGCATCCGCATCGTCAGCACTTTTCGGAAAATCCCCGTCAACAACGGCATAAGCCTTGAATTCAAGCCTTTCGTCGGCCAGGAAGGAACTGAAAATACGGTCATAGTCACCGTATTTCCCGATCAGTTCGTCTGGCACATGGCCGGCGATTAATATGCCAACTGTCAACTTCCTGTTCTGCAATGGCTTAGACCCCTAACTTGTCTCTTAGACCATACCACCAGGCACCCAGCGCGGTAAGAGGCACACGGAAAAGGCGACCGCCCGGGAAGGGGAGGTTGGGAAGGGATTGCCATACGTCATAACGCTCTGCGTGTCCGGCGACCGCCTCACCGAGAATGCGGCCAAGCAGATGAGTTGTAGTCACGCCGTGACCGCTGTCGCCATGGGAGAAGTAGACAGTATCTGACAGCTTGCCCACATGCGGGACACGGGTCAATGTCAGGGCAAAGTTGCCGCTCCAGGCGTAGTCAATCTTGACCCCTCGCAGCTCGGGAAATGTTTTGAGCATATTGGGCAAGATAACAGATGTGAGATTTTTTGGATCCTGGCCGCCGTAGCCGATGCCGCCGCCATAGAGAAGCCGATTGTCTGCTGTACGCCTAAAATAGTCGAGCACATAGTTGGCATCTTCGACGCAGTAGTTTGCCGGCAGGAGCTTTTCGATTGTGGTCTCATCCAATCGTTCGGTCGCCATGACCTGACTGGAAACCGGCATCATTCGGGAGGAAATTGCAGGTAGCAGCTCGCCGAGATAGGCATTTCCACACACAAGGACATATTTTGCCAGCACCTTGCCGGTGTTCGTGGACACACTTGGCTTGGCGCCTGTGTCGACGTGGGTCACCCGAGAATTCTCAAAAATCCGAGCGCCGAGGCTTTCGGCAGCCCGTGCTTCGCCTTCGACGAGGTTAAGTGGGTGGATGTGTCCGCCCTTGCGGTCGATCATGCCGCCGACATAGCGATGCGACGAAACATACTTTCCCACATCCGCTTTTGAGACTATTTCGAGACCATCATGGCCGCGCTGTTCCCAATCGCGGCGGATCGTATCCATCTCGCGCACCTGTTTGTCGGTGAAGGCGGCAAAGAAACCGCCCTGGCGAAGGTCGCAATCGATACCGTATTTATTCACTCGCTCGCGGATAATGTCGCCGCCTTCGAGTGACATCTGCCCAAGAGCTGCGGCCTTTTCCTCGCCATACCATTTCCTGATTGTTTCGAGATTGCGGCTATACCCGTTGACGATTTGGCCGCCATTGCGACCGGAGGCGCCAAAACCAACACGGCTTGCTTCCAGGACAATAACCTTGTAGCCGCGCTCAGCAAGCTCAAGTGCTGCCGATATGCCGGTGAACCCGCCGCCGATGACACACACATCGGCTTCTAGCTCACCTTGAAGTGCGGGCCTTGCGGCCTGTGCGATCGCCGTCGCTGCATAGTAGGATTTGACGTGACCGGGATTGTCAAACTTGGCAAATGCATTCATCTCACACCGTCCTTATGTAGGCGTCGTATTCGACATCGGTTACACGGAACGAAAATTCCGAAAGTTCCTGTTGTTTGCATGCAGCATACAGTTTGCGATATTCCGCCCCGAAGGCACTCAACGCGAAGCTCGAGTCTGCGAATCGCTGCAACGCGACATCCCAGTTGGTGGGAAGGGGCTCGTGCACGATTGAATGGTCATCGCCGCTGATTGCGGCACCAGGGCTGAGTTTCTCGCTCATGCCGGCCAGGGCCGCTTTCAATATCATCGCCAGCACCAGATGCGGATTGGTATCCGCACCGGCAACCCGATGTTCAATGCGGGTGGCCTTCTCACCTGCCTTGATCACCCGAACTGCTGCCGAACGATTGTCGATCCCCCAGGAGGCGTAGGTCGGAGCATGCTCGCTCGGTTTGAGGCGGCGGTAGGAATTGGCATGAGGCGCGAAGACCGCCATGCTGTCCGGCATATAGGTCAGCAGGCCGCCGACAGCATGCATAAGGCTTTCGGAAACGTCGTTGCCATCGGCAAGAATGTTTTTTCCGGATTGGTCGAGAATCGAGAAATGCACATGCATGCCGCTGCCAGCCTGAAGCCCATAGGGCTTGGCCATGAACGTTGCATCAAGGTCATGTTTGCGGGCGACGGCTTTGACAATGCGCTTGAGCTGCACAGCCGCGTCTGCCGCCTTCATGACGTCGGGCAGATGATTGAGATTTAACTCGTACTGACCGGGTCCATTCTCACGCACCACTGTGTCGGCGGGAACATCCTGCGCGCGGCATGCCTCCGCAATGTCAGCAAACACATCCTCGTAGTCCTGCAGCTCCGAAATCGAGAGGACTTGCGTCTGTCCGGTATGCCAGCGTCCTTCGCGGGAGTTTGGTGGCCGAACCGGATCCAGTGCGGAGCGTATAGGATCGATCAGATAGAATTCCATTTCAGTTGCCGCGACAGGCGTCAGCCCAAGCTGCGCATACTGATTAAGAACATTGATCAGGACGGCGCGTGGATCACCATAGAAGTGGGTTCCATTGCCGTCGAACATGTTGAGCAGAACCTGAGCGGTCGGCCTTTTCAGCCAAGGCACGCGGGAAAGTGTGCCTGGAACCGGAAGACAGAGACCGTCCGGATCGCCGGTTCCTTCAGCAAGGCCAGCGGCGTTTACATCGCGGCCCCAAACATCCAGCGCGAAGACCGAGCGAGGCATGGCCAACCCATTGTTCAAAACATCAATGGCTCGCTCTCGCGGTATCCACTTTCCTCGCGGCACGCCGTTGACGTCGATAACAAATGCCTCCAGCATCTCGATATCCGGATTCGCGTCCAGAAACGTCTCCACGGCGCGGTGTTCTGTTGGGACTGCTTCATCAGACTGAGACGCAGATGAGTGCAGATTTTGGGGTTCAGTGAACGTCATGCTCCGTACCCTATGACACCCTTGACTTCGAGGAAGTCATCAAGGCCGAATTCACCATATTCCCGACCGTTGCCGGATTGTTTGAAGCCGCCAAACGGTGCGTAGGTGTCCCAGGCCGGGTAGTTGATATGCACGTCTCCGGCTCTCAGACGGCGCGCAATCTTGCGTGCGCGGTCGATGTTTGAAGAGGAGATGTAAGCGGCCAGTCCATAGACAGTGTCGTTGGCTATGCGCACGGCATCTTCATCATCTTCATAGGCAACGATCGAAAGCACCGGGCCAAAGATTTCTTCCCGCTCGATCTGCATCCCCGGCTTGACATCAGCGAATACAGTTGGCTTGACGAAGTAACCGCGGTTCATGCCATCGGGACGACCCAGCCCACCGGCTGCAAGGCGTGCGCCTTCGGAGATGCCAGCAGCTATCAGGTCCTGGATTTTGCCGTACTGCATATCGCTGACCACTGGCCCGAGGTCGATGCCGTCCCGATCTGCCGGACCAACAACCAATGCGTTGGCGGCAGCAGCAGCAATGTCGGCGGCTTCGTCCATCTTTTGTTTAGGGACCAGCATGCGAGTCGGTGCGTTGCATGACTGCCCGGAATTGTTGAAGCATTCCAGCGCACCAGTGCGGACTGCCTCTTCAAAGTTTGCGTCATCAAGAATGATATTGGGAGACTTGCCGCCAAGTTCCTGATGCACCCTTTTGACGGTGTCCGCTGCTGCCTTGGCAACACTGACGCCAGCCCGCGTGGAGCCAGTAATGGACACCATATCAATATCCGCGTGGCGCGAAAGGGCGTCACCCACGAGCGGACCATCGCCATTTATCATGTTGTATACGCCGGCCGGGACGCCCGCCTCATGCATGATTTCCGAGAACACCAGAGCGCTCATCGGTGCAATTTCTGAAGGCTTGAGCACCATTGTGCAGCCGGCTGCAATGGCCGGGCCCACCTTGCAGGTGATTTGGTTCAGGGGCCAGTTCCACGGTGTGATCATCGCCACTACGCCAACTGCTTCCTTGGTGATGAGCGTGCTGCCAATCATGCGTTCAAACGCATAATCTTTCAGCGTTTCGATGATGGTGCGAAGATGGGCCTCGCCGCTGCCGACCTGACTGTTCAGCGCCATTTTCCCGGGCGCACCCATCTCACTTGAAATTGCCCACGCCAGATCGTCTTTGCGACGCTGATAGGCGGCAAGAATGGCTTTGAGAAGGTCCAGCCGCTCTTCCTTTTTGGTCAGGTAGAAGTCGGAGAAGGCGCTTCTAGCGGCGGCCACCGCTCTATCGACGTCCTGAAGACCTGCAAGACTGATCGTCGCAAATGCTTCTTCAGTTGACGGATTGATCACCGCAAGGTCGCCCTGGCAGTCAAGCGGGTCAACCCATGTTCCATCGATATAGAATTGCTGTTCATGAACCATTGCGGACACTCCAAAAATCGCGCTTCTGCTGCAGATAGTTGTAGATCATAACATTTATATGATCATAAAGCTAGATAATTTGATCAAATTAATTCAGCCGCAAATTGTGCTCCTTGCGAAAGGGTTTTCAGCCCGATCGTGCGGCGATCAGGTTGCCATGCTCATGAAGCGTTTTCGACCGAGGTATCCGGCACCGTCCTGTATGTCTGATGTAATTGCGGAACGCAGGGCCTCGCGATCCTTCGATCGGATCGCTTGCATCGCTTCAGCATGACGGTCGAACCGGTAGGTCTCGTGAAGGTTCTCGGTTGCCTCACGCATGAAGGGACCAAGACGAGCCCAGACGGATTCGATGAGCGGCAACAGGACTGCCGCAGAGCGCGTTTCGTATAGGCACCGGTGAAATGCAAAATTTCGCTCTATGCCGCCTTCGATATCCCCGCGTGCATAAGCCAAATCAATTTCTTCATCGATTTTCTCCATTTTGGCGAGGCGCAAATAATCAACAAATGACATGGCTCTGTCTGCCGCGAGCGTTTCTAGCGCGATGCGGGCGGCGAGTGTTTCGTCGAACTTTTCCGGGGTCATTTCTGGAACGCGAACCCGTCGATTGTCGAGATGTTCCAGAGCGCCAGCGGCAACCAGAAGGTGGAGCGCTTCACGTACTGGCATCGTTGAAACACCCAGCGCCTCGGAAATGCCGGTGATTGTTACGGCCTGACCAGGAGGCAGGCGACCAGTCATCACCGCATGCCGCAAGCTCCGGTAAGTCAGGGCTTTCACACTTTCATTGTGCTGTTTGTCTAAGAGCTTGAGCACGCCATCTCCACCAGAAATTTGTTCAACACTGCAAACTTGTTTGTTTGGCAATAGAGCTGCCGCGTAAACCACCTGAATTGCCCGCAGGTCTTTCACACTCGATATAGCACTACTTTGGCGGGTTTGGACAAGGCTGTGATCGACAAACCTGAAGTGAGGTGGTGGAAGGTGCCCAATCAGGCGCGCAAACTACCTCGAGGTATTGCCATAGCGTCATAGTCAAGCGACTTGAGAGGGATGCGGACCGGACGGTCAAAAGGGCCGCAGACAACGATGCGGCACAAACAGGTCAGACAAATGACCGCTGGCAACAAAGATCAAAGACACAAAGAAGACACCTGCAAATCAGGTGCCATCCACAAATGGCAAAACCCTCGAAACTCTAACCAGTGTCTCATTCAGACAGAGACATATTCTCTGGGGCGAAGGGTTCCATTGCGGCGATGTAAGGTTTTCTAACCGGTGAGGCGTATGCGCCACGCTTGGATGTGGAAAGACCAAGCGCGATGAGAGCTTCCGCCTGTTTGACAGCTGCGGCGACACCGTCGATCACCGGAACGGAAAAATCATCGCGCAGGCTCGCTGCCAGATCTGCCATACCAGCACAGCCGAGAACGATCGCTTCCGTCTTGTCTTCGTTCAATGCAGCCGCAATCTCATAACGTAGCCGATCGCAAGCATTGGAATTGGGGTCTTCCAGAGAAAGCACGGGAATATCGGCAGCACGCACATTGCAGCGACCGGAATGGCCATAGCGCTGCACCAGCCCCTCTAGCGGCAAACGTGACCTCTCCATGGTCGTGACAATTGTATAGCGCTGGGCGATCAATGCCGCAGTGGCAAGCGCAGATTCACAAATACCAACAACCGGGATGTTGGCCATTGCCCGAGCTGCATCCAGCCCGGTGTCATCAAAACAGGCAATGATGGCGGCGGCAGCGCCTTCACGCTCAGCTTTTGCAATTTCCAGAAGCAATCCCGGTACGGCAAAGGCTTCATCATAGTAGCCCTCGATGGAAACCGGGCCCATACTGGACGTTGCGGCGACAATCTGGGTGTCCTGATTGCGGACACGCTCGGCGGCATCCGCAATTTTGTCCGTCATGCTTTGGGTGGTGTTGGGATTTATGACCGCGATCTTCATGTCTGGCATTAACCCTTGGCACGACGTCTGTTCATGCGGACGATTAGTCCCAGCATCACCGCGATTACCGCAAAGGAAAATACCGTTGTCACTGTACCGAGAGCGTAGAGCACAGGCGTTGTGACATTCGTGGTCATGCCATAAATTTCCAGTGGCAGCGTGTTGTAGGTTCCCGAAGTCAGCAATGTGCGGGCAAACTCATCGTAGGAAAGCGAGAAGCCGAACAGCCCCACGCCGATCAAGCTGGGCAGAATGATTGGCAAAACCACATGGCGAAAAGTCTGCCAGGAGGTCGCACCCAGGTCGCGCGCAGCCTCTTCATAAGAAGGCGAGAAGCGGTTGAAAATTGCCAGCATAATCAGCACGCCGAAGGGTAATGTCCAAGTCAGGTGAGCGCCGAAGGCAGAGGAATACCATGCGGGGCGAAAACCGAGCTGTTGGAAAAGAACGCCAATACCGAGCGAAATGATGATTGAAGGCACAACAAGACTGGCAACGGAGAGGTAAAAGAGCGGTGTTGCACCAATGAACTTACGCCGGAAAGCAAGGCCTGCCAGCAGCGACACGACAACAGTCGATATCATCACCATGATACCAAGTGTGAATGAACGGCGGAAAGACCCGCCGAAGTTGCCCACGGCCTGTGTTTCAAAGAGGTTGGCAAACCAGTGCAGAGAAACACCATTCAAGGGAAAGGTCAGCCCGCCATTCGGCCCCTGGAAGGAGAGGATGAGAATGGCCGAAAGCGGGCCGTAGAGAAACAACAAAAAGACGACAAAGAATATGGCCAGAATGTAAAATTCGCGGGAGCGTTTTTCTTGCGTCATGGCTCAGAGCTCCTTGCGAATATCAACGACGCGCAGTACGGCGGCGACCAGAAGCAGCACCAGCACCAAGAGCACCACAGCGTTTGCGGCGGCGGCCGGGTATTGGAGGAGCGACATCTGGTTTTTCATCATCAGTGCCACAGAAGCGCTCTGACCGCCTGACATGACCTGCACTGTGGAAAAGTCAGCCATCACCAGTGTCACGACAAAGATCGTGCCGATAGCCATGCCCGGCTTGGCAAGCGGAATGATGACATTTGTGAGCGTCTGCCAGCTTGAAGCGCCCGCGTCGCGCGCGGCCTCAACAAGCGATTTGTCAATGCGCATCAGCGTGTTGAAAATCGGGGTCACCATGAAGAGCGTGTAGAGATGCACCATGGCAAGCACCACTGCGAAATCGGAATAGAGAAGCCATTCAATGGGCTCAGGAACAATGCCTGCTTTCACAAGCGCGGTATTGATGAGGCCATTGCGGCCAAGAACCGGAATCCACGAAATCATGCGAATGATGTTGGATGTCAAAAATGGTACGGTGCAGATGAGAAACAGCACCATCTGCATGGCCGCTGTGCGGACATGAAAAGCCAGAAAATAGGCAACCCAGAAACCAACGAACAGTGTAATCGCCCAGACGATTGCCGCAAATTTCAGCGTGTTTATATAGGTTTTCCAGGTAATCCAGGAGCCGAGGGTGTCTGAGTAGTTGAAGGTGACGAAGTCCGGATACATCCGTGCAAAGTCATAGTCCCAGAAACTCACCACCGCGATCATGATGATCGGCAGAAGAAGAAAACATCCGAGAATGATAGCCAGCGGCGCGGCCTGAAGATATGCTGGCAACCATGCGGGCAAGCTAAACCGTTGCTTGGCTTCCCGCATCTGCGAACCGCTCGTTTGCGCTATGCTCATCCTCGGTGTTTCCCTTGGTTCCTATTGGAGGGTTTCCCGCACATGGTCAAAACCACATGCGGGAAACAGTATCGGCTCAGGCAGCGATGAACTCGTTCCAACGCTTGACCATGTAGCGGTCCTCATCCATCACGGAGTTCCAGCAGGCAACGTGGCCCATGCGCTCTTCGAACGAGCCGCCATCGCGAACTGCGCCGGCCTTTTCCATGACTTTACCTTCTGGTGAAAGGATATCGCCCTCGGCGGGCTTGCCTTCAATCCAGAAGCCCCATTCGTCAGCAGACATGTATTCCTTGGCGGTATCCATGCAGGCAGAGTAGTAGCCCTGACGGTTGAGGTAGCCGCCAACCCAACCGGATGTATACCAGTTGATGTATTCATATGCGGCATCAAGCTGCGCACCGGAAAGGTGAGAGGCAAGGCCGAGACCGCCGCCCCATGAACGGTAGCCTTCCTTGAGTGGCTGATATTTGCAGGCAATGCCCTTGGAGCGGACGGCCGCAACTGCCGGCGACCACATGGACTGGATAACCACTTCGCCCGAGGCCATCAGGTTGACGGACTCATCGAAGGATTTCCAGAAGGCACGGAACTGGCCGTCCTGCTTGGCCTTGATGAGGAAGTCGATTGTCGTATCAATTTCCGCCTTGGTCATGTTGCCCTTGTCGGCATATTTGATGATGCCCATGGCTTCGCAGATCATGGCTGCATCCATGATGCCGATGGAAGGAATGTTGAGGATGGAGGTCTTGCCCTTGAAGGCGGGGTCCATAATGTCCGCCCAGGTGGTGATCTCACGGCCAACGAGGTCGGGGCGAATGCCCAGCGTGTCAGCGTTGTAGATGGTTGGCATCATGGTGAACCATTCGGTCTCGCCAGATGCAAATTCCTTGGCGTCGAGGCTGTCCACGTAACCAACGGTATGAGGTGCTGTGCCCTGCGCGATTACACTGTCCGGCGTCAGCTTGCCGTTCTTGAAGAGCGGAACGACCTTGTCGTAATATTTCAGTCTCTTTGTGTCCATCGGCTGGATGACGCCGGTGGGGAATACCTTCTTCAAGATCCAGTATTCGATGTCTGCGATGTCATAGGAGTCCGGCTGGGTTACAGAGCGCTGTGCAGCAGCATCGGAGTCGGTTGCAGTCATTTCCAGCGTAATGCCAAGGTCTTCTTTGCACTTTTCAGCAATCGCGTTGATGTTGGAAACGCCGGTGCCAAACTGGCGAAGCGTGATGGGGTTTTGCGCCCAGATTGTCGGGAACCCGGTGATGACACCTGAGCCCGCGGCCGCGCCGACTGCAGCCGCACCGGTTTTGAGCAGTGAACGCCGTGTAATGCCAGTCTCTTTTGTCTTCTCAGTCATGAGAGATTTCTCCTGTTGGATGCTGATTGACTTCAAATATGACCAAGGACGATGGCATCCGCCGCCGCCCAGGACAGTTGAACCGCATCACCGGCTTTGACCGGTTTTGCGAAGTACTCGGCGTCGCCGAGAATTGCTGTAAATTCATCAAGTCCCGCGCCTTGAATGGAAAGCTTGACGGTTGCGCCAAGGTCTTCGACATTCGAGATCACCCCGGCAAGGCCGAAGCCAGGTCCGGAGGGTTCACCCAAACGGACATGATCTGTTCTGACGGCGATGTCTGCGGTTTCCTGATCGTCGGGGACCGAACCCGACGCGCTAAATCGTCCACCACCGGCAACCTCAATGGTAACCGCGCCATTATCTTTGCTGACGATGCGTCCTGACATGACATTGTGACTGCCCATGAAACGGGCAACGAAAGGTGTCGCCGGGCGTTCGAAAATTGCGCGCGGCGTCGCAGCCTGTTCAATGCGGCCGTCATTCATGACCACGACGAGGTCAGCAAGCGCCATTGCCTCTTCCTGACTGTGGGTCACATGGACAAAGGTCACACCAAGTGTCGTTTGCAGCTTTTTCAGCTCCGCGCGCATTTGTATTTTCAAGAATGGATCAAGTGCCGACAATGGTTCGTCCAACAGCAATGCCTGAGGCTTGGTGATGAGCGCGCGCGCCAATGCAACACGTTGCTGTTGACCGCCCGAAAGCTGCGCTGGTCGGCGATTGGCGTAGGCTTCAAGCTGCATGAGCTTGAGCATTTCCATCGCCTCATGGCGACGTTCCTGCTTGCCCATCCCTTTCATCTTCAGGCTGAAGGCAACATTGTCTTGAAGATCAAGGTGCGGAAAAAGCGCGTAGGACTGAAACATCATGGCCGTTCCGCGTTTTGCGGGAGCCAGATCGTTCACAACCTTGTTGGCAAGCACCACGTCTCCGTCAGATACGCTCTCATGACCTGCAATCATCCTGAGCGTTGACGATTTTCCGCAGCCTGACGGGCCCAAAAGGCAGCAATAACTGCCAGCCGGAATTTTCAGACTGATGGCATGAACTGCCGTTGTCGTGCCGTAGACTTTGGAAACAGACGCCAGCTCAATTTCCGCTGCTTTTACCATGCCATGCCCTTTCATAACAGCAAAAGGCAATGCACGGAGCATGCCAAGTTGCGCGCGTCGGCTCCAAGGCATTGAATATATGGATGTTTTTAAAGGAGGGGTTGGGGTGTTTAGCTTGTCAACAAAATGAGCATGCACAAGTTTTAATCATTGTATGCAATCAAGCGTCTATATTGTGAACACAATTTTGATGAGAAACATACGCCTGCATATTTCCATCACCTCGAAATCAGAGTAGAGAGAAACGAAAAGTCGAAAGCGTTTCATGTCCATCATATTTGACAAGCAAGCCAACCTAGATGCCACTCAGGAGGATCGCGCGCGCGTTGTGCGTGATGCGTTGCGTGACGCCATTGTTGACCGGCGCCTTGCTCCCGGCACAAAGCTTTCCGAAGCCGAAGTTGGTACGCTTTTTGATGTCAGTCGCACGGTGGTGCGCGGCGCATTGCAAATGCTTGCCTTCGAAGGCCTGATACATAGTGAACGAAACAAGGGCGCTTTTGTCGCCAATCCGTCACCGGATGAAGCGCGTCAGATATTTGACTCCCGTCGTCTGATCGAACCCGGCGTCATTGCGGCAGCTGCAGAGCGTATGACCGCAGACGATTTTGCATCTCTGCGCCAACACCTGAAAGATGAAGAGCGGTTGCGCAATGACCGTGGCACCAAGGCGCGGCGCGAGGAGATCAAGGCATCGGGCGATTTTCATCTGCTGCTTGCCGAGATGGCGGGCAATGCGATCCTGCGAAAGTTTATGGACGAACTGGTCGCGCGCTCTTCTCTAGTGATTGCACTTTATGGGCGAACGGGCGTTTCGAGCTGTGGCCGGGACGAACATTCCGACATCATCGATGCCCTGGAAGCGCGCGATGTGGAAAAGGCAACCGACCTGATGCTGCATCACATTGCACATATTGAGGCCGATCTCGATCTGCGGACTGCAGAAACACTTTCACTGCGCGATGCCCTGATGGGCGATGCCACGGTATTTCGCGGTTCATGACTTGGGCGGCCACATGGGCCATAATGCAGGTCATGTTATGTCTGGACGACCCCGTTTCAGTGGCGCACGAAAAATTGAACGCTTGGCGTTGAGACTAAAACACCGTTCGACGGCACAATGCCATCAGCAATAAACTACTGATATCGCTGCTAAACTACCCGGAAGCCACATCGCAATCTGAGCAATACCCCCGGAAAGTTATCCAGCCGGGTGGTCCAGGTATTGGAAGAAGCTCTATCAATCCTTGGATTCTCCGAATAACTGGAGGAAACTCCGATGCCGGTCAGGCCCTGTGATCCAGATATGACGTACAGGGTCGAATGCACGCATTGAAAAATTTGGAAGGTCAGGAAGCAGTGTTGAAACGTATAGGACTTGCCGATTTTGGGGCGGCGGCGGCAGCGCTGATTATTGTTGCGGGGTTTGCTGTCGCAGGCGGAACTGAGGCTCTTGGCGCACACCCCTGGTGGGCGGTCAAGGTCGGCTATATCGGGGCGCTCATTGGTGTGGTCGCGTGGCTCGCTCTTGTGATGTTGGGCGCGAGCGGACTGAAGATAGTCTTGCTGGCGGCCATCGCTCTGGTTGCCTCAGTCACCTCTGCGCTGATGGGCAAGAGCATATTTGCCGCGTCTTATGCCGAGAACGCATTGGCCGGACGGTTCTGGTTTTTAGGCTGGATTGCACTTGCTGCGGCAACAACGATACTCATCGCAGCCTTGATTCATTCACTGTTTGGAAAACGTCCTTGAAGCGATATCTGTTTGTCGCAGCAATTGTGGTGGTCGGCGCATTTGCCTTCTTTTTGTATCGCGCATTGCGACCGGGCCCTTTTGAATCCGGCACACCGATTTCAGCGACCTCTGCCATCGACGGTCGTATTGCGTTCATTGGCAATGACTTTGTACTTCACCCTCTGTCGCAAGGATGGATATTAAAAACGTTCTGGAACGTGAAGCCTACCGACTATTCCATTGAGACTATCGATGGTCGACGCGCGCTTCATTGCCAGACGGCCAATTCCGCTTCCATTTTGGCTCGCAGTTCCATGTTATCCATTGCCGATTTTCCGCTCCTGTCATGGGAATGGAAGATCGAAAAACCGCTCGCTAGCGACAAGGATGAGGCAACACCGGCCGGTGACGATCATCCCGCACGCATATTTCTTCTGTTCGAAAGCTCTGATGGCGAGAGAAAATCGGCAGAAATCATCTGGAGCAACACGCGCTTTCAGCCGGGCGACTACATAGTGATCGACGGATACCACCATCTGGTAGCAAATGGTCTCGACGAAAATGTCGGGGTCTGGCACCAGCAAGAAGTCGATCTGCGGCAACTCTACAGCACTCTCTCGGATCATCTGAATGGTGCCAAGCTGACTGCGCTGGGGTTCTTCTGCGACAGTGACAATACCGGGGGCAGTACGTCGGCGTATTTTTACAATGTCGCTTTGCAACGGGCAGGCGCAACCGCCAACGAGAAGTGAAAGGAAGCGCCGCGACATAAGGCGGCGGAACAAGATAACCAAACGGAGTCTCAAGGTCACGAACTGGGCTGCGTATAATGAAAGCCTTAGGTGGCGCTTTGGTAACTAATGCGTGCCTAGCCTATTTACCGCAAGGCTTTCGGCGGGCCGACGGAATTGCGGACCACGAGATCAGGCATTAGCAGGATTTCTTCATCTGGCGGTTTGCCCTCTGCCAAGAGGTCAAAGAGCAGCGACATGGCCCGCTTGCCGATGGAGGTGCGCGGTTGCCGGACTGTAGTTAGTGGCGGCGACATGAAGCCTGCCAGTGGCACATCGTCAAAGCCGGTGACGGAAAAGTCGCGCGGGATATTATAGCCGCGCGCGCTCAAGCCCAGCATCACCCCAATGGCTGTCTGGTCATTAACGCACATGAAGGCGGTCGGCACACGGTCTTCCATGAATAGCTGTTCCAGCGCCAGGCGACCACTTTCCACTGTACCATCGCCATCCATGACGATGCGGTTTGCCGTTGCAATGCCTGCAGCATCCATACCGGCCTCGTAGCCTTGCCGACGGCGGCTATAGGCGAGGCGGGTTCTCGAATCTCCGATGAAGGCGATCTTAGTGTGCCCCTCGGCGAGCAGTAGATCGATCACTTTTCTCGCGCCGGTAATGTCGTCAACGCCGACATAGGGAATGCCACCATTGTAAACTGGTTCGAACACCCCGACACTTGGCGGCAGACGCGCTGTCATGGTCTGGTGCCCAAAGGGCAGGATGCCGGTGAACAGGATCAGCCCGGCGGCCTGATTGGAATTCAGGAACTTGAGATATTCCAGGCCGCGCTGGGCATCGTTTTGGGTATGGCCGATCAATATGCCGTAGCCATGGGCACGCGCTTCATTTTCAAGTCCGACCAGAATGTTGGAAAAATTGGGGTCGCCAATGTCGGGCGCCACCACGAGAATCATGTTGGAGCGACCAAGGCGCAGGCTTCGGGCCATGGCATTGGTTGTGTATCCGGTGATGGCAATTGCCTGATTGACTTTCAGCCGTGTGGAATTGGCAACCTTCTCCGGCGTGTGGATGGCCCGCGATACTGTGGCGATGGAAACCTCGGCGATCCGGGCGACATCTTCAATGGTTGCGGGCGTGGATATCGACACGTGGTACTGCCTTCGTTCTCATGCTCGCCGGACACTACACAGAGTTTTGCGGAGGTCAAATGCGGAAACTCGAAAATCAGTGTGTAAGTTGCAATGTAAACCTTTACATAAGCGATGTAAAGGTTTACATAGGCCATTAAGCGGCAATGACCGCAGGGAGGAACACATGAATATCGAAGACGCGGAAGCGGCACCGATTGTGCTCGCTGCCCGCCGCATCAGTAAATCCTTCAACGGCGTACAGGTTCTCTTCAGTGTCAATTTCGACCTGCGGGCAGGCGAGGTGCATGCCCTTGTCGGGGAGAATGGCGCGGGCAAATCCACCTTTGTAAAAATCATGTCCGGTTTTGAACAGCCGAGCTCTGGCGAAGTTCTCCTGGATGGCCAGTCGGTGAAGCTTCCGCCCAATGGCGCTGCAGAAAGTATGGGCATTGTCATCATTCACCAGGAATTCAATCTCGCAGAACATCTAACGGTTACCGAAAGCCTGTTTCTGGGGCGCGAGATCACCCGTTTTGGCGTGCTCGACCGCAAGGCCATGCGGGCCGAAACGCGGCGTGCACTGGATTCGCTTGGATCGAAAATCGACGAGAATGCGTTGATCAGTTCACTCGCCGTTGCCGATAGGCAGATGGTGGAGATCGCCAAGGCCATCAGCAAGGATGCCCGTGTCATCTTTATGGACGAGCCAACAGCCGTTCTGTCACAGGACGAGGCGGAGGTGCTTTTTGAGCAGGTCCGTCGGCTCCGCGACAAGGGAACCAGTTTCGTTTTCGTCTCACATAAGCTTGACGAGGTTCTGGCGCTCACGGACCGGGTGACGGTCTTGCGCGATGGTCAATGGGTCAAGACGGCCCCGACGGCAATGCTGGATGGTGAATCCATCGCGCAGCTGATGGTTGGGCGCGAATTGTCCAGCCTCTACCCTGCCAAGGCAGAGCCGGACGTGGATGAAGAAGTCATGCTGTCGGTGAAGAATATCAACACCGGATTTGTGCGTGATGCGAGCTTTGAGGTTCGACGTGGCGAGATCATCGGTTTCTCAGGCCTGATTGGTTCAGGCCGCACGGAACTCATGGAGGCGGTGTCTGGCCTTCTTCTGCGCCAGACAGGGGAAGTATTTATTCGCGGTGAAGCCATGCCCGCGGGCGATGCCCGCGCCGTTAATCGAGCAGGGCTTGCCTATATGACCAAGGACCGCAAGTCGAAAGGTCTTCTGCTGGGTTCGCGTATGGCGGTCAATCTCACGCTTCAGTCGCTTGCCCAACACAGCAGACACGGCTACCTCAGCCCTGCAAGCGAAGTGCGGGCTCTCGATCGAGCCAAGCGCCGCTTTGACATTCGTGTGCGGGACGGGCGCGTTGTGGCTGGTCGCATGTCGGGTGGCAATCAGCAGAAGCTGATGCTGGCGAAGGTCATGGAAACCGAGCCTGAAATCATCATCATCGACGAGCCGACGCGCGGTATCGATGTTGGTACGAAACAGCAGATTTATCACTTCATTTCAGCGCTGGCGCGCGGCGGAAAATCGATCATCGTGGTGTCGTCCGAATTGCAGGAAGTTATCGGGCTTTGCACGCGAGTAGCGGTGATGCGTGAGGGCCGCATTGTCGGCTGGCTTGAAGGTGAAGACATCAACGAACAGGAAATCATGCGCTATTCGGCGGGCCTCAAAAAGATGGCGAGCTGAGCGGCACTTCAAGATGCCAACGCAAAAAATTGAGGGTGGGAGGACGACCTTGGACACGAGTATGGAAGAGCAGGAACAGTCGGCGGGAGCGTCGCGTTCCTATCTGCGGGATGTCGATCTGCGGGCTGTGGCGCCATTCATTGCGCTTCTGCTTTTGCTGATCCTTGGGGCTTTAGCCAACCCGAATTTCATCAGCATTGCAAACCTTTCGAATGTGGCGACCCGCAGCGCCTTTATTGCGATTATCGCGGTTGGCGCGACCTTCGTGATTTCGTCGGGCGATCTCGATCTGTCGGTCGGTTCAATGCTTGCCTTCGTCGCCAGCCTGATGATCCTGTTCATGAATTCCGGCGCAATCGCCGACCCGTTGTTGATGTTGATCGCAGCGGTGGCTTTTGCAGTGGTTGTTGGAGCACTTTGCGGCCTGCTAAACGGATTGATAGCGACCGTCGGCCAGATTGAACCTTTCATCGCAACGCTGGGAACGATGGGCATCTATCGAGGTCTGACAATCTGGCTCTCGCAGGGTGGCGCGATTACGCTTCGCTCGCCGGAAATCCAGGAAGTCTACGGTCCGGTTTATTTCGGATCCTTCCTCGGCATTCCAGTCCCGGTGCTCTGCATTCTCGTGGTTACGCTGATCGCGGCGTTCATTCTCTATCGCACGCGCTACGGTCGCCATGTTGTGGCTGTCGGTTCCAACCGCGACGTTGCGCGCTATTCGGGTATTGCGGTGAACCGGGTTCGCACAATCGCTTTCATGATCCAGGGCCTGTGTGTGGCAATTGCCGTACTGCTCTACGTGCCGCGACTTGGCTCTACATCGGCCACCACGGGTATCCTGTGGGAGCTTCAGGCAATCACCGCAGTAGTTGTGGGCGGCACGGCGCTTAAGGGTGGCGCTGGACGCGTCTGGGGCACGATCTGCGGTGCATTCATTCTCGAACTCGTTGGCAACATCATGCTGCTTTCGAACTTCATCAGCGAATATCTGATCGCGACCATTCAGGGCTCGATCATCATTATTGCGATGCTCGTGCAGCGCTGGCTGACACGCAAATCGTAATCGAAAAGCCGGGTAACATGGGGCACCCGGTTTCTGGAGGAAAGACCCCGTTCAAAAGGGAGTGAAGCATGTTCAAGAAAATCTTGAGTACAGCCGTGGTGGCGTTTGCCGTCGCCGGTGGCGCTCATGCCGATGATGCCAAAACCATCGGTGTTTCCATTCCGGCAGCTGACCACGGTTGGACAGCCGGTGTTGTCTACCACGCCGAACGCGTTGCAGAACGCATCAGGGCGGAATATCCCGATGCCAACGTCATCGTGAAAACGTCGCCGGATCCGGCCAGCCAGGCCAATGCGATTCAGGACCTGTCGGTTCAGGGTCTGGATGCTCTGGTGATCCTGCCTACCGATCCGGATCCACTCGTTAACGCCATCAAGCAGGTCAAGAACAAAGGTACATTCGTGACCATAGTTGACCGTGCGCCGAGCGTAAACGACAGCTCCGTTCGCGACCTTTATGTTGCTGGTAACAATCCGGCGCTTGGTCAGGTGGCAGGTGAATACATCAAGGCAAATACTCCGGACGCCGAAGTCGTGGTGATCCGTGGACTGCCGATCCCGATCGATCAGCAGCGCCAGGATGGTTTCGACAAGGGTATTGAGGGTTCCAACATCAAGGTTCTGGATCGCCAGTTCGGCAACTGGAACCGCGATGACGCCTTCAAGGTCATGCAGGACTTCCTGACCAAATATCCGAAGATCGACGTCGTATGGTGCCAGGATGACGATATGTCGGTCGGCGTGTTGCAGGCCATTGAGCAGGCCAAGCGTACCGATATCCAGTATATCGTTGGTGGTGCGGGTTCAAAGGACATGATCAAGCGCGTCATGGACGGCGACAAGATGGTTCCGGTTGATGTTCTCTATCCACCGGCAATGGTAGGAACTGCCATGCAGCTGACGGCGGCTGCGCTCTACAGCCAGGTCCCGGTTCACGGCACCTACACGCTTGACGCAACGCTGATCACTTCGGATAACGCTTCTGGCTACTACTTCCCGGATTCACCGTTCTGATTGCGGGAAAATCCTCAGGCATATCTGTCTGCCCGGTACGCCGGGCAGATCTTTGACAGAACAGTTGTGTGTCTTTTGGCAGGCGACTTGAAACCAAAAAACCGTGCTTTACTGTAACGTTGCAGTGAAGCTTCAGGGAGGAAAGCATGAAAACCATTAAAGGGCCGGGTCTGTTTCTTGCACAGTTTGCCGGCGACGATGCCCCGTTCAATTCATGGGATTCAATCACCAAATGGGCCGCCGACTGCGGCTATGTTGGTGTGCAGATTCCGTCCTGGGACGGACGCCTGTTCGATCTCGACAAGGCGGCATCCTCCAAAGATTATTGTGATGAAATTGCTGGCGTTGCCAAGGCGAACGGTGTCGTCATCACCGAACTATCGACCCATCTTCAGGGCCAGCTTGTGGCGGTTCATCCCGCTTATGACGAGGGCTTTGACGGTTTTGCCGCAGAGCATGTTAGAGGCAACCCAAAGGCGCGCCAGGAGTGGGCTGTCGACCAGGTCAAAAAGGCGCTGACTGCGTCGAAGAATCTCGGCCTCACCGAGATGGCGAGTTTTTCCGGTGCTCTCTGCTGGCCGTATCTTTACCCGTGGCCGCAGCGTCCTGCGGGGCTTGCAGAGACCGCATTTGACGAACTGGCTCGCCGCTGGACGCCAATCCTCAACCATGCCGACGAGTGCGGTGTAGATGTCTGCTACGAAATTCATCCCGGTGAGGATCTGCACGACGGTGTTACGTTTGAGATGTTCCTGGAACGTGTGAAGAACCATCCGCGCGCAAACATGCTCTATGATCCGTCGCATTATGTGCTGCAATGCCTCGACTACATCGATCATATCGACATCTATCATGAGCGTATCAAGATGTTCCATGTGAAGGATGCAGAGTTCAATCCGACAGGTCGCCAGGGTGTTTATGGCGGGTTTCAGTCCTGGGTAGACAGGGCAGGGCGCTTCCGTTCGCTTGGCGACGGTCAGGTCGATTTCGGTGCAATCTTCTCCAAGCTCACGGCCTATGATTTTGAAGGCTGGGCCGTTGTCGAGTGGGAATGCTGCCTGAAACATCCCGAAGATGGTGCCCGGGAAGGTGCGGAGTTCGTGAAGAACCACATCATCCGCGTGACTGAGAAGGCGTTTGACGACTTCGCCGGTGGCGGTACGGATGAGGCCGCAAACCGGCGCATGCTGGGCATTTAGTCCGCGTTTTCGGAAACCGAAATGTCATCCTGTTCGAGCGCCTCGAAGTGGCGCTCGATCTTGCTGGTGGGCCAGTCCCACCAGGCCAGTTTAGGAGCCGTTCAATGATGGGAGGAAAACATGGCTATTGAAGGAACGACTGAAAAGCGCGAACCGCGCATTCGTCTTGGCATGGTCGGCGGCGGCTCTGGGGCCTTTATTGGCGCTGTGCACCGCATTGCGGCACGCCTGGACGACCAATACGAGCTGGTTGCCGGCGCATTGTCCTCAACGCCGGAAAAGTCGCGCCAGTCGGGCGCAGAACTCGGCCTTGATCCTGCGCGCACCTATGATGATTTCAAGTCAATGGCGATCCGGGAAGCCAAGCTGAAGAATGGCATTGAGGCGGTTGCGATCGTGACGCCAAACCATATGCATTACCCGGCGGCAGTGGAGTTCCTGAAGCGTGGCATCCACGTGATTTGTGACAAGCCGCTGACATCCAATCTTGCTGATGCGAAAAAGCTCGTGGCGGCGGCCGAGAAGTCCGACGCACTTTTCGTACTGACCCACAATTATTCCGGCTATCCAATGATCCGACAGGCCCGTGAAATGGTTCGCCGTGGCGACCTTGGCGAAATCCGGCTTGTGCAGATGGAGTATCCGCAAGACTGGCTCGCGGAGCCTATCGAGCAGCAGGGCCAGAAGCAGGCGGCATGGCGCACGGACCCGGCGCGCTCCGGTGTCGGCGGCTCAACCGGTGACATTGGCACCCATGCCTATCAGCTTGGGTGCTTCGTGTCCGGACTTGAGCTGGATGAGCTGGCAGCTGACGTTCACACCTTCGTTCCGGGCCGCCAGCTTGATGACAACGCGCATGTGATGCTGCGCTTCAAGGGCGGCGCCAAGGGCATGTTGTGGTGCAGTCAGGTGGCGACCGGCAATGAGAACGCCCTGAAAGTGCGTGTCTATGGCTCAAAAGGCGGCATCGAATGGGAGCAGGAGAACCCGAATTATCTCTGGTTCACGCCGCTTGGCGGAGCCAAGCAGTTGCTCACGCGCGGCGGTGCAGGTGCGATGGATGTTGCAGGCCGTGTCACCCGGACGCCTTCCGGCCACCCGGAAGGTTACCTTGAAGGCTTTGCCAACATCTATGCCGAAGCAGCTCGCGCCATTCAGGCGCGCCGCAATGGCGTATCGCTAGATGCTTCGGTTGCTTTCCCGGGCGTTGAAGATGGCCTGAAGGGGGTCCAGTTTGTCACGGCCTGCGTTGCCTCCTCCAAGCGCAACGGTGCCTGGGTCAAAGTCTGACCAACAATCTTTGGAACGTCCCGGTATGCTCCGGGACGTTGCCTATTTTGAACGAGGCCCGATTAGCATGACTGGGCCTTCTGGATGAATTCTCAGCAGATTCCAGATACTAGGAACATTCGCCTGCAATTTCCGCTTTCGCGGTCAGCACTCATTCTGGCGAAATGCTTTGGCAGACCAAAATCGGATAACAGCGCAAAATATCAAGCGATTTGCCAACGAGCTGGTACGCAACGTCCTCGCGGACAATCCGGGCTGACGAGATATCGTTCCTGCATGGCGAATTCATCGCTCAGATACCGGCGATCCGAAGTCCGCTTGTATCGAAAAGATGAAGGTCATTTGCCTCAAAGGCGAGGCGCACGGCGTCACCGTTTCTAAGCGCCTGTTGACCTGGTAAAACGGCAAGCAGTAATTCGCCATCGGCGGCATGTGCATGAACCACGGTTTCTGAGCCCAGCGCCTCGACGAGGTCAACGGTCACGTTGACTGCCGGTTCGTCGGGGGATGCGAGCCGGATATGCTGCGGTCGCACGCCGACAGTTATGGCATCGCCCGCAGAGGCGTTTTCAGCAACCCGTGAAAGGGTCATCGTATCCTCGCCAAGAATGTTCACGCCGGTTCCGTTTTGATCGACCGCGACGATTTTTCCAGAGACGAAATTCATACTGGGAGCGCCGATGAATCCGGCAACAAATTTATTGGCCGGTTTGTTGTAGAGATCGAGTGGCGTTCCCACCTGTTCAATTTTGCCGCTGCGCAAAACCACGATCCGGTCAGCAAGTGTCATTGCTTCGATCTGGTCGTGGGTCACATAGATCATCGTTGTCTTGAGACGCGCGTGCAGTGCCGACAGTTCGGCACGCATGGAAATGCGCAATTCAGCATCGAGATTGGAGAGCGGTTCATCGAGAAGAAAGGCGGTTGGATGGCGCACAATGGCGCGGCCAATTGCGACGCGCTGGCGCTGGCCGCCTGAAAGCTGACCCGGACGTCGGTCCAGGTAATCGCCGATTTCCAGCATTCGCGCAGCCTCGGCAATGCGCGTTTCGATTTCGGCTTTCGGCGTGCGGGTGTTTTCCAGCCCGAAGGCGAGGTTCTGGCGAACGCTCATATGTGGATAAAGCGCATAGGACTGGAAGACCATGGCAAGGCCCCGGTCGGCGGCTGGCACATCGTTCACCCGCCTTCCGTCAATATGCATGTCGCCGCTTGTGGGCTTGTCGAGGCCTGCGATCTGACGCAGCAGCGTGGATTTTCCGCAGCCTGACGGGCCAACGAAAACGATGAACTCGCCATCTTGAATATCGAGGTCAATGCCGTGCAAGACTTTCAGATTGCCATAGGATTTCGTGACTTTGTCGAGTGTGATCCGGCTCATGATGCTTGTTCCTTATTTGAGGCCAGAGGTCGCGATACCCTGCGTGATAAAGCGTTGCAGGAATACGAAGACGAGAATGACCGGGAGCATGGTGACGACGGTCATTGCGAGAATGTAGTGCCACTGCACATTAAGCTGGCCGGCATAGACATTGAGCCCGACCTGAAGCGTGTAAAGCGACGAGCGGCTCAAAACGATCAGCGGCCAGAGGAAGTCATTCCAGCGCCAGACGACCGAGAAGATCGCCAAGACGGCCAGCGCCGGGGCTGCAAGCGGCAGAACGATACGCCAGTAGATTTGCCATTCGGATGCCTTGTCCATGCGGGCAGCATCAATCAGCTCATCAGGTATGGTCAGCATATATTGGCGCAAAAGGAAGACGCCGGTCGGCGTTGCCACCGTCGGTAGAATGACGCCCCAGAGATTGTTGAAGAGGCCGAGCGTGGAGATGATCGAATAAAGCGGCACCATGATAACGCCGAGCGGCACCATCAGTGTTCCGACAATGATAATTAGAATGAGATTCTGGCCTTTGAACTTGTATTTGGATAGCGCGAAGGCCGCCATGGAATTGATCGCCAGCGTGATGAACGTTGCCATCGTGGTCACGAAAACGGAGTTCCAGAGATAACGCAGGAAATCAAACTGTAAAAAAGGCTGCGTGTAGTTTGAGGTGGCGAATTCCATCATGTCCACCGGCTCGCGGTCCTTGATGTTGACCTTGATAACCTCTCCCGGGTTTTTCGGATCGACCATCTGAGCAATGGTTCCGATGCGCCGCTTTTGCGCAAGCTGTGCGGTGGAGCCGTCCGGCATAGTGACATTGTAGAGCGGCAACGGATCGTCAAAACCGGGCACGACCACTTCCTGTGTGACATAGGGCAGGATGGACGGCGGGAACTTGGAAAGTGCCGCCGGGGTTTTGAAAGAGGACATTGCCAGCCACACGGCCGGGCCGAACATAATGATAAGTCCGCCTATCAGCCAGACCCAGGTAACAACGTCAGTCCAGTGCCAACGGTCGCCACCGCGCCGACGGATGAGGAAACGCAAAATATTGCCCATCAGCGTTCGCCTTTCTTTTCGTTGCGGCGCGAGGCGGCCATTTGCATGAGTGTGAGCACGACCAGAACCGCGCCCATGAGAATGGAGGCCGCTGCAGCCAGGCCCGGATTGCGCAGTTCAGAGGCAAAACCGGTCTCATAGATAAATTGCACGATGTACATGGTGCTGGTGCCAGGCCCGCCGCCGGTGAGTACGAAAACCTCATCAAAGACCTGCACCGAACGGATGAGCGTGAGAACCAAAACGACGATCAGGTTGGGCATGAGAAGCGGCAGCGTGATGCGCCAGAAAACCCGCGAGGTGGATGTACCATCCATCTCCGCGGCCTCATAGAGGTCCTTGGGAATGGCTTGAAGACCGGCAAGCAGGATCAGGGTGTAAAAACCCATATGCGCCCAGATCGAAACGCCGATTGTCGCCACAAATGCGGGGGTGCGCTCGGCGAGCCAGTTGACCTGATCACTACCGAAGAGTTCATAAAGAATATAGTTCAACAGGCCCTCTCGCTGCAAAATCCAGCGCCAGATGAGGCCAACGACAACCGGGGACAGAAGAACCGGAAAGAAGAAGACTGCACGCCAGAAGCTGCGCCCGATTATTTCCCGGTTCAGGATCAATGCCGTAATCAGCGAGACCGCAATCAATAGTGCGACCTGTATGACGACGAACGCCGCGGTGTTTTGTACCGAGTTCCAGAAGACGTCCTGTTTGCATGAAGCGGGCACCAGATAGTTATCGCAGTCGAATATCTGTTGGTACTGATAGGTGCCGACGAAATCGCGTTCACTGAGAAATGTCTCGATGCCGCCAGTCATCGAATAGACGAAATTGATGGCAAAGGGGACAAGGATGAAAATCGTGAAAACGGCCATATTGGGCAACAGGAAAAACGACGCCATGCCCGTTTGACCGCCAACGCGTTGAAGTCCGCGCAGCGGAATATCAATGAGGTTCATCACCGGGCGGATAACGGCCACCGCCAGCCCGCCGAGACTTATCCGGCCTGCGTTTTTCGTTGTTTCGCTCATCCTCGCCTCTCCAGATGTTACCGGCACCATCGGGTGGTGCCGGTGACTTATTATTTTCTACAAGGATATGTGCTTACTGGGCTTCCTTGACCTTCTCGTCCATGTCGGAATCGATGCGGGCATAGGCGTCGTCCAGCGTCAGTTCACCGGCAATTACCTGACTGATGCGGGAAACGAGGGCACCATAGTAAGAGCCTGCCCACTTCCATGCGGGCATTTTCAATGCTTCTGGTGCCGTGTTTGCGCCAGCCTTCACGAAGGTGTTCAAGACATCCTTCACCGCTTGGCTGTCGGTCTGGAAATCAAGACCACCGGCAACCACCTCCTTGTTGGACGGAAGGAAGAGCGTGCGCTCGGCAAATTCCTTCGCAACTGGTGTGGAGGCCAGATATTCCATTACCTTGGCAACCTCTTCCGGATTCTTGGTGTCCTTCATGGCAACTAAAGCAGCACCACCGGGAATGCCGGTGCAGGCAGCCGGGCCGCACGGGCTGCCGGTTGCTACCCAGTCAAACGCGCCGTCGATTTTGGTGGCTAGGTTTGCGACCTGCCATGAGCCGGAATAATAGAACGGCACCTGGGCGTTGATGAAGTCATCAGCGGCTGCGCGATAGGTCGTGCCAGCTGCGGAAACCCAGACATCCTTTTCATGGGAGCCATCAGCGTTCCACTTCACGAAATCGGAAATGAAGGCTTTCATGCCGTCATCCACCTTGTTCGGGCTTCCGTCCTCGGCGATGAATTTTGCACCATAGGAAATGGCAGGCCCGGTGATGCGGTGGCCGGAACGGTCGATTGCAAAGGCAAATGGCAGTTCCTGGCTCTTGGCAACCTTTGATGAGGCTTCAACCCAATCTGACCAAGTCGCGCCTTCGCCCGGCATATCCACGCCAGCCTGTTCAAAGAGCGTTTTGTTAGCATAGCCGCCCGTCAACGTAATCTGAGTCATGAAGCCGGTGATCGCGTCGGAACCGTCTTCACGCATCCAGTCAGCCTGATCGCCATAGTTCTTTTTCCAGAAATCCGGATCAGACAGATAAGGTGTGAGGTCGAGCCAGTATTTGGCGAGGTTCTTGATGTCGGTTACGCGGGCGATATCGGGGCCGTTGCCACCTGCAAGCTGAACCGGAAGCTGTTCCTTGATGACCGAATAGGCAACTTCGTCAACAATCACGTTGATGTCGGGGTTGTCTTTCATGAAGCGACCGACGAGATCCTTCAGGACTTCGCCTTCCACGCCATCGGAATACCACATGATGCGAACATCACCGGCCATCGCAGTGTGCGACAAAAGGCTGAGCCCTGCCGCGGTCAAAAGTACTTTACTGATTTTCATGTCTTCCTCCTCCTTGATTAAAGACGGCTCAGGCCGTCATTCTTGACTGGCGAAAACCTCCCTTGGTTCCGCCAATTCCTCCGATTTGCCAGGGTCTATCGGCCCAGGCGGTAATTTCTCAACATGGCCCACGACAGTCCACTCGTTCGGATTGAGTGTGCGCCCCTCCGCGCTAACTCGTCCGTCTTCGTGAAAAGCGACCCGGCCATATTCTGGATCTTCAATTGCAAGTGAGCCGCCGCCTTCTTTGGTCAGGGCGAGGTTGGCAAAGCGTGCTTCAAAGTCTGCCTCATCTTCAAATACGCTGACGTCTGCGAGCCGAACGATCCAGGTTCCCTTGTGTCCGGCAAGCCGCAATTCGTTGCCTGCGGTAGGTCCATTCTCAACGGTTTGAAGCGGGCCACTCGCCTTGAGGAGTGCCAGTCCGTTTCCGCATTTTGCCACCGCGACATTTCCATTTGTCTTGGCGTTGTCGAATATCTGGGCGGGAAACCAGGCGTGGGTGAAATCTGGTTGCTCTGCCGCACAGTCAAAAATCGCGACCGCCAACCCGCGATAATGATGCAGGCGGGGCAGGGTGCCAGAACCACCCCAATAGGAAGGACGGCCATAGCCGGAATGGATGGTTTCGCCGGGATGGTTGATCCAGATTTGCGCATCCGGGTTTTCGCCGAGACGTATGTGGATGACGGTTTCCTGGTAGCCCCATTCATTCCAGCGGTAATGGGCTGCGGTGCCGATTGCGTAAGCAGACGTCTTATAGTGATAGAGCCGAGCCATGCGGTTTTCGCCCTGGGCGAAATACCATTCCTGCGCATTGTCTGTCGTCCAGTCAGCAACTTCCGTCAGCTCTTCTGGTATCTCAAGCCCATGGTCACGCAGGCAGATTGCCATTTGCGGCAAGGCATGAACACGCCGTCCGTAATTGCCCTTGCCCCAGATGAGGCGGGAGATGCCGGAGAGTTCCAGCGAGCCAGCAGAGCGCAGAGTGTGTTCATAGGAACGTCCCTGCGCGCCGGTGAGAATGCCGTGATGGGCTGAGCGCGCAACGATGGTCATCAGTCGTACGATAGCGGCTTCAGCACGGTCACGCACATCTTTGTCGGGCGCGAGGGCAAAGAGCGCAGTCAGGCCTTTCAGGTCGATCGGGAAATAGGGCGCGGAGTTGAATTCTGCCATCTCCCAGTGCTCGAAATGATCAAGCCAGGCGCGCACGCGGGTAAGTCCGGTTGCAGCCTGTTCGCGGCCCGTGCGGCCTGAACGATTGAACTGTGCTTCGGGATGAAGAGTGCCCGCCAGATAGGCAGCGGTATGAAACAGAAGCGCGTGGTTTTCGGAAAAATACCACTGCACATCATTGCCCGGTTCATCCATCCAATAGCGATAGGAAAGAATTGCTTCGTCGATTTTGGCAACCACGTCCGGCGCGATGTTGTGATGATAGACCGTGCGGCACCAAAGGAGCGGCACAAGTGCGAAATCTGCGCAGTCGTGGCAATCGACAATCGTTGGCAGCGTATCTGCCATCATGCGGTCTGTTTCCGCTCCGAAGTGGCCGGCAGCAAGGCGTGCGAGCGCAGTCACATTATCGGGCTCGCCATAGGTGGAAAGTTCTTCCAGCGTTTCGCGAATGCGGCCCGGAAGGTCCGCAGCGGGAAGGCCCTGACGCTCCGCGTGACAGATTTCGATGCCGAAGGCGCGCGAAGCAGTGAAGCCGCCTGCCGAGAGGTGAACGTGAAAGTGCCGGAAGTCGGCGGGAAGGTCCGCCGCGTCACCAAAGTCCAGACGTGTTTCACCGGGCTGCAGCGAAAATGCATGTCGCGCAGGCTCTTCGCGTGACATGAAGTCGCCCGCTGTAGTCACCGAGGCCAAAGTCTCGGCAAGGAACGGTACCGGGGTAAAAAGAGCCACATTGCCTGAGCGATAGGCAGGCAGTTCGAAATGCATCGCATTGAGTGCAGCTTCCAGATTGTCGGCCACTTCAGCGGTGACGGGAATGGGAAGCGCCTGTTCAGCTGTAGGGCCGGATACATAGTCTAGCTGGAAGAAATAGCGTGCATCACGTTCAGCCAGATCGTCGAACCAGATCAGAATTTCATTGTTGCCGGCTTTGAGTTCGACCGGGAATTCCTTCTTGGCCTCAAGGTTGCGGATATAGTCGGCCATCCAACCGGCTTCTTCGCCGTTTACAAACAGGATGGCGCCGCCACAGGTTCCAAGCTGCAGGGTCGCGGTTCCGGCCTTTTCAGCGACGAGAACTGTTTTCGCCCAAGTGCCGATTTCGGTCGGGCGGAACCAGAAACCTGACAGATCAACCCGCGGTGAGCCGAAGGGCAGCCAGAAGCGTGCACCTTCGAACTCAGCTCTGGGGGAGGGACGTTTACCGCGCCGCTCGTCACCAAAGATCGTGCGGCAGGGATATTCGTGCGGGATGAAATTTTTGTGCTTGGTAAGGAAGAAAAACGGGTCCATTTCTCCCTTCATCGGCTGGTCGGGCACATCAAAGCGTGCCTCGGCCGTTTCCCCAAGCTGCCAATAGGTCACCGGACTGCCTGCGGCCAAAGGCCATCGAAGATGATCGCGTATGTTTGTGCCCGCTTTGGACATGGTTATTTCAACTCCGCGACCGGAACCGGGTCGACATCGGTGTAAGCCTGGTTTTCGCCGGTCATGCCCCACACAAAGGCGTAAGGCCCTGTGCCTGCGCCCATGTGGATTGACCAGGCAGGGGAAATGACGACATCGCCATTGGCAACGATCAGGTTTCGTGTCTCGTCGGGGCGGCCCATCAGGTGGATCACGCGGTCTTCGTCGGCGAGATCGAAATAGCAATAGGCTTCCATGCGCCGCTCATGCAGGTGGGGCGGCATGGTGTTCCAGATGGAACCCGGGGCAAGGTCGGTAATGCCCATCAGCAGCAGACAGGAAGGTGCAACCTCCGGGTGGATATACATTTTGAGGCGGCGCTTATTGGCCTTGCGATCCTCACCCATTTCCAGAAGCTTGCCTTCGTCGCTGGTAATCAGCCGATGGGGGATATCGCGGCCAGCTGGCACGGAATTCATGTAAAAGCGCGCCGGATTGGAGGCGTCCTCGCTCTCAAGTGTTACGCTTTTTGCGCCGCGTCCAACGTAGAGAATATCGCGATTGGCGAGGTTGTAGGTCTCGCCATCCACGGTGATCTTTCCCGCAGCACCAAGATTGGCGATGCCCATTTCGCGGGCGGTGAAGAAATATTCAGTGCCCACATCAGCGCCATCGCCAAAGGTGAGGGCGGCACCAGATGGGCATGCAGCACCCACAATCATGCGATCAACATGGGTATAGGCGAATTCGATATGGCCGGGTTTGAAAAGTCCTTCCACAAGGAATTCGGCCCGCAGTCGCTCGGTGTCGAATGTCTTCATGTCGTTCGGCGAAGCGCCATAGATAACGCGCATGGTCATGCCGCCTCCATTTCAGATTTTGTATGCAACAGGCCTTCGGCGAGGCACAAAATCGCGAGCGCTTGTCCGTAGCCAGTGGGTTGAATCGGGATGTCGCGGTAGAATTGCAAATTTTCACCCATACGGGTTCCGTAGGACACATTTGCGACAGTGCCGTTGTCGTCGATATTTTGAAGAACCGCTTTCAGGGCACGCATTCCGGCCTCGCAGCAGCCAGCCGGGCCGAGGCCGAGGCGTGCCGCCTTCAAAAGCCCATAGCCGAAACCGGCGGTCGCTGAAATCTCTTCATAGGATGATGGATCATCAATCAGCGTGTGCCACGCACCGGATGCAGCCTGCGCCGCAAGCAGGGTATTGATCTGCGCCTCCAGAACGCCAAGCAGGAATGTGCGAACAGGGTTTGGTATATCGGCGAGCTCAATCAGGTCCAAAATGCCGAGTGTGATCCATGAATTGCCTCGCGCCCAGAGCGCCCCTGCAAAATTATGACGACCATCAAACGTCCAGCCGTGGAACCACAAGCCGGTTTTCGGGTCTGCCAGATAGCGACTGTGCAAAAGAAACTGATGGCAGGCCTCGTCGACCAGCTCGGGGCGGTTGCTCGCATGGCCGTAAGAGGCGAGAAATAGTCCAACCATGACCAGCGTGTCATCCCACAATTCGCGGTCATTGATCTTGTCGGACACGATATGTGGCAGGCCGTTTTCTTCTGTGCGCGGCATTTCGTTCATCACACGGTTTGCCCACTGATCCAGTACAGGCTGCCAGCGAGGTTCGCCGGTTTCACGCCAGAGGAGCGAGAGCGCGAGCATGGGGGCTGTGGTGTTGATGTTGAGGCCGGGCAGACCCGCAGCAATGCGCTCGTCGTACCAGTCTTCAATCAGCTCCAAGAGCCTCGGGTCGCGATTATGCATCCACAGGCGTACCAGCCCGTAGAGCCCGATCCCCTGCGGCCATTCCCAGGATTTGAAGCTGATGTAATCGCCCGGCGTGCCATCAAGATTAGGCTCGTCATACTGGCCGTCGTGGCGCAGGTTGGTCATGCCCGTCACAAGCAATCCGAGGCGTGCCTCAAGCACGCTTTCGTCCAGTAACATCGTCTGCTCTCTCCCATTCAGCGCCGTTTCTTGATGTCTTTTTGACGGCGTCTGAGGGTGATTGTGCATAGGAAAAACTGTTGCGCAATCTGAAAATTTTTTGCAGTTTTGTAGCCTGCTGACAGGGAGGACACCATGACTGGCAAAAGAGGCAAGCCCAGCCGAAAAGTGCGGCTTGAAGACATAGCAACGCGGTGCGGTGTTTCGCTGAGCACGGTTTCGCGCGCGCTGGCGGGTGAAAAGGGCGTGCGCCCTGATATCCGCGAGCGGGTTATGGAAACCGCCCGAACGTTGAATTACGCGGTCGCCGCTTCTGTGGCAGGCCGCAAGGTTATTCTGGTGGCAAGCAGTGTCGCCATGATCGATTATGTTCGCAACCAGTTCACCGCGCAGGTTCTGGAAGGACTGCATCGCCGGGCTGAGGTGCAAGGTGTTGAAGTGATCACCCAGCCAATTGAAAATGGCGAGGCGGGCATGGCTATATTGCAAGAGGCCGCGCGTGACGAAGCGGTCGCCGGATTTCTCTTTCTCAGCATTGATGATGACGAGGTGTTGAGCCTCGCCCGTGATCTTGGAAAGCCCACGGTGCTGATCAATAGCGATGATCCCCTGATGCAGCTTTCCAGCGTAACGCCCTGCAACCGCTCTGCCGCACGCATGGGAACGGAATATCTGCTTCGCCTCGGGCACCGTCGCGTCGCGTTTCTGGCCAAGCGTGGCAGGCGCACAATCGAGCGGCGCTTCGAGGGTTGGCGCGACGCCATGATTGCGCACGGACTTGAACCCGCCCCCGAACTGGTTATCACCGTGGACGATTGGCTTCCGGAGCTTGCCGCCCAGGCCATGGAAAAAAGGGCCGAAGAGGGGCGGATTGATTTCACCGCTATTCTCGCTGCCGGGGAAAGCCTTGCGGCTGGTGCCATGCGCGGGCTTTCCAATGCTGGCTACACTGTTCCGGGCGACATATCGGTGATTGGTATGGACGACCTGCCGCAAGCTGCATTCTACAATCCGCCGCTGACGGCAATCCATATTCCCATGCGCGAGATCGGGGAGACGGCACTCAGCCTTCTGCTTGGCAATGAACTCGAACCTGAAGCGCCGGCGCGACGCATTGAGCTTGCTTGTCATATGGTCGAACGACAGTCCGTGGCGGTCGTTGCTGCGGAGTAATCCACGCGCAACAATTGCTCCACCGTGGGCCGGTTCAAATCTCATTTCACCACTCCGTAGGCAATGTCGGCTATGTCGATGGCCTGTCCGGTTGCGGCTGATTGCTGGGCAGCCATGCCCATGGCCACTGCCCACCAGCCATCCTCAAGGCTGACTTCAACGTCTTGCTCGCCGAGGGCTGCACGCTGAAAGCGCTGATGCTGATAGAAAGTTGAACCATTGTGGTCGCCAGCTGCCAGCAACTGTGGGTCAACTGGAATTTCCACTAGTTTCGGGCCTTTCGGCTCGCGCGGGGAGATGGTTACCTGCGCCACAGGCGGCTCGCCCAAATGCTCCGGCCAGAAGCGTCCGGGGCCTGGAACCTGCGCCTCGATCTTGCCCTTTGGGCCTATTGCCCAGATTTCTTCCTGATAACGCGCGCCCTCGGCAAACATACAGAGTTCCAGCATGGCACGTGCCCCGGAGGCGAAATCGACAATCACATAGGCATTGTCCCAAATGTCCGGCTGTTCGCCATCATAGCGTTCATCAATATGGTTTGCGGTTTGCCCCCCTGACGCCATGACGCGCACCGGGTCGGATTTCAAAATGAAGCGCATGAGATCGAAGAAATGACAGCATTTTTCTACCAACGTGCCGCCTGTGTTGCGGGTGAAGCGGTTCCAGTCGCCGACTTTTTCCAGAAATGGAAAGCGGTGTTCGCGGATGGTCAGCATCTTGATGCCGCCGGTTGCCGCTTCGGCTTCCTCGATCAGACGTGCGACGGGCGGCATATAGCGATATTCCATCGCCACCCAGATCGGCGCGGGGTAGCTTGCTCTCAACGCTGCAAGCTTCGGAGCATCTTCCGGCGCTGTGAATAGTGGCTTTTCGACAAGCACGGGTAAGGGGCGGATAGCGGCGATTTCTTCCAGCTGTTCGCGGTGCATGAAGTTCGGGCTGACGATCAGCAGGCAATTGACTTTTTCCACGGCCAGGACCTCGGCGACAGAATCCACCATCGCTGCTTCAGGTGCCAGTCTGGACGCAATGGCGCGCATGTCCGGATTCGGCTCAAAGATGGCCGCAACGCTCGCCTCCTCCAGAAGCGCAATGTTCCTCAAATGCTCCTGTCCCATCATGCCGCAGCCGATAATGCCGTAGTTCAAGTGGCTCATGTGTTGTGCTTTTCCTATTTGAGGCGGGAGACATATTGTGCGACATCGGGATCGAACCAGGTGCGTGAGTACTCAGCTGTCTTGCCGAGCTGGTCCTGACTAAGCCGTGCGATAAATGGCACAGGCGCACCTGCAGCCTTGCCGAAGGTATCAGGTGCCCATTCTGGTACGCTATTCAAACCGATCCGGTCTTCCGCGCGTGTGATCCAAAGACCCAGCCTTTCGCGGTAGTAGAGGTAGAGTGATTCTGAAAGATTTTCGGCTTGAAGCGTTTCGGCATAGCTGCCGTCGAGCCAGATTTCCTCAACGGCCGCAGGCTTGCCCGATAGGCAACGGAGCCGGCGGATACGATGTGCGTTGGAGGCGTTGCCAAATTCTGGAAGGTCGGCGTCTTTCTGAAGGGTTGCAACCTCCAGAATATCGGCTGTCGGCAGCCCGCCGCCGGTGACCAGTTCCAGCCGGAACATGGCATAAACGCTTTGCGGATCGCTGATGGCGCGGACGTAATTGCCTGAACCATGAATGCGCTCAAGAAGCCCGCGGCGTTCCATCTCTGCCAGCGCTTTGCGTAGCGTTCCAACGGCAATTTGCAGGCTTTCCGCCATCTCGCGTTCGGGCGGCAAACGCTCGCCATCGATTAACCGTCCGGCGGCGATGTCGCGCACCAGAAGCTCAGCAATCTGGACATATTTTGGCAGGCTGCCCGGAGCAGGTTTCACGATTTTCACGCCCTCCCAAACGTAAAAATTTAAAATTGATACACAATTGATTTACATAAAACTTGATGATAGGCAAGAAGAAAATGATCGGAGGAGATCAGCAAAATGACAATCGTTCCCATCACATCTGACGGCCTGGATGCCGCCGAAGTCTCGTGGTTTTCAGCCCTGTGTTCTGACGATTATGAATATCTCGGTGTGCCCGACGGAACGTTGCGCTCCAGTTTTGATCATTGTTCCGATATTGTGAAACGCGCAGAGTCGCACGGTTTCCGCAATATTCTTTGCCCATCCTCCTACCAGGTGGGGCAAGACACACTGAGCTTTGTTGCTGGCTGTGCGCCGATCACGGAAAATATCAATTTTCTCGCCGCCATACGTTGTGGCGAAATGCAGCCAATTATGTTGGCACGCACGGTTGCAACACTCGATCACATGCTGAAAGGTCGGTTGACGTTGAACGTTATCAGCTCGGATTTTCCGGGTGAGGTGGCCGACAGCGCCTTTCGCTACAAGCGCAGCCGAGAAGTCGTCGAGATTCTTCGCCAGGCCTGGACGCGCGACGAAATCAATTTTGAGGGCGAAGTTTACAATTTCAAGGGCGTTCCCACTGACCCGGCACGGCCCTATCAGCAAAATGGTGGGCCGCTTCTTTATTTCGGCGGCTATTCACCGGATGCACTTGAGCTTTGCGGTGCGCAGTGTGACGTCTACCTTATGTGGCCGGAACCGAAGGAGCAGTTGGCCGAGCGGATGAAAGCGGTGAATGAGCGTGCCGCCGCTCACAACCGCACGCTAGACTATGGCCTTCGCGTGCATGTAATCGTGCGCGACACCGAGAAAGAAGCGCGTGAATATGCCGAGCACCTCGTTTCCAAACTTGATGATGAATACGGTCAATTGATCCGCGATCGTGCGCATGATTCCATCTCGCTTGGTGTTGCGCATCAGGCCCGCGCCCGTGAGTTGGCCGACAAGTTCGGTTATGTGGAGCCGCATCTTTGGACCGGCGTCGGCCGTGCGCGCTCCGGCTGCGGTGCCGCACTAGTCGGTTCCACCGATCAGGTTTTAAGCGAGTTGGAAGAATACAAGAAAATGGGCATGCGCGCCTTCGTCCTGTCTGGCTATCCGCATCTGGAAGAGGCGGATCACTTTGGCACCAAGGTGCTGCCGCAGATGAAGACCTGCTCCCTGCCGCATGAATATGGCCGGGTGCCTGCAACAACACCGGCTACCCCGCTTGGAGAAGGAGAGCGTCGCTAATGGAACGCGTCGATATTTCTGAAAACCTGACCTTCAGTCGTCTTGTCTACGGAATGTGGCGGCTGGGTGATGGCACTGACACATCACCCAAAGAGGTGACGGCGAAGATCAATGCGTGCCTTGAACAGGGTATCACCACAATGGATCAGGCCGACATTTATGGCGGCTATGCAGCAGAGGCCCTGCTGGGCAGCGCGCTGAAGGAAACGCCCTCGCTCAGGGACAGCCTGGAGATTGTCACCAAATGCGATATCGTCGCGCCGGTGGGGCGTTACGCATCTGCGCGGGTGAAGCATTACGATACATCAGCCGCACACATCAAAGCCTCTGTGGAGATGTCGCTCACAGAAATGGCGACCGATCGCATTGACCTTCTGCTGATCCATCGTCCTGATCCCCTGATGGATGCCGATGAGACGGGTGCGGCACTTGATGAACTGGTGCAATCCGGCAAGGTTCGAAGCGTTGGCGTTTCCAATTTCCGGCCATGGGATTTCTCGCTTTTGCAAAATGCAATGGAAGAAACCCTGGTGACCAACCAGATTGAAATGAGCTTGCTCGCGCCGCAGGCTTTCATCAATGGCGATCTGGCCTACCTGCAAGAACGTGCAATTCCGGTCATGGCCTGGTCACCGCTTGGCGGCGGATCACTTTTTTCCGGTGAACATGCGGCCCTCCTTGCAGCCCTTGAACGGGTCGGCGCGGAGCAGGGTGTCGATGCCTCTGCTGTGGCAGTTGCCTGGCTGATGCGCCACCCGGCGAAAATCCTGCCTGTTATCGGCACCAACAATCTTTCGCGCATCGCCACCATTGGCGACGCGGCCAAGGTGGAAATGGATCGTCAGACCTGGTTTGAACTCTATACTTTGGCGTTAGGGCAGGAGGTGCCCTGATGATGGCCGTGCATTCCGGTTTTGGACAAGAGCATCTTTTCATCCCCGATCCCACCAACACCCGGAGCTTGAGAAATGCGCTCGGGAGCTTCACCACTGGAGTAACGGTGGTGACCGCCATGGGCAACGCTGGCCCGACAGGCATGACGGCGAACAGCTTTGCATCCGTATCACTGGACCCGCCACTGGTGCTGTGGTCTCCTGCAAAACGGTCAGCACGGCATAAGCTCTTCATCGAGGCGGAGCATTTCGCAATCCATATTCTGAGTGCCGAACAGGATGCTTTGGGCACGCATTTTGCCCAAAAGGGAAGCGTCTTTGCCGATGTTGATTGGCACCTGAACGCGGAGGGTGTTCCCGTGATCCCCGGCACACTTGCCCGCTTCGAATGTGCTCGCTCCAGTCTGCATGACGCCGGTGATCATACCATTGTCATTGGGCGCGTTCTGCGTGCGGCTCATCGCGAGGGCTCGCCGCTTTGTTTCTCAGGCGGCAGTTTCGGTCATTTTGCCCATAAGACAGTTCAAAATGCGTGAGGTGGCCTTCTCTACCGGCCTGAATGCGCATATGCGCCGCCTGTTTCCAGGTCTGGTTATTGCGGTGATGATTGGTCTTTCAGCCTCGTTTTTGTCCGAGCATTATGGTGCGCCAGCCATGCTGCTTGCCATTCTGATAGGCCTCGCGCTGCATTTTCTGGCCGAAGATCAGCGAATGCTGGCGGGCCTTGAATTTGCGTCGAAGGCTCTCCTTCGTCTGGGCATTGCGCTTCTTGGCCTGCGCGTCAGTGTTGAAATGTTTGAAAGCCTTGGCGTGCCGGTCCTGCTGACCGTTATCGGCGGGCTTTTTGCAACAATCGGGCTAGGCGTCGCAGCGGCGCCTCTGATTGGAAGAGATCGCAAATTTGGTCTCCTGACAGGAGGAGCCGTGGCCATTTGTGGAGCATCTGCAGCAATGGCAATCGCCGCTGTCCTTGGTCGTCAGGACCGTGAGCAGGCCGAGCGCGAAATGGTCTTCGTCGTCATCGGCGTGACTATGCTCTCCACTCTGGCCATGATCCTCTATCCCGTTCTGGCGGGTTATGTCGGGTTGGACGACCGGATGAGTGGCGTATTTTTCGGCGCGACCATCCACGATGTGGCGCAGGTGGCAGGCGCTGGCTTCTCGCTTTCGCCTGAGGCTGGCGAAACGGCAGTGGTTGTGAAACTCATCAGAGTAACGATGCTTGCGCCAATCGTTCTTGCCGCCGCTCTCGCCTTCAGAGGTCACGCAAGCGGTATGACCAGGCGCCCACCCTTGTTGCCGGGCTTCGTCTTCGCTTTTCTTGTGCTCGCGGCGTTCAACTCCGTCTTCCAGCTTCCTGCATATGTCGCTGGTTGGGCGGGTGACATTTCGCGCTGGGCGCTGTTGATCGCAATTGGCGCTGTTGGCGTGAAAACATCCATTCCCGATGTCTTCCGGATCGGCAGAAAAGCTATGCTGCTGCTGATCGCTGAAACTCTTTTTCTGGGCGCGATCTGTCTCACAACCATCTTGGTGATTTGATCCAGGGCATGCTGACGTGCTCCCCGTTTATTCAGAGCATTCCGCGCCGGGATTTTCTAACAATTGTTCTGATTTGGAGAGACGGAGAGCTCCTGTGAGAGAATCGAAGCCCAGTGGCGCTCAACAGTGTTGCCTTTGAGCTTGACGGTTCTGTGGAAGCGATGGATGTCCGTCGCGCCTTAAGCGCTACTCTGAATAAGCCCCAACCGTAAGACAGCTGGAGCTTGGGATTTCGTTGATGAAGCGATGCAAGCTTGCCAAAGAAGAAGAGCGTGATCGCTGATACTGTTT
>JBNKZZ010000016.1:0-68918 GCA_050301895.1 Ensifer sp. | reverse complement strand
ATGAAACGGGCGTGATTTTTGTTGTGGGGCGAGGGGAAACAACGGCTTAGCGGAATGGGGGCGGGAAATTGGTGCACGGAATGCACCACATACTCCGTCATCCTCGGCCCTGAGCCGAGGATCCAGAAACAAGCATGCGTGTGGATGGTCGGGTCAAGCCCGACCATGACGGAGTGGGGCCACTGGCTCGGAACCCGTCCTCTCCCCTTGTGGGAGAGGATAGCAAGTCCGCGTGAGGCAGGCCGAACGCTGGACGCGCTTGGTGAGGGGTGTTCTCTCAAACACACAAGATTCGCCGGTCGCAGTTCATTTGCCTGTACCCCTCACCGGAAAATCTAGCACTTGGTGCTGTCGCCCCAAGGTGCTGATTTTCCACCTCTCCCACAAGGGGAGAGGTGGGCGCAAGCCTCACCACCCGTTGTCATCCTCGGGCCTGCGGCCCAAGGCTCCAAAAAGAAGCTTGTGTGTGGATGGTCGGGTCAAGCCCGACCATGACGGAGAGGCTTCGGAGCATTGGCCAAAGGTCAGAAATCGATCCAGTGAATCGATTTCAGCGAACGAAGGCCTGAGAGCGACGCCGCTCGAAGGCAATGCTGCAGATGCGACTAGCGATTGGCAAGGCGAGCCAGGCGGGGGGGGGGGGCTCTCAAAAGGTGGTTTCGCAACTAGCCTTGGTTAAGTGAAGAATGATTAGAAAGAACTGGTCAAAGCAGTTTGGCTACTTGAGGGAAAACTTCTCATTCAAGTCTTCGATGATCTGATCGCTGATCTCGAATGGCCCACGCCTTTGTAAAGGGCGATTAGAAAGATTTTGAGCGGCAGCTTTGAGTTGTTCTTCAAGCCAACCCAATTCTTTCAATTGTTTGGTGTCTGCATCCCTTACGACTATGTAGTCATTTGACATTGTCGCCTCCACTAAAGGTTGCTTCGTTCTGAAGTTATTATATGTTGATTCTTGTGTGAACCTAGCAGTTTGTTTTTGAGTTCGTTCACATAATAACAACTTTTTGATTTTTGGTGTTGTCATGGGTGATTCTCAAAAGCCTGAGCTGTTTATCGGTCTAGTCGGTCCGATTGGCGTTGACTTGGACTATGTTCAAGAAATGCTGGTTCTGGAGCTTTCGCATTTGGGTTACAGCTCAGTGCCTTTGCGAATTACGGAATTAATGAAGGAAATTAAGACCGATATTTCAATTGAAGATAATTCGTTCAGTGCAAAATATCATTCCTTGATTTCTTATGCTGATGAGGTTTGCGCCAAGAACAATAGTTCGGCGGCGCTAGCGGCACTGGTTGTTGCAAGGATTAGGGCAGAACGGGCCACCATCAGTGGGGATCCCGAAAACCCTGCGTTGGGACACGCCTACATAATACGTCAATTTAAGCGTCCTCAAGAAATTGAATTGATGAGAAAGACCTATGGACGGAAGTTTATTCAGATTTCAGTTTCTGCGTCTGAAAACGAGAGGCGCGCCGAGCTTTCCAGGAAAATAAAGGAGTTTGATGAAGCCGCAAGAGATAAAGATGAGTGCGAAAAGGAGGCCATCGACTTAATCAAGAAAGATTTTGACGAAGGTATTGGTAGTTTCGGACAGAAAATCTCTAACATATTTCATTTAGGAGACCTCTTTGTTTACGGGATGAACAAAAAAACCATACATGAGACGCTGAAGCGTTTTCTGGAGGCTTTTTTTGGCCACAACGGTCGGTCCCCCACAAAGATGGAATATGGGATGTACACTGCGGCGGCAGCGTCGCTGAGGTCTATCGATCTTTCTCGTCAAGTCGGAGCGTCAATATTTACACAATCCGGAGAAATTTTGTCTATGGGCTGCAATGAGGTGCCGAAGGCTTTCGGGGGGACCTATTGGGCGGAAGATGAAGAAGATGCCCACAGAGACTTTGAGCGAGGTCGAGATGCAAACCAATCTAGAAAACTTGAAATTCTTCATGACCTATTGGAAAGAATGAACAAAGCTGGATTTTTGTCAGATGGCTTGGCTTCGAAAAATAATGCGATTGAGCAACTGAGAGAGATCGTTCGGGATAAAGAAATAAAAGATTCTCAGATAATGGATATCATTGAGTATGGGCGCATGATTCACGCCGAGATGGCCGCGATTACTGATGCTGCGCGCGCCGGTGTGAGCATTCGGGATTCCATTATGTATTGTACCACATTTCCTTGCCACATGTGTGCCAAGCATATTGTATCTTCAGGAATCAGGTCGCTTGTCTATTTGGAGCCATACCCAAAAAGCTACGCAGTAGAACTAAATTCTGATTCTATCACATTCAACGATGAGCTTTCAGAAAAGAAGGTCTTATTTCGACCCTTTGTTGGGATTTCACCAAGGCGATATCGAGACATCTTTGAGAAGAAATCGCGAAAGGAGAAAGACGGACGACGGAAAGACTGGTATTTCGGTGAGCCGATACCGATGATTGAAGATAAAAGTGCTGCCTACATTGAAAATGAGGATTCGAGCATAGTGTCCAATTTGAGTGAATTGGGTAATAAAAAGAAGGGCTAGCTGTATTTCGCTACACTTCTACATCTTAACATTCGATTGCCTCATTAATCACCGCCCCGGTTTCCCCGTCTTCCCCTTAGTCCGCCCTTTGCGCTTTTCATCCGCCGGGTCTTCATAACTTCCAATACCGATCTTGCCGCGCACGATCGGTTTGACATCCTCCGGCTTGCTGGGGGCTGCGCCGCGCACCGGCTTTTCGGTGCGGCCGACGGTCATTTCGTCGAGGGAGTTTTTACGGAATAATCCATTTGCGCTCACGCTGTCGGCGCTTTGCGCCTCGCTCCGCGGGGGCGCGCCATCGGGCGCGACGCCCGGTAGGGCTTGCGGCTTCGCCGGTCCTCTTCCCTCACTGGCTTTCGAAGTTTCGCGGGCCATTGGATCATCCATGACCGCCAGTTCGGCGGCTTTCAGGCGTTTGATTTCGTCGCGCAGGCGGGCAGCGGTTTCGAAGTCCAGATCGGCGGCGGCATCGCGCATCTGCTTTTCGAGCGCCTCGAGATGCGTCTTGAGATTGTTGCCAACCAGGTCTCTCGGGCTGTTTTTGGCACCCTTGACGCCAATATCGGCGCGGACATGGTCTTTCTCGTAGACCGAATCCAGAATATCAGAAATGCGGGCTTTCACCGATTCCGGCGTGATGCCGTGCTCGGCATTGTAGGCAAGCTGCTTCTCGCGGCGACGGGACGTTTCTTCCATGGCGCGCTGCATGGAGCCGGTAATATTGTCGGCATAGAGAATGACCCGGCCATCCACGTTACGTGCCGCGCGGCCAATGGTCTGCACCAGTGAGGTCTCAGACCGCAGGAAGCCTTCCTTATCCGCATCCAGAATGGCCACGAAACCGCATTCGGGAATATCCAGCCCCTCGCGCAGCAGGTTGATGCCCACCAGCACATCAAACGCGCCAAGGCGTAAGTCCCGGATGATCTCGATGCGCTCCAGCGTGTCGATATCCGAATGCATGTAGCGCACGCGCACACCTTGTTCGTGCAGATATTCGGTGAGATCCTCGGCCATGCGCTTGGTGAGCACGGTGACCAGCGTGCGGTATCCGGCCTGGGAAACCTCGCGGATTTCGCCCAGAACATCGTCGACCTGCGACTTGGCGGGGCGCACCTCCACCGGCGGATCGATAAGACCCGTGGGGCGGATGACCTGTTCGGCAAAAACGCCGCCAGCCTGCTCCATCTCCCAGCCGCCCGGCGTGGCCGACACGGCGATGGTGTCGGGCCGCATGGCGTCCCATTCCTCGAAGCGAAGCGGGCGGTTGTCCATGCAGGAGGGCAGGCGGAAGCCATATTCGGCCAGCGTTGCCTTGCGGCGGAAGTCGCCGCGATACATGCCGCCGATCTGGGGAATCGTCACATGGCTTTCATCAATGAAAATCAAAGCGTTATCGGGGATATATTCGAAAAGCGTAGGTGGTGGTTCGCCAGGGTTACGTCCGGTAAGGTAACGCGAGTAATTCTCGATACCTGCGCAAGAGCCGGTGGCCTCCAGCATCTCGATATCGTAGCGCGTGCGCTGTTCCAGCCGCTGAGCTTCCAGCAGGCGACCGGCGGCCTCTAGCTCGATGAGGCGATGTTTCAGCTCTTCCTTGATGGACTTGATGGCCTGATTGAGCGTGGGGCGCGGGGTGACATAGTGCGAATTGGCGTAGATCTTGACGCTCTCCAGATCGCCGGTTTTCTTGCCGGTGAGCGGATCGAACTCGGTGATCGACTCGATCTCGTCGCCCCACATCGCGATGCGCCAGGCGGCATCATCCAGGTGGGCGGGGAAGATTTCGATCGTGTCGCCGCGCACGCGGAAGGAGCCACGCACGAAATTGATGTCCTGCCGCTTATATTGCTGCGCCACGAGGTCGGCGAGCAGCTGACGCTGGTCGAGCGTGTCGCCCACCTTCATCTGGAAGGTCATGGCGGTGTAGGTTTCCACAGAGCCGATACCGTAGATGCAGGAAACGGAGGCCACGATGATGCAGTCGTCGCGCTCCAGAATCGCGCGCGTGGCGGCGTGGCGCATGCGGTCGATCTGCTCGTTGATTGAGGATTCCTTCTCGATATAGGTGTCCGAGCGCGGCACATAGGCTTCCGGCTGGTAGTAATCGTAGTAGGAGACGAAATATTCCACCGCATTGTGGGGGAAGAAGTTCTTGAACTCGGAATAAAGCTGGGCGGCGAGCGTCTTGTTGGGCGCGAGGATGAGCGCGGGGCGCTGTGTTTCCTCAATCACCTTCGCCATGGTGAAGGTTTTGCCGGAGCCGGTAACACCCAACAGAACCTGTGTCCGCTCGGCCTGACGCTTGTCTTCCGCCGCGCCAGCCGTTTGCGGGCCGTCACCTTGTCCAGCCACGTAGGGGCCACCCAAACCTTCAACAAGGTCTTTGATGGCGGTTGGCTGGTCGCCGGAGGGCTTGAACTCCGTCTCCATCCTGATGCTGATGCCACCTTCGGACTTTTCCGGCCGCTCGGGCCTGTGCGGCGTCCAGATTTTGCCATCTTTGAAGAGCGGATTGCCGGATTCGATGAGCGAGGAGAGGGCTTCGACCGTCGCCGTGACAGCATTGCTTGCGCTCGCGCTGTCGGCGCTTTGCGCCTCGCTCCGCGGGGGTGCCGAACTGTCGGCGGCGGACTTTTGTCCGCTGCGCTTTGCTCCAGGTGCCTTGCCGATGCCGAGGCGCTCAGCGTCTTCAAGGGAGATATCCAGGCCTGCCACCGGGTTCAGGCCAGCCGCAGCGCGGGTCTTCGGGTTGGACGAGCCACCAATGGATGTGCCACGGGAGGTGCGTTCTTTTCCACTCACGGCCGTATCGCCCTTCGGGCTGGCCTGCGTGGAGCGCGCCGGACGCCCGGCGGCGGACACTTGTCCGCTTGTTTGCTTCGCGCTCTGGTCAGGATCGCGGCCTTCGGCGACGCGACGTGCCGCATTCTCCGTCTTTTTGCGATGCTTGCCGGCGTTGGAGCGAATCTCCCGCATTTCATTGCGGCGACTGTCCGCTGCGGCCTCTTCTTCCATCTGGCGAATCCAGTCAGATACGCCGCCTTCCAGCGGTGCGCCTTCAAAGTCAGCTTGCGGAGCTTCCTCGAAACCCGATGGCTTGGAGGACGAATTTTTGGAGGATTTGGACATGACCAGAATATGGCGCGAGTCACATCAAAAAGAAAGAGGGCGTTGAGTACAAAATAGCAACATTTTCCGACATGCCCATTTTAGAGGCTTTTCGATGCAACATGCCCCCCCCATGTTATATGTGCTCCAATAGGTTTCATAAAGTCGCCATAAAATATATTTAAGGTTGTATTTGCTGATTTAATTTAGCGATTGAAAACTTTCTGCCAGAGGGGGATTTTACATGCCGAGATCAAATATGCGGGATCTGAGCTTTGCCACGTTTAACCTATTGAACTTGCAGGTTCCAGGCGGACTGACCTACCAAAACACGCCCGCCTTCAGCGATGACGAGGAGGGGCGTGCTGCCTATCGCAAGAAGATCAAATGGACAGGCGAGCAAATCAAGCGTCTTGACGCCGAGGTTATCGCATTTCAGGAGCTTTGGTCGCGGCAGGCGCTCATTGATGCATTTGATGAGGTGGGACTTGGCGGAGATTACGATATTGTGGCGCGTGATGCGCCTGGACGGGGGCGTCCGCAGGTGGCGCTTGCTGTGCGCAAGGGACGGCAGGGGCAATCGCAATTGCAGGATGGCGCCCATTGGATCGAGAAATTTCCTGCGACCTTCAAATTCGAACAACTGCGAGAAACAGACGGTGCACAAGAGGAGATTACGCTGACGATTACAGAGTTTTCGCGCCCAGTGTTACATGCAGTTGTCCAGGCAGAAGGGACAAACCCAACGCCGCCTCCTATTTCCGTCTATGTCGCGCATCTAAAATCCAAGGGGCCGGCCCGCCTGAGTTTTGCGGAACCGCGGCCAGATGTTCTTGAGCATCACGCACAGGTCACAAAGTCCGCCGTATCACATATCCGCAGGGTTATGGAAGCAGGAGCAATGCGTGTAATGCTCAACGCCAAAATGAAATCTGAGGATGAGGATTCCATCTCGCCGGTGGTCGTTCTTGGTGATCTAAATGATGACACACTGTCTGTTACAACGGAACTCTTATCTGACCAGCCAACCTACCGGATGGTGGAAAAGAGCCGCGCCGGACTGTCTTCTGACAAGGGACTCTTTTCCGCAGAACGTCTGCAGCAATATCGCTCTGCAAGGCACGTTTACTACACCCATGTTTACAGGCATAAGCGCGAAAGCTTGGATCATATTCTTGTCTCAGAGGAATTCTATGATCATTCACGCAAGCGCCTTTGGTCGTTTCGGGAGCTGGAGGTCTACAACGATCATTTGAATCGGGATTCAGCAAAACTCGAAGGCGCTTCAGACCACGGTCAGGTAAGAGCCTACTTCGACTGGAACCCAATGCCGGAAGAGATCGCGACGACTTGATGTCGCAATACCGACGAAACGCTATGTTCGCGCAAGGCAGGTGGGCTACCTAGGATATCAACCAATTGGAGCCCGCATTGCTAACCACAATCTTGATGACCGTATCTGTTCTGGCTGGCGCTACCGCAGTGTATTTTTCAATGCGCCTGCCGCGCTTGCTGAATGACGAGCGCGGCGATACTGGCCCGGCAATCGTGGCATTTGGACGGGCATACCCGACAGAGCCTATTCGCGACGTTCTGATGACGTCCGATGAACGTACCGTATTCCTCCGCCTTTTTGATGGGAATACGGGATGTGTGCAAAGCTCCAACCGCTACATGACATGCCGCATCATAAAGCCTGGCGGCGTGTCTGTTTCACCGGGTACGAGTTCCAGATCACTTAACATCGAATTCACGGGCAGCGGGTTGGAAAGCGGTGAATTCTTTTTCTCCAGCGAAGACAGAACAGCAGAGCTTGCGCTTTGGCTGCTCGGAAGTCTTCAGCTAAAGATGCCCGACGCCGCCGACAGTGATGCCGGTGAGGCGGAGAACGGTGACAGCAGCCGATAGGCTACGCCTTGGCCAACCAGGCCTTGCATGCGGCCAGAGCACGCGCGCTCATGGCTTTTTTCTTGGCAATCGCTTTGTCTTTACCGCGAAAACGCTTCACGCCTTCAGGCTTGACGATGCTGCCTGCGGGCAACTCGGGAAATAGGCCAAAATTCACGTTCATGGGCTGGAAAGAGCGCTTGCCTGGCTCCTCATCGTGAACCAGATGTCCGCTGGTGATGTGGTTCAGCAGCGCGCCAAGTGCTGTTTCTGCAGGTGGTAACAGGATGGACTGGCCTCGATGCTCGGCGGCGGCAAAACGACCCGCCAGCAAACCGATACTGGCACTTTCCACATAACCTTCGCAGCCGGTTATTTGCCCGGCAAAGCGCAAGCCGGGTCGACTCTTCAGGGCCAGACTCTCATTCAGCAGCACGGGGGAGTTCAGGTAAGTGTTTCGGTGCAGACCGCCAAGGCGTGCAAACTCGACATCTTCCAGCCCCGGAATCATGCGAAATATCTCGCTCTGCGCGCCGTAGCGAAGCTTTGTCTGGACACCGACGATATTGTAGAGCGTGCCAAGCGCATTGTCCTGACGAAGCTGAACGACAGCGTATGGCTTCTCCTCGGGATTATGTGCGTTGGTCAGGCCCATCGGCTTCATTGGCCCGTGACGCAGAGTCTCGCGACCGCGCTCAGCCATAATCTCAATCGGCAGGCATCCGTCGAAGTAGGGCGTGCCTTCCCATTCATGGAAGCCCACCTTGTCGCCCTCAACGAGCGCATCAATGAACGCGTTATACTGCTCTTCGTTGAGCGGGCAGTTGATGTAATCCTTGCCTGTCCCGCCGGGGCCGACCTTGTCATAGCGCGACTGATACCAAGCCACATCCATATTGATGGACTCGCGATAGACGATGGGCGCGATAGCGTCGAAGAAAGCAAGCGACTGCGTACCAGTTTCGGCAGCAATGGAATCGGCAAGGGACTGCGCTGTCAGCGGACCTGTCGCAATGATGGTCCGTTCCCACTCGGCAGGTGGAAGCCCGGTAACTTCCTCACGGACAACCGTGATGAGTGGTTCATCTTGAATGGCGCGGGTCACGGCCTCTGCAAAGCCCTCACGGTCAACGGCAAGCGCTCCACCGGCAGGGACCTGGTTTTGATCCGCGCAGGCCATGATCAGCGAGCCTGCAAGCCGCATCTCCGCATGAAGCACGCCGACAGCATTGGTCTCAGCGTCGTCTGATCTGAATGAGTTGGAGCATACAAGCTCTGCAAGGCTATCGGATTTGTGGGCATCGGTACTGCGAACGCCGCGCATCTCGTGAAGGATCACAGGAATACCGGCACGCGCGATTTGCCAGGCAGCCTCGCTGCCAGCCAGGCCGCCGCCAATAACATGAATAGGTTTTGTATTTTGTTCTGACATGGCGGCTCATTATCAACTGGTACAGGAAAGTTCAAACGAATCTATTTCGACCGGGCAAACAAAAACGGCGCCCAAAGGAGCGCCGTTGCAATACCCGTCAATGATGTTGTTAGCGGAGGCTGTGAGCCGAGCGACGACGAACATCGTAACGGTTCAGGCCAATATCGCTGAGTTCGTGATCATCCAATTCGGAGAGAATGGACAGGGTGCGACGACGGGAGAGCCACTTCTTGGCATAGTTTACAGGGTTCATGTCTATTTCCTCGCGACTGCGGCTCAAAGCGCGTTGGGCCGATTGTTCTTTTCATGAGTAATAGTACACCCGTAGCTCCCATGTTCGCAGTGCAATAATTGTGCATCTGATATGCATTTAAGCACTCAGTGGCACAAAGAATGAGCAATGATGAAAATAGACGCAGCATTTCATGGGGTGAAACGCCGAACCCCCGATAAAAAAACGCCCTAGCATTTCTGCCTGAGGGCGTTTTTGCAATCTTGCTATTGAAAGCAGATGTTAGCGGAGCGCGCCGCGAGCAACTTCTGCAATGTTGTCACGAACAATGCCGAGGTCTGCGAGTTCGCGGTTTGACATGCGGCTGAGTTCGTTGACGGTCTGACGGTACTTGCGCCAATTGTTGAAAGAACGAGAGATGTTCATGACATTTTCCTTTCTTTGGATTTGCGGCCCGGTTCGTTGCAGGTCCGCTGTAACTGTTGTTGTCATCAATATATATTGCGCTGCAATAAAATGAAGGGCCAATGCATCAATGCACCTATGCATTTCACGCATGCCTTTTCATAACCCAATGAAAGTTAACGGAAATTAACACATGGTGTGAATTTCGATCTTCGCGCTGCGGTGCGAAGATGACCCGATCAAACGGCACGTCGCAACAGATCATCGCGGTGTCGGTGAGGAGGAGGTTTGATGAAGGGTGCTGAAAAGCATAACGCCCGCCGAGGGAGGAGATTCGGCGGGCGTCATATAATCGACTGACAGCTTGGGAGGAGGAGGAGGCCGTCAGCCATAAACGAAACGACAAAGGGAGGAGGAGTCGTCTCGAATTCCTGTACTTGGCGTTCGCCAAGAGCTAGAAGGGTGAACCCGGTGAAGCGCTAACTCACCACGACCGTTTGGCCGTTTCGATGTTTTGAATATAGCGCGGATTCAAAATTTGTGCAGTGCGAAAATGATATACTAGATATGCGCATGATGCATAGCTAATTCTAACTAGAGATTCGGCTCCAGCATTGGCGGTCGAGCGCAACTTTTCCCACCTGTTCAAATACTGTGCTTTTTTGTTTGCGTCTTGTGATGGGGATGTTATAGAGGCGCCGCTGTCCGCCGTCGCATGCGTGTACACGTACATCCATCGATGGAGGAGCAGTCACTGGCCGCGGGTATGGTGAAATTGGTAGACACGCCAGATTTAGGTTCTGGTGCCGCAAGGCGTGGGAGTTCAAGTCTCTCTACCCGCACCACAGTGAAATATTGGGCCGATGCCTTTTGAATCGTCCGGAAACAAGCAGGACACCAAATTCGTCGCGTGAACTACGCAAAAGTGGTCACCATATTGGCGAACTGGGGTGGAATGCCGTTTTTGGCGGCGATTCTTGTCATTTTGCTTGCCAAAGTGGTCAGGAATTGCATAAAGCGACACCCGACAAAGATGAGTGGCGCGGCGTCCGCTTAAAGACAATTAATATAGACGCTGCCGTGACACGGGAAACAAAGGTTTGAACATGCAGGTTATCGAAACGCTCGCTGAAGGGCTGAAGCGCGAAATCAAGGTCGTGATCCCGGCCAAGGACATGGAAGCTCAGGCAAATGAGCGTCTGGAAGGTCTCAAGGACCGCGTACAGCTTAAGGGCTTCCGCCCTGGCAAGGTGCCATTTGCGCATCTCAAGAAGATGTATGGCAAGTCCGTCATGGCCGAACTGGTCAACGAGATCGTTCGCGAAAGGCCTACATCTATCCTGGCTGAGCGCGGTGAGAAGTCGGCTACAACGCCTGATATCTCTATGACCGAGGATGAAGCCGAGGCAGACAAGATTCTTGCTGCTGAATCCGATTTCGAATTCTCGATTGCATACGAAATCATTCCGACGATCGAATTGAAGGATACGTCGGGTCTGAAGGTAACACGCGAAGTCGTAGAAGTTACCGCAGAAGAAGTTGATGAGCAGATCATGGGCATTGCCGAAAGTGCAAAGTCCTACGAAGCCAAGAAGGGCAAGGCTGCTGACGGCGACCGCGTGACCATGGATTACCTGGGCAAGGTTGACGGCGAAGCATTTGAAGGCGGCAAAGACGAAGACGCGCAGCTCGTCATCGGATCCGGTCGTTTCATTCCGGGCTTTGAAGAGCAGCTTGTTGGTCTGAAGGCTGGCGACGAAAAGGTTATCAGCGTTACCTTCCCGGAAGATTATCCGGCTGCCAACCTGGCAGGCAAGGAAGCAACCTTCGACATCACCGTCAAGGAAGTCGCTGCTGCAGCGCCGCTGGAAATCAACGACGAACTGGCAACCAAGCTTGGTCTTGAGTCCGCTGATCGTCTTCGTGAAATCGTTCGCGAGCAGATCGAAGGCCAGTACACGTCTGTTACCCGCCAGAAGGTAAAGCGTCAGATCCTTGACCAGCTCGATGAGCTTTACGACTTTGACACACCGGAAAAGCTGGTTGCTGCAGAGTTCGACAACATCTGGCGTCAGGTGAACACCGACCTGGAACAGTCTGGCAAGACCTTTGCCGATGAAGACACCACGGAAGAAGACGCTCGCGCTGAGTATACAAAGCTGGCTCAGCGTCGCGTTCGCCTTGGTCTCGTTCTGTCGGAAATGGGCGAGAAGGCCGGAGTTGAAGTTTCTGACGAGGAGATGCAGCAGTCGCTTTACGCGCAGCTTCGCAACTACCCGGGTCAGGAAAAGGAAATTCTGGACTACTTCCAGAACACGCCGGGTGCAGCTGCATCGCTGCGTGCACCGATCTTTGAAGAGAAGGTCATTGACCATCTGCTCGGTGAGATCAGCGTAACTGACAAGACAGTTTCCAAGGAAGAGCTCCTGGCTGACGACGAGGCAGAAGAAGCTCCGAAGAAAGAAGCTAAGAAGAAAGCAGCTCCCAAGAAGGCTGCTGCAAAGAAGGAAGAGTCTTCTGACGAGGCTGAAAAGCCTGCGCCGAAGAAGAAGGCTGCTCCTAAGAAAAAGGCCGAAGCCAAGGACGCTGAATAAGCGACCGGCATCGCCGAAAAATCAAAGGGCCGCGAAATTCGCGGCCCTTTTTGTTGTTGAAACTGGCTGTTGCCCACAAAGTCGATTCGGATATCAGCGGTGTTTGAAGTTGGGCGGGCGCTTTTCTGAAAACGCAGCCATGCCTTCTTTCTGATCTTCCGTTGCAAAGAGCGCATAGAAGGCGCGTTGCTCGTAGTGCAGCCCTTCGCCCAATGTCGTCTCGAACGCGCGGTTGACCGCCTCCTTGGCGACCTGCACTGAAGGTCTGGAATGAGACGCAATCGCGTTGGCCGCTTCAAGGGCAGTTTCCATCAGCTCGTCACCGGGCACCACCCGTGCAACCAGCCCGGCGCGTTCGGCCTCTTCTGCGCCCATCATACGCCCGGTCAAAACGAGATCCATTGCTTTGGCCTTGCCAATGGCGCGCGTCAGGCGCTGCGAGCCGCCCATGCCGGGAATGATTCCAAGTTTGATTTCCGGCTGACCAAATTTCGCGGTATCAGATGCAATGATAATGTCGCACATCATTGCCAATTCGCATCCGCCGCCAAGCGCAAACCCGCTCACCGCAGCGATAATCGGCAGGCGGGCAGTGCCAATTGCATTATAGCTGCCAAAATGATCGGTGCTCAGCATGTCGATATAGGTCTTGGATGACATCTCTTTGATGTCGGCGCCGGCAGCAAATGCCTTCTCCGAACCTGTTAACACGATGCAGCCAACATCCGGGTCATTGCCAAGTGTTTCAATTTGCTCCTTGAGAGCACTTAACAACTCGGTATTAAGGGCATTGAGCGCCTGCGGGCGGTTCAGTGTCAAAACCGCGATACGACCCTGCTTCTCCACTAGAACGGTGTCACTCATTGGGTTCTCCTCATCTCAATTGGTGTGTGGGCAACGTTAGTTGTCAGGTAAATTCCCACTCGCTGTCACCAAGTGGTGAAAGCATGGCTGAGACCTGATCTAAATCGACATCTTCAAGGCGGGCAGGGTGCCAACGCGGATCGCGATCTTTATCAACGATAACCGAACGCACGCCCTCATAATAGTCGTCATGCGAAAGCGTGCGGTGCGAGAAACGATATTCCAGCTTCAGGCTGCCTTCGAGGTCAAGGTGATCCGCCTGCTGCAAAGCCTCGAAGATCGCCGCCAATGAAAAGGGACAGTTGTGACGCATCGCTTTCGCTGTCTTGATTGCCCACTCATCCCCACCAGCCGCCAGTGCCTCTATTGCGTGCAGGCACGCAAGCATTGTGGGGCGTGAAAACGTCAAATCAATTTTGGCACGTAAATCCGCCAGATCTCCAGATGGTGACATGCGAGACAGGGCGGCGAGGGCGATAAGCGGGGGCTGACCAGAGGCCAGCTTTTCGCGCAATTCATCTATCGATTGCGAAGGAACGAATGCGTCGGCAAAACCGGCGAAAATGGCATCGCCTGCATTCATCCGGCCCGATGTGGTGCCGAGATAGAGGCCGATTTTGCCAGGTGCGCGTGCAAGCAGATGCGTTCCGCCAACATCAGGCAGAAAGCCTATTGTTGCCTCGGGCATAGCAACCAGCGCCTTTTCTGTCACCACTCGGTGAGAGGCGTGACTGGCAAGGCCGACACCACCTCCCATGGTAATGCCATCCATGATGGTGACGACTGGCTTTGGGTAGCGTGAGATAAGCAGGTTGACGCTGTATTCCTCACGCCAGAACTGGCGACCGGGCTCCGGGTTTTCGCGCCCGGTTTCATACATGAAGCGAATGTCACCACCGGCGCAAAAAGCCTTGTCTCCGCTGGCGTCAAACATCACGCAAGCAACGTCCGGGTCATATGCCCATGCATCGAGATACTCTCGGATTGTGCGGATCATGTCGATATTCAGGGCGTTAAGCGCTCTGGGTCTGTTGAGTGTCAATCTACCAAGTGCGCCCTCGCGCCTGACAATGACTTCTTCGTCCCGCAAAAGCTCCGGCATATTTGAGCTCTCTCCTGCATGTTGCCCAATATTCACTATGGTGCGGACTTTTGGTGATGGTGGTCCCGATGGTCAAGGGCGTAGCGTCAATAAAACGTGCGGCGTTGCTGCTTGTGGCACCCCGAAAGCCTCGCGCCAAGCGTGTCTGTTAGTGGTTGGTTAACCATGTTTGTAGATATCTGAGTGTGGAAAACATCGCATAACTTCGGGGGAAATGATGCGCGCAGTCTTTTTGCGGATGACAATCATGACGCTGCTGGCATTTATCCTCGGTGCTTGCGCTGCGCCACGGCGCCACGTGGATGGTTACAGCGAGCGCTTGCACTACGTTTCGGCGCAGGTGGCCATTGCACAAGGTGTCCAGCCAGAGATGGCGCTTGAACTCCAGTCGCGGCTCGAATCGTCTTTGAAGCGCGGTTCGATCTTCTCCGCCCAGCGCGCAGCATATCTCGATGTGTTCATCAGCTCGATCAGCTTTGATGGCGGATTGCGTGGCAACGAGGCAGTGGCGATGGTTGTGGCAGACGCACGAGATGCCAACAACAATTCCCTCATCATTCACAAGCAATTCGAAGTGCGCGTGATTGGGGATAACCGGATGACGGTGAACCACGGGTTGGCGCAAGCGACTGCGGACCGATTGCAGTATGAGTTCGGACTGGCCCCATTGCAACCGAGTGATATTCGCATACCGGTTACTACCTCCACCCAAATGAAATCTGACGGCGCGCGTCGCCTCCCGAACTTTTCACCGTCGCCAAATGGTGACGCGATTTTGAATTCAGGCACCCAGTTCGGCACCTCGGGCGAGATTGCTGTCGAGCGGCCATCGCCCCCTCCACAGGCGGGAGACGTCCTTCCACTTCTGCGAGATGCGGGAGATGACGAGGGCGCGGAGGAAGTGCAATCTCCGGCCGCAAACGAAGATGTTTGTGTTGTGACTGTTGATAACGATTGCAGTGAGATGCTTGAGGCGCAATAATCGCGTTTCGCAAAAGCTGAACTCACAAGGTGAATCGTGACAGACGAAAACAAGTTTCCGCCGGAAAAGAATTTTCCTGCAGGTTATACGCCGCCCAAGGTTTGGGCATGGGAAACAGGTAACGGTGGTGCCTTTGCCAGCATCAATCGACCAATTGCCGGCCCCACCCACGAAAAGCAATTGCCAGTAGGCAAGCACCCGCTGCAGCTATACTCACTTGGCACCCCGAACGGGCAGAAGGTGACGATTATGCTGGAGGAGCTGCTTGCAGCCGGTTTTGCAGATGCAGAATATGATGCATGGCTCATCAAAATCGGCAGTGGCGATCAATTTGGTTCCGGCTTTGTAGACGCCAACCCGAATTCCAAAATTCCAGCATTGATGGATCATGCGCCGAAGGATGGAGGCGAGCCGCTGCGGGTTTTCGAGTCCGCATCTATTCTCATGTACTTGGCAGAGAAATTTGGCGCCTTCCTGCCCACGGATATTCGAGCGCGTACTGAAACCATGAACTGGCTTTTCTGGCAGATGGGATCAGCGCCGTTCTTGGGCGGCGGGTTTGGCCATTTTTATGCCTATGCACCGATCAAGATCCAATATGCGATTGACCGCTACGCGATGGAAGTGAAGCGGCAGATGGATGTCCTTAATCGGCATCTGGCGCAGCATGAGTTTATGGCTGGCAGCGAATACACGATCGCAGATATGGCAATCTGGCCCTGGTATGGCCGCCTGGCTGCAAACGCTGCATATGAAGATGCAGGCGATTTCTTGTCGGTGGACGAATATGAACACGTGCAGCGCTGGCGCAAGCAGGTGGACGAGCGTCCTGCTGTGCGGCGTGGCGCCATGGTGAACCGCACCTTTGGCGATCCTGCAAAGCAGCTTCATGAGCGTCATGATGCATCGGATTTCGATACCAGAACGCAAGACAAGATAGGCACTGGCAGCTAGATCAAATGGCAAAACTTCCTGAGATGACAAAACACCGCGGCTTTCCGTCAGGTTTGACCGGGACAGGGTGGCAATTTACGATCAGGCGCGCCAACCCGAAGGGCATTGCCAAGATTGTCGAGCGCCCGCGTCACTACAGTCGTGATGAGAGTGAGGCGCTTGCCGATGCGGCATTTATGCACTCTCTCTGGCACCACTTTGGTGACGAACCTTTTGAACGGGGTAACCTGGATGCCGGGCGACTTTCGCGGCTGTTTGGCCGTGAGGTCGTGGCGGCGGAAAAGCCGTTTGATGCCGAATCCTATTCATCACTGCTGCGTATCAACGAAAGCGTTGCACGCGCGAGCTTCCCAGATTCCTTTGAAGACACCTTTGAGGTTTGATCTGTGATTGGCAAAAGTGCGTTGGTGCTATTTTCGGGCGGGCAGGACTCGGCAACGTGTCTTGCCTGGGCGCTCAATAACTTTGAACAGGTGGAGACCGTCGGGTTCGACTATCGGCAAAACCATAGTGTCGAGCTGGAGGTTCGTCTTAAATTCCTGAGCGAACTCAAGCACAAGTTTCCGCAATGGGCTGCGCGCCTGGGCGACGACCATATGGTTGATATGGGGCTGCTGGGCGCTATCTCCGAGACGTCACTGACGCGTGACATGGAGATTGAGATGAATGAGGCCGGGCTGCCGAACACGTTCGTGCCTGGCCGAAACATCCTGTTTTTTACTGCCGCTGCGGCGCTCGCTTATCGGCGTGGTATCCGTCATCTCATCGGTGGCATGTGTGAAACGGACTATTCCGGATATCCCGATTGTCGCGATGACACGCTGAAAAGTCTGCAGGTGACACTTTCTCTCGGTCTCGATACCCGGCAGGTCATCCACACACCGCTGATGTGGCTTACCAAGGCCGAAACATGGGAGATGGCAAGCGATCTGGGCGGTGATGCTTTGGTGGAGCTGATACTGGAAGACAGCCATAGCTGCTACCGTGGTGATCGTGAAAGCAGGCATGCCTGGGGCTATGGCTGTGGCTCTTGTCCGGCTTGTGAGCTGCGCCAGTCTGGCTTTGAAGCCTATATTGCCAAAAGGCAGCGTTAAGGCGGCGTTAACTGCGTCAGTGAGTATGCGATTCAGCTTTGTGCAGTAGGGTGCATATTGAGAGGCTAACCATGCCCAAACTGCATTGGAAACACGCTGTATGCCGCTTTCTGCAATTGTGCTCATATTCATCAATCTAGGCTTGATCTGGCTGCTGATGGCAGTTCCTCTGGGGCTTAGAACCATTCGTGTTCGCAAGCGGTATCCGGTTTCTCCCGAACGGGTGTGGGGTGCAGTTTATCCGCTTGGCAAGGATGCTGGATGGCATCCGTCAGTGGTTACAAGCGAACAGGCAGGCGATGGTTTGGTGCGCCAGTCATTGAGCCATCAGGATAGGCAGGGCCGACCCATCGAGCGTGTCATGCGGCTTGATCCTGTCGAGTTGGGCGTCTGCTATTCAGCACAGGTGGTGGACGACAGTGCGCTGGATGCTGCATTCTGGTCCAATTATAGTGAGGTTCGACGCGTCAACCATGCGCCAGAAGGCAGCGAGTTGATTGTTGAACAGACTGACCGCTATCGCGGCTTGGCTTTTCTCGTATTTCGCTATTTCGCGTTGCTGCGGGAAGTCAATTCTTTGGGAAGCTGGTTTCGCACAGGCCGGGCCACCACTGGTGGCATATTTGAACACCCGGCGACGCAAGTCGCATTGGCCGTCCTTTCGACGCTCCTGCTTTGGCCATTCTTCGGTCTGACGTCCCAGGGCTTGATGCTTTCCACTATTCTGACCGTGGTGATTGTCCTGCACGAGGCGGGGCATCTTCTGGCCTATCGTGTATTTGGACACGAGAAAGTGCGGATGATTTTTGTTCCGTTTCTCGGCGGCATTGCCATCGGCGGCAGACCCTATAACAGCATTTTTGAAGTGGCCGTGTCAGCACTGATGGGGCCGGGCATGTCCGGTTTTCTGGTGCCGGTGGTCATTGGTGTTCATGAAGCTGCCGAAACCGGCTGGATCAGTGCCGACGCAGAAGCACCCAGTTTGTTGCTCCTTTTGGTTTTGGGGGCCTTCAACCTCTTGAACCTGCTGCCCATGTACCGCTTTGATGGCGGGCAGGTGTTGCGGCAGATATTTCCCGGTCGCGTGCTGCAATTGGTCGGAACGTTCCTCATCGCCGCTGCCATTCTCTTCACGGCCTGGCGCATCGAACTACCGCGCAATGCGATATTGGCGGGTCTGTCAGTCTTTACGCTGGTGAGCTTCATGGGGCTGCGTACAGGTCGTGTGCGCCCACGTTTCAAGCTGATAGAAATGTCGGGTGGCGAGCGCCTTATGGTGGGCCTGGGTCTCTATGCTGCGGTCATGATCCACGCCTACGCGATTATCTATGCCTGTGATCGATTGTTTGGCTAATCGTTGCGCGTTTCGCCAAAGACCTCTTCAAAGGCCTGACGAAGCCGTATGTCGACTTCCGGCATCATCAAGAGCAGGCCAAGATCTGTCAGGCTTGTAACGCCATAGGCCGATATTCCGCACGGCACGATACCGCCAAAATGGCCGAGATCGGGGTTCACGTTGATGGAGAGGCCATGAAACGTCACCCATTTGCGCAGGCGAATTCCAAGTGCAGCAATCTTGTCCTCAGCCGGTGAGCCATCTGGCAGGCGAGGGCGCTCCGGGCGCTGAACCCAGACCCCGACCCGATCTTCCCGGCGCTCTCCTTTGACATTCATAGAGGCCAAGGTGCGAATGATGACCTCTTCAAGCGCTGCAACGAAGGCGCGTACATCTTGCCTGCGGCGCTTGAGGTCAAGCATTACATAGGCCACGCGCTGGCCCGGTCCGTGATAAGTATATTCACCGCCGCGTCCGGTCTTGAACACGGGGAAGCGGTCCGGATCAATGAGGTCGCTAGCATCTGCACTCGTACCCGCTGTGTAGAGTGGCGGATGCTCCAAAAGCCAAACCAGCTCGTCGGCTTGACCGGCAGAAATCTTCTCGACCTCGGCCTCCATCGTTGCAACGGCTTCTTCATAGGGGACGAGATCATCACTGACGCGCCAGCGAACCGGTGCGGAACCGGGCGAGGGAAGCATTGTCTCGTTGATGTCTTCGCGCAGCATGATTATTCCCCTCGGAGCCACCAAGAGATAGTGCGGGTGAGCGTCCAGGGCAAGCGTGTTGCCCTAAAACACTTGTCGCTCAGCTCTTCACCTTTGCGCCCGGCGCAATGATTGGCGGTGCCGCATTCAGGTGGTCTTTGGCAAATCCTGCTGCAGCCTGATACTTGCCCATAAATTCGGATCGTTCTGCGGGCGGAATGACGTCATCGATGTTGTCGAAGACACCGCCGCAGCGTTCATCCACCATGTTCAGAAGGCCGAATGGACCAGAACCGCGATTGCGCAGGATCAGTTCCGAAACCGGGCCGCACAGCTTTTCATTATAGGCCGCCAGAGCGTCCTGGGTCACGCCATGTTCAATGATTGCAGCACCCAGCGTGCGGGCGTCTATGATTGCCTGGCTGGCACCATTGGAGCCGGTCGGGTACATGGCGTGGGCTGCGTCGCCCATCAGCGCCACGGCACCATCCTGCCAGGTTGGAACCGGATCGCGGTCAATCATCGGATTGACATAGGCATCGTCAGCGCCGCGCAGAAGCGTTGGCACATCCAACCAGTCATATGTCCAGTCTTCAAAGTGATGGATGAAATCGTCAATGCCGACGGGGCGGAACCAGCCCTGCTGCTGCCAGCCTTCCGAATTGTCCATGGTCACTTCGGCAATCCAGTTGATGAGCGCGAGGCCGGTTTCCGGATCAGGGTGAGAAATTGGGTAAATCACCATACGGTGATGATGCGTTCCCAGTCCGACGAATGACGAACCGCTGCGGATCGGCTTGGCAAGTGTTGTGCCGCGCCACATGACCGCGCCGCCCCAGTGGATTGGCGGCTGGTTGGGGTGCATTTGCGCGCGGACGGTGGAATGGATGCCATCGGCGCCGATCAGTAATGCTCCGGTTTCGCGCACCACCGAGCCATCGGACTTGGTGATGATGGCAGTCACGGTGCCGTCAGCGTTGTTCTCATAGCCGGTTACGCGATGCCCCAGGCGGATCGCGTCTGCGCCTGCGCGCTCCATGAAGGCTTCAGCGAGCGCCATGTGGAACTTGCCACGGTGGACAGCATATTGATCCCAATTGTAGCCTGCCAGCAGGCCTCGCGGCTCGGAATAGATGTCGTTGCCGTTGAGACCGACAAGCGCCCATTCTTTGGCAGGTACGCCAACCTTGTCCAGCGCTTCAGCGCCGATACCCAGTTCACCCAGCTCACGAACCGCATTTGGCTGAATATTGATGCCGACACCAAGCGGTTTAAGCTCTTCAACGCCTTCAAAGACGACGCATTCAACGCCAATCTGGTTGAGTGTCAGTGCAACACTCAGGCCGCCAATACCACCACCAGCAATCAATACCACAGGTTTACTCATGAATTCGCCTCCACCTGATGTGTGCAGATCGGTGGCACGCATCATTCAATTCAGTTGCAGCGACATTCACCCGGAATACAGGCGTGCATGCCCTGCGGTGCCGCGTTTTTATGCAGTTCAGGGGATTTTGACAACCGTGCGGGCGGAGAAAAGTTATAATCTAAAACGAAATGCGAAAGGCAACAAAAAACCCGGCTAAAAGCCGGGCTTTTTTTGGTGCACCTTCAAGGAAGCAGCTCGAACAATGTTCTTGATGTCCTTGAAGAATGGAATGCGATCTTAAAAGCCGAAGGTTTTGACAAAAACTCTATCCATCGGGGGCCGCGCCCATGAGTACTCGCAATCAGTCAAATACTCCCATTACAAACCCTTTTGCTCTGCGTTTGACGGATGACGAGCGGGCTGAACTTAAACGTCGTGCGGGTAAACTGGCGCTCGGCACATATATCAAGCTGGTGCTGTTTGCCGATGGCGACAAGAGCAAGCATCGTGGTGCTCGTGCGCCAATCAAGGATCATCAATTGTTGGGACAGCTTTTGGCGTGCCTTGGATCGTCTCGCATTTCGGAGAGCATGGATCGGTTGGCGTCTGCCGCTGAAAGTGGGACGCTTGTCTGGGATGAGGACGCACCCGTCGCCATCCAAAAAGCCTCTCAGGATATCATCGCCATGCGATTGATGTTGATGAAGGCGCTGGGCTTTCAGGTCGATGAGCGTGAATTTGCGGAATCTCTCAGCCAGACATTCACCCGTGCTGCAGTTGATAGCGAGGAGCAATCCTTCGTAGCGAAAGCGAAGAACGGATGATCCTCAAGGGCTCTCAACGTAGCGGCGCGATGAATCTTGCCAATCATTTGATGAATGATCGCGACAACGACCATGTGACCTTGTTCGAGGTCAGAGGGTTTGTTGCTCGCGATCTGCACGGGGCATTGTCCGAAGCCCATGCGATTTCTAAAGGCACGAAGTGCGAGCAGTTTATGTTTTCACTCAGTCTCAACCCGCCAAAAGGCATTGATGCCAGTGAACAGGATTTGCAGGACGCCGCTGATCGCGCCGAGCAAGCTTTAGGATTGGATGGGCAACCACGGGCGATAGTCTTTCATGAGAAGGAAGGCAGACGCCATGCCCATGTTGTGTGGTCACGGATTGACGCCAAAACAATGACGGCAATCAACCTGCCGCATTTCAAGAACAGGCTGATGAACCTCTCCCGTGAGCTTTATCTTGATCACGGGTGGGAACTGCCGGACGGTCTTCGCCGTGATGGCGGGCGATCACCGTTAAACTTCACGCTCGCCGAATGGCAACAAGCCAAACGCCTCAAACTCGATCCACGCGAAATCAAGCGGAGCTTTCAGGACGCATGGACGCAATCAGACGGGATCAAGGCGTTCAAACATGCACTGGAGGACAAGGGCTATTTCCTTGCCAAAGGGGATCGGCGCGGATTCGTCGCCCTTGATATCAACGGTGAGGTGTTTTCTGTCCCGCGCATGCTGGGTATCAAAACCAAAGAGGTTAAGGCCAAGCTCGGTGATCACGAGCATCTGCTTTCTGTTGACGAGACCAAACGCACGATTGCGGGCAAGGTCACCGATCATATCCGCACTTATATTGATCAGGTAGATCAGAAGCACGAGCGGGATTTTGAACCGTTGAAAGAGCAGCGGGCGGAGATGGTGAAACTGCATCGCGCCGAACGTTCCAAGTTGAAAACAAAGCAACAGGATCGTTGGCAGGAGGAAGCACAAGAGCGGTTCGCGAAACTGAACAAAGGGCTGCGTGGACTGTGGCAAAGCCTGTCGGGTGCATCGGTCAAAATCAAAAAGCAGAATGAGCGAGAGGCTTGGGACGCACTCAAACGCGATCAGCGGCAACGAGATGAACTGGTCAAAGCCCAAATGGGGGAGCGGCGCGAGCTACAAAAGCAGATTGAAGCTCTGCGCCGCAAGCATGTCAAAAACCGCACAATACTTGCCTGGGACATCGCCCAAACACTGCGGATGAGTGATCAGGTTGAGCGTATGCAGGAACAGTCGCGCCAACAGGAACGAGCACGAACTCGCCACTATCGCGGGCCTTCGCTGTGATGCGGTCAATTGAGTGTAGATGGGTATAGAAATGGTTGACCGCTATTTGCTTTTTTTGGCCGTTTCAAAATTAACCTGTTTCACAGGTATCATGCTGATATTAACCGCGCCATATTTGTTCACATTTCTGAGGCGGTCATAAGCCAACTTAATTTCGTATTTGGCCATTAGAGGTAGATCGGACTTACTTGGGGTGTTGCCATTGCTGTTATCATAGAGCACCCATAATTTGACGTGATAATCTTTCCCTGAAACGTCTGCCAAATCTTCTTTGATATAGGACAGAAAATCGTTTTTCTTTTGGTGGGTTGAAGCTTCGATATAATCTCTGATCTCGGATAGAAACACCTCGTCGCTGAGAAAAAACTCGCAGTAGAAGCGAGCTTGCGAAAACAGATGGTTTACCGAGCTGGAGCCTCCGTGTTTTTTTACGTGAATAATTTTCATTGGGCCTTCTGGATTGATTTCCAGAATGTCACAGAACTCCTTGTCTTTCCTGCTTTGCCCTATTCGAAGCTTGGCCTTGTCAAACAGTAATGCATTGCTGTTTTTGGCGACATAGGTATTGTTGAAGAGCTCTTCACGGTTTTGTTTCTTGTCGACATCAGAAATATCAATACCCTGAAACTCTTTGGAAATGTCTTCCTCTTCCAAGACGTTTTCGATGAAGTCGTTGATAGAGTTGAAGAAGTCATCATCAACTTTTCTCCACTCCCCCTCGGACAAAACAAAGTAACCATCGTTATCTTCAATCTCTGCGACAATGCAGCTGTACAAGCTCCATTTGCGGTAGGATAAAATTTTGTCCTCCGCGTGCGAATAAGCAAATATCGTTTTTGATTTTAGTTTTTCGGCGTTTAATTCAGCGATTTTAAAGACTTCAAACTTCTGTAAATGAGCGGTATCGAGGTGAGAGACGATGATGTTTTCGCGCTTGGGAGAGTTGGTGTAGGAAAAGCTAAACTCGTCATCTGCAATGAACTCTGGAATGGCTAGATGCATTCTGGCAAAGTCATTATTCTGGATATTTTCAACGATAACCGCATCCAGTTCATTTGCCTTTTCTTCACCTACTTCCTGAAGATTTGGGTAGTTGGGAAACAGGGTCTTGTAAGTGTCTTTCTGGTATTCTGTTAGGAAGGTTTCACAATAGGCAATGAGGCGGTCCCACGTCAGTTTGTCGTTACCTATTATCTTGATTGTGAGGTTTTCTTTCCCTTGCAGCGTGACCTTTTTATCATTTTCGAGTTGAGCCGAAATATATTTGAGAAGTTCAGTCTCTCCCATGCCGAAATCGAATGCATCCGATGGCCTGCTTAGCTGCCTGTCAATCTGCTGCGTTGTGATGGAGTGCGTTCTGCTTTTTGTCTGTCGCAACTCTTTGTTGCCACACATATTCATGGCAGTTTTGATACCAAAGTCTGAAAGGAGTTTTTGCTTGTCGAGCAAGCTCCTTCCGCTCGCGCCAAATGTTGCGACAAAAATGTGACCTTGTAGTTTGATTAGCAGAAGACCACTTGGTCTCATACTTGCTGTTGCAAAGTAAAGCTTATCCTTGGCATCGGCGATCTGTTCGTTCACAAAATCGAGCCAAGGTGGATTGGCAGTTTTCATTGTTTTTGTATGAAGGCAATAGAACCTGATTTCCGCATCTTCGAAATTGAAGTTTCGAATCTTGAAGTTTTCACCTTCAGCTTGAATTTTATCATCTTGCAGGATGCTATCAAATGTATTTCCCTTCTTTGCCAAATAGAAGGAAATCTGCCCAATTTCTTCTGCCATGCGATATCCTCCTCCAAGACGAAGCGTAACTTATAGTTGTGAAGGTATCACACGAATCTAGTAATGCGAATATGTCTTTCTGCTCACATGCAATTGCATTCACACGCAGTCTCGACGACTGCTTGAAGCCGTTGAAAATCTTATGCGCCAAAGCTTACTCGATCTCCGTCTCCCAATTCTGTCCGCCATAAAATATGCGCAAAATGGTGACCGTTGTATCCGAGACGATGAACGCGACTGTGGCGCGCTTTTCAAAGCCAACGATGCGCAGGCCGTCGCGAATATCATCGCGCCGATGCCCGCGTTCGGAGGCGAAATCAAATCCATCGCAAAAGCGTTCAATCCGCTCGATATAGCCTATCGCGACATCAGCGCCAGCTTTGCCGCTGATCCATTCATACAGCGCCAGCAAGTCCGCACGGGCCTCGGGCGCAAAAATGATCTCTCGTTGTTTCACGCTGTGCCTTTGTCTCTCTGGGCATGCAAGGCGCGGATATCATCAAACACGGACTTTGCAGGAATACCGCGTGACGGATCGGCCATCATCGCGTCATATGTCGGGGCAACCTGATTGCGCAGCCAGTCTTCGACGACGCGGTCACGTTCCTGAAGAGCGCGCAAGCCAGCCCGAACCACTTCGCTGGCAGAAGCATAGTCACCGGAATTCACTTTCTGGTCTATGTAAGCCGCGTGTTCGTCGGGTAAGCTGATCGTGCGTTTGTCCATGTTTATCTCCTTCATAGGGTCAGTATATCATAGGGTGTGATTAATTCATACCTTTTGTTTAATACGCATCAGATTACCCCAATTACCCAAGGCATTGCCGGGGAATTACGCTGAGATGACCGATATCTGGGACGGGTTTTCAACAACCTGTCTTGAAAGGATATCAAAATGACAGCGTATAAAACCCGCAATATAGCGGTGTTATTCGGCGTTGCGACGCTGGTAACGGCGATCACCATTCATCATGACGCAATGGCGCAAACGTTTGGATTCCTTGGGGTTGATAATGGCTACGGCTATTACAGTCCTGTGGAGGTTGCCCTGTTTCGTGGCCTCTTGATCAGCATTTCCGGTGGATTGGGCTTTGGTCTGGGCTGGTTTTTATCCCCCAAAGCAAAGGCATTGCGCCGCACTATCGCAATAGTTGTTGCCGTGCTTCTTGGTCTCATTATCTTGTTTGATAATGGCGTTTTGGGATGGGGTTTGACGCCCTTTGCCTGTGCCACAGCCTTTATGATCGGCCTTGGCTATTGGGCGCGTCCGGTGATTGAGCGCTTTATGACGCCGCCCAAGATTTTTGGTGACAGTGCGTGGGCAGAAAATGAGGAGCTGGAAGACGCCGGTTTGTTTGAGCCTGCAGGCGTTCGGATGGGCAAGCGTCTTCGCTTTGCGACAGAAACCGCCATCTATTATGGCGGCGACCGCCACATGAGCACAATTGCACCCACTCGCGCGGGCAAAGGGATTAGTGCGATCGTTCCCAATCTTTTGACCTATCCGGGATCAGTGGTTGTGATAGATCCCAAGGGCGAGAATGCTCTGGTTACAGCCAAACATCGCCGCAGCATGGGACAAAACGTGTCTGTACTTGATCCGTGGATGACCACGGGGGACGAAACGGTTTGCTATAATCCGTTGGATGTCTTGGTGCCAGGTGATTTCGACATGGCGGATGACGCCATGATTTTGGCGGAAGCCCTGATCATCGGATCGGAGCGTGAGCCTTTCTGGACCGATGAAGCCAAAGCCATTCTGCACGGTCTTATAGGTTATGTTGCAACTGCTCCCGATGAGAAAGCGAACCGCCATTTGGGGCGTGTGCGGGATTTGTGCCTGCTGGATGGGGATGAGCTTAAAAAGCTGTTCAACGCGATGCGGCAATCTCCGCATCACTTTGTCAGAAGTGCGGGAGCGCGTTGTTTGCAAAAGGAGGAGAAACTCCTCTCCAACGTGATGGCGACATTGCAATCCCAGACGCATTTTCTGGATAGCCCGCGCATTCGGGATAGCCTCATGAGGTCTGATTTCTCCTTTGCTGATCTGAAGACAAAGCCCATGAGCATTTATCTGGTTTTGCCATCAGATCAGCTGGATAGTCACGGTCGTTGGCTGCGCCTCCTGATCCAACAGGGATTGTCCGTCAATGCGCGCAATATTGAGGTGCAGCCTGATCATCCCGTGCTGTTCATTCTGGATGAACTTCCGGCCTTGGGACGGTTGTCGATGGTCGAAAAAGCCTTTGGCTTGATGGCAGGCTACGGCATCAAGCTCTGGGCGATTGCCCAGGATTTGAGCCAGCTCAAGCGCATTTATGGCGATGGATGGGAGACTTTTATCTCCAATGCCGGTGCGATCCAGTATTTTGGCTCGCGCGACAAGTTCACGGCGGATTATTTCTCCTCGCTTTGCGGTGTGAACACGGTGTGGAGCCTGTCTTCTGCGATTGGCAACACGGTCGGGCGCAGTAACAGCACCAGTCCTTCCGGTTCGTCATCAACGACCTCTGTGTCTGAAACCACCACGCAAACCTATTCCACCGCGCAGCAGCAATTGGCGTATCCCGATCAGCTGATGCGGTTGGACAAAGGCAGGCAGCTTCTCTTCGTCGAGAACATGAATCCGATCATCGCAAACAAGGTGCCGTGGTTTGAGGATGAAGAGCTGAAAGACCTTGGCGTCAACCTGCACGCCAAGCCGTCTGAGCAAACCGAAGAAGACACCGCTGCTTAAGCGGACAGGAAACAGGATCGGCGGAACCTCTGCCGATCCAATTCACCCCGAAGACCAATTTGTAAAACGGAGATGATCCATGTCTGATCACCCTGACAATGACGTGAGCGTGTTGGTGACGCTCGACCAAGCAACATTATGTCGCGCCGCCCGCCTTGGCGGTCTACCTATCGCCCTTGATGATAATCCGATTGATGATCCTGAAACATCAATCGAAGTGATGCGCCATTTTGCCAAGCGCGGTATTGCCCACGCAATCCATGATAGCTTTGATCGGCTGTACCCGCCGCACTATCCCGCCGACTTTGAGGATATTCAAAATATCGGCGGAACAGATGTCGGCTATCAGTGGGGACATGTCTGGCGGGGGACCGCCAAATGGTAGACAATCCGAAAAGGCCGTTCAGGGATGCAAGCCTTGGCATCCCGCCACAAACGGAAAGCAAAGTACCTGACCCCATTCGAGACAAGGATAATACGAGTTTCGTTCACAAGCCGCCTTCATGGGGTATTGCTGGAACTGCCCGCCATGCTCCGAGAGGAGCAACAGGAACCAAGCGCGATTTGCCAACACCGAAAGATCAAAAGTCCGGACGTTTCGAATTCAAAGAAGCTGGCGATCTAAAACGGGAATTCAAGCCCATCGCCAGTGGACACGACAAAGACCGTGGCTGGGAGAGATAATCAAGCAATCATAGGAATATGTTCAAATAGCAGGACGAGTCCTCGTCCTGCTATTCTTGTTTTATGGATCAATATGAATTCGAAAAATATCTTGCCAACCAACCAAAGGTCAAAGGAACAGATGTCGTCGGGCGCTTTGTCAAGAACGCCTTCGATATTGAAGAAAAAGTCGTTTTGCCGTCCTGCTACTGGCGCTATATTGATTGGGCGACGGAAGATCAGGGCGAAGACATGGAAGCGTGGATCAAGCGTTGTGATCTCTACCGCGAGGACAAAACCCTCTCGGAAAACCTGATGGAATGGCTTTATTGGGATATGACCGAGCGGGAACGCGATGGCGCGCCGCTTCCTGAATGGCTGGCGTTTATCTAAGCTCTAAAACCCGAACAAATCGCCTTGCTGGTTGAGGAGCTTGTCAATCAGGATCAGATGGGCAAAATCATTCATAAGATGATTATGCTTGAGACTAATCGCGACATGAACGTCAGCCGCGCTTTTTGGTTCGCTTGGCACATCGTGGTTTGCCCGATAGCGATGCAATTCCAATGCGCGCTGCCGATAACCGGAAAGATCACGGCGCAGTTCGCCTTCAAATCGTTCCTTCAATGCGCGCAATGTCGTTGATCGGTGTGGATCCGCCTTGCGATCTGCGGCGCGAATGTCATCGCGCGCATAGCCTTCATAACTGCTTTGTCGCGTGGCTTCCCTGATCTGTTTGGGGCTGAGAATAGCCCCGCCCAAAAGATAATACCAGCAATGCCCCGCGCCATATCCGCAATGCGTATGAGAGAATGTCTGTGTCATGATCACGCCCCCTTACGCCATGCGGTAGACATAGCTGTCACCTGCGATAGTTGTTTCGGTGTAGTCCTTGCCCAGATCACGGGCGATGGCATCGTAATCAATGTAATTGGCAAGATGGGCTGGGATGTCACCAAACAGCCCTTCATCGACAAAGAGATACGCCAAATCCTTGAGGATCATGTCGGTATAAATATCGATATCCAGATCGTCAGGATTGTCACGTTCAAGGTCGAAATCATATCCGCATTCGCCAACGGCAATGATCATTTTGAGTTTTTGCTCTTCATTCCATGTTTCCATGGCTTCCATCATGGGCAGGATATTGCATTGGCTCGGCTCAATCACTTTGGCGAGCTTGCTGTTTAAAACCGTTCCATCAATAAATTGCAGTTCAAATTCTTCAACGGGATCGCCATAGCGGTTCACGATCTTACCAATCGTTTCTTTGTAAGTTTCAGCATCACTAAAATAAAAGCCCGTCGCATCAATATCATAGGGCTGGGCGTAAAAAGTCGCATTCATCTTCCTCTCCTTTAAGCTTGGGTTGCGCACATGCAACCCTGCCTTCCGGCGAGGGCGGAGATGGGAGGGGAAAAGGACAATCAATGCCGGGTGGTGCGGGCGCAATGTAATGAGCCACGGTCGGTGTTTACTTGTCCTTTTGGGGAGATAAGAGGCAGAGCCTCTTAGGTTTCCCCGTCAATCAGACTCTAAAATCCAATGAACCAAAGCAGACCATCGAAAATACTGCGGGATAGGTAGTCCATAAAGAGTACAGCGAGAACAATACCCGCCAGCGTCACGGCCACGAACAAGGCGGCAAAAAACAGCCTGACACCCAATGTCTGCTCGACCTGTCTTCTGTTGCAATCGCTGACATAGGATGCATTCAAAGCCAATACGGCAAACCAAGCCAAAGCTTGCCACAGGAGTGGCGCTGCATAGGCATCATTCCGGAGTGAGCTTTCGTCGCCCATAGCGACCATCGCGGCATTCAAGAAGGCAAAGCAGTAGAAAACGGTGATTGAACCAACGGTCAACCACAAGATGATCATGCCGCCGAGTCCTCTTAAGAGTCTTGTCAAATATTGCAAAAAGTCCGTCATGAATGTTCACCGAGATTGTGAGCTTAAAAAACGAAGGACAGGCCGTAGCCTGTCCCGCGCATGACCTGAACAATAAAGCACATTGGCGGATGGGATGCCGATGTGTGTTATGCGCCAGTCATATTTTTAGGCGTGAATGCCATCGTAGCTATCCGACATGCGGGCGCGGGCGAATCCGAACAGGCCAAGAGCCAGAAAACCAAGGGCGAGCCAGTTGATCGGCGCGGCATAGCCGCCAAGGGCACAAAGTTCGCCATCCATGCTGGCAAAGCCGCATTGACCGCGTGCGTGATTGGCTTCTTCTCGGGCAGCCATATAGCCCGCATAGTCCCAAGAACGGGATGCTTCATCGTTCATGCCCGTGAAATAGGATACGTGTGCTTCACCACCACTCTGCCATGTTGCCCATTGCTCTTGGGTGAGCGGGCGTTCGACGGACAGAGCGACACTGCCGATGCCGATGGCAAGCAGTGCAGCGGATGCGATAAGGGAAATTCGTGTAAAGGGACGCAGAGACATCAAAAGGCTTCCCTTTTGTTTTTATTACCATATTTTACCTTTAGTGTCTTGCTTTTCGGCTAAGATGTTGATTCATTAAAACTTGGATTTTCTCCAAACCCGCTCTCAGCAACGCTATCAGAAAGGAACCCTTTTGATGGGTTTCGACTGTATGGGCGCACGTTGCGTATCGCGCTGAAAAGCTTAGGATTTCGGCAATGAAGCAGGCGAAATCACCACCACAAACAATTGGCAGAAAAATCGGCTATGTCCGCGTTTCAGACAAAGACCAGACCGAAGGTTTGCAAATTGATGCTCTGAAACAAGCAGGATGCGATGTGATCTATGGCGATCACGGCGTGTCAGGCAGCATTGCCAAGCGCAAAGGTCTGGACGAGTTACTAGACTCACTCCAAGCTGACGACACGCTGATCGTGTGGAAACTGGATCGCCTGGGGCGGTCAACCATCCATCTGCTGCAAATGCTGGATGATCTGAGGCAGCGCGGCGTGGACTTCAAAGCCATCACTCAAGGTATCGACACGACCACAGCAGTTGGGCGCATGCTCTATGGTCAACTTGCCGTGTTTGCAGAGTTCGAGCGCGAACAAATCCGTGAACGCACCAAGGCAGGCATGGAGGCCGCCCGCAAACGCGGCAAGCATATCGGTAGACCAAGAAAACTCACAGCGAAGCAAATTGCTTACGCCCGTGGGCAGCTTACTATGCAAAAAGACACGATCACACATATGGCGCAAGGATATGGGGTCGCGCCGATTACGCTGTCACGAGCTGTTGCGACAGAACGTTAGCCTCGGCTATTCAAATATACCCGACTTCAAGCTCTCGCCCGATCTTCAAAAGGTTCATCCCCATCGTATTCTTTGTATCAGCAAACCATTCGGCGTAATCGACTATTTCACGGGCTTTTGGCAGCCTATCTGGTAGTTTCCAATTTAAAAGAAACTGCATCAAATCATTGACAATTGAAGCAGCTACGACGTGCCCCTCTTTTTGCGCAATCAGCTCCAGAATGTTGTGTTGAGGTGCAAGCTGAGCCAATTCATGCGCAGAAAATACTGGCTTTCCATTTTCCGCTGAACTCGAAATGAGAATGGTCCTTACACACCATGCAAGCCTACGTCCGAGAAGTGGGGAACTTCTCAAATCATTTGCAAACTTGACGATAAGCCACGCAATATCCGCAGCTTGGTTTTTTTCGTTCTCATATGAGTCTCTGAGTTTAAACTTAGAATTCAACTCATCAACTACCCCGCCAGAGTTATAAAGCAACTTGCCTTCCCTAAGAACATGGCAGAGGTATAAGTCCCCGCGTATTGCTCTTTGGACGAGGTCTTCAAAAGGATAAAAAGACACGGACAAGTTCCCCAAATTATTGTGGGAAATCATTCCGTCATCCGTTATCATCAAAACGTCAACATCCGAATTGGCGGAATTATCACCGCGTGCGCGGCTCCCGTAGAGTAGGCTGGCTAATATGGGCATTATCTTTTTTGGGTCATTCAGTTACATTTCGCTCTAGGGCTTCTTTTGACATCTTGCGTGCTAGCCTACTTGCCGAAATCACGTCCTCGCGATTTAAAAGCACAAGCTGTTGTTTTTCAGGTTTCAGTGCCCCCTCATCAATGTCTAGGTTATACTGGTCCATCAAATAGAAGGCGTGGCTTAGCCGCACGGGAACCCTTAGAGTCCCATTTTCCATGTCATATTCCCTTTCAATTGCATGGCGTCGATCAGCATCAAGCTGTGGATTGGGTGCCAATTCGAAGTTTATTTTCTGAAACCACTGATAGTCTAGGTCCATGTCAACAATGCAAGGGAAAGCCGCACCCGCATTGCGAATACGGTTCAAATGATAGTCTCTGAAGTCGTTATGTTCCGAGTTCCAAGCTCTAACGTACCAGCGTCCAGCGCTGTAGGTAATTGCGTGGGGTGCAATTATGCGCCCAGATGCGGAAGAGCCAGTGAGTGAATGGTACTCAATACTTATCTGTTCCTTGTTTCGAATTGCATCTAGGATGACCAACAAATTCATTGGGTCGATTGGAGCTCTGCCGAGGGAAACAACCTCAACTGGCGGAGCGTTTTCGAACCACGTTTCCTTCTCTTCCATCCAGCCACTGGCAACGGCTACAAGTTGCAACAAATATCGGTCCGTGCTTTTTGCAATTAAGCCGGGCTGAAATTCAGCATTTCTCAGATATGCCTTCTGTTTTGTGTCATACGAACAATTTCCGTCGGCTATCTGCTGATAAAGTGAAATATCGTTCGTGGCCTGCTGTGAAGAAATCCCGAATGCCTCGGCTAGGTCAGGACGGTTTAATTTCCCGTACCAAAACAACCGAAACTCAATAAATTCCAATCGTTTACGGACTCCCCACTTCAGGTCAAAATCGGCGTTCTTCATTTTAAAACCGCACACTTATTGATACTTTCCACAACAATGCTCCTATTTTCTTGACACGTTTATATGTAGTACCTATATTATCTATAAGTACAAGACTCACGTCAAACAATAAATTTGGGGTGCTAACCTCAGTAAACAGGAAGAAATTGGAATGAAGAAAAATCAACACGTCGTACCGCGCCAAAATGGCTGGGCTGTAAAAGGCGCTGGAAACAGCAAAGCAACCAGCGTTCACCCAACCCAGGCAGAGGCGATACAATCGGCTCGATCCACGGCAATTAATCAGAAAAGCGAAATGCTTATCCATGGGAGAAACGGCCAAATCCGTGAGCGTAACACCTACGGCGACGATCCGTTTCCACCAAAAGGATAAGCAGATGACAGCATTTAACGAAAAAGAAAAGCGGGAGCTGCTTAAGAAGCTCATAGATGTTCTTGATTTGCCTGATTCCGCTTATGAACGTGCCGCTGCTCGATATGAAGACTTGGGAGAGTGGTTGGCGCGCGAAGAGTCTGAGGTGGCGAGGTTCGAGCCTCATGTATTTCCGCAAGGTTCGTTTCGTCTTGGAACAGCAATTCGGCCTTTAGACGAGTCGGAAAAATACGACTTGGATATTGCATGCAAATTGTCCAAAGACGCTTCAAGGACCTACCACACTCAACAGCAGATAAAAAATCTTGTTGGCTCCGAAACCGAAAAATATCGGAGAGCTCGGGGAATACAAGAGCCGCAAGAGGAAAAGCATAGGTGCTGGCGCCTTGACTACAAAGATCGTCCCAGCTTCCATATGGACATTGTTCCGTGCATTCCCGGAACAGACTCTGAACGGCGCGCTTTCTTTGCGAAAATGGCGATCAGAGAAAGCCGCGAAACCGCCGAAGAAGCATCAAAACATGCTGTTTCAATAACTGACGATAGGCACCCACACTACAAAGTCATTTCTGACAATTGGCTTTCAAGCAACCCAGAGGGGTATGCTCGATGGTTTGAGTCGCGCATGGCCACAGGAAAAACGCTTACTTTGGCAGAGGCTGCTCAAATCGATGCGATGCCCACATTTAAGCGTAAGACACCACTGCAGAGAGTAGTTCAGATTCTGAAACGGCATCGTGATCAGATGTTCAAAGCCGATGAAGAATCAAAGCCAATATCGGTGATTATAACCACTCTCGCGGCACGAGCTTACCAAGGAGAGGCCTCAATAGAAGAGGCGCTTGGAGGTGTTCTTAGACGCATGGGGAGCCATGTAAATTCTTCCGTACCGAGAGTTCCCAACCCTGTAAACCCAGATGAGGATTTTGCTGATCGTTGGAGTATGCCTCAGTATGAGCATCTGCAGCTCGAGCGTAATTTTTGGAATTGGCTGGCTCAAGCTCAAGCTGACTTTGAAATGTTGTTTTCTCGAAGAAACAGCGCATTTGTTGTTGAGCAAGCAAACGCCAAGCTTGGCACTTCTCTGTCTTTAGGGACAGTTGCGGCAATTATTGGCGGGATTGCTGATGCAACACCTGCAGCACCTCATGTTCATGTTATGAACCGTGAAAACCCTAAGCCGTGGAGATCAAGTCTAAAGAAATGAATGAACTCCCCGTTGGCGTTAAAGCATTTTTGAGAAGCCATCCGAAGATGGCTCTTCAACCCGCGAAATCCGCAAAGCTCATATTCCAAGGCGTATTTGAATTTGCCATAGTTGATGAAAAAGACAGATTAACGGAAGACAAATACGAGTTGCGAATTGAAGTTCCTTCCGACTTTCCACAAAACCTTCCAGCGGTCTACGAGTTAGGTGGGAGAATACCCCATACGCCTGAAAATCATGTCAATCCTGACGGAAGCCTTTGTCTAGGTTCTCCGTTGCGTTTGAAGATGTTTGCAAACATAGATCGATCTCTAGTCGGCTTCTCATCGAACTGCATTCTGCCTTTCTTATACGCAAAATCAGTTGGCAGCTTTGTATTTGGAGAGTTGCCTCATGGCTTGGTTGGTCTTGTTGAAGATTACGCGGATATGCTGGGCGTTCGAACAAAGGAGCAGGTGTTTCAATGCTTGAATCTAGCATCAATGCGTCGCCGCGTTGCGAATAAGCGAAGATGCCCTTGTGGCTGCGGTAAGAGGTTGGGTGCGTGCTCACTGAGAGAGAGAATAAACGACCTCAGAACGATTGCGCCGCGCTCTTGGTTCAAGAACCACGCGGGCGACCTTGAGGGACAGGCATGATGAATAGCATTTTTGGATTAGCAATTCACTTTCTCAAGAAGGCCATAGATTGGTATTTTCGCACGAAAGCGACCCCCAGATATCTGATGAGTACAGGACTGTTGCTAACTGCGCCATCAGGAATTGCTTGGGGGGTAATTGCAAGCATTAACATCCAAGATAAGCCAATTACTGCCACTCTAACTTACGGCAACGCCTCTTCAACATTATCGCTCTTGGGCTTGATAGTTTTCATTATCGGCTTGTTTTTTGAATTGGCGGCACACCGGCGCGAAATTGCAAGGGAAAACAAACGCAGAATTGCAGTCATCGAGGTTAGAGGCCTTCGGGGGGTGACAGGAAGCCCTCTCGCAGAAGCTGTTCCCAAGAGCATTAAGGGAATAAAGGACCCACTTCTTATTTCCTTGAAGCCAAAAGATGACGGGCAAATAGATCCAACTGCAGCGCTTCGGGAGATTTCAACTGTTGTCACCTCTCTACAGCAAAGGGAACAGGGACATGACAGGGAGGACATTGTAAGGGTTTTTGGGGGGCTTGCTCCCGTACCGTTTTTGTTTCTGACTGGCGTAATGTTAGACAACGAACAAAGTCTGAAGGCCATTTTAGACTGGGACAGGGATCGGCTGAAGTGGAGAGAGCTCGATGGCCTAGATGACCTACACCGCTTCGCCCCCTCCAATGTACGGGATTTGCCAGACAAAACCGATGAGGTGATATTGGCAGTATCTGCTTCATTTCAAGTAGATTTGGATGGTGCCAAAAAGACGGTGGGGAATCTGCCGACAGTTGAGCTCAATTTAGAAAAGCGCTCAACGACAAGTCATTGGTCTGAAGATAAACAGATCGCGTTGGCCGCGACATTTCGCGATACGGTACAGGTGCTAGTCGATAAGGGTGTGAAGAAGATACACCTTTTCTTGGCGGCTCCTGCGAGCCTTTCTTTTCGGTTCGGCACTCAATTCGATAAACGAATGTCGCCAGAGACAATTATCTATCAGTACGAGCGAAAAGAAAGCCCTCCATTTCCTTGGGGAATTTCGTTACCAGTGGAAGTGAAAGGCGAGGCCTCGGTTGAATTTCCGAACAGAAAAGCTGGTAAGCGCAGCGAATAGCCGAAGGCGAGGGATCAAACAGCGATATGTTTGAATGGTGCTGACAGGCTCAATGCCTGATCCGCGCCAATGCTCGGGGGATGCAACGGGGGTGCGCAGCGACCCCCTTGCCATGATGGTGCTGTTATACAGCACACATCTTGCGTCATATCCTTATGATGGAAGATGCCCGAAGAGGCGCAGCGGAAACGCGTCACCAGACGCACAACTCGCATCATATCCTTATGCCGTAACGATGCCCAACGGGTCTTGCGGTGAAGCGTAATTTATGGTGCACAGCTCGCGGCATACACACAGGAGGTAAGGTGCCAAAATGTCTTTTAGAGAACGCTGTTTGATGTGCGGTCCGTATTTCTTCTTAGGCTGTAAAATCACATATCTCATTTTTCGCTAGTGAACTGTTAGCGAGCTAAAGCTTGTGCGGCCGCTAGCAGAACACCGCCCTGTTCGCTGGCAGGGTCTTCCGAATGCCATCGGAGGTTGAAATGTCGCATTTTATTCGGCATATTTGAAACGGGAGTCTTGGCAGGAGGAATTTATGAAGACAATTAAGGTACAGTCTGTAGATGCAACCCCCGCGAATGTTTCTGATTATGGAATATTCATAGGCGAGGACATAAGTGAAGAAAGGCTGCCTATACCGTTTTATCCGCATGTGGATGAGGGCAAAAACATTCCGTTTGAGTACACTGGCAATGCTGTTTTGCGTACGGCAAGAATTCACCCAACAGACGTGCCTAACCTTTGGTTGGAGCGTCATATGGGTATGACGCAGTTTTTTATTGGCCTTGGAAGTTCTGCATATGCAATGTTGCTGGGTACTCCAACCCAGCATCTGGAGGGGACTGCCCAAAACCTGCCAAATGTTGAAACATTGAAGTGTTTCAAATTTCCTCCAGGGACAGGAATTTTGCTGTCCAGGGGAACTTGGCACGATTTTCCAATGGCTATTAATAAGCCTGTAACGTGTATCACGGGTAATTCCGAGGAAGTTGTCGACGCATTGGTGAAAATGGTAGGTCCTGGTGAAATGGATCAAGGTGATGTCTATAAAATCGATTTGCAAAAACGATTAGGAATTAAAATCGAGGTGGTGTTGTGATGAACATGGATGAGAGTACACTGATGCAACGGGCTATAGCCCTTGCTAGGCAGAATGTAGAGGCAGGCGGTTGGCCATTTTCGGCAATTATCGTGAAGAATGGTATTGTTATCGCCGAAGCGGTCAATTCCGTCCAAACAAGTCACGACCCATCAGATCATGCCGAGATTGCAGCAATTCGGATAGCTACAAAAAAGATTGGCAGCCCTGATCTCTCAGGTTGTTCGATGTATGTCGTTGGTCTGCCATGCCCTATGTGCTTGAGCTGCATGGTTATGGCGAAACTAACAGATGTTATTTACGCAGTAGACGTTGCAAAGAAGGACGCAGCGCTTTCCAAACTGCCGTTGACTGACGCTTTGTACGATGTGGTTTCGGAAAACTACGGCTCTAAGGTCGTGCACTACAAGCATTTGTCTGAGTTCTCGGAGCAAGGGGAAAAGTTGTTCCAAGAGTGGAACAACGAAATATAAATTTTGTTTTCTGATTTTGCGCACGAGCGGAGTAATCCGCTCACCGTTAAAATTGGGCATCCTTGAAAAAGCTTAATTTTTCTTTGAAATTTTAGGTCTTTTTTGCGCGTCTTGTCGCGGTTCGCCGTCTAACTGGACTCGCCTTTTGCTGTGGGGGCTTGCTCTGCGTGGCTTCTTTTAGGTACCATATTCCAATTACACCGCTTTTGGGTAAGAGCCACCCAGTGTGCGATATTTCTGCTATTCCACCTTTGCCGCCACGGTCACCTGAAAAGCCAAGCTCATAACCGAGAAATTCCACTCGGTGAAAATATATGAGATCTTTTATGTCCGAATAATCAAATTTGACTCTTATGTCCTTTGAGGGAAATTCAAAAAGTATAAATATGTAGTCATCCCAATCTATTGGGTATTTCACAGTGTATTTTATCAACCTCTCTTTTCCATTTTCGCCTACTGGCGGTAGATTTGCCACAAAACTGTCTTTCATTTCCCCTTCTTGTTGGAGGTGGACTTTATTGTTGTCGATAAATACATCAGAAATCCCATAGTGGGAGTCTATTTCAGCTTTTGTGACACCTTTTTCATAAAATTGCGCATCATTTAATTTGAAGAAAAATTCATATCTTTTGTAGTCTTCGCTTAACAGGTTCGGTTCGCTCGACAGCTGTTCGTTTTCATCTTCATTAGATAATCGCTTAAACCTGAAATAAATAGTTCGGGCTCCTGGGAGGACCTTTCGGTATTCGTAGTTCTGCTCTACAACGATGTACTTCCCACAATCAGATGGTTTCATTTTTATTTCAAGTCTATAATAAGGAACACAAATTCCGCCATAATCTGCGACTTGATTGATTAGAGAATCGATTAACCCGTCGTAGCCTACACTGTGAATTCCATCTAATACTTTATTTGCAGTCGCATTGTTAAACATTCCGTAGAATGCTGTTGCGAGCAGTCCGACTGCTATTGATGTAAATATACCAGCAACAAATTTAAGTGTTTCCGCTTTTGTTATTTCTGAAATAATTTTTGTATAGTCGTAATCTACTCTCTCCAACAAGAACGCAATAAGTATAATTGCTATACTTCCGCCTAAGAGCCAAAAAACGGTGCGGGCTGGCTCATTTTCAATTTTCGTCTTTATTCGGCCCATAATGTAACCTAGGATTGGATTTAAATCTCTGGACTATCTTTCATTGTGTATGACCTGATTTTCTCTATTTTGCAACGCTCTGGTCGCTGAGTTGCGGCCCGCGAGTAGGATTGCCTTTACAAAGCAATAACAATTCAGCAGAAGCAGAGTCCGATTTTTAGGCGTACTTTTGCAGTTGGCAGTCAGAGGTGCTTCGTTGAGCTTTGTCCAAAGAACCGAGAGGGGCTTTTTTAGATATCTGCGTTCATGTAAGCAGCCTGAACCGACCAAGATCTCCAATGGAGATCCTGTCAGCATGACCTTGAACGCCTCGCTTTCTAGCTTCGAGCAGCATTTGCGTGCGATGGAGCAGCCTTTCAATCAGCCAGGTTCAGCTTTCGAGGTTACTGCTGGCTATCATGAGGCTTTGACGCCAACGGCATTCGCTGACTGGCTTGATGGATGTCACATCGTTGGCATTCACACAGGCCTTGCTGTCGTTATTCAGGAGTTCTGTCTGTTCTGCTTTGCGCAAGCGGATTTCTTTCCTACCATCGGTAATGCAAGCGCAGAAACCTCCCCAGTGGCACCAAAAGGTCATGTCCCCGGACTTTGGCTGCTCACGGAAACCCTCAAAGGCATGCGGGAAGTTCCCGACACAGCGCCGCGCGTTGTGCCTGTTGACCCTGAACGCCTTGCCGCAGCGATTTACCTTTCAATTCTGATGATGCGGTTCGTCTGGTTTCATGAGCTGGCACATGGAACGCTTGGCCATACCGATTATGTACGCAGCCTCTCGGAAGGCCAGCCCATCGAATTTACCGAATTATCTTTGATGGATCAGGGTATCGGTGCAGGATTGATTGATTCCCAGGTCGCGCAATGCATGGAATTCGAGGCTGATAGCTCGGCGTTGAGCAAGTGCCTGCTGATCCAGCACAACGGGCTGGAGAACATCGACGGAATCAAGGCGTTGCCGCCTGAAACGCGCATTCGCCTGACTTTGTTTGGCATCTACGCCATGACATGGCTTTTTGAGGCATTTCAGGCGGTGCTGTATCGTCGGAAGTTTTCGGTGACCCATCCTGCGCCTTTTACACGTCTTAAGATGCTTCAGAACATGGCAGTGTGGGAATTGCAGGATATCGGCGGGGACACCGGAAATATCACCAAGGATGCACTGGGGCAATTACTCAGGATCCTGCCGCACTTGGGACAGGAATGGCAGAGTGTCGACGGGTTTGAACCTGTTCAGTATCGCAAGACTTTTAACGAGATGCGCGAAACACTTGCACCGTTTCGCTATCTGGTGCCTGAATGACTCACCCGAATATGACGTTCTCAAGATGAATGGCGATCTTATGGGGTTCAACCTCGGCGAGCCGCATTGCAATATCATCCAGCTTAGCCGGAAGAATTGCCTGACCCGCCACAAAATGGTTGGCGTAGTAGGCAAGCAAATCGCGAGGGCCGACAATAAAGCAATGCCCGTGCTCTCCAGGATAATGCCGTTGGCGTAGTGGAACAATAGCCTTGCGCTCATTGACCGGGAAAGCATTCATACCTGCTGTCACGGGCACAGGTGCGAGACTTTTGTTTTCCCATAGCGGAACAGGGAACCAGTCGCCCTTGTAATGATCCAGCGCGATAATCGCGCCATTGATGGCACTCTCCAATTCGAAATAGAAATCCTGGCCGATCTTGGGACGGGTTTCGCTGATCGGATGCAGGGCGCTGATTTCATGAAGACCGCCTGTCGCAAACAGGCGTGTATGTAACGCGCCGTAAGTGCCCCGTTCATCGACAAAACTCTGCCAATTTGTTGTCATTGAGCTGTTGAACAGATCAGGCGCAATGGATGCAGCAAAATCCAGCTCATGGGCAATGAGCCATTCGTAGATCGCAAGCACGGTTTCCTGTCCGGCGCTCCCTTTACCGAGATTGCTTTCGTAGCCTGCGCCAACACCGAGTTTCATCTTATCGTTGAACAAATCCACCCAGTCGAACGGTTTTCCGTTGTTCTTGGCCTTGTAGCGATTTTTGAGGCGGCGGCAGACTTCCTTGATCTGTCGCATTTCGTTTTTTGTGGCGTTGTGTCCGTCAATGGGCATTAGCAGTGTTCCGTCATGCGTCTGTACGATTACCCGAATACCTGCATTCCTGCCGTAAAACTACCTGTCTGACTTCCGTTACGAATACCACGCGCGAAAAACGCAAGAAAATTACACAGATTCTTCTTGGTATAATAGGAATATTGCCTTATTTTGTTCTATATATGTTCTCACGTCATCGTGGTGATGACTTGAGCAAGGCAAGGAGAATTTGAATACCCTGCCGCTTGTTTGCGGTTCGGGAGAAAGGGCAAGAATGATGTCGAAAGACGCGAAGCAAAAGAATGAGGGCAAAGCGCCCTTGGTGGGCGCGGACGGGATGCAATATCCCAGCCTGTCAATTGATTGGGAGGTTTATGCATCCTACCTTGATGAAAGCGACATGAGCGATGACCAGAAGCGGGAATTTATTGAAACGCTTTGGAATATCGTTGTTGCCTTTGTGGATTTAGGCTTTGGCATCCATCCTGTCCAACAAGCCTGTGAGCAAAATGGCAAAAGTGATCTCAATTTAACCGCCGATCTGCTATCCTCTTTGAAGGACATTCCAGACAACCAAACACAATATCCTGCCGATAATGCCGATGTGCATTGTCGCGCAGACAAGGAGGATTCATGAAAAAAGGAGAAACAACAAACGCATCCCCAAAGGCTGTCATATATTGCCGTGTGTCCAGCACGAAGCAGGTCGAAACCGGACATGGCCTTGAGAGCCAAGAGACACGCTGTCGTCAGTATGCGGAAAGCAAGGGCTATGATGTGGAAGCCGTCTTCCCTGATGGCGTATCGGGTGGCGGAGATTTTATGAAGCGCCCAGGCATGGTTGCCTTGCTCTCCTATCTCGATGCGCAAAAAGGGCAAAGCTATGTGGTCGTGTTCGACGATTTGAAGCGTTTTGCCCGTGATACAGAATTCCACTTGAAGCTCCGCCGCGAATTCGCGTTGCGCCGCGCGCGGGTTGAGTGTTTGAACTTCAAATTCGAGGACACGCCGGAAGGCGAGTTTATCGAGACCATTCTCGCTGCCCAAGGTCAGTTGGAACGCAAACAAAATGGCCGTCAGGTGGCTCAGAAAATGAAAGCCCGCATGATGAACGGTTATTGGTGCTTTCCTGCACCCATTGGCTACAAATACGAGAACCAGAAAGAGCACGGAAAAATACTTGTTCCCGATGAGCCGCTGGCTTCGATTATTCGTGAGGCCATTGAGGGATATGCCTCGGGGCGATTCCAAACACAGGCGGAGATCAAACGCCATTTCGAGGGCATTCCTGATTTTCCAAAGAACGACAAGGGCTATGTTGTCCAGCAACGTGTGTCAGACATTCTGACGCATCCGCTTTATGCGGGACTGGTTGGCTATGCCCCTTGGGAAATTGGCATCAGACGAGGCAAGCATGAAGCCCTGATCAGCATTGAAACCTTTGACCGTGTACAGGAACGCCGCAAAGGTGTTGCCAAGGCTCCTATGCGCAAAAACCTGAACAAGGATTTTGCCTTGCGGGGATTTGTCTGCTGCGCAGACTGTGGGCAGCCCTATACCTCCTGTTGGTCGCAGGGAAAATACAAAAAATATCCCTACTACCTGTGCGACACGAAAGGCTGTACCAGCTATCGCAAATCCGTCAATCGCGCGAAGCTGGAAGATGCATTTGAATCTATTGTGCAGACAATGCAGCCGTCACCAACCTTGCTTGGCATGGCAACAGACTTCTTCAAGCATGCATGGGATCAGCGTATGGCGCAGTCAAAATACCTGCTGCAATCGGTGAAGGCTGAACTCAAGGGCGTTGAAGCGCAGCTTAACGGGTTGCTCGAGAGAATCGTTGAGACGGACAATCCGACGCTCATCACGGCCTATGAAAGCAAGATCGAGAAGCTGGAACGGCAACGCTTGGTCTTGCAAGAAAAGGCAGAAAATCCGCTGCCAAGGAAGGGAACGTTTGAGGAGTCTATCGAACTCGCCCTGTGGCTCCTGTCAAACCCTTGGAAATTATGGGCTTCTGGTCAATATGAGCTGCGCCGAATTCTTCTGCGGCTGGCTTTTACAGACCGCATGACATACTGTCGGGAAAATGGCTATCGAACACCAGATTTTGCCTTGCCGTACAAGGCTTTGAATGGTCTGAGTGACCATGAAAATGAAATGGTGCGGTCGAGAAGACTCGAACTTCCACGGGTTGCCCCACAGCGACCTCAACGCTGCGCGTCTACCAATTCCGCCACGACCGCATCGTGGTAGAGCCGGTGTGCACCGGCGGGCTGCATGTAGCAAAAGCCTGTGGGGTGCACAAGTGGAAGATTTCAGTTTTTTCGCCTACCGGGTGATTTATTTTCAGGACCTGGCTGGAAGCGTGACAACAAAGCCCGCGCCGGCATCCTTCCCCGCCTCGTAAGTCACTGTTCCGCTATGCAATTCAGCGATTTCACGCACCAGCGCAAGCCCGAGCCCCCAACCGCCTGCCGATTCCGCACGGCCTGCCGGACGGAAGAATGGTTCAAACACGCGCTCGCGGTCATCTTCTGCGATTCCGGGGCCATGATCGCGCACGGTCAACGTGATTGTATTACTTGCAACGGCGAGGCTAACTTCAATGGGAGGCTTGCCATGGCGCGATGCGTTTTGAAGCAGATTACGCACCATTCGACGCAGAAGTCTGGCATTGCCGACGAGTTCCGCCCGCTCGCCGGACACATCTGCATCGACGCTGGCAGCTTCCTCTGCGGCAAGCGACAGGAGATCGACATGATCGTCCTTCGGTTGATCTGCCCGGCTCTCAAGTCGACTCATCAGCAGAATCTCCTCGACCAGCTCATCCAGTTCGCTGAGGTTCGTCAGGATTTCGCCCTTCAACTTGTCGCTGGGCGTGTCCTGGTAGATTTCCGCCGCCATTCGAAGGCGTGCCAGCGGTGAGCGCAATTCGTGACTGGCATTTGCCAGCAGGTTCTTCTGCGCGTTGATGAGGTCTTCAATACGTGAGGCCGCCTTGTTGAAGGTGCGGGCGACTTCCGCAATCTCATCGCTGCCCTTGGCCTCGACCCGTGTATCCAATGCGCCAAGACTCCAGCGTTCCATGCCATTATTGAGGGCCGTCAGGCGACGCGTCAGACGCCGGGTCGCAGGGTAGGCGGCGGCGGCCACCGCAGCGGCGATAATGATCACGGCCCAGGCAAAGCTGCGTCTGGCATTGAACATTGGCGCTCGCATACGCGCTATGATGCGCGCTCCGCCATCAGCATCGAATACGAGCGTTCGTGGTGCAGAGCGAAAACCGCCTGGCTCCATGGCGCGGGAGCGGTAAGGCAATATCTTGCCCGAATGCGCGATAAGGTGTCCGTCGCGCCCGTAAACCGAAACGTCAGCGTTGAGATCATTGGACAGCTTTTCAACGGTTCGATTGATGTCACGCTTACCGCCATCTTCGTTGATGAGCGCCCCGACGATCCGGCCGAAATTGGCCTCAAATACATTCTTTTGGTCAAAGCGGCCCAAGCCCGACATCGTGACCAGCACGACGACTGCGATAGCGAGGCAGGCAACGATCAGCAGGTAGACTTGCAAAAAAAGCGAGCTTCTACGCATGGCCTTACCTCACTCCATCCGGATTGCGGGCAAATACGTAGCCCGCGCCGCGCACTGTGATGATTCGGCGTGGATGCTTGGGGTCTGCTTCGATTGCCGCGCGTATGCGCGATATATGCACATCAATTGAGCGGTCGAAGGCTTCCAGTTCTTCGCCTTTGACGAGGTCCATCAATTGATCTCGGCTCAGCACGCGACCGGCAGCATTTGCCATCGCCACCAACAGGTCGAATTGATAGGACGTCAGAAATTTTTCTTCGCCCCCGAGTGTCAGCATTCTGGATTCAGGATCTATCACGAGGTCGCCATAGACCAGTCTGCTGTGATGATCCGCTGGTTCGTTCATGCGTGTTGATCGGCGCAGTATCGCCTTGAGGCGCGCAAGCAGCTCACGTGGGTTGAAGGGTTTGGGAAGATAGTCGTCTGCACCGATTTCAAGTCCTACGATGCGATCTGTCTCTTCACCTTTTGCCGTGAGCATGATGATCGGCACCTGCGATGTCTGGCGGATTTTGCGGCAAACCTCAAAGCCGTCAGTATCTGGCAGCATGATGTCCAGAATCACCGCGTCCGGCGGTTGACGGGAGAGAGCGTCAAGGCCGCCGGCGCCGGTTTCGGCTTCTCGAACTGAGTAGCCTGCATTGCTGAGATAGTCTGAAACCATGGCGGAGAGCCTTGTGTCATCATCAATGATGAGTATCTCTGCCGCCATGATCCTGTCTCCGTTCAAAGTCCCTGAGGACTTAGCGTATTACCAGGGCATTTTGAACCCGTGACCACCGCGTCCCATGCCATCGCCATGACCACGTCCCTGGCCGCGACCCTGTTCCATGCCTCCACGGGGGCCAAAATCCTTGAACTTGTCAACAAGTTTGGTGCGCTGCTCTGGTGTCAGGACGGCAGCTGCATCAAGCAAGGCCGTTTCAAGGGATTTGCGACCTTCGTCACGCATGGCGTCGCGGCTCTCGATGAAGTCTTCAACAGCCTTGCGGTCGAAGGGATCAGCGGTGAGAAGCTCCTTCATCTGGTCGCGCATGGCGGTCTGCATTTCGTCGCGATTTTCCCGCTTGGCGTCCATCTCGGATTTCACATTGTCAAAGATCGCCTTGATCTGCGTTTTCTGCTCTTCTGTGGCGTCGATGTAGTTGAGAATATAGTCGATCCGATCACCGGTGAGCATATTCATCGAACCCTTACCGCCACCGCGCTGAACGTTTTCATAGCTGCCCTGCGGGCCATTGTTGCGCCAGCCTTCAGCATTGGCGACGCCATAGCCAGCGCCAGCCAAGGTGGAGAGTGCTACTGCGCCAACCATCAGACGCTTTTTCCAATTCATGGTGTTCTTTGTGTTGTTCGACATCATCTTGCTCCTTTTGTGGGGCCAATTCCTCGTCGGCCCGTTGTTGATGATGCATTTATGACGCCGTTGCATTTCTGCTTTTCGGGCGAATTGTAAAGAAATGTAAAGCTGGTGCGGCGATTTGCGGGCGCAGATTTTCGGTCACAAAAAGCAGCCGAATATCCTTGGGCGAGGTGGACCTTGGCGGCATTTTCAGATAGCACAAGCGCCACAGGCTCCGTGTTGCTGCGAGCCAACCGTTTCAACGCTTTTTGCAAGGGGAACGCCGATGAGTGATAGCGGCGAACAATCAGGCGAGTTCACGCCTCCCGTTGACCAAGCGGTGGAAGCCCAATCCATCTATACCGAGGATGGTTTCATCCATCCTCATTATCTAGCGCTGCTCGGTGCAGCGATTGCTGAGCACGACACGCTTTTCCTTCGACAGAATGTGATCGGGCTGCACGCTTCCGAGCTCGGCGACATTCTGGAATCACTCAATACGGACATGCGCTTTGCGCTGGTTCACCTTCTTGGCGAAGACTTCGATTTCGAAGCGCTGACCGAGGTTGACGAGGCGATCCGCCTGGAAATTCTGGAACAGCTTCCTAACGCACAGCTTGCTGAGGCGTTCGGGGACCTCGATTCTGACGATGCCGTCTACCTGTTGGAAGATCTGGATCAGGAAGACCAGGATGAAATTCTAGCGCAACTGCCATTTACCGAACGTGTTCGGTTGCGCCGCTCGCTTTCATATCCGGAAAGTTCTGCCGGTCGCCGCATGCAGGCAGAATTTGTCGCCGTGCCGCCATTCTGGACGGTGGGACAGACGATCGACTACATGCGCGAGGATGAAGATCTGCCGGACAGTTTTTCCCAGGTCTTTGTCATCGATCCAACCTTCAAGCTTCTTGGCGCGACCAATCTTGACCGCATACTGCGTTCAGCACGTGGCACCAAGATCGAAGACATCATGCATGATACCAACCACCCGATTCCGGCCGCAATGGACCAGGAAGAGGCTGCACAGCTGTTTGAGCAGTATGACTTGCTGTCTGCTGCTGTTGTCGACGACAATGATCGTCTGGTTGGCGTGCTCACCATTGATGACGTGGTCGACGTTATTCAGGAAGAAGCCGAAGAAGATTTGCTGCGTCTGGGTGGTGTTGGTGACGAAGAGCTTTCCGACAGCGTCAGCGACACGTCGCGCTCTCGCTTGCCATGGCTGGCGGTAAACCTGGTGACTGCTTTCCTGGCGGCTTCTGTGATTGCCCTGTTTGATGCGGCTATTGAAAAGGTGGTCGCGTTGGCTGTTTTGATGCCTATTGTCGCTGGAATGGGTGGCAACGCAGGTTCTCAAACAATGACAGTAACGGTACGCGCGCTGGCGACACGCGACCTCGACATCCACAACGCGTCCCGCATTATTCGACGAGAGGTTGGGGTAGGGCTCGTTAATGGTGCCGTCTTCGGCATCCTTATTGGTATCATTGCGGGTCTTTGGTTCAGAGACGCCAATATTGGCGGAATCATCGCGACTGCGATGGTGGTGAATATGATGGCTGCAGCCTTGGCCGGAATATTGATTCCGCTGTTGCTGGACAAGATTGGCGCAGATCCCGCGGTGGCATCTTCGGTCTTTGTGACGACCGTTACCGATGTTGTTGGATTTTTTGCATTTCTTGGACTGGCGGCCTGGTGGTTTGGCGTTTTCTAGCGAGACAGACGCCACCTCAATTTGCATTCCGCTGAGTGCCCATTATGATCTGTATAGTGTCAAAAGCACACCATTGAGCAGCTCCCATACAATTGACTTTTACGTGAAGGTAAATTAAAACGGACCACACAACGAAGAGACTAATTGCCCGTGGAAAAGTTTTTTACCATCACAGAGCTGACGCGCGAATTCGGCATTTCGACCCGAACGCTGCGCTTTTATGAAGATGAAGGCCTCATTGCCCCAGAGCGCAAAGGGCGCACGCGCTTGTTCCGCGCTGCGGATCGTCGCCTAATTCAGAATATTCTCCGTGGTCGACGCATTGGCTTCTCCATTGCCGAAATACGTGAGATCATTCTGGCCTACAAAGATCCACCGGGCGAGGTCGGGCAGTTGAAACTGCTCATGGCACGTGTTGAAGAAAAGCGAATTGAGCTGGTTCAGAAGCGCAAAGACATTGAAGACACTTTGAAGGAATTGGAAAGCATTGAGGAATCCTGCCTCACGCGGCTCGCCGAAATAGGCGTTTCCACCTGACCATCAATACGAATTATGACCTTGGGCCGGGCTTGTACCGGCCTTTTTCTTGGCGTCGATTAATTAGATCCAGCGGCGAGCTGAATTGCAGTAGCGTTCAAATTCAAAACCGAATCGTGAAAGCAGGTGCATTTCTTCGGCACGGATTGCAAGAAATTGCGTGACGACTGCCGCGATCAGACCGGCAGCGAAGAACCAGGGATTGGCTGACAGCAGCCCGAGACCAAACATCGTAAGTGTATAGCCAAGATAAACGGGGTTGCGTGTCAGGCGGAACGGGCCGGATGTGACCAGCCTTGATGAGCAACGGTTTGGCAGCACAGTTGTATGTTGGCGGAACAATGTAACGACGGCCCATAGATCGAGAGAAATGCCTCCCGCCATAATGAGAGCGCCAGCGGCTCTGACATACATGTTGGAAAGCGTGTCAGTGTAAACCGGGAACAGATATCCGATGCCGAATGCGATAACTGCAGCCAAACCGTAGATGATCGGTGGCCACGGAAAATTCAGCGGCCGTGCTCTATATGCATTCATATCAGTTCGCCTATTCCTGCGCCTTGATCGTGCATTGCTCCGCGATATTCGCGATACGGCCATTATTATCCGCATCGATTGCGCCAAGCTGGAATGGCTCAAACAGGTTCTGTGCCATTAGCTCATCAAGCGTGCATTCACAAAAAGACGTGCAAAATCCATTATCGTTGTTTTCGCTGCAGGCGGCGACACAGTCATTGAGATAGGTCAAAACCGGATCGGGCTTGTGTGGCGGTGAAACAATCGAAAGGCTCCACACAACAGCGAACAGAACGGGCTGGTGCACGAGGTAAATGGCGAGACTGTGGCGGCCTGCCCACGAAAAGGCGTTGCGCACAGGGTTTCCGAATTCGGGCCCGCTTAGAATGCGTTGATCGAGATTGCGCAGTGAGAGCAAATTGGCGGCGGCAATGCCAGCCAGATAGGCAGAAGCCCACGGTATGAGCGGCACGAAATCACTGGAGGGGCGGGGATGGGCATTCATTCCAAGCCACATCAACCAACTGACATCGATGCTGGCCTTGAAATATTCGCCGGCGATGTAGGCTGCGGCCGCCATCAACAGGGTCAACGGTGCGGGGAGCCTGAGAAAGGCAAGGCCCAAAAGGCTGAGCACGGCTATTACGTGGAGTATGCCGAAATAGACGAAAAAGTCAGGCGTGGTGACATAGGTCGCTATAGACACAAGCGCAGCGGCGGCAGCGATACGAGAAAACCGCTTGCCGAAGCTTTTCCATCTCACCTCACTGCCGTGGGCCCAAACCAGGCTGACGCCAGCGAGAAAGAGAAAACTGGAGGCAATGCTTCGCGCATAGTATTTCAGAAATCCGGTGCTTGTAGCGCCAGGGTCCAGATAGCCGAAGAATTCCAAATCCCAGGAGAAATGATAGCTGGCCATTGCAAGCAATGCGACGCCCCGGGCCACATCTGCATAGACATATCGGGTCTTTGTTTGGTCGTTCCGGGTCAAAGCAATGCCGCCCTTGCTCTGGAAAAGAATTGGCGTCTGATCAGCACCACCATCACAAAGAGTGTGGTGGCGATGAAGGCATATGGACCTGCGAACCAGCCAAGATAGCCAATTGACAGAAATATTGCCCGAAGCCCGGAATTGAAGTGGCTGCCCGCAAGTATGTTGAGCCTTATTGCTCGTTCGATGATTGCCTCGCCACCCGTTGGATTCTCACTCAATGAAGAAACCATCGGTATGGACCCGAAAACGATGGAGCAATAGTTGAACAGGCGATAGGACCACCCAAACTTGAAGAACGCGTAGCCGAAAATAACGGCCAATCCACCGGCCTTGATTTCGAACATGAGGCGACCGCCCGACGAGAGCAGCGGCATGTCGGCAAAAATCGCTTGCGCCTGATCAGACGCGCCAAGCAAGGCAAAGCAGCCGCCGAGCGCGAAGATTGATGTTGATGCAAAAAATGCAGTGCCATTTTGCAAACCGGCGATGATCTGTGTGTCGATCATCTTCAGGTCGCGCCGCAGTGAATTGCGCAGCCAGTCCTCGCGCTGCTTGTTCATCAACTGTGTCAGGCAAGTTCGCCTTACAAATCTGCTACCACCGGTGAGGTGGGACAGTATGATCCAGGACAAGAGAAATAATGATAGTGCGAAAAGGTCTAGATTCGTCATCGGTGGAATGTGACAGCAATCGTGGATTTGGCAAGGGCGAGGGGCAGGGAACAATTTGAGATATGCGACTGCGGAATGCCTGCATTGTGAGTAACGCCACCTTTTCGCCATTTTTTGCATTGCGAGATGGATAATAATTCGTTAATAGGAGGGCGTCGGAACGGGGAATGAATTCCGGCGTGTCAATTTTTGGCGGAGACTTTATGGAACATACAGTTCACAGATCATGCTGGGGCGTTACCGCTCGTGCATTGGTCGGTTTTGGAGCTGTCCTTTTTGTTGCTTGGCTGCTGATAGCAGTTTGAGCCGGACAACCAAATAGAGATTTCAAACGCGGATGGCTTCCCGGCTACCCGCGTTTTTTGTTGCTTCAATCAGTGAGAGTTTGATCAATTGTGGCTGTCGCAGAAAAACCAGCTTTTGGCGGTCTTTCGCGCGGCGCTTTTGGCAAGCTCGAATAGCTTGAATGGCAAATGTCATTTTTGGGCGGGATTTTGATGTTTCTATCAGTATTCGACGTTTTTAAGATCGGAATTGGCCCTTCCAGTTCCCACACAATGGGTCCAATGAGTGCGGCCGCCAAGTTTCTGGAGCTTTTGGCATCCAACGAATGGCCACGTCCCGCACACGCTGTTCCAGCAGCATTGCGTGTAAGCCTGCACGGTTCGCTGGCCTTCACGGGGGTCGGGCATGCGAGTGATCGGGCGGTCATCCTCGGTCTCGCTGGACAGGTGCCGCAATCGGTGAACCCCGATGAGATGGACGCGATCATCACTCAGATCAAGAAAGATCGCAGCGTTCAGCCCCCCAACCATCCGAAATATCGATTCTATCCGCCTGAAGACCTTGTCTTTGACAAGACGACGCCATTGCCAGGCCACGCAAACGGTATGCGTTTCAGCGCCTACGACGAGGCTGACAGGCTTCTGTTGACACAGGTCTATTATTCGATTGGCGGCGGTTTTGTCGTCACCGAGACAGAGCTGCAGCAGCTTCATGCGGCTGAAGAAAAAGAGCTGCGAAGCATACCGTTCCCATTTGCCAATGCAAAACAGATGCTGGAAATGGCAAACCGTTCAGGCCTGACAATCGCGCAAATGAAGCGAGCGAATGAAGAAAGCCATATGAGCAGCCTGGAACTCAATGATGGGCTTGATGGCATTTGGTCGGCAATGGAGTCCTGCATTGATCGGGGTCTGCGGGGATCTGGGATACTTCCTGGCGGCTTGAAGGTGCGCAGGCGTGCAGCGTCAATTCACGAGAAACTGGAAAATGAGTGGCGGTCAAATCGCCCAAATCCGGTTTTGGCCAATGACTGGCTGAGCGTCTATGCAATGGCGGTCAATGAGGAAAACGCCGCTGGTGGGCGTGTGGTTACCGCGCCGACCAACGGTGCAGCTGGCGTGCTGCCCGCAGTTATGCGCTACTACAAACAGTTCCACGCGGATGCCGACATTGAAGGTATGCGAACATTCTTGCTGACCGCAGCTGCTGTGGGCGGCCTGATAAAGCACAACGCATCAATCTCCGGTGCAGAAGTAGGGTGCCAGGGCGAGGTTGGCTCGGCGTCCGCCATGGCTGCGGCAGGTCTTGCGGCTGTGATGGGCGGTACGCCAGAGCAAATTGAAAATGCAGCCGAGATTGCGCTGGAACACCACCTGGGCATGACATGCGATCCAGTGGCCGGACTGGTGCAAGTGCCGTGTATCGAGCGCAATGCGCTTGGTGCAGTCAAGGCGGTGACCGCAGCGTCACTTGCTTTGAAGGGCGACGGCGAGCATTTCGTATCGCTGGATGCTTGCGTGGAAACCATGCGACAAACCGGCCACGACATGAGCGAGAAATACAAAGAGACCTCGACAGGCGGTCTGGCTGTCAACGTAATTGAGTGTTGATATAGCTCTTCACGACGCTCAAGAGGCTTGACCTGGCGCGTGCCCGGCGGTTGAAAGGTCTCATGGCTCTTAATTTGATAAAGCTTTGCGTGGGGGCGGAAACCCTAGACGATTTGCGCGGTTGGGTATCACAGCGAGCGCTTATTGCTATGGCTGCGGGTATGGACCCCCATACCACGCACACAACGCGGATGGTGCCGAAGCGGCTGGAAGAGTTGCTGGACGGCGGATCGCTCTACTGGGTTATCAAGGGGCAGGTGCGTGCCCGCCAGCAACTTCTCGATATCCGCGAATTCACATCAGAAGACGGCATTAGAAGATGTGACCTCGTGCTGGCTCCCGAAGTCATCGAAACCGTGTCCCAACCCAAGCGCGCCTTTCAAGGCTGGCGATATTACAGCTCGGAAGACGCACCGCGCGACATTACCGCAGCTGGAAGCGGACTGGATGACATGCCCGAGGATATGAAGCGTGAACTAGGAGAGCTGGGTCTCCTGTAACGCGCGTCCATATCTATTCGAGGTGCAATCGAACCGGCTTGTTGCCACTACGTCCAGAAATATGAAGGTGAATACAGGCCTTCGGCTGAGAGCCGCGCCACGCACGGGCACCGTGACTCAAAAGCATAGAGACAAGATCGCGCGTGCGCGGAAGCTTCGCAGACTTGCGGCTGGCCGCGAGACGCATAGCAGCCTCGTGAACTGGATGGAGTGCAGGGCGCGCCTTGTTTCTGCTCGACGCGAAGGTTTGGGCTTCGTTTTTCAAATCCATGACAGACCTCGTACAAAATACAAATCGAGGGTGGAGCGGCAGTATTGCCACTCCGGTTTTCAAGGGCTCACTGTTGGCTGGCCCAGCATCCTATTCCCAGGCGCTTCAATGACTTACACGCATTGACTGCACCTGCTTGACCGTTGAAGCCCGCGAAACGAGCGCGATAAACCTTTGCGCCGTTGTGATCGAAGGGCATGGTAAAAGGGGTGGCGGAACGCAATACTTTGCCGCCTTTGTTTTGCGCGTTGCGCAAAAGTTCGGCTGCATCGTCAGGAGACTCAGCAGCACCAATTTGAATAACCCAGCCCTGTGGGGCAGCAGGTGTCGAACCCGTAACAACATCGTCAACCTGAGCAAGTGCCGAGTGTTTTTCTGCCGGGACGAATGCGGGAGCGGGCGTTGGAACAACAGCTTCCGGGAACTTCTGCATCGGCACCACAGCGGCATCCGCAACAGCCACTGGCGATTCTATGTAACGAAACTGCGGCACAGGCCCGACTGCAGGAAGGCTCTCACGGGCATTTGCAACAACATTCGATCCCGAGGAAACCTTTGCAATGCGGTTGGAAGAACGACGCGTGGAAGCTTTGGGCAGATATCTCTGAACGAGTTCCGTAACCTGCGCATTGCGCGAGCGCCCGGTCTTACCGCCTAGAACAACAACAACAATCGAGCGACCGTCTGCCCGCGCGGAAGTCGCAAGATTAAATCCGGCAGCACGCGTGTAGCCGGTTTTGATCCCGTCGACACCACGGACCTTGCCCAGAAGGCGATTGTGATTTCCAATTACCTGCTTTCCGAACTTGAAGCTGCGCGTGGAAAAATATCCGTAATACTGCGGAAAGTGCTGACGAAGCGCCAATGACAGGATTGCCTGATCGCGCGCCGTTGTCACCTGACGGTTATCGGGCAAGCCGTGCGCGTTGTAGTAAACTGTGTTTTTCATGCCCAGCGACCGGGCCTTGGCAGTCATAAGCTTGCCAAATTTGCTCTCGGAACCCGCCAGAAATTCGCCAAGTGCCGTGGCAACATCGTTCGCCGAGCGCGTAACGAGGGCCAGGATGCCCTGCTCGATTGTGAAGGTTCCACCAGCACGGATGCCAAGTTTGGACGGCGGCTCTTTTGCAGCGTGCGCAGACATGGTGACGCGGGTCGACTTCTTGATACGACCGGATTCAAGAGCTTCAAACACCAAATAGAGTGTCATCATCTTGGTCAATGATGCAGGATAGCGGCGGCCATCGGCATCGCTGTTGTAGAGAATTTTACCGGAATTCGCATCGATCACGATGCCAGCATATTTTGCGGCTTGTGCGGGCGCGGCGGCGCCGGCTGCAAATACGACAGTCACTACCGCAGCTAAAATAAGCTGCGCAATTCTGCCTGTAAGTTTCCGGAAGACTGCATTCAAAATTTCTGATTGTCTCACTGGGATACTCATTACACCGATTGTTTGCTTTCAGGTTTTCCCCAACCCGGTACCTTGGAATCTAGCGCCCTAGCGTTACCAATCGGTTTATGATGAATCATTTATTGACGGGGAATGTCGATTTTTATCGAAGCGGAAATTGCCGCTGCAATAATTTACCCGGCAAGATGGGTTTCGATGTAACTTTTGACCGCGTCGTCAATGGCGCGCCAATCTTTCAGGAGCGAGCTTGAGAAGCGGTACTGAACGCTCAGGTCTTCGCCGACCGCGATGTCCCTCTGGCAGTCTGCGCTATTGGCGCGGTCGACCTCTTTGGGGAGAATGCAGCGAACGGCATAAAAGTCTTCAGCACCCGATTGCCCGCTGCTCAGCATAACTTCATTGCCATAGCCCGTTTCAGGCTTGAACTCATTCATGGTCAGGCCGTAGGGGCCCTTCTTGGTGGTGTCGGTGAATAGGTGGAGGTAGATTGGTTCAAAACGACCCGACATGTCACGCGACATAACGCGCTGCGTAATTTCCAGGAAAATTAATGGTGCTGCACCGGATGTGGAGTTAAAGGCGCTCGCGGTCAGCGACGAGTAACCGGTCATTGAAGGCCAGTGAAGATAGAGGTGAAGCTTCTCAGTTGTGCCGTTGGCGCGTTGGCCAGGCAACCTGATGACATTGGCTGGAAGCCGGAGGTGGTCCATTCCGATGACGAGGTCGTGAAGCGCAATTGAATCTGTGTGGCTGGCCATAGCAATGCGCTTGCCATACCAATTTCCCGCAAAGTTGAGGGCAATTGTGACGATTGCCAACACGCTGAGCACCGTCGTGAGCTTTTTCAGAAAGCTCGGCGAAATCAGTGGACTTTCGTCATGAAGGATATTGGCGCTGGCGGCATTGGGCATCTGTTTCACCGGATTCGATTATTCCAGTGAGCAGGGTGCCGCGAATATGGTTAATGGAGGGTAAAATGAGCCGCCGGTGCGCCCATGAAAATGGCCGGCCCCGGGACAGGCGGGACCGGCCAAGGGCCTGGTTGGGGACGGGGACATCGGGTACCTGGCCCTTTTTTCGGCAGATCCATTTGGATCTGCGCATTCGTTGTTTAATTCACGCTACCCACATTGCGTACACGACCATCCTGTAGCTTGACCCAACGGCCAGAGTTTTCAGAGGACTGTCGCTTGAGGAAGCGATATTCGGTTTCTGACCAAAGAAGGACCTTGTTGCGCATATTGTCGAGGATGAAGTCGCCGTGGTCGGTGCGCACAGTCAGAACCGCATGACCATCGCCATTGGGCTGCAGCACAACCGTTATCAATAGGTCGGATTCCGGAAAGCCAGCATTGATGAGCATTTTCCGTTTCAGAAGTGCGTAGTCTTCGCAATCTCCGACCGAGCGCGGATACGCCCACCGCTCGTCAACACCGTAGATCTCTTCATCTGTCATCGGAATGATGGCGTTGTTTACATCGAAGTTGATGCGCAAAAGAGTACGCCAATTGCTTTCAACAAGCTTGAGCGGGCGGTTGGAGCTCTTGATGACGTGGCACTCGCTGGGATAGGTGCGGCAGAATTCATAGTGACCCACAGGTGGATTGGTAGCGCCTGTGATTTTCATATTCGCCGGAAGTGCATGCGCCTGACCAGCAGCAAGTCCAAGTGTAACAAGTGCAAAAAGTGCCGATATATTTTTCTTTTTCATTTTCGGTCTCCCCGTTGTGAGGAGACTGTCGCACTTACATTTTTATATCGCGCGAATATCGGCAGTACAATTAAGTACAAATGCAAGCTATATTTGAGTAAAATTCAATCTGTATTTGATTTGTATTTGAATAAAATTTTATCTAATTTTCTACGTGGTTGGCTGGATGCCTTCCAAGCTGTTGAAAATATTAAGGAAAAGGCGCATGCGCCTTACGTCTGACGCGCGCGGTGCGGCGTCAGAATCATTCAAATGTCGGCAATTGGAAGCGTTTTGGGCCGACCAATTCGTGGCGAAAAAAACGCAATTGGCGGCATATTTTTTTCTGCGGCGAACGCGTGACGTAAAAAAGGCGCCACGCGGGCGCCATATGGAATGTCAATGTGTAGGCAGGAGAGGCGCGTGCTCGCTCACATCAAGCCGCGCAAACTTTCTTTTGTCTGAAGAGCGAGAAACTCCACCGCGACACCTTCCTGGAACTGGCGAACAACACGGCCTCGCATGTGTCCCAGCTGCACCGAAGTGCCGAGCGCGGGGCGGACGTCAATATCGACTGCTGCGCCTGACAATGACAGATCTATGATCCGACAAGGGTATTTGCGCCCATCGTCGAGCATAAGCTCAGAGATGTTGGGCTGAGGAGCAAAGCGGTCATGGCGGCGATCTTCTGGCAGGTCGAGTTCATGCTTGTTTGCAAGCCAGGTCAGCTGGGCGGCGAGCTTCTCACGCTTGCGCTCAGTAGCGCTCAGCGTAATGACGAACTGCATATCGTCAATCTTCGTCACTTTGCCCTCAAGCCTGCCTAAGTGCTCGATATAGGCAATGACACGTTCACCCATGCGGGGCAGTGCATTCGTTGTAAAGCACACGTCGCCCGGCGACATGTCGACCACGCGGCAATCATACTCCGCGCGGTTTTCAAGCATAAGGCGTCCCAACAGGTCCACCTTCACGCGACTAAACGCGCGGCTCTCTCCCGCAGGAAGAAAATCTCTAGCTGTGTGAGTAACTGCCTGCTGCATGATCCGCCTAGCAAACGTTTATTTTGATTAATTGATATATTCACTAGGTTAACAGATGGTTTTTTTGGGTACTTGCTCGCCGCAATTCGGCCAATCAGGTTAATTTATCAGGCCGCATTGTCTGCGTTTTGTGTATCGGACGTGCTTCGATGTGAGACATCGCCAAAATGGGTCGCCTCAATTGTCATATAGTCAGCGGTATCAAGTTGGGGATTGTGTGATTCGTGGATCAGGGCAAACGAGCCCAAAAGCTGGTCTCTTTCTTCCGGGGTTTTGGAGAGTGGAAGTAGCAGAATTTCAGCCGCTGCGCGGTCTCCCAAATGCATGTGCAGTTTTACCGTTATGCAAAGTGGGGTGGATTCGATGGCCGCGCGCGTAATGGACCTAATTGCAAGGTTTTCATCGCTTTTATCAAAAAAGCCGGCAATACCTTCTCCTTTCAGTTCGCGACCAAGCTGATCGCAGACCTGCGTTCCGGCCAATCGGAAATTCCATCGATAACGCCCAGTGAACTCCAATATAAAGAGATGGGGCAGAATATCGGCGATAGCCCTGGGGGCAATATCCTTGCGCGATGGCGATCTGCCGTCAATTCTCAACGTATTCCAGTATTGATGTAGCCTTATTGTAACCGATTGCTGCATGATTTCTAAACTCTCACTTCCGTGTCTGTGCCAAATTGGGGCACCAGGTTTGATTTGCAGTGGTTGGGTATATCGTTGCGAATTGCGTGCCAGGGCGCGCGCGTTAAGGTTAACAATTGCTTTACGTTGCGATTTGTCGCGCACCGCGCTACACAGAATTCAGGACATCATGAAGTGATGTGCAGCACACATATTTGGGGATACCCGGGGACATCGGGATACCAGCCGCTCAGCCTCCAAGCTGAGCGGTTTTCTTTTTTCTGCCGCAGCCTATATAGAGCCATATAAGGCGCAGCGTACAGCGGCGCGGGAATATTGGGAGTACTATATGGCCGATGATCCAATTGAGGCACCTGGCGAAAAGCCACGGCGCGAGCCATTGCTCAATCTTCCTGCACCGGTGTCGTTATCCCTTCTCATCATAGGTGGGATTTGGGTGGCGACATATTTCCTGCAGGTGTGGGTCGGTGCGACCGAAATCGTGGACCATATTTACGAAAACGGGGCGTTCATACCTTGGCGTTACGGGGCTGAAGGCGAAGGCGGGCTGTTGTTGCTGACAACGCCAGTAACATATTCACTGCTGCATGGTGGATGGGATCATCTGCTCTTCAACTCGATTTGGCTTGCCATATTTGGCACACCTGTTGCCAAGCGCATCGGAACTGTCGGCTTCATTTGTTTTTGGCTGGTTACGTCTGCAGTGTCAGCATTTGTGTTCTTGCTATTCAACTGGGGCACAGTTGCTTATCTGGTTGGCGCCTCGGGTGTGATTTCGGCACTAACCGGCGCGTCCATTCGGTTTGTCTGGGGGCGAGGCGTCAGTTTTCAAAGGGTGCCATTGCTCGGCCTGCGCGAGGTACTATCAAATCGCAGCGCATTGACGTTCACAGGTGTGTGGCTGGCCGGCAATGTGGTGCTGGCTGCATTCAGCGGACCAGGTCAGCAAGCAATTGCATGGGAGGCCCACCTTGGCGGCTTCATTTCCGGATTTGCGTTGATGCCGCTGTTTGACCGATTGTTTCGCGTCTGACTTTGTCAGGCGATCAGTCTGGTGCTTTCGTCGCTGGACCAGGCAGCCGCCGCCGCAGCTGGCATAGCCTGGGCATAGTAATAGCCTTGAGCGATTTTGCAGCCAAGCGAGGCCGCCATGCGGGCATCCTCCGCCTGTTCGACGCCCTCGGCGACAATCTCGATACCCATCGATTTGCCAACCAAAATCAGAGCAGACACCAGTGCCTGGCTTGTTTTGTTTTCAGCCAGGCCCGTGATGAACTGCCGATCAATCTTGAGGCGATCGATCTTGAGGGAGCTGAGATAAACGAGTGAAGAATGTCCCATCCCGAAATCATCAACCGATAGCTTGAACCCGACGTCCTCGGCCAGCGCAAGCTCGTCCTTGGCGTACTTCATGTCGAGCATTGTTTCTTCGGTGATTTCAATTTCAAGAAGTTTCGGATCAACGCCCATTTCTTCAACTATCTCCACCAGGCGAGAAATTGGCGAAGAATGTGCAAACAATCGAGGTGAGACGTTGAGTGCAACAGGCACACGAGGGTGCCCGTTTGCCTGCAGCATACGGATAAAGTTGCAGGTTTCGCGCGCCATATACTCCATCAATCGGTCTTCATTCCGAGACTCTGCCGCCGCCTTCACAACTTCCTGAGGGGGCAGCATGCCCAACGATGGATGGTTCCAGCGCAATAGCGTCTCAAAGCCGGCAATTGTGTTGTCGGTCATGTTGATCTGCGGTTGGAAAGCCGCGATGATGCCTCCAGTTTCTATGGCAATATTGAAGGCGCCTTCGATTTGCTGTCTGCGATCAATCTTTTCCTTGAGTTCCTCATCGAAAACATGAGCGCGCATCTTGCCGTTCTCTTTGGCCGCATAGAGCGCGAGATCTGCATAGAGCATAAGGGTGTCGGCATCGTCGCTATGCTTGGGGGCAAGTGCGATGCCAGCACTGCAACCGGTGCTCATTTGACGGTCGCCAACAGTAATGGGATGTAAAGTCTGCGCGATGATTGCGCCTGCCAATCGGTTGGCACGCTCGTCAGGCTTGGCACCATGTAGAATGACCGAAAACTCGTCACCGCCCAGTCGTGCGACAGTGTCACCGGGGGCTGCAAGCGCGTAGAGGCGGGTGGCAAACTCGACCAACAGATCATCACCTGCCGCGTGGCCATAGGTGTCGTTGATTGCCTTGAACCTATCAAGGTCGAGCATGATCAACGCAATTTCATGGCCTTCATCCAGGTGCTGGTGCAGCTGCGTATTGAAACTTGCGCGATTGGCGAGGCCGGTCAGTGAATCGTGGTTGGCCAAAATCTCCAGCTTTCTGGCAGTTTCGGAGATCTCATCATTGGCGACGCCGAGCGACTTGGCGAGGCTTTGGGCTTCGAGAGCGTCTTTCACCGAGGCGATGAACTGCTTTTCCCCGGACAACGCGCTGCGGGCCATCATTACGGTCAGAAGCAGCGTTTGAGTTGAGATAATGATGTTCACCACGGTCAGGGAAGCGAAAAGCGAGATATCAACCGCGATCAGCGCCGGCATGATGAAAGCAAGAGCTGTACCTGAATATGCGACGCTCTGAATGAGGGCACCGGCGGAAATTCCCGCAACGATAAACACGATATAAGTTTCATGATTTGTCGTGCCAAAGTCCACGAAGAGCACAGGAACCGATGCCCACGCAACGCCCGCCACCAACGCGCTGATCGTGAAAATGCGAAGTGTCTTGTCGGGATCTTTGTTTGCCAGTCCTGTTTTGCGTATGTGCCTTGCCATCACCAAGCGCACAACATTGAAGGCGCAGATTGACACGCACCAGACCACTGCGGCCAAATTCATGTCCTGCAGGCAGATGAGCGTTGTTGTCGCCAATGCGATGAAGGTATTTGCAATAAGTGCAATCGTCAGTCCGCCGAGCACAGACTTGGCTTGAGCAGCCCTGATTTCGATTTGCATCTGCGGAGAGATGCTACTGTTGATGCGCTTTGCTGTCATCAACGCTCCAGCTTTAGGCGATTATTTGTCAATACTAAAAATATCAAATAGCTTGCAGGGTCTAATAAACAATTAATCCACACAGGTAGTTTGACTGAATGCAGGTGAGGAGTGCGCCCTGCAACTGTTTCTTTTTCCTTCACCTTGATTGGAAAAGTGGCCTGCTGTCTGCCTATATTAAACGTCCTGTTAAGCCGCGCTATCGCATGAAATGGGCGCAATACGAATGGGTGTCTTGAAGTTGGTGGTCCTGACACTCTATGTATGAGGTAACAAGAATTCCATGATTCCCTTTGGCGCGACTAGCGCCGACAGGCTGATAGATGAAGGATGAAGATGACAAATCCGGTCGATACCGCAATGGCTCTGGTGCCGATGGTTGTTGAGCAGACCAATCGGGGCGAGCGTTCTTACGACATTTTTTCGCGTCTCCTGAAGGAGCGCATTATTTTCATGACTGGTCCGGTTGAAGATCATATGGCGACGCTGGTTTGCGCGCAGCTTTTGTTCCTTGAAGCCGAGAATCCCAAAAAGGAAATCGCGCTCTACATCAATTCGCCTGGTGGCGTCGTGACGGCTGGCATGTCGATCTATGACACAATGCAGTTCATTAAACCGCCGGTTTCGACGCTTTGCATTGGTCAGGCGGCTTCCATGGGTTCGCTGCTTTTGGCAGCAGGCCACAAGGATATGCGTTTTGCGACTGCAAATGCTCGCATCATGGTGCACCAGCCATCTGGCGGCTTCCAGGGGCAGGCATCTGATATCGAGCGTCATGCGCGCGACATCTTGAAAATGAAGCGCCGTCTGAACGAAGTTTATGTGAAGCATTGCGGCCGCACCTATGAAGAGGTTGAGACTTCTCTGGATCGCGACAATTTCATGGATGCGGAAGAGGCGCGTGAATGGGGTCTGGTTGATCAGGTGATCAGCTCGCGTGAAGCGATGGAAACTAGCGCAGAATAAACCAATCCGCGCTGTTTTTGGGTCCATTGGTCTTCTCGACACGAAACTGTCGGGATTACGCGATGAAATTAAGGCTATGTTGAATTTTTATGACATAGCCTGTCGAAATGAGCGGGGAATCGTTGCCACTGGCCATCAAAAGTGCTTCTTTTGACGTCAGTCAGTACCCCAAAAGCCCTCTAAGCAATGTTCGATTGCTGGTGAGGGCGATGAGTGGCTCGCCTGATAACGGTGGATCAGGCGGCGTGCTGGAAGGAAAATGATATGAGCAAAGTCAGCGGTAGCAACGGCGGCGACTCCAAGAATACGCTTTATTGTTCGTTTTGCGGTAAGAGCCAGCATGAGGTTCGCAAGCTGATTGCCGGTCCAACGGTTTTCATCTGCGATGAATGTGTTGAGCTTTGCATGGACATCATCCGCGAGGAGAACAAATCCTCGATGGTGAAGTCCCGAGAGGGCGTGCCAACCCCGCAGGAAATCATCAAGACTCTTGACGAATATGTGATCGGCCAACAGCAGGCCAAGCGTATTCTGTCGGTGGCGGTGCACAATCACTACAAGCGTCTGGCGCATGCCTCCAAGGGCGATGACGTTGAATTGGCGAAATCCAACATCATGCTTGTCGGCCCTACTGGTAGCGGTAAGACATACCTTGCCCAGACCTTGGCCCGCATTATTGATGTTCCGTTTACAATGGCGGATGCCACGACATTGACCGAGGCCGGTTATGTCGGTGAGGACGTAGAGAACATTATTCTGAAGCTTCTCCAATCGGCCGATTACAATGTTGAACGCGCCCAGCGCGGCATTGTTTATATCGATGAAGTGGACAAGATCTCGCGCAAGTCCGACAATCCGTCCATAACCCGTGATGTTTCGGGCGAGGGCGTTCAGCAGGCGCTGCTGAAAATCATGGAAGGCACGGTCGCATCTGTGCCGCCGCAGGGCGGTCGCAAGCATCCACAGCAGGAATTCCTGCAGGTAGACACGACCAACATCCTGTTTATCTGTGGTGGAGCGTTTGCAGGTCTCGACAAGATTATCTCCGACCGTGGTGAAAAGACTTCGATTGGTTTTGGAGCAAAGGTGAGTGCGCCGGAAGACCGTCGTGTGGGCCACGTGTTGCGCGATCTTGAGCCGGAAGACCTTGTAAAGTTTGGCCTGATCCCGGAATTCATCGGTCGTCTGCCTGTTCTGGCTACGCTGGAAGACCTGGATGAAGACGCCTTGATCCAGATTCTTTCTGAACCAAAGAACGCGCTTATCAAGCAGTATCAGCGCCTCTTCGAGATGGAAGATGTGCTTCTGTCGTTCCACGAAGACGCGCTGCGCGCAGTTTCCCGCAAGGCGATTGTCCGCAAGACCGGTGCACGTGGTCTGCGCTCAATCATGGAGAAGATCCTGCTCGACACCATGTTCGAGCTGCCTGCTCTGGAAGGTGTGCGTGAGGTTGTCATCTCCGAAGAAGTTGTTGAAGGTGATGCCCGTCCGCTCTACATTTATGAAGATCGTGAGGACGACAAGGCCAACGCTTCTGCGTGATCCGAGATATCATAGTATGCATTGGAAAAGCCCGCCGCATTTTGGCGGGCTTTTTGTTGCATATTGCTTTTGATTCGAACCATTTATGTTCCCATCAATCGAATTTTGAGGTTGCGCGGTGTGCAGTGCGGCGCAATATTGGCGGGAACGGATTCCGGCATTAGTTTTACGTTTTCCCGGTGTTTTTCTGCCTCCGCAAGCTTCGCAACAAGTCTTGCATCTATGTGTTGCGTGGTTGTTTTTGTGGTGCGGTGTCGTTGAAGCGTACTTGAAAAGCTGGTTGGCCTACTCCACTTAATGGATTGAGCTGGCCGGAGCTGACCATGGGGTGGCTTTGGTCCTGTCTGCGCCAATGTGGCGGGGCTGATGAAAGGAATAAAAATGAACGAAGAAACGATAATGGCGGAGAGCAACACCTATCCGGTCTTGCCGCTGCGGGATATCGTCGTTTTCCCACATATGATCGTGCCTCTGTTTGTCGGACGTGAGAAGTCTATAAGGGCGCTCGAAGAAGTGATGGGTTCGGATCGCCAGATCATGCTGGCAACGCAGATCAGCGCTTCTGATGATGACCCGGAACCCTCAGACATTTACTCTGTTGGTACATTGGCCAACGTATTGCAGCTTCTGAAACTGCCTGATGGCACTGTGAAGGTGCTGGTGGAAGGCAAAGCACGCGCCAAGGTGGACAGCTATGTCCGCCGCGATGAGTTTTTCGAGGCAACTGCAGACATTCTGGCGGAGCCTGAGGAAGACGCCGTTGAGATCGAGGCGCTGAGCCGTTCAGTCGTTTCCGAGTTCGAGAACTATGTGAAGCTGAACAAGAAGATTTCACCTGAGGTGATTTCTGCCGCAGGACAGATCGACGACTACTCCAAGCTTGCCGACACTGTCGCGTCGCATCTCTCAATCAAGATCACTGAAAAGCAGGAAATGCTGGAGACAATCTCTGTGAAGGAGCGCATGGAAAAGGCGCTCGGGTTCATGGAAGGCGAAATCTCCGTCTTGCAGGTTGAGAAGCGCATCCGTTCACGCGTCAAGCGCCAGATGGAGAAGACGCAGCGCGAGTATTATCTGAATGAGCAAATGAAGGCCATTCAGAAGGAGCTGGGCGACAGCGAGGACGGCCGTGATGAAATGGCCGAACTGGAAGAACGCATTGAAAAGGCCAAGCTCTCCAAGGAAGCCAAAGAGAAGGCAGATGCTGAGCTGCGCAAACTGCGTCAGATGAGCCCAATGTCTGCGGAAGCCACAGTTGTTCGCAACTATCTTGACTGGCTGACATCCATTCCGTGGAGCAAGCGCTCCAAGGTGAAAACCGATCTCAACTTCGCCGAAACAGTTCTGGACGAAGATCATTTCGGTTTGGACAAAGTGAAGGAGCGCATTGTCGAGTATCTGGCGGTGCAGGCCCGTTCCAACAAGGTGAAAGGCCCGATTCTGTGCCTCGTAGGTCCGCCTGGCGTGGGCAAGACCTCGCTGGCTCGCTCGATTGCGAAAGCAACCGGCCGTGAGTATGTGCGTATGGCACTGGGTGGCGTTCGTGATGAAGCAGAGATTCGCGGTCACCGTCGGACCTATATTGGCTCGATGCCCGGTAAGGTCATTCAGTCGATGAAGAAGGCAAAGAAGTCCAATCCGCTCTTCCTGCTCGATGAAATCGACAAGATGGGCATGGACTTCCGTGGCGACCCATCTTCGGCATTGCTTGAAGTGCTTGATCCGGAACAGAACTCCACGTTCATGGATCACTATCTTGAAGTTGAGTACGATCTTTCCAAGGTCATGTTTATCACGACAGCCAATACCTTGAATATTCCGGCACCTTTGATGGACCGCATGGAGGTCATTCGTATTGCTGGCTACACAGAAGATGAAAAGCGCGAGATTGCGCGTCGTCACCTGTTACCCAAGGCAATCCGCGATCATGCCCTTCGCCCGGAAGAATTCTCCGTTACTGACGATGCCTTGATGGCCGTGATCCGTCAGTATACGCGTGAAGCAGGTGTGCGTTCCTACGAACGCGAGCTGATGAAGCTGGCGCGTAAGGCAGTCACGGAAATCCTCAAAGGCAAGACCGACAAGGTGGAGGTCACCGCCGATAATCTGGCCGATTATCTCGGTGTGCCGCGTTTCCGCCATGGTGAGGCCGAACGCGAGGATCAGGTTGGCGTTGTCACCGGTCTGGCGTGGACCGAGGTGGGTGGTGAACTGTTGACCATCGAGGGTGTCATGATGCCTGGTAAAGGCAAGATGACAGTGACCGGCAACCTCAAGGAAGTGATGAAAGAATCCATTTCCGCTGCTGCGTCCTACGTGCGTTCGCGCGCGATTGACTTCGGCGTCGAGCCACCGGCTTTCGACAAAAGCGATGTTCACGTTCACGTGCCGGAAGGTGCAACGCCGAAGGATGGTCCCTCGGCCGGCATCGCGATGGCAACGGCCATCGTATCAATCATGACCGGTATTCCGGTCGCGAAAGATATTGCGATGACGGGTGAAATTACGCTTCGCGGTCGGGTGTTGCCAATCGGTGGTCTGAAGGAAAAACTTCTGGCGGCGCTACGTGGTGGTATCAAGAAGGTACTCATCCCGGAGGAGAATGCCAAAGACCTGGCAGATATTCCGGACAACGTGAAAAACGAGATGGAAATCATCCCGGTTTCACGAATGGGAGAGGTCATTCAGCACGCCCTTGTTCGCCAACCGGAGCCTATCGAATGGACACCGCCGGCAGAGCCTGTCATCGCGCAGGTCGAATCGAATGATGATGGCGGCGTGGGTACTGCGCACTGAATTTACATATGTCAGGTGAGAAGATTGCCTCGAAATGGGAAAAGGCCGGTGGAAACACCGGCTTTTTTGTTGGAAATCTTTATCAAAGCCCTGAAAAACAAGGGATTGGGCCGTTTTAGAGTTGCCCTGACAAAAAGCTTGGCTATTCTGCCTCCGACACATGAATTGAGTCGTTTCATGCCAAATTAGAAAGGGTTGGAAACATGAATAAGAATGAACTCGTATCCGCAGTGGCAGAAAAGGCTGGCCTGACGAAGGGCGATGCTGCATCGGCTGTAGACGCTGTATTCGACACCATCCAGGGCGAGCTGAAAAACGGTGGCGATGTTCGTCTCGTTGGTTTTGGCAACTTCTCTGTAAGCCGTCGTGAGGCTTCCAAGGGCCGCAACCCGTCCACAGGTGCAGAAGTTGACATTCCGGCGCGCAACGTGCCGAAGTTCTCTGCAGGCAAGGGTCTGAAGGACGCTTGCAACTAATTGACATTTGAACGCCGCAAACGCGGCAATGTTCGATGTTGGATTTTGCATAGCCCGGACGCTTTTTAGCGTGCCGGGCTATCGCTTTTCAGAAGGGCGTCAAGAAGTTTGCGCCTGAGTGTTGCGCTGTGGCATCCAAAGCCACAGCAATGCTGCAAATATCGTAGCGTTGAACATGGGAAACGCGGCCACTTCCCAGCCAATAGTGCCGTTCGACACATAGAATAGCCCCGCCGCCAGATCGATAAGCTGAATCAGGACCATGTTGAGCAACCAAAAGCGGTCAGGTCTGCTGGCCCTTGCCAGGACAATCATGCCAATGCCGTAGGCGAAAAAGCGAGCGGACAACATGCCAAGCATGTATTGATTATCTGCTGGCGGTGCAGTCAGTCCCATCCAGATGAAAAAGGGGCCGGGGACAAGGGCCGTGAGTGCCCCCAATGCGATCTGTGAGATTGCAATAATGTAAAGCAGTATTTTGAGACGATTCATGGAACTTCCTTTCATGTTGGGTTCTTGTAATCATCTATTTTCACCGCTATAAAAAAGGAAGTAGTTACAAAAAGTATAGCGTGAAAAACATGGATATGATTGCAGCAACAGACGATTCTTGCGGGGACGAATGCCCGGTTGCCAAGGCCTCGGACGTGCTTTCTGGGAAATGGACGACCTTGATATTTCGCGATCTCCTGAGCGGAACGAAGCGATACAGCGAGCTTCAACGATCTCTTGCAGGTGTGAGTCCGCGCATGCTGGCAGCACGCCTTTCCATGCTGGAGGAGGCTGGGCTTATCTCCAAGACGATCTATCCCACTGTGCCGCCGAAAACTGAATACACTCTCACAGAGCGGGGGCGGGCGGTGGAGCCCGTGATTGCCTCTATGGCGGCATTTGGTGCGACTCTGACTTAGGATTGGAGCCTCGGTTCCGCCAATAATGCCTGATTTGCGCATTCCTACGTTCGATTTTGTCCCAAACTCACCGTTCACATAGAGTTTTTGCCGGAATAATCCGGCATCGCTCTTAGGTGGGACTGTGCGGGAAATGGGTCCAGCGGGTCCTGAGAGGCTCAGCGGCGACCGCGAGTGTAATCCTGTAGAGAGATTGGACTGGCACGTCACGTGCAGTCAGCTTCCCCGCTATTCGGTGATCAGCGGTTACCATCCAATGCACTTACAGGCGGCTTGCTGTCTGTTTCAAACCTGCACCATTCTTTTGCCAGAAACATCTTTGATGTGTCTCGTTTGTACTGTTGGGGAAGGTCATGCGAAAGATTCTCAGTCATATCCTCCGATTGGTTGGCTTGTTACCGCTGATTCTTCTCTCGATCGGGGTGATTTCCACGTCGGAGACCGTTTACAGGAGTGGCGTCGCCTACGGATTGATTGATCCGGTTTCTTTGGCGCGCTACCGCCTCTGGTCGGCCTCGGAGGAGACATATATTCGCGAAATTGAAGCCGCGATTGAGAATCGCGATTATGCCTATGCTGAGTCGCTCTATGAATTGGCCCAAAGCAACGGGCATGAACTGCGACCAGAGCTCAATGTTCGCGAAACAGTCGGCTGGGTGCCACGGGCGGCTGATTCCATTTCAAAAGTCACGAATGGATTCGTTTTCGGCAATGTCGATAGCGGCGAGGCCCTTGTTGGTACTCTTGCGAGTGACCTTATTGGCGTTGGCGACGTCAGGGATTTCTCAATTCAGTCCTACAAATATATGCGCGGTGAAGAATATGATTCCTTTCTCCTCGGCATATCGGCAGCAGGAATCGGACTGACAGCTGCGACAATTGTATCGCTTGGTGCACCTGCTGCCGTCGACTCGGGATTGTCGGTGCTGAAAAATGCCTACAAATCGGGACGGATATCGCGACCGTTGCTGAAAGGACTTTCTGCCAACGCGGTCAAGGTCGTGGATCTCCAAGCAATGAAAGCAGAATGGCGGCTTGCGGGCGAGGGGGTGGATGGAATCAGGCATGCGGAAACAGCCATTGCAAAGTCCATCGACAAGACGGCACTCCGTGCCCTGGCTGACGATGCTGCTGTCGCGGGGAGAATCACGCAAAATGGCGGGATTCGGACGTCGCTAATGGCTCTGGAGTTGGCGGAGAGCCCAAGGGAGCTTCGAATCCTGGAGCGCCTCTCGGTCAAATTTGGCACCAGAAGCGGTGCAGTTTTCAAGTTTCTTGGTCGAAGCATGTTGCGCGCAGGATATTTTGCGGTCGAACTGGCGATGTTCTTTGCGTCCATCCTGATGCTGCCGCTTTATCTGTTAGCCAGATTCGCGATGCGTGCCGGGATTGGTCGCTTCGTTGGCAATGCAGCGCTGGCGCGCGCAATCGGCGCGGTCGCCAAAGTGCTGACCTGACCTATCAATATCCATAGGGAAGGAGAAAATGGTGGGCGATGAGAGA
>JBNKZZ010000015.1:0-6547 GCA_050301895.1 Ensifer sp. | reverse complement strand
GTAACGAAAACCCCCATCCTCAGGAGCTTCGGGCACGTAACCGATGGCGAAATTCCCCACCTGCGCCCAGCTGGCAGGTGATAGGCAGAATATCATAAGCGATGCGAGAGCGCGCTTTAAATTGGACACGGCAGACCGTTCTCCTTTTTCTTGATGATAGTTTCAAATCTTGCGGCAATTCAATTCTCATTAAACCCGCAGCACCGGCTTATGCTTATTAGATATATTGCATCAAAAGGATGAGACCAGACGTTTGACGCGCCCAGAACAAATCTTCGCTATGCAGATTTTTGGGTCGGCAGTCTGGCTCGTCGTTGTCAAGCTTGTCTGACGTCAGCGCCTGTTGGAGAGAACTGAGGGTTTGAACAACGGAGGATTTCTGGTTCATCGAAACTGATATGGAGTGAAGATGAACAAGAAATCCGGACAATCGAAAGCCGCCGCCGACAAGGTGGTGAAGGGCATTCGTCGCAAAACCCGTAAGCACTATTCAGCAGAGGAGAAGATCCGCATCGTCCTGGCTGGGCTACGGGGCGAGGAAAGCATTGCCTCCCTGTGTCGGCAGGAGGGCATCTCAGAGAGCCTGTATTACAGCTGGTCCAAGGAGTTCCTTGAAGCCGGGAAACGCCGTTTGGCGGGTGACACGGCCCGCCAGGCAACCTCACCTGAGGTGAAAGACCTACGGTCGGAATCGACGGCCCTGAAAGAGGTCGTGGCCGAACTGACGCTTGAGAACCGGCTGCTCAAAAAAAGCATGATCGGGGATGGGGAGGACGAGGAATGAGATACCCTGCCTCTGAGAAGCTTGAAATCATTCGCACAGTCGAAGGCTCACATCTACCCGCCAAACAGACATTGGCGATGCTGGGCATTCCCAGTTCGACCTTCTACCGCTGGTATGATCTTTACCAGGACGGCGGGGCCGAGGCCCTGCAGGACAGATCGCCCAAGCCCAAATCGGTGTGGAACCGTGTCCCTGATGACAAACGAGACCAGATCATCGACTTCGCACTGGAAAACGAAGACCTGACGCCACGAGAACTGGCCGTGAAGTTTACGGACACTGAGCGTTACTTCGTGTCGGAATCCACGGTTTACAGACTTCTGAAAGAACAGGACCTGATCGCCAGCCCCGCCTTTGTGGTGATCAAGGCCGCGGAAGAGTTCAAGGACAAGACGACAGCCATCAACCAACTTTGGCAAACTGACTTCACCTATCTGAAGGTCATCGGCTGGGGCTGGTTTTACCTGTCCACCATTCTCGACGACTTCTCGCGTTATATTGTGGCGTGGAAGCTGTGCACGACCATGAAGCCCAGATCGAGGTATTCGTCGAGCACTACAATCATTGCCGATATCATGAGAGCCTTGGTAACCTGACCCCAGCTGATGTCTACTTTGGCCGGGGAGAAGAAATCTTGCGACAACGAGAAAGGATCAAAAAGCTCACCATCCAGAACAGGCGCTTGCAACATCACGCAAACGCCGCTTAAATCAAACAATCAGATGAGCCATTCCTCCTGACATTCAGGCCGCAAGCTGTCTCAAATCATTCGCTGACGGACAACAACAAAACGTCGTTTGGTTATGGCCGCGCAATTTTTCTCATTCCGATGTGTAATACCTGTTGTAGCTGGAGTAATAATACTCCGACGAACCATAGGCCTGATATAGTTTCAGCTTCTGCGAATCGACTTTGTTCAGAATAACACCCGCGCATTTCAGGGAAACTTGCGGGTTGGACGCCAGCGTAGACCTCACTACTTTACGTGCGGTTTTTCCCCATTCCACCACGAACAGAAAGTTATCGACCGATGTTGAAATTGCCTTTGCGTCAATCACTGGCCCAAGTGGCGGCAAATCGATGACGATGAAATCAAAATCGTGCCCGGCCTGAACGATCAGGTCGCGCATCGCATCAGATGCGAGCAGTTCTGCAGAATAGGGAATACGCCGCTTGGTGACAGCAGGAAGAAAGCCCAGACCTGTTTCATTGTCCCGCATGATTGCATCTTGTAGAAGCAAGCCTTCCAACAGGACCTCCATGAGGCCTCTTTCTGCCGTCGTGCCGATTGCACGACTGGCACCGGGATTACGCAAGTCCGCATCGATCAGCAGCGTCCTATTGCCCTGGACAGCCAGAAGCTCTGCAAAATTGATCGCGACGGTCGATTTACCTTCACCAGGAAGACAGGAAACCACACCAATAATCTGTGGTTTCTTACGATCGCACATCAAGGATGACGCCAGTTGGGCACTACGCAGCGCCTCGGCGAACGGAGACAAGGGATAGTCTATGACATATTTGGTGATATCACTTGAGTGAATAACATTGCGTCTGTTAGCATCCAAATCCACATCCACAGCAGCCGTGTTACGAAGTTTCTTCTTGAGTGGGATAGAACCAAGGAACTCCAGATCAAGCTCCTGGCGCACCTGATCACCCGTGCGGAAAAAACGATCCCGAAACTCCCGAAATGCTGCGACGCCAGACCCCGCGACACCTCCCAGCAAAATGCTCAATACCAATGTTAGCGATTTCTTTGGGAAGCTGGGGCTGTTAGGGGGGCCTGATGAAGATATTACACGGGCCTCATTAACCGGGAAGCTCTGCTGTTGAACTGCTTCCTGATAGCGTTCAAGGAATGTTTCGTAGAGTTTCTTGTAGGTCTCTGACTCACGCTCCAACTCACGAAGCTGAACTTGTGAATCATTGGCAGTGACTGAAACTCCAGTTGCTTGCGCCACCTGCACCTCAAGGTTCGCTAGATTCTTTTTCGCGACCTCCAAATTGCTTTGATAGCTCTCGCCAATGCGTGACAACTCATTGAAAATAAGCCGACGATACTCACGCATCTCATTGCGAAGCCTGATCACCTGCGCGTGGCTCTCGCCTAGACGGCTTGCAATGTCGGCTTCGCGCCGCGACGCGTCTAGAAATTTCTCACGCAGTGTATTGATGACGGGACTATTGAGCGTTTCCGTTACTGTCGCATCCATCTGCCCGCTATCAATAATGTTACGGATGCGCGTATATTTAGCTTCGGATTCCGCCGCTTCAGCCTGAGCAAGAATCAATTGGCTGTTCAACTGCGTGAGCTGCTGATCGGAGATCAACTCACCACCCGTTGTTATAAGCCCCTTTTCCGCCTTGAACTGCTGAACGGCGAGGTCAGTTTCCAGCGATTTCTGGCGGAGTTCTTCTATCCGCCTCTGTAGCCATTCACTGGCGCGCCGCGTCGCATCATATTTGGAGTCCAGTTGGTCAACCAGATACGCGTCAGCCAAGGCTTGAATAATTCTCGATGCAAGTGCTGGAGACGCGGAGGTGTAGGCGATCTCCAGAACATAGGTTCGGCCTATGCGCGAAACAGCCAGATTGTTCAGCAGCTTGGTGGTGGCGGCGCGGCCCGCGGCCTCGCGGTCAATTTCTTCATCAGCATCGCCAAACCAAGACGTAACATCGACAATTGAACGTCCAATTCCAACCGCCGTCGACAATGCAGTTTTGCCATCGGCCTGGAATTCAGGGGAATCGATAAGGTTGAGTTTATCGACAACCGCCCGCGAGAGTTTTTGAGACTTGAGCAGTTCCACCTGGCTCAAGATTGAAGCGTCATCACCTGTGATACCCTCCACAGCAGAAAGCTCACTGACAATCTTCTGATTATTAGAGTCAATAAACATCCGGGCATTTGCTGTATAAAGTGGGACTGCCGTCAGAATATACAAAACACCCAAAATAGCCGCGGCAGAAACGAAAAGCGCCACAAGACGCCATTGCCTGCGCGCAATCGCAAGCAACATTTCGAAGTCAATTGTATCGTCCTGCTGAACGTCGGGATCAAAGAATTTTTGGTTCGGAGTTTGCTGCAAATCGACAACCAATCAAGATCAAAGGGCACCATGTGCCTACCGTTCGTACAAAAAGGCTGAGAGGAATCCCCCTCAGCCTCTCGAATTCACTTCTCATGCAAAACGCTAGCTTAGTGAGTTTCGCTCGAAACATAGTGACCGCCGGAAGAACCGGACACGCCACCGCTCTGAATATGATGAACATTGCCAGCATATTGACGGTTATTTGCTCCGCCCTCATGAGAACCCTGATCCGTGGAACCACCACCGCGACGCGCACCAGCACCACGACCACGACGACCAAGCGCCGCCACCTGTGGATCATTTGACGCATTACGGAACGCAGTGATCATATCCTGATTACCAAGCGCAGCAACCGCATCCTGGATCTTCTGAGCATATTCCGGCTCAACATCTGCGCAAGCATTTGCAACCGAACCCAGTGCGGAACCGAATGCTGCATTTTGAGCTGCCGTCGCATTTGATGCGAGCTGCACGATAGCATCAAGGGCTGCATCGCTGGAGCCAACAAGCGAACGAACGCGGTTTGACAGCGGAAGGCCACCAACCGGGTTCGCATCCAAAAGGGCTTCAGGACTAGCAAGGAATTGTGAAATCTCTGCGTCTGAAAGCTTCGCAGGCGCTTCGAAACAAGCGGCGGACGCCATCGCCGGAGCAAGGCTCACAGCAGCAACAATACCGATAGTAGCAATGCTTTTCTTAAAAAATACGACTGACATAAACATTCTCCGGGCATTAATACAGCGGAACATGCCATATTGTTAACAAATAGTATCCGACTTCTCAAGCCAAATAGCAACCTGATGCGAGCTCAGTGACCACGCATCAGAAATTTCGGATTGCATTCCGCGTCGACAGTGCATCTGTCGTCACATTGTTATGCGTATTGGAGACATTGTTCACCAGGTTCAGGAACTTTGTAACCTCCGTGGATGCAGAGTTCGAGACATAGACAATGTCCTTGTCCTGCATCTTGAATTCCTTGACCGCGAAAAAGATCGCCGGATCACGCAGATTTGCACGGAAGACCGTTGGCACCGTGTCGCCTGCGAACTTGGTAACATCCACGCCTGCATCCTCAAGCGTCTTGCGCGACACCGAGCGATAAAGGAAGACTTCACGCGGATCTGCACGGCTGTCAATCAAACCGCCCGCAGCGCCAAGAGCTTCTGCAAGTGTGAGATTAGACTCTTCGAAATTGAAACGTCCGTTCAGGCCTGTTGCGCCGATGGCGACATAGGTACGGCGTTCACGGCTGACATAAACGGTGTCGCCCGGACGAAGATAGATGTTTTCCTTGGAGTTGCTCACGATCGTTGCAAACCGCGCTGTTGCTTTACGACCACCGCGCTCCACGGTCACATAGGTTTCAACGCCTGGCGTGCTCAGCCCACCGGCGCGCGCAAGCACATCGAGAATGCGCTCGCCTGCAGGGCTCAAGCTCATCTTGGCGGGATTGTTCACGTCTCCCAGTACCGCGACCTGATCAGAACGGCTCGTCGTGGTGGTGATTACCACCTGCGGCTCAATCGCACGATTGGCCAGGTTGTCCTCGATTTCGCGTTCCACGTCAGAAACGTCACGACCGGCCGCACGCACTGTGCCGGCATACGGCACGGAGATATTGCCATCGCTACCGACGGATTGCGCGGGCAGCGTAATGTAGTTGCCCGGGCGGCTGCCAGCTTCCTGCGGGATAAACAAGCCACCGGACTGCGCTTCAAAGATTGAGATTTCAACGACGTCGCCAACGCCCAGCCTTGCGGAAGGAGCAGCGCCACCAGTGCCACCAAAGCCTTTGACAAGCGATGTAACCAGAGTGGAATTGAAGTAGGGCAACACAGAGCTGGAAAGATCAATCAGCGCATATTGGTAGCCAAGCGCCTTGCCGCCGTCGTCAACGTGCACCGCTGCATTTTTGACGATTGAGCCGTGATCCGGGCCAGACCGCGGCAGTGCCGTACAAGATGCAAGCGCCACCGAAAGCGCGGTTGTTACTGAAATCCGAAAAAAGTTGTTCATCTTCAAAATACCTGGCCACCGCTTCAAAAATTAAATTTCAACATCACGCGATTCTAGATTGAGTAGAAATCGTTAATGCAATCATTGTTGAGATGAAATCCCACCTCATTAGAATCCACCGAAATACGTTGCACTTCAACCAGTCGAGTTGCGTGTTTGCAACACATATGGAAAAACTTTAACCATACTTGTTAACGCGTCTGCACTTTCTGGCGATTTCTGGGCGCTTCACGCATGTCCCGCTTGGCCAAAATGGCTGTCGCCGCGACAACCGCCGCAAAACTCACAGCATAACCGGGGATTTGAATTGAGAAATCGACTGTTGAATGGGCGAGTGTAGTTACCAGCGCACCAATGCCAACCGCTGATACCCAGCGGTATTTCCTTCGGTTGCGCAGCCCTGCCCCGTAGATCGCGAACAAATAGCCAACGACTGCCAGCAAGAGCGGTACGAAAAGCACGCCCATCGTCATGGCGCCTTCAAGGTAGAAGCTATGTGCCATATGCCGTTCAGGCCAACCTGCAATTTGCAACGGTCACGAAACTGGGCACTCAGATTTTCCGCGGTAAGCCGGTTGCTCCTGCCGATATTGAGCGCGTCGCAGAAACCATGCCCCATGTTGCGCTCCTTGAAACCTGCCGATCAGAC
>JBNKZZ010000014.1:0-180240 GCA_050301895.1 Ensifer sp. | reverse complement strand
CTTGCCAAGGTTGGGGTCGTGGGTTCGAATCCCATCGCCCGCTCCAGTTTTCCTAAAGTTTCAAAGCCTCGGTTTTCCGGGGCTTTTGTTGTTTCTGGACTCGCAATTGCCAAAGATGTTGGCTGTTCCAAGCGGCGCGCGCATGCTGGTGAAGTGGTCCTGCTATCCAGCTCTATGTCCGCACCTTGATCGAAGCGTGCAAAGAACACACAGCGGCGTTTGTGCGATCGATTGTCCACAATTTCTAGTGTCTTGCTGTCAGCATTAACCCTAAAACAATGTTAATTTTGTGAATCGATGCCTATATCGTCGATATTTTCATCTAATTATTTTTGATTTTTCTTTTACGTACAACAGTTTATCTAAATATAAATAGATATTTATTCAAATTTGAACAAATCTATACTTAATTTGATCTTTCTCAATTCGTTTACAAAACTCTCCAAGCCCAGTAGTTAATAGATCGTAAAGAAAATCTCCGGTGGTGCTTTTCGCTTGTCGCAAAGTGTCCGGAGGATGTTGGCGTTGGCTGGGGGATCCGTTGAGAAAGTTTGCCGCATTCGGTTTGTTGTCCGTCCTGGCGCTGCCATTCGACGTAATTGGCGCGAATGCAGAGCAACATGTGACGGCCAAGGCGGAGACTTTCGGCGACTGGCAGGTTGTGTGCCGGGATCAGGCGGAAACCGCCTGCAGCTTGGAGACGTATGGTGTCAGTACGGGGGAGCAGAAGGTCGCACTTCAGCTTTCCACCGTTAAGACAGCCACGGGTGAGGCACTTTTCATCCTGCGCACGCCGCTCGACCTTCTGCTTGGCAAGGGTATCGAGATGAAAGTGGATAGCGGCAATACAATGCGATTGGCCTACCGCTCCTGCCATGCGGGCGGTTGCCTGGTGCCATTTTCCATCAGCGGGGAAATCGAGCGGGCCTTTCGCCGCGGCGCCAAGCTTACATTTCGCGTTTTTGATGTCAGCGGCAATCCGATCGCCATTTCCATTTCACTGAACGGTTTCACAGCAGCAAGCCGCAAGGCCGGGATCGGTCCCGCGGCGAGCTAGATCTGACGTCGGCCACCTCAGTTGTCGAGTTATAGAGAGTAACGAGTATGTACAGCGTATTTAACGGTCACTCACTGCACCGGACATTCAAGACTGCTCTGGCAGCCGTCATCATGTCGTCCACCTCTCTGACACCGCTTCGCGTCATGGCGGGCGATCTGCCGACAGATGGTCACGTCACACATGGCGAAGCTGATGTGATCAAAAGTGGCGCAGAACTTCTCATCAAGCAATCGACCAAGAACGCCATTATCAACTGGAAAGGTTTTTCCATAGGTAAGGACAACAAGGTCCATTTCAATAACGGTAGGGGCGCGACGCTGAACCGCGTGACCGGGTCCGACATTTCTGCACTCGATGGTTATCTCGGCGCGACAGGCGATCTCTTTCTGATTAATGAAAACGGCATTGTCATCGGCAAGGATGGCGTGGTTGAAACGGGCGGCAAATTTGTTGCCTCCACCCTTGATATCGACGACGCAGATTTCCTGGACGGTGGCGATATGACTTTCTCAGGCAATGGTGATGGCGTCGTCATCAACCAGGGCAAGATCGGCTCGTTGGGTGGTGATGTGGCTATCATCGCACGTCATATCCTGAATGAAGGCACCATCAACGCGGAAAACGGTACAGTTGGACTTGCTGTTGGCCGCGAGGTGTTGCTTCACGATGCCGATCTTGATGGCGGGAAGTTCCTGGTCAAAGTTGGTGATGCTGATTCCTCAATCACAGAGGCTGGCCTCATTAACGCAGCAAGCGCAGAGCTGCGCGCCAATGGTGGCAATATCTATGCTTTGGCAGGTAACAAGGGCAGCGCAATCAACGCAACGGGCGTGTCAAAATCCGGGGGGCGTGTTTTTCTGACGGCAGGCGGCGGCAAAGTCCGCGTTGCCAAGAAAGTCAGCGCAAAGCGCAAAAACTCCGGCAAAGAATCCGGCGGTGACATCTTCATCAATGCTGACGTGGTCAATATAGGCGGTTTGCTGGATGCAAGCGGCTTTAGCGGACAGGGCGGCAATATCGATATTGGAGGGGATGAAATTGCCCTTGCCAGTGCGGCGATAAATGTTGATGGCGCTGCGGGTGGTGGTCGCATTCGCATCGGCGGTGCTGATCAGGGCGGCGATTTCGGTGACATGACCACGGCCTCAAAAACCACGATTGATGCAGATTCAAAACTGACCGCCAATGCGACAGACAGTGGCGATGGCGGTGAGATCGTTGTCTGGTCAAATGACACCACCACTTTTGATGGTCATATTGAAGCCAAAGGCGGCGCAAATGGCGGCAATGGTGGCGATGTTGAGACCTCCGGCAAAAATGTGCTCACGGTAGGCAAGGATGCTTTCGTTAGCACGCTTGCGTCGATGGGTAGCACCGGCAACTGGTTGCTGGACCCGGCTGACTATACAATAGCAACATCGGGTGGGGATGCGACGGGAAGCGATGTTGAAAACTGGCTCTTGACGAACAACGTCACCATCATGTCGAGCATGGGCACGGTTGTGACGAATGGGTCCGGCAACATCTATGTGAATGACGACATAAGTTGGTCTGGCAGCAATTCGCTGACGCTCGAGGCGGCAAACGACGTGATCGTCAATAGCTCAATACTTGCCACGAATGGTGATGTTGCGATGACCGGCAATGCGGTCGTGATCGGTGATGGCACACAGAGCGCGGGCATTGCAGTTGGTTCCGCGGCCGGTACCACCAGCATTGATGCGACGAGCCTGAGCATGACCGGCGGGTCAGCATCTGGGGCCTATGCGCAGCTCGGCTATCGTGGTGCGGCAAGTGGTGACATCGACGTGCAACTGACGGGCGACCTGACGATGACCGGCGGCGCTGCTTCGGGTGCCAATGCGCAAATCGGACATGGTGCTGTCGATGGCAGCGTAAGCGACGACATTTCAGGCAATATCAATCTTGTTGCAGGTGGGATGACAACGCTGACGGATAATTCTGCCAGGGCATGGCTTGGTCACAAGACGAGTGGCACGCTTTCGTCGGCGAACTTTTTCCTGGTTTCCGAAGGCATGGATTTTTCCGGTACTGATGGGCTGGCTCCCATGGTGCTCAACAATATCGAAGGCGGTGATGTCTCAATCGTCAACACACTGGCGCAGACCGATGCCAACGAGTACGACAAGATTATCTACGACTATACCGGCGGCCCTTATCTGTCGCGATGGGTGGATACTGATAACGCACTCACCTTCGTTTCGCGCGGGGGCATTCTCTTCAACTACAGCTATCAGGCTTATGGTGATGGTGCCGACATCAACCTGATTTCCGGCTGGGATGGCTCCACCGGACTTACCACCGGCATTGACGTGGGCGTTATTGAACAAGCCAGTGCCTTTGGCACCAGCAGTGTTGCCGATCAGGGCGACGTCAACATAGGTGATGGTACGCAGAGCAACAGCGTGTCTGTTGGCACACGCACTGGCGACATCACGGTTCTGGCCCATGATCTGGAGGTCCTCGGCGGCGATTCTCACTCGGCTTATGCCCAGCTTGGTGCACGTCCCTATATAGATGAAATCGACAGTGATATCCGTGTCGTAGCCATGGATGACGTACGCGTTTACGGTGGCTCAAAGGACAATAGCTATGCGCAGATTGGCCATGGGACGATAGAAAGCAGCGAGATCATCAAAGGTGGAATCGAGGTCACGGCAGCCGAAGACATTGACCTCGAGGCAGGTGATGGCTTTGCAGCCAGCGCACGTATTGGTCATGTGGATCTTGGTTCATTCCACAGCACGCTATCCGGCGCAATCACGCTTGACGGAACGGATATCTATGTTTGGGGCGGGGGTGACTTTTCCGTGGCACAGATTGGTCATGGTGGCGAGGGAAACTTAGATGGAGTGAGCGCTGGCACTAGAAGCGGCGCTATTTCAATAACCGGCGAAACCCTCGATATGGAAGGTGGCGCGGGCGAGTTGTCATTTGCTAAAATCGGCCACGGCGGGCTCTATTTGGATGGTGAAAGCAGCGGCAAGATAAATATTGATATCGTCGATTACGCTGCTGTTCTGGGCGGGACAGGGTCGGCTGCGTTTGCCCAAATCGGGCACGGCGCACCAGATACTGCGGATGATGCCTCCGGCGAAATCACTATAAACTCCCGTGAACTGGTCGCTGCTGCCGACGGTGAAGCGGCTTATGTACAGATTGGTCATGGGGGGCCTGCTTCCTCCGCAACGCTTTCAGGCAAAATTGACATAACGACTGATTGGATGGGTCTCTTTGGCGGTTATAATGTCGATTCCTTTGTCCAAGTAGGCCATGGGGGATTTGGCGGCAGTGGTTTCGCTGATGGCGAAATTGACATTAACGCCTATGCCTTGATTGCGCGTGGCGGGGACGGCGAAGAGAGCTATGCCCAGATTGGCCATGCCGGTCCTGATAGCGACTTTGATGCCATGGGAGCGATCAACCTCGACACGCAAATAGCGTTGCTTTCTGGTGGAGATGGCGACAATTCTCATGCGCAGATTGGCCATGGAGGGCGCGATGCCGAAGGGGATGCAGATGGCGATATCAACCTCACGACAAGCTATCTCAATCTGAGTGGTGGCGATGGGGCGGGCACCTACGCCCAGATCGGCCACGGCGATGGTGAATTTACTTCCAGCGGCACGCGGAAGGGCAATGTCGACATTCGATCTGCCAACCTCTCTCTTCTCACCGCGAATAATGGGGGATTTTGGCTGGGCCATGCCACGAAAGATGTCGATGGCTTGAGCTATGCGAATGTGGCCGTGACTTCGGGCGGTTACAGCGTTGTGGGTGGCGACATCTCTTCAAACATCGTTTATGCGCTTGGCGGTGGCAATGTCACCTTGCTCAACCGGTTGAGTCAATCGTCCGCAATTGGCTTCGACGACATTGTGCTGGATGGTAGCGCACTGTCCGCCTTCGATAGCGCCAACACGCTTACTTTGGCAGCGCGTGGCGACGTGACTATCGGCAGTAATTTTGCCAACACTGGCAGTGGCAACCTGAATGCTATTGCGGGATGGGACGGTGCAAAAGGGCTGGACCAGACGGGCTTCACCGCGCTGGATGTTGACGCGTTAATACAGGCAGGCGCCTATGGAGACATGGGCTCGACGAGCTTCGAGGGCTCCTTCTATGCGGGTGGTACAAGCAAGATTGCCGGGGCGGATGTGTCCTTTGCTTCGACGATCGATGGCCCGCAGTCTCTCTATACATACGGCATGAGCGGGGTTTATTTTGAAGGTGCTATCGGCGCTTCCGAGGCGTTGCGCAGTCTCACGACAGGTCCTTTTGGCACGACATATATCAATGGCGGCTCGGTGACTGCCTTTGGCAACAGCCAGACCTACAACAATGCTGTGGTTCTGGGCGCTGATACGGTGTTGACCGAAACGGGCGGTGGCGATGTGAGCTTCAATGGTACTGTCAACGGCGCGCATAAGCTCACTGTCAACACATCCGGTGTCACCCGCTTCTCGGGTGCTGTTGGCGAAAGTTCGGCGCTTTCCACGCTGACAACCAATTCGGGCGGCACAACGGTACTGGGTGCAGGCACCATAAACACCACTGGCAATCAGACATATGGCGACCAGATCGTCGTAGTGAGCGACAACAAACTCAAGGCGAAAAATGGCAATATCACCTTTGATGGTGGAATGGTCTCCAACGCCCAAACCGATGTCGATTTCCAGGCTATTGCCGGTGGCGATATTGTCCTCGGCGATGTGATGAGCCTTGGCTCGGGCAATGGCGACATCGTGCTCGCTGCCGGTGGCAATTTCCACAATGATAGTGGATCGACACTGCCTTTCGTAACCAATGGCCGCTGGCTGGCCTATTCCACCCGCCCGGACCATAACCGCAATGACATTAAAATCAGCGATTGGGATTTCCTGCGCTATTCGACCAGCTTTGATGAAAGCGACCCGATCCCGTCAAACTTCGCCAGCGGTAACGGTCTGATTTACAGTGTGACCCCGATTATCACCCTGACGGCGAGCGATGAAATCATCAATTATGGCAGCTATCCCGCGCCAAAGCTTACGCGGACGATCAAGGTCAACGGCGCTGCGGTGAATGCTGCTGCCTTTGGTTTCTCTGTTGATCCGTTGGCTGGCTCCTTCTATCTGGCAAGCAACGTATCACTGGATGCAAATGGCAATCCAAATATCGGCTTCTACGCCAATGGTCTGGTGCCCGGTGGTTTTGCCCAGAATTATTATGGGGTGATCACCAATACCAATGAAGGTGATCTGACAGTGAACCTTGCCACCAGCAATCCCGACCTGCCGGATACGCCGGACTTAAATAGTCGGGTTCAATTCGGTCCATGTTCGCCCTCCGAGGATGATCTGGATGCCAAGCCTTACGATGAAAACACCGGTGAGCTGTGCACATTGCTGCCGCAGGACGGCTGAACCCCCGGCGCATCAATTCAAAACTAAGCTTCATGAAGCGGTCCGCAATGTCATTGCGGGCCGCTTTTCGATTTGGCGTAAGCTTCGCGCCGGGTGAATCAGCGCAAACTAACCCTTCGTTAACCCTGTTTGTTTACCAGCGGGTAATAAATTCATACGTTTTCGAAGGCGGTGCGGCAGCATCGACGGAACTTGAGCGCAAACACAAAACGCCTGGGCGCATTGCCATTAGTCTGCTTGCTGGCGGCTGGATTTTCCGGTCTGCCTTATTTTTCGGCCATGCATGCGCTCGCTGTGGAACGTCACCCGGCACCTGTATTTCTTTCAAAAAAGACTTCTCGTGTTGGTGATGGTGGCATTCTGACGGGCTCGGAAGATGATACGTCGCTTGGCGTTGACCTGAGTGGCATTGTTGTCGGTGAGAATGAGGCCATTGCGGGCAGCGCAGAGCAACGGGGCGTCAATGTCGTTAGCGACAATGCGACGATCGATAGTGATCGTCTCAGAGCAAAGCTCGCCGCCTATATCGGTCGACCGATTTCTGCCAAGTTGATTGGCGAAATTCGCACGGAAATCGTCAAACATATGCGCGCGAACAACCGCCCGCTGGTGGCCGTCATTGTGCCTCCGCAGGAAATTACCGGTGGCACGCTGCGCCTGGTCGTTATGCCGTTTCGCGTCGGTTCTAAAAAGGTTGAGCGGATCCACACGGAATATGACCGAACGGATGAGGCGGAGGTTTTGGATGCGGTGCGCTTGAGCCACGGCGACGAGGTGGCTGCAGATAAGCTGACTGAAGACCTGAACTGGTTGAACCGCAGCCCATTTCGCAAGGTTGGTTTGGTTTTTGAACAGGGGCGGATGGCCGGCGAAACGGACTTGACCCTGAACCTCACCGACGAACGCCCCTGGCGGATCTATGGCGGCTATTCCAATGGTGGCACCAAGGCGACCGGCTATCATCGTCTGTTTGCAGGTTATGTGCGCGAATTGTCGTGGGACGCGCTGTTTTCCTATCAGCACACCGTTTCACCAACGACACTATTTTCAAATGGCCGACTTCATAATTTTACCGGCGACAAGGCCTATGCGTCCCATGCGGTCAGCTATTCCCGGTATTTTGACAATCGCGGTCGCTTGACGGTTAATGGCAGCTATATGCGAACACGCGCCGACCTGACCAACCCCTTTGTGCAGGACAGTCGTATTTGGGAAGGGAGCGTCGAATATGCTCGTCCCGCCTCTCCATTTGGCCCGGCGGCGGAGTATTTCTTCACCGCAGAGGCCAAACGCCAGCTTTCCGAGCTGGAGTTTTCCAATGTCGGTCTCGGCGTCAATGGCCTGCAGATTTATCAAATCGTTGCGGGTCTGCGCGGACAGAATGCGTGGGGTGGCCACACGCTCGACTATTTCGTCAAGGGTGTGTTTAGCCCTGGTCGCCTGACCTCTGAGAACTCGGATGCGGCTTTCGCCAAAGTGAGCGGCAATGCCGGCGACAAAGCCAGATACGCTTATGTCAATGCGCGCGCCGATTATGGCCTTGCACTGCCAGCAGATTTCCATGCCAATTTCACCGCTGCCGGTCAGTACGCATCTTCCAGTCTTCCTGGTCTGGAAAAATTCGCGATTGGCGGCACGGGCACAGTGCGCGGCTATGACACAAATGAGGCGACCGGCGATCACGGTCTGTTGCTGCAGGCAGAGCTGCATTTGCCCACATGGAAAAAAGACGAGACAGCCGTCGATCTTTTCGCCTTCACGGACTTTGGACGGGTCTATAATTTCTCGTCCGATAGCTGGACGACGCTTGCCAGTGCCGGTCTTGGCGTGAATAGCAAGCTGACGGAAAACGCATCGTTGTCGCTTATCTGGGGCCATGCATTCAAAACAGGTTCTGTGACATCAGCCGGCAGCAACCATTTCCATCTGAATTTCACTGCAACATATTAGGCCAGGATGACGGCCCTGTTTGCCTCAGTTGCGTGTTGCAAGCGAATTGAATATGCCAATGGCCCATTACAGGGTCAAATGACAGTGGCTGGCGATATTTTATCTCCATCGCGCATAATTTCTGGAGAGGGAAATGGCGAAACTCTATGACTATTGGCGTTCATCGGCGAGCTACAGGGTGCGAATTGCTCTGGGGCTTGCAAACGAGACTTGGGAGCGCGTTGAAGTCAACCTCGTTGCCGGTGAACAGGCGGGTCCTGAACATCTGGAGATAAACACTCAAGGTCTTGTGCCTGCGCTGGAAATTGACGGAAAGCGTCTGACCCAGTCATTGGCAATCATCGAGTATCTCAGCGAGACCCGCAATCTTGGGCTCCTACCGAAGGATGCCAGTGAACAGGCACATGTGCGTGCGCTTTCCTATGCCATAGCCATGGAAATTCATCCCGTTTGCAATCTTCGTGTTGCAAAATATGCGGTTGAGCATTCGAACGACGGGATAACGATGCAGGGCTGGATGCAGACGTTTATTGGATCTGGCCTTGAACAATTTGAGGCGATGCTGGGAAGCTCAGCGGGCGATTATTGCTTTGGCGATCAGATAAGCATGGCCGATATTTGTCTTGTTCCGCAAATCTACAATGCCAAGCGTTGGCAGGTAGATCTAAGCAACACGCCAAAAAGTGTGGCGATCGCCGAGCGACTGGGCACGCTGGAGGCCTTCGCCAATGCGTATCCTGACAATTTCGCGCCTTCAGTCTAGGTCCTGACCCAAAGTTGCGTCGCTCAGCAATTGCTGCAATCCGGCTTCAAGCCCTGCGAAGCTATCGCCAAGTTTTGCCTCAAGGGCTTTTTGGAATTCGCGGGCAAGCGGCAGGAGCCGCTTCATCAGCTCGTCGCCCTTCTTGGTCAGTGAAAGCTGTACAAGTCTGCGATCATTCTCGTTGACACGCTTGATGATGTAGCCTGCAGTTTCCAGCCGCGAGGCTGCGCGGCTAACTTTTGATTTTTCCATGGCAACACGCGCTTCGATGTCGCGAACTGAGGCATTCCCGGAATGTGTGAGATGCACGAGAACGCGCCATTCCGGCACGGAAATGCCAAATTGCGTTCTGTATTGATGGGCCAGTTGCTCTGAAAGCAGTTGTGCTGCCACAGTCAGCCGGTATGGCGTGAAATATTCCAGATCGAATTCATCGATATGGCTGTTTTGCGTCTCACTCATTTGATCACTCTGTGAACCTTGGCATTTTCGCCCATAATTTCGGAATTTCGTTGCGTTTGCAATAATTCTATTGACATCGTTGCAAATGCAACAAATATTATGTGCAAAAGCCAAGATTGAAATTGGCAGGCATGGGGAGCACACAATGACAATACGTGAACTGCCTGACGGTATGATCCGCGCAACGAATTTTGCAGGAACGCAAGAAGGATACATGCCGGGTTTCGGCAATGATTTTGAAACAGAGGCGTTGCCAGGCGCTCTGCCGCAAGGGCAGAATAGCCCGCAAAAATGCGAATACGGCCTTTACGCAGAACAGCTTTCCGGCACGGCCTTTACTGCGCCACGCGGCCAGAACGAGCGCACATGGTGCTACCGTATCCGCCCGTCTGTGAAGCATGCGGGCCGCTTCACCAAGATTGAAATGCCATACTGGAAGAGCGCGCCGAATGTGGACCCGGACGTGATTTCGCTCGGCCAGTATCGTTGGGATCCTGTTGAAATCGGCAATGAGCGGCTGACCTGGATCACCGGCATGCGCACCATGACAACGGCCGGAGATGTGAACACGCAAGTGGGCATGGCAAGCCATGTCTATCTCGTGACCGAATCGATGAAGGATGAGTATTTCTACTCCGCCGACAGCGAGCTTCTCGTTGTGCCTCAGGAAGGGCGCTTGCGCTTTTGCACCGAACTCGGCGTAATCGACATCGAGCCGAAGGAAATTGCCATCCTGCCGCGAGGTCTTGTCTACCGCGTTGAACTTCTGGATGGTCCAGCGCGTGGTTTCGTCTGCGAAAACTACGGGCAGAAATTCGATCTGCCGGGCCGCGGGCCGATTGGCGCAAACTGCCTCGCCAACCCGCGCGATTTCAAATGCCCGGTTGCGGCTTTTGAAGATCGCGATGCGAAAAGCCGCGTGGTGATCAAGTGGTGTGGTCAGTTCCACGAAACATGGATCGACCATTCACCGCTCGACGTTGTTGCCTGGCATGGCAATTACTGCGCTTACAAATATGATCTGAGAACATATTCGCCGGTTGGCGCGATCCTGTTCGACCATCCCGATCCGTCGATCTTCACGGTTCTGACGGCGCCGTCGGGTCAGGAAGGTACCGCGAATATTGATTTCGTCCTGTTCCGCGAGCGTTGGATGGTGGCCGAACATTCCTTCCGTCCGCCGTGGTATCACAAGAACATCATGTCGGAGATGATGGGCAATATTTATGGCGTTTACGACGCCAAGCCGAAGGGTTTCATTCCGGGCGGCATTTCACTGCACAATATGATGCTGCCGCACGGGCCAGACCGTAATGCATTCGAACACGGTTCCAATGAACCGATGGAACCGGCCTTTCAGGACAACACAATGTCCTTCATGTTCGAAACGCGCTTTCCCCAGCATCTTACCAAGTTTGCTGCGAAGGAAGCGCCGTTGCAGGATGACTATATCGATTGCTGGGACAGCCTTGAAAAGAAATTCGACGGCACGCCGGGCATCAAGAAATAAGACGAGGGAGAGAACATGAAACTGGCCACATTGAAGGATTCGACACGCGACGGAAAACTGGTCGTGGTTTCGAAGGATCTGACCCGCTGCTCGGAAGTGGGCCACATTGCCCGCACGCTGCAGGCAGCGCTGGACGATTGGGAACATGCGGGTCCACGTTTGGCACGCGTGGCTGAAGGTCTTGAAACCGGCTCACAGCCCTCCATTCGCTTCCACGAACACGACGCAGCATCTCCACTGCCGCGTGCCTATCAGTGGGCGGATGGTTCGGCCTATGTGAACCACGTTGAACTGGTGCGCAAAGCCCGCAACGCCGAAATGCCGGAGACATTCTGGACAGACCCGCTGATGTATCAGGGCGGTTCCGACAGTTTCCTCTCGCCCCGTGGCGACATCGAAATGCCCGACGATGCGACATTTGGCATCGACATGGAAGGCGAGGTGGCTGTGGTGGTGGACGATGTGCCGATGGGTGCGACACCGCAAGAAGCACGCGACGCCATTCGCCTCATCATGCTGGTAAACGATGTTTCATTGCGCGGTCTCATTCCGGCGGAGCTTGCCAAAGGTTTTGGTTTTTTCCAATCCAAGCCATCATCTGCTTTCTCCCCGGTGGCTGTTACGCCGGATGAGCTGGGGGATGCGTGGAAGGATGGCAAGGTTTGCCTGCCACTTTGCGTGGACTATAACGGCAAGCCTTTCGGTCGCGCTGACGCCGGTGTTGATATGACATTCGATTTTGGTCAGCTGGTGGCCCATGCCGCCAAAACCCGTCCGCTTTCCGCTGGTGCCATCATTGGCTCGGGCACGGTTTCCAACAAGCTGGATGGCGGTCCCGGAAAGCCGGTTTCCGAAGGTGGTGCAGGCTATTCCTGCATAGCAGAGATCCGCATGATCGAAACGATCAACGACGGCAAGCCTTCAACCCCCTTCATGAAATTCGGTGACACGGTACGCATTGAGATGAGGGATGCCGATGGGCATTCGATCTTCGGTGCAATCGAGCAAAAAGTAACAAAATACGAGAAGAACTAGGAGAGGCCACAATGGCTAAGGCATTTGCGTCGCAAGGCGACATGGAAGAAAAGAAGATCAGCTTTACGGAAGTAGGCGACGGGCTCTATGCCTTCACCGCTGAGGGTGATCCCAATACCGGTGTTATCATTGGCGATGAAAGCGTGATGATCGTTGAAGCGCAGGCAACCCCGCGTCTGGCGCGCAAGGTTATGGACTGCGTTCGCTCCGTTACCGACAAGCCGATTTCACACCTGGTATTGACCCACTACCACGCGGTGCGTGTGCTGGGTGCATCGGCTTATGGTGCGCGCGAAATTATCATGTCGGATGTGGCCGCCGCCATGGTGGAAGAGCGCGGTCAGGAAGACTGGGATTCCGAATTCGGTCGTTTCCCGCGCCTGTTCCAGGGACATGAAGAAATTCCGGGTTTGACCCGCCCGACGACAACATTCTCTGATGCGATGACCGTCTATCTCGGCAAGCGTCGCGTGGATATCATGAAGCTTGGCCGTGCGCACACTGCAGGCGATGCGGTGATCTGGGTGCCGGACCAGGAAGTCATGTTCACTGGCGATATCGTGGAATATCACTCTGCCTGCTATTGCGGCGATGGCCATTTCAGCGATTGGTCGCAGACGCTGGCAAATATTGCATCCTTCGAGCCGAAGGCCATTGCGCCAGGTCGCGGTGATGCGCTGGTGGGCGAGGACATGGTGGATGCCGCACTTGCTGCAACAGCTGACTTTGTGGAAAGCACTTACAAGCCGGTTGCCAGAGTTGTGGCCCGGGGCGGCACGCTGAAAGAGGCCTGGGATGCGGTGCGCGCTGAGTGCGACCCGAAATTCTCTGACTACGCAATTTACGAACACTGCCTGCCATTTAACGTGGCCCGCGCCTATGACGAAGCCCGTGGCATTGATACGCCGCGCGTGTGGACGGCTGAGCGCGACCAGCAGATGTGGGAAGACTTGCAGGGCTGATTTTTCGTCTCTGCAGGCAAAGATTGGCGCATGATCAAGGCGGGTGCTCGCACCCCGCCCATGGCTTTGCTTTGCCTGCAGTAATTCAAATCTCTGGTTTTGTCTGGGAGGACACTGATGGGAAAATTGTTTGAAACGCCGCTTTATTCGTATGAGCGGTCGCCGGATCAGGATGCGGTGTCACCTGTGCGCCATACAGTTGTTGTTGTTGGCGCTGGGCCTATTGGTCTGGCAGCGGCCATTGATCTCGCTCTCCAGGACGTGCCGGTTGTTGTTATTGACGACAATGACAAGGTGAGCTGGGGCTCGCGCGCCATATGCTTCGCCAAACGCCCGCTTGAAATTCTCGATCGCCTTGGTTGCGGCGAGCCGATGGTGGACAAGGGTGTTGTGTGGAACCTCGGCAAAGTGTTTTTCGACGAACGCCAGATTTACGATTTCAACCTTCTGCCAGAGGGGGGCCATCATCGACCGGCCTTCATCAACCTGCAGCAATATCACTTTGAAAAAGCGCTTCTGGACCGGCTATTCGAACTGCGTGATCAGGGCAAGTCGATTGAACTGCGTGGTCGTAACAAGCTTACGAAAGTCGAGCAGTTGGACAAGGGCGTGCGGTTGGATGTGGAAACGCCGGAAGGCCAATACACGATGGAAGCCGACTGGCTGATTGCCTGCGATGGCGCTGCCTCTCCCATCCGCTCAATGCTGGGTCTCGATTTCGTGGGTCGCATTTTCGAGGACAACTTCCTTATCGCCGACATTATCATGGAAGCGGATTTTCCGACCGAGCGCTGGTTCTGGTTCGATCCTCCCTTCAACCGCGGCCAATCGGCCCTTCTGCATAAGCAGCCCGACGATGTGTGGCGCATCGATTTTCAGCTTGGCTGGGATATCGATCGCGAGGAGGAACTGAAGCCGGAGAACATCGACAAGCGGCTGAAAGCGATGCTCGGCGACGATATCAAATATGAGCTGGAATGGACGTCCATCTACACATTCCAGTGCCGCCGCATGGAAGAGTTCCACAAGGGCAATGTGATCTTTGCGGGCGATGCCGCCCACCAGGTTTCGCCCTTCGGCGCACGGGGTGCCAATTCCGGCTTGCAGGACACGGACAATCTTGGCTGGAAGCTGAAGCTTATCCTGGATGGCAAGGCGCCGGAAAGCCTGCTCGACAGCTACGATATCGAGCGCATCCATGGAGCGGAAGAAAATATTCTCAACTCGTCTCGTTCCACCGATTTCATCACGCCAAAATCTGAAATGAGCCGCATCTTCCGTGATGCCGTTCTTGATCTGTCGGAGATCTATGAGGCAACGCGGCCCATGGTGAATTCCGGTCGCCTTTCCGTGCCCTGCACCTATGATGGCTCGCCACTCAATGGCCCCGATGCCGAAGGTATGCCCAAGCGTACGCGACCGGGTTCGCCAGCAGTGGACTTGCCGGTGGATGGCGATTGGCTTTTGAACAAACTGGACACGCGTTTCCACCTTCTGGCGGTTAATGCCGATGCGCCAGCAGCCTTCGAAGTGGAGGGCATTGCGGTGAATACAATCGCCCTGAAGACCGATGGTGATGGCGGCGGCTTTATTCGTGATCGCTATCTCGGCGACAAGAAGTCAGCCATCTACCTGATCCGTCCGGACCAGCATGTGGCCGCACGTTGGGAATCCTATGATGAGGCGGCGGTCAAGGCCGCACTTCTCAAAGCTATCGGGAGGTAAGTGATGAGCATGTTGAACACCAAGGCCAATATAATCGAGCCAGATGAATTTTATGCCGAGCTGATCGGTGCGCATGAGGGTCTCTCCAAGGCGGAGAGCGACGCCCTGAACGCGCGTCTTGTGCTGCTGCTTGCCAATCACATTGGAGACAGACAGGTGCTGCGGGAGGCGCTGGACGCGGCTGCTTTGAAACAGAAGGTGAGGACAGGTCAATGAAAATAGAACAGATTCATCATGTCGCGTATCGCTGCAAGGACGCGAAAGAAACCGTCGAATGGTACGTAAATAATTTGAACATGGATTTTGTTCTGGCGATCGCCGAGGACAAAGTGCCGTCAACCCATGAACCAGATCCCTATATGCATATTTTCCTGGATGCAGGTCATGGCAATGTGCTGGCATTCTTCGAATTGCCGACAAAGCCAGAAATGGGTCGCGACGAGAATACGCCAATTTGGGTCCAACATATCGCGTTCAAGGTCAAAGATCGCGACACGTTGGTGGCTTTCAAAGAAAAACTGGAGAAGAACGGAATTGAAGTGCTCGGCGTGACAGACCATTCAATCTTTCACTCGATCTATTTCTTTGATCCCAATGGTCACCGCATCGAACTTGCATGCCCTGACCCGGAAGAAGAGGGCATGCTGAAGAAGCTTGACGCTGTTAAGTGGGAGATGTTGGAAGAATGGTCCAAGACCAAGCGTGCGCCCAAGCATGCTGATTGGCTACACGCCAAGGAGCTGCAGAAGTGATCGCCGCGCGTCATCATGACGCGCGGAACTTCAAACTTCCCGGGCTTTGGTTCAATAGCCAGGATTGTGCTCTTCGAGGCCAATCTTTGTCATGTCAAATGGCGTTGTCTGGTAGATTGTGTTGATCCAATTACCAAACAGCAGGTGGGCATGACTGCGCCAGCGATTTTGCGGCGGGCTGTTCGGATTGTCGCCCGGGAAATAATTATGGGGCAGCTTGATGTCGATGCCCGCTTGCTTGTCGCGGAAATACTCATCCGCAAGTGAGTTTGAATCATATTCAATATGGTTGAAAACATAGAGTCGATTGCACTCGTTCTCATGCACGATGCAGACGCCGGTCTCATCGGACTCCATCAGCACCTCCAACTCCGGCACTTTCACGATGTCGCTTGTGCGGCACTCTGTCCAGCGCGAGACCGGGATCTGGAAATCGTCGGAAAATCCGTTGAGATATGGCGAGGCACGGTTGAGATTATGGTGCCGATAGACACCAAATGCCTTCTCGTCCAGCGTATATTTCGGCACCCGGTGGAAGTGCCAGATGGCGGCCATGGCGCCCCAGCAAATGTTGAGCGTTGAGTGCACATTGGTCGTGGTCCAGTCCAGGATCTGCTTCATCTCATCCCAGTAGGTGACATCCTCGAAGTCCAGCTTCTCGACGGGTGCGCCGGTTATGATGAAGCCATCGAATTTCTGATCCTTGATCTCGTCCCAGGTGTTGTAAAAGGCCAAAAGGTGCTCAACGGGCGTGTTTTTGGCCTGGTGTCCGCCCACGCGCACGAGCGACAGTTCCACCTGCAGCGGCGAAGCACCTATCAGGCGGGCTATTTGTACCTCGGTCTTGATCTTGTTGGGCATGAGGTTGAGAAGGCCGATCTTCAGCGGGCGAATATCCTGTCGCACCGCCACCTTTTCTGTCATCACCCGCACGCCTTCTTCAATCAGTGTATCGTGTGCGGGCAAACCATCTGGAATTCGGATCGGCATCTGACTTCTCTTCTCACAAACAAAAAACCGGTAGCGCAATATCGCAACCGGTTCCTAAAACATTCTCAATGTTTTTGGCCCCTTTAGCGAATTGTTTTACGTGGCTGCAAGCCGGCCGGCAAATCACCACGATCTGAGAGGCAAGATAGTGCCTCCCGCCTGAAAAATCAATTCTGGCGGCGTGACATGAAGGCCAGCCGCTCGAAAAGGTGCACATCCTGTTCATTCTTCAGGAGCGCGCCGTGCAGCTTGGGCAGAATGGTCTTGGCATCGGCCGACAAATCTGCGGGGTCAATGTCGTCAGCGACCAAGAGGCGGATCCAGTCGAGTGCTTCTGATGTCGAGGGCTTCTTCTTGATGCCGGGAACCTCGCGAATTTCGAAAAAGCGCGTTAGTGCCGCGCTCACCAGATCCTGGCGAATGCCGGGATAGTGAACATCCACGATTTTCATCAGTGTTTCGGCTTCCGGGAACCTGATGAAATGGAAGAAGCAGCGACGCAGAAAGGCGTCGGGCAGCTCCTTCTCATTGTTGGAGGTGATGATGACGATGGGGCGCACATCGGCCTTCACAGTTTCGCCGGTCTCGTAGACATGAAACTCCATGCGGTCGAGTTCCTGGAGAAGGTCATTTGGAAACTCGATATCCGCCTTGTCTATTTCGTCAATCAGCAGCACAACTTTTTCGCCAGCGGAGAATGCTTCCCAAAGCTTCCCCTTGCGGATGTAGTTGGAAATTTCGTTGAAACGCTCGTCACCGAGTTGGCTGTCGCGAAGTCGCGAAACAGCGTCATATTCGTAGAGGCCCTGTTGGGCACGTGTGGTGGATTTGATGTTCCATTCAATCAGTTTCAGGCCCAGTCCATCCGCAATTTGGCGGGCAAGCTCTGTTTTGCCTGTGCCAGGTTCGCCTTTGACGAGAAGCGGGCGCTCCAGTCGAATAGCGGCATTGACTGCAACCATCAGGTCTTTTTCTGCGACGTAACTATCGGTGCCTTGAAACTGCATGGGGGCCTCAAATCTCTCTATTTTGAGGAGAAACTAGTATCTGCACTGTCGAACCGCAAGTCATTGGTCGCCGGTCGGTGTCATATGGAACTTCGCGCCCTCCAACATTTCCGGTGGCAGTGGTGCGGGTCTGCGAGCATCGAGATCAAAGAGAATGGTCACGATGGTTATTTCGGCACAAAGCGCGCCTGTTTCGCTATTCCGCATGGCATGATGCAGCGTCAGCGATGTGCGCCCGACTTTCGTGATGTGACTTTCAATTTCAAATGCCGAACCTTCCGGGAGCTCCTGCAGGAAGTCGACATCATAATGACGATCCGCCCAGCCGAGCCGCTTCTGTTTCAGCCAGGACGGCTTATACCCAATCGCGATGACCAGGTGCCATGAGGCCTGATCGAATGCGCCAATATAATGCTGCACATTCATGTGCCCCATGACGTCGCACTGCACCGGGAAAACAACACCCTTGTAGCCAATCATTCTTCGCGTCTCCCGCCCTCAATTTTCGCTTCTTCCAATTCTTAACAAAATGGCTGGCAATCGGCGAATTGGATTCCTGATCCTATGGTTAACAAATTGTTTTTATACAATATATTGCGGTGAACAAAGCCAGAAGACTTGTTTGTCAGTGATTCGTCGCTGATTCGTTCTGTGTTTGGTTCGCGCGCCTCAAAGGTTAATTTTGTAACCGGTCAGGTTAGAGCTGCCGGACCATCCATTTCCTACCAAATGATGAAGGCCAGCGGCAAAGTGGTTAACGCCGGAACAAAACGGGCATGTTTTGACAGCGCCGGAGAGAACAAAAATTGAACCAGGCCTGGTCCAGCCCACAAGATGTAGTGGTGAACAAAACAAGAATTCATTGATGTAAGTGATTCGTCAGCGATTCGTTCCTCTTTTGGTCGAATTATTAACAACGATGCCAAAAAATCCAATATTTACAAATTATTAACCATAAGGTCAGGTTTCGCTTGATTTCAGTTTCTCTCGAAAAAATGCCCAAGTGGCGGCTCAGAAGGTTAGAATTAACTAAATTACATCATCTGGCAGCTCAATCGCAAAATCACCTATATGTTGTCGTGAACGAACGCGGAACGATTAACAGTCAATGATTCGTCGCTGATTCGTTCCCAGACTGTTCCAAGGAGTCTTTTTTCTGTCTTTTCGACCCTTTACGAAGAGACGAAAATTGCACCGGAGTGATTCAACGCTTGCGTTTTGAATCACCAGAAGGCATGTCTCCACTCGGCTTTTGATGCCGGTTTTTGAGAGTTTTTATTTTGACGATCCAGCCGATGATCCTGAGCGGTCGCGGTGTTACCGCGGTCCTCGGCCCGACCAATACGGGCAAGACACACTATGCCATTGAGCGCATGATCGCGCATGGCTCCGGTGTAATCGGTTTGCCGCTGCGCCTGTTGGCGCGCGAAGTCTACACCAAAGTTGCCGAGCGGCTTGGCCCTGCCAAAGTGGCGCTTGTGACGGGCGAGGAAAAAATCTCGCCACCCGGTGCACGCTTTACGGTGTGCACGGTGGAGGCAATGCCGCGCGAGACGGACGCGGCCTTTGTTGCCATTGATGAGGTGCAGCTGGCGGGTGATCTGGAACGCGGTCATATTTTTACGGACCGGATACTCCACCTGCGGGGTCGCGAGGAAACGCTGCTTCTGGGCTCGGCCACCATGACCGGCATTCTGACGCAGCTATTGCCCGGCATAACAATTCTCGAGCGTCCCCGGCTATCCCAGCTGTTCTATGCGGGGCAAAAGAAAATAACCAGACTGCCGGCGCGTTCAGCCATTGTCGCCTTTTCGGCAGATGAGGTCTATGCAATTGCAGAATTGATCCGCCGCCAACGGGGTGGGGCCGCCGTTGTACTGGGCGCACTTTCGCCGCGCACACGAAATGCGCAGGTGGGGCTCTATCAAAATGGTGACGTCGACTATCTGGTGGCCACCGATGCGATCGGCATGGGCCTAAATCTCGATGTTGACCATGTTGCCTTTGCGCAGGATCGCAAGTTTGATGGCTATCAGTATCGCAATCTCAATCCCGGCGAACTGGGCCAGATCGCCGGACGTGCCGGGCGGCATATGCGTGATGGTACTTTTGGCGTGACCGGTCGGGTGACACCGTTTGATGAAGAACTTGTTGAGCGGCTTGAGGGGCACCACTTTGATCCGGTCAAAGTGGTGCAATGGCGCTCCAAGGCGCTGGATTTCTCATCACTTCGTGCATTGCAGGCAAGTCTTGATATTGCGCCGACTCTGACGGGATTAACGCGGGCGCTGCCGGCTGTCGATTTGCAGGCCTTTGAACATCTGTCTGCGTTGCCGGAGGTACGGGAACTGGCAGACAGACCGGACCGGGTGGAGAAGCTCTGGGAAACTTGTGCGCTGCCGGACTACCGCCGCATTACGCCCGCCCAGCATGCCGACATTATTCTGACGATTTATGCTGACTTGATCCGCAACGGCCATGTGAACGAAGATTACATGGCTGAACAGGTAAAAAGAGCCGGAAGAACCGACGGGGAGATAGACACTTTGTCCGCGCGCATTGCGCAAATCAGAACTTGGACTTATGTGTCAAATCGTCTCGGATGGCTTGCAGATCCGGCACACTGGCAAGAAAAGACGCGGGAAATCGAGGATCGATTGTCCGATGCACTACATGAAAGGTTGACGAAACGCTTTGTTGATCGCAGGACATCTGTGCTCATGAAGCGCTTGAGAGAGAACGCAATGTTGGAAGCTGAAATTAGTGTGAACGGTGACGTATTCGTAGAAACGCACCATATTGGACAACTGGCGGGATTCCGCTTCACCCTGGCTACTGCCGGTGACAACCCCGAGGCGAAGGCCATGCGGGCCGCTGCCGACAAGGCACTGGCACTGGAGTTTGAAGCGCGGGCTGCGCGACTTCATGCTGCTGGTAACGGTGATCTGGCATTGAGCTCAGATGGGTTTGTGCGCTGGTTGGGAGACCCCGTTGCGCGACTGACAGCGGGTGATCATATTTTGCATCCGCGCATCGTCTTACTTGCCGATGAGCAATTGACCGGTCCTGCGCGTGATCACGTGGCGGCTCGCGTCGAGCGCTATGTGATGCACCAGATTTCAACGGTGCTGAAGCCGCTCGATGATCTTTCCCGCGACGAAGATCTGCAAGGTATCGCCAAGGGACTGGCGTTCCAGCTGGTCGAAAACCTGGGTGTCTTGTTCCGTCGCGATGTCGCAGAGGACGTCAAGAGCCTTGATCAGGATGCGCGCGGCTCACTACGCAAAATGGGCGTTCGTTTCGGTGCCTATCACGTCTTCATGCCAGCCTTGCTCAAACCGGCACCGGCTGAACTTATCACCCTGCTCTGGGCGTTGAAGAACGATGCGACAGACAAACCTGGCTATGGAGAGCTCATCCCGGCTCTTGCAGCTGGCCGTACGTCTGTTGTTGCTGACAATTCCTTTGAGCGGACATTCTATCGTCTTGCCGGTTTCCGCTTCCTTGGTAAGCGCGCCGTGCGCATCGACATTCTGGAGCGTCTGGCTGATATCATTCGTCCGCTTTTGCAGTGGAAGCCGGAGAGCGGCGCACGCCCGGAAGGGGCCTATGATGGTCGTCGCTTTGTCGCAACGCCTGCCATGTTGTCCATTTTGGGTGCAACACCGGAAGATATGGAAGAAATTCTCAAGGGTCTCGGCTACCGTGCTGACAGTGTGAGCGCAGAAGAAGCAGCGGCGTTTATGGCGGGTCAGGATGCGGCAAAGGCACCCGCCGCGCAGGAGACCACGGAAGAGGTGGTTGAATCCTCAGCGGCGGCAGTTGATGCGCCAACAGGCGAGGAGAGTGTTGAAGCAACGGAAACATCACAATCTTCGGAAGCTGGTGAAGTGACTGCCGAACAGGAAGAGGAAGCCCCCAAACCCGTTTTGCTTTGGCGTCCAGGTGGCCGCAGCGACAAGCCGCGCAGCGGACAACCTAATCGTGGTGATCGTGGCGAGCATCATGGCAAAGGTCCGGGTCGCGGTCAGCACAAAGGCCCCCACAAGGGCAAGGGTGGTCATGGCAAGCCGAACGATGGTGGAAAACGCCATGATCGTGGCGGCAAACCGGCTCCGCGCAAGGAAAAGCCGATTGATCCGGATTCCCCATTCGCGGCGCTTGCAGCCCTGAAGGGACAGCTGAAAAAGTAGTGTCATGGGCGAAGAAGTGCCGGAAATTGTCACGCGTCAACGTATAGACAAGTGGCTCTTCTTCGCGCGTATGGCAAAATCGCGGTCACTTGCCCAAACCTTCATTGGTTCTGGGCGGGTGAAGGTCAATGGCAGCCGGATTGCGCAACCATCGGTCAATATCAAGCCTGGTGACATGATCGAGATTACGTTCGACCGGCGCGATATCGTATTGAAGGTGCTTGATGGCGGTAGCCGCCGTGGACCCTATGAAGAAGCCCGAAAACTCTATGAGGACCTCTCACCGCCGCCGCCACCACGCGATGAATTGACACCGTTTGAGATCGCAACGCGAGCGCCTGGTGCGGGTCGTCCTGAGAAGAAAGAACGGCGCGCCATCGAGAAGTTACGTGGCCGCATGCCCGGCGAGTGAAAAAATCTACTCAGGGTGCGACATTTTTTTAGATTCCTTTGGTCTTGCAAAGAAAGATCAAAGTCGGTACCTCACGGCCATTATGATAGATGCGCTGGCCGACACCGCGCGACAAACTGGAGTTTCGCATGACCTATGTCGTGACTGACAATTGCGTCAAATGCAAATACACAGACTGTGTTGAAGTCTGCCCCGTGGATTGTTTCTACGAAGGTGAGAACTTCCTGGTCATTCATCCTGAAGAATGCATCGATTGCGGTGTTTGCGAACCTGAATGTCCTGCAGAGGCCATCAAGCCGGATACGGAACCAGGGCTCGAGAACTGGCTTGAGATCAACACGAAATATGCTGAGATTTGGCCAAACATCACCGTCAAGCGTGATCCTATGCCGGAAGCTGAAAAATTCGATGGCGAGGAAGGCAAATTCGAGAAGTACTTCTCCGCTGAACCAGGTCAGGGCGACTGACCTGTTTTTGATGCGAACCAAGGCCTTAGCAGGTGCGACCCGTTAACTCTAGTGAGGGGTCTGTGCCTGCTCTTGGCGCATTTCCTATCCAAATAATTGATTTCGGCAGATTTTTATGTTAGGGTCCACATACTGATCCTTAGACGGCGTCCCCGTGACGTCCAACCTGCACGAAAGCCAGAGATCCACAAACGCGGTTCAAATTCATTTAGCAGCCTTCGTGTTGCTGTTTTGGTCGCGTTTTTTTGTGTCTGATCGTGCTTCAGGACAGTGTCTGTTGGTCCGGGAGATGTTCTTTCCGGACTTGCCGACCCGGTATTGCAGCGGCATGCCGGGATGTAACAGGGAGTTTTTTGGACGCATGACAACCCAGCAGAAAAAATCCGCAAACCGCCAGGGCTTTAAGACCGGCGAATCCATCGTCTATCCTGCACATGGCGTAGGCCAGATTGTGGCGATAGAAGAGCAGGAAGTTGCGGGCATGAAATTAGAGCTTTTCGTGATCGACTTTGACAAGGACAAGATGCGCCTCAAAGTTCCAGTCGCCAAAGCCGTCAGCATTGGCATGCGTAAGCTTTCCGAGACGGATTTCGTAGACCGTGCGCTGAAAGTGGTTCAGGGCAAAGCTCGCGTGAAGCGCACTATGTGGTCGCGTCGCGCGCAGGAATATGATGCCAAGATCAATTCCGGCGACTTGATCTCGATTGCAGAAGTTGTTCGCGACCTCTATCGCGCTGACAACCAGCCTGAGCAGTCCTATTCGGAGCGTCAGCTCTATGAAGCAGCGCTTGATCGCATGGCCCGCGAAATTGCGGCCGTGAACAAGATGTCTGACACTGAAGCCGTTCGCCTCATTGAGACCAATCTCAACAAGGGGCCGAAGCGCGGTAAGGCTGAAGCAGAAGACGGCGAAGAGGAAGCTGCGGCCTGATTGGTTGCCAGCTTTTTGCAACACAATTTCAAACCCCGGCTTTCTGCCGGGGTTTTTGTTTGGCTACCGCGTTGAGCTGCGGCATTACGCATTATCTCAGTGTCCACGAAGTGTCATTTCAGATGTGGTGCTGAAGCTGGATTGGTTTGCCGTGCGATCAATATCCGAAATGGTGCGGTAACCAGAGCACGATGTCGGGTACAAGGATCATCACAATCAGCGCCGCGACCAGAATTATGAGGAATGGCACTGTTTCGCGGATGATTTCTTTCAGTGGAATGCCTGTGACTGCATTAATCACGAAGAGAAGAATGCCGTAGGGCGGTGTTATGAGACCGACCATCACATTGATGATGGCAACAACGCCAAAGTGAACAGGGTCAATTCCCAAGTCTCGGATCGTTGGCATGAAGAGCGGAATAATGACCAGAATGATGGTCGCCGCATCCAGTACACAGCCAAGCGCCAGCAGCAGTCCGTTAATTGCCAACAAAAAGACAAGCGGATCCATTTCCATGCCGCTCAACGCCCCTGCCAGGCGACCGGGGATGTTTTCATTGGCCACGATGTAATTGAAGATCAGTGCGCCGCCAATCACGAGGCCGACCGACGCGGCAGAGCGTGCGCTGGATCTGAAGATCTCGTAAAGCGATTTGACGGATAGTGCCCGGTAAAAGACGCCAGCGAGAATGAGGGCGTATAGCGCTGCGATAGCTGCGGCTTCGGTTGGAGTCGCTATACCGCCATAGATGCCATAGAGCAGAATGACGGGCATCAGGAGTGCCGGGAATGCCCGAAAAGCTAATCTGGGAAGCTCCCTCAACGGCACCGCTTCATCGGCCTGAAAGCCACGGCGAGATGCAATAAACCAATTCACGCCCATCAATACGACGCCCATGAAGAGGCCAGGCACGATGCCTGCCAAAAAGAGTGCGCCGACGGATGTGTCTGAAACCAGCGCATAGAGAACCATGGGAATGGAAGGCGGAATAATGGGTCCTATCGTCGCGGATGCTGCCGTAATTGCAGCGGCATAGCCGCGGCTGTAGTGACCCGATTTGACCATCATGTCGATGATGATCTTGCCAATACCGGCGGCATCGGCCACCGCTGAGCCGCTCATGCCGGAGAAGATCAGCGATGCGACCACATTGACATGGCCAAGACCACCGCGAAATCGACCAACCAGCGCCACACAAAAGCGCAGAAGGCGGTCGCTGATAGTGCCTGCATTCATTATGTTAGCGGCCACGATGAAGAGCGGCACCGCCAAAAGAACAAAGGAATCGTAGAGCCCCTGTATCATCTGCTCCGCAGACAGAGCCAGATCCTGCCCGCCAACGGCGAGATAAACCAGGGTCGAGAGAATGAGCGCATATGCAACCGGCATGCCGAGAGATGCAAGGATAAGAAGTGCGATGAGGCACAAACCAAGCGCCAATCCCATCAATCAGTCTCCGTTGCTACTGCGTTTTCGCTACCATCGTCGTGAGGTTTTGCTCGCAACAACCAATAGAGCCGCACAGCATATTGGCCAATCAGGGCTACGGCGAAGATTATGTAGATGGAAAACACGTAATCCAGCCGTATCTTTAACGTGGCGGACTTCTTGATCTTGTAGAAAGTTACATAGTCCCAGTCTGCGGGAAGTGCGGCGGCCAAGCCTACTATAATTGCGACCGCCGACACAATTGCCATGAGGCGCTGTGCTTTCGGTCTTGCGGCGTGATAAAAGAGGTCAAAGACCACGTGGTCGCTTTCCTCAAGGCAAAATGCCGCTCCCCAGAATACCAGCCAGAGCCAGAGCGTCAGGCAAAGCTCAACTGTCCATCCGAGCGGATGTGGAAACAGATAGCGACCACCGATTTGCAAAAGAAAGGTCAGGAACATGGCGGCGAGCATCATCGCCGCCACGAAATCGGCTCCGCGCTTGAAATGAAAGCGGAGTCTCCTCACCTGCGCGAACCTTTACTCACCAAGGGCGTTGATCTTGTCGATCATTCCAGGAACCCAATCCTTGGCGAAGTCACTTTCCAGATATGCCTTCTGCACCTGATCGCGGAAAGCTTTGACGTCCGGCTCGTAGACGTCCATGCCCTTGTCCTTGAAGAACTGGACCAATTCGTCCTCAAGAGCAAGCTGACGTTGACGGCCAAGTTCAGCTGCGGCATCGGCCGCCTTTTGAACCGTTGCTTGCTGTTCGGGAGAAAGACCATCCCAAACGGACTTGGAGAACGCGATGTAGTTGAGGTCCACAAGGTGCGACGTCAGCACGATCTGCTTTGTAACTTCATAGAATTTGGAGTCTTTGTCCGTCGGCAGTGGGTTGTCCTGTCCGTCAATCGCGCCTGTCTGCAGTGCTGTGTAGACTTCTGTGAAAGCCATTGGGAGCGGGTCGGCACCCAGTGCAGTGCCCAGGAACTGCCAGGCATCTGTGCCAGGCATGCGCAGCTTCACGCCAGCCAAATCAGCCGGGGTTTTCACATCACGTTCGGAGCGCGGCATGCGCAGGTTCACCTGGCGACGGCCAAGATACATGACAGAAAGCAGCTTCACGCCGAGTTCGTTTTCAACTTTTTCCTTCAGCGGATCCATTAGCGGGTCGTTGAAAACCTTGATCTGGTGCTCGGCATTCTGATGCAGATAGCCCGCAGTGAAGATCGAGAATTCCGGGAAGATTGTTGCCAACTCCTGGGCCGAGGTGATCGACATTTCCAGGTTGCCACGCGCAATTGCCTCAAGCTCCGTGCCCTGCTTGAAAAGCGTCGCATTGTAGTTCGGCTGATAGTCCGCAAAATCGGCAACGGCAGGTCCGAACGCTTCAGCCAGCGCTTTGCTGCGCTGATCGGTTTCGGTCGCAGGTGTCGACATGCGGATAACCAGCTTGTCTTCTGCCTGGGCCGGGCCAAAAGCCAGAGTGGATGCAATGATTGTAGCGCCGAGCAGTGCGCGTCGAGTCATTTTTATCATGAATTTTCCTCCCTTTTTGGATCCTTGTTTGAAGGACGCCTCTACCAATTTGATTGCATGTTTGGCGCAACCGTTCAACTCATATTGAACTGGTTTTTTGCCTTCGCAACGTGGTAGATGCACCGCTAACCTGCTGAAACGGAGATGAAACTGCTGGATTACTCGTTTTGAGCGCGGCGTTGCTCAGGGCCATGAAGAAGTTCAAGTTCGTCATATTGGATGGTGATGTTCCTCACCGAAATCATACCGGCCTTGACCATCTCTGGAATTGATGGTGGGATCGCCCGCGACCGTGAGTGACGAGGATGTTTTGATGTTCATCCCATTTTTTCTTGAATTGAAGGCCGCGAGGATTCCGGTATCCCTGCGCGAATATCTGACCTTGCTCGAAGGTACAAAAGCGGGACTGGCCGACTTTGATATTGAAGCGTTCTACTATCTTGCCCGTGCGTCACTGATCAAGGACGAACGCTATATTGACCGCTTCGACCAGGTGTTTTCGCATGCCTTCAAGGGGCTCGATGCTGTCGGCGCTCTGGGGGAAGGTGTTGATCCTCGCGATCTGCCGGAAGAATGGTTGCGGCGTATGGCAGACCGCTATCTGACGGATGAGGAAAAACGCCAGGTGGAGGCGCTTGGCGGTCTTGAAAAATTGATGGAGACACTCAGGCAGCGGCTGGACGAACAGAAAGGTCGCCATCAGGGTGGGAACAAATGGATCGGCACCAACGGCACGTCGCCCTTTGGTGCACATGGATATAACCCTGAAGGTGTTCGCATCGGACAGGAGGAATCGCGCCATCGTCGAGCGGTCAAGGTCTGGGACAAGCGCGAGTTCAGGAATCTAGACGACAGCGTTGAAATTGGAACACGCAATATCAAGGTGGCGTTGAAGCGCTTGCGCAAATGGGTGCGTGATGGCGCGGAAGAAGAGCTGGATCTCGGCGGTACCATCAAATCGACGGCTGAACACGGATATCTGGATATCAAAACCCGCCCCGAGCGACGTAACGCTGTTAAATTGCTGATGTTTTTTGATATTGGCGGATCGATGGATGATCACATCAAAGTGGCGGAAGAGTTGTTTTCTGCTGCGCGCGCGGAATTCAAGCATGTGGAGTACTTCTACTTCCATAACTGTGTCTACGAGGGGGTGTGGAAAGATAATCGGCGTCGCCATTCTGAACGTATGGACACATTTGATGTCATTCGCACCTACGGTCCGGACTACAAGCTGATATTTGTTGGTGATGCCGCCATGGCGCCTTATGAGATCACCCATTCCGGTGGATCTGTGGAACACTTCAACAGGGAAGCTGGCGCCGTGTGGCTGCAGCGCCTGCTGGATCATTTTTCGAAATCTGTGTGGCTTAATCCGTCACAGCAGGATTATTGGCACTATACCCACTCGACGGGCATTATTCGTCAGCTTATGAATGACCGCATGTTCCCGCTCACCTTGGGCGGTCTGGAAAGCGCAACACGCGAACTGACCTACTAGCGATACGATACAAACAACATTTGGAAACCGAATCATGGAACAGAAGCTCTTTGGGACCACAGCTGATGGTGCGCCTGTATATGTCATGACGATAAAGGGCGGTGGCCTGACCGCAAGTATCCTGACCTGGGGCGCGGTTATCCAGGATTTGCGCTTGGAAGGGCATCCAAAACCATTGGTGATTGGTTTTCGGGACTTCGATGACTATCTCAACTACTCATCCTATTTTGGAGCGACAGCAGGGCGCTATGCGAATCGTATAGCGGAAGGCAAGTTCGAGATTGACGGTGTTTCCTACCAATTGGAGCGCAACGAAAACGGCACGACCCATTTGCATGGTGGCTCAAACGGCATCGCAAAACGTAATTGGGATGTTGTGGAATTGTCGCGTGACAGCGTCACCCTTCAGATTGTGGATCGGGACGGCCAGGCTGGTTATCCCGGTGAATGCACAATTCGCGCCACCTACACGCTGAAAGAGGGCGGTGTTCTGTCTGTTGTCTATGAAAGTCAGGTCGACAAGGCATGTCCGGTCAATATCTGCCAGCACAGCTACTTCAATTTGGGCAATGGCAAGGATACCTTGGACCATTCCATCATGATTTCCGCGGAACATTACCTGCCAACCGACGACCATCAGATTCCGACCGGCGAGATCAAGCCTGTCGAAGGCACGGTTTTCGATCTTCGATCAATGAAGCAGATGAAACGGATGGAGGATGGAGAGCAGGTTCTCTACGACCACAATTTTTGCCTGTCCAACGAGCGCGTTGAAAAGCGGAAAGTGGCCGAGGTCGTATGCGCAGAATCCGGCATTCTGCTTGATGTGGTGACAACGGAGCCAGGCCTTCAGTTTTATTCTGCATTCAAACTGGCCGGTAAGCCACCGGGGTTGGATTGCCGGGAAATCGTAGCCTTTGGTGGCTTCTGCCTGGAAACACAAGTTTGGCCGGATTCAGTCAATCACGAGGCGTTTCCGAACGCGGTTCTGCGTCCGGGCGAGACATTGCGGCAGGAAACGGATTACGTATTCCGTAAGGTATGATTGCGCGCCGGTCGAGCGCTTCTAAAATTGTTTGCCCGGCACTGCGAGAGGGTTTTCCTCCAGTGCCTGGCGATCCGGCCGATCAATATTGGGTTTGCCTGTGAATGCGTCAAAGAGTTCGGTAACGAATTCTTCTGTCAGGCCATCCGTGATAATCACCATTCGGGTGCGGTGGTCCTCGCCAGGCCAGCCCTTCAGCCGTTTTGGCGGGTGAAATACGCTTTGCACGCCGTGCAGTATAAGCGGTCTTGAGGTGTCGTCGGCCAATTTGACGATTGATTTCATGCGCAGCATTTTTTCACCGTGTGCGGATCGCATGAGGTCGATGAACATTGAAAGCGCCGTTGGGTCAATCGGTTCATCCCGTATGATGGAAAACGACCTGATCCGTTCATTGTGGCGGTTTACGTCATGATGATGGTGATGATGGTCACCGTGACCTTCCGCATCCAGCCAATGGGCAACGTCCGTGCTCTTTGTTGCAATATCGAATGCACCGGCTGAAAGCAGGCTTGCGCTACCGGCCTCGCTGCCGTCCGCGTCAATAATCGGTGCTGTCGCATTGATTGTGTGCAGCCGGGATGTGAGTTTCTTCACAGCCTCTTCGTCTGTCAGCGTGCGCTTGGAGAGCAAAATCCGGTCGGCCACTGCGACCTGCCGGACAGCCTCTGGCTGGGTATCCAGCGTAGCGATGCCATTGACTGCATCAACGACTGTGATCACACCATCGAGATGAAAGTTCTGGGCAATGACCGCGTTTCCAATAATGGATTGCAAGACAGGAATGGGATCAGCCAGCCCAGTCGTCTCGATAACCACCCGCTTGAGCGGTTTCAGTTTTCCAGTTTGAACCCTATCGACGAAGTCCGCGAGGGTGTCGACCAACTCGCCGCGCACCGTGCAGCACAGGCAGCCATTGGACAGCTCAACCATCTGGTCGCCCGAGGTCTCAACCAGCATATGGTCGATACCCACATCACCAAATTCGTTGATTATGAGCGCAACATCTTCAAGCGCTGGATCCTTGAGAAGCCGGTTAAGCAGCGTAGACTTTCCCGCGCCCAAGAAGCCTGTAATGACAGACACGGGCACATTTCCGAAATTTTGCATTTGCAGAACCTAAAACGACGTCGGACGAGGCACCGGTATTGGTACCCGCGCAATATTTGGCCCACCGTCAGCGGCGACAGGCGATGCCTTTTTCAACAATCCAGCGAAAACATATTTCGGTGAACGCGGCATTTCCTTGATGTATGGGGAATGAATGATCATTCGTCCCGCGTCATCACGCCCTTCCGATCTTTCCTGACGTGCCTGCTTGTTGCAGATCTGCGCGCTGATGTCGGTCACGTGGGAGCGCCCGTCGCCATAGGGTGCCAGCTGCCAGAGATTTGGTCCTGACGCAGAGGACGAAAATCCCTTATGCAGCAAATCCGCTGATGCGTCAGCACGACCGGCAAGGCTGTCGGCGCCGAGTACAACTGAAACGATGGTTCGACCGCCGCGCGTGGCTGAGGAGACCTGGTTGAACCCAGAGGCGCATATATATCCGGTTTTCATGCCATCAGCCCCTGCAAAGCGGCCAATCAGCAAATTGTAATTGTTGTATTGGTGTTTGCCTGTCGAAAACCCCTCCAACGCAAAATAATGCGCATATTGCGGAAATTCGCGGCGCAACGTCACGGCCAGCACGGCCAAGTCACGCGCCGTTGTGTATTGACCACCGCCTGGCAGGCCGTTGGGATTGATGAACCGCGAGTCGGTCATACCAATTCGCTTGGCTTCACTGTTCATCATGGCAACGAAATTGCTCTCTGTGCCGCCAACTGTTTCGCCGATGGCAACGGCCACATCGTTGGCGGATTTGACGAGCATGATTTTCAACGCACTATCCAGCGTCAGCGTGTCACCCGGCTTGAATGGCATTTTGCTGGGACGCTGGGAGGTTGCGTGTTTCGTCATTATGACGGGGCTATTGGTGTTCAACTTGCCCGATTTCAATGCGCGAAAGGTCACATAGGCCGTCATCATCTTGGTCAATGAAGCCGGATACCATTTTCGAAATGCTTCCTGATGCTCGATGACGCGCCCGCTTTTCACGTCCACAACAAGTTGTGGATTGGCTTGCGCTGCTCCCACCATCACCGGTAATGTTACTGCCCACACGACAAGTGCGCGTAGCAATGTCATGCCTCCCAATTTCGCCCTGTTCACAACAACACCCCAAGAATGAGAATTTCGGTTAGTCCACTCGAAACGATCGGTTTTTTAACCTATATCTGGGCATATTTGCAAAGGCCGAGCCGTTATGGCGGCCATTTTCACGCAATCTTGACCAGTTCGGGTTCAACCCTAATTAGCTAACGCAGGAGGCGCAATGCCTATTCTCAACCGAGCCGCCGAATTGCAAGATGAGGTGTGCGAATGGCGTCGCAGTCTGCATCGTGCACCGGAATTGCTTTTTGCGGTTGAAAAGACTGCGGGCTTCATCGCTGAGAAGTTGAATGATTTCGGCGTTGACGAGGTCGTGACAGGAATCGGCAGAACTGGCTTAGTCGGTGTCATCAGGGGTAAAGAGCCTGGCCGGACCATCGGACTGCGTGCAGATATGGATGCGCTGCCGATCCATGAGGAAAGCGGCAAGGCGTGGGCATCGGAAGTACCGGGTAAGATGCATGCCTGCGGACATGATGGACATTCGGCAATGTTGCTGGGCGCTGCGCGCTATCTGGCAGAAAACCGAAACTTCGCAGGCACAGTCGTCGTAATCTTCCAGCCAGCGGAAGAAGGCGGCGGCGGCGGTAACGAAATGGTCCGTGACGGCCTGATGGAACGTTTTTCCATCGATGAAGTTTACGGGATGCACAATTTGCCGGGTTTGGCTGTTGGGCAATTTGCCATGCGGACCGGTCCGATTATGGCATCAACGGATGAGTTTTCCATCATAATCACCGGCAAGGGCGGACATGCAGCCATGCCACACCTGACGGTCGATCCCATTCTAATTGGCGCGCAAGTCATTAGCGGGCTACAGACTATTGCCTCGCGCAACACCGATCCGTTGAAGTCGGTTGTTGTGTCGGTCACGCAGTTTCACGGCGGACATGCTCACAATGTCATCCCCGACAAGGTTAAGCTGAACGGCACTGTGCGGACATTGGTGCCAGAAATGCGAGATCTCGCAGAGATGCGTTTGAAGCAGATTGTGCAGGGTATCGCCCAGGCGCAAGGCGGTGATGCGCGCATCGTTTATAGTCGCAGCTATCCTGTGACCGTGAATCATCCCAACGAAACACAGCATGCAGCAGCAGCTGCGCTTGACATTGTCGGTGCGGGAAATGTCGAAACCGATACGCCACCCATGATGGGCGGGGAAGACTTCTCCTATATGCTGGAGGCACGTCCCGGTGCTTTCGTTTTCATTGGCAATGGTGATACAGCGGGCCTGCATCACCCGGAATACGACTTCAATGACGAGATCATTCCCTATGGAATTTCCTATTGGGTAAGGCTCGTCGAAAGCCGACTTGCCGCATAAGAATGTAAGTCCTTGATTACATTTTATTCGCGAACGATCTTGACCTTTTGACCCGGGCGAACGTTTTCATTTGGACCGAGCGCGTTGAGCAGGCGAAATAGTGCGTCGCTGCGTGGCGTGCCATCCATACTGGCGGCCAGTTTGTGCACTGTGTCGCCCGGCCTCACGTCTACAACGTGAATGCGCAATGGTTTCAAAGAGGCTATCTGCCCCGCTGTCAGTCGATGAAAGCTGACACGCACTGAATCTGCGATTGTGTCGAGGGATGTGTCACCTTTGGGCACGGCAGTCAGGAAGCGATAGATCTGTTTTTCCACCCGAAAGACCGTGATGTCGAAATCCCACCGGTCTGCGCTTGCTTTCGCCGTTGCGGCCTCCAAGCCATTGATCAAAGTCGGCTTGATTGTTTCAGGTAGAAGACCTGCGACCCAACCGCTGGCTATATATTGCGTGAGCGGGCGTTTGGTGCTGTCGGAAACACCGTCAAATCGAATAGCGGCCTCGTTTGGCCCGGTTGCCAGCACAGCTTCGGCGGTATTGTCGATCTGAAAGCCGTTTGGAACCTCAAAGCTGATGCCGAGTTTGGCGTGCAGGAATGTTCGTCCGCGCACATAGCCCTCTTTGGGGCTGTCGCCGTAAAGAAGGCCATCTATGCCGTCCATATAGTAGTCAGCGCCACGGTCCCCGACTTTGCCAGGCATTCCAAATGCACGGGCATGGCGCTCCGCCAGTTCAACGCGGCGTGGCGCATTGGGGTGGCTAGAAAGAAAGTCGAGGCTCTGGTCCACAGCGGAATCTTGCGCGTTAAATGTGCTGTAAGCTGCCATGGATTTCAGGAACCGTGCGGCGGCATAGGGGTCGTAGCCCGCTTCGCCCAACATACGCACGCCGATGACATCGGCCTGCAATTCCTGATTTCGTGAAAATGCTGCCAGCCGTAACTTGCCGCGCGCCAGAGCGCGTTGTCCTGCCAGATCGCTGGAGAGCACTTCTGCAACCACGCGACTGGCAATCACTTCGGCTTCTTCGCGTTGCTGTCGCTGGATGCCGTGATTGGCTGTCACATGGGCCATTTCGTGGGCAAGAACCGCCGCGACTTCCGAAGCGTCATTGGCAAGGGCCAACAGCCCGCGGGTTACATAGAGGTAGCCTCCCGGCAGCGCGAATGCGTTGATAGCCGGTGAATTTAGCAGCGTGATACGATAGGATTGGCTTGGATTTTCCGATACCTGCGTCAATGCACCCACAATGCGAGCCACCAGTCGCTCGGTTTTTTGATCTTTGTACTCGCCACCATAGCTTGCCAGAATGCGCGGGTGCTCCTTGGCCCCGACGCGGGCACGTGGATCATTTTTCTGCACTTCCGAGACGATCTGCGGTGAGCTTGACGGCCCTATGCCATCGCTCGCACGGTCAAATATGCTCTGGCAGGAAGAAAGGAGCAGAAGCGGTGCAAAAGCAAACGCCGCAAGGCGCGGTTGTCTCCGCGTTGCCATTTGCAATGCCATGTTCTTTTTTGCCGTCATCAAGCCGCCACTCACATATCGAGGCTGCAACCTATCCGCATCACGCGTCGTTTCAAAGGGGGATTTGGCCTCGCCCATGGCGGTTGACAGATCGCCGCGGCCAAATTGTGGCGCTTTGGCATCAGTCAGTTGTCAATTGAGCACGTTGATCGCGCTGATACGCCCTTTGTCCACGTGGGCCTCAAGCGTGGCCAGCCGCTGCACCTCGCCGGGATCGTGCGATATCATCATGATCGTCGCACCCGTCTCCTGCCAAAGCGTCTCCAGCAATGTTCCCATCTCCTTGCGCAATGCAGGATCCAGCGCAGCAAAGGGCTCGTCGAGCAGGATCACGGGCCGTTTTTGCACCAATGCACGAGCAAACGCGGCACGCTGGCGCTCACCGCCGGAAAGCGTTCCCGGCAGGCGTTTTTCAAAATGGGAAAGCCCCACTTTGTCCAACGCGGCGCTTACGTCACGCCAGTCGCTTTGTGACAATTTCAGGCGTGCGTTGATTCCGAGGCCAATATTGGAAGCGATGTTCATGTGGGCGAACAGGTTATGGTCCTGAAATACCAGCGATATGGGCCGTTTTGCCGGGGTGAGGCCCGTCATAGGATTGCCGCCTATCCGGACCTCGCCGCTATCCGGGGTCTCAAATCCGCTGATGATGTTGAAAAGTGTTGTCTTGCCTGCGCCAGATGCGCCTGTGACAATGGCCAATGCGCCGGCAGGCACATCAAGATCAAAAGCAAAGCGATTTTCGCCAAGCCTCAGGGACGCTTTTTGCAGCTCCACGCGAGCACTCATCTGGCGTTCTCCTGTTTTGTCCCCGGTGTTCCAAGGATTGCCAGCGTCAGGCATATGATTGTTAGTATGAAGGCAAGTGCCGCCGCGTCAGTGGTTCTGTAGCTGCCCAGTCGTGCAAACATGAGCCAGGGCAATGTTGCGAGCTGATTGCCACCAAAGAGCGCGACCGCTCCAAGATCTCCCAGCGAGAGGGCGAAGCCAAAAGCGGTTGCCATGGCCAGTGGACGTTTCAGCGCGGGCAAATCGACAATGCGCCATCGGGACCAACCCTCAAGACCCAGGCTTTGTGCCAATCTGCTCGTTTGATGTCTGTGCGTTCTGACAGCGGGATCCAGTGCGCGTAGCGTGAAGGGAAGAGCCATCAAGGCGTTAATAATGGTGACGAGAACAGCCGGGGCAATTCCAGAACTGCCCCGCAGAAGCAGGAACCAGCCGGTCGCGAGCACAACTGGTGGCAGCACAAGAACCAATGATCCGGCCAGATGGAATGCTTCAGAGCAAATTGTGGATGTCGTGTCGGCTTTCGTGCTGAAGTCATATCTGGCCAACGCCAGAAAATAGGCGCTCGTGACCGAGATAAGTGCCGCCGAAAGGCCAATTGCAAGGCTCGTTGCAAATGCTCGCCAGAAAAGAGGATCAGCCAGCAGGTGCGCAAAGGATGCTCCGATACCAGACACGGCAATGGCCAGGAAAGGTGAGCCGCAAAATGCCAGAAATAACGTCACCACAAATGAGTCGAGCGCACGGGCAACCAGGGACCGCCCGTCAAATCTTCGGATGAATAGATTTGTGATCAAACGCTCCTCTTCTATGCGCGGAATGAGTGAAAGCACCGAGAGGATTATCGCCATGATGCCAACCTGTAACAGGCTGAGCGCAACGGCAAATGACGGATCGAAATCGAATTTCAATGCCCGATATACTGCGACCTCAAGCGGGGGGGCGGCGGGCCCGCCGCCAAGCGTCAACACAAGCGTAAATGACGTCGCGCAGAGCATGAAGACCAGTCCGGCCACACCGGGAAGGGCACGGCGGATGATGGGCCACTCGACCAGTTTGAAAATGGTCGCGCTTTCCATCCCGATACTGGCGGAGAGCTTCCAATATTGCGGCGGCATACGCTCAAGGCTCGCCAAAAAAAGGCGTGCCGCTAGCGGCAGATTGAAGAATACGTGCGCAATCAAGATGCCGGAAAGTCCGTAAATATTGAGCGGCCGGTCAAAACCCACCCAGGCTGCAAGATCATTCAGGACACCCTGACGGCCCCAGACCGCCAGAATTCCGAATGCGCCTGCAAGCGCCGGAAGGCCCATTGGTGCGGCCAGCATGCGGATGAGCCAGATTCGTCCTGGAAAATGCCGCCGTCTTGAAAGCGTGCTGGCGAGCGGTACTGCCAGCACCACAGAGAGGAGTGTTGACAGACCCGCCTGCCACAGCGTGAAACGCAGGATGGATGTAATTCGATTATCGAAGAGCAGGCTGGCACTGCTCGTTCCAGCATAGTTTGTGAGTGGCATGATTGCGGCGAAAATGAATGCGAGAATGGCACCGAGGAATAGCCATCCCCCGGCTGTTTCTGCATTTATCAGCCGCCGCCTCATCATGCCCGCTCTTTTAGTTGGTGCCCATGGCTGCCAACCACTCGGCAACCCACGCCTTGCGGTTTTCCGCCACAGTTTCCGGATCCATCAGGAATGTGTTTTCCGGTTTGACCAGCTTGTCGAATGCTTCAGGCAACGGACCGCTTGTGGCGGCTGCCGGGAACATCCAGTTGGTCTGCGGAATAATATCCTGAAACGCAGGGCTCACCATGAATGCGAGAAATTCGCGGGCGAGTTCCTTGTGCGGCGCAGCCTGGGTGGCGGCGGCCACTTCCACCTGAACATAATGACCTTCAGAGAAATTCGCCGCCTGATAGCGCTCGGTCTCTTCTGCTATCATGTGATAGGCGGGAGAGGTTGTGTAGGACAACACCATCGGTGCTTCGCCTTTGGTGAAGAGACCATAGGCCTCTGACCAGCCCGGTGTTACTGTCAGGATACGCTTACTTAGTTTCTTCCATGCATCGCCTGCCTTATCGCCGTATACGGATTTCACCCAAAGCAACAAGCCGAGACCTGGGGTCGATGTGCGAGGGTCTTCAATAACGATCTTCTCATCGGGGTTTCCGTTGACAAGTTCGTCGAGGCTCGCGGGCGGTGTCTTCAAGACATCTGTATCATAAACAACAGCAAAATGGCCGTAGTCGTAGGGTACAAATGTATCGTCAGTATAGCCGCCCGGCACCGAAACGGCACTTGTGTCGATGTTGTGCGTATCGAACAAGCCGAGTGCTTTTGCTTCCGCCACGAGACTGGTGTCCAGGCCCAAAACGACATCTGCCTTGGAGCTATCGCCTTCCAGCTTCAGGCGATTGAGCAGCGCAACGCCGTCTTCAACACCGACATATTCAACGGTGCAATCGCAGGTCTTTTCAAATGCTTCTTTCACTGCCGGTCCGGGACCCCAGTCGGATACGAAGCTTTCATAGGTATAGATGGTTAGCGTCTTGTCGTCAGCGTGAGCTGTCGCTGCAAAACCAAATACGGCACCAGCCGCAAGTGAAGTGAGAAATATGTTGCGCATCAGCGCCTCCTATCAGTTGTTGAATGGGGAATAGGCGCTTCTTGCGATATAAGCCGTCTAATCCCTCCGCCGGTGCTAGCCGGATCAGGTTCTTCGGGTTGGCATTGCCTCTCAGCCCAAATATGGGCACCCCGTTAGAGCAGGGGGATGATTACGCGGTGGTGGTGTGAATTGCAAGTTTTCATCTTTGCCAGAGTGCGAATTTTCCGCTATTGGCGCGCTATGACAGCATTCACAATCTTACTCGGCGGCGATCTTCGACCCACACCACGCGTTGAGCGAATGGTCGCAGGTTCGCGCGTGATTGCTGCTGATGGCGGCATGCGACATGCCGAGGGCCTGGGTGTAGTACCGGAATTGTGGGTCGGTGATTTCGATTCCAGTGTGCGAGAGCTGATCGACCGGTACCCGACAACGCCTCGTCAGGCGTATGAGGCCCAGAAGGCTTCAACCGATGGCGAGATTGCCGTGGAAGCAGCGTTGGCACGTGGTGCAACCTCGCTTGTCCTGGCGGGAGCTATTGGTGGTGAGCGAACAGATCACGCCATGGCGCATATGCTGCTGGCGCTTTCGCTTGCAGCACGCCGATTTCCAACGGTCCTTACCTCCGGTGATGAAGAGGCTTATGTCTTGCCTCTTGGAGAGATGATGCTTGACCTGCCCCCTGAAAGCATGTTTTCCGTGATCGGGTTTTCAGCCCTTGATGGCTTGCGGGTCGAAAATGCCCGCTATCCATTGGAAGACTTTCATCTGGAGTTCGGCTCCACACGTACGATTTCCAATGTTGCGCTTGGCCCTGTCACTTTCACGTTGAGAGCCGGGCAGGCGATTGTGTTAGCAAGACCTTACGATAATTCCGGAGTGTAATTTTGGCGCCGCCTATTCTCAAGCTTGACAATATCGCGCTGACTTTTGGCGGCACACCGCTATTGTCTGATGCCAGTTTGCAGATTGAACCTGGCGAGCGCCTGTGCCTTGTCGGGCGCAATGGATCTGGCAAGTCGACATTGCTGAAAATTGCTGCGGGTCTTGCCGAGGCGCAAGGTGGTGAGGTTTTCCGTCACCCGTCGTCCACCATCCGTTATCTGGAGCAGGCACCGGATTTCTCAGGTTTCAAAAATGTGCGCGACTACGTGGAAGCCGGGTTGGCTCCGGGAGACGACGCCTATCGCGCTACCTACCTCATGGAGCATTTGGGGTTGACGGGCGATGAAAACCCGGACCAGCTTTCCGGCGGAGAAGCACGCCGGGCAGCGCTTGCCCGCGTTCTGGCACCTGAACCCGATATTTTGTTGCTGGATGAGCCGACGAACCATCTGGACCTGCCAACCATTGAGTGGCTGGAAAGCGAGCTCTTGAAGAGCCGTTCGGCGCTCATTCTCATCTCGCACGACAGGCGTTTTCTGGAAAAGGTCTCGAATGTCACGATCTGGTTGGATCGGGGTATTGTGCGGCGGCTCAATCAGGGCTTTGCGTATTTCGAGGACTGGCGCGACAAGGTGCTGGAGGAAGAGGCCGAGGAACATCACAAGCTTGGCCGGGCAATTGAGCGCGAAGAGCACTGGGTGCGCTACGGCGTTTCGGCGCGCCGCAAGCGCAATATGCGTCGCCTGGGCGAGCTGCAGGACTTGAAGAGGATCTATCGTGACCATCGCGGTCCGCAGGGTCAGGTCAAGGCAGCAGCTTCAGATTCCAAGGAGTCCGGGAAACTGGTGATCGAAGCCGAAAAGCTCACCAAGAGCTTCGGTGACCGGACAATCGTTGCCCCCTTTTCCATTCGCGTGCATCGCGGTGACCGTATTGGCTTTGTGGGCCCCAACGGTGCGGGCAAGACGACGCTTTTGAAGATGCTGACCGGCCAGATCGAGCCGGATTCGGGCAGCATCAAACTTGGAACGAATCTGGAGATCGCCACGCTCGACCAACGTCGCGAAAACCTCAATCTCGATGATACGCTGGCGCACTACCTGACCGATGGACGCGGTGAGAACCTGTTGGTGAATGGCGAACAGCGCCACGTGACCGGCTACATGAAAGATTTTCTGTTTCAACCCGAGCAGGCCCGTACGCCTATCCGCGAACTTTCAGGTGGCGAACGCGCCCGCCTTATCATGGCACGCATTTTGGCGCGTCCGGCAAACCTGTTGATCCTCGATGAGCCGACGAATGATCTCGACATCGAAACGCTCGACCTGCTGCAAGAGGTCGTCGCCTCATTCCCGGGAACTGTAATCCTCGTTTCGCACGATCGTGACTTTTTGGACCGGACTGTGACGACCACAATTGCACCGGCAAACGCGGATGCGCCGGATGGTCGCTGGATCGCCTATGCCGGTGGCTACTCGGACATGCTGGCTCAACGTAAGGGCGAGGAGGCTGAGCGCCGTCAGGCGCAAAAGCAGGAAAAGCCAAAAGCCGAAACTGCGCAGACCGAGAAACCCAAGAGCCAGGGAAAGCTTTCATACAAACAGAAATTCGCGCTCGAAAACCTGCCCAAGCAAATGGAAGAGGCGGAAGCAAAGGCTGCAAAACTGGAAGAACGGATGGCCGACCCTGCGTTCTTCACCAAGGATCCGTCTGGCTTTAATAAGGCCGCGGCTGAGTTGGGCAAGCTGCGCGACAGTATAGCCGCCTGGGAAGAGGAGTGGCTGGAACTGGAAATGTTGCGCGAGGAGCTGGAGGGTTAGGTTAGAGCGCCGTCTTCGACGGGGGGGGGCAGCCACACCCAGCCTGTCAGGCTTCTAATTGACTGAGGGCGCGCGTAGGGCCGTCAGGAAGTCATCGGATGATGCATGGTTGCTCATTCATGGCTCTGAGAAATGAAAAATGGCGCTCTCAAATAAAAGCGCCATTTCAAAATCCTATCCGGCAAAAATCAGACGACGAATTGACCGCCATTGGCTGAGATTGTCGAGCCAGTGATGAAGCCTGCATCGTCGGATGCGAGGAATACCACGCAGCGGGCGATTTCTTCCGGTTCGCCCAGACGACCGACCGGGATGAGCGGTAGAATGCGTTCATTCAAGACTTTTTCAGGGATGGCGCGCACCATCTCCGTGCCGATATAGCCGGGGCAGATCGCGTTGACCGTAATACCCTTCATTGCGCCTTCCTGTGCCAGCGCTTTGGTGAAACCAAGGTCGCCTGCCTTTGCGGCGGAATAATTGGCCTGACCTGCCTGACCCTTTTGGCCGTTGATGGAGGAAATGTTGATCACGCGGCCAAAAGAACGGTCACGCATGCCGGTCCAAACGGGATGAGTCATGTTGAAGAGACCGGTAAGGTTGGTGTTAATGACCGCATTCCACTGGTCTGGCGTCATCTTGTGGAACATGCCATCACGGGTGATGCCTGCATTGTTGACCAGTACCTCCACGGGGCCGAGATCAGCTTCAACCTTGGCGATGCCTTCAGTACAGGATTCGTAGGATGAAACATCCCACTTATAAGTCGGAATACCCGTTTCCTCGGTGAATTTCGCTGCCGCTTCGTCATTGCCTGCATAGTTTGCCGCAACTTTGTAGCCAGCATTTTTCAATGCAATGGAAATCGCGGCGCCAATGCCGCGTGATCCACCCGTAACAAGTGCTACTCTACTCATGATTTCCCTCCCATTTTAATTTAGTTTGTCCAAAGCTTTCTCAATAACTCTCGTTCCGAGCATTTCTCCATAACGCCCGGCGAGTTTCTCAAATTCGTCCCCCTCCGCCCACGAATAAGGCATCTCACATTTCTGAAATGCCAAATTTAGCACCGCTGTGCCTACCTGCACTGTCAGCCCTCTGGCCTCAGAATGTGCATCGGATAATATTGCGATGATAAATCTACGGAACAAATCTTCTGTTTCCGGAGATGTTTCCGCCAGCATGCATTCAAGCAGAGTATCTGGGGTGACTTCGGCTCTCTGCGCAGTTGAGTGTTCTGGCAGAACCGGTGCAGCCGCAATGGCTGCACCACTCCAGAGATAGAGAGCCAGTCCGACCATTACATGGCTTCCACGCAGAGTGCGACGCCCATGCCGCCACCGATGCAGAGCGTGGCGAGACCCTTCTTTTTGCCGCTTCTTGCCATTTCAAAAAGCAGTGTGTTGAGCACGCGTGCGCCGGATGCGCCAATCGGATGGCCAATTGCAATTGCGCCGCCGTTGACGTTCACAATAGAGGGATCCCAACCCAGATCCTTGTTGACCGCCAGTGCTTGTGCGGCAAAAGCCTCGTTCGCTTCCACCAGTTCCAGATCATTGATGGACCAGCCAGCTTTTTCCAACGCCTTGCGGGACGCAGGAATCGGGCCTGTACCCATGATTTGCGGATCAACGCCAGCAGTTGCCCAGGAAGCAATGCGGACCATTGGTGTAATGCCACGCTTCACGGCTTCCTCTTCTGTCATCAGCAGAGTTGCCGCTGCACCGTCATTGATGCCGGATGCGTTGCCGGCGGTGACTGTGCCTTCCTTGTCAAAAGCGGGACGCAGCTTGGCCATTCCCTCCAGCGTTGCGCCGTGGCGGATATATTCATCGGCGTCCACGATGATGTCGCCTTTGCGGGTCTTGATGACAAAAGGAACGATCTCATCCTTGAATTTTCCGGCCTTCTGCGCTGCTTCCGCCTTGTTCTGCGAAGCAACGGCAAATGCGTCCTGGTCGTCGCGGGAAAGCTGCCACTGGCGCGCAACATTTTCTGCAGTATTGCCCATGTGGTAGCCGTAAAAAGCGTCCGTCAGGCCGTCCTTGATCATGGTGTCGAGCATTTTCATGTCGCCCATTTTTGTGCCGGAGCGCAGATGTGCGACATGCGGGGCCATGGACATGGACTCCATGCCACCTGCAACGATGATCGACGCGTCACCATTGGCGATCTGCTGCATTCCCAGGGCCACGGCGCGCAGGCCAGAGCCGCAGAGCTGATTGAGGCCCCAGGCTGTCGCCTCGTTCGGAACGCCAGCGTTGATAGCGGCTTGGCGGGCGGGGTTCTGGCCCTGGCCCGCTGGCAGAACCTGCCCCAGAATGACTTCATCGACATCTGCGGCGTCTACGCCGGCGCGTTCCAGAACGGCTTTGACCACGGTTGTGCCGAGATCATGTGCTGGCGTGTTGGCGAAAGCGCCGTTGAATGACCCTACGGCCGTGCGTGCTGCGCTGGCGATTACGATGGATGAGCTACCCATGACATTGTCCTCCTGGGAAATCGGCTTCTATTACCCGAGAAACTGGCAAAGCCCATGGCTTTAGTCAAATGAGAATATAGTACAGCACGAAAATATAAATCTAAGTTATGACTTACGTATGAATAAGGCAGTTTAACCAAACGCAGCATTTACTTCGCCGCATTGCACAAACTGATTGTATTCCGCACAACAATTCGCTTATCCTTCTTGCAACTGCGAAAACTGGCTTGGCGAGGAGACCAGAGGCGATGTCAAAGAACGGCGACACAACAATCATCAAGAAATACGCCAACCGGCGGCTCTACAATACGGGTACCAGCACCTATGTGACCCTTGATGATCTGGCAGAAATGGTGAAGCGCGGCGAGGACTTTACCGTGCAGGATGCCAAGAGCGGTGACGACATCACGCATTCAGTTCTGACACAGATTATTTTTGAGCAGGAGTCCAAAACCGGCAATACGCTGCTGCCGATTTCGTTCCTCCGTCAGTTGATCTCATATTACGGGGATCAAATGCAGGTCGTTGTTCCGTCCTATCTGGAGCATTCGATGCAGGCGTTTGCGGAGCAGCAGAACCAGATGCAGGAACAGATGAGCAAGGCATTTGGCGAAACGCCGCTTGGCAAGAATTTTCAGCTGCCCATGCAGATGGTTGAAGAGCAGGTGCGCCGGAACACGGAATTGTTTCAAAACGCCATGAAGATGTTCTCGCCATTTGCTGGCGAACCCGCTGCAGAACCCAAGAAGGCCGCTGATGCGAGCGATCTTGATGAACTCAAGTCGCAGCTCAAGGCGTTGCAGACAAAGCTCGACAGTCTTTGAGGCCAGCCTCACCCATTAACGGAACGAAGGATGCCGCTTCTTCAAGCGGCATTTTTGTGTGCGTCAAAGGCCAATAGAGACGTCGCGGCTTGCAGAGCGGATAGAGACTGAGAACCCGGCTGCGACATCAACAAAGGCGATAACCATCAGGATGAAGAAAACCTGGGTGGCCGCAGTTCCCACCAGCAGAAACTCCACCAGAAACACGATGAAGAGCACGAATGACAACATGTGATCGACAACGGAAAGGCCGCTGCGCCGGGTGGATTTGAGAATTTCGATAAACAGGACGCCCAGTGCGATCACAATCAGCAGATCGCCCACGGACATTGACCAGGCGGTGCCGGACATCATGGATATTTCCAAAACCTGACTTTGCAGCGTGATCGACCCAAGCCAACCCCATGCAATGAGGTTGTAAAGCGCCAGCGGAATTATCATTAGCGGAATAATTGCGAGCATTGGACACCCTCCCATCGACGCATGCATATCTAAGCAGAAGTATATGAAGCCGCAAGGCTATCTCTATCCGTAAACAGCAAAAGGCCGGCAAAGATGCCAGCCTTGAGAAGCTTTTTGCAGAAATGCGCGGCTAAATTATGCGCTTTCTTTCGGCGTCAGAACCTGACGGCCGCGGTACATACCGGTCTTCAGATCGATATGGTGCGGACGACGCAGTTCGCCGGAGTTCTTGTCCTCGACGTAGGTCGGGTTCTTCAGAGCGTCAGCAGAACGGCGCATGCCGCGCTTGGACGGGGTCGTTTTTCTTTTTGGTACAGCCATTTCACATGCTCCAGAATGTCCGGCAAAGCCCATTTGTTGGCCCGTTAGAGGCCCTCTAAAGGTTGCCGATTGTCGGAATTTGGCGGGCTTATACACGCCGTACGGGGTTTTGACCAGTCCCTAAGGCCAATTTATTTCTCTGAAACGGTATTTGCCAGCTCATCTTCGGGCACCACCCAGACCTCCTTTAGCGCCTCTTCCTCCCATGCTTTCCATGCCGGGTGTTCACGCATGGCCAGCATATAGGCTTCCGCGGTTGGTGAAGGCGTCAGGCCATAGCTGGTCAATCGGCTTACAACGGGCGCATACATTGCGTCGGCTGCCGAGAAATCACCAAACAGGAAGGGCCCGCCGCTTTTCGCCAGGCACTCGCTCCAGATTGTATCGATGCGGGCAATGTCGGCCTTTGTGGTCTCCCCCACGTCCAGCTTGATGGGTGGCTGGCGGAAATTCATCGGGCACTCGCCTCGCAACCCGGTGAAGCTGGAGGCCATCTCTGCGGAAATAGCGCGCGCAACGGCGCGGGCGGCACGGTCCGCCGGCCAAATACTCTTTTGAGGGAAGAGTTCCGCAAGATACTCCATGATGGCTAGTGTCTCCCAGATCTTCAGATCACCATCGACCAGCAATGGCACCTTGCCACTTTGTGATACCGCCTTGATAGCCGTGTTGCCGCCAGGAAAATCGAACTGGATAAGTTCCTCTTCAAAGGGAATGTTGAACGCAGTCATGGTGATCCATGGTCGAAAAGACCACGAAGAGTAGTTTTTATTGCCTATATAGAGTTTTAGTGCAGACATCCGGCTCTCTCCAAACATTGATTTTGATGAGTTTATTGGATGTCGATGTAAGGACCAGTCAAAATAGGTGATCTCATTCATAAAGGCATTTGATGTAACTGCCTGACTGTGATGCCAGAAGACCGACACGAGCAGCAAGTTTGTGCATATGCTTTGAGGGTTTGTTGGCGATCCGATCGATTGGATTGGGCAGCGACACGGCCAGATAAGAGGCTTGCGAGGCGGTGAGATTTGCTGCTGACCGCTTGAAGTAGTGCTGGGACGCAGCCTCAATACCGTAGATGCCAGGACCCCATTCAGCGACATTGAGATAGATTTCCATCAGGCGTCTTTTGCCCCAGACATAGTTTGCGGTCACGGCTAGGGGCAATTCCAGCGCTTTGCGGACGAAAGAACGAATATTGAAGAGGTAGAGATTCTTCACGGTTTGCATGGGAATGGTGCTTGCACCGCGTGTTACTTCGCCATCCAAAGCGTCTTCGATCACGCTTTTCAATTCGCCAAGATCAATCCCGTGGTGACTGCAATATTGCCCATCCTCCGACATCATCACAGATTGCACGAGGACAGGAGCGATATCGTCAAACTCTACCCACTGGCGGTCGTAGCCTTTGAAGGTGAACCAGTCGCCCAGCATGAGTGTTGAAACGGGGTGCACAAATCCTGGGGTGTAGAGGACAACAAGAACGTAAGGCAGCAACAGAAGTGCCAGTATCCAGGCGAGCATGCGTCGCAGTAAGCGTCTTGGTCTGCTACCGATCCGCGTGGTTTTCTTGCTGCCGTTTGCCACTCTCGCCCTTTGTTTGTGCCTGTTGCACTTGCAACAGCACTCATAATGGCAAATGCTGCAATTGGCCAGACTGTGGAGGTTATTGTGTCTTGGGGTGGTCCATTGCACAAAAAAGGGCGCGGTTACCCACGCCCCTTGGTATCGGAATCCAAGCCAGTTTACTATTCTTCCGTGATACGGCCATCAAGCGTCGGCTGGTAATCCGGATGTGCTGAGATGTAGTCTGCAACGACTTCTTCCAGATTTGGACCGTAATCATAAGCTTTCATGCCATTGGTCTTGAAGATTTTGTAACCATCTCCGCCAGCGCGCATATAGTTGTTGGAAGCAACCCCATAGACCGCATCCGGGTCGATTGGTGCCCATTCACCGTCCTTCATCACGTTGACGGACAGGACACGTTCGCCAGCAGGCTTCGCGCGGGTCCACGTGTATTTCATACCGGCAACCTGCGGGAAACGGCCTGCAACATCCTCAACTTCAGAAAGGCCGTTTTCCAGGGCTGCAATCACGTCAGAGCCCTTCAGCTGGAAGGTCGCGATTGTGTTCTGGAAAGGCAGTACCGTCAGAACTTCGCCCATGGTGGTTTCACCGGCGTCGATGGATGCGCGCAAGCCGCCGCCATTCTGGATAACAAGCGAGACGCCCTGATCCTTCACGCGGTCAAGCATTGCCTCTGAAACGAGGTTGCCCATTTCGCATTCTTTCACGCGGCAATTATCGCGGGAACCGTCAATCGTGGCACCGACAGTGCCGATTACCTTGTTCTTCAGGTCCTGGATGGGTGCACCCAGTTCTACAACGCGTGCAGCAATGGCCTCGTCCGGCTTAACAGACGCATCAAGCAGGATTGGTTCGCCCGTGGCAGATATAAGTTCGCCATCGTCGTCCCAGGTCACTTCAACATCGCCGACATATTTGGAGTAGGCATAGGCCTGAACAATCGGTACCTCTTTGCCGTCAGGGTTCTTGACCATGACCGGATACGGGCCTTCGGCGCGCTCATTCGTGTTGGAAAGAAGCGTGTGGGAATGACCGCCGACAATCATGTCGATGCCGGAGACCTTCGATGCCAGATCCATATCTTTGGGAAGACCTTCGTGGGTGACGGCAATGATCTTGTTGACACCCTGCCCCGTCAACTCTTCGACGGCACGCTTCAGATACTCCTCAGAAGACGAAAAGAGAACTTTTTCGCCTGGCGACGACGTCTCGACAGTGTCCTCGGCAAGGGTCGAAACAAGCCCGATCTTCTCGCCGCCGACTTCCTTGATGATATAACCGTCGATCTTGCCAGCCAGGCTCGGCTCGCCTTCGACATTGATATTGCCGGAAATGACGGGGAATTTGGCTGCGTCGACGAATTTGCCGAGCACTTCGGGGCCGTCGTCGAATTCGTGGTTGCCGACAGCCATCACGTCGAAACCGATGGCATTCATGAATTCAACAGCAGCTTCACCCTTATACGTGGAATAGAAGGGCGAGCCCTGAAACTGATCGCCGGCGTCGATCGTCAGAACATTTTTGCCAGCTTCTTTCAGCTCTGCGCGGCGCTGATCGATCATGGTCTTGATACGCGCGACACCGCCGAAGCATTTGCCTTCGGTTTCGTCTTCCGTACTGCAGGTCGAGTCATATTTGTTGATGGCCTCGATACGGCTGTGTAAGTCGTTAATGTGCAGGATTGTGAGCTTATATTCCGCAGATGCGACTGACGGCATGCTTGCAGCCAAGGCGATGGCGGCGACACTAAGTGACAAACGTTTCATGAGATTCCCCTGTCAATAATTGGACTTGTTGTTCGACAAGCTGCCTGGGTCTCCCGATTTTCCGACCGACAGTGCCGGTGGTTTTAATGACAGACAACTGTGACGACAGGATGAAGTCATTTTAGCATTAAATGCAATGCCAAAAGTGTCATAAATTGACCGCTTGATCAAAAATCCAATGCTTTGGGCAACTTCCTGCCATCTGTTTGGGGCATATGCTGTTCCCGTTCGCCTTGACTTTCTCGGATATTTGCTGTTTATGCGCGACAACTTCCGTCTCAAGACAAAAACTTGAGCCACTGACCGGGACTTGATCCCGGAGGTCAACATCCGGCAGCGCGTTGCGCCCCCGGGTGTCATAATCCTTTGTGGGTCATGTTGCAGACTTGTATTTGGGGCGGACAATACCGACGTTTCGGGTAATGCCTGAAACGAAGAGGAAGACTGAATGTTTGAGAACCTGCAAGATCGCCTTGGCTCCATTCTGAATGGACTGACAGGACGTGGCTCGCTTTCTGAAAGCGACGTCAAGGCGGCTTTGCGCGAGGTTCGCCGCGCGCTTCTGGAAGCCGATGTGGCGCTGGAAGTTGTCCGCGACTTTACCGACCGTGTGCGTGAAAAAGCGGTGGGCGCAGAAGTTCTCAAGTCCATCAAGCCCGGTCAGATGGTCGTCAAGATCGTTCATGACGAGCTGGTTGAAATGCTGGGTTCCGATGGTGAAACCATCAACCTGAACGCCGCTGCACCCGTTGTCATCATGATGGTGGGTCTGCAGGGTTCGGGTAAAACGACCACGACAGCAAAGATCGCCAAGCGCCTGACGGAAAAGAGCCGCAAGAAGGTTCTGATGGCATCGCTCGATACGCGCCGTCCGGCAGCGCAGGAGCAGCTTCGCCAGCTTGGTGATCAGGTCAGCGTTGATACGCTGCCAATCATTGAAGGCCAGTCGCCAGTTGATATTTCGGCCCGCGCTGTGCAGGCCGCCAGGCTTGGCGGTCACGATGTGGTCATTCTCGATACGGCAGGCCGCACTCATATTGATGAACCGCTCATGGTCGAGATGGCGGACATCAAGAAAAACTCAAACCCGCATGAAATTCTGCTCGTTGCCGATAGCCTGACCGGTCAGGACGCCGTCAATCTGGCGCGCAATTTCGATGAGCGCGTGGGCATTACAGGTCTTGTTCTGACCCGCATGGATGGCGACGGGCGCGGTGGTGCAGCCCTTTCCATGCGCGCAGTTACCGGCAAGCCGATCAAGCTCATTGGTATCGGCGAGCGTATGGACGAGTTGGATGAATTTCATCCGCGTCGTATCGCCGACCGTATCTTGGGCATGGGTGACATTGTCTCGCTGGTGGAAAAAGCTGCTGAGACAATCGACGCCGAAAAAGCCCAGGCGATGGCCGAGAAAATGGCCAAGGGCAAGTTCGACCTCAACGACATGGCCGAACAAATCCGCCAGATGGAAAAAATGGGCGGCATGGGCGGCATCATGGGCATGATGCCAGGCATGGCCGGTATGAAGGACAAGATGGCTGCGGCCGGTCTTGACGATAAGATCTTCAAGCGCCAGCTCGCTATCATTTCATCGATGACCAAGCAGGAGCGCGCCAAGCCTGAAATCCTGAAGCATTCGCGCAAGAAGCGCATTGCGGCCGGTTCCGGTACTGACGCATCCGAAATCAACAAGCTTCTGAAAATGCATCGCCAGATGGCCGACATGATGAAAGCCATGGGCGGCAAGGGCAAGGGTGGCGGCATGATGCGCCAAATGATGGGCGGTCTTGCCGGCAAGATGGGTCTTGGCGGTATGGGCGGCATGGGCGGTATGCCTGATCTTTCCAAAATGGACCCCAAGCAGCTGGAAGCATTGGCCAAGCAAGCCGATGCCGCAGGTCTTGGCAAGGGGATTCCAGGTGGCGGACTGCCGGGCTTGGGTGGTTCTAAGTTGCCGGGCCTTGGCGGTGGTCTTCCTGGCCTGCCAAAGAAGAAGTGAGTGATTGATGGCTGATATGGATACAAAGCAGCAGCTTGCCGGTTACCGGCAGTCGATCGACAATATCGATGCAGCGCTTGTTCATATGCTTGCGGAGCGTTTCCGCTGCACCAAAGCCGTTGGCGTGTTGAAAGCCACGCACGAATTGCCGCCGTCCGACCCGACGCGGGAAGAATACCAGATCGAACGTCTTCGTCGCCTGGCGCGCGAAGCAGATCTGGATCCGGATTTTGCTGAGAAGTTCTTGAACTTCATCATCAAGGAAGTGATCCGGCATCATGAAGCAATTGCTGCTGAACATACTGGCAGCTGAAAGAAACGACGACTTGCCGCGGAATGCGGCTCCGATATGCCTTTGAAGGAGAATTGAAATGGCACTTAAAATTCGTCTCGCCCGTGGCGGTTCCAAGAAGCGTCCTTACTACACCGTAGTTGTTGCTGATGCGCGTTCGCCGCGCGATGGCCGCTTCATTGAGAAGCTTGGTTCATGGAACCCGATGCTGCCGAAGGATTCCGCTGAGCGCATTCAGCTCAAGGAAGATCGCGTCAAGCATTGGCTCGGCGAAGGCGCACAGCCGACCGACCGCGTTATGCGCTTCCTTGACGAAGCCGGTATCGTAAAGCGCGAAGCACGCAACAACCCGAACAAGGCAAAGCCGGGCAAGAAGGCTCAGGAGCGTGTTGCCGAGAAGGAAGCACTGGCTGCTGAAAAGGCTGCCGCTGAAGCTGAAGCAGCTGCAGCACCGGCTGAAGAAGCTGCCGCTGAGTAAGGCTTTTGCCTCAAGCGCTTTGAAAAATTGCTGAAAAGCACAATTGCTTTTCCATTTTGACCAGTCGGCATATTACATGCCGACTGGTTTTTGTTTGGGACAATTCAGTAAGCAAATGCAAACATTCATCGAAAGTCTGGAAGAACAACTCGTCCCCATACCAGCCGGCGAGATTACCCTTCGCGATGATCGCATCGAGCGCCAATGGACAGCCAAAGTCGATGCATTTCGGCTCGCCCGCTATCCGGTGACGCAATCAATGTACGAAGCAGTCACGGGCGACAAACCATCTGTTTTTGAAGGGGCTGACTTTCCAGTCGAAAGTGTCTCCTGGCTGGATGCAGCACGCTTTTGCAATCAACTTTCGCAAATGTGCGGGCTACCTGACGCCTATGTGTTTGACGCCGATAGCAAGAACGCTGTGCTTTCCCCCGAAAGCAAAGGCTACCGCCTGCCAAACGAAGCGGAGTGGGAGTTTGCAGCGCGCGCTGGCAGCAATGCGCCACGCTACGGTGCGCTTGATAACATCGCATGGTTTGCAGAAAATGCAGATGGACATCCGCATCCCGTTGGCCAGAAACAACCAAATGCCTACGGCCTCTATGACATGTTGGGCAATGTCTGGGAGTGGTGCTCGGATGTCTACGACCCTGAAGTCTACGGCACATACCGGATATTTCGCGGCGGCGGCTGGGCCGACAAGGAACGCGGCTGCCTCGTAACCAACCGGCGGCGCAGCCATCCAACCTTTGCAATCGACGATTTGGGCTTTCGAGTTGCCCGGTCACTTTAAACCGCAAGCGCTTTTACGGCTTGCGAACCAAGGGCCGAACGGCCTATTCATCCCATTCGGTTCTTTTGGAAATAATGTAATGAGCAAGCTCAAAAATCCCATCCTCATGGCCACCATCGGCGCAGCCCAGGGCCTGCGCGGTGAAGTGCGCGCAAAAACCTTCACGACAGAACCCGAGGGTTTGGGCGATTACGGCAATCTGCATGCCGAGGATGGCCGGGTTTTCGAGGTGCTGGAGATTCGCGAGCACAAGGGAATGGCCGTCGTTCGCTTCAAGGGTGTCAATGATCGCAACGCTGCAGAGGCGCTCAATGGGCTCCAACTTTTTATCGAGCGAGACAACCTGCCGGACGAGTTGCTGGATGATGGTGAGTTCTATTATGCCGATCTGGAGGGGCTGGAGGTTTTTGATGCCGAAGGCAAATCATATGGCATTGTTTCCGCGGTCTTTGATTTTGGTGCAGGCGACCTGCTGGAGCTAAAAGCCCCCGCCAAGCGTCCGGTTGTCATCCCGTTTTCCGAGGTTGCTGTGCTTGATATTGATCTCGATGCCGGTCGCATTCTGGTGGACCCGGTTGCTGCGGGACTGGTTGATGATGGTGAGGACGGGCCGGGCAGCCGCAAGCGAAGGCCTCCGCGAAGCGATGACCAGCCCGACGGGGGCGAGGAATGAGTTTTCGCGCAACCGTTTTGACGCTCTATCCGGAGATGTTTCCAGGTTTCATGGGACAGTCGCTTTCCGGCAAGGCGCTGGAGCGTGGTGACTGGTCGCTCGATACCGTGCAGATCCGTGATTTTGCTACTGACAAGCATCGTTCAGTGGATGACACGCCCTCAGGCGGCGGCGCAGGCATGGTATTGCGCGCCGACATCCTGTCAAAGGCAATTGACTCTCTGGAAGATGATGAACGCCCACGCCTCTTGATGAGCCCTCGCGGCAGACCGCTTACGCAGGAACGAGTACGCGAATTGGCAAACGGGCCGGGCGCGGTGATTGTCTGTGGTCGCTTTGAAGGTGTCGATCAGCGAGTGATCGATGCGCGCGGTCTCGAAGAGGTTTCCATCGGCGACTATATTCTTTCCGGCGGCGAGCCAGCGGCCATGATCATGCTGGATGCGGTTGTCCGTGTGCTTCCGGGCGTCATGGGCAACGACCAGTCCGGCGTGCACGAGAGCTTTGAGAACGGGTTGCTTGAGCACCCGCATTACACGCGTCCCACCGAATGGGAGGGGCGCACGATCCCGGAGGTTTTGACCTCCGGCAATCACAAGAAGATCGACGGGTGGCGCCGCGAGCAAGCTTTGAAGCTGACCAAGGAGCGTCGACCTGATCTTCTTCAGCCGGAAAAGAAATAGTACGCGGCCAGAAACAATCCCACCGCGATCACTGTGTAGCGCAGCCAGGTCTGTGGCAGGCGCTTGGCGGCGTATACGCCCAGATAGCCACCAATGCCGGCCCCTGGCAACATGATGACGGCGTGCAACCACGAGATCGCACCGCCTGCGGTGAAAACCAAGATGGCGATGGCCGCTATGACGATGGAAAGAAAGTTCTTGATCGCATTTAGCCGGTGATAGTCGCCACCCGTTGCAAGGCCGAGCGACGCGAGCATCATGATGCCCATGCCTGCACCAAAGAAGCCGCCGTAGATGGCGGTCAGCAGTTGCGTGATGATGCCTGCAGGTGAGTTTGGCGGGTGCTCACCGCTGACGGCTGGACGAAGCTTAGGCCCTGCAGCAAAGAGTGCGGTCGCCGCTAGCAGCAACCAGGGCACCATAGCCTTGAAGGAGGGGTTTGTGAGCGATAGAAGAAAGAGTGCACCACCCAATGCGCCGACAAGCGAAACAATTGAAAGCACGGCAATTGCCTTCCATTCTTTCACGATGTCGTGCCTGTAGGCCAGCGCCGAGGTGATATAGCCCGGAAATTGCACGATCGACGATGTCGCATTCGCCGAGATCGGAGGTAGTCCCGCAAGTGTCATGGCACCGAAAGTCAAAAAAGTACCGCCACCCGCGATGGCATTGATAACGCCGGAAACAAAACCGGCTGCGAAAAGCAGAACTATAGAAATTAATGTCATGAAGGCTCCTCCCACCCCGCATTAAGTCAAAGGGTGTCGAATAGGGAAGTTGGAAAGTGTCATGGTGACAATTTTGCTGTATAAGGGGTGACAACCGGTCGTTTCTCGTGTATTAGCCCGCGCGGAACTTGGACTGTCGGATTTTGTCCGGCCCAACCGTTACCAGAATAAAGAACTGGCGAAACCGCTCCTGCCAAGTATGGCAAGCATCCAGAGGCAATGCCGAAGGACAATTGAGAGCGCTCTGGCTGTTTTAGAAAAAGCAAAGGTTGAAACGATGAACATCATCCAGCAGCTTGAGGCTGAACAGGCCGCCAAGATTGAAGAAAAGCGCAAGCTTCCAGAATTTTCCGCAGGCGACACCGTTCGCGTCATGGTTCGCGTTACTGAAGGTGCTCGTACCCGCGTACAGGCTTACGAAGGCGTCTGCATCGCGCGCTCTGGCGGCGGTCTGAACGAGAGCTTCACGGTTCGCAAGATTTCCTACGGTGAAGGCGTTGAGCGCGTATTCCCGGTTTACTCCCCGATTGTCGAAGGCGTTGAAGTTGTTCGCCGCGGTAAGGTTCGCCGTGCGAAGCTCTATTACCTGCGCGACCGTCGCGGTAAGTCTGCACGTATCGCTGAAGACACGGGTACCCGCGCACGCAAGCTGAACGATGCCGAGCGTCAGGCGATTGCTGAAGAAAAGGCACGTATCGAAGCTGAAAAGATTGCAGCAGCACAGGCTTTGGCCGCTGAAAAGGCTGCAGCAGAAGCAGCAGAAGCTGCTGCCGCCGCTGAGGCACCTGCAGCGGACGCATAAGACTGTCTGCTGTTGCTGTTGGCAACTGTTGATTGAGGCCGTCGGGATATCCCGGCGGCCTTTTTCTTGGGTTGAGCCCGTTAAAATTGAGAGAAATCAGGTAAGATCGGCTATTGCTCAATTGCACATCGGAGGCTAAACCGCCCTAGGGAACGTGTAGGATTGGTTGTAATCAGTAGTTTATGATCGTTTGCGGACGGCCCATTGGGGGGGGTAATGAGCGTAAATTCAATTGTACAATTTCTGATAATGGCGCGTGAGCATCGTTCTGCTCAGGACTTGCTGGCGGACTTTGAATATCTTCTGGCTGACTACAAGATCGAAGCCTACGGAATTCTCATTCAGCCCAAGCCACATGAAGATCCCATGAGTCTGTTGCTTGCGGGGCGCTGGCCTGACGGATGGCCGCAGACCTATATCGAAAAGAAATATGTGCTGGTGGATCCGACGATCCGCTATCTGGGGCGTGCGCGTGGCGGATACAGCTGGAGCGATGCACTGAAGGCCTACGTCGAAGATCCACATTACAAGCGCATGAAAAAGATGCTGAGCGATGCCGCGAAATATGGCCTGACTGACGGTTACGTGCTGCCGGTTTATGGTCGTCAGGGCCTGATGGGAAATATGACCATAGGCGTCAAGGATTTGCTGCTCACGCCGGTAGAGGTCATCCTGTTCGAGCAGGTTGCAAAAGTCATGTTCTATGGGCTTCTGGCTTTTCGTGGGGAGGCTAATGCCAAAGGCGAGGAAAGCCTGCCGCTGACGAAGCGGGAATTGGAAGTCTTGAGCTTCTTGGCTGATGGTCTGACGTCACAGGAAATCGGTAAGGTTTTGTCGCTTTCAAGCCATACAGTCGACTGGTACATGAATACCATCCAGGAGAAGCTGGGCGCCAAGAACCGGCAGCATTCCGTGTCGTTGGCATTCCGGGCGGGCTATATTTCCTGACTTTGCCATCATGCGGCAACTCCTTGTCAGCTCGTGACGGAGGCGGCATTTTGCGCCATCTCCAACTCACACGGCTCTTTAATATCAACTTGAATTCGATCATTCATCCCTTTATTGCTTTCGCAGGTGCAGCATTTTGGGATCGGTGATCCGAACCGCATATTGGGAGAACGCCATTGGCCATCAAAAAGCTTCTTGTCGCAAACCGTTCCGAGATTGCCATCCGCGTGTTCCGCGCCGCAAACGAACTGGGCATAAAAACGGTCGCTATCTGGGCGGAAGAAGACAAACTGGCTCTGCATCGTTTCAAGGCGGATGAATCCTATCAAGTAGGCCGTGGGCCGCATCTCGAGCGTGATCTTGGGCCCATCGAGAGCTATTTGTCGATTGAAGAAGTGATCCGTGTTGCGAAGCTTTCTGGCGCTGATGCAATTCACCCAGGATATGGGCTGTTGTCTGAAAGCCCGGAATTTGCAGATGCCTGTGAGGCAGCCGGTATTACGTTTATTGGCCCCAAGCCTGAGACCATGCGCCGTCTTGGCAACAAGGTCGCAGCGCGCAATCTGGCGATCTCCATCGGCGTCCCCGTGGTTCCCGCGACAGACCCGCTTCCCGAGGATATGGAAGAGGTTAAACGGATGGCCGCAGAAATTGGCTATCCGGTGATGCTGAAAGCTTCCTGGGGCGGCGGCGGACGCGGCATGCGCGCCATACGCAAGGAAGAGGATCTCGCCCGCGAGGTGACCGAGGCCAAGCGAGAGGCTCGCGCGGCTTTTGGCAAGGATGAAGTTTATCTTGAAAAGCTGGTTGAGCGTGCACGCCACGTAGAAAGCCAGATTTTGGGTGATACACACGGCAATGCTGTTCACCTGTTTGAGCGTGACTGCTCTATTCAACGGCGCAATCAGAAAGTGGTTGAGCGCGCGCCCGCGCCATATCTCGCAGCTGCACAACGCGAAGAGCTGGCGGCCTACTCGCTGAAAATTGCCAAGGAAACGAACTATATCGGTGCGGGTACAGTTGAGTATCTGATGGATGCTGATACCGGCAAATTCTACTTCATCGAGGTCAATCCGCGTATTCAGGTGGAACACACGGTTACCGAAGAGGTCACCGGCATTGATATCGTCAAGGCACAGCTGCATATTCTTGAGGGTGCGGCGATCGGCACACCGGAGTCAGGTGTACCTGCGCAGGAAGATATCAAGCTAAATGGTCATGCCCTGCAGTGTCGTATTACCACCGAAGATCCTGAACAGAATTTCATTCCCGATTATGGGCGCATCACCGCATATCGCGGCGCGACCGGTTTCGGCATTCGTCTGGACGGCGGCACTGCCTATTCCGGCGCGGTGATCACGCGTTTTTATGACCCGCTCCTGGAAAAGGTCACGGCTTGGGCACCTTCGCCTGAGGAGGCGATAGACCGCATGGATCGCGCGCTGCGTGAGTTCCGTATTCGCGGAGTCGCAACCAACCTGACATTCCTGGAAGCCATTATCGGCCACGAGAAATTCCGCGATAACAGCTACACGACCCGCTTCATTGATTCCACGCCGGAACTGTTCCAGCAGGTTAAGCGGCAGGATCGTGCGACCAAGCTTCTGACCTACCTGGCCGATGTGACCGTGAACGGCCACCCTGAGGTCAAGGGTCGTGCTGCACCATCTGCGGACACTGCGGCCCCGCAGGTTCCCTTTATTGAAGGTGATGTACCCTCCGGTACGAAGCAGCTTCTGGATGAATTGGGCCCGGTGAAATTCGGCGAATGGATGCGCAATGAAAAGCGCATTCTGATGACGGATACGACCATGCGAGACGGTCACCAGTCGCTGCTGGCGACCCGTATGCGCACCTATGACATTGCTCGTGTGGCAGGCACATATGCGCGCGCGTTGCCAAACCTGTTCTCGCTGGAATGCTGGGGCGGTGCAACGTTTGATGTGTCCATGCGCTTTCTCACTGAGGATCCATGGGAGCGCCTGGCGCTGATCCGCGAGGGCGCGCCGAACCTTCTGCTGCAAATGCTTCTGCGTGGCGCCAATGGTGTTGGCTACAAGAACTATCCCGACAATGTTGTGAAGCATTTTGTGCGTCAGGCGGCAAGCGGTGGTATCGATCTCTTCCGCGTCTTTGACTGCTTGAACTGGGTCGACAATATGCGCGTGTCGATGGATGCGATTGCGGAGGAAGGCAAACTCTGCGAAGCAACAATCTGCTATACTGGAGACATTCTGAATTCGGCCCGTCCGAAATACGACCTGAAGTATTATGTTGATCTGGCTGGCGAGTTGGAGCGCGCAGGTGCCCATATCATCGCGGTTAAGGATATGGCGGGTCTGCTGAAGCCAGCGGCCGCGAAAGTGCTGTTCAAGGCGCTGCGCGAGGCGACCAACCTGCCCATTCATTTCCACACGCATGACACATCCGGGATTTCGGCGGCTACCGTGTTGGCAGCTGTTGAGGCAGGTGTTGATGCCGTGGATGCGGCTATGGACGCGCTTTCTGGTAACACGTCGCAGCCATGCCTTGGTTCGATTGTCGAGGCGCTTTCCGGCTCAGAGCGTGATCCGGGACTCAGCCCAGAATGGATCCGCCGCATTTCTTTCTATTGGGAAGCGGTGCGCCATCAATATGCGGCTTTCGAGAGCGATCTGAAGGGGCCTGCATCAGAGGTTTATCTTCACGAAATGCCTGGCGGTCAGTTCACCAACCTCAAGGAGCAGGCGCGTTCGCTTGGGCTTGAGGCCCGCTGGCATGAAGTTGCACAAGCCTATGCTGACGCCAACCAGATGTTTGGCGATATCGTCAAGGTCACGCCTTCATCCAAGGTGGTGGGCGATATGGCGCTGATGATGGTTAGTCAGGATCTGAGTGTTGCCGATGTCGAAAACCCTGAAAAAGATGTCTCCTTCCCGGAATCCGTAGTCTCGATGCTGCGGGGTGATCTTGGACAGTCACCGGGCGGGTGGCCGCAGGCATTGCAGGCGAAGGCGCTTAAGGGCGAAAAGCCATATACCGAACGTCCGGGATCGCTCCTTGAAGATGCAGATCTCGATGCGGAACGTGCGACGATTGAAACCAAGCTTGAGCACGGCATCTCCGAGTTCGAGTTTGCATCCTATCTCATGTATCCAAAGGTCTACACTGATTACGCAATTGCAGCTGAGATGTATGGCCCGGTATCAACTTTGCCGACACCGGCCTATTTTTACGGTTTGCCACCGGGCGAAGAATTGTTCGTCGACATAGAGCGCGGGAAAACCCTCGTGGTCGTCAATCAGGCGGTCGGTGCGACCGATGAAAAGGGCATGGTCACCGTATTCTTCGAGCTGAATGGTCAGCCGCGTCGCGTCAAGGTTCCCGATCGAGCCCACGGTGCTGCAGGCGCCATGGCTCGTCGCAAGGCAGAGGCAGGTAATGCGGCTCACGTTGGTGCGCCTATGCCCGGTGTCATCTCAACGGTAGGCGTTGCCAACGGACAGGACGTCAAAGCTGGAGATGTGCTTCTGTCGATTGAGGCCATGAAGATGGAAACGGCAATTCATGCCGAGAAGGATGGCAAGATTGCTGAGGTGCTGGTACGCGCTGGCGATCAGATCGACGCCAAGGACCTGCTGGTCGTCTACGAAGTATAGTCTATGCGCAAGGGAATTGGCGGAGATACTGCCAATTCCCCGAGCGCACGTTCCGGAACGCTCCATAATCATTAACTATAGAAGATACCTATTCTTTTAGATATTTCCGGTATTTATTCCTCGAAGTTATCGGGGAATGAAATGGCATACGGGATTGGTCTCAGGAGCATTAGGGTGCGCTTTGCGCTGGCCGTTGCGGGTATATTGGCGGCATATTCTCTGGCGGAGAACCCGGCTATTGAATTTCTTTCAGATGTTTTTGGAATGGAAATTCCGGAGTTCGCTCTGGAACTGATTGCCGTTTTCACATGCTCGGCCCTGGTATTTCTTATGGCTACTCGGCTTCTACTCCCCATAAAGCAGTTGAAAGCCAGCACGGAGGCAATCGCAGAAGGTGACTTTGAAAGTCCGGTCGACGTTGATTGCCAATGTGAAATCGGCGGCCTTGCCGATAGTTTTAGGACCATGGTGACGAGGCTCAATGACAATGTAAGCCGCATTCATACACTGGCTTATGAAGATGGCATTACCGGCCTACCTAATCGCAGGGCTCTTGGGCAGCTTCTGGAGGAAATTGGCGACGCTAAAGGGGCGATGATCTTCATTGATATCGACAACTTCAAACAGGTCAATGACGCGCTTGGTCATGAAGTTGGCGATGAAGTGCTTCGTGAGAGCGGCAGACGTATTCTGACGGGCGTCAAGGCAATCTGCACGGATGAGTGCGCACCGGACTTCCTGCCCACCCTCTATCGGTTCTCGGGCGATGAATTCGCTCTGGTGTTGCAAGGCGATGGCGATGCTGGTGCTGCCATGGACGTAACAAAATGCGTCTTGGCATCATTTGATGAACCGATGACGATCTCCGGAAACAGAGTCCAATTAACGGCTACTGCAGGTATTGCGCTGCTCGGTGACGCCAATGGTGCGCCCGAGGACGTCGTCAAATATGCAAATATGGCGCTTGCGGAAGCGAAGAAGTGCAATCGGGGTGGCATCCGGCTGTTTGATGCCGGTATCAGGGCGCGTGCGATAGAACGCGCTTTCATGGAAGGCGAATTGCGCCACGCGATCCGCGAGGGTGAGCTACGTGTTCATTATCAACCCAAAATAGACACGCTGACCTCTGAAATCGCTGGTGTTGAAGCCCTGGTGCGCTGGCAGCACCCTCAAAAAGGTCTCCTCTTTCCTGCAGCCTTCATGAGCATTGCGGAACGTGCAGGGCTTGTCGAGGCAATCGGCGTGGAAGTGGCGCGCATTGCCGCGATCCAACTCCGTGAATGGGAGAAACTGGGCATCAATTGGCCGTTGTCTCTCAATGTTTGTCCCTCGCAGTTTGTCCGTCGGGAGTTCTCCGAACAGGTTCTGGATTACTTAAAGCAGATTGACCTGCCCACCGAACGGTTGGAGCTGGAACTCACCGAGACGATAGCGATGTCTGATACGGATCTGGCGCGCCTCCATCTTGATCGTTTTCGTGAAGCAGGCATCAAGATATCAATCGATGACTATGGCGTCGGCTATTCCAATCTGGCGCAGCTTTACCAACTGCCATTCGACATATTGAAAATTGACCGCTCTCTTGTTGATTCGATTGGTATCGAACGGCGCGGTGAGTTCATTATTGATTCAACCATCACCATGGCAAAGGCGCTCGGCCACAAGGTTGTGGCAGAAGGTGTTGAGACCGTTGAGCAATTCGAATTCCTCAAGCAGGCAAAATGCGACATTATTCAAGGCTATTATTTCGCACGGCCCATGAGCGGTGAAGACATTGTTGCCTGGATGCAGAGCCGAAAGGCAGGCCAGGCCAGGCAGGCCTGACCTGTATCGCGCAAATTCTGCTTTAAACCAGGATTTCCTTCAGCGCAGCGATTAGCCGGTCGCATTCTTCATCCGTGCCGATGGAAATGCGTAAATATTCGCTGATGCGCGGCTTTTGCCAATGGCGCACCAGAACCGCGCGCTCGCGTAGTGCTTTTGCCAATTCCGCACCCTTGTAGTCAGGATGGCTGGCGAAAATGAAATTGGCTTGAGAGGGCAGAACAATCATTCCCAGCGCTTCCAGGGCCGTTGTCGTGCGCTCTCTGCTCGCAATCACCTTCTTGCACGTATCTTCAAACCATGACTGATCCTCGAAGGCCGCCTTGGCACCTGCCTGCGCGACCTTGTCCAGTGGATAGGAGTTGAAGCTGTCTTTGACCCGCTCCAGCGCGTCAATCAATGGTCGCTGACCAATGGCAAAGCCAACGCGCAGCCCGGCAAGAGAGCGCGACTTTGAGAGCGTCTGGATGACGAGCAGGTTGTCATATTCATGGATAAGCGGCGCTGCCGTTTCGCCCCCAAAGTCGATATAGGCTTCGTCTATTACCACCGGCTTGTCGCGATGCGTATCAAGCAGTCGCCGAATATCCGCAAGCGCCAGGCCCCGTCCCGTCGGTGCGTTCGGGTTTGGAAGGATGACCGCGCCACAGGGACGGTCGTAGTCCTCCAGATTTATCACGAAGTTTTCGTCCAGCGGAATTTCTTCGGCGGCAATTGTGAACAGGCCGCAATAGACCGGATAAAAACTGTAGGAAATATCAGGATATAGCAGTGGCAGGTCGTGGTTCAGCAGGGCAACAAATGTGTGCGCAAGGACTTCATCCGAACCGTTGCCGGTGAAAACTTCGTCTGTCGACACGCCGTAATATCGTGCGATTTCGTCGCGCAGCTCCGTGGCGTTCGGGTCAGGATAGAGGCGAAGCTTTTCGCTGGATGCATCCTTCATGGCGGCCAGAGCGCGCGGCGAAGGGCCGTAAGGGTTCTCGTTTGTGTTGAGCTTGGTGAGATTGTCGATGCGTGGCTGTTCGCCTGCTACATAGGGCGTCAGCGTTGATACGATGGGAGACCAGTACTTGCTCATCTGTCAATGTTTCCGGTTGGCGACAAACTGCGCCGCTGCAATAAGTGTCTTGGCTTTTTCACCATAGGGGGAAAGTAGCGTTTCTGCTTCCTTGATCAGTTCGTCGAGTTTCGCGCGTGTCCACTCTTCGCCCTTCAATGCGGGCAATGTTCCCTTGCCACGATGTGCATCCTTGCCTGTTGCCTTTCCCAGGGTCGTTGCATCCGAGGTCAGGTCCAACAGATCATCGGCAAGCTGAAAGGCAAGCCCGATTTTCTCACCGAATTGCCGAAACTTGGCCTGCGTGTCGGCGTCTGCGCCAGCAACGACTGCACCCGCTTCGCAGGCAAAGCGAATGAGAGCCCCTGTCTTCATGGCTTGCAGAGTTTTAATCGCCATTTCGTCAGGCGAATTACTTTCCGCCTCAATATCAAGCATCTGTCCACCCACCATGCCGCCAATGCCTGCCGCCTGCGCCAGCAGAAAAACGAGCGTGGAGCGTGCCTCTGCGTGGAGGCCGTTTGCTGGATTTGACATGACTTCAAACGCGAAGGTCAAAAGACCATCACCTGCCAATATGGCGGTCGCATCGTCATAAGCGATATGTACGGTGGGCTGACCGCGGCGCAAATTGTCATCGTCCATTGCTGGCAAGTCGTCATGGACCAGCGAATAGCAATGAACGGATTCCAAAGCACAGGCCGCTTGTAGCGCTGCGCCGTCTTCGCCGCCCAGCATCGCCGCAACTTCCATCAGCAAGAACGGACGAAGACGCTTTCCACCATTCAGTGCACCGTGGCGCATCGCCGCCATGAGGCGCATCGGGCGGGCGATTTCGCCTTGTTGATGCTGATTGCCCAGTAAGCGTGCAAGTTCGGAGCTGACCGCTGTGGCGGCCTGGCTGAGTTTGGTATCAAAATCTTCAGTGCGCATATCCATCGTTTGCTCTTTTGCATTTCGAGCGCTTGCTTGCAATGTCTTATAGCAGATCGACGATTGTTCGGTTCATCAAGTCTTCTAATGAAGCGATCAAAGTCACAGTTGAGATTGCTTACGTAGTTGATATGACTCACGAAACGCTTGCCAAGGTGCGCCGCACTATGACAGGCTCACTGCTTGGCGTGTTCGATCCAAAACTACGACATGCGCCGCACATACACGACTTCAAATTGTTACCGCGTCAATTGTACATTTTGCGAAATGCGCAGCGCTGTAGTCGCCACAAATTCAGGAGTTACCCAACATGGTTTCCAGACGTCTTCTTCTCGCAAGCATGGCCGCTTTGGCATTATTCCCAATATCTGCAGGTGCATCAGACTTGCCTGATCTAAGCGGCAAGAAGATCGTTGTTGTGACGGAAAATGCCTATCCGCCCCTGCAGTTCGTTGATCCGAAATCAGGTGATGCCATTGGCTGGGAATATGATGCCGTGGCGGAAATCGCCAAGCGATTGAACCTCACGGTCGAATATCAGAACACAAGCTGGGATGCGATGATCCCGGCGGTGTCGGAGGGGCAATACGACATGGGCATGACTGGTATTACCATCCGCGATGATCGCAAGGAAATGGTCGACTTTTCCGAAGCTTACATGCGTTCCGAACAGTTCATGCTGGTGCGTGGTGACGAAGATCGGTTCACCGATGCCAAGAGTTTTGCGGCCAACGAGGCGCTTTTGTTCGGCGCGCAACCGGGCACAACACCGTTCTATACTGCGGTCTACGAGGTTTTGGATGGTGATGAGGCCAATCCGCGCATCAAGCTGATGGAGACATTTGGCGCGACTGTGGAAGCACTCAAAGCCGGTGACGTGGACGCGGTTCTGACTGACGGTACTGCGGGTCAGGGCTACGTGGATGCCTCTAACGGCGGCTTGAAGCTGATTGGCGATCCGCTCGGCTCGGAGGACTTCGGCTTTATCTTTCCCAAGGGCTCAGAGTTTGTCGCACCGATCAATGCGGCTATTGACGCCATGAAGGCTGATGGCACCATTGATGCGCTTAACAAGAAATGGTTCCTCGACTACAAATTTGGCGAATAAGCAAAGCGAATTTGTCTGGAGAATAGAGTGTTCGAGCCACGATGAACCTCAATACCCAAAATTCAAATGATGATGAGGACGGCTTTCCCTGGTGGTTGGCCGTCCTGACTGCGATTGCGCTGGTGCTTGCTGGGGTGATTGCGGCCAATGGCATCTACGCGCAGGTTTTTGAAAAGGTCGTCAAAGGCATTTGGGTTACTGTCGGTGTCACGCTTGCGGCATTTTCCATGGCCTCGGTTTTGGGGCTGCTGATTGCGCTCATGGGCCTATCGCGGGCAAAATGGATGCGCCAGACGGCCCGTTTCTATACCGAAGTTATTCGCGGCATCCCCATCTTGGTGCTTCTGTTTTACATCGCGTTTGTGGGTGCACCGGCGCTTGCCCTGACCATTAATTTTGTGGCCGCACCGTTTATTGCAACCGGCTTCATGGACGAGGTTCTGGTGCGCGATATTTCGCTTCTGTGGCGGGCCGTGCTGGCGCTTACCATCGGATATTCGGCTTTCATAGCGGAGGTTTTCCGTGCCGGCATATTGGCGGTCGACAAGGGCCAGATAGAAGCGGCCCAATCTTTGGGGCTGACGCGGGTGCAGCGTTTTCGCCTGATCGTCTTTCCGCAGGCAATCCGGGTCATCTTGCCGCCGCTTGGCAACGATTTTGTCGCCATGGTCAAGGATTCCTCGCTTGTTTCGGTGCTTGGCGTTGCTGACATTACGCAGCTTGCCAAGATTCATGCTTCGGGATCATTTCGCTATTTTGAGACCTATTCCATTGTTGCCTACATATATTTGATCCTGACAGTCGGCCTTTCATTGATGATTCGCAGGCTGGAGAAGCGGTTGCGCCACCGGGCGGGCTGAAAAGCAATTGCCGACATTTCAAAAAATTGGTATGAGCCGCGCCATGGTGGAAAAATTCAAGGCACTGGAAGCGCATATAAGCGCAATCGTTCTGCAGGACCGCAAACGTCTGCCGGCACGTTTTTTTGCTGCGATCTCTGGCGCGCTCAACACCCGCGCGGCCTGACTGCTCTGAAACAAGCAGCCCCACATTTCTCGAAATTTCCAATTGATGGATGAATATCATGAGCGCACCCCGCACACTTTACGACAAGATCTGGGACGATCATCTGGTTAATCAGGCCGAAGACGGCACCTGTCTTCTGTATATCGACCGTCACCTCGTCCATGAGGTGACCAGTCCGCAGGCGTTTGAAGGCCTGCGCATGGCGAACCGCAAGCTGCGGGCACCGGAAAAGACACTTGCAGTTGTTGACCACAACGTGCCGACCACGCCAGATCGCCACACTGGCATCAAGAACGAAGAAAGCCGAATTCAGGTGGAGGCGCTGGCCAAGAACGCCGCCGATTTCGGTGTCGAGTATTACTCTGAAAAGGATAAGCGCCAGGGCGTGGTTCACATTGTTGGTCCGGAGCAGGGCTTCACCCTGCCAGGCATGACGATTGTTTGCGGTGACAGCCACACCTCCACGCACGGCGCATTTGGTGCGTTGGCGCATGGCATCGGTACGTCCGAGGTGGAACACGTTCTGGCGACCCAGACGCTGATCCAGAAGAAGGCCAAGAACATGCTGGTGCGTGTTGATGGCAAGCTTCCCGAAGGGGTTTCTGCCAAGGATATTGTTCTGGCAATTATTGGTGAAATCGGCACAGCTGGCGGTACTGGCCACGTGATCGAGTTTGCAGGCGAGGCAATTCGTTCGCTTTCCATGGAAGGGCGTATGACTGTCTGCAATATGACGATTGAGGGCGGCGCACGCGCTGGTCTGATCGCACCGGACGAAACCACCTTTGAGTATATCAAAGACAAGCCACGCGCACCGAAGGGTGAAGCGCTGGACATGGCCATCGAATACTGGAAAACCCTGAAAAGCGACGAGGGTGCCCATTACGACAAGGTCGTCGTACTGAACGCGGCAAATCTCCCGCCGATCGTATCGTGGGGTTCGTCGCCTGAAGATGTGATTTCCATCGAAGGCGTTGTCCCCAACCCGGACGACATCAAGGACGAAAACAAGCGGGCTTCCAAATGGCGTGCGCTTGATTATATGGACCTGAAGCCAGGTACGAAGATGACCGATGTCGCTATTGATCGGGTCTTCGTTGGCTCCTGCACGAACGGTCGTATTGAAGATTTGCGTGCGGCAGCCGCCGTTGTTGAGGGTAAGAAAGTTGCGTCCACCGTATCGGCAATGATTGTTCCGGGCTCTGGCCTCGTGAAAGAACAGGCAGAAGCGGAAGGTCTCGATAAAATCTTCATCGAAGCCGGATTCGAATGGCGTGAGCCGGGCTGCTCCATGTGCCTTGCAATGAATGATGACCGCTTGAAGCCGGGTGAGCGTTGCGCATCGACGTCAAACCGTAACTTCGAAGGTCGCCAGGGCTTCAAGGGTCGCACGCATCTTGTGTCTCCTGCCATGGCTGCGGCTGCAGCGGTTGCCGGTCATTTCGTCGATATCCGCGATTGGAAATAGGCTCTGCCTTGCAGAGAATCGCAGTATGATGGCCGCCTTTTCGGGCGGCCATTTCTTTTTGAGGCATCAATTGAAGCAACTCCTTCTGTTCCGTCACGCCAAATCGGCTTGGCCGGAGAATGTCGCGGACTTTGATCGACCGCTGGCACCGCGCGGGATGAAAGCCGCACCCAAAATGGCAGCCTTTCTGGCCGATGCAGATCTCATCCCTGATGTTGCGCTTGTTTCATCCGCGAGGCGTGCGCAACAAAGCTGGTCGCTGGCGCAGTCATATTTTCCAGGCTGTGTGTTGCAGGTTCTGCCGGATATTTATGAAGCTGACCCCGAAACGCTGATGGCGTTGATCCGCGCATATGGTGGTGCGGCGAGGAAGCTGATGTTACTCGGCCATTCTCCTGGCCTGGAGGGCTTGGCGTTGGAGGTGATGCGGCCAAATGGCGGTGAAGATGAACAGCGCCTTGCCGCCAAATTTCCAACTGCGGGTGTCGCTGTATTTGACCTCGAAATAGCCAATTGGACTGAAATTTCCTGAGGCGGCGGATGTCTTTCGCGTTTTGTTATTCCACGCGCACTTGTTTGACGTGGGTATAAAAGTAAAAAGGCCGCCCCTTGGAGCGACCTTTGAAAGACTTGCTGGTGCTGTGATCAGAACTTCATCCGAAGGCCGACCTGAGCAACCGGGTAGAACCTGGTCGAATAACCATTAAGGCTGCTGAGTGTCTTCGTACCGCTTGTTGAGGCGGTGTAGGTTTCACCATCATAGGTGAATGAACCGGTGGCCGTGTAGTTGACCTTGACTGCACCGGCATAGTAGCCGCCAGCCTCGAAGTCGAGTGCGAGGTTGTCAGTCAGGTCAAGCGAATAGCCAAGGCCAAGATAAGGCTGGAACGTATTCTGCTTTGCGGTCAGGTTCAGCGTGGCTGCACCGCTGGTGGCTGTCGCGGTGATCTTGTTGTTAGAGAAGCGCGCACCTGCAGACATGCGGAAATTGCCATTGCCAGGATAGAAGTCGACAGTCGCGCCGGCGTTGAGCAGGCTCAGGTTGCCGGTGGTGGGATAGCTGGCGGCCGTGGTGCTGAAATTGTAGCTGAAGCCGCTCAGCTTGACGGTTGCGCCCCAGAGGTTGTCGGACTTATAGCCGCCGGAAAGCGCAAAGCCCTCGGTGCCGAAGCTAGGTGTGATGAATTTCTCACCGGCCTGTGCGCTCGTGGTGGATGCCACCGCAGCAACAAGCGCACCAGCAATTAGTGCAGATTTGAATGCAAATTTCATAATGTCCCCGATCAATAATCAATCGCGTCGCCCCGACGCAACCACGTAGCTAAGCTAATCAACTTAATAAAGTTTCAGGTCAATGGGTTAAAAAATGGTGATGCCCTCTGGCGAATTATGTCAGGGCTTTGTGTTGCAAGGTCGCAATATTCAACCTGCAAAGCGTGCCTTTTGTTCAGAGAAGTCAGCGACAATTCGCTCGATATTGGCCTTGATGCGTCCGCTGACAGCGTCAGCGGATTCGGGAAACTCCTCAAGCAGCCGTTGAAATACCGAGCTTGTGATACGCATGACTTCTGAGTTCTCGCGCGCAGTGGCAGTAAATTTGCGCTTTGTCGGCGATATCAGCGCCAATTCAGAGATAAGAGAACCCTTTGTGGCAACGACCTGATTTCCGCTGGTGGATGTCAGTTCCAGTTCGCCGGATATGACAGCAAAGGCGCAGTCTGCGACCTCTCCCTGGTGAAACAGCTTTTCGCCAGCCATGATGCGTTTCTTTTCAGCGCCGAAGGCCAGCAATTTCAACGGTTCTTCTCCCAATGCCGCAAAGAGCGGCAGCTGGGAAAGCAGGGAAATATCATCCTTCAACGACATGGGAATTATCCTCAGGGTACGATCTTGTAGCCACCATTCTCGGTGACAAGAATTTCGGCATTTGAAGGGTCGCGCTCAATTTTCTGACGCAGCCGATAAACATGCGTTTCAAGTGTGTGCGTTGTGACGCCGGAATTATAGCCCCATACTTCTTCCAGCAACACGTCGCGGGTCACGACTTTTTGGCCTGCACGGTAAAGGAAGCGGATAATGGCTGCCTCCTTTTCGGTGAGGCGTATCTTCTGACCTTCCTGTGTCGTCAACAGCTTCTGGCTTGGTTTGAACGTATAGCGACCGACAGTGAAAGTTGCGTCCTCGCTTTGCTCGTGCTGACGCAGCTGCGCGCGCATACGCGCCAGCAATACGGCAAAACGAAAAGGCTTTGTCACGTAATCGTTGGCACCAGCTTCCAGCCCCAATATTGTGTCGGAATCGGTGTCGTGGCCTGTCAGCATGATAATGGGAGCTTTGAAGCCGTTCTTGCGCAAGACTTTCACGGCCTCACGACCGTCCATATCAGGCAACCCGACATCCATGATGAGAAGGTCGATCTGGCCTGCCTGCGCAGCCTTGATCCCTTTTGTTGCGGTTGCCTCTTGCTGCACCTGAAATTCGTCATAGAAGCCCAACTGCTCTATGAGGGTTTCGCGCAGATCATCGTCATCATCAACGAGCAATATGTTGCGAGCGGTCATGTCAAAGAGGCCTCATCGTTGCCGGTTGGATTTGCAGTGTGAATTGCGACTCCCGACGTGAGTCTTAATTCCATTTGGCCATAATGGCAAAATACAGAATATCCGCATAGAGTCTCGTTGGCATCACGGGCAATGCACAACTATGTGAGCGTCATGACAAGACAGATTATGGTTAAGCCCAGGCCGGGCAATCCGCGACAAGGTTTTTTGAGTATTGATGGTCTCGTAATCAAGGCAGCACTCGGGCGCGGGGGTATTGGTATTGGCAAAGCCGAAGGCGATGGAAAAACACCCCGCGCCGCGATGCGGTTGCTCTACGGCTACTGGCGCGCAGACCGCGGCCCCAGACCCGTCACGGCGCTGCCGATGTATCCTCTCAGGCCCGGCGACATCTGGTGTGATGCACCTGATCACCCGGCATATAATCACGCGATGCGAGAACCAATGACGGCTTCACACGAGAAGATGTATCGTGACGATGGCCTTTATGACATTTGTGTCGTCATGGACTGGAACATTACCTCGCGTCGACGCGGTGCCGGGTCGGCCATATTTCTCCATGTTGCCCGACCGGGCTACCTGCCGACCGAAGGCTGCATCGCGGTCTCAAAGCCAGACATGTATCGATTGTTGAGGTGTGTATCTCCCCAAACACGGATCGTCACGCGGTAGAAGCTGCATCTCTTGCATAAGCACTTGCGCGAAATTTGATTCATGTTTATGCACGTTTTGGCGTGTTTATGCATGATTGAGTTAGGCAGATGGAAACGGAACTGCTGGCGCAGGAGCGCCACGCCTATATACGCAGACGCCTCGTGGCCGATGGTCGCGTTGTGGCGGCGGATTTGGCCGCAGCACTAAATATCTCTGTGGACACCATCAGGCGTGACCTTCGTGAGCTCGCAGCCGAAGGGAAATGTCAACGTGTTTACGGCGGCGCATTGCCTCCTGCACCGAAAGAGGCTGATTTCAACGGGCGCATAGCGATCATGCCGGAGCGAAAGCGCGCACTCGCCGGTGCAGTTGTGCAGCTTTTGGAGCCGAGAATGAGCGTGTTTATTGATGCCGGCACCACCAATCTGGCAATCGCATGCGCGATTCCCGCCGAATTGAAACTGAGAGTGACGACTAACGCGCCGTCTATTGCTGCGGCGCTGCTTGCGCATCCGGCAGTTGAGGTGGCAATTATCGGCGGTGCGCTTGACAAGGAAACCGGCGCTGTCCTGGGTGCACGAGCAATGCGAGACATTGCTCAACTGCGGCCAGATATCGCAATATTGGGTGCCTGCGGGTTTGATGCGGATTTCGGCCTGACTGCGCACACGCTGGAAGAGGCGGAACTGAAGCGGCAGGTGGCGGGTCAATCACATGCGGTACTTACAGCAATCACAAATGACAAGCTGGGCACAGCAGCCGGTTTCCAGGTTTGCGAAGCCAAAGACTGTACATACATCATAGCGGAGAACGACGCGCCCGCAGAACATGTTGGCGCGATCGCTGCAGAGAACATCACTATTCATCAGGCTGCGCAGGTCGCTGCAGCCTCCTCAGGAGCCAGAGTATGAGCAATGTTGACGCCACCAATGTGGGTAAACCACCGCGTGTGCCTTATTTCACGCCCGAGCGGCTCGCTGTCTCGTTGCTCTTTCTGGCTAATGGCCTCTTCATCGGATCCTGGGCACCAAAGATACCGGTCTTCGCAGAAAGGCTTGGTTTGTCGCCCGGTGCACTTGGATTGATGATTCTGGTTTTTGGCATTGGATCATTGATTTTCATGCCGATTGCTGGCTCTCAAATCGCCAGATTCGGATCGGTTCAGACCGTGAAGGTTGCGACCGCGCTCTTTTTGCCGACACTTATATTGCTGACCTATGTTCCAAGTATCCTGATCGGGGTTGTTGCACTCTTTGTCTTTGGTGGGCTAACCGGGGCGATGGACATCGCCATGAACGCCAATGCTGTCGAAACAGAGAAGTTCATGCGGCGTTCCATCATGTCGTCCTGCCATGCCTTCTGGAGCGTTGGTACCTTTATCGGCGCTTCTAGCGGAGGCTGGCTGATCGCACAGTTTGGTGCAGAGGGTCACGCTTTCATCGTAACCGCCATCGACGTGGCCATCGTTGCCGTTGCGTGGAATCGGATTTTACACGACAAGCCTCATGCGGCCGAGGTTCGGGAGAAAGCGCGGCTGCCTCTAAGCCCTTTGCCTTGGCTCCTCGGCTTCATGGCGCTTTTCTCTATGATACCGGAGGGGGCGGTGCTGGATTGGGGCGCGCTCTATTTGCATGACGAACTTGGCGCGCCACTGAAAATTTCCGGATTTGCCTTTGGTGCGTTTTCTTTCACTATGGCAATCATGCGGTTTGCGGGCGACTTCGTGCGTGATCGCTTTGGCGCAGTCGCCGTCTTCCGCTTTTGCACCATCATGGCAATTATCGGCATGTTGTTGGTCGGCGCTGCACCCAATGTTGCTGTTGCGATTGCAGGCTTCGCGATTGCCGGGATCGGTATTTCCAACATGGTGCCCATTGCATTTTCGGCCGCTGGAAACCTGCCGGGGTTTGCGCAGGGCGTGGCACTGTCAGTCGTCACTTTCATGGGATATTCGGGCGTGCTGGCAGCGCCGTCGGTCATTGGATTTGTTGCAGAATATACCAGCTTCTCGTTGGTCTATATGGGTTTGCCGGTCTTTCTGGTCGCCGTGTTGGCCCTCTCCGGACTGGCCCGCCATGCAGACAGTATCAAGGAGGGTACTCACTGATCGAGCAGGAGCTCCTGGAGTTCCTCACGCAGGAAGTCCATAACGCGACGAATTTTCAGTGAGGTTTTTAGTTCCTGATGCGAGACCAGCCACATTGGCAGGGAGGGCAGGTCTAAATCTGGCAACAGACGAACGATGCCGGTCATTTGCCGGGCGATCCAACGTGAGCCAAAGCCGATGCCCGCGCCAGCGCGAATTAACTCCCAAGCGGCGACCTGATCATCAGTGCGAAAGGCAAACATATGACGATCACCGGGCATTCCCATCGCCTTCATTGTGTCGAGGATCAGTGTGTCACGATCAAAGCCGACCATGCGATGCTTGAATAGATCTTCAAGATTGCGCGGGCGCCCATACCGTTCGATGTAGCTACGGTGGGCATAGGTTCCCATCACCATTTCATTGACCCTGGTGGCGATCAGGTCATTTTGCGTGGGGCGCACCATGCGGATGGCAATATCGGCGTCACGCGTCAACAAATTAGCGACCGCGTTGGAGGGGACGAGTTCAATGTCGATGCCCGGCTCCGCATTTTTCAGGGAAACGAGTACCTGCGGCAATATGTAGGTTGCCACGACGTCGCTCGCGGTAATGCGTACCGCTCCGGAGATGTCCTCTGTGCGCCCGGCAGCTTTCAGCAAGAATTGCGCAGCCTCAGCATGCATGGCTTTGGCTTCATCAAGTAGCGAGAGTCCTGCTTCGGTCAACTGCATCCCTGAGCGGCCGCGCACGAAAAGCGTAAGTGAGAGCGCACGCTCCAGCTCGTCTATGTGCCGCCCGATTGTGGGTTGGCTGACAGAAAGCTGCGTGGCGCCTGCAATCAGGCTGCCGGTTTCGGCAACGGCGAGAAAGCTGCGAATCAAATTCCAATCAATATTCTTCATATTCATTTTTGTATAATAACGGTCCAAATTTGTCGATTTAATAAAAGGAATTTTTGGCGATACTGATCTCAACGAACACAGGAGATCAGTTATGAAAATTGCAATTCTTGGAGCCAACGGTCGTCTTGCTCATGCGACAGCCAAAGCATTTCTTGCCGCCGGGCACGGCGTTATCGCCATCACGCGAAACGGAAAATGTGAAGGTTTGACCGGCGATGTCGAGCTCCGCGCAGCCGATGTAATGAAGGAGCCCGACGTTATTGCTGCAACTGAAGGGGCAGATGCGATCTTCAATGGCGTGAACCCGACCTATGAAAAGTGGGAAGCGCTTTGCATGCCAATGGCGCGCAATGTCGCCGCCGCCCTGAAAGTGCACAAGGCCGTTCACCTGTTCATTGGCAATGTCTACAATTATGGCAAAGAGATTCCGGTGAATACCAATGAGGCGACACCGCGCCACCGCTCGACCGAAAAAGCGATTATTCGTGAGGATATGGAGGCACTTTTCCGTGAGATTTCGCAAAGCCACGGTATTCAGACCATCATTCTGCGGGCGGGGGATTTCTATGGAACCGACAAGCCCGGCACGTGGCTCGACCTTGTCATAGGCAAGGATTTGAAGAAGGGAAAGGTCACGTGGCCGGGCCGGACAGATATTCCGCATGCCTTTGCCTATTTGCCGGATCTCGCGCGTGCATTTGTAAGCCTTTACGAACGCAGAGAGAGCCTGCCGACCGTCTCGGAGTTCCACTTCGCAGGCCACACGCTGAGCGGCGATGAATTTATGTCCATTCTGGATAAGGTCACGGGAAAGTCGCTGAAGCGGGGCAAGTTGAACTGGTCGCTCATCAAGATGACTGGTCTGGTCTATCCGTTGATGCGTGAAGTGGCAAAAATGAACTATCTCTGGTTCACACCGCATTCTCTGGATGGCTCAAAGCTTGAGGCGTTCCTCGGGGGCGTTCACAACACCCCCGTGGAAGAAGCGCTCGCTCAGGCGATTTATGACCAGGGCCTCTGGGATATGGCCCCGGTGAAGCGCAAGATGGCTGCGTAAGTCAAATCAAACGAATGATATATCTTCGTTCAACGGCATGCGGCGAACCCGTGTGCCGTTGAGCGCATATATCGCATTTGCCAAGGCGGGCATGACCGGTGGAACGCCCGGTTCGCCTGCACCACTCAAATGGTCGGAGTTTTCCAGAATAGCGACTTCAATATCCGGGCATTGGCTCATGCGGACCGCGTCAAAATCGTGGAAGTTTGACTGTTCAACAGCACCATCAGAGAAAGTGATTTTCTGTCCGATGGCGGCAGAGAGACCAAAGACAATCCCGCCCATCATCTGTGCTTCGAAGTTTTTCGGATCGATCGCCAAACCTGGATCGGCAACACACCAGACCTTTTCAACCCGAATGTCGCCGTCGTCATCACGCACCTGCACGACCTGGCCAACCCAGGTACCAAAGGCAATCGTCAAGGCCAGTCCGCGGGCGCGGCCCGGCCCCGCCGGTGTTGCCCAGCCAGACATTGCTTCCAGTCTTTCCAAAATGGCAATTGCCACCGGATAGTCGGCCATCAATGTTTTTCGATAGGCAAGTGGGTCATGACCGCCAGCATGTGCGAGTTCGTCGACAAAGCTTTCTTGCATGAAAGAATTGTAGGAATTGCCAACCGAACGCCAGGAGCTGACCTCGATACCTGGAATATCCGCCTTGTAGCCATCAATCCGATAGTTCGGAATATTATAGGGCTGGTCAAAGGCACCATGAACCATTGTTATGTCAGGGCCTGCTGCTGGCACACCGGGTAGCAGACGGCTGAGCTGTCCCGCCATGACTGATTGAGTGGCCACCGCGCCGATCACTGCGCGGGGCATGCCATCATCGTCCATCACGGCACGGTAGCGGCCCTTTGCTGCAGGGCGATAGGGCCCATGCGAAACATCTTCTTCGCGGGTCCATGTCACCTTCACTGGCAGACCGTCTGTTTCCATGGCGATGCGCACGGCATAGTCGATAAAGTCCGGCTCCAGCCGCCGCCCAAAGCCGCCACCCATGAATGTGGTGCGCAGATTGATTTTGTCGTCGTCAACATTGGTGATACGTCCGCCGATCAACTTGACAATGGTAGGCGCCTGAGTTGGTGCCCAGATGTCCAGCATACCGTCCTTGAACTGGGCGGTCGTATTCATCGGTTCCAGCGGCGCATGCGACAGATAAGGCGCATCATAAACGGCCTCAATGATCTTTTCGCGCGGTGCGTCGGCAAATACCGTTTCCGGTTCACCGATCGTGCGAAGCGAAAAGAAATCGCCAGAGTTGAGCGTCTTTTCCAATATCGTTTCAATTTCGTCAGAGGATGGCGGGCCAGCGCGGTTGTCCCACTCGATCTCGACGGCCTGGGCGGCCTGGAACGCCCGCCAGGTGTTGTCGGCGATCACAGCGATACCCTGACCATAGGGGCTATCAATAGGGATAACTTTTTTCACGCCGCGCATGGCTTCGGCTTCACTTGCCGAATAGTTCTTCATTGCGCCGCCTTGTTGGGGGTTCATGCGGACTGTGGCGTAGAGCATGTCCGGTAGCTCGACATCGATGCCGAAAAGCGGTGCGCCGGTAATTTTCGGCGGCATATCCTTGCGCGGCTGGCCACGACCCAGGATTTTCCAGTCTGCGCGGTCGCGAAGCTGCACATTTTCCGGTGGCTCTATTTTCGTTGCAGCAAGCGCAACATCTCCGTAAGTCAGAGCTTTCCCATTGGCTGGATTGGTGATCGTTCCATTGGCTGTTTCAAGTGTTGAAGCAGGTACGCCGAGTTCCTTTGCCGCTGCTGCCTTCAGCATTTCACGGGCAGTGGCACCAGCCAGGCGCATCTTCTCATAACCATCAACCGTTGTTGCAGAACCGCCAGTAATTTGCAGTGGCAACAGTTTGGCCGCCACGGAAAATCCGTTGCGCGCAGCATTCGCCAGAAAACTGCGATCGAAGGACGGGAAGGGTGCTGAATCACGCACAACAGCCTCGTTGAAATAGGCGGGGGAGGCGGGGCCGTGTTCAATTTTCACCTGTTCCAGCGCTACGTCCAGCTCCTCGGCGGCAAGTGCGGCCAGTGTTGTGTACACGCCTTGGCCCATCTCGGCGCGTGGCGCGATGATGGTGATCGTATTGTCGGATCCGATCTTGATATAGGGGTTGAATGTCGATTCACCCTCAGTCAGATCACCTTCCAGCGGGTTATCGAAAGGCTGCTTATATTTGTAATAGCCGAAAGCAGCGCCGCCAGCGACAACAGCAGCGCCAACCAGGAATGTTCGGCGGGTAATGGTTGCGATACGTCCCATGGATCAAGCCTCCACATTCTGATCTGCGGCACGCTTGATCGCGGCCTTGATGCGTGGATAGGTACCGCAACGACAGAGATTTCCGTTCATCGCGTCATCGATTTCAGCATCTGTGGGATGCGGGTTTTGCTCCAGAAGCGCCACCGCATTCATGATTTGTCCGGCCTGGCAATAACCGCATTGTGCGACCTGCTCATCCAGCCATGCCTGCTGCACAGGATGGAGGTTTCCGCCATCGGCCAGTCCGTCGATCGTGCGGACTTCGCTTGCTACATCACCGGTAAGTGTCTGGCACGAACGGACCGCCTCACCATCGATAATCACCGTGCAGGCACCGCAAAGTCCCGCGCCGCATCCAAATTTTGGACCTTTGATATTCAGTTCGTCGCGCAGCGCCCAGAGCAAAGGCATATCGGGTTCAACATCCACATCGTGGAGTGTTCCATTGACATTCAGCTTCATTTAGCGATCCTCCCGATAGTTCGTCTGGGTTTCGTGTTGACAAAATAACGAAAAATGTCAGAATGTCAATTATGGTAGAAAGTGTCAAAGATCCGAAGCGAAAAGCCGTGAACAGCGCGGCCTTCGAAACGTTTATGACCTATGGCTATAAGCGCACGACCATGGACGATATTGCCAAGGCCGCGGGCATGTCGCGTCCCGCACTCTACCTGATCCATAAAAACAAGAAGGATGTCTTCAGGGCTTGCGTTATTGACCTGATGGAGACACTTGAGCTTCGATTGGCTGATATTGTCGGGTCCCCGGCAACACCGATCCAGAAAGTGGACGACGTGTTGCGGGCAGGCATTCAGGAGCCTCACGAATTGGTGCTGTCCATGCCACATGGTATGGACATCTTTGATATCAAGTCAGATATCGCCCCTGATCTCTTCGACGCATGGCTCAAGCAGCTTGAGCAGGCAATTGTCAAAATTATCGATGACGGCGTGAGCGCTGGGCGCCTGTCCCTCGACGACAAAGCCTTTGACGCCGAACAAATTGCTGCCCTGATTATCGACGGCGCAGAGGGCGTCAAACTTCGCAATGTAAACCTTGAAGAGATGCCGCAACGTCTGAAAGCGCTAACCTCGCTTGTTCTCGGTCCACTTGCCGTCTGATGGTGCGCCACGCTGTTGACAAACAGTGATGATTGATCCACCTGAAAAGCCAAAGTTCAACGTCTCGTGGAGACATCTATGCCATCGTCATTTGATCCCCAACCCCGTCGTTCTTCCGTCGCTGTCGATGTTGGTGGTGTGATTGTCGGCGGCGGTGCACCTGTTGTTGTTCAGTCCATGACAAACACCGACACCGCCGATGTCGATAGCACAGTTGCACAGGTCGCGGCTCTCGCCCGTTCCGGTTCGGAACTGGTGCGTATCACCGTTGACCGCGACGAAAGCGCCGCTGCTGTTCCGAAAATCCGTGAACGGTTGGAGCGCCTTGGGCTTGATGTGCCGTTGATTGGTGACTTTCACTATATCGGCCACAAGCTGCTTGCTGACCACCCGGCTTGCGCCGAAGCGCTTGCCAAATACCGCATCAATCCGGGCAATGTTGGCTTCAAGGACAAGAAGGACAAGCAGTTTGCCGAGATCGTGGAAATGGCGATCCGGTACGACAAGCCTGTGCGTATCGGTGTCAATTGGGGATCGCTCGACCAGGAACTGCTCACCCGTTTGATGGATGAGAATCTTGCCAATGGTTCACCGCTTTCGGCGCGCGATGTGACGCGTGAGGCGATAGTCCAGTCGGCCCTCCTTTCCGCAGAGCTTGCCGAGGAAATCGGCCTGCCGCGTTCGAAAATTATTTTGTCGGCTAAGGTTTCTCAGGTGCAGGACCTCATTGCCTGCTATTCCATGCTTGCTGCGCGGTCCGATCACGCACTTCATCTGGGGCTTACAGAGGCTGGAATGGGGTCGAAGGGTATCGTCGCTTCATCGGCAGCCATGGGCTACGTGCTTCAGCAAGGCATAGGCGACACGATCCGCGTTTCGCTGACACCAGAGCCTGGCGGTGATCGCACCCGAGAAGTTGTTGTTGCACAGGAACTTCTGCAAGTGATGGGCTTTCGCCAGTTCCTCCCGGTTGTCGCCGCGTGCCCCGGTTGCGGGCGCACTACATCAACGGTCTTTCAGGAATTGGCGCAGAAGATCGAAAGCGATCTTCGCAAGAACATGCCGGTTTGGCGGGAAAAATATCCCGGCGTCGAAACGCTGACCGTTGCGGTTATGGGCTGTATCGTGAATGGCCCGGGCGAGAGCAAGCATGCCGATATTGGCATCTCTCTGCCGGGAACTGGCGAAAGCCCGGCCGCGCCGGTCTTCATCGATGGCCAGAAGGCCCACACATTGCGTGGGCCAAACATTGCGGAAGACTTTGAAGCGATGGTTACGGACTACATCGAAAAACGTTTTGGTGCCAAGTCGGCGGCCACGCTGTGACGACCTGTGTCATCGGGCCGCCAACGCACTCATAATCCCGTCTGGCTGATGTCTCATGTTTCCACGGAGTTTGTTCTGGCAGGTATTGTCAGTCCGGCCCGGTTGAGCGTCATCATGGTCAGAACTCCGATGCCGGCCAGTACAACGGCGAGGTTGATCATCCATCCGACCACCGGAATATAATTGACCAATGCGAGCGCCACGAAACCGGCGGCAAGCACAATGATCTTTCCAGTGAGGTCGTGTGGGCTTTCGCGGAAGGCTGCATTTACCCGCCAGGCAAGCGCATAGGCTCCGGCCACATAGGCCAGCACCCAGACAATTATGATAACGAGCAGGATAACCGGTATCAGCGGAAGCCCGATAATGGTCAGCGCACTAACCGGCACCAGGCCAATCAACGCCGCCAGTCCAATAATGCCCGCAACCATTGCTCGCCATGGCGTCTCAATGATCTGGTCGCGGACAGCCTCGCTTCTGCCTGGCAGCCAGTTCAAAAATGCAGCGCCCAGAGCCGTCAGAAACGCGGTTGCCAATATGAAAGAGAAGAAGCCACCAGCAAAGGTATCCTGATCGCCGGGCATCTGCTTTTCCATTGCATCGTGCATGATGTCGGGCGAGGGCATGTCAACCTTGCTGAAGGTCACGCGTTCTGCTGGGATCACCGATTGCGGAATGTCCACCGGTTCCGCCGAGCGATAGGATAATTTGCCTTCAATCCTTGCATCCGGCCCAAAGGTGAGCGTGCCAACTATTAGCGTGGCATCGCCTGTAATCGTGCCGTTGATCTCCATTTCGCCAGCCGCGGCCGTCAGACTACCTTTCACTGGGGCATCCAGTATTATGCTGGCGCCGCTCAGCCGAGCATTTCCCTCGATCCCGGCGTTTTTGCCAATATGCAGGTTGATGCCAGATACGGCGAGGTCTTCGCCGACGGGTTCGTTGACATCGACTGAAAATCCCATCGCATAGAGATCCTGCGCGACCGGTGCGTTGATATCGACATTGAAGCCTGCCGACAAAACGTCACCTTTCGTCGGGGCGTCAATGTCGACTGAAAATCCCGAGGCCAAAACATCCTTTTCGGCGGGTTCTTCAACCGAGACCCTGAACCCGGAGGCGAATGTATCCCCTCCGGAAACCAAATGCTCATCACCGGCGTTAGCCGTTGTGAGTGAGAAGAGAGCAACAAGAAATACGAATAGTCGGCTAGCCATGGCTGAAGCCTCCCCCGGTTCCGAAAAATGCGTGTGCTACTGAATGTGGGGTGGAGAGGTTCAATTACAATAGAATATCAGGAAAATCTGAGGGAGAGTCAGTGGCTCAATACTCTGAGTGCTCAAAAACTGATGGATGTTGAATCTGCTAGCGTCCGCCCTACTTATCTGGAAATCATAACAATAGAATGAGCCGCTCGATGTTTCGCAAAAAGCCAAATTCTTACTATGCTGGGCCGACGAGCGATCACTTTGACGGGACACGGTTCTTTAATCCGGGCGGTGTGGAACCTGCTGGATTTTCAGCGCTCCTGAAATGGCAGTTTCAGGAGAAGCGCCACCGCTGGCCCTCAAGCTATTCAAGCGATCATCACGGCACAGTGCCCGATGCCAGTGTTGATAGCGGTGATCTCTCCGTGACGATGATTGGCCATGCGTCGCTGCTCATTCAGGTTGCGGGGCTGAATATTCTCACCGACCCTGTCTGGTCGGAGCGTGTCAGTCCGCTAAGTTTTGCAGGGCCGAAACGGGTCAACCCACCTGGTGTCGCCTTCAATCAATTGCCTGCTATCGATATCGTTTTGGTGACACACAACCACTATGATCATATGGATGTGGAGACACTGAAAAGACTGGTTTCCGCGCATAATCCGCTCATTGTCACACCGCTTGGCAATGATGCGATCATGAAACGCTTTGTACCTTCAGCTCGCTTCGCTGTGATGGATTGGGGCCAACGGCTGGAAAGCCACGATATCGTCATTCATGCAGAACCATGCCATCATTGGTCGGCGCGTGGCATGGGTGATCGTCGCATGGCGTTATGGGCTGCATTTGTGCTGGAAACACCTGCCGGTCGTGTCTACCACATTGGCGATACAGGTTTTCACGACGGGATTAATTATCGCGCCGCGGCAGAGAAATTCGGCGCATTTCGGTTGGCAATCCTGCCTATCGGTGCCTATGAACCGCGCTGGTTCATGAAAGGTCAGCATCAGAACCCGCAAGAAGCAGTTGAGGGTTTTCGCTTGTGCAATGCGGCCTATGCGGTCGGCCATCATTGGGGCACGTTTCAGCTCACCAACGAGGCGATTGAACACCCGACCGAGCACCTGGGCGCGGCACTGGACGGCGCGGGGGTCGAGGCCCATCGGTTCCGCGCGTTAAAGCCAGGTGAGCGCTTCATGGTGCCCGCGTCCTGATTGTTACAGGAATTCTCGTCCTGCCTTGCGGTCGTTTTGCTGCAAGGTGATGCATCCCTCGATTTTGGCCATCAAGACATCAAAATCAATCGGCTTGGTCAGATAGTCAGCCGCGCCTGAGCGCAGCCCTTCCAACATGATGGCCTTGTCTGTCAGTGCTGTCAGGAAGATGAACGGGATAGAGGATAGCTCGGGGTGATTGATCTGGATCTCAGCAAGCAGCTGCTGTCCGTCCATTTCCGGCATCGTGATATCGCAGATGACGATATCCGGCCATTTCGCGAGGATAATCTCAAGGCCTTCGCGACCATTCGTTGCCTCTAATGTGTTGAACCCGGAATCCTGAAGTTCCTCAACTATCAACTGACGGACGTCGGTTTCGTCCTCAATGCACAATATTGTCGTCATATCTGACCTCGTTTCATTTTTGCAGCCTAAGCCGCGTCTTCGCCTTCAATTGAAAGACTGTCCGGTGGACCCTTGATCGGTAGCGTCACGGTAAACGTGGAGCCTTTGCCGGGGTGACTCACGACAGACACATTGCCGCCGTGCAGTTCCACCATCTGCTTGATGACATTCAAACCAATTCCAGTTCCGGCGATACCGGTGGACGTACGCGCCCGGAAATAGCGCTGAAACAATTGAGGAAGATCATCAGCGTCCATGCCGATACCGCGATCGCGAACCGAAATCAGAACATTGTCTCCCTCGGTTGTTCCGAAGACATCGATCTGCGGAGCATTGGGGGAGTATTTTGTGGCATTCGACAACAGGTTTGCGAATACTTGCTCAAGTGCCATTTCGTCAGCGCATATTGTCTCGGGAATACCGTCCAAATTCAACGAAATCTTGTGCGCGCGCGCAATCTCCTGTCTGCGCCCCACGCAATCCGTCAACAGGTTGTGAAGCGAGCAATCATGCGCACGGATTTCCACCTTGCCCGCCTCCAGTCGACCAGAGGAAAGGATACCCTCCATGAGATCTACAATGCGTGACACAGATTTTCTGATCTGCCCGGTTTTCTCCTCGATAAAGGCTACGTCCAACTTGTCCTTGCGCCGCTCCATCCTTTGTGCGGCGGCATCAATCACCGCCAGAGGCGTTCTGAATTCGTGGCTTGCCATACTGACAAACTGTCTTTGCAGCACGTTGACCTGTCGCTCCTGTTCCAGAGCTTCTTCCAGTTGTCGACTCTTTTCTTCAAGCTCGGCTGTGCGGCTGAGGACTGCTTGCTCCAATTGATCGCGGTGGCGTCTCAGTTCCACCTCTGCCCGTTTGCGCACCGTCACATCCACATAGGTTGTTACAGATCCGCCACCGGCAAGCGGGGACGAACGAACTTCCAGAACAGTTCCATCAGGTCGGGTACGTTCGAACATGTGATCCAGGAAGAGTTTGGCATGCTCGGTTCTGACGAAGACTTCCGCCTCTGGATCATCACCGCCGAATTCACCTCGTTCCGCCATAAAGCGCAGTATGTCTTCGAAATTGCAGCCTGCCTTGAAGCGCTTCTCAGGAAGGTCAAGCAACTCATAGAGCCGATGATTGGCGATTACGAGGTCAAGATTGGCGTCGAGCACGTAGATGCCGCCTGGAAATCCGTTGAATGTCGCCTGCAGCAGATTGAGTACCCGCTTGTGATCGGAGATATCCGTCACGCTTTCCAAAAGAGCGGTTCTGCCGCTGCTTACCAGTTTTTGGATTTGAACATTTGCCTCATAACTGCTGCCGTCGAGCCGCAACTGCTGCGCGTCAAAATTGATTTGCTGCTGCTTGCCCTCCAGCAACGGCGCTATTCGTTTGCGGTATTCCTCGTCGCTCAGGTCCGCCGTGAGACTGGCGGGGCTGAGCCCCAGGATGCGTCCAGGCGGATAGCCTGTCTTGGTATGAGCCGCGTAATTGGCCTGGAAGATTTTCAACGTGTGAGCGTCGATCAGATACATTTCATTTGGCGACGTGCCAGCTAATTCAGCCAGATGCGAGTTGATGGTATCTTCTGACTTCTTGACGAGGATGCCGCCTAGTTCTTCAAGCAGATTTTGAATTGCCAGGATCTGGGATTTGCCCAGTCGTTTGTCCTGCGCGTTGCACAGCTTCAAGATCGCTACGGGCCGTGAGTCTTCGGCCCTTACTGTGAAGCGATAGCAACGACGTCCCTGCTTTTCGTATTCTTCAAATATCTCGTCGATTTCCCGTTTCGGGATTGCATGTTGCAGCTCGCGCCAATCGATGCCGAACTGAAATGCAAGTTTGAACGAATTGTGGTCGTCAGTTTCCAGATAGCCAGCAGCAGAATCGAGAAGGTCGAGTTCCGGGATGGAGCAAATGATCTTGGCGGTTTCATGAAGAGCCTCTTCAGCGGACACAGCCTTGCAGATTGCTCTGAGGATGTCCGCAGTTGCCACGATTTGCCAAATCGGTTGCGTTGTTTCGACGACTTCTTTCATTTCAATCCTTAAAACACCCTGTCGATGCATACACACCGACGGTTGAGTAAGAATTAAATGAACTAATGAAATCTATGTGAATCGTACCTACTAGAATTAGCTAGGTCTTCTCCCCGTCGATTGTGTCGGTCGGGAGGGACGGGTTTCTTATCATGACCAGTTTTCAAATATCCAGCTGCAACCGGCGAGAAGCCCGGTTCGGGAATGCTGCGGTTAATACGTAGCATCCGTTTGAACGCGTTCTGAAGGGTGTGTTCTGATGATCTGTCCTCAGTACTGGAATTTTTCCATTGTTTCCGTCATAAAGGCCTCAACAGCTTGGCTGTCACATCTCGGGAAAGTAATGGAAATGTCTCAAAGCGCACCATTTGCGAAGATGAACGGACTTGGAAACAAGATTCTCGTCGTGGATATGCGTGGCCGCAAGGACAAGGTGCTTCCCCAGGCGGCCATTGCACTGGCTGAGGATCCAGACACCGCGTTCGACCAGATCATGGCGGTCTATGATCCCAAGGCAGAAGGCACCGATGCCTGGATCGACATTCTCAATTGTGACGGCACCTATGCGCAGGCTTGTGGCAATGGCACGCGATGTGTGGTGCAGGCGCTCGCCGCAGAAACAGGTCGCCGCTCTTTCACCTTTCACACAATTGCGGGCATTCTCAGTGCACAGGAATTCGAGGACGGTTTGATTTCCGTTGATATGGGTCTGCCTGTTTTCGACTGGGAGAAGATACCTCTGGCGGAAGAATTTCACGATACCAGCCGCATTGAATTGCAGATAGGGCCAATCGACGATCCTGTACTGCATTCACCCTCGGTCGTGTCCATGGGAAATCCGCACGCAATATTTTGGGTCGACCGGGATGTCTGGGATTTTGACCTGGAGCGCTTTGGACCGCTCCTGGAAAATCACCCGATTTTTCCTGAACGCGCCAACATCACCATTGCGCAGGTCAATTCGCGCAATTCAATTACCACGCGCACTTGGGAGCGCGGTGCCGGATTGACGCTTGCCTGCGGTTCGGCTGCATGTGCAACCGCTGTCAGTGGCGCGCGGACAGGGCGGACGGATCGCAAGGTGACTATCCATGTGGCAAGTGCACCGGCACCTGGAACGCTGGAGCTGGAATGGCGCGAGGATGGACATGTTATCATGACCGGGCCGGCTGAATGGGAGTGGTCCGGCATGGTGGACCCTGCAACAGGTTCGTGGATTCGCGACGATGATGAGGCCCGGGCAATTTGACGGACATCTCTGTCATAACGTTTGGCTGTCGCCTCAATATTTATGAATCGGAAGTCATGAAGGCGGAGGCCGCCAAGGCGGGTCTCGAAAATGCCGTGCTTGTAAACACCTGCGCGGTTACAGGTGAGGCCGTGCGTCAGGCGCGCCAGGCCATACGTCGGGCACGCCGGGAAAACCCTCAGGCGCGGATCGTTGTCACTGGATGTGCCGCTCAAACTGCAGCCGCTGAATTCGCATCCATGCCAGAAGTCGACGCTGTTCTCGGCAATGAGGAGAAGCTGAAGGCCGCCTCTTATGCGGCCGCAGCCTTGCCGGATTTTGGCGTTTCGGCTGAGGAAAAAACCCGCGTCAATGACATTATGAGCGTGAGGGAGACCGCACCACAAATGGTGCAGCTGATCGATGGTCATGTCCGCGCTTTTATACAGGTGCAGAATGGCTGCGATCACCGCTGCACCTTCTGTATCATTCCCTATGGTCGCGGCAATTCACGCTCCGTGCCGATGGGGGCTGTCGTCGATCAGGCCCGCCAGTTGGCCGAGAGTGGCTATGTTGAACTTGTTCTGACGGGTGTGGATGCTACCAGCTATGGCGCTGATTTGCCGGGTTCTCCAAGTCTCGGTCAACTTGCCAAGATTATTTTGCGCGATGTGCCGGAGATTGCCCGGTTGCGCCTTTCTTCAATTGATTCCATTGAAGTCGACAAACATCTCATGGACTTGATTGCTGACGAGCCGCGTTTCATGCCGCATTTACATTTGTCGCTGCAGCACGGTGATAACCTCATCCTTAAACGCATGAAGCGTCGCCACACGCGTGAAGACGCGCTGGCCTTTTGTGCCGAGGCGCGCCGGTTGCGCCCTGAAATCAGTTTCGGGGCTGATTTCATCGCGGGCTTTCCCACCGAAACGGAAGAGGCATTTGCCAATATGGAGCGTCTTTCTGAGGAGATCGGCATTGCCCATATGCATGTTTTCCCGTTCAGTCCGCGCCAGGGAACGCCAGCGGCGCGCATGCCGCAATTGGATCGAAAACTGGTAAAAGAGCGTGCCGCGCGCCTGCGTGATCTTGGCAGCCGCCTTTATCATACCCATCTTGAGGCGATGGTTGGAACGCGCCAGACCGTGCTTGCCGAAAGAGGCGGCATGGCGCACACGAAAAACTTTACGCTTGTTGCCACACCGGATATTGAGCCCGGACGGCTGTTGAGCGTTCGCATCACGGGCCATAATGGCAAGCAGCTCATACAGGAATTGGATGCCGCCGACGCGGCATAAGGACGAAAAGCATGGCGCTCGGTTTTATCAAGAAGGTCTTCTCATTCGGCAAGCAAAGTGCTGAGCCAAAAGAAGATGCAATTATTGCAAAACCGTCTTTCGACGAAGAGGTCGAAGCGATTGACGCATCGCAGCGTATGTCTGGCGACATAAGCGTTGAGGAAGCGGAAGATCTGGCTGACTGGGATGGCGATTTGCCAGCCCCGGAGCCCGTTGAGGGGATATCAGAGGAAACTGCCGAGGACTTTGCCAAGGCACATGAGCTGCCTTCAGAGCCAGTGCATATCACCGAAATTTCCGCCAAAGACGCTGAAGAATTGGCGGATTGGGACGCTGACTTGCCGGAGCCTGAGCCAGAGGCAGAAGAAACTGCCGAGGCCTACACGGCTGAAACGGCAACTGGTCACCTGGAAACGCCGGAGCCGGAAAATATTGAGAATGCCGGAGAAGCGCAGGTTAAACAAGAACATGCGCAAACCATAGCAGGCGATGCAAATGCTGAAAACGGCAACGCCGGTTCGAGCGATCTGGCCATGGATGAGACACCCATGGAGGGCCTTGTTGCAGACGGTGATGCGCCCGCTCTGCCACAGGGTTTTGCCAGTGCGAAACGTGCGCCGGACCCGCAACCGGTTGCGGAGCCTGCAGAGAAGCTTTCCTGGTTTCAGCGTTTGCGCGCGGGGCTTCTGCGCACATCAAACCAGCTGACCTCGCAGATTTCGGCACTATTCACCAAGCGCAAGCTTGATGACGAAACGCTGGAAGAGCTGGAGGACCTGCTGATCCAGGCTGATCTCGGCGTGGAGACGGCTATGCGTGTGACCGGCGCCTTATCGTCTGAGCGTTATGGACGCGATGTGACGGGCGATGACGTCGTTCAGATTATGGCAGGTGAAATTGAGCGGGTTCTGGTGCCCGTTGCCAAGCCGCTGGAACTTGACCTCAATCACAAGCCGCATGTCATTCTGGTCGTGGGTGTCAACGGCACCGGGAAGACCACGACGATTGGCAAGCTGGCCGCGAAACTCTCCGGTGCAGGTTTGAAAGTCATGCTTGCCGCCGGCGATACCTTCCGTGCCGCGGCTATCGAGCAGCTCAAGATTTGGGCGGACCGCACAGGTTCTGAATTCATCGGCACCAAGCTCGGTGCTGATGCTGCGGGTCTGGCTTTCGATGCGTTCAAACAGGCCAAGGAAAAAGGCTCCGATGTTTTGATCATCGACACTGCAGGCCGCCTGCAAAACAAAACCGAGCTGATGGATGAGTTGGAAAAGATCGTTCGCGTGCTCGGCAAACTCGATCCTGACGCACCGCACACGGTTCTGCAGACGCTGGATGCCACGACCGGGCAAAACGCCATGAACCAGGTGGAAATTTTCCGCAATGTGGCGGGTGTTTCCGGTCTTGTCATGACGAAGCTTGATGGCACTGCGCGTGGCGGCATTCTGGTGGCGATTGCCGCCAAGCACAAGTTGCCGGTCTACTTTATCGGTGTGGGCGAAGGCATTGACGATCTGGAGCCATTTGAAGCGCGTGACTTTGCGCAAGCCGTCGCGGGCGTGGAATTGAGGGGCTAGGCAGCTATTTTGGCTGTCTCTCCTCTTGAAAGCCATGTCAGCGGCTTCCCAGGGTTGATGTACAGAATTCTACCGGTTCTACCGGCATATGGTGTCGGGTTTATCCGTCTTCCTGGATTGTCGCGTTGAGTGGCGACATTTTTTGCTGAGTTGGCTAAAGCTGGAATGATACACTGATAGAATTCAAGCTTGACTTGGAGACTGGTGCGTTAGATGCAGAGTGGTTTCCTGAAATGACATCGCAGACCAATGATGCAATGAAGGCGGAAACGAATAGCGTGAATGAGTTGGAGACCATGGATACACCGAAAGACAACGGCGTCAGCCCGCTTTTGAAATTTGTTCTAGAGCTGGGTCCAATTCTCGTCTTCTTCTTTGCCAATCTGAAGGGCGAGTGGCTGCTCAATCATTTCCCGGCGCTGGAGGAGCTTGGAGGTTCGCTCTTTGTCGCGACAGCCTTTTTCATGGTGGCAACGGTTGCCTCGTTGATTGCATCCAAAGTGTTGATGAAGCATTTGCCGCTCATGCCGCTTGTGTCCTGCGGCATCGTGCTGGTTTTCGGCGGGCTTGGCATCTATTTGCAGAACGAGCTTTTCATCAAGATGAAGCCGACGATCATCAATTCAATCTTTGGTCTTGCGCTTCTGGGCGGATTGTACTTCGGCAAGTCCTTGCTTGGCTATGTCTTTGATTCCGCCTTCCACCTCGATGATGAGGGTTGGAGGAAGCTTACCTTTCGCTGGGGACTGTTCTTTCTGTTTTTGGCGGTTTTGAACGAGGTTGTGTGGCGCAATTTCTCCGATGATGCCTGGATTACATTCAAGCTCTGGGGCACTATGCCCATCACCATTGCCTTCACCATGGCGCAGATGCCGCTCATCATGCGGCACTCGCTGGAAGACGAGGAAAGTGCCTGAGGTTTGCAAGTGATGCTGCCCAGCGGTCACGTTTTCATTGCCATGAGCCTCGATGGCTTTATCGCGCGCCAGGACCACCGGCTGGATTGGTTGATGAAGCAGGAAACTGCGGGTGAAGACCATGGGTTTGACGCCTTCGTTGATAGCGTCGATGGCATTGTGATGGGGTCGTCCACCTTCAAGACGGTGCTGGAATTTGACAGCTGGCATTACACGAAGCCGGTTTGTGTCATGAGTTCCACACTGACAGATGCCGACATTCCTGCGCACCTGAAAGACAAGGCATTCGTTTCTGATCTGGCACCTGATGCACTGATGGAGATGCTTGGCACGCGGGGTTGGGCGCGTGCTTATGTCGATGGCGGATTGGTAATCCAGCCTTTCTTGCGTGCGGGTCTGATTGCTGACATGCAGGTAACGCTGATCCCGATATTGCTGGGCAATGGACTGCGACTTTTTGGCGAACTGGATGCCGATATTGATCTGGGACTGAAGAGCGTTGAAGGCTTTCCTTCCGGACTGGTTACAACACGCTACCAGATTTTATGAACCGGCCAGCGCTGCCTCAATTTGCGGTATAAGCTCCGACTGAATGCTTTCTGCCGAGAAGGGGCCGACCTTCTTGTAGACAATCTTGCCGTCCGGGGTGACGAGATAGCTTTCCGGAATGCCGTAAACGCCCCAATCGATGGTCGCCACGCCTTTCGGGTCTACGCCGATGGCTGTGAACGGATTGCCAAATTCCTCCAGAAATTTCAGCGCGTTCTCGTTCTTGTCTTTGTAGTTGATCCCGACGATGTTAATGCGCGGATCCTTGGCCAGCTCCAGCATATCCGGCGCTTCCTGGCGGCAGGGAATGCACCATGATGCCCAGACATTGACCAGCGTTAGCTTGCCTTTGACGGCTGCATCATCAAGTGCCGGACGTCCAGAGCCCTGAAGCGCGGCAAGGTTAAGCGTTGGCGCCTGTTTGCCGATCAGCGCGGACGGCAGAACAGAGGCATCCTTGCCGCTTTCAAGCTGCATGAGAAACACACCCGATAGCGCCAGAAACACCAGAAATGGCAGGAAAGCGATGATCTTGCCGGTGGTGGAAAGGCCGGGTTTCTTTACGGTCTCTTGTGGCTCAGTCATGGGCGTTCTTCTCATGTGTCTGCGCTGAACGGCGGCGAATGCCGGCATCTTCCAGCATTTTGAGTTCACGCTTGCGCGCGCGGCTGTCCAGAACTACCCAGGCAACGATAAGCGCCAGTGCAAGCGCCGAAACGCCGTAGGATGAATAAACGTAAAAAGCATGGGTAAGCGGCTGCATGCTTTATACTCCCGTGTTGGCCTGGCGGGCCGCCATGCGCCGCAGGTTTGCCACACGCCGCCGCCAGATTTCGGTGCGGATTGCCATGAAATGCAGCGTGAAGAAAAGCGCGGAATAACCAAGCGCCATAATCAGCAGCGGCCACAGAAATTCCGGGTCAATTGTTGGACCATCCATGCGCATGACACTGGCGGGCTGGTGCAGTGTGTTCCACCATTCAACGGAAAATTTGATGATTGGGATGTTCACAAAACCGATCAGGATCATCACAGCGGAAACGCGCGCAGCGCGTGCCGGATCGTCCATCGCGCGGTTAAAGGCGATCAAACCGAGATACATGAGAAACAGAACGAAAACGGACGTCAGGCGCGCGTCCCATACCCACCATGTGCCCCACATTGGCTTGCCCCAGAGCGAGCCTGTGATCAGTGCGAGAAAGGTAAATGCTGCACCCAGCGGCGCAGCCGCCTTGGCGGAGACGTCGGCCAATGGATGGCGCCAGACGAGGGTGCCGAGTGCCGAGACTGCCATGACGGAGTAGCACATCATCGAGAGCCAGGCAGCAGGCACGTGAATATACATGATGCGCACGGTTTCGCCTTGCTGATAATCAGCCTCGGTGTTGAAGGCGAGATAGAGACCCCAGGCCAACAACCCGATGGTCAAAGCCGCCATCCATGGCAACAGAATATTGACAAGATTGATGAACCGCGTCGGATTTGCGAGTCCGGTCAGCCAGGACATTTTCTGCTCATTTTCATTCATGCCGGTTTCCTTAATCGCATTCATATGGTGCGGCGTTTGACTTTAATCAATCCGACGACGATTTCAGCGCCAAAGCAGCTGCCAGCGGGCCAATAACCGCAAAAAACAGCGTAATGGCAATCAAAATCAGAAAAGGCGGCAAAAATGGTGCGGGGTCCTGCACGGCGCCATAAGCAGCACTGACACCGAAGATCAGCACCGGGATCGCCAGCGGCAGCACCAGAATGGATACGAGCAACCCGCCGCGTGGCAGAGAAACGGCCACGGCTGCACCTGCTGCACCAATGAAGGTCAAAGCAGGCGTGCCCGCCAGAAGCGTGAGCGAGGTTGCGCCAATCGCCACCTCATCCATGTTCATGAATAGCCCGAGCACCGGCGATGCTATGACCAGCGGCAGACTGTTGGCGACCCAGTGCGCCGCGCATTTTACAAACACTGTCAACACCAGAGGTGCTTCCTGCATCAACAGCAAGTCGAGGGAGCCATCCTCGCGTTCGGCCTGAAACAGGCGATCAAGGCCAAGAAGGGCAGAGAGCAGCGCGCCGATCCACAGGATCGCCGGGCCAATCCGGGAAAGTAGATTGAGGTCGGGGCCGACACCAAAGGGGATCACGGCGACGACTGTCATGAAGAACAAGACGCCAATCATTGCCCCGCCACCGGCGCGGATCGCCAGTTTGATGTCTCGGAAGAAAAGTGCGGTCATGCGTGTCTTCCCAAGACTAAGACTGTGTTTGGAGTTTCTGGGCCAATTTCAGTCCACATATTCAAACCCCTTCATCACCAGGCTTCCAGGGTCGCGCAGGCCGAGCGGCTGGTGGGTGGCGGCGATGATGATGCCGCCACTTTCCTGATAATCCTGGCAGAGCTTGGCGAACATCTGGTCAGAGGCTGCATCCAATGCCGCGGTGGGTTCATCCAGAAGCCAGACGGGACGTGCGGCAACCATCAGCTTGGCCATGGCCATGCGGCGTTGCTGACCGGCAGAAAGATAGCCAAAGGGCAAATGAATAATGCCGCCAAGGCCAACGGCTTCTGCGGCTTCGATCGGCAACAAGCTGTCGTAGCGGTCTGTGCCGCCCATGAATTCCTGCCAGAAAGTGAGGTTTTCTTCCACTGTCAGTTCACGCTTCATCGCGTTGCGGTGACCAAGATAATGGCAGGCTTCGGCAGCGCGCTCATAGCCATCGGCTTTCACTGTGCCGCTTTCGGCAGGCAAAAGACCCGCGAGAACGCGCAGCAGTGTTGATTTGCCTGTGCCATTTGGTCCGGTCACCAAAAGCGCCTCGCCATCCTGCAGCTCAAATGAAATATCGCGGAAAAGCAGGTCTTCGCCCCGTCGCGCGCTCAGATTTTCAACCTCAAACCGCATCACTGTCGCTCGTCTGTGACGGTGGAGCCCGTCGTATGTTCAAAATTTCTCACACATCGACCCGTCAAGGTCTGGAACCATCTCTAGAAGAGCTCTATATAATACGCAACCACACCAGCAGCCGGTGTGACCTTAATTTGCGCCGAACTTGAAAGCTATGGCATTCACGGGCGGACAGCGGAAATGGCTGTACCCGCACCCCAAACACTCAAAATGTGGCTGGGCGTTCGCGCGTCAAAATTTGGCGAACAGACGAAACGGGGTTAATCCAGTGGCAAAATCACTCGACAGCTTCCATTGTCGCTCAACACTCGATGTTGGCGGTAAAGAATATATCTATTTCAGTCTGCCCGAGGCGGAGAAGAACGGCCTTTCCGGCATCTCCAAACTTCCCTATTCCATGAAAGTGGTTCTTGAGAACCTGTTGCGCAATGAAGACGGGCGCTCGGTAACCAAAGCCGATATTGAGGCCATCGCCGCATGGCTCACCAACAAGGGCCAGGTAGAAGCGGAAATCGCCTATCGTCCGGCCCGCGTTCTCATGCAGGATTTTACCGGTGTTCCTGCGGTTGTTGATCTTGCGGCCATGCGCGATGGCATCAAGGCGCTTGGCGGAGACCCGGAAAAGATCAACCCGCTGGTGCCGGTCGATCTGGTTATCGACCATTCAGTAATTGTCGATGAGTTTGGTACGCCTACCGCCTTTGCCCGCAATGTGGAGCTGGAATATGAGCGCAACGAGGAGCGCTACAAATTTCTCAAATGGGGCCAGCAAGCGTTCCAGAACTTCCGCGTTGTGCCGCCCGGCACGGGCATATGCCATCAGGTCAATCTCGAATATCTGGGCCAGACGGTCTGGACAAAGGATGAAGACGGCGAAACGATCGCTTACCCCGATACGTGCGTTGGCACGGACAGCCACACGACCATGATCAACGGTCTTGGTGTCCTGGGCTGGGGTGTTGGTGGCATTGAGGCCGAAGCGGCCATGCTGGGTCAGCCAATTTCCATGTTGTTGCCGGAAGTGATCGGCTTCAAAGTGACCGGCAAGCTGAAAGAAGGCGTCACTGCCACCGATCTGGTGCTGACAGTCGTGCAGATGCTGCGCAAGAAGGGGGTTGTCTCGAAATTCGTGGAATTCTTTGGCCCCGGCCTGGATGCCATGTCACTGGCTGACCGCGCGACCATCGGCAATATGGCTCCGGAATATGGTGCCACATGCGGCTTCTTCCCGGTGGATGGCGAGACCATCAACTACCTCAACATGTCCGGCCGCGACGAAGATCGCATCGCGCTGGTGGAGGCCTATTCCAAGGCGCAGGGTATGTGGCGTGTGGGGGATGGTTCCGACATTGTCTTCACGGATACACTGGAACTCGATCTTGGTGATGTTGTGCCGTCCATGGCCGGTCCAAAGCGGCCCGAGGGCCGCCTGGCGCTTGAAACCATTGCCTCCAATTTCGCAACGGCGCTTGACGCCGAGTACAAAAAGCCCGGCCAGCTCGCCAAGCGTTACGACGTCGAAGGCGAGGATTACGATCTCGGCCACGGAGATGTCTGTATCGCGGCGATAACGTCTTGCACCAATACATCGAACCCGTCTGTATTGATTGCAGCTGGTCTGCTTGCCCGCAACGCCGTTGCCAAGGGCCTGAAGTCCAAACCATGGGTGAAGACCTCGCTTGCACCGGGCTCTCAGGTGGTTGCTGAATATCTGGCGAAGTCCGGCCTGCAGGGCTCGCTTGATGCACTGGGTTTCAATCTGGTTGGCTTTGGCTGCACCACCTGCATCGGCAATTCTGGCCCCTTGCCGGGTCCGATCTCAAAAACGATCAATGACAGGGGCCTTATCACCGCTGGCGTTCTGTCCGGCAACCGCAATTTCGAAGGCCGCGTATCGCCTGATGTGCAGGCAAATTATCTGGCCTCCCCGCCGCTGGTTGTCGCCTATGCGCTGGCTGGTTCCGTGCAGAAGGATCTGACCTCAGAGCCGCTCGGCGAGGATAACGATGGCAACCCGGTCTATCTGAAGGACGTTTGGCCGTCCTCTCAGGAAATTCAGGAATTCGTGATGACCTATGTCACGCGGTCGCTCTACGCGGAAAAATACGCCGACGTCTTCAAGGGCGATGAAAACTGGCAAGCCGTTCAAGCGCCCTCTGGTCAGACCTACACGTGGGACAACAGCTCAACCTATGTTCAAAATCCACCCTATTTTGTGGGCATGGGTATGGAACCGCAGGGCGTTACCGACATTGTGGGTGCGCGTGTCCTTGGTCTCTTTGGCGACAAGATCACCACTGACCACATTTCTCCGGCCGGTTCCATCAAGGCATCGTCTCCGGCGGGCGAATATCTTACCGCCAATGGCGTAGCGCCGAAGGACTTCAACCAGTATGGCACGCGTCGCGGTAACCACGAAGTCATGATGCGGGGCACATTTGCCAATATCCGCATCCGCAACCACATGCTGGGACCGAACGGCAAGGAGGGTGGATACACAATCCACTACCCTTCCAAGGAGGAAATGTCGATCTACGACGCGGCCATGAAATACAAGGCGGAAGGTATCCCGCTTGTTATCTTTGCGGGCGTTGAGTACGGCAATGGTTCTTCCCGAGACTGGGCTGCCAAGGGCACCAATCTGCTTGGTGTCCGCGCCGTGATCGCGCAGTCGTTTGAGCGCATCCACCGATCCAACCTTGTCGGCATGGGTGTCGTTCCCTTTGTGCTGGAAGAAGGCACGACCTGGGAAAGCTTGGGCCTGAAGGGCGACGAGACCGTCACCATCGAAGGTCTTGCCAATGTGAAGCCGCGCGAGAAGAAGGTTGCTAAGGTCACCTATTCCGACGGCACCACGAAGGACGTGCCGATCATCTGCCGCATCGATACGCTGGATGAAATCACCTATGTGAACAATGGTGGTATTCTGCAGACGGTGCTGCGCCAACTGGCCACTTAAAACCGCGAAGCCGTCTGTCGCGGTGGCGTCAGGCGGCCTTCTCGCGCTTCCCCTCTGTCATGGTCGGGGCCTGTCCCGACCATCCAAGCATGGGTGGGGAGTAGATCCATGGATCAAGCCCGAAGATGATGGTTGGCGCGTGCGTGCAGCCCTCAACTCTCCGCGGCTTCCTCCACGCTATTTTCCGCATTTTCCACGGCCCATTCACTCGCCGCTTCAACGGCGACCGGCGAGGCGGTCGGAATAACGCTGATATAGCTGTCGGTATCGCTGGCGGGGATCGCGGCGCGCTGGGTCATGCGATAAAGCGCGTAGATGGCGGTTGCTGTGAACGTGACCGCCAGCACCAGCCAGAAGGTGAGCGGGCCTGCCTGCTGCATGGTCCACCCTGTCACCAGTGGCCCGATGATTGCACCTAACCCGAAGATGAAGACCATGCCACCGGATGCTGCTGGCATATCTTCGGATGCGAGGTAATCATTCGTATAGGCCAACAAAAGTGAGTAGAGCGGTGTAGTCATACCCCCCACTAGAAAAGCAGATATCATGAGTGACCAGAAGCCGTCACCGGCAAACCAACCGAACAGGCAGGACAGGGCGCCGATAACAGAGAGAATGGAAATAACGATCCGGCGGTCTACCCGGTCGGAGAGCCAGCCAATGGGGTATTGCAGCAGCATCGCACCAACAAACAGCATGGCGATGAAGAGTGCGATCTCGCTGGTTGTCAGCCCGATCTGCGTGCCAAACACTGCGCCCATGCCCCATTGGGTGGCATAGCTGGTGCCCAGCAGAAAGACGCCGACTGTGCCCAGCGGTGATATATTAAATAGCTCGCGCAGCGACATGGGGCGGGTCAGCTCTGTTTTTGGTGCCGGTGCGACGGTCAGCAGGATTGGCGCGAAGGAAATTGAAACGAGAATCGATGCGCCAATGAAGAGTACAGAGGTTTCAGGGCTGCCCAGCAACAGCAATCCTTGTGCGCCGATCAGTCCGATCGTTTGAGCAATCATGTAGGCAGACAAAACCTTGCCGCGGGTTTCATTTGTCGCGGCATCATTAAGCCAGCTTTCAGCCGTTACATAGATGCCTGACATGCAAAAGCCAATCAGCAGGCGCAGGACTGTCCAGGCGATGGGATCAGCCAATACCGGCAATGCGATGACACCTGCAGAAACGAAACTGCCGAGGGCTGCAAAGACCCGCACATGTCCCACGCGACGCAGAAGCTTAGGGGTGTAGTGTGCACCAGACAGGAAGCCGACAAAATAACCCGAGGTTACAATCGCCAGAGATGTTGCCGAAAAGCCTTCAATGTCGCCGCGCAGGCCGATGAGCGTGGACTGCATGCCATTGCCGAGCAAAATGAACACGATGCCAAGGAGAAGTGCCCAAATGGCTGAGAAGGTCTGTCGCATGCTGGCTTCCGAAGCAATTTGAGGAGAATAGTAGTTTCGATTCTGAACATGCTGCGGTCGTTGGGTCAATAGGGTCTTCAGTCCTGCGGCCACGTGTGTTCTCAAATCATGAGGCATGGAGTTTTGGGAAGTCGTAGTCAGGTTCGCGCCCAGAAATGGCATTGTGGGCGCAGAAAAATCCACTTGAGCTTTTCCCAAAACGGTATATTTCTTTTGCCTGCAACAGCGCAGAACGACGATCCCCGCACGACGGTTGTTGCTTGAATTTGCGGGCTTCATGACAAGCGAAAATTTGGTGGTGAACGCTCTACCCAAGGGGTGGCGTGACGGGCAGACAACTAAGGCTACGCCTGATGATCTTCCGGCATTGCGCGCTCTGGAAAGTCAATTTCCGGAGGCGGATCGAATTTCGCCGCGCAGCTGGCGGCGTTTTATTGCGAAGCCCAACGCGGTGTTTGTCTGGCGGGTGGATGGTGAGGTCGTGGGTGCGGCTGTTCTTCTTTTTCGGCACGGTAGCAAGTCTGCCCGGCTCTATTCCATTGCCGTTGATCCGGCACGGCGCGGGCAGGGCATTGGACCGAGCCTTTTGACCGCGTGTGAGGCTTCAGCATGTGCCAGCGGAGCGAATGCGATGAGCCTCGAAGTGCGGGTCTCGAACGGTGCTGCAATTGCACTTTACCGCAAGTCCGGCTTTGCAGAGACCAAGCGCCTTGCGGCCTATTACGACGATGGCGAAGACGCATTGCGCATGCAGAAATCTCTCAATTGTGGAGCTGAAAGCCATGACTGACTGGCTTATTCTGGTGGAAAATACGGTCGATCTCGATCAAGCCGATACGCCGCACAAGGTGATGCGCATTGCCGATTACCTGGCGCGACCGGCCCTATTCGCCGGGCGACGACCCTATATTCTCAATCTGGCGCGTTCCTACGGATACCAGTCGGCGGGCTATTATGCATCGCTGCTGGCAGAGGCGCGCGGTCATCGCGTCAGCCCCAGCGTTCATACCATTGTCGAGCTATCGCAAAAGGGGCTTTATGCTCATGCGGTGCCGGACCTCAATGCGGTTTTAAAAGAGACGAGGGCCAAGGGCGCGCCCGTGGTGGAGAGCCTGTTTGTTGCGTTTTCCAAGGCGGACAGCCCCGGCTATGGAAAATTCGCCCGAGAGCTTTCTGATTGGTTTCGGACGCCAGCACTTGAGGTTGAGTTTAGTCCCAAGTCGCCGCATGAGATTACCCGTATTCGCCCGGTGCCGCCCAACAAGATGGATGCACAGCGGCGGCGCTTCTTTGTTGAGGCCATGGAGGCCTACACGAAAGGGCGCGCTGCAAACCCGAAGTCACGCCCGCAATTCAAATGGTCACTGGCCATTTTGGCAGACGCGACCGAGAAAATGCCGCCCTCCAAACCGGCAGCCATCAAGCGGCTTTGTGATGTCGCGGAAAAAATGGGCGTCGAGACGGAAATTCTCGATCCGAGTGATTTGACCAGCCTTGCTGAATTCGATGCGCTCTTCATCCGCGCCACAACATCTATCGACAACTTCACCTATCGTTTTGCGCGGCGCGCAGAGCAGGAAGGAATGCCGGTGATAGACGACACGGTGTCGATGATCCGCTGCACCAACAAGGTCTATCTCAAGGAGATACTGGAGAAGGCTGGGATTCCCATTCCGCGTACTGAAATTATCAATGAGAAATCCGACCTTTCCGCAGTTCTGGACCGGCTGGGAACGCCCGTAATCATCAAGCCACCGGATGGATCTTTCGGTGCGAACATGGTCAAGGCGTCCAGTCTCGAGGAGTTGAAAGCAAGCTCGGCGGTCCTTTTCAGGGATACGGCCTTGCTCATCGTTCAGGCTTTTCTGCCGACGAAGTTCGATTGGCGCATCGGCGTGCTGGACGGCGAACCCCTCTTTGCCTGCCAATATCGCATGGCGCGGGGCCATTGGCAGATCGTCAAGCGTGGCGCGGGCGGCAAGATTACTGAAGGTGGTTCAACCACGATGGCGATTTCCGATGCGCCCGCACTTGTCGTTGAGACTGCAGTGCGCGCTGCGCGCCTTATTGGCGACGGACTTTACGGGGTCGATCTGAAAGAAACAGAAGACGGTGTATTTGTGATCGAAATCAACGATAACCCGAATCTCGAACTGGATATTGAGGCTTTGGTTCTCAAAGACGAGCTTTGGCGCAAGATCATTTCGTGGTTTTCCGCCCGGCTGGAACGGCGCATGGGGCGTTAGGAAACTTCGCTGTTGCTGTTGCAATATTCATGAAATGTTCTCATTATGGCTTGGATGCATTTCAGGTCGGGAGCGCGTGTTCAATGGCATATGACGGTGAAATGGCAGCGCGATTTGGCCGCTACCTGGAGGGTCTTCCCGATGTCTCGGAGAAGATGATGATGGGCGGATGCTGCTTCTTTATCAACGGCAATATGGTGGGAGGTGCTGATCGCTCCAAGAGTGGTGAGAAGCGTTTCATGTTCCGTGTTGGCAAGGATAATGTCGATGCCGCCGATGCGTTGCCATGTGGTGAGGCGATGGTACAGGGCGGACGGAAGATGTCCGGCTTCTATTTCGTGAATGCAGAAGACACCGATGACCAGATAATCAGGGACTGGGTCGCGCTGGCAGTCAGCCATGCTATGACCTTGCCAGCCAAATGAGCATGTTGAGCGAAGACACGGTCAAGTTTCTGGCCGCATTGAGGGACAACAATAGTCGCGACTGGTTTACCGCGAACAAGAGTTGGTACGAGATGGCGATGAAGCGTCCGGCGGCGGATTTTGCAGAAGCCATGTGCGAGACACTGAAAGCCGAGACAGGTCAAGCATTCAAGGCGAAGATATTTCGGATTAATCGCGACATTCGCTTTTCAAAGGACAAGACGCCCTACAACACGCATTTGCATATGTCGTTCATACCTGCGGATGGTGCTGGCGACAGCCCTGCGTGGATGATTGGGTTGGAGCCGGGTTCGCTCGTCATGGGGGTCGGTCTGTTCAGTTTTTCGCCCAAAGGGTTGGATGCCTGGCGTGCTGCCATTGATGGTGCCAAGGGCACAGAGTTTGCGGAAACCGTTTCCGGGCTTCAGGCCGCTGGAGCGCGCGTTGAGGAACCGGAATTGAAGCGGGTGCCCTCACCGTTTGCGCAGGACCATGCGCGCGGTGACCTGCTGCGCCGCAAGGGCTTTGCTATCTGGACGGACGCAGCGGGAGAGGCAGAAGCCTACGGGGATGCTGGGCCGGAAAATTGCTGGAAACATCTGAAGAAGTTTCAGTTCGTTTTCGATTGGCTCGCAGCGTTATAGGGCCGCGAGCCAGACTGGGGTTGCTTCGCAGCTTATTGGCAGTTGAAGCCAACACCGGTGATTTCTCTGCTGGTGGTGCAGATCGTGCCGCCCCAGATATAACCGTATTCACCCAGGTCGACTTCGACCTCGACCCATTGCCAGCCGTCATAGAAGCTGCCGGTCTCTCTGTTGATCGTGATTGTGCCACCATCCTTGAGCCTGGTGATGATATCGCCCGAGATATCGGGTTTGGAGCGGACGATGGAGCCGCCCATGGAGCGCGCGGTTGGATACTTCATCTCGGCTGACAGGCAGGAGAAGCTTCGGCCATCGGGCAGGGTCAGTGTTCCGTTGTCAGCCTTGTAATGAAAGTCTATGCCTGCCTTGTTGTAGCGTACGCCGCTTCCGGCGGGAACTTGCGGGAGGAACTCGCCGTCTTCCGGATAGGCGGTGAACGCTGCGCCCTGTGATTCCGGGTTCAGGTAATAAATGTTGCCAGTCACCAATCCGAAGCCTTCAAAATTCTTCCCAGCTTCCAAATCTGCTGGCACGTCGCAGTAAAATTCCGGTACCGGCGATGCCAAAGCATTCGACGCATAGAGCGCGAAAATCGCGGCGGGGATGATTGTGCGGAACATGTAGGGACTCTCCTGCCTTTTCATTGCAATCTGTCCGGTCATTTTGCTGAAAAGGGCGCGGAGAACAACGCCACCGCATAGAAGCACCCAAAATTGGTCGTTCAGAACGGCGCTGGCCTTCGCCTTCACGCCTTTCGATCACGCTTGCGGATCATGAAGCGATGTCCGCCTTGAAGTTTTTCCGATTCCACCAGCTCATGCCCATCCTCATTGCAAAAATGCGGAATGTCGAGGGAGGCGAGGGGGTCGGTGGTTTCAACCTCTAAAAGCGTGCCGACAGGGATATCGCGCATGCGGCGGCGTGTCTTCATCACGGGGAGGGGGCACTTCAGGCCACGCAAATCGAGCCGAATGGCAGGCCGCAGTGCAGATTGGTCGTCAGCCATCGCTCTCGTCATCGGAGCTGAAAAGTTTCCAGAATGGTTTCTTCTTCTTTGGCGTTTTTGCTTCGGCTACCGGGTTCTCTTCGGGAACGGGAACGGCCGCAGTGGTTGCTGCTGCGCGTCTTGCCTCCGTTTCCGCTTTCTGGGCTGCCGCTCGAGCCTCCTCAGCTGCTGCGGCTCTTTCTTCCTGTGCCTTGAGCGTTTCAATTCTCACGAGCTTTCCGGCATCGAGACCGTTGCCCGTGGGTGCAAAAGCTGCATCTTCTTTGTATTTCTTGCGCAAATCAGCCACGACAGCCTTGCGCTGAGCCTCTGTGGGCTCTGCCCATATCAGGCCTTCATACTTCTTTTGCGCTTTCGCAAGCGCCTTCTCGTAAGTCAGCTGCTGAGAAGCATAGGCTTGCGCCAGCGCAGGTGGTGTGGACATGGCCGGACACTGGCCGGAGGGGCTGAGCCTGCCGTTGGCACTAATTTGGTTGAACACATACTTGCGCTCACACACGGCCACTGTCGGCGGCGTCTTGGTCAACTCGAAATGGTCATACCCAACCTTTAGCATTTGCCAGAACTCATAATTCGGGCTTGCAGAATGACGGGCCATATTGTCGGCGGTCATGCGGAATGGAAGTGCCTGCACCTGGAAACTCGTCTGGCCGCCCTTGAAGGCGTCTTCGGCCAGCGCAAATATTTCCTGAATTTGCAGGTCGGTCATGGAGTAGCAGCCGCGCGAAGAGCATGCGCCGTGAACCATCAGGTTGGCACCGGTGCGCCCCCACGAGCGATCATATGCGTTTGGATAGCCGATATTGAACGCCAGATAATAACTGGAATTCGGGTTCATCTGGCTTCGATTGATATCGTAGAAACCCTCAGGTGCCTGGCGGTCGCCCTCTCGTTTCTTCGGTCCCAGCATGCCAGACCAGGCGCAAACCTGATAATCCTTGACCATCGCATAGCGACCGTCACGCTTCTGCTTCCAGACTTCAAGGACGCCCTCTTCCTTGAAAATGCGAACCATGATGGGCGCATAGCGGTCCATGCCAAGTGCTGCAATCTTGTTGCGCGTCTTGGCAGACAGGCGCACTTCCTTGTGCTCGAGTTTGGAGACATCAAGCGCATCATTGACGCAGCCGGTGCCCAGCACCGCCATCAGGAACAATATAAAAAGGGTCTTTAGACGCATTTTCACGCCAGGGCTCGTTCTCGCAAACTACCGGATATACTTCCGTTCACAGCAACATTCATGCTGACTATATAGTTTATAAATCCTTACACAGGAATGAACCTTGCGCCCTCGATCACTCGAAATTGAACACAATCCATCCAATTCCCCAACCATCAGTCGATTGTGTCGAAGTTTGGGCAGAATGATAGAGAGATCAACCGGTGCTCAGAGCTGACGGCCAATCGCCAGGAATTTCTCACGGCGGGAACGGCGAATGTCGTTGACCTTGCTCAGATCATCCAGCGAGGAGGCAATAAGGTCTCCTGTCGCATTAAAGACGGTCTCGCGGTCCCGGTGGGCACCTCCAATCGGCTCCTTGACGATGCCGTCGATAATGCCGAACTCTTTCAAATCCTGTGCAGTGATTTTCATGTTGGTCGCAGCTTCCTGCGCGCGGGCTGAATCGCGCCAAAGAATGGAAGCGGCCCCTTCGGGAGAAATCACCGAATAGATGGCGTGTTCCATCATGAAAACCTTGTCGCCTGTCGCGATGGCAATTGCTCCGCCAGAACCACCTTCACCAATGATGATGGAGATCAGGGGCACTTCAAGGTTTAGGCACATCTCAGTTGAGCGCGCGATTGCTTCTGCCTGTCCGCGCTCCTCGGCGTCCATACCTGGGTAAGCGCCCTGCGTATCGATAAACGCAATCACCGGGAGTGAAAAGCGATTGGCCAGTTCCATGATGCGGATGGCCTTGCGGTATCCTTCGGGTTTCGGGCTGCCGAAATTGTGCTTGATGCGGCTTTTGGTGTCATGGCCTTTTTCCTGGCCGATCACGGCAACTGGCTGCCCACGAAAACGCGCCAGTCCACCAACGATTGCTGCATCCTCACCAAACCTGCGATCACCTGCGAGCGGTGTGAATTCCTCAAACAACGCCTCAGCATAATCGAGAAAATGCGGGCGGTTGGGATGGCGCGCAACCTGCATCTTCTGCCAGGCGGAGAGATTGGAATAGATGTTGACCATCGCCTCCTGCACGCGCTCTTCCAGCCGGGCGATCTCATCAGCCGTATTGACGCCCTGTTCCTCGTCCGCGAGCTTTTTCAGCTCTATAATCTTGCCTTCAAGGTCAGAGATCGGTTTTTCGAAATCGAGATAGTTGTGCATTCGCTCCGCTTCCGGTCGTTACGCAATAACAGTTTTGTGTCCCCCTAATCGGTTTTTTTGGGCCGATTTGCAAGAGGGTGATGTTCCTGAACCAGCTTGTGCAGCCGTTCTTCCATGACATGAGTATAAATTTGTGTCGTTGAAATGTCGGAATGTCCGAGCAATTCCTGAACTGCACGAAGGTCTGCGCCATTTTCCAAAAGGTGGCTGGCGAAGGCGTGGCGCAGCACGTGCGGTGAAATGGCTGCGGCCTTTAGGCCCGCCCTTGCGGCCAGGCTTTTCAAGTCACGTGCAAAGACCTGCCGGGCCAGATAGCCCTGCTTGCTGGCTGCTGGAAAAAGAAATGAACTTTCCTGCCCGCTTGCCATCTGCTCCACCGCCAGCGCATCGCCATAGGATTTAAGTGCAGAGACAGCGGGGCGCGAAAGCGGGACGAGGCGCTCCTTGCCGCCCTTGCCTTTGATCAGCAGAAAGCGTCCTTCTGTGTCAAGAACATTGGCAGGTAGCGAGACCAGTTCGCTCACGCGCATCCCCGTTGCGTAGGCCAATTCCAGAAGCGCCAGCATACGCAGACGTCCCAACTGGCCTGGGCCAGGCATATCGGCTTCTTCCTGTGCCAGTTTCAGAAGCTTGTTGACACTTCCTGTGTCGAGCGTCTTGGGCAGTGGACGAGCGCGTTTTGGCGCATCCAGCACGCTGGATGGGTCGCTGGCGCGAATATTTTCAGCATAGAGGAATTTGTAGAACTGGCGCAGTGCTGAAAGTCGGCGGGCCTGGGAGCTTGCTTCAAATCCCTGCCTTGCCAGGTGTGACAGATAGGCAGAAAGATCCTCAGTTTCGGCTTGCACGAGCGTTGCATTTCGCGATGAGAGGAAGGATGCGGCGTCTTCCAGGTCGCGAGCATAGGAGGAGAGCGTGTTTTCCGCTGCACCACGTTCAGCGCTCATCATTTCCAGAAATGCTTCAACATGCGCTGCAGAAAAATCAACCATCTATCCGTTGTCCGGCCGGCGATTGACTCTTTCGGAAGGGATTTTGATAGTTGTTTCCCGCGAAGTGGGCTCGACTCCGTAGACGAGGCCCAACATTATGGCATATATCGTCCCCGCAATGACTGCGCACCAAAAGAGAAACCGCAAAAGGGTGGGCATGTAGAAGCTCCCATATTCAGCCCCTATATGAGGGCTGAGGGGAACGATGGCAAGGGTATTGTGGCCTCAGGTCGCTGCGGAAATAACGGGGTGGATGGCGAGTTTGAGCCGGAAACAGCAGGGAAAGAGAGCGCGAGAAGCGCTTGCCGGGCGGAATGTCGTTTTTGTTGGCCTCATGGGGGCTGGCAAGAGTGCCGTTGGCAAGCTGACGGCAAATGCGCTGGGACTGCCATTTGTCGATTCCGACAAGGAAATTGAAAATGTGTCGCGCATGTCCATCAATGAGCTGTTTGCATCCTATGGCGAAGCGGAATTCCGGGCGTTGGAAGCAAGAGTAATCGAGCGTCTGATGCACTCTGGACCGCAAGTTATTTCCACTGGTGGCGGTGCCTTTATTAACGAGAATACGCGGGCGCTGATCCGGCAAAATGGCGCTTTATCAATCTGGCTGAGTGCCGATCTTGAGACGCTTTGGGAGCGCGTTTCGCGGCGAAATACGCGACCGCTGCTGAAGACGGAAAACCCCAAGGAAACGCTGCGCCAGCTTATGGAAGCGCGTTATCCGATTTATGCCGAGGCCGATTTGAAAGTCGTGTCGCGAGACGTGAAGAAAGAAGTCGTGATGAGTGAGGTTCTGAACGCGATCGTGGACTCCACCAAACACGAAGAGGATGAGGCAAGCCATGTTGAGTGAAGCATCGCGCACGGTGCGCGTATCCCTGGGGGAGCGGTCTTATGATATTCTCATCGGGCCGGGGCTAATCGCCTCTGCGGGACGAGAAATAGCCAAATGCGTGAATGGTGCGAAGGTCGCCATTATCACGGACGAAAATGTTGGCGGTATTTACCTCGAGAGTTTTATAGAGAGCCTGAAGGCGGAAGGTATTTCCGCGACAAGCCTTGTGTTGCCGGCGGGTGAGAAGACCAAGTCTTACGAATATTTGATGCAGGTGACCGATACGATTTTGGAAGCGCGCATTGAACGCGGTGACGCGGTTGTTGCGCTGGGCGGTGGCGTCATCGGCGATCTCACCGGATTTGCTGCGGGCATTGTGCGTCGCGGATCGCGTTTCATCCAGGTCCCCACCAGCTTGCTTGCGCAGGTGGACTCTTCAGTTGGCGGGAAAACAGGTATCAATACCCGCCAGGGCAAAAATCTGCTTGGTGTATTTCACCAACCGGAGTTGGTGCTGGCGGATACGGATGTGCTGGACAGCCTGAGCGAAAGGGAATTTCGCGCCGGCTATGCGGAAGTTGCGAAATATGGTCTCATTGACCGTCCGGATTTCTTTGAATGGCTGGAGAAGAACTGGCGCGATGTCTTTACCGGGGGTGAGGCGCGCATTGAAGCAATTGCGACAAGCTGTCAGGCGAAAGCGGATGTTGTGGCCGCAGACGAACGCGAAGGCGGTGTGCGAGCGCTTCTTAATCTCGGGCACACATTTGGCCACGCTCTTGAGGCCATGGTCGAGTATGATGGATCGCGACTGGTGCATGGAGAAGGCGTGGCAATAGGTATGGTACTGGCACATCAGTTTTCTGCACGCATGAATCTGGCAAGCCCGGATGTTGCCAAACGCGTTGAAGCGCACTTGAAGACTGTCGGCCTGCCCGTCTCGATGGATGAGATACCCGGTGGCGGCATGAACGTCGATCGGCTGATGGATGCCATCGGGCAGGACAAGAAGGTCAAGGGTGGAAAGCTGACTTTCATTTTGACACGAGGCCTGGGCCAGTCCTTTATTGCGGATGATGTGCCAGTTTCTGAAGTAAGACGGTTCCTGGAAGAGAAATTGGAGCGATGACAAGCGACGTCATTTTTGAATTTCTGGCTAATTACTGGATATCGCTCGTTTCAATCGTGGCGTTGATCGCGTTGTCGAGCTTTTTTTCCGGGTCTGAAACTGCGTTGACGGCGGTGTCGCGCTCGAGGATGCACACGCTGGAGAATAATGGCGAGGTGCGCGCGGGCGTAGTGAACGCATTGATCGAACGCCGCGACCGCCTGATTGGCGCGCTGCTCATCGGCAACAACATTGTCAATATTCTGGCGTCCGCTCTGGCAACAAGTTTGTTTTTGAAGGTGTTTGGTGATTCCGGTGTGGCAATTGCTACATTGGCAATGACGGCGCTTCTGGTGGTCTTCTCGGAGGTTCTGCCGAAGAGCTGGGCTATTGCCTCGCCCGACCGCTTCGCACTGACCATTTCGCGTCCGATTTCTATTTTTGTCGCTGTTGTTGGCCCCTTTTCGTCGGCGGTCAACTGGCTGGTTCGCCGCATTCTGGCGATCTTTGGCGTGGCGCTTTCCACGGAAGCCCCGATGCTGTCGGCGCATGAAGAATTGCGCGGCGCGGTGGACTTCCTCCACAAGGAAGGCTCGGTGGTGAAAGATGACCGAGACCGGCTGGGCGGTGTGCTGGATCTGGAGGAGCTGGAAGTCTCCGATATTATGATCCACCGGATGGAGATGCGGGCTCTCAACGCTGACGATGCTCCGGAAGTCGCGGTGAAGGCGGTTCTGGAAAGCCCTTACACACGTATGCCTGTCTGGCGTGGTTCCACTGACAATATTATCGGCGTCCTGCACGCAAAGGATCTCTTGCGTGCGCTGGCAGCAGTGAATGCCAACCCCGACAAGATTGACGTGGTGAAGCTGGCGCAAAAACCGTGGTTTGTACCAGACACGACAAATCTGAAAGAACAGCTGAACGCCTTTTTGCGCCGCAAGGGGCATTTGGCCATTGTTGTGGACGAATATGGTGAGGTGCAGGGCCTGATTACTCTGGAGGATATTCTGGAGGAAATCGTTGGCGACATATCCGATGAGCACGATCTTGACATTCAAGGTGTGCGCCAGGAGGCAGATGGCTCCATCGTCGTGGATGGTGGCGTAACGGTGCGCGATCTTAACCGTGCACTCGACTGGTCGTTGCCAGATGAGGAGGCTACGACAATTGCCGGCCTGGTGATCCATGAGGCAAAATCAATCCCCGAAGAGCGTCAGGCGTTCACCTTCTACGGCAAGCGCTTCATCGTCATGAAGCGTGAAAAGAACCGTATTTCGAAGCTCAGAATACGTCCCGTTCTCGACATGAACACGTAAAAAATCCGCCGCGTGCTTGTCGCGACGGATTGCTTTGGGAACACAATAATTTCGAAATTTAGCTTCAATAGCTCGGCGCTGTGTCGGCGGCCGGTGGTTGCGACGGGTCTTCGCTCTCGACCACGTGTCGACGATGAGCCATGAACTGATCGAATTCTGCCTTGTCGCGTGCCTTGCGCAGATTGTCCAGGAAGTCGTTGAACTCCTGTTGCTCTTCTTCCAGACGTCGCAGAGTCTCTTCTTTATACGCATCGAACGCGCTGTTACCGCTCGATGCAAAAGCATTGTGCGAATAATTTCGCGTCGCGCGCATTCTATCGCGCATCTCCCGTTTGCGGGCGCGCCATTCTTGCTTGTAGCCGCGCCATTCCTCTTTGAATGCACTATTTCTGCAACCCATTCTTCCGCTCCATATCATGTAAGCCAGAATGGCAAGGCCGACTGGCCAGAAGAGAACGAAGCTGGCGATCATTAAGAGTAGCCAGGCGCCTTTTCCGTGTTCGTCCAATTTTGTGGCGATGTCCATCTCTGTCTCCGTTAGTGTTAATGTTAATAACATTTACATAGATTGGAATGAGAGATGAAATTGTCAAGGCGGCAGCCTGAATTTTGTTGCTGGAATATGAATTTCGGCGCGTCTAAGCGCGCGCCAGCCCATCGAGATAGATCAATATTCCCGATTCCAACAGGTCTTCCGGCGTCACGGGGAGATTACGTCGCGCAACATCGCCTCTGAGAAACAAGGATGCGATACCTTGCACTAAGGACCAGATATGAAGGGCTATCATAAGTGCGGGCGCACGACGATCAGCAGGAAGCTTTGCGTGAACCTCTGTTGCGGCATCTTTGAGAATGGCGAAGGCGCGGTCACTTTCGCGCGAGAGTGTGACACTAGAGCCGAGCGTCACGCCTGCCTCAAACATGGCAGAGTAATAGGCGGGTTTGTCACGCGCAAAATGAAGATAGGCGGTTGTTACCTCCAAGAGCGCCTTGACCGGATCGGTGCTGCGCTTCCCCCAAACCTGTTCCAGCTTGTCGGCAAATGCGGAGAAACCTTGCTCCGCAACAGCTGTCATGAGGGTGCTGCGGTCCTTGAAATGCCGGTAGGGTGCTGCGGGGCTGACGCCGGCCATGCGGGCGGCCTCTGAAAGTGTGACGCCTTCCGGGCCATTCTCGGTCATCAGCTTTACAGCGGCATTGATAAGCGCCTCGCGCAAATTGCCATGGTGATAGCTGCGCCGGCCGTGGGGAGATTTCGTGTCATTCATGTTAGGTATACTTACATTGGGGCAAGCAAATTTCCAGTCGGCTATCGCCTATTGCCCAAAAAAGACCAATATCTACCAGTCTTTACCAGCGTGTTGGTTCTCCCGGGGCGGCCGCCTCAATAGCAAGCGCATGTAACCCTGCGTCAAAACTCGCTGCCAGCGCATCATTGATGGCGCGATGGCGCGCAACGCGTCCCATGCCTGCAAAGTGTTGAGAAACGATGCGAATTCGCATATGGGTCTCGTTGCCTTCTTCAGGTGGACGATGCCCGGCGTGGCGATCGCTTTCATTAATGACAACCAGCCGCTCCGGCGCGAAGAGCTCGTTTAATTTGGCTTCGATTTCGCTTTGAGTGGAAATGTTAAACCTCCGGCGTTATGTCGGGAAAAGATTTCCAGAAAGCCAGCAACAATTTGATTTGTCAATTCTTGTTGTCATGCTTTCAAGACCCCATAATAACCGGCTCATGAAACTGCATTCAAAATATTTCGACAGCATCCGCACAAAAGGTAAGCGCACCAAGATGGAAGAACCATCGGTGCCGCAGTGCCAGTGGGATGGGTGTGAAGAGCACGGCAAGCACCGCGCGCCAGTTGGGCGCAACGCGGAGGGGCAATATCTGCTGTTCTGCTTCGAGCATGTCCAGCGCTATAACAAGGGCTACAACTACTTCTCAGGTCTCTCCAATGACGAGATCGCGCGCTATCAGAAAGAGGCTGTGACAGGTCACAGGCCTACCTGGACTGTCGGCGTCAAGAAAGAATCACGTGAAAGTCCGCTGCACAGCAAGGCCCGATCTGGCTCTGCAGGATCCTATCAGCGCATGCGCGACCCGTTTGGCTTCTTCAAGGAGGCAAGCCAACGCGCAAATGGCTCGCAACCGCGCCAGCGCAAGCTGAAATCACTTGAGGCCAAGGCGTTTGACACGTTGGATCTGGAAGCCAGCGCGTCTTCCGCAGATATTAAATCTGCTTACAAGGCATTGGTGAAAAAGCACCATCCGGATGCCAATGGCGGTGACCGAGGCTCGGAGGAGCGGTTTCGTGCTGTCGTTCAGGCATATCAGCTATTGAAGCAATCAGGCTTCTGTTGAAATCGGCGAAGGCAGCGCGCGTTTCTTCTATCAATTACGCTGTGTGATGCAGTGACGCATTAAATTGATAAATTGAGTCATTTATCTTTGCTGCAAGTGCTTCCGTTTGGTGCCAACGCGCGCTAAGACGGGTCTAAGTATGACATGTTTGCGGGTCGCTTTTGATACGCTGCCTGCCTTGGAGTTATAATGAGCAAGATTGATCTGGAAATTACCAACCTTCCCGATACGAAGGTTTCCGTCCGAGACGTATTTGGCATTGATGTGGATATTGAGGTGCCCGCTTATTCTGAAAGCGATCCTTATGTCCCCGATCTGGACCCTGACTATCTTTTCGACCGCGATACAACGCTCGCAATTCTCGCCGGTTTTGCACATAACCGCCGAGTGATGGTTTCGGGTTATCACGGCACGGGCAAATCGACGCATATCGAGCAAGTTGCAGCACGTCTCAACTGGCCTTGTGTACGCGTGAACCTAGACAGCCATGTCAGCCGTATCGATCTTGTCGGCAAGGATGCAATTGTTCTGAAGGACGGCAAACAGATTACCGAGTTCAAGGACGGCATTCTGCCTTGGGCCTACCAGCACAATGTGGCACTCGTCTTTGACGAATATGATGCGGGTCGTCCTGACGTGATGTTCGTGATCCAGCGCGTGCTGGAATCCTCCGGTCGTCTGACGTTGCTCGATCAGAGCCGTGTGATCCGTCCGCACCCGGCCTTTCGCCTGTTTGCAACAGCCAACACGGTCGGCTTGGGTGATACAACCGGCCTCTATCACGGCACGCAGCAGATCAACCAGGCGCAGATGGACCGCTGGTCTATTGTGACGACGCTTAACTATCTGCCGCATGAGAACGAAGTCGATATCATTCTCGCCAAGGTGAAGAGCTTTTCCAAGACACCAGAGGGACGCGACACGGTCTCCAAGATGGTGCGTGTTGCCGATCTGACGCGTGCATCTTTCGTCAATGGTGATCTGTCGACGGTGATGAGCCCGCGCACGGTTATCACCTGGGCGGAAAATGCCGAGATATTTGGTGATGTTGCTTTCGCATTCCGTCTGACCTTCCTCAACAAGTGTGATGAGCTGGAGCGGACGTTGGTTGCAGAGCATTATCAGCGCGCATTTGATGTGGAGCTGAAGGAAAGCGCTGCCAACATTGTGCTGACGGCGTGATCTCTAGGAACGGGTGAACCCATGGCAGGGCCTGGCGATAATCGGCGCACAAAGCCTGGCGGTCCGGTTGATACCGAGCCGTTGAGACGGGCGATTGGTGGTTGCGTACGCGCAGTTGCCGGCAAGCCCGACGATGGCGGGGAGATTGAGGTGGTATTTTCCGCCGAACGACCCGGCATGGCTGGTGATCGCATTCGCCTGCCTGAACTTTCCAAGCGCCCTGACGCGCGCGAAGTGCGCCTGACACGCGGTATTGGTGATGCTTTTGCGTTGCGCAAGGCATGCCATGAACCACGTCTTCACGCGGTTATGGCCCCGCAAAACGAGGACGCGCGGGGCATCTTTGATGCGGTGGAACAGGCGCGGGTAGAGTCTATCGGTGCCAACCGCATGGCCGGTGTTGCGCAAAATCTCGAGACCTATCTGGATGAGCGGCTAACCAAGGCAAATTACGCGACGATTATGCGGCGCGAGGAGGCGCCGATCGAAGAGGCTGTGGCGCTGCTGGTTCGTGAAAAGCTGACAGGGCGCAAGCCGCCGGTTTCTGCGGGTAAAATCGCAGAGCTGTGGCGCGGTTTCGTGACTGAGAAGGCCGGTGCCGAACTGGATGCGTTGCCGGACGCTATCAACGATCAGCAGGCCTTTGCCAAACTGGTTCGTAACATGCTGGCCGCCATGGAGATGGCGGAAAGCTATGGCGACGATGACGACGATCAGACAGACGAAAACGAAACGCCGGAAGACGACGATCAGCCACGTTCAGAGGAACAAAATGAGCAGTCGTCTGAGGAAGAGGCTGGTCAGGACGCATCACCGTCGGAAGATAACGAGGCTGCAGAAGAGCAGCTGGACGATGGTGAGATGGATGGTTCAGAAGTCGCTGACGACGACTTCGACGAGGAGGGGGACGACGATTCGGAAACCCCTGGCGAAACCAAGCGTCCCAATACACCTTTCGACGATTTCAACGAGAAAGTTGATTACAAGGTTTTCACCGAGGAATTCGACGAGGAGATTTCCTCTGAGGAGCTTTGCGATGAGAGTGAACTTGCGCGCTTGCGCGCTTTCCTCGATAAGCAGCTTTCCCATCTTCAGGGCGCGGTTGGTCGACTTGCAAACCGGCTTCAGCGACGCCTGATGGCTCAGCAGAACCGCAGCTGGGATTTTGATCTGGAAGAGGGTTATCTCGACACCGCGCGTCTCGTGCGCATGGTAATTGACCCAATGCAGCCACTATCCTTCAAGATGGAGCGGGACACCAATTTCCGCGATACTGTGGTGACACTGCTGATCGACAATTCCGGCTCAATGCGCGGGCGTCCGATTACAGTTGCGGCGTCTTGTGCGGATATTCTGGCCCGCACGCTGGAGCGTTGCGGCGTGAAGGTGGAAATTCTTGGCTTCACGACAAAGGCCTGGAAGGGCGGACAGTCGCGCGAGAAATGGCTGGCGGAGGGTAAGCCGCAGACGCCGGGTCGCCTGAACGATTTGCGTCACATTATCTACAAGTCTGCGGATGCGCCTTGGAGGCGCTCGCGCAACAATCTTGGCTTGATGATGCGCGAAGGATTGTTGAAGGAAAACATCGACGGTGAAGCCATTATTTGGGCGCATAATCGCCTTTTGGCTAGACCCGAGCAGCGCCGTATCCTGATGGTTATTTCGGATGGTGCGCCGGTGGACGATTCGACACTCTCGGTCAACCAAGGCAATTACCTGGAGCGCCACTTACGCGCTGTCATTGAGCAGATTGAAACGAAGTCACCGGTGGAGCTGTTGGCTATCGGTATTGGTCATGACGTGACGCGCTACTATCGCAAGGCGGTTACAATCGTCGACGCTGACGAACTTGCGGGCGCGATGACAGAGCAGCTGGCAGAGCTATTTGCTGACGAGACAGTAAGTGGCGGCAGGAAAGCCGGGCGTCGCTGATTTTTTTAAGATTGAGAAACAAAAAAGCCGCCGGGATGAACTCGGCGGCTTTTTTCTTGAATTGTCTTTCGGCTCAGCCGGGCGTCAGGCCGCGCATGCGCTCGGAGCGACGGCGCAACATTTCGAGGACCGTGAGCAGAGCAATCGAGATCGCTACCATGATAGATGCGACTGCCAGGATGGTCGGGGAGATCTGCTCGCGCAAACCGGTGAACATCTGCCACGGCAGGGTTTGCTGCTTGGCTGACCCCAGGAAGAGCACGACAACCACTTCGTCAAACGAGGTGATGAAAGCAAAGAGCGCGCCCGACACAACACCCGGGATGATGAGCGGCATCTGGACCTTGAAGAAGGTGGCGACCGGGTTTGCGCCCATGGACAGCGATGCGCGTACCAATGAATTGTCAAAACCCACCAGCGTTGCTGTCACGGTGATGATGACGAAGGGCGTGCCAAGCGCAGCGTGGGCAAGCACGACGCCCCAATAGGTGCCCTGCAGGCCGATGCGGGAATAGAAGAAATACATGCCCGCAGCCGAAATGATGAGCGGCACGATCATTGGCGAAATCAGCACCGCCATAATGGGGCCGCGGAATGGTACGTGGCTTTGCGACAAGCCAATTGCAGCAAGGGTTCCAAGGCTGGTCGCGAGCAGGGTCGCCACCGGCGCAATAATGAACGAGTTCTTCAAGGCCTGCTGCCAGTCGGGATTGGTGAAGAAATCGATATAGTGCTTCAAGGAATAGCCTTCAGGGTCCAAAGCCAGCATGGCTTTGGTGAAGGTGAAGAAGTTTTCCGCATTGAAGGACAGCGGCACGATAACCGCGATCGGGAAGATCAGGAAGAAGAAGATCAATGCACAGATAACGCGGAAGCTGTAGTACCAGACGCGCTGTCCTGTGGAAGCATAAGGAGGCAAACCAGACATGATGATAGAACTCCCTTTAGCCGAGCTTCACGTTGTCGATGCCGACGATCTTGTCGTAGACAACGAAGAGGATGAGAACCGCGCCGAGCAGCAATGTACCCAAGGCCGCAGCCAGACCCCAGTTGAGTGAGCTGGAGATATGATACGCGATACGGTTGGAGATGAAGATACCTGAGGTACCACCAACCAGTTCCGGCGTGATGTAGTAACCGATGGCCAGGATGAATACGAGAATGGCACCAGCGCCAATACCCGGAATTGTCTGGGGGAAATAAACCCGCCAGAAAGCTGTCCAGTCCGTAGCGCCGAGGCTTTTTGCTGCGCGAACGTAAGTAGGTGAAATTGTCTTCATCACTGAATAGAGCGGCAAGATCATAAAGGGCAGCAGGATATGGGTCATCGCAATGATGGTACCTGTTGCATTGTTGATCATGACCAGGCGATTTTCGTCCGAGATAATATGCGCCCAGACCAGGAGATCGTTGATGACGCCCTGCTGTTGCAGCAGCACTTTCCAGGCCGATGTGCGCACCAGCAAGCTTGTCCAGAAAGGCAGCAATACCAGGATCATCAGAAGGTTTGATGTGCGCAGCGGCAGGTTAGCCAGTATCCACGAGATCGGGTAGCCAAGGAGAAGGCAGCTCAGGGTGATCGCCATTGAAAGCATCAATGTACGTGCGAACAGGAAGAGGTAAATGCGCTGGCTTTCCGGTTTCGGCTCAATACCTTCAGTGCCCTTCTGCATGTCAATGGCAGTCAGGAAATAGCTGCTGGTATAGTTTGGCGACAGAGCCTTGAGATGCTCCCAGAATTCCACTTCACCCCAGCCCTTGTCAGCCTTGATGAATTGTTCCTGGTAATTGCCTTCATCAAACTTGTTCAGTTTGCGACCAATTGAACGGAACATTGATGATGTGCCGGGCACATCGTAGTTCAGGCGCGAGCCAAGACGTGTATGAATCTTTTCCTTCACTGCGACCTTCAGGTCGGCGGCAAGGGCTTCAAATACAGGCTCCTCAGGCAATTTGCCTGACTTTTCGTCCCAGCTTTTCAAGGCAAAAACTGTCTTGGGTAGCGTTTCCGACACAATGCTGTTTTCGACAGAGCGAAAAAGCATGTCGGCAATGGGCGCCACAAAGCTGAGCAAAATGAAAAAGAGAAGTGGAGCTATCAGTATGAAAGAACGCAACTTTTCCCGGCGAAGTGCCTTGGCTAAGGAAGCTTTGAGGGGAACGCCGTCATTGGTTGTGATCGGTGCTGTGCTGGATTCACTCATAATGATCTGATCTCGGATACCAGTTTCGGGAGGATCGGGGCACAGACCCCGATCCCTTTTCGAAAAGTTTGGGGCTTACTTAGCCAGCCAAGCCTGGAACTTCGCGTCGATATCGTCGCGGTTGTCAGCCCAGAACTCGTAGTTGTAGAGGAACGTGTTCTTGGCGTTAGCCGGGTCGGTTGGCATATGTGGAGCCATATCGACGCCCAGTTCAGCGTGCTTGCCGACGAGCGGAGCAGAGGACGCACGAGCCGGACCGTAGGAGATGTACTTCGCCTGGTCAGCAAGGCGCTGCGTGTCCGTTGCGTACTTCACGAAGTCCTTGACGACAGCCAGACGATCTTCAGGCAGGTTAGCCGGAATGATCCAGCCGTCGAGGTCGAATACCTGTGCGTCCCAGAGCATCTTAACCGGCTGCTTCTGTTCTACGATCAGAGAGAAGAGACGACCATTGTATGTGGAGCCGATAACGACTTCCTTGTCGGCCAGAAGCTGAGGTGTTTCTGCGCCTGCAGACCACCAAACGACTGAATCCTTGATGGTGTCGAGCTTGGCCAGAGCCTTCTGAACGCCTTCGTCGGTGCCCAGAACGTCATAAACGTCTTCCTTTGCAACGCCGTCGCAAAGCAGAGCCCATTCCATGTTGTTGATCGGACGCTTTTCCAGCGAACGCTTGCCAGGGAAGTTTTCCAGGTCAAATACGTCGCAGATGTCGTCCGGCTCTTTGCCGCCCCATTCAGCAACGTCATCACGGTAGCCGAATGTCGTGGAGTAAACGATCTGCGGGATGAAGCAGCCGGAAACCATCAGGTCGCCGAAGTCATCGGCAGCCGACGTGCCATCAGGTGCTGCTGCCAGGTCTGCAGCCGGGTCGATTTCCATCGCCAGGCCTTCGTCGCAAAGGCGGATAGCGTCAGAAGCAACAACGTCGACGAGGTCCCAGGTTACATTGCCTGCTTCGTTCATCGCACGGAGCTTGGCAACAGCTTCGTTGGAGGACTCATCCCAAGTGAACTTTACATCGGGATGCTCTGCAGCGTAGGGCTCAGAATAGGCCTTCTGCTGCGACGCCTGGTATGCGCCACCCCAGGAAACGACTGTCAGGTCTGTTGCAGACGCGGTGCCTGCAAGTGCCAAAACAGCGCTGGATGCAAGAAGAATTTTTGTTAGTTTCATTGCTATCTCCCCTTTAGAGGTTTGGAAAATTCGCGGTCTGACTTGAATGCCAGATGCGACCCGTGCGTGCGCTATGCAGGCGCACGCAATCTCTTACGCATAGGCGTCGAGCGCCTTGCAATCCTTGGCAGTCCAACCGATTGTCTGCATCTGACCTGCTTTGAGGTCCCAACGCTCACCACGGTTGCGCACTTTGAGGATGAACTCGTCATTTCCGCATACATTCATGCGGACGCGAATATGGTCACCAAGATATATGAGTTCCTCAATGCGCCCTTCAATCTTGTTTTCGTGCGCATCGGTTGGCACGATTTCCACGCGCTCTGGGCGCAGAGAAATCGTCGTCGTGTCGCCAACGCCATTGACGTTGATCTTGTCAGCAAGAAGGGTCGTGCCGTCCGGCAGAGCAACCTTGCACATATCGCCGTTTACTTCGACGACTTTGCCGGTCAGCTTGTTGTTTTCGCCAATAAACTGGGCGACAAAAGAATTCTGCGGATTTTCATAGAGCTCATCCGGCGGCGACAGCTGCTGGATAATGCCGTCATTGAAGACCGCAACACGGTCCGACATGGTCAGAGCTTCGGTCTGGTCATGCGTAACGTAAACAATGGTAACGCCGAGATTCTCGTGTATGTGCTTGATTTCATACTGCATCTGCTCGCGCAGCTGCTTGTCGAGTGCGCCGAGCGGCTCATCCATAAGTACGAGCTCTGGATCAAAAACGAGAGCACGCGCAACGGCCACGCGCTGCTGCTGACCACCCGATAGCTGAGCGGGACGACGTGAGCCGAAATGCGGAAGCTCCACCATTTCGAGTGCGCGCTTGACCTTGGCCTCGATGTCGGCCTTGCCCATCTTGCGCACCTGCAGAGGAAACGCCAGGTTTTCAGCAACGGTCATGTGCGGAAAGAGTGCGTAGTTCTGAAAGACCATTCCAATGCCGCGCTTGTGCGGCGGGACATTGTTGATCGGCTTTCCGTCGAGAAAGATTTCACCGTGCGTCGCAGGCTCGAAACCCGCGAGCATCATGAGACTTGTCGTCTTGCCGGAGCCCGATGGCCCGAGCATGGTCAAGAACTCGCCTCTCGCTATGTCTACATTGAGGTCTTTAACGACCAGAGTTTCACCATCGTAGCTTTTTTGCACGCCATCAAAACGCACCATAACATCGTTGGCAGACACGACTTCCCCATTCTGACTTTTGTTCCCCGGAGGGCTTGGCCCTTCCTGTTCTTGGATTCATACAAGCACAGATATTCGCCGTAACGCAACCCGCAAAGACAAATGGCTGCCCAAATCAGGACCGTTGTCATATTTTAGCGAGAAAAACAGGCATTTATTCCCGTCGTGGGGCACTTTTGAAGTCGAAGTTGCCAAACTAGGCGCCAGGAGAAGCCGTTGCAGTTTGAGTTTGCATTCGTCATTTGACAGGGATTGACGAAATCGGCACGAAGGATACACCAAAATGCGCATGGCCGAACGCCAATGACATTGATCTACAGCTATTGCTGTTTAAGCAGGACCTCATGAAAACAGAATTGATCAGATCCATTTGCCTCCTTGGTGCCCTTTCAGCTCATCTCGCATTTGTATTGCCGGCACATGCTCAGCAGGTACCAGTGGAGAGCCAGAGTTTCGATGAGTTCAAGGTGGGTGAGACACAGCGTGAATTTGGTCGTCTGACCTTCGTTGGCGGCATTGAGATGACCACATTGGGCGGTGTCCTTGGTGCATGGTCATCGATTCGCCTTGATGACGATCACCGACACTTTCTGGGGGTGGCGGATACTGGCCATTGGCTGAAAGGTGAGATTGAGCGCGATAGTACGGGCAAGCTCTCCGGCATCAAGGGGCTGGAAATAATCTCGATGACGGACAAATCGGGGAAGACCGACTCACAGAAGTGGCGCATGGACGCCGAAGGTCTGGCGCTTCGCAATAATGAGGTTCTGGTAAGCTTTGAACAGTTACATCGGGTGGATGCCTATCCGGCACCCGGATTTGAAACGTCACGGCCAACCAGGGGGCTTTCGATTTTGATCCCGCAGGCGCGCCTAGAGGGCAATAGCGGTCTGGAGACATTGGTGGTGGCTCCAAAAGACGGGCCCTTGTCTGGCAGTCCGGTGGTTATCGCCGAGGAGAGCCTGAACAAGGATGGCGACGCCTATGCCGCGGTTTTGCAAGGACCACGGAAGGGCATCTTTTTCGTCAAGCGGAAAGTGCCGTTTGACGTGACAGACGGAACATTCCTGCCAAATGGTGACCTGTTACTATTGGAGCGTCGTTTCAGTTTCACCGGCGGTCTTGGAATGCGTCTTCGTCTGGTGAAGCAGGCTGACATAAAGCCCGGCGCACAAGTTGATGGCGAGGATTTGCTTGAGGCGGGTTTCGGCTATCAGATCGACAATATGGAGGGTATTGATTCCTTTGCCGATGCTAATGGTGTCACGCACATTATCATGGTGTCAGATGACAACCATTCGCTTTTGCAACGTAATTTGATGCTTGAGTTTTTGCTGGACGCACCGAAATAAAAAACGCGGACAGCATGGCTGCCCGCGTAAGCTTCAAGTCAACTGCTTCTTTTGTCAGGCAGTTTTTGAAACAGGCATCGGCTTAACGATGCTCATGACCGCGCCGTAGGGTAGCAGCATGACAAGGCCGACAATCAGCTTCACGCCGAAGTCAACGACAGCCCAGGATACCCAGCGTGGTGCCTCGATTGTGCTTGCGCCAATCAGAGGGGCAAGGCCTGTCGCAAATTCGTCGCCAGCGCCAAGTACCGCAAAGCTTGCGGCAAAGGCGAGCGAGAAGAATATTGCTGTATCCAGTGCAGAGCCGATGAGGGAGGAAATCAATGGTGCCTTCCACCAGCTGGAGGCGCGCAGGCGATTGAATACAGATATGTCGAGGAGCTGAGCAACTAGGAAAGCAGAGCCTGAGGCAATGGCAATGCGCGGCGTTGCGGCCCATATCGAGAATGCAACGGCAATCACAAATCCGACAACGACAACAAGACGTGCCTTTTGAGGGCCAAACTGACGATTGGTCAGATCGGTAATCAGGAACGCAACTGGATAGATGAAGGCACCATAAGTGAACAAATCGGCGAGATTGATGCCAAATACTGTTCCTGGAACCGGGATCTGAACAAGGAAATTGGAAGCGACGACAACAGCCGTCATGAGGGCCACATAGGGCAGGGTATGGATCATAGATCGCATTTTTTTATCCTGGGTGATGCCACCAGTTAGAGGAATGGAGCTACGTGCTCCTGGGATAATGCAATTACACAAGGCAAAACGGCCGGGGCGCGAACCCTGACCGTTAACTCAATGCAGATGCCAGCTAAATCAAGCGGCTTCAGCAACCTTCTTAGCAACCTGACGCTTCAGGAGACGAGCGCGCTGGCTCAGTTCCTTTTCGTCGGCCTTCAGAAGGAAAGCGTCGAGGCCACCGCGATGCTCAACAGACCGCAATGCGCTTGCAGAAACGCGCAGACGGAAACGCTGACCGAGAGCGTCAGAGATGAGCGTAACGTTAAGCAGGTTCGGCAAGAAGCGACGTCTGGTCTTGTTGTTAGCATGGCTAACATTATTGCCGGTCTGTACGCCCTTGGCGGTCAATTCGCAAACACGCGACATGGAAACACCTATTTCTTTTTCTGGCCGCGTCGGACAACATGCTTTTCAGCGCCGTTACCGGCCCAACGTCCATGGCCTTGTTGGAAAGTTGCGGTTCTATAGTCACACTGGCAGCGTCAGTCAAGCCAAACCTGCATCTGGACCGCAAAAATGGCAACTAATAACCATTGGCTGTGGCGTTGGCGTATTAATGCCGCAATAAAGACGCAGTTTGTCATCGCAGTATCGCTCATATGGAATATGCACAATTTCGGTGTTATGCGAAGACATCGTTTGAGAAGGAAGCTGACGTCGATGGGTGGAAAAATCTTTGCCTCAATAATGACCGTGGGCCTGACATTGTTGGGTGCGCAAAGCGCGGCGGCGGCGGAACGTAGCGGTACGACGACCTATATTATCGCGATTTCGGGCATGCCGCTTGCGGAGGCCAATTTCAAGACAGCAATCAACGGCTCGCGTTTCAATATCTCGGGCAGTTTTGCGACGGTTGGACTTGCGCATCTGGTCAAACGTACCTCAGGTAACCTGCATGCTTCGGGGCAAGTTGGTAAAGCCGGCTTCAATCCCAGCCGATATGTGACCAGCTACAAGAGTGGTAACGAGAACAAACGCTTTGAGATCGGCTTTTCACGCGGCAACGTGGTAGAGGTTACGCAGACGCCCGAACCGGATTCCTATCCCGAAGAGTGGGTGGCGGTGACGGAGGCAGATTTGCGCCGTGTTGCAGATCCGCTAACCGGTTTGCTCCTTCCCGCCAGCAACAATGTGTGCAGAGGCACGGTGCCGGTGTTTGACGGCGAAACGCGGATGGACCTGGCTTTAAGTGCTAAAAAGGGGAGGGTCTTTGAGGTCGGCGATCAAAAGGTTGATGTACAGGTTTGTGCTGTCAATTTTGACGTCAAATCCGGTTACCGAAAAGGCCGTAGCGATCTTGAGAAGGTTCGTGGCACCAAAGGTATCGAGATATGGTTTGCAAAGTCTCCGCTGGCAGACGTATATGCTCCGGTGCATTTGAAAGTGCCGACTAAATTTGGAGACCTGACGGTTTCTGCTAAGCGGTTCTGATCGCGATTTGGGGCGGCAAAACGAGTGGAGAGCCGCCTTGATCCTGCCGACCATTATCGGATTCACTGCCGTCGTCATGTGGGCACTTCTTGCTCTCTTCACAGCAGCGTCCGGCTCTGTGCCGCCGTTTCAGCTAGCTGCGATGAGCTTTGCGATCGGCAGTCTTCCAGGGCTGGTGATGCTGGCTTTGAGGCCAGGGCGTCTGGCGGCACTTCGACAACCGGCGATCGTCTGGATTATCGGCATTGGCGGGTTGTTCGGCTATCATTTCTTCTATTTCACGGCGTTGCGAAACGCACCGCCGGCAGAGGCCGGTTTGATCGCCTATCTTTGGCCCCTGTTCATTGTTCTCGGTTCGGCTCTTCTGCCGGGTGAGAGGCTGGGGCTGCATCATGTTCTTGGCGGCGTTTTAGGCCTTGCCGGCTCTGCGCTTATCATCTCCCGCCACGGACTGGAATTCGATACCGCCCATGGTTTTGGGTACATGATGGCGTTTGTGTGTGCGTTTATTTGGTCTGGCTATTCGCTTTTATCGCGGCGGTTTGGTTCAGTACCAACTGACGCAGTGACGGCATTTTGTCTGGCGACATCTGTCCTGTCACTTGTCAGCCATTTGCTGCTGGAGGAGACCATCTGGCCTCAAGATACATCTGAGTGGCTGGCTGTTGTTGGTTTGGGGCTCATGCCTGTTGGTGCAGCGTTTTATACCTGGGACTATGGGGTCAAACGCGGCAATATTCAGCTTCTTGGAGTGTCGAGTTACGCTGCGCCTTTGCTTTCGACATTCGTGTTGATTGCTGCAGGCTTTGCCGAGCTGACCTGGCCTGTTGGCGGTGCTGCGCTTCTGATTACTGGCGGTGCTGCCGTGGCTGCCAAGGATATTCTGTTCAGAAGACGCTAGCGGCCCGGTTCGAACTCGGGCGGAGCCATTTCAAAGCTCTCGAAAACGAAGCCCGGAGAAACGGTGCAGCCGACCAATGTCCAATCGCCCTTTGATTGAGCAGATTGCCATGAATTGGCCGGGACAATGATCTGGGGTCGCGCTCCGGCCAGAATATCCGGGCCGAGTTCGTGTGTGTCGACGCTTGAACCGTCGTTGGAGATGGAAAGCGCCAGCGGTGCGCCCGCATAATAGTGCCAGACTTCCACCGCATCATGCACACGGTGCCAGTGCGAGCGATCACCCTTTTCCAGCAGGTAATAGATGGCTGTGGAATGACCTCGCTCGCCACCGGCCTTGTCCCGAAACGTTTGAACATACCAGCCACCTTCCGGGTGGCGTTCCATGCCGAGCGCGGCGATCAGGCTTTCCGGCGTCATCGGAAATTGTCCTTACCGGTGCGGACCTCAGCGAAACGTTCTGCACTACCCGCTCGGAGAAACGGGTTGGTGGCTTTTTCCAGACCGATTGTTGTCGGGGCAGTGAATATGCCATCCCTCCGCAGACGTGCGATCTCTTCTGCACGCGCAAGAAGTGCTGCATTTTGCGGCTCAGCGGTGACTGCATAGCGCGCATTGGCCTCAGTGTACTCGTGACCGAAATAGACTTGAGTTTCATCCGGCAAGCCAGCCAGTTTCTGCAAGGAATGCCACATTTGCTCCATCGTGCCTTCAAAGACGCGACCGCAACCAAGCGCGAAGAGAGTGTCGGCGGCAAAAAGCAGCTGATCGTCGGGCAAGTGATAACAGATGTGGCCCAGCGTATGACCGGGTGTTGCAATGACATTGACGGCATGACTGGCAAAGCTGAAACTGTCACCATCGCCGAGTTCGCGCGTCAACGTACCGATTTTTGTGGCTTCTGCGGCAGGTCCCAGAACCTCCAGATCAAAGGTGGATTTCAGTGCGGGAATGGCGCCAACATGATCATTATGGTGATGGGTGACAAAAACATGTGTGAGCTGCCAGCCGCGACGCTTCAAGGCATCAAGGATAGGCGCTTCTTCCGGCGCATCAATGGATGCGGTTGCGCCACTTTCCGGATCATGGATCAAGACACCGAAATTGTCTGAAAGGCATTGAAACAGTTCGATTTCCAGCTTGGACATAGTCTCTCCTCATGTTGGTATTGCGATTAATGTAGGTTGCTGACGCTTGATGTCCAGACAAAGCCAAACTACACCTTGGGGATGCACACCGATATTGTCGATCTGAGGGAATTTTATTTGTCGCCGCTTGGGCGGATGGCGGAGCATTCCATCACAATGGCATTGTCGTCAATCTGGCAGAATTTGCCTGACGAGCGTTTGCTGGGGCTTGGCTACGCACTGCCCTATCTTGAGCGGTTTCGTGCCGGTGCTGAGCGCAGTTTTGCTTTCATGCCTGCGGGGCAGGGTGCAGTCAATTGGCCGCCGGGTGAGGCATCGGCCACTGCGCTCGTCTTTGATGAAGATCTGCCTTTGCCGGATGCTTCTATTGATCGTGTTTTGATGGCGCATTCGCTGGAATTTGCCGAGAACCCGCGCGAGACATTGAAGGAGTTGTGGCGTGTACTGGCACCAGGGGGTCGACTGATCATCGTCGCGCCAAATCGGCGTGGCGTGTGGGCACGGCTGGACCACACGCCCTTTGGTGCGGGGCGTCCCTATTCCCGTAGCCAGCTGAGCGGGCTTTTGCGGGAAACAAATTTTACGCCGGGAGCCAGTGCAGAGGCACTGTTTTTCCCGCCAACACGCTACAGGTTTAATCTGAAACTGCGCAGTCGTCTGGAGACTGTTGGGCGCAGGCTCTGGCCTGCCTTCTCTGGCGTCATTATTGTTGAGGCGCAGAAGCGGCTTTATCAGGGATTGCCAGTCGCCTCGCGCGCATCACGGCGCGTCTTCGTGCCGGTTTTGGCTCCACAGGGTGTTCCATCAACTTATTTGCCACACCGCTGAACCTTGAATTTCCTCGACAAGTGGCGGGTGGAACGCTATGCCACGCCAACACAAATTCCAGAGCAAGATTGCTGTTACAGAAATGTTTGAAAAGATCGCCCTCATAGGTATCGGCCTTATCGGTTCGTCCCTCGCGCGTGACATCAGTGCGCGGGGACTTACAAAGGCCATCTCAATTTCAACGCGTAGCGAAGCAACGCTGAAGCGTGCGGAAGAGTTGGGGTTGGGCGATATCTATACGAGCGATATGGCTGAGGCTGTACGCGATGCTGATCTGGTGATTGTCAGCGTGCCAGTCGGCGTTTCTGGCGCAGTGGCAGAGACGATCCAAAGCAGCTTGAAACCAGGCGCCATCCTGACAGATGTTGGTTCCACAAAGGCATCGGTGATTGCACAAATGACGCCGCATGTGCCTGAGGGTGTGCATTTTATTCCAGGCCACCCGTTGGCCGGTACGGAGCAATCTGGTCCTGATGCCGGATTTGAAGGTCTTTTCGAGGGTCGTTGGTGCATTCTGACGCCTGCCCCGGATGCCGACGGCGATGCTGTAAACAAGCTGAGAGCATTTTGGAACGCATTGGGTTCACGCGTTGAGGAAATGGACCCGCACCACCACGACAAGGTGCTGGCTATCGTTTCCCACCTTCCACACATCATTGCCTACAATATCGTCGGTACCGCGGATGATCTTGAGACAGTGACCGAGTCAGAGGTTATTAAATATTCTGCCTCGGGTTTTCGCGACTTCACACGTCTTGCGGCATCCGATCCAACGATGTGGCGTGATGTCTGCCTGCATAACAAAGACGCAATTTTGGAAATGCTCGCGCGTTTTTCAGAGGACCTCGCCTATCTGCAGAAGGCAATCCGTTGGGGGGATGGCGACAAGCTTTTCGATCTGTTCACCCGAACGCGGGCTATTCGCCGCTCAATCGTTGAGGCCGGTCAGGATACGGACGCACCTAACTTCGGTCGTAATCAGAGCAACAAAGACGCCTAGATTGGCGGAATAAAGCCAACCGGGATCACCCCCAGCAGTATCGTTCCGGAGCTGACTGTAACTCTGACCCGACCGCGTTTTCCATCCGGAGACAAGTCTGCAACAAGTTGGCGCGATGCCATGATGGTGGATTCGCTTTGGGGGAAGCTTGCCGAAAGCACTGCGGCGAGAGCATCAAAATCTTCGACTTGCACATCAAACTCACCGGATAAATATCCGTCTTGCGAGATAGTGAATGGGCCGGTGATGGCCAACGAGCCTTGGCTTGCGAAATCCAGCGCCAACCGTCGCATTTGGCCCTCTACTGGCCCGCCCGCAAATCGTTTGCCGTTGAGGAGCCCGCCCAGCTTGGCCAGGGTGAGGTCCACTGTCGCACTAAATCGGGGAAGCTGGTGGCGAAGCAATGTGGTATCAACTTTCGCGTTGCTGGCGGAGGCAACGACATCCAAATCGCCTGAGAACTGACGAACATGTAGCGCGCCCTGTCCGACCTCAACATCTGCACGATGGTTTGTGAACGATGACGATAGTGCTGCAGTCGCGTCATTTGTCTCAATGGACATGCGATCAACACCATCGAGATTGGCAATGACGCTGCCATGAAAGAGCGACCAGTCAAATTCGCCAAACAGGCCTACAGATGGCTGCAGAAGTGCTGGTCCGTCGATTTCAAAAACCGCGTGCCCTGGATCATAGACCTGTGCGGCGGAACGGATTGCGCCAGTGGAGAGCCCGGCACCATAGGCGTGACCTTGCATGGTCATGGAGTCGCAGAAAAGGCCCACACGAAAAGGAAAGCCCTTCAGTTCCAATCCGGGGCATTCGATTTGATAGCCTGAACCGCGCCCACTCTGCATTGCGTCCTGCAGCCAGTTTTGGACCTTGTTTGTGGCAAAATACCATGCAGCTGTGTAGATCACGCAAGCAGCGACAATGAATATGCCCAGCCGGACAATTTTCCGCGATACATTGACGCTTTGGTCTGAAGATGCCATGCCGGTCTCCTGCTGCAGGGGCGCTGATAGCACCCCCTCATGGTTGATTTTGAGCCATAAAGATTTGATTGGAAAAATGAAAGAGCTTTGGGTCTTCGGTTACGGTTCTCTTATGTGGCGTCCCGGTTTCTCGTTCTCCGAGAGCCATGTCTCGTATGCTTATGGATATCATCGGGCTTTGTGCATTCGCTCCTGGGTTCATCGTGGCACGAGAGACAATCCCGGTCTTGTGCTCGGTCTCAACAGAGGTGGCAGTTGCAAGGGGGTCAGCTTTCGTGTCGAGGCAGCCGATCATGATGAAGTGGTCGAGTATTTGCGCGCTCGGGAGCTTGTGACCGCCGTCTATGTCGAAAAAATGGTGCCGGTGAAACTTGCCGATGGCAGGCGCGTTGAAGCGTTGACCTATGTGGCGGATCGCACCCACGAACAATATGCCAGCGGCCTTCACACCAGAGACGCTGCGGAGATGGTACATCGCGCCAAAGGGCAATCCGGTGGCAATATCGACTATGTAACGAGCACGGTGGAGCACCTGCGCCAGCTTGGTATCAACGACCACAATTTGGAAAGCGTCCTGCGCGAAGTCAGAGAGCTTTCCCGGTAAGTTCTGCGTAGCGCTTTTTCGCTGTATCCACCAGTTTGAGATGCGGGTTGGCATCAATCGTTTCGACCAGCAACTTGTCGCTTGCAGTTTCAATGGTATCGACGAGATTCTTGAAGAACTCCATGGGTTCCATGCCGGGTTGGATGGGCGGCAGGATACGCACCTTGAAGTGACCCGGTTGACGGATTGACTTGCGACGTGGCCAGAAAAGGCCAGCATGGTGGACGATCGGCACCACCGGCACATTCAGCTCTGAATAGATGCGGGCAACACCGTATTTATATTCCGGCTCAGCGCCCGGCGGGCGACGTGTGCCTTCGGGATAGATGATGAGCTGGCGTTGTTTTGCCAGCTCATGGCGGGTGCGTTTGGACATTTCGGCCATGACTTTGCCGCGCGCGCCACGATCGATTGGAATCATGGATTGCTTGGCCACGTACCAGCCGAAAAGCGGGATCCACATCAACTCTCTCTTGAGGATGTAAACCGGATCATCGATGAAGGGCAGGAAGGAAAACGTGTCCCAGAATGACTGGTGTTTGGGGACAATGATGCAAGGCCCCTCCGGCATGTTTTCCAGGCCCTCAATTTCAAAAGTTGTGCCTGCGATTTTGGCGTGGAGCCATCGATTGGACTTCGCCCAGAATTTTGGTACCCAAAGGGCCGTCTTTCGTGGTGCCAGAAAATACGGAATCGTGAAAATGATCATCTCTGCGATGAAAACGGCGTAAAATGCCAGATTGAAGAGAAATGATCTGATCGCAATCATGGGTGAGGCTTTCCGGGCTGCTTCGAATTCGATTGCTGCCTACACGAAAACAGAGTCAAGCGAAAGTCACTGATCGGTATGTGCTGGAACGGCGCTTCGCAGGCCGGAATGATCGGGCATCGGAATCGCAGAGCGAATGCTGGCTGCTGACAGCTTGAGATATTCCGACAGCATGGCGCGCAGTGTTGCCGGATTGGCCATCCAGTTTGATGTCTTCAGGTCGGAATTGACGACCGGGTATGCATGATAATGCGTCTGCGGGTCTGCGGCGGACAACTCCATCAGGCTGCGTGGCATGTGGTAGTTGTTGGTTACGACCAGAATGTCGGAATAACCGTTTTTCCCAACCCATTTTGCGGTTTCTGCGGCATTGCCTATCGTGTCTATTGCTTCATATCCAATATCAACGCAGCAGTCGAAAAGCGTGGTTGAGGCGCGGGTGAGTTTACGTATCTGCTCGGCAGTCGTTCCAGGATTGACGCCAGAGATCAGGAGGCGTTTTCCAACGCCGGCCTCAAGCAATTCAACAGCCTGATCGATGCGCAGATACCCACCGGTGAGTACAACGATAGCGTCTGCCTTCGGATTAGGCGGTGCTTGCAAGGTCGCGACTGTGTCGGCGAAACGCAGAAAGCCGCCAATGGCGACCCCGCAGACAAGCGTCACGGCATAGCCTCCCCATCGCAGTGATTTTCGAAATCGGCTGCGAGGTGCTCTATAGTGGAAGGTTGGGCTGCCAGGCCTTATTTCTCGATCTCCCATGGCTGGTTTGCGGTGATGACGAATCAGCTCTCAGTGAGGCTGTCCAATTGACTTGGATCGGAGCGTTTCAGATCAATTTCGTCAATAGTGCGCATCACTGTAATTCGTGCCGTCAAGGTTGTCAGTCCTGCAATGAGCAGCAGGGTCACGACGATGCCAACATAACCAAAGGCCGACAGTGAGAAATTGCCGAAGAGCGCTGTCGCTTGATCGCTTTGCGGCGTGGCCAGCGAACGCGACTGCCACCAGCTTGCAAGGGCAAAACATGCGGCCGCCGCAATCGAACCGATTGTGGAACCTTTCAAGCTGATTTTCAAAAAGTGCTTTTGGAATTCATTGGCCGCAAAAGAGGCCTCTGCGCCAACGAAATGCAGCACCTCGACAATATGACGATTGCCTGCAAGTGCCCCGCGTGTCGCAAAAATAACCGTGAAAATCATGGTGGCGAATACCAGGGCGAGGACTCCGGAGCCAATCAAGACCGTAGTTCTGGCCATTGAAACCAGTCTATCCACCCAAGTGCGATGGTCGTCTAGTGACGCCTGCGGAATGGCTTTGGCGAGTGCCTCACGGATCGCGTTGAAATCGGGCGGGTTGGTTTCGTCTATGGTCACGACCACGAGACGCGGTACGGGCAGTTCGTCGATGTCCAGGCCAGAGCCAAGCCATGGTTCGAGCAACCGTGCTGTTGCCTCACGATCAACAATTTGCCCATCGGTTGTGCCGACGAATGAAAGCGCCAGATCACGCGCCTCTGCAAGTGTCGCTTCCATGTCGATATTGTCGTCTGGGCGGATCTGGATTGTGATCTCGCGGGAGATCTCACTTTGCCAGCTTGCAGCGGTGGAGCGCACCATGGACACGGCGCCTAAAGTGAGACAAGCGAGAAATGACATGATGGCGATGACCGCCAGAAGGGCGTTGCCCTGAACGTTGGCCGAGGGAACAATTGAACCCTGCGGACGCAGTTTGATGGGCGGGCGCTGGGTTTTCTTCTTTTGAGATTGGTCCTGATCAGTCATAGATTTCCAACTGCCCATCAGTGAGGATCATGCGTCTGGCGTTGAGTGAATCCATAAGCGAAAAATCGTGTGTGGCGATAACGACCGCAGTGCCTTGGCGGTTAAGCTCCAGAAAGAGGCTCAGGAGCCTGCGTGCCATGGGAGGGTCTACATTGCCGGTTGGCTCGTCTGCCAACAAAATCTCTGGCCTGTCGATGAGCGCACGGGCGATGGCGGCGCGCTGCTTCTCACCACCGGAGAGGACGGGCGGCAAAACATTGATACGTTCGCCAAGGCCAACCCACTTCAATAGTTCTATCACGTCGGTTCGGTAGGCAGCTTCCTCCTTGCCGCGGACACGCAGCGGAAGCGCGACATTTTCATAGGTCGTGAGGTGGTCAAGCAGTCGGAAATCCTGGAAAACAATGCCTATCCGGCGGCGAAGCATGGGCAATTCCTGCCTGGGGATGGCCGAAGTTTCGCGCCCAAACATGCGGATTAGGCCGCGAGTCGGCTGCAAGGACATGAAAAGAAGGCGCAACAGGGTGGTTTTGCCAGCTCCAGAAGGACCTGTCAGGAACTGGAATGAACTTTCGGGGATGTCGAATGTGAGGTCGCGGAGAATCTCCGGCCCCATGCCATAGCGCAATCCGACATTTTCGAAATGAATCACGGTGTCTCGTCTGTCCTGTGTTCTGCAGTATGCACCAAATCAGCTTGTATGTACGGCCATAGTGAGGCGCGAAGCTTTTGCGAAGCATTAACCATTATCGTTTACGTCTCATGAAGGTTTGTTTCAATGCCCATTGGTGGCGCATCCAATAGGGAATACTTGATGTCGGCTTTCAAAGGTGCGGATCAAAAGCGACCATTGCGTCAGGATTTCATTCCCCCACAGGTATCGCGCCAGCCCGCGCGCGTGATTCACAAATCACACGTTGCCGAAATCGAGGATGCGGACTTCGTTGTTATCGGCAGGGTGCAGCCCAATGATCGCCACTATAGCCAGGTTCGCAATGACAATCATCGTGCTACACCACGTGCAGTCGGGAACGCCAATCCGTTCGTGATAAAGCTGGGTAGTTTTGCCTACGCTTTGGAAAATGCTCTCCAAAAACTACCGTTCAAATTGTTTGCCGGCTTTGTCGCCGGTTCTGTTTTGCTGGCCTTTTTGGCTGCCTATTTGAGCGGCGGCCACCCGGCTGCGATCGCCTCGCCGGGCGGTGTTGTCATTTCGGATATCAGCGCGTCCTTTTCAGATTCCAATGGGCTTCGCGTCCTCGAAATCAGGGGAATGGCCACGAATGCAAATGGACAGGACAGACCCGCGCCACGAATGATCGCCACCTATTGGCAGGATAGCGGCAGGGCGGAGAAGACGTCTTTCGCACTGCCGGTGGAGGAGATGCTATCCGGTGTTGCTATACCTTTCACGCTCAGAGTGCCTCAACCCCGTGGAAAACTGCCAAATGTGACGGTTTCCGTGGATGTCACTTCCCTTTGAGTGTGTTAGTCCAGAGACGTAGCGGCGGAGATACCCCTCCGTCGACCGTTGTTGGATCTGGAGAATGCCATGCCTGTCGTTCGTGGGAAAAATATTGACCCGCTTTTCACCGCTAATGATATTTACAAGCGCAACCACGAAATGGCGCGTGATATCGCCAATGGTCCCAACAATGATCTGCTTGTTATTTCGATTTTGAAGGGGTCATTCATCTTCGCTGCAGATCTTATCCGCGCCATGCACGATGTGGGTATGGCACCGGAAGTGGAGTTCATAACGCTTTCGAGCTACGGCAAGGGAACCGTGTCTCAGGGTGTCAAGATCATCAAGGATATTGATAGCGACGTAAAAGGTCGTGACGTGTTGCTGATCGACGATATTCTGGAATCCGGGCGCACGCTGCAATTCGCCCGCGATCTGATGTATGAACGCGGTGCCGACAATGTTTCCATCGCGGTGCTTCTGGACAAGAGTGTTAAACGGGAAGAGGCGTTGGAAGCCGACTATGTTGGCTTTGAATGCCCCGACTATTTTGTGGTCGGCTATGGAATGGACGTAGCTTACGCATTCCGCGAATTGCCCTTTGTTGGCGTCGTGACCGGGGATGCTTAACGCCACGTTACCGGCACATTGAGGAAAAGTTTACCCTGCCCCTTTACCGGGAAAAAAGGAAAATCTGGTGTCTTCTATGCATAACTGACCCATAAGAAGACAGGGAGCTAACCTCGTGGCCCGGATTTTGATTACCGAAGATGAAGATTCTCTGCGCTCATTCGTGGCGCGCGCGCTGAAGCTTGATGGTCACGAGACCGTCGAGGCTGCCGATGGCGAACAGGGCCTGGAAGCATTGCAGCAAGGCGAATTTGACCTGCTCCTGTCAGATATTCGTATGCCGGTCATGGATGGTATCGAGTTGGCGCACCGCGCAGCGGATCATTCCCCTACGATGAAAATCCTGTTGATGACAGGCTATGCCGAGCAGCGAGAGCGTGCCGATGATCTGGCCGCCAAGATTGTGGATGTCGTGGCAAAGCCGTTTTCCCTGCCAGATATTCGCAAGGCAGTCGCGCAGGCTCTTGCCGTCTGATATCTCGCGAGCGCCGCTGCGCTTTTCCAGTTGTTCTATTTGATGTCCAGAAGGCGTTCGAGATATTGGCGCTCCAGCTCGGGGCTTGCATTTTCCCCAAGCTTGCGACGAATTTCCTCAAGGATCTCGCGTGCCCTTTGGATATCGATTTCGTCGGGGATTTTGACGTTTTCGCCAAAATCCGGGCCGTTGGAGCGCAACGGGCGGCCGAGTGGGTCAAGACCGCTGCTTCCAGGGCCGGTCTGTGTCATGCCTTGCCCCTGTTGTCCCTTTCCGCTTTGAGATAGCTGCTTCATCAACTCGCTAGCCCCCTTGCGCAAAGCTTCTATGGCGCGACCTTGCGCGTCGACAGCTGATCCGCCTCTGCCGCGACCAAGTTCTCCTGTTGCCTCACCCATGGCCTTACCCGCATCACCGAAGTTATCCCCCGGTTCCAGACCCAGATCTTTCAGTCCCTTGCGAAGCTCGCCAAGACCGTCTTCCAGTGCCTCCTGTCGCGACTGCAGGTCTTTAAGTGCCTCGCGTAACTCTTCCTCGGTCATGTTGTCGTAGGGGCCTTTTTCATCTCCCGACTGACTGTCCTCCTCAAACAGCATGCCGTCTTCGCCGCCGTCATTCGGATCACCGCGCTGCATGCGATCACGCAGAGCCTGTTCGGTGGAAAAGGTCTCGTCCATCAGTTGCTTTTGTTCCTGCAAAAGCTTGCCCAATTGGTCGAGCTGCTGGTTCATCTGACTGTTTTGTTGGTTGTTGCCGGGTTGCCGCCGGGCCGTGTCGAGATTGTTGAGCATGCGCTGCATCTCGTTAAGCAGATTGCGCGCTTCGTCGCGCGCACCGCTTTGCGCCAGATTTTGGATCTGGTCCATCATGCGCTCAAGATCCTGCTGGCGCATCAGGTTTTGTGCGTCCTGCTGCTGCATTTGGGAGGGCGGCGCGGACCGCATATTTTTGGCGAGCTCTTGCATATAGTCTGCGAAGGCGTCTCGCAGCTCTTGCATCAATTTTGCGACCTCTTCCTGGGAGGCTCCGCGCTCCAGCGCTTCCGACAGCCGCTCTTGTGCCTCACGCAATCGACGTTCCGCCAGTGACAGGTCACCGTCTTCAATGCCAAGGGCGATTTCCCACAAATACCCTGCCAGTTCCTTCATCGTTTCGTCGTCTGAGACGAAGTTCATGCGGCTGCCAGCGGAATTGAGAAGCAGGAAGTGGGACAGGTTGGGAATTGTCTCTTCCGGCCGCAGAAAAAGCGCTTCGTTCAGCGCTTTGGCGCGGGCGAGTTCGGTTTTGTTGAGCGCAAAGACCTGACGTTCTTCGGCAGCTGCCGCTGCCAGCGGGTTTGTAAATCTCCGCGTTGGCAGGATCATTTCATAGGGTTCGCTGCGACCAATTTGCCCTGCTTCATCCTGCCCAATCAGGGTGATGTAGACCCGCTTGCCTGAAAGCGGGTGTTCACTGAGGTTTCGGCTTGTCAGGCCTTTGACCTCGCCGCGCGCGCGGTGAGGCAGGTCAAGCCGGTATTCCGGAAGCGGGTAAAGTGGATCGCCCATATCAGCGGGGTCTGCAGGAACAATCTCCGCATGCGCGTTGGATATGCCGTAATCGTCCTCCGCGATGAAGCCGATTTCCAACGCACCAGAAACAGCGCGCTTCGGCTCTCCGTCGAAAGCGATTCGCGGTGCCCTGTCCTGCTCAATCGCAAAATTCCACTTGTTGCCAACAGCATCCAGCAGGCCATTGTGCTCGAGGGTCAAGATATAGGTTGTGCCGTCACCCTGGTCTTCTGTTGCGGTATCGGGCTGACTTTTCGGCGTTTCAGGTTTCAGGACGACTGCAGCGTTTGCATTTTCCGGTCGGTAGGAAACCTTCCCTTCGGCAGCCCCCCTGCCGGAAAGCCGGATCGTGACCTGCGAGTGTTCCGGCACGCTAACATCCTGATTGCTGCCTTCTGTGTGTGTCAGGAACAGCGGAGCGCGGCCTGTATAGGCGGGCGGTGTCACCCATATGTCAGCTCTCATGCCAATGCGACCACCAACAGGCAATTCGGTCAGAAAAGCGTCGCTAAGATTTCCGCCAGCGTTGGAGCCAGAATAGGCAAATCCGATGGCAAGAAGCATCATGGGAATGACGCGTAGACCATAGGGGTCAAAGCGTGAAATGCCTGGAGCTGGCAATCCTGCATCCAAACGGCGGACTTTGGATAGCATACGATTTTGATGTTCCCGCCAAAGCGCAATTGCCTGCGGTGTAGAATTGGCAGGTACGTCGTGCAACGACGCAATGGCCTGGTGGCGGAGTTCGTTTGTTTGCTCCAGCCGTGCCTCACCATCCCGCCGCGATGGCCAGCGCAGGGAGGCAAATCCCTTCAGTGAGTAGAAAAATGCTGCAGCCAAAAGGATGGCAAGCGCTTTGCCGGGCCAGAAAGGCAAAATACGAAAGATGCCGAGCCAGGAAAGAGATGCAAAGAGTGCCAGAATGGAAGTGGGCCAAATCAGGCGTGGCAAAAGGTGCTCAATAAAGAGCACCCACTGCGCGGTCAGGCGCTTTTCTGCGATCCGGCGCAAGACCGGGTTTGCGGCCATGTGAACAGCTTCCGATTCTCAAGAATTACCTGCTGGCAGGATAACATCTTTTGTGTTCAAGGCGAGGCACAAGAATGTGACCACTCCCAGTAACCTACGACGCAAGCCAATCCGGGAGGGAATCCAGTGCAATCAGGTCTTCATAGCTTTGGCGCGGTCGTATCGCATGATATCGATCGCCGTTGACCATGACTTCCGGGATCAATAGCCGACTATTATACGTTCCGGCCTGTACTGCACCGTAGGCACCGGCTGAACCGATTGCCAACAGGTCGCCAGGTTCTGGACGCGCCATCTCGCGATCGAGCCCCATATAGTCGCCTGTTTCGCACACCGGACCAACGATGTCGGCCTTGATGCGCGGTGCATCTATGTCCGCGCGCTTGACCGGATTGATGGAATGATAGGCCTCATAAAGCGTGGGGCGGACAAGATCGTTCATGGCGGCGTCAACAATAACGAAATGCTTCTCGCCGCCATCTTTGACGAAAAGAACCTTGGTGACCAGAATGCCCGCATTGCCTGCGATCAGGCGGCCCGGTTCGGCCACGATCTTGCAGTTGAGGCCACGAAGCTGGTCTTTGACGATCTCGGCATATTCCGTCGGCAACGGTGGAACTTCGTTATCTTCCTGATAGGGGATGCCCAGACCGCCACCAATGTCGACGTGATCGATATTGTGGCCTGCAGCACGTAGTGATTCCACGAGCTCGCGCAACAATTTGAAGGCATCTTCAAAAGGCTGAAGATCGGTGATCTGACTGCCAATGTGCATGTCGATGCCGGTTGGTTCGATGCCGGGCAGGCTTGCTGCGTGGGCATAAACTTCCTCTGCACGCAGATAGGAAATGCCGAATTTATTCTCCTTCTTGCCAGTGGAGATCTTGGCATGGGTGCGTGCATCCACATCCGGATTGATGCGGATTGAGATTGGCGCTTTCTTTCCCATGCCCACAGCACGGGCGTTCAGGAGCTCCAATTCCGGCTCGGATTCGACGTTGAAGCAATAAATGCCTGCTTCAAGCGCAAAATCCATCTCCTGGGCGGTCTTTCCGACGCCGGAAAACATGATGCGTGATGCAGGAATGCCTGCGGCCAATGCACGCCGCAATTCGCCTTCAGAAACCACATCAATACCAGCTCCCAGCCGACCCAATGTCTTGAGGACAGCCTGGTTGGAATTCGCTTTCATTGCATAGCAGACGAGTGAATCGACATCGCTAAAGGCTTCGGCAAAAACAGTGTAGTGCCGCTCCAGTGTAGCAGTGGAATAGAGATAAAAGGGCGTGGGGATATTGGCCGCAATCTCGGAAACAGGCACATTTTCAGCGTAGAGCACGCCATCTTTGTATTCAAAATGATTCACGGAGTTTTCTCGTCAAAGAAGAGGATCGAGGATAAAGGGCTTGTCTTCCACCTTATGCGCATCGCTGGCTTGCGGGGCTTGTGTGTCATAAGCGCCGGGGACATCAAGATCGCCCTTGCGGCCACATGCAGAAAGCTGGCTTGCCAAAATCGCGCCAAATATGATGGCAAATGAAATTGTTTTGAATCTCTCAGGCATGGCTTTTCCGTTTGCAGTTACGCAGTCGTAGAACTTCATAGCGTCTTGGAGCGCGTTTTGCACCCAAAACATGTTGATAGATTATCAGCGTAATAAATGCAGTTTTGCTCAATTTGCCTGCGTAGGTTCAGCAATTGTGTCGCACGCTACAGATGGAACAACAGCCTGTTCGAAGAGCAAGAGGTGCAACGCGCGGTCACATGACATGAAGTGCATCAGTCCCGCCGCGTTGCTCAAATGCAAGCTTAAAGCGTGCTGATCTTGAGATCAGAGGCGTGTCCGCCAATAGGCGATCTGCGCCTTCACTTGTTCGGGTGCCGTGCCGCCGAAGCTCTTGCGGCTGGCGACAGAGGCATCCACAGTCAAAACATTGTAAATGTCGTCCGTGATGCCATCGTGAATTGCCTGCAATTCCTCCAATGTCAGCTCGGCAAGCATAACATTCTTGGCCTCAGCGGCGGCAACTGCACGGCCCGTTACGTGGTGGGCATCGCGGAAAGGCAGGTTCAACGTGCGAACAAGCCAATCGGCAAGGTCCGTGGCGGTGGAGAAGCCGGACCCGGCAGCAGCACGCATATTAGCTTCACGAACGGTCAGGTCGCGAACCATGCCGGTCATGGCGGCAATGGCAAGCTCAAGGCTTTCAGCTGCATCGAAGACCTGTTCCTTGTCTTCCTGCATGTCCTTGGAATAGGCAAGCGGCAGGCCTTTCATCACCGTCAACAGCGCAATCAGCGAGCCGTTGATGCGGCCGGTCTTGGCGCGCACCAGTTCAGCTGCGTCGGGATTTTTCTTTTGCGGCATAATGGAGGAGCCGGTGGAGAATGCATCCGAAAGGCTGATAAAGCCGAATTGCGGGGTCGACCAAATGACAATTTCTTCTGCCAGGCGCGAAAGGTGAGTCGCGCAAATGGCAGCGAGCGACATGAATTCCAACGCGAAATCGCGGTCTGAAACCGTATCGATCGAGTTGCGGGTTGGCTCGCGGAAGCCAAGAGCCGCTGTCGTCATATGTCGGTCGATGGGATAGGGTGTTCCGGCCAGCGCCGCAGCGCCCAGCGGGTTTTCATCCAGATGCTCGATAGCGTGGCGAACACGTTCACGATCACGGCCAAACATTTCGACATAGGCCATGCAGTGATGGCCGAAAGTCACAGGCTGTGCGGTCTGCAGGTGTGTGAAGCCAGGCATTACGGTCGCGGCATGCTCGTCAGCGCGGTCCAGGAATGCGGCGATGAGGTCGCTCAGCATCTTTTCGGTCTTGCTGAGTTCGGCCTTTACCCAGAGACGGAAGTCGACGGCAACCTGGTCGTTGCGCGAGCGCGCGGTGTGCAAACGTCCGGCGGCTGGTCCGATCAGGTCGCGCAGTCGGGCTTCGACATTCATGTGAATGTCTTCAAGTTTGCGTGAGAAGGTGAAATTGCCGCTTTCGATTTCGCCGCGAATGGTGTTCAGTCCGGCGATAATTTGATCGCGGTCTGTGTCATTGATAATACCCTTTGCGGCAAGCATGGTGGCATGGGCAATGGAGCCGTCGATGTCCTGAGCGTAGAGCTTCTTGTCGTAGCCGATGGAGGCATTGATTTCCTCCATAATTGCATCGGGGCCAGAGGCGAAACGGCCGCCCCACATCTGGTTCGAATTTTTGCTATCGTCGGCCATGGGTTATATCCTGGAGAATAGAATGAAAAACAATCCGCTTGGTTTACCATCCACGAAAGTGCTCGGGTTGGCGCTTGCTGCCGGCATAATTGCCGGTGCCGGTGCGGTTTACATGAAAGTGCAATGGTCTGGCAATGGTGACGCGCAGTTGGTCGCGGCAAATGCCGAATGTCCGATTAGCGAGCGCGTGGAAAAACTGAGACCCCTCATGAAAGGGAATGTTGCCGCCCTTATTCCGGCATCCGGTGGGCGCAATTTTTCCGACCTTGCATTCAAGGGTCCAGATGGACAGGCCATGACGCTTGGCGATCTGTCAGGCAAACCGTTGCTGGTCAATCTCTGGGCGACATGGTGCGCACCATGTCGAGCAGAAATGCCGGCCCTGGACTCGCTTCAGGAAAAGACCTCGGCTGCAGGTGATTTCGCAGTTGTGGCAATTAATATTGACAATGGCGATAGCGACGAAAAACCAAGAGCTTTTCTGGACGAAACTGGCGTGAAGTCGCTGGGCTTTTATCGCGATGGCACTCTGGCGGCCTTCAATCGACTGAAAAAGGAAGGGCTTGCACTGGGCCTGCCCGCGACATTCATCGTTGATGAAAAAGGGTGTTTGCTCGCTTCAATGAATGGGCCAGCGGCCTGGGATAGTCAGGACGCGCTGAACTTTGTGAACGCACTCAAATCGCCATCTTGAGTTTGGATCGTGCTGTCGAGTTCTCATTGAGTTCTGCTTTGGCGTGCTCTTCTTCAAGCAGGCGGCGGAGCTGGTGCGTGGGCAGGGGGCGTGAGAAAAGAAAGCCTTGCCCCTCCGCTACGCCCATGGTTGCGAGTTTGCCCGCCTGATCCCGAGTTTCGATGCCTTCGGCAACGACAGTCATGCCAAATTTGTGCGCGATTGTTACAAATATCTCGACGAGTGTTTCTGCCTTGCTGTCGACCAGAAGTGCATCGACAAAATACTTGTCGATCTTGATGATTTGCGCGCCAAGACTATGGATTGACGAAATGCCGTTGTGGCCGGTCCCGGCATCGTCCAATGCAACACGGATGCCAGCATCCAGAAGGGTGCTCGATACTTCCGCCGCGCGCGTACTGTCGTAGATTGATTGTCGTTCAGTGACCTCCACCACGATATTGGTCGGTGGTAGACGCGATTCCGTCAGCAGGCTCAGGAACCAATCGACGAAACCATCTCGAAGAAACTGCTCTGGCGTAATATTGACCGTCAACTTCAAGTTCGGACTACAGCGTAAAAGCGCACCAAAATCGCGACCGGCAGTCGCCAGAACGCTGGTTGTAATGTCATCGATTTTGCCGTTATCCTCTGCAAACGGGATGAATTTGTCTGGCGGGATCATTTCTCCGTCGGACTTTTTCCAACGGGCGAGAAGCTCCATCCCAGAAACCGTCTCCGACTGCAGGTCATAGATCGGCTGATAAAACGGAATGATCTCTCCATGCTTGATCGCCTGCTCCAATTCTCCGGCGAAACCGCGATCTCTCACAAGTCCGCGGGTCAGGAAAAAGCAGATGGCTATGTCGACAATCAGAAGGATAGCGCCCAAGTAGAACGGAACGCCCGTATTCCAGTTCCAGATTGCGGCGTCGGGGATTTCAAGGCTTGCACTCAGCGGATAGCGACGTGAAGAAACTTCAAAACGGCTGCTTGTTTCACTCGAGATGTCTGCACCTTCATTGGGGTCATAACGAGAAATCAATGAGCCATCGTTGAGACGCAATTCCAAGCGTCCTTGCTCACGGATTGCGGAGGGCAGAATATCGTAGAGAATGTTTTCAGTTGATATAATGGCGGTGAGAACGCTGTCGTCAAATTGCGTCCAGGTGACGCCAAGGCCCCGCCAAAGGCCAGTTTCCACGAGATAGAGGCTGTAGTTTTCGTTGAACGAGGGTTGCTTAAAAAGCGAGCCGGTTGTGCCAAACGCGCCACCGAAAGCGCTGCAGGAGCCGTTGGCAGTGAGTTGGATATTCTTTATCAGCCCACCCGTGTAAACGGCGCGCTGCAGTTTGTCTTGCAATTCTGACGTACATTCACCGGCGAAGGAGAGGTTCTGCTCGCTCAGTTTCATGATTGTCAGATCTATGGCACGTTCAGCGCGGCTGAGAATGCTCTGGGTATAGTGGAGAAGCTGATCTTCATTCCGGTTGATGGAATTAGCAAGAAAAGCACCATAGCTTGCCGCCACAAAGGCGATCAAAAGTGTGCTGAATACCAGCGCAAATTTAGCTTTATACTGATGCCGCATATATTTCTCTCCGCCCCCAAGCCTCGCACCGAGAGGTTAACTTACGGTCAACACGGACAAGCTTTGAGATTCGGGCTGAATCCGAAGGCAAGTGGGATTTATGCGGGCATTCCAGATTGCTTATCTGGTGGGCACGGGAGTCTCGCCGCGATAGTCGTAAAAGCCACGCCCGGTCTTCCGGCCAAGCCAGCCAGCTTCAACATATTTGACCAGAAGCGGGCAGGGACGATACTTGCTGTCGGCCAGACCATCATGGAGCACCTGCATGATTGCCAGGCAGGTGTCGAGGCCAATGAAATCAGCCAGTTGCAATGGTCCCATCGGGTGATTGGCGCCCAATTTCATGGCGGTGTCGATGGCTTCAACTGTTCCAACGCCTTCATAGAGCGTGTAGATCGCCTCGTTTATCATCGGCAACAGAATACGGTTCACGATGAAGGCCGGGAAATCTTCTGACACGGTGATGGTCTTGCCGAGTGTTTCCACATAGGCGTGAGCCTCGCTGTAGGCAGATTCATCAGTTGCGATGCCGCGAATAAGCTCGACCAGCTTCATGATCGGAACCGGGTTCATGAAGTGGATGCCCAGAAAGCGCTCTGGTCGATCCGTGGAAGCGGCCAGCCGTGTGATTGAAAGCGAAGACGTGTTGGTGGCCAGCAATGCTTCAGGCTTCAACACCGGGCAGACCTGTGCATAGATCTTGCGCTTGACGGTTTCGTCTTCAGTCGCGGCTTCAATGGCAAGATCGACAGGCGATAAATCATCAAGGCTTGCTGTGCCCTTAATGCGGGAAAGCGCTGCCTCCCGTTCCTGAGGCGACATCTTTTCGCTCGCGACCTGTCTGCCCAGGTGCCCACCAATCGCGGTGATTGCTGCATCAACGCGGGTCTGATCAAGGTCATAGAGAATGACGTCAAATCCGGCTGCTGCGCTCACCTGAGCAATGCCTCCGCCCATCTGTCCAGCACCAATTACACCAATGGTTTTGATTGTCATCGCTCGAGCCCTTTTCCGTTAGGAAATGTGAAAATCAGTATGTCGCAACATATACGCAATTGCCATGAAGGCGAAAGCTTGCAGTTTTCATGCAAACGCCGGGAACTGTGTGCAGCACCCGGCGCTTCGGTCAAATTGCTTTGGGGCGCTTATGGCCTCAAAGTGCTTTTTCCAGTTCCGGCAGAATTTCGAAGAGATCACCAACGATGCCATAGTCGGCGACTTGGAAGATCGGAGCTTCCTCGTCCTTGTTGATCGCCACGATGATCTTGGAGTCTTTCATGCCAGCCAGGTGCTGGATGGCACCGGAAATGCCACAGGCGATGTAAAGCTCGGGTGCAACCACCTTGCCGGTCTGACCAACCTGCCAGTCGTTGGGGGCGTAACCAGCATCGACTGCCGCGCGCGATGCACCAACGGCGGCGCCGAGCTTGTCAGCAACAGGCAGGATCACTTCCTGGAATTTCTCGGAAGAACCAAGTGCACGACCACCGGAAATAATGATCTTTGCAGAGGTCAGCTCCGGACGGTCGCTTTCTGCAAACTTGTCTTCAACGTGTGAAGAAAGGCCCGGGTTTGCTGCTGCGCCAACAGCTTCAACTGCGGCAGAGCCGCCAGCATCAGCTGCGTTGAACGACGCCGTGCGCACGGTGATAACTTTCTTGGCGTCAGAAGACTGAACCGTCTGGATCGCATTGCCGGCGTAGATCGGGCGCTTGAATGTATCAGCGGAAACGACTTCGGTGATTTCCGAAATCTGCATCACGTCGAGAAGTGCGGCAACGCGGGGCAGGATGTTCTTGCCGTTAGTTGTCGCCGCAGCAATAATTACGTCGTAGGCATCAGCAAGCGATACGATCAGTGCAGCCATTGGCTCGGCGAGCTGGTTGGCATACGCTGCGTCATCTGCCAGAAGAACCTTGGCAACGCCCGACAGCTTGGCTGCTTCGTCTGCGACAGCACTTGCTCCGGAGCCAGCAACCAGCACATGCACGTCACCGCCGATTTTGGCAGCAGCGGAAAGCGCTTTCGCGGTCTGACCGGAAAGGGCGGAATTGTCGTGTTCAGCGATGAGAAGAATTGTCATGATTATCTCTCCCGTCCCTTCAGTTACAGTACGCCGGCTTCATCTTTGAGCTTGGCAACAAGCTCAGCGGCATTGGCGACCTTGATACCGGCGCTGCGGCCAGCGGGCTCTTCCGTCTTCAGGACGGAGAGGCGCGGTGCAACGTCGACGCCGAAATCAGCCGGGGTCTTCTTGTCGAGCGGCTTCTTCTTTGCCTTCATGATGTTCGGCAGCGATGCATAGCGCGGCTCGTTCAAACGAAGGTCGGTAGTGATGATGGCCGGAAGCTTGATCTCGATAGTCTGCAGACCACCGTCAACTTCACGGGTCACATTAGCTTTGGTTTCGTCGATGATATCGAGTTCGGAAGCAAATGTACCCTGCGCCCAACCTAGCAGTGCGGAGAGCATCTGGCCGGTCTGGTTGGAATCGTCATCGATCGCCTGTTTGCCGACGATTACGAGGCCCGGCTGTTCAGCGTCAACAACACCCTTAACCAGCTTGGCGACAGCCAATGGCTCAACGGTTTCGTCGGTCTCAATCAGAACGCCACGGTCAGCACCCATAGCAAGAGCGGTGCGGATGGTTTCCTCTGCCTTTGCAGGACCAACAGACACGACCACCACTTCCGAGGCCTTACCAGCTTCTTTGAGGCGCAGCGCCTCTTCCACTGAAATTTCGTCGAACGGGTTCATCGACATCTTCACGTTTGCAAGTTCGACGCCTGTGCCGTCACCCTTCACTCGGATCTTGACGTTGTAGTCCACGACCCGTTTCACTGTCACCAATATCTTCATCGGGGCTCCATCCTTAAAATTTGCAGAGGAAGATGCTTCTGTTTCACATCGACCAACGTCTGATTAGCGACATGGATATGCGTTTTTTCTACGAATTCAACGCAACATCCCACTAAAAACGGCAGTTTTCAATATTTCGCACTTGCACATAAATAACGTTTACGTGCGCGTCAATATTCCTTTCGTTGATTCCTGACTATCGCCCCCAGCGAATCGAAGTTTTTTTCTTTTCGGTTTCTCGCGGGGGCTCAGGGTGGGCTGTTACAGCCTGCGTGTGAACTGGCTCGGTTACCGCTGCCGGTTCGCGATCGAAGAGCTCAACACCGGGACGTCGCAGATAAACGACGAGAATGATGCCTGCGATTATGCCGCCAGTATGCGCGCCCCAGGAAACATTGCTCTCGCGGTCAACCGCCAGCATATAGAATTGCTGGCCAACCCAGAAGAGAAGGGGAATGGCTGCCGGGAGGGGGACCGGAAAGCGAAAAAGAACCAGGATCCAAAGACGCACCTTTGGGTGCAGCATGAGATAGGCCGCAACAACACCTGCGATAGCGCCTGAGGCACCGATGAGAGGCCCCTGGCCATCAACGGCGACCAGTCCGTGGAAAAGTGCTCCGACTGCGGCGCATGTGAAATAGAAAATCAGATATTTGAAATGGCCCAGCGCATCTTCGACATTGTCACCAAAGACCCAGAGAAAAAGCATGTTGGAGGCCAAGTGCATGAAATCTGCGTGCAGGAATGAATAAGTGACAACGGTCAGGTCCGCAGGAACCAGAACCAGAGATGGATCCAACACTGCGTCACCAAAAACAACATCGGGAATGAAGCCGAGGCCCGCAGCGATGGCATTGGCCGTAGCTTCAGGCATTGCAGCATTGGTCAATACCCAGACAATGATATTGATAATGATGAGTGTTGTTGTGACATAGGGTCTGGAAATGTGCTCAAGCGCGTTTTTGTCGTGAAGCGGTATAAACATCAGCGATCCTTGCCAGGCACCCAGAGTATATCATCTTTGCCATCATCATTGGCCGCACGGGCAGCAACAAAAAGATAGTCGGAAAGACGATTGATGTAGCGAATTGCTGCCGGATTGACCGTCTCGTCAGGTTCATTGGCAAGCGCGACCATTAGACGCTCAGCGCGTCGGCTGACTGTACGGGCCACGTGAAGTGCGGCGGCGGCAGGTGATCCACCCGGCAGTACGAAAGACTTCAGCGGTTCCAGGCGTGCATTGAGCGCATCAATTGCGGCCTCAAGATCGAGCACTTGTTTGTCAGTCACCCGAAGCGGCTCATAGCCGAGATCTTTGCCTGTTTCCGGCGTAGCGAGATCTGCGCCGAGATCGAACAGCGCATTTTGGATGTTCAGCAAGACCGCATCGATTTCAGGCAGGCTGACCGTTGATTGGCGCGCTACACCAACAAATGCGTTGGTTTCGTCCACTGCACCATAGGCATCAACCCGCAAATCGCATTTCATACGGCGGGTGCCATCCGCCAGCCCCGTTGTGCCGTCATCGCCGGTCTTGGTGTAGATTTTGTTGAGCTTGACCATCAGCGCCCGCCGCCCGTGATCCAAAGCGTCAGCATAATGAGAAGTACGGCAACGGCCTGCAGAGCAATGCGGGCCTGCATAAGCTTGTTGGATGTGTTGCCGCTGCCGCCTTTCAACATGTTCCAAAGGCCACGAATGAGGACCAAGACAACTGCTGCCATGACGGCCAGTGTTATAACGGTCAGAAAGCTGTTCATCTGCGAGTTGCTCCTTATTCAGCCCTGCGATCCGATGATTTTCAGGAATATCGACGCTGGCAGCAGTTTTTTCAATGCGATGCCAAGCTTGGCGGGCCTTGTGACGGGATAATGGGGTTTTGGACGAGGTGCGGTCAAGGCATGCTTCAACACGTCATAGACGGCTTCTGGCCCCAGTTTCCCCTTTGACCGAGTTTCACCACGTAAACGTGCCAGCTGCTTTTCATATTCTTTTGCGTGCACGGAATTGGCAATGTCGATATTCTTCTCGATATGCGTCAGCGCATTGGCAACAAAGCGCGATTCAATTGGGCCGGGTTCGATGAGGCTGACGTGAATGCCGCTACCTGCAAGCTCCATGCGCAGGGTGAGCGACAGGCCTTCAAGCGCAAACTTGGACGCACTATACGCCCCGCGCCAGCGATAGGGCACGATGCCAAGAATGGAGGAGCATTGCACGATGCGGCCCTGGCCCTGAGCCCGCATGGCGGGGATGACAAGTCGTGTCAGCTCATGCCAGCCGAAGACATTTGTCTCAAACTGCTCGCGAAGCGCTTCGATGGGCAGATCTTCAACCGCGCCTGCCTGCCCGTATGCCCCATTGTTGAAAAGTGCATCAAGCGTGCCGCCAGTTCGTTCCAGAACGTTGTCGACCAGCTGGCGAATGCTGCCGGTGTCACGATAATCCATCAGGAAGGACTCGATACCGTCTGTTTCGAGTGATTCGCGATCTGCTTCGGTTCGAACGGTTGCGAACACACGCCAGCCGTCTGCCTGAAGCGCGCGGGCGCAATGTGCTCCAATTCCCGTGGAACAACCGGTGACAATGATGGTTTTACGTTTGTCCATCCGTGGCTTTCTGTACAAATGCCGAATCCTTTCCCATATTGGCGAAGAGATTCAGGTTGAGAGTTGATGCCTACATTTATTCGAATGATCTACAAGGTCATTTATGACGCTATCTACCATTTCAGCGAAGACGATGGCTGGGCTATGGCCAGTCATGTGGCGCTGTCTTCGCTTTTGGCGATATTCCCGTTTTTGATTTTCGGCACGGCATTGGCTTCATTTCTGGGGGCTGATCAGTTTGCTGAAACGGCGGTGCATTTGATATTTGATACTTGGCCTGCGACTATTGCCGACCCCATATCGCGGGAAGTGACACAGGTTCTGACCGTGCAATATAGTGGGCTATTGACTGTTTCAGTCGTCGCAGCGGCCTATTTTGCCTCCAATGGTGTGGAAGCGTTGAGGGTATCGCTAAACCGCGCCTATCGCGTGCAGGAAATGCGGCCCTGGTATCTCAATCGGGTCAGAAGTCTATTCTATGTTTTTGCGGCAGTGCTGGCGATGGCGGCGGTGAGCGTGTTTCTGGTGGCTGTGCCGCTGGCGGAAACCTATTTGAGCGAGTGGGTGCCTTGGTTGGTTGGGCCTTTGCAAAAGGTCGAGGGCTGGCGAGTGTGGGGCACCGTACTGGTTTTGACGTTCACGCTGATCGTTACGCATATGTATATGCCAGCTGGCGAGCGACGGCTGGTGAATGTTCTGCCGGGCATTGTGTTGACGCTTCTGGCCTGGGCCGTGGCGGCCTATGTCTTTGCCTATTATCTTGCCACCTTCGCTAATTACGCACGTACCTATGCAGGTCTTGGCTCGATCGTCATTGTGCTGGTGTTTCTTTATATGATCGGAGTCATTTTCATTTTAGGTGCCGAAGTCAACGCGGCTCTGATGAAATATGATGTGCTGAATAAGTCAGCCAATTCCAATGAGGGCTCGTAGTGCACTGACGGTTATGCCCTCTGCGCGCAAGGCCGATATTGCAGTGCTGTCCCGGCTTTTGGACAGCTTGTTGCCGTCCTCGTCGAGGATCAGGCGATGGTGATGATAGACGGGTTCGTCGAGGTCGAGCAGGTGTTGCAGCAGACGGTGAACATGGGTCGCGGCGAAGAGATCAGTGCCGCGCAATACATGCGTGACACCCTGCAACGCATCGTCCAGCGTGACGGCAAGGTGATAGCTGGCAGGTGCGTCCCATCGCCATAGCATCACGTCACCCCACAGATCTGCTTGGACTGGAATTCTACCGCAATTTTCCGCGCCTTGTTCGTCAAAGGTGAGTGGTTCGGTAACAAAGGCCAGCGCCTTGTGCATATCGAGGCGCCAGGCGTGCCGGTCACCCGCAGCAATGCGCGCGTTTGCTTCGTTCAAGGGGATGGTTTTGCAAAGCGGGGGATAAAATGGCGCGCCATCCGGGTCGCGGGGCCATTGGCCGCCTTGGGCCTCGTAGTCAGTTACCCACGCCTTGACCTCACTTCTGCTCAGGAAGGCTGGATAGACGACGCCCATCGCCTTCAGTTGATCCAGAGCGGTCTGATAATGACTGATATGTTCAGATTGACGCCGTACCGGAGTTTCCCAGTCGAGGCCCAGCCAGCGAAGATCGTCATAGATTGCGTTCTCAAATTCCGGTCTGCATCGTGTAATGTCGATATCTTCGATGCGCAACAAGAAGCGCCCGCGAAGCTGCATGGCCATTTCGAAATTGAGGATCGCTGAAAGTGCGTGACCAATATGCAGGTAGCCGTTCGGGCTGGGCGCGAAGCGTAAAACAGGTTGTTTTTGACCGGGCTTTGAATCCATGCATTGTTATTTGCAGGAAAACGGGATTTCGCCAAGAGCAATTGAGCCAAGAGCCATGACAGCAATCATCAAAAACGAGGGTGACATTAACGCTGGACTGGTTGCGTTGCAGAGGCTCGACAACCGGTTGGCGGATGTGGCCGAGAAAGCGGGTGCAGTTCCCCTTCGTTTGCGCTCGCCCGGTGTTGCGGGGCTTGCAAATATTGTCGTTGCGCAAATGATTTCCAGGGCTGCCGCTGACAGCGTTTGGGCTCGGCTGGAAGCGGCAACCGGCGGTGCGGTGAATGCCGCAACTCTTAACGCGCTCAGTTTGGAGGAACTTCGTGCCGCGGGCCTGTCAGCCGCCAAGGCGCACACCCTGCTGCGGATATCGGATGCCGCGCTGACGGGCGATCTTGATTTGGATGGTGTTTGCGAGCTTTCGCAGAAAGATGCGGTGGCCCAGCTTACCGCCGTAAAAGGCATTGGTCAGTGGACGGCAGAAGTTTATCTGATGTTTTGCGCGGGTCATGCAGACATTTTCCCGGTGGGTGACGTAGCGCTGCAAAATGCGGTGGGTCATGCATTTGCGCTTGAGGAGCGTCCGAAGGGCAAACAATTGACCGCGATCGCCGAGAATTGGGCGCCTTGGCGCTCGGTCGCGGCGCGTCTCTTCTGGGCGTATTATGCCGTTGCCATGCGGCGCGACGTCTTGCCAATTTGACGGCGTGATGGGCTAAAAGTTGAATTCTCAAGAAATATTCTGGGGCTTCACAATAGTGTCAAAACAAGCCTAGTATAGAGATAGCAGATGCCGAATCGCTCAGGAGAGTCACTTGACGATTGCAGTCTCACCACAGTCGCTTCCGGCCTTGGTTCTCAACGCGGACTATAGGCCACTGAGTTATTATCCGCTTTCACTTTGGTCCTGGCAGGACGCGATCAAGGCTGTCTTTCTGGACCGTGTAACGATATTGGCCGAGTATGATCATTCCGTCTGCTCGCCCAGCTTTTCCATGAAATTGCCAAGTGTCGTTTGTCTGAAAAACTACGTCAAACCAGCGCGCTATCCGGCTTTCACGCGGTTCAATGTTTTCCTGCGCGACAAGTTTGAGTGCCAGTATTGCGGGGAGAAGGAAGATCTTACCTTCGACCATTTGATACCGCGTGCGCATGGCGGCGAGACGCGCTGGGACAATATTGTTGCGGCATGCGCGCCCTGTAATTTGAAGAAGGGGTCCAAATTGCCGCATCAGGCAAATATGCACCCCAGGCATCCTCCTTACCACCCAACCGTACAGGAATTGCACAATAACGGGCGGTTTTTCCCACCCAATTATCTGCATGAAAGTTGGATGGATTTTCTTTATTGGGACAGCGAGCTGCAGCCCTAAAATATTCCTGCTTGCCCTGGCAAGTCGAACTAGTTCAGCTTTTCGTGCCGCGAATACCCCAATAGGCAATCGCCACCAGAATGAGGCTGGAGATGACATTCCAGCCCGCAAAAGATAGGCCAAGGATGCGCAGTGCAGCTTCTGTGCAGGAAGGACCCTTTATGCGGTTAATGTCCTCAAGCAAATTGGCGGCATCGGCGGGAATGGAATTGACGGGTGTCGAGCACGTCGCCGGGCCTTCCCAGAAATGCCACTCAACACCGGAGTGGTAGACACCAAGCCCGGCACCAACAAGCATCAGAATGGCAATTACGATCAAGGGCGCTCTTATGACGCGTGGTGGCATGTTGATGAGAAGCGCCGCAATGCCAATCACGCCCACAGGCAGGCCGATATAATAGGGTTGGCGCTGCAAATAGCACAATGCACAAGGAATATAGCCGCCAATATATTGGAAAGCCAATGCGCTGCCGACGGCGGCAGCCATGCCAAGCGTCACGAGGATGATTGCGATTGTGGTTGGTTCTCTCAGCCGACTATCGGACATGGCTCGACCTCATTAGAAGACATAGCGGATCATATAGAATCCGCCGAACAAAAGAACTAGAAATGCGGCAGTCAGGAGGCCCAGGTACTTCTCTATGAAGAGCCTGATCGGTTCACCATAGCGACCCAAAAGCCAAGCGACGAGAAAGAAGCGGCCAGCTCGACCGACGATGCTGACGAGAATGAAAATGGCAAAATTCAATCCGGTTGCACCGGAGAAGATCGTCAGCACCTTATAGGGAAACGGCGTAAGCGCGGCAAAGAACACGCCCCAGCCACCCCACTTGTTGTACCACGCGGCGATTTGCTCGAATGCATCTTCCTTGCCATAAAAGCCCAATATTGGTTTGCCGATAGTCTCATAGAGAAACATGCCGATAGCGTAACCAAGGATAGCACCCAAAATGGATGCGATTGTGCACAGAAGCGCGATACGGATCCAGCGCTGCGGCTTGGCAATAACGATCGGGATCAGCAAAACATCGGGCGGCACGGGAAAGAAGGAGCTTTCCGCAAATGAGACCGCCGCGAGCGCTCTTTCGGCGTGCCTGGTTTGTGCCAGCGAGATGGTCCAGTCATAGAGCTTTCTGAGCATCAAAAAAGTCCTGAAGAATTGATGCGGGAGGCATAGCCTTGTTTTCAACCTGAGTAAACAAATGAAGTAATGACGGTATGTGTTGAGGATTTGATCGATCCATGCATTTTTGCTGTTGACCGGAAGGCGCCGGTTCGTATAGTCCGGCTTCACGAAATGACGCTGCAACGCGTCGTGGGCCCCTTTGGCGGAATTGGTAGACGCGCCGCACTCAAAATGCGGTTCTTAACGGAGTTCCGGTTCGAGTCCGGAAGGGGGCACCATTCTTGATCTCACGTTGGCTCACTTTGCTCGCAGTTCCAGGAGCAGGCAACGATGTCCGGGCCGCCAGTTGCGTTGGTCTGTAGAATGATCGAACTCATATTGCTTCCTTCGACAGTTTTCGCCACACATCGCAAGTCTCAGTGTTGGAGTACCGAGTTGCACAGGACGTCTCAATGAGCATCTTCGAAGGCCAAAACGACCGGTTTACCGGGCGTGTTATTCTTGCCGCCGTTATCATATGCCTAGCGCTGATTGCGCTCATGCCTGTCAACATGTTCTGGGATCAGGACGAGGCCTACTACGCGCGTAGCGCAATTGAGATGAGTGAGACAGGCGACTGGATCGTTCCGCGTTACAATGGCGAGGTCTTCGCGCACAAACCTCCATTTATTTATTGGATGATGGCGCTGGGAATGAAGGTCTTTGGCGAAAACGAGCTTGGTGCGCGGCTCATATCTGCGCCGATGACCGCGCTTGCCGGCATCTTTCTTTTTCTGATCGGGCGTCGCATGTTCGATGCACGGACCGGCTTGTGGTCAATGCTGATATATCCCTCCATGCTGCTGGTCGCTTATCTTGGCACAACGGCCATGCTGGATGCTGCGTTGATTGCCTTCACTTTGGTCGCCATGTGGGCCTATGTTGAGCGGGTTTATACCGGGCGGAGAACTTTGGCTCTCGGGCTGGTCTTCGGGGTGGCAATTGGCCTTTCCATGCTGACCAAAGGTCCGGCGGGGCCTGCCGTTGTCATACCGGCGGTGGCCATTTCCTGGTTGTTGATGCGTGCTGATGAACGGCCATCTTTCGCGGCGATGGTCTGGTTTGCGATTTGTGCCATTGGCGGTTTCGCGATGTTTCTGGCCTGGGCCATTCCTGCCAACAACCTGAGCGGCGGCGAGATGCTGAGTTCCGGCGTTGGCGTACACATTATCGGGCGTGCGCTTAGCCCCATGGAGGGGCATGGCGGTTCCGGCCTTTGGGGTTACCTCGCCACGTTGCCGGTTTACATTCCGGTTGTCTTGATCGGCATTAGTCCCTGGATCATGCAGTTTCCAGCCGCTGCTGCGCCTTTCGTCTCGTCTATGCCTGCCTGGCGGCGCGAGCGCATTATTCTATTGAGCTGGGCAATCCCCGGGTTTGTTTTGTTTTCATTCGCGGCGACCAAACTGCCTCATTACATTGTGCCCATCTTCCCGCCATTGGCATTGATGATTGGTCTCTATCTGACTCAGGTTCGGGGTTCTGAACGACGGTCACTGGAGCGTCTTGGGGCCTGGATCTATCTGGTCTCCACCCTGGCGCTGGCCGCCGGAGTTTTGGTTCTGGGCTACTTTCATTTTGGCGGGGTCAGCTGGTCGGAGTGCGCGGTGACAGCATTTGTCATCGCCGCTTTTGCCTATGCAGCGTTTCGAGAGCAGATGCGCGGCGAAAGACTACGTGCTGCGCGCATACTTCTTGCATCGGTCTTCCCAGTATTGGCGCTGCTATTGCTCATGGTGATTGCGAAGGCAGAGACCGTGATCAAGATTTCACGCCCTCTCGCGGCAATCGTGAATGCTCAGCGTCTTGACGGCACAAAGGTATTCGCAGAGGGGTATCTGGAGCCGAGCCTCGTGTTTTATTTGAGCTTGCCCGCTGGCGAAATCGTGAATGCTCTGCCGCAGAGCGATGAGGAACTGGCGTCGGCCCTCGATGAAACTGGCGAAATCTATGTTATTGCACGGGACGATCGTCTGGATGCTATTCGCACCCGACTGAAAGGTCTCAATGTTGAAACGGTTGGGGAGGCGTCAGGCTGGAACACCAATGCTAACAACCGGTTTGAGCGCGTGGTGGTCTTGAAGGTGAATAGACTGCCGTGATGCTTGCCACACAAGCAGTGGCGGTGATATGTTGCGCCGCAGCAATGGGTGGCCGCTTGCATGTTTTTGCCGCAGGGAAATGATTACGAAACGCTCTACCGGGAATTCCGCTGGGATATTCCTGAACGTTTTAATATGGGCGAGGTTGTTGCCGACGACTGGGCGCGCCGCGCGCCCGACCGCGTTTGTCTTGAGCAATTCAGCCCCGACGGCGATCACAAAAGCCTGACCTATGGAGAGCTTGCCGCGCAGTCATCAGCGCTTGCTAATGCGTTTATCGCGAGGGGCATAAAACGCGGCGATAGGGTGGCTATCCTGCTCCCGCAATCTTTCGAGACAGTAGTTGCCCATGTCGCGACCTATAAAATGGGTGCGATCGCACTGCCGCTTGCGCTTCTTTTTGGTCCGGATGCGCTGGAATACCGCTTGCGCAATTCAGGTGCTGCGGCGCTTGTGACCAATAGCTTTGGCTACTCTCGCATTGCCGACATTCTGCCCAGCCTCCCGGAAATGACGCTCGTCGCGCTTGCGGATGAAGCAAGCGATGGCGCGGTCAGCCTGTATGATCTTATTGCGGAGGCCCCCGATACTTTTGAGGTGCCGCATGCCGGACCTGATGATCCTGCCCTGATGATTTACACCTCCGGTACAACGGGCGCACCGAAAGGTGCATTGCATGGACATCGCGTGCTCGCCGGGCATATTCCGGGTATGCAGTTTGCGCATCCGGGTTTGGGTGCGCCAGGCGACAAGCTTTGGACACCATCTGACTGGGCATGGGCTGGCGGCTTGCTCAATTGCCTGCTTCCCGGCCTGATGCTGGGGGTGCCTGTTGTGGCCTCACCGGCGCAGAAGTTCGATCCGCATATGGCATTTCGCATTGTGGCGGAAATGAAAGTGCGCAATGCATTCATCCCGCCCACAGCGTTGAAATTGCTCCGCCCTGTGGACGATCCGCGGGCGCACTATGCGCTTCAACTGCGAACCATTGGCTCGGCAGGAGAAGCGCTTGGCAGAGAGGCCTATGAGTGGGCGCGTTCTGCTCTCGGCATCACTGTGAATGAGTTTTACGGCCAGACGGAATGCAACTTCGTGCTGGCGGCATCTGTGGAAAATGGTGTCACCTGCGCGGGATCCATGGGCAAGCCTGTACCAGGTCACAAAGTGGCAATTATTGACAAAGTCGGCAAACCCGCTGCGCGGGGCGAAGCGGGGCAGGTGGCTGTCGCGCGGCCAGACCCGGTGATGTTTCTGGGTTACTGGGACAATGAACAGGCAACCACGGACAAGTTTGTTGGCGACTGGATGCTAACGGGCGATCAGGCAGTTGAAGACGAGGAAGGCTATTTCCATTTCTTCGGTCGTGACGATGATGTCATAACCTCGTCCGGATATCGGATTGGTCCAAGCGAAATAGAAGATTGCCTGATAGGTCATCCGGCAGTGCAACTGGCCGCTGTTATTGGCAAGCCAGATCCCGTGCGCACAGAAATCGTCAAGGCATTCGTTGTCCTGAAAGAGGGTTTTGAACCTTCGGAGACACTGCGGCATGACATTCGCGACTGGGTGAAGTCTCGACTATCCATGCACGAATATCCGCGAGAGGTGGAATTCGTGACCAGCTTGCCGATGACGACGACCGGGAAGATTATCCGAAGACTATTGCGGGACCTGGAGGTTGCTGACGCAGCTGAATAGCCAGATCGCTTCTTGCTATCGACCTCTGAGCGCCATGATACGGTTTCTCAGCATGCGCGCCATGTTGCGCGTGTTGCGGTAAAGGTGAAGCTGATTGGCCACCTGCCGTACGTCGCGGTCGCTATTCGGCTTCAGGCCGATGACCAGTGAACCCATCTTGACACGCTCGGTCCAGAATCGGCTCATGATCGGGTGATCTGGAACGGCGCAGGAATCGGTGCGAATGATATTGGCGTCGTCGAGATTCCAATCTGTGATCTTGATCAGCAGAAGTCTGCCTGGAGAGTAGGCGGCAAAGTCCTCGTTGTAGGCGGTCTTCCAGGTGTAAGCCTCGCCGGATGTCACAAAGACAATCATTGAGGCAATCGCCTCTCCGTCGAGATCAAGCGTGTGGATACGCACGCCGTCATTTTCAGCAAGATTATGGACCGCTTCACGGGCAAAGGCCGCGCGATAACGATCATTGATCATGGCGCTGCGTTCTTTGCCTTTCCAGCCGCTGGCCTCAAGCGCCAGAAACTCTTCCATCCGCGCGCGGACTTCCTTTGGCTGACGCGCTATGTTGTACGTAAGTTCGCCTTTTTCCTCGAGCCGCCGCCATTGACGGCTAACCTCACGCAGGTGTTTGGCGGAAATCGCATTCTTGAGGTAGGCCTCACCATCCAGCAGACTTTCCAGCATTGGGCGGTCGTGCTTCTCAGTCTCCTCTATGGAGAGATTGCGGCTCATGGCCACGGCCTTGATCAACTGTGCTGCAGGACCAGACAGGCGCATTTCCGGCAAGACGAGAATTGATGGAAGTTTGTGGTGCGGATCAATCAAAGCTTGCAGAAAATTATCAACACTTTCTGCTGCTTCCTCGCCGTCAATCAATGGCGTACCAAGAGGCCCGAATGGATTTGCCCATCCGCGAATAATGGAGGCGCCAATCGAGAAGCCTGGCTTTTCAATCGAAAACGGCATCAAAAGGCGAGCACGATTACGCCCGTCTGCAGTGTCGCGCAGGATCGCCATGCGAACGACACGGTCTTCAAGTCTCGGCATCGCGGGGGCCAGAAATCGACCGGTGCCGAAGACATTGGGTTCGAGGGCGCGTGCCGCCAGAAAATCCAGCTCGTCTTGAAGTTCGTAACCCGCCGTTGCTGTGTAAAAATAAAGCGCACGACCTTCCTTACCAACGGGAATGCGAGTGCCTTCCTCGGGTTGGCCAGCTTGCTCATTGCCGACGTTTAGTGCCGCCAGCATGTGCCCGTCTTTGGTCGATGATACGTCTGCCATGGCTATCAGTTTGTACTCGAAGGCTGTGAACGATGTTTTAATGGATCAACAAATGCGAATAGTACGAATTGCAATCGACTTCGCACGGCCAAATGCAAAAGAATGGTTTCAATGCACATGGCTGCAGCGGTGGCGATTGCCCCGCCCACCAAGCCGTAGAGCGGGATAAGCGTCACATTAAGCAGTATATTGGCGGTAAGTGCGATTGCGTAGATCTTCACGCAAAGTTGTTGCTCGCCTGCCATTGTGAGCAGACCTTCGCCCGGGCCAATGGATGCTTTTGCGAGAATTCCCGCGAGAAGAATCATCATCAAAGGCATGCCGTCTATGAACTCCGGACCGAATAGGGAAAGGAGTGGTTTGCCGAGCGCAACAACAACAGCGCCCACCGCCAGAGACGGCCAGAAGGTCCAGCGCGCAGTGCGGCCAGCAAAGGCGGCAAGCTCATCCGCCTGACCTTCGGCCATGATTGCAGAATAGCGCGCGCTTGCGGCGGCCTTCACTGCGAAGAAAACGAAATGAACGAGCGCCATGGTTTTGGCGGCAGCAAAATAGACGCCGACTTTTTCAGGTGGCATGAAGAATCCAACGACGACCGTGTCAGCGTTTGTCAGAAGGAACCCGATCCCTTCGATAAAGAATATTGGTAGAGCAACCGAGAACCATACGGGGAACTCCCGCTCGCGTTTTTCCATGGGAAAGTTGTTGCGCAGCCGCCAGGTGACATAAATGAACTGGCCGATGGACGTCACATAGGCGGCAGCCAGCGCAGAGATAAGCGCTATTTTTGCGGTGTGCGCATAGCCGAGCCACATGGCAATGACCATGAAGACGATGATGAGCGTTGGCCGGATGATATAGGTTGGCGTCAGAGCTGCGATTGCCCATGCGTTGGCGCGTCCCGTTCCCTCCATGATGTCGCCAAGCGCAATCATCGGCAGCGCAAAGGCGGCCAGGAAGAGTGGTGCGACATAATAGGATTCGATGTAGCTGCCGAAGAAGTGCAACAGGACAATGCCAATCGCAGCGACAGCTGTTGCCAGAACCATCGCGAACACGCGAGCGGATGATGTTAGTCCACGTATCTTGGCGAAATCACCCACTTGCGCATATTGCGGCAGAAAGCGGATGATTGTTGTGTGAAAGCCCAGGCAGGAGAAATTGCCGAGAAGGATGGCGATTACCCAGACAAAGACGAAAAGCCCGTATTCAAAACTTCCCATCAAACGAGCAAGAATGATTTGCGAAACAAAGGCAATGCCGGCGCTGATGATCCGTATGGCGAAAGCGAACAGTGCCATGCGTTGCGCGCGCGCGTCGGGGGTCTCACCGCGCAAGATTATTTGCAACAGGTGAATTGCCTTGAGGATTTTGGAGCGGTCGCCCTCTAGAGGCAGTGTGTTCAATTGCTTTGGCACGCTTATTCAAGCCAGTCTAAGTCGGGAAATTCCGGCTCTCAATATGACAATTTGGCGTTAACAAAGCGTTCGATGTGACGCATCCGGCAAACAAAAAAAGACCGACGCGAGCGCCGGTCTTTCTCTAAGTTGCTGATATTCAGGCTTCAAGCTTGCCGTGGCAATGCTTGTATTTCAAGCCCGAGCCACAGGGGCAAGCCTCGTTTCGAGACACATAGCCCCAGCTTGATGGGTCCTCAGGATTGCGTTGGTTTTCCTTCGACGGTGCCAAAGCTGAAGAGAATTCGTCGAGGCCGGTCGAGCTATCGATGTGATGAGGTTCCATCGCAGGCAATTCAGGTTCAACTGGCTGCTGCACGATCTGCACATGCGACATGTTCGTGGTCACAACATTGCGCAGATTACCGAGCAGTGCCTGGAACAACTCAAATGCTTCCGATTTATACTCCTGCAACGGGTCGCGCTGGGCGTAGCCACGGAAGCCGACAACTGAGCGAAGGTGATCGAGATTGACGATATGTTCGCGCCAGAGATTGTCCAGCGTTTGCAGCAACACGGAGCGCTGAACATAGGCCATGACCTGAGGGCCGAAACTCTCTGCCTTTTCCGCCGCCGCCTTGTCTGATGCTTCAGTGACGCGCGCCAGGATGTCCTCCTCGGCGATGCCTTCCTCTGCAATCCATTCTTCGACGGGAAGATCGAGCGCCAGAACTTCACGCGCTTCCTGTTTCAAACCTTCAGCATCCCACTGTTCTGCGTAGGCTTTCTCAGGAATGTGCTTTTGAACAATCGTTTCAATGGTCTCTTGGCGCATGTCTGCGACAATGTCGTCGAGATCCTCGGCGTCCATCATTTCAATGCGCTGCTCAAAAACAACTTTGCGCTGGTCATTGAGCACGTCGTCATATTTCAGAAGGTTTTTACGTATGTCGAAGTTGCGTGCTTCGACCTTTTTCTGAGCGCGTTCCAGAGCCTTGTTAATCCAAGGGTGGACGATGGCCTCGCCTTCTTTCAGGCCAAGCTTGCGCAGCATCGTGTCCATGCGTTCAGACCCAAAGATGCGCATCAGGTCATCCTGCAGCGACAGGTAGAACTTGGAGCGACCAGGGTCACCCTGACGGCCAGAACGTCCGCGCAGCTGGTTGTCGATGCGGCGGCTTTCGTGGCGCTCCGTGGCCAGAACATAAAGTCCGCCAGCGGCAAGAGCCTTTTCCTTCAGGACGTTGATCTCGGAACGAATGGTGGCGATTTTTTCATCGCGCTCGGGACCTGGCTCAACGTCGCCAAGCTCTGTTTCAATACGCATGTCGGCGTTGCCGCCGAGCTGAATATCGGTGCCGCGACCTGCCATATTGGTCGCAATTGTCACGGCGCCCGGAACACCAGCCTGTGCCACAATATAGGCTTCCTGCTCGTGGTAACGCGCATTCAACACGGCAAATTTCTCAAAGCCGGATTGACGCAAGAGATTCGCCAGGAGTTCCGACTTCTCAATAGACGTCGTGCCTACGAGGATAGGCTGGCCACGCTCATGGCACAGCTTGATTTCCTCGATGATCGCTTTGTACTTTTCTTCCGCAGTCCGATAGACCTCGTCGTCTTCGTCAATACGGGCGATTGGCAGGTTCGTTGGCACTTCAACAACATCCAACCCGTAAATGTTGCCAAATTCTTCGGCTTCGGTTGCCGCCGTACCGGTCATGCCGGCCAGCTTGTCATACATGCGGAAGTAGTTCTGGAATGTAACAGATGCAAGCGTCTGGTTTTCCGGCTGAATTGCGACCTTTTCCTTGGCTTCCAGTGCCTGGTGCTGGCCTTCCGAATAGCGACGTCCGGGCATCATGCGACCCGTGAATTCGTCAATAATGACAACTTCATTGTTGCGAACAATGTAGTCCTTGTCGCGCGTGAAGAGTTTGTGAGCGCGCAGTGCATTGTTGACGTGGTGAACGATAGCGACGTTCTCGATGTCGTACAGGCTCTCGCCCTTCAGCAGGTCGGCTTCGCTCAGCAGGCGCTCCAGCTTCTCCGTGCCTTCCTCGGAGAAATTGGCCGAACGCTGCTTTTCATCGATTTCGTAGTCGCTTTCATCCAGAAACGGGATGAAGGCATCGATTGTGTTGTAGAGGTCTGACTTGTCGTCAACAGGACCTGAAATGATAAGCGGCGTGCGTGCTTCGTCGACCAGAATGGAATCGACTTCGTCAACGATGGCATAGTTATGCCCACGCTGTACCATTTGGCTGCGCTCATATTTCATGTTGTCGCGCAGATAGTCGAAGCCGAGTTCGTTGTTCGTTGCATAGGTGATGTCGCAGGCATAAGCCTCGGCGCGTTCCTCATCGGTCAAGCCATGAACGATGATGCCTGTTGTCAGCCCCATGAAACTGTAAAGCTTGCCCATCTGCGTTGCATCGCGCGATGCCAGATAGTCGTTGACCGTGACGACATGAACGCCCTTGCCAGACAAGGCATTGAGGTAGACAGCAAGTGTGGCCACAAGGGTCTTGCCCTCACCGGTCTTCATTTCCGAGATGGAACCGTCATGCAGGATCATGGCACCGATGAGCTGTACATCAAACGGGCGCATGCCAAGTACACGTCGGGAAGCTTCGCGAATTGCGGCAAATGCAGGGACGAGGATATCGTCCAGGTTTTTGCCCGCCTCCAACTCCACTTTGAACTCGGCGGTCTTGGCCTTGAGTGCTTCATCAGAAAGTGCCTTCATGCTTTCTTCGAGAGCATTGATGGCTTGAACTTTTGGGCGATAGGTCTTCAGGCGACGATCGTTGGAAGAACCGAAAATCTTGCGGGCAATTCCGCCAAGGCTGACCATTGAAGGTCCTTTCTATTGTTCAATCTGTCGAGGCAGGGCGTCAGAGCTGACGAAAAATATGGCGACAGCCCATGATCGCCCTGAAACTGGTCTGGACGTTAAGTTGCGTGACAGATAAGAGGGGGGCTGAATGATGTCAACGGGACTATGGGTGTTGCCGCGATCGATTTGTCCCCGGCAATAATTGGTACAGGAAGCGCCGCAGTTGGGCGAGGCTCGTAAAAGGCTCATGATTCCAGTAGCTTGACTTCTGGGTTTGTGGCAAATGAGACTGCAGTGTTGCCTGTTTACCAATGCTCAAACTGTTTTCATCGCCTCGATTCGAGAGGTCTTTGTGTCGCCACAAAGTCGATGTGAGACCCTCCGACAACACGAAAATGTATAAATTCGGGGCGAAATGCCCAAATGCGAAAGGTTTCAGAATGTCCAAAAACGGCAATTTTCTTCGTGTGGCGCTGCTTATGGCAGGTATTGCCTACAGCCCGATTGTGCTGGCTGAGGATGCGGACGCGGTTGTGGCGGTTATCGCAGGTCAGGAAATTCATGAGTCTGATATTCAGATGGGTGTTGCAAATCTGGATCCTCAACTTGCGAAGCTGCCTGATGATCAGAAGCGAGTTGCGGCCCTGTCTGCGGCAATCGACGTGAAGGTCATTTCTGCAATTGCTGACAAGGAAGGTCTCGGCGATTCTGATGACTTCAAGAAGCGCATGCAATTCCTGCGCGAGCATGAGCTGCATAATGCTTATTTTCGTGCAAACATCATGGGTGCAGTCAGCGATGAAGACGTAAAAGCGCGGTATGAAAAGGAAATAGCTGCGGTTGAACCCCAGGAAGAAGTTCACGCCCGTCATATCCTGGTGAAGACCGAGGAAGAAGCGAAGGCCGTGATTGCAGAGCTGGATAGCGGCAAGGATTTCATCGAACTGGCCAAGGAAAAATCGACGGGTCCCAGCGGCCCTGATGGTGGCGATCTTGGCTTTTTTGGCAAAGGCCGCATGGTGCCTGAATTTGAAGCGGCCGCATTTGCACTGGAAGCTGGCAGCTACACCAAGGAGCCGGTGAAGACGCAATTCGGTTTTCACGTTATCAAGGTTGAAGAAAAGCGTATTGCCCCGCCGCCACCCTTTGAGCAGGTTGAGCAGCAAATTCGTCAGCTCGTTGTACGTGATCTCTATATCAAGGCATTGACCGAAGCCAAGGCCGGCACTTCCATCGAAATCAAGGATGAGGCGCTGAAAGCCGGCTATGAGGAAGTCAACAAAGCGCAGCAGTAATGCTTGCGTGAGATGCAACAAGTGGGGCGCGCGTGTCGCGCCCCGTTTTTCCACCCGCTTGAGAACATGACAATGTCTGAGACAATCTCTCCCCTGGCCCCCAAATCTTATCCTGAAATGCCCCTGATTGAGGGCGTGCGTATGGCAACGGCTGCCGCTGGCATCAAGTATAAGGGGCGCACCGATCTTCTGATGATGGTTTTCGATCGGCCTACATCTGTCGCCGGTGTATTTACGCGCTCAAAATGCTCGTCAGCGCCGGTGGATTTTTGCCGGGAGAGCCTCAAAGGTGGTGTGGCGCGGGCATTGGTCGTCAATTCCGGCAATGCAAATGCATTTACCGGTAAGAAAGGTCGTGAGGCGACGGCACTGGAGGCCCTTCATGCGGCTCAGGCCGTTGGCTGCAAGGAGAGCGAAGTATTCCTGGCGTCTACCGGTGTGATCGGCGAGCCCCTTGATGCGACCAAATTTGCCAATGAATTAAGTGGACTGGCCGAGCGGGCGCAAAGCAACGGCTGGTTTGAGGCCGCCAAGGCCATCATGACAACCGATACATATCCCAAAGTGGCAACGCGTAAAGCGTCTATCGGCGGTGTTGATGTCACAATTAACGGGATTGCCAAGGGCGCTGGCATGATAGCGCCTGACATGGCGACCATGCTCTCATTCGTAGCTACCGATGCCGCCATTTCTTCGGCAGTGCTGCAGACGCTTCTGTCAAATGGTGTGGGGCCGTCCTTCAATTCCGTAACCGTTGATAGCGACACATCGACATCTGATACGTTGATATTGTTTGCCACGGGGGCTGCAAGCGACCGTGGTCAGCGAACAGTGACGACGGCCGATGACGTGGAGCTGGAAGAGTTTCGCGAAGCGCTCAACGAGCTTTTGCTGGACCTGGCTCTGCAGGTCGTGCGTGACGGTGAAGGTGCACGCAAGATGGTGAAAATCACCGTTGAAGGCGCTGAAAATGATGCCGCCGCGAAGGTGATTGCGCTTTCTATTGCCAATTCGCCCTTGGTGAAAACTGCGGTAGCAGGTGAAGATGCCAATTGGGGTCGGGTTGTTATGGCCGTTGGCAAGGCTGGCGAGGCAGCGGACCGCGACAAGCTGGCGATCTGGTTTGGCGACGTTCGCGTTGCAGTCGATGGCGAGCGTGATCCGGATTATTCCGAGCAGGCTGCATCTGCCGTTATGAAGCAGGACGATATTCCGGTTCGCGTGGAACTCGGCTTGGGCAACGGCAAAGCGACCGTGTATACCTGCGACCTGACCAAGGAGTATGTCGCGATTAATGGTGACTATCGCAGCTAATGATGGATGATGCTGGTTCAACACACAATTTGTCGCTGGTGCGTCGCTTTGAGGCCGCGAGTTTTCGTGCATGGCCGGCAGAAACTGTGCGTTATGATGGCGCCTGGCAGCTCCGCCTGACCCCGGGGCATTCCACGAAACGACCCAACTGCCTTGTGCCGCTTGATCGCGCGGATACGCAGCGTCTTGCCGAACGCGTTAGCCATGCAGAGAAAGTCTACGCCGAGAATGGTATTCAATTCGTTGTCAAGGAAACGCCGCTTTGCCCGCCGGAACTGATTGCCCTGCTTGAAGCGCAAGGTTTTCGCCCGGAAAGTGAGTCGATTATCAAGACTGTCCAATTGGGCGAGCTTGCCACGGACCCGGAAATGGACATTTTGCCGAGCCACGACACAGCTCAGTTTATGAGGGCTTGTATTGAGGTCGGCGATGGTCGGGAGTCTGACCATCAGGCGATGCAAAACCTGTTTGAACGAATTGAACCGGAAAAGGGTTTTTTCCTTTATGGACAGGACGGAGGTCCGGCGCGTGCGGTGGCACTATGTGTTCGCGATGGGCTTGTTGCCGGATTGAACCAGGTTGCCGTTGCGCCGGGTCACCGACGCCAGCATTTGGGCCAGGCGATGGTCAGTGCAGCGCTGAAATGGGCGCGCCTGAAGGGTGCAACGACAGGCTGGCTGGCAGTCGAGGCAGCGAATGGGGCTGCCAACGCGCTCTATGACAAGCTGGGTTTTGTTGAGATATATCGCTACCGTTATTGGCGAAAGGGCTAGAGACCATGACCTCGGCAGGCAAACCTATACTTCTTGTTGCTGCTTGCGCGCTGATTGATGCTGACAATCGCGTCTTGTTGGCGCAGCGCCCTGAGGGGAAAAATCTAGCCGGATTGTGGGAATTTCCCGGGGGTAAGGTGGAGCCGGGAGAAACGCCGGAAGAGACATTGATCCGGGAGTTGCAGGAAGAGCTTGGCATCTCAACGAAGGTGGCCTGTTTGGCACCTCTGACGTTTGCCTCCCACACCTACGAGACCTTCCATTTATTGATGCCGCTTTACATTTGCCGCCGTTTTGAAGGCATGGCGCGGGGCATGGAGGGGCAGGCGATCAAGTGGGTGCGCGCCAAGGCACTCAGGGACTATTCGATGCCCCCGGCAGACGAGCCGCTCATCCCATTCTTGCAGGATATTCTCTGACCTATCGTTGCGAGTGAGGCCTGTTTGTGCACCTTTATCGTGAAATCCTGTCGACAATCTTAACGAAAACTTTATGAATTTTGTTGATGCTCGCGGACAAGTTCTTCTGAATTGGCGATCCGAATCATGGTTGAAGAAAATGTCTGGAAGGCGGTGCGTCGGCGTGTCGACACCAAGGGCAAGCCGGCCAAAAGCGGGGCTTTGAATGTTGCCATGCTTTTTGGGCTGCTGGTTGTTGGCGTTACGCTATTGATGGCCCCTATGTTGAATAAGAAAATGGAGACCCAGTTCGCTCAGGGTGCTCAACATTTCGATGACATCAAGACTGGTTCGATTGTTCGCCGGGAAACCAGTGGATCGCGAAGCTTCACAGTTCGACGCAGTGTTCTTCAAGACATGCCCGGGGCAGTCTGTATCATTAACAGTGACGGTTCAAGCAGCGGCTGTTGAAGCAAAGCAGGGATGATTAATGACGCATCTGGCAAAACTTCTTAAAGAGAAGACTGGCGCCACCGCAATTGAGTATGGTCTCATTGCCGCGTTGATGACAATTGTACTCGTTGCCGGGGTGGGAGCCCTTGGCGACAAAGTTGAAAACCAATTTCAGTACATTTCCAATAAAGCAGTTCCTGAACTCCAGTAGAGCTTGCCTCGTCAGCTCCGATCCTTCAGGGCCTCCGCCAGACTCACTTTGGCAGAGCCAGGCCTTAGTGGTTTTTGTTGGCTTTCATGCGGAGCCCAACCGGACACATATATAAGGTTGAAAGTGGCTCGCACCCTTCCATCGGCGTCGGAAAACCGTTCCGCGTAAATTTCTGCAGCTCTTATGAAAAGAGCTCGTGTTCCCGGTTTGCGGTTTGGGGTCAGAAGGGGATTGGCCATACCCATATGGCGCAGGTCGCGCATCAGGGGGAACATGGAATCATAGCGCACTGTGTAGCTCTCAGAATCTATGACAGGCAGAGCAAAGCCTGCACGTTGAAGCAAAGCTCCAATGTCGCGAATGTCAGCGAACGGAACGACCCGTGCGCTGGCGCCACCATACAATTCTTCTTCCGCTGACAGTAGAGCTTCTCTCAGTTCCGCCAGAGTGCCAGCTCCCGGAATGGCCGCAATGAAAAGGCCATCTGGTTTGAGCGCGCGCAGAACCTGGATGAACAGACCGGGCGTGTCGTTGGTCAGATGGGCAGCCAATGGAGAAACGATCAGATTGGTCGATTGAGGTTCCAGAGGTACGGTTTCCAGCGGGGAGACAAGATCATTGGCACCGTTGAGCAAGGCGGGGGATGTTTCCACGCGGAATATGCTGTCAATCTTACCGGTTTCCATGATGCGCTCAGCTGTAACGCCAGTCATGCCGTGCAACTCAACAGCCGTCTCAAACCGGCGCTCGACAGCGCCTAGTCGTTCGGCCAGCTCCTCGGCTGCCATGTTGAGCAGGAATGCCGCGTCGTGATCACCAATCTTTCGGGCACGTTCGCGATTGGCCGCGATGCGTTTTTCATCGAATATAGACTGCACGTCAGAGAATCCTTTCAACGGCAATTCAGTTTGCCGACCGACACAGGGGCGGTATAATTGTTTTGGAAGACCGACGGAAGGGTAAAGGGATCAACATGGTCTCAACTTGGATGAAAGAGGGGGGACGGCGTGTCGTTGACTTCATGTTCCCGCCTGCATGTGCTGGATGCGGTAAGCTGGCAGCTCGTCCGGGTGCGCTTTGCACACAGTGCTGGGAAACCGTGACGTTCATCGAGCGACCCTATTGCGAGGTTCTGGGCATTCCGTTTTCCCACGACCTGGGACCTGATATCCTGTCGGCGGCGGCAATCGCGGACCCGCCGCCATTTGACCGGCTACGGGCGGCGGTAACGCATGACGGCGTGGCCCGCAATTTGATCCATAGCCTGAAATATAATGACCGGTTGGATTTGGCACCCATGCTCGCCCTTTGGATGGCAAGGGCGGGGGGTGAACATATTTCCAATGCTGACTATATTATTCCCGTGCCGCTGCATCGGACGCGTTTTCTTCGGCGCCAATTCAATCAGTCGGCGGAGCTTAGTCGGGCGTTAGCGCGGCACAGCGGAAAACCTTTGCGCCCGGACGCGCTCATTCGCACAAAACGTACAGATCATCAGGTGGGTCTGGCGCGTAGCGAGCGCCAGGAAAATGTACGTGGGGCTTTTACGGTTGGCGAAGATGCTAAAATGTATCTGACCGGCAAGAAGGTTGTGATAGTTGATGATGTCTACACCACTGGCGCAACGGTTTGGGCGGCGTCAAAGGCTTTGCGAAGGGCAAAAGTTGCCGATATTACGGTTTTGACCTTTGCGATGGCGTTGGACGACACTATGTTACAAACATAGCAATTGTTCTATTTAATGGAGAAATACATGGCCTCAGTTGTCATCTATACGCGTCAGTATTGCGGATTTTGTTCTCGTGCCAAGGCCCTGCTTGATTCTAAGGGTGTGGCGTATGTCGAACATGATGCGTCGTTTGATCCAGCCTTGCGGCAGGAAATGATGCAGCGCTCAGGGCGCTCTACGTTTCCGCAGATATTTATCGATGACAATCATATTGGCGGGTGCGATGATCTGTTCGATGTTGACGCAGCCGGTAAACTTGATCCGATGTTGGCGTGAAGAAGGATGACATGACAAAGATGCGCGTTGCTGCAGTTCAGATGTGCTCCGGGATCAGCCCGGCAGAAAATGCACAGGCACTTGAACGTCTGGTTGGTGAGGCTGCCAAGCGTGGCGCGACCTATGTGCAAACGCCGGAAATGACCGGCCTTGTGCAGAAGGATCGCTCGCAACTCATGAAACTCGTCAAAAGTGAAGAGGCTGATCTGATCGCTGCAACGGCTGCATCTTTGGCATCCAAGCACGGTATATTCCTGCATATCGGCTCAACGCCAATTGCAGTTGAAAATGGCAAGGTCGCAAATCGTGCGCTGCTGTATTCTCCTGAAGGTAAAATCCTGGCCCGCTACGACAAGATCCATATGTTTGACGTTGATTTGGACAATGGCGAAAGTTGGCGCGAGAGCGCGGTTTACGAACCTGGTCATGAGGCAGTGCTTGCCAGATTGCCTTTTGGGCAGTTGGGGTTCGCTATCTGCTATGATCTGCGCTTCCCGCATTTGTTTCGCGAGCAGGCTCAGGCCGGTGCGCAAATATTGACAGCACCTGCCGCGTTCACAAAACAGACAGGACAGGCGCATTGGGATATATTGGTCAGAGCCAGGGCAATTGAGAATGGGGCGTTTATGATCGCCGCAGCGCAGGCCGGAGTCCATGAGGATGGACGCGAGACCTTCGGCCACTCGATGATCGTTGATCCGTGGGGCCGCATTGTTGCAAGTGCAGGCGGCGAAGGGGAAGCGATCGTTGTGGCTGATCTTGATCTGGATGCCGTTGCGCAGGCGCGTGCCAAGATACCAAACTTGAAGAACGGAAAGTCGTTTGAGTTTAAGACGATAGGCTGAAGAAAGGCCGGACGTGATTAAATATACGTTGCGATGCGACAATGGACACAATTTTGAGGGGTGGTTCTCCTCGAGCGCTGACTTCGACACACAGAAGTCTGCAGGCTATGTCGCATGCCCGCAATGTGGATCACAGATGATCGAGAAGGGCCTGATGGCCCCCTCAGTTTCAACCGCGCGCAAACAGGTAGAGGCCGAAGTCGTGGCCGGTGGCAGTGCGCCACGCGAAATGATGGAGTTTGCGCGCAAGGCGCTAGCGACAATCCGCGATAATTGCGAGGATGTTGGCGAACGTTTCGTTGAGGAAGCCCGCAAGATCCACTACGGCGAGGCAGAATCGCGCGGCATCATGGGCAAGGCCAGTGTTGAGGATGTTGGTGCGCTGGTCGAGGAAGGTATCGAGGTGATGCCGTTGCCGCGCCTGCCGGAAGATGCAAACTGAACCGGATCCCAATGCATCTGGCCATCTACAATTTCGGACTGCCAAAGGAGAGCTTTGAAGCAGAGAGTTTCAAGGGCTTTGCTCTTCGAGAGCCACTGAATTTTCAGGCTGCGGAAGAGGCGGTTGGGTTCGTTGCGCGTTCCAGGTCTGATGATGAACCTGGTCTCTGGGGTGACCAGGTTTTTCCGCGTTTTATCGAAGGGACAGGCTTTGAACGCGGTGTATCATCACTGTCGCTTTGGCGTGACATAGAAAGTCTGATGGCCTTTAGCTATAGCGGCGTTCACGCCGAAGCGATCAGAAACCGACATCACTGGACACGCAAACAGGCGTGGCCATCTTTGGTCTTGTGGTGGGTTGCAGAAGGTGTCTACCCGCAGTGGAGTGAAGCGGTAAGGCGGTTTGAATATCTTCACGATCATGGAGTGAGCCCTGACGCTTTCAACTTCAAAACCGCCTTCGATCCTGATGGCAATCCGCTTGCCATCAATCGCGACAAGGCTCGGGAGTATCGCAAGATCAATGAACAGCGTCAGCGCGCACTCTATGCCAAAGTGTGGGCGATGCCGGTGTGAACCTATTCTGGCCGCTTTGCCAGCATCATGTAGTTCACGTCCATGTCGCGTGAAAGGCTCCATTGATTGAGGAGCGGATTGAACGACACGCCCTTGCGTTCAAGAATTTCCATTCCGGCTGCGTTCAGTGGCCGTTCCAGCTCGTCAGGGCGAACCAGCTTCTCATACTGATGCGTGCCGCGCGGCAGCCAGCGCAGCACATACTCAGCACCCACAATCGCCAGCGCCATGGCTTTCATCGTGCGATTGATGGTCGCAACGAACATCAGCCCACCGGGACGCACCATGGATGCGCAGGTGGACATGAAGAAATCGACATCGGCAACATGTTCGACAACTTCCATATTCAAGACAATGTCGAATGTTTCACCGGCGGCAGCGAGTTCTTCGGCGGTGATTGCGCGATAGTCCACGGTTGCGCCGGTTTGGGCGGCATGGGTTTGCGCAATGCCAATATTCGTTGGTGAGGCGTCGGCCCCCAAAACATCCGCCCCCATGCGTGAAACCGGCTCTGAGAGAAGGCCACCGCCGCAACCTATATCCAAGACGCGGAGGCCGGTAAGCGGATGTGCGTTGCCAGGGTCGCGTCCAAAATGGGTGCAGACTTGATCCCTGATATATTTCAATCGAGTGGGGTTGAATTTGTGCAACGGGCGAAATTTGCCGGTAGGGTCCCACCACTCAGCCGCCATCGCTGAAAAACGGTCGACTTCTGCCTGATCGATTGTTGTTTTTTCCAGTTCGCTCATGCGCTTAAGCCTTTATTATCTGTTCGTGTTTCAAGTCGGATGCCAAGGTCGATATGTCAAGGGTAAATGCAGCAAGGTCTGCGCATAATTCGGCCTTCATTATAAGGCAGGGATGCACAAACTCCAGCGAAGGGAATCACGGGACGATGATGAAGAAGATTGCTATTATGGGCATCAGCGCCACTTTTCTGGCAGCATGCACGACAACAAACCCCTATACCGGTGAGCAGCAGATGTCGAAGACGGCAGGCGGCGCGCTGATTGGTGCGGGCGTTGGTGCTGTGGCCGGTCTGGCTGTTGGCAAGGACGCGCGCGGCCGCCGCAATGCTGCGTTGATCGGCGCCGGCATTGGCGCGCTGACGGGTGGTGCCATTGGTAACTATATGGACCGCCAGGAAGCTGAGCTGCGCAGACAGCTCCAGGGCACTGGTATTTCGGTAACGCGTAACGGCGACAACATCATTCTTAATATGCCATCCAACGTGACATTCGATGTGGATCAGGCTGCAGTAAGCTCAAATTTCTATCCCACACTCAACTCGGTTGGACTGGTGCTCAAGAAGTTTGACAAAACGCTTGTTGATATTAACGGCCACACTGACTCTACCGGTTCGCTGGCGCATAACCAGCAGCTTTCCGAGCAGCGGGCGATTTCAGTTGAGACCTATCTCATCGGTCAGGGTATTGACCCTCGCCGCATGTCGGCCATTGGCTATGGTCCAAATCAGCCGATTGCTGATAATGCGTCAGAACAAGGCCGTGCGGCCAACCGTCGCGTGGAAGTTCTAATCTCGCCGCTGCGCGCTTCCTAATATTTCGGAGGGCGCGGCTACCCGTTGCAGTCGCCGCGCTTTTTCGTTAATAGACCGCTGGCTATGGCTCGATCCTTTTTCAAAGGGTCGAGCCTTTGATTATGTCTTAGTGGTCGCGCCGTCAGGTGGGACGAAAAGAACCGGAAGTTGAAATGGCACGTATTGTCATGAAATTCGGCGGTACATCCGTCGCGGATCTGGAACGCATTTATAACGTTGCGCGGCATGTGAAACGTGAAGTTGATGCTGGCCATCAGGTGGCAGTTGTCGTTTCCGCCATGGCAGGCAAGACAAACGAACTGGTTGATTGGGTGAAAAACATGCCCAAAGTAACCGGCGCGACCTCACCATTCTATGATGCGCGCGAATATGACAGCATTGTCTCCTCTGGCGAACAAGTGACCGCTGGTCTTCTGGCGATTGCATTGCAGTCCATGGGGGTGGATGCGCGCTCTTGGCTTGGCTGGCAGATCCCCATCAAAACCGACAATGCACATGGTGCCGCTCGGATTCAGGAAATTGACGGCACCGAGATGATCCGTCGTTTCGAAGAGCTTGGACAGGTCGCTGTTGTCGCCGGTTTTCAGGGTATTGGCCCGGACAATCGCATCGCAACACTTGGCCGTGGCGGCTCGGACACATCTGCTGTGGCGCTTGCCGCTGGTTTGAAGGCCGACCGGTGCGACATCTATACTGATGTCGATGGCGTTTATACCACCGATCCGCGCATCGTGCCGGAAGCGCGTCGCCTGAAAAAGGTCGCGTTCGAGGAAATGCTGGAAATGGCATCCTTGGGTGCCAAGGTATTGCAGGTGCGCTCGGTGGAACTGGCGATGGTTCACAAGGTGCGCACCTTTGTTCGTTCATCATTTGAAGACCCCGATGCACCGGGAATGGGCGATTTTGACAACCCGCCGGGCACACTGATTTGTGACGAGGATGAGATCGTGGAACAGGAAGTCGTAACAGGCATTGCCTACGCCAAGGATGAAGCACAGATTTCGCTGAGGCGTGTGTCTGATCGGCCTGGCGTATCTGCAGCAATTTTTGGCCCGTTGGCCGAAGCGCACATCAATGTCGACATGATCGTTCAGAATATTTCTGAAGATGGCACCAAAACGGATATGACGTTCACCGTGCCTTCCGGTGATGTTGACAGAGCAATGAACGCGCTCAATGGCAGCAAAGATGCGATCGGCTTTGATGTTGTGCAGAGCGAGACCGGTCTTGTGAAAGTGTCCGTGATTGGTATCGGCATGCGCAGCCATGCAGGTGTTGCCGCGACGGCCTTCAAGGCTTTGGCTGACAAGGGCATCAACATCAAGGCGATTACCACGTCGGAAATCAAGATTTCCATTCTAATTGATGGTCCCTATGCAGAACTGGCTGTTCGCACTTTGCATTCTTGCTACGGTCTGGATAAAAGTTAATCTGTCATCCAATCAGCCTACGGGCAGCAACTGATTCTGGGAGCTAATGGGCAATGAACGCCTCTTCAAAAGGTCCGCGCGCGCTTCTGCGGCGATTGCGCGAACTCATGGCGGAGGCGCTCGAGCCGCAGGAGCGTCTCGACAGGATCGTCCATTATATCGCGCAGAACATGGTGGCGGAGGTTTGCTCGGTCTACGTGCTGCGTGCGGACGGTGTGCTGGAACTCTACTCCACTGAGGGCCTGAAAAAGGACTCGGTTCACCACGCCCAACTGAAAATGGGGCAGGGCCTCGTTGGTACGATTGCTGCCAGCGCCCAATCTCTCAATCTGACTGACGCTCAGACCCACCCCGCATTCCGTTATCTGCCGGAGACCGGGGAAGAAGTCTTCCATTCTTTCCTTGGTGTTCCAATATTGAGGGCTGGCCGCTCGCTGGGTGTTCTGGTTGTTCAGAACCAGGCGCAGCGGGCCTATCGTGAAGATGAAGTAGAAGCGCTGGAAACCGTGGCGATGGTTCTGGCGGAAATGATTGCGACGGGCGAGTTGAAAAAGATCGCCCGACCCGGTCTGGAGCTGGACACAACGCGGCCCGTTACTGTTGACGGCGATGCCTATGGTGAGGGCATGGGGCTTGGGCATGTTGTGCTGCATGAGCCGCGAATTGTTGTCACCAATCTGCTGAACGAAGACAGCGAATATGAGCTCAATCGTCTGAACGATGCCTTGGGTTCGTTGCGTATTTCTATCGATGACCTTCTCTCGCGGCGTGATGTTTCCATGGAAGGTGAGCACCGCCAGGTGCTGGAAGCCTATCGCATGTTTGCCCATGACCGCGGCTGGGTGCGCAAGCTTGAAGAGGCAATCCGCAACGGTCTGACGGCTGAAGCTGCGGTTGAGAAGGTTCAATCGGATACGAAGGCGCGCATGATGCGCCTTACAGACCCCTATCTGCGCGAGCGGATGCATGACTTTGATGACTTGGCGAACCGCCTTCTGCGTCAGTTGACCGGCTATGGCCCCAAGGGCGGCGGTTTGCCGGGTGACGCAATTATTGTGGCGCGTGCCATGGGGGCCGCCGAGCTTCTGGATTATCCGCGGGAAAATGTTCGCGGACTGGTGCTGGAAGAAGGTGCGGTGACCAGCCACGTGGTTATCGTTGCGCGTGCGATGGGTGTGCCGATCGTTGGTCAGGCGGCTGGCATTGTTGCATTGGCCGAAAATGGCGATGCCATTATCATCGATGGCGATGACGGCAAGGTACACTTGCGCCCGGTTGTCGATCTGCAGAAATCCTACGAGGAAAAGGTTCGCTTCCGTGCACGTCGACAGGAACAGTTCCGTGCATTGCGCTCTGTTGAGCCGGTTACCCAGGATGGGGAAGAAATCAATCTGTTGATGAATGCGGGTCTTCTGGTGGATTTGCCGCAGCTTAATGAATCGGGTGCTTCGGGCATTGGCCTCTTCCGCACCGAATTGCAGTTCATGATTGCTTCGACAATGCCGAAGATGGAGGAGCAGGAGAGCTTTTACCGCAATGTGCTGAAGCAGGCCGCTGGCCGGCCGGTAACGTTTCGCACGCTCGACATTGGCGGCGACAAGGTCGTTCCCTATTTCCGAGGTGCGGAAGAGGAAAACCCGGCGCTCGGTTGGCGCGCTATACGTTTGGCGCTGGATCGTCCCGGTCTTTTGCGTACTCAATTGCGCGCGCTCCTGCGGGCGGCGGCCAATGCTGAATTGAAGATGATGGTGCCAATGGTCACCGACATTTCCGAGATCCACGCTGTACGTGAGCTTGTCCAAAAGGAAGTGCAGCATCTTTCGCGGCACGGTTACGCAATGCCAAGGAAATTTCAGCTTGGTGCCATGCTGGAGGTGCCCGGCCTTATGTGGCAGCTCGACGAGCTGATGGAGGCGGTGGACTTCGTCTCGGTGGGCTCAAATGATTTGTTCCAGTTTACGATGGCCGTGGACCGCGGCAATGCGCGTGTTGCAGATCGTTTTGATATTCTCAATCGTCCGTTCTTGCGCATGCTGCGCGAGATTGTCCGTGCTGCGGACCGCAACAACGTATCCTTGACATTGTGCGGAGAAATGGCGGGCCGTCCGCTTTCCGCACTGGCATTGATTGGTATTGGTTTCCGGTCAATCTCCATGTCTCCGGCGTCAATTGGCCCGGTTAAGGCCATGCTTTTGAACCTGGATACGCGTAAGCTTAACCAGGTTCTGGGGCCAATGCTCGATGATACGAAGCCAAACAAGCCCGTTCGCGAAACGCTGAAGCACTTTGCTGACGCCAACAATATTCCGCTCTAAGGACAGTATCAGATGGCGATGCTACCAGTTGCAAAAATGCGAGAGCTTGAGCAACGTTTCAGTGAAATCGAAGCACGCATGGCTGCTGGTCCAGAGGCCGCTGTCTATATGAAACTGGCTTCTGAATATTCCGAACTTGAGCCGGTGGTGAAGAAGATCCGCGAGTTTCAGAAGATCACCGGTGAATTGACGGATCTGGAAGAGTTGCTTGCTGACAAGTCGACTGATCGCGAAATGCGCGACTTGGCCGAAATGGAGATCCCGGATCTGAAGTCCAGTCTCGCAGCACTCGAAGATGAAATGCAGATATTGCTTCTTCCGAAAGATGCGGCGGACGAAAAAAGTGCAATTCTTGAAATCAGGGCCGGAACGGGTGGTTCTGAGGCGGCCCTCTTTGCTGGCGATCTTTTTCGTATGTATGAGCGCTACGCCGCTGCCAATGGGTGGAAGGTGGAAGTCCTTTCGGCCAGTGAGGGCGAGGCGGGTGGCTACAAGGAGATCATTGCGACAATCAGTGGTCGCGGGGTTTTCGCCAAGCTGAAATTTGAATCCGGTGTGCACCGTGTTCAGCGCGTGCCGGAAACGGAGGCAAGCGGTCGAATTCACACATCTGCCGCGACGGTTGCCGTTCTTCCGGAGGCAGAAGATATCGATATTGAGATCAGACCGGAAGACATTCGTATCGATACGATGCGTTCTTCGGGTGCTGGCGGTCAGCACGTCAATACCACCGACTCTGCGGTTCGTATTACACATATGCCGACTGGCATTGTGGTGACGAGTTCGGAGAAGTCGCAGCATCAAAACCGCGCCAAAGCCATGCAGGTGTTGCGTGCGCGACTGTTCGACATGGAGCGCCAAAAGGCCGACAGTGAACGTTCAGCTTCGCGCAAAAGCCAGGTTGGTTCGGGCGACCGCTCTGAGCGTATCCGCACCTATAACTTCCCGCAGGGGCGGGTTACGGATCATCGCATCAATCTGACGCTCTATAAGCTTGACCGGATGATAGAGGGCGAGATCGATGAAGTTGTTGATGCACTGGTGGCAGACTATCAGGCCGGACAGCTTGCACAGCTCGCCGAGAGAACATGAGCGCTGCGCGTGATCTGCACTCGCTGTTGAGCGAGGTGCGGACAATGTTCACCCAAGCCGGTATTGTCGATGTGTCAAGCGACGCGCGCACGCTGGTTGCGGGTGTCATTGGGCTCAATGGCACAGAGCTGATCACGCGCGATAGAGACATCGTTTCATCAGACAATGTTGAACGCGTTTTGGCTGCCGCGCGCCGCCGCCTGAACGGCGAACCAGTGCATCGCATCTTGGGGCAGCGGGAGTTCTACGGAATGACATTTGCTTTGTCGCCGGAGACACTGGAGCCGCGGCCCGATACGGAAGTGCTGGTCGACACGTTGCTGGAATTGCTGCAGGGACGCCAGGGACCGCTGCGAATTCTGGATATGGGAACCGGAACCGGCATCATCTGTATATCGCTGCTGGCCAACCTTCCCAATTCGACGGGCATAGCGCTCGATATTTCCGCTGATGCCGTTGCCACTGCACGCAGGAATGCTGCTGAAAATGGTGTTGGAGAGCGGCTGGATGTTCGCTTGAGCAACTGGTTTGACAATGTCACCGGGCGATTTGACGTGATTGTCTCCAACCCGCCTTACATTGCGAGCGCGCACATTGCTGATCTGGACCGTGAAGTACGCGAGTTTGACCCGACGGCGGCGCTTGATGGCGGTGCAGATGGACTGGCTGCCTATCGCGCTATCGCTCGGAGTGCGGGGCAGTTTCTGGCACCCGAAGGCATCGTTGGCCTGGAGATCGGTTGGGATCAGAGGTTGAGCGTCACCCGGCTTTTTGAGGAAAACGGCTTTCGGCTTCTGGCGGAAGCGAGAGACTATGGCGGGCAGGATCGCGTTCTTGTTTTTTGTCAATAGTTTGACGGTGCCTTGCTATTATTCACCATTAATCAAAAAAAGGCTTGGAATTGCAGTGCAAAGGCTATAGTTTGCGGCTGCGCACTGGTGCAGGCAACGGATGAATTGATTCCCGTTTGTCCTACGCCAAGGGGGTTGCTCTCATTATAGAGAAGCTGAAGTAAGCCGGTTCCTGTGCGGGGGCCAGTCTTTTAAACTTTGACCAGCGGCATCGATGCACTTTTCGTGTGAGAAGGCTGCGGCTCGGGAAGGTCTGTTTACAGATCGTTTTCCTGAAGCCTTTTGGTACATGTGACTATAGAGAATTCAGGTAAGCGATCTATGAGATCAGGACAGCAGAACAAGCGCGGTCGTGGGCGCAATAACAACAATAACAACAACGGCAATCGCAAGGGTTCAAACCCTCTGACCCGCACATATGACAGCTCTGGTCCCGACGTGAAAATTCGGGGTACAGCGCAGCATATTGCTGAAAAATACGCGCAGTTGGCTCGTGACGCGCAGGGTGCTGGTGACCGGGTTATGGCAGAGAACTATCTGCAGCATGCCGAGCATTACAACCGCATAATCGCAACCGCGCAGGCGCAGATGCAGGAACGCTTTCAGCGTGACGAGCAGCGCAACGACAACAATCGTGATGATCTTGAAGATGGCGATGCAAACGGCGCTGACAAAAATGAAGCGCTGGCCAATGATCAGGATGAACCCAATGATGGTAGTGGCCCCCAGCCGGTGATTGACGAAACACCAGCCGAGGTTTCTATCGAAGATGAGGCGGGGGCGGCGCAGGCCCCGTCGCGTCGTCGCCAACCGCGTCAGCGACGCCCACGCCGGACCAATAGTGAGGCGAACGAAGCTGCGGCCGAAGGCGCCGCGCCCGAAGGTGCAGCCGAGGCCGCCAGCGCGCCGCCTATGGTGGAAGTTGCGGAGTAAAGCTTCGTTGCATTGAGAATTTGAAGACCCCGTAGCGCAGGCTGCGGGGTTTTTTGATTGTGCCTCTTTAAAATATTTAGATGCCGCACCATATTTTTGCTGAAGGGTTCGCCTGATAAGGGGACCTAATCTCAAAAATTCGCTACGTGCCGAAATCGGGCGTGGTGATGAACGGAGGTATACTCATGAATATGGAAAAATATTCCGAGCGCGTGCGCGGTTTTCTGCAATCCGCTCAGACGTCGGCTCTGGCACAGAACCATCAACAGTTCTCCGCAGAGCATGTCCTGAAAGTACTGCTGGATGATGAACAGGGCATGGCAGCATCCCTGATTGAAAAAGCAGGCGGCAGTGCCGGCCAGGCGCGCATCGCCAACGATGCAGCACTCTCCAAAATGGCACAGGTTTCCGGTGGCAATGGGCAAATTTATCTGTCGCAGCCTCTGGCCCGCGTATTTGCCGTTGCAGAAGACCTTGCCAAAAAGTCGGGTGACTCGTTTGTGACTGTTGAGCGCTTGCTGCAGGCATTGAGCATGGAAAAATCGGCTTCCACCGCCGAGACCCTGCAAAAGGCCGGTGTCACGCCACAAACACTGAATCAAGCGATCAACGAGGTGCGCAAAGGTCGGACCGCAGATAGCGCCAATGCCGAACAGGGCTTTGATGCATTGAAGAAATATGCCCGCGATCTGACTGCTGACGCACGCGACGGTCGACTGGACCCGGTTATCGGTCGTGATGATGAAATTCGTCGAACGATTCAGGTCCTCTCGCGCCGCACGAAGAATAATCCGGTGCTCATCGGCGAGCCGGGTGTTGGCAAGACCGCAATTGCGGAAGGGCTGGCGCTGCGAATCATCAATGGCGATGTTCCCGAATCACTTCGTGACAAGCGTCTGATGGCGCTCGATATGGGTGCGTTGATCGCTGGTGCGAAATATCGCGGCGAGTTCGAAGAGCGTTTGAAGGCCGTGCTGAGTGAGGTTCAGTCGGAAAACGGTGATATCATCCTCTTCATTGACGAGATGCACACGCTGGTCGGTGCAGGCAAGGCGGATGGGGCCATGGATGCGTCCAATCTCCTGAAACCTGCTCTGGCTCGCGGCGAGTTGCACTGCGTGGGCGCGACGACGTTGGATGAGTATCGCAAACATGTTGAAAAAGACGCAGCTCTTGCGCGTCGTTTTCAGCCCGTGATGGTCTCCGAACCGACTGTGGAAGATACTATTTCCATTCTGCGTGGTCTGAAGGAAAAGTATGAGCAGCATCACAAGGTGCGGATTTCCGACTCAGCATTGGTTTCTGCTGCGATGCTCTCAAATCGCTACATCACTGATCGCTTCCTGCCGGACAAGGCTATCGACCTGGTCGACGAGGCTGCATCTCGGGTTCGAATGCAGGTTGATTCCAAGCCGGAAGAGCTGGATGAACTGGATCGTCGCATCATTCAGATGAAGATCGAGCGCGAGGCGTTGAAAAAGGAGACAGATACGGCTTCCAAAGATCGACTCGAAAAGCTTGAGAAGGATCTTGCCGGTATCGAAGAAGAGGCAAACGCGCTGACTGCCCGCTGGCAGGCAGAGAAGCAGAAGCTCGGTTTGGCTGCTGATTTGAAGCGCAAGCTGGATGAGGCACGCAACGAGCTGGCGATTGCCCAACGCAGCGGTGAATTCCAGAAGGCTGGCGAGCTGGCCTATGGCGTAATTCCGCAATTGGAAAAAGAGCTTGCTGAGGCCGAAGGACAAGAAAGCGATATTGCTGCCGATGCCATGGTGCAAGAGGTAGTAACGCCTGACAATGTTGCTCAGGTGGTGTCTCGCTGGACTGGCGTTCCAGTTGACAAGATGCTGGAGGGCGAGCGCGACAAGCTGCTGCGCATGGAAGATGAACTGGCAAAATGGGTGGTCGGTCAGGGCGATGCCGTGCAGGCTGTTTCCAAGGCAGTTCGTCGTTCGCGTGCCGGGTTGCAGGATCCCAATCGCCCTATTGGCTCATTCATGTTTCTTGGCCCGACGGGAGTTGGCAAGACCGAGCTGACCAAGGCATTGGCCCGTTTCCTCTTTGATGAAGAATCGGCCATCGTTCGCATTGATATGTCGGAATATATGGAGAAACACTCCGTGTCGCGGCTTATCGGTGCGCCTCCCGGCTATGTTGGCTACGACGAAGGTGGTGCATTGACGGAAGCTGTCCGGCGCAGGCCCTATCAGGTTGTGCTTTTTGATGAAATCGAGAAGGCGCATCCGGACGTCTTCAACGTACTTTTGCAGGTACTTGATGACGGACGTTTGACCGATGGTCAGGGCCGCACAGTGGACTTCAAGAACACCATCATCATCATGACCTCCAATCTCGGTTCGGAATATCTGACCGCCCTTGGCGAGAATGATGAAAGCGACAAGGCTCGCGATGAAGTGATGGGCGTTGTGAAAATGCACTTCCGCCCCGAGTTCTTGAACCGTGTGGATGACATTATCCTGTTCCATCGTCTGCATCGCGGTGAGATGGGTGCGATTGTTGATATTCAAATCGCACGTCTTGAAAAGCTGCTGGTGGACCGCAAGATCGTGGTCGATCTGCATGCTGATGCCCGCGAATGGCTGGCCGACAAGGGCTACGATCCTGTTTATGGCGCTCGTCCGCTCAAACGGACAATTCAGAAGTACCTGCAGGATCCGCTGGCAGAGAAGATCCTCTCCGGTGAAATATTGGATGGTGCGCAGGTCGCCGTCGGAGCTGGATCCGATCGCCTTACATTTCGTGTGGCAGAAAGTGGCCAACCGAATGCGTATCAGGCGGCCTGAAAAGTCGGAGAATGAAAATGCGAGGCGCAGATGAAGGTTGAGGTCTACAATACCTTCTGCGCCTCGTTTGCTGCCTCAAGTTATGTTGTGCAATGGGGCGGCGCGCATGTGTGGAAAGTTGCAGGCAAAGTGTTTGCGATTGGCAGCATGCAGGATGGCGGCGAGCTTGCCGTGACGTTCAAGGCGTCGAAAATCGCTTTTGAGGTGCTCAAATTCGAGCCAGGCTTGCGGCCTGCGCCTTACCTTGCTTCCCGTGGAATGAGCTGGATTCAACGTTATGAGGCTTCGAGCATGGATGACGAAATGCTCAAGGAGCACATAGACGCAAGCTACTGGCTGGTGGTCGAGGGACTGCCAAGAAAACTGCGACAGCAAATCTCACCGGAGTGACGAAGCCTCGTTTCAGTTTGCTGCGACCTGCCATTCATCATGGCCAAGCAAGGTATCAATCCGGCGACGTTCGATTTCAAATCGCGCCAGTGCCGTATCCTTGAGTGATTTTCCTTCTGGAAGGCGGATTCCAAGCGGATCAACCTTGTTGCCGTTCACAATCAGCTCGTAGTGAAGATGCGGTCCAGTTGAAAGTCCCGTGGTTCCTATCCATCCGATAATCTGACCCTGGCGTACACTTGCCCCTGGGAAGACGTCCTTGGAGATCGCATTTTGGTGGCTATAGGAGGTGACGTAACCATTGGCGTGGCGGATCAGCGTCTGCTTTCCGTAGCCGCCCTTGTCCCAGCCGGCCTTTTCCACGATGCCATCGCCTGCCGCGATAATTGGCGTGCCGCGCGGCGCGGCCCAATCGACGCCGGTGTGCATTCGCTTGTAGCCAAGGATGGGGTGGCGCCGCATGCCGAAGCCGGAACGGAAAACGCCGTTTGGTACGGGATTGCGAATCAGGAATCGTTTGGTGCTTTTGCCATCCTGGTCAAAATAGTCGACCCAACCTTCCTGCGGATCCTGATAACGGTAGAGCCGGATCTCCTTGTCGCCGAATTTGGCGTAGACGAACAACAATTCGGAGGCATCGGTAATCTGCCCCTTATCGTCGGTCGCAGTGAAGAGAACTTCGAGCGAGTCGGCTGGTTTCAGGCTGGCTTTGAAATCGACGCTGCTCGCGAGCAGCTTCACCAATTGACCTGTCAGGCGGGTGTTCATCCCATAGGCAAGCGCTGAGCGATAAATACCGTCATAAATGCGCGGCAGATCGTGGCTCGGAATCACCGGTGCGCCATCATCTGCGAGTGCGGACCTGATGGCATCAGATGTCTGCGGTTCGGGTGCCTTGACGAATGCGCCGTCGTCGTTGACGGCCGCAGTCAACACGTGCCGGTTTTCTGCATAGACACTGGCGCGGACAATTCTAGTTTCCGTTGGGCTTTGAATGATGCCTATCCGGAGTGCGTAACCTGGCGGCAGCTTCTCGAAGCCGAGAAGAGGTGTGAGAAATCCACTGACATCGGATGCCTGCGCTTCGGAGTAGTTGTGCGCTATGAGCGCAGCTTCAATCGTCATTTCACGACGAATAGGAATGACGTCGTCGGCATATTCCGGGCTGGATTGACTTATGTTTTCACGCTCGGCAACTGAAAGGTTGGTCTCGATGACCTTGGCTGTCAGTCCAAGCGTAATTCCAATGTCGCTGCTATCGTCGGCAAAGCGACGCGGGTCGACATAATAGAGGGATGAAACCTGGCTGTCCCCATCCGTCAGAACCGAGCCGTTGGTGCGAACCATCTCTTCAACTTCGTCGTAGGCCATGGGGGGGGCGTAGGCTTGCCCAGTGCCGCCGACGGGGAAGTCCTGTGAGACGAGGCTGACCTCAGTTTCAACATCGGAGCCGTAAATCGTACCTGTGAAAGAAGGCGCTGGTTGCCGTGAGGCTTCACCGGACGAAAAAATCGCCATTGGATCGAACCGCGGGTAATCTTCCTGTGTTGGATGACTGACGGCCAAGGCCATCTTGACGTGTACGAAGGGTTGCCGCCTTACAACATTTTTGCCGCCGTCCTGTACGATCGTCGAGACCTCAAGAACTTCCTTATCCGATGGCTTTGATGTCAGATTGGATTGTACGATGCGCTCGCCACGTCGGATCTGGTCAACGACCGCCTGGGTCGTGTCATCGGCAACAGCAGCATACGCTTCGGCAGGGATTGCCAATTGCTGGCGCCCATCCAAAGCGGCAGACAGTGCAATGCCCATCAATATAGTAGATGCAACACCCGTCAGAAACGTACCGGACAGCCAGCGAACAGAAACTTCCCGTCTGTCGGGTGCGCGCCGACCGAACGCCAATATAGGCGGTTCATCGCCAAGAGGCGTGAGCATGTAGCGCGCATTTGCCATATTAAGCGTATCGTCCCATGAATTTAGTTGCGCCAGATGTGCCTGCTTAAGCCCTGCGAGTCAATCAAATCGAACATAGAAGGTGCCATATCGCGTGCAACAACCATGCATCTCGAAAACGGGACGCAGACAATGGAATTTTCATGCTCTCCAATTGTGAAAAGAAGGCGGCAAAACAAGAAAATCAGAAATCTTTTGAAAGGAATCCTTATTTTGCAGGCGGTTCAGCTTTTCGTGCCAACATTTTTCCAAAAAAGCAGAAAAAGCATGTTGACTCTGAAAAGGGTCACCCGTATAAGCCCAATCACTGACGAGGGCGGCGGCGCTGCTGGCGACGACCTCCTTCGCTCTAACAAAATCATCAAGAGTTGCTGGTAAGTGACTTGGCCTGGGGCGGTAG